>JBBCJA010000021.1:0-545217 GCA_037189585.1 Selenomonadaceae bacterium | reverse complement strand
TCTCCAACATCGAGTCCGACTGTTAGTTCGCTTGTCATTGTGATAAGGTTCTCCATGGCCAGCCTCTCTTGCACTTCGAGTGCGTTTATTGATTGGGAGTCTTACGACATCTCGCGGGGGGCTGGCCTTCTCATCCCATCTTCGGCTTTCGCCGCCAAGATTATGCAAAATATTATGGATGTGGGTATATAACTTATACGCATAATGAATGTGTATGATCCTCGTGCACCCAAGAAGGCAACCAACGTCACCGTAAACAGCGATCTTTTGGCTCAGGCCAAAGCTTTGAAGATCAATCTCTCCGCTGTGCTGGAGAAAAGTCTGGCAGAATATGTACGGGTGTTGAAGACGGAGGCCTGGCTTCGCGAGAACGGAGAGGCGATCTCCACTTTCAACCGTGATGTGGAACTTCACGGGACATTTGGTGAAAGCGTCAGCCGTTACCGAAGGTATCATCAGGGGATGGAAACGAGACCGGTCACGATTTGGTTGATGACCTCGCGCAGGCCCGATCATCAAAGTAAGCTTGTTCTCTGTCAAACGTTTTGAGAGCTTCCGACAGTCTCCTAGCGGCTACATCCCGCGATCTCGGTGTCGACCGGAGCTTGAGGGCAGGTGGTGGTATTCCTTCAATGAACCTGTGGTGATGAATTCCTTGCTCCAAGCCTTTGGCGCGATACCTTTTCTGGCGCTGGCAGCTCTGGCGGCGGGGCTGTCTTTAGCTCCTGGCCTCTACATTTTTGGCGTTTTGCAAGCGTACTGCTCGACACTGCCAGCGCTCCTGCTGTACCCTGCGTTAGGGGTGTCCGCGGTGCTCGGCTACGTCACTTATGGTTTCAGCCTTTTGTTGATAGCACCGGCGCTCAACCTGATTTTGGGGGGGCGGCTCAAGCCTTACCGTGGCAAGCAGGTCTCTTTGGGGATCCTGCGCTGGTACATCCACGCCACTTTGACTATGCTCCCGCGACTGACTTTTCTGGACTTTATCTGTCCGACGCCTTTTCTTAATCTGTACTATCGGCTGATGGGGATGAAGATTGGAGACGGAGTGACCATTAACACCACCGCGATCGCCGATCCGTCCATGATCGAGTTGGGGGAGCGGGTTACCCTGGGCGGATCGTGCAGCATCATGGGCCACTATGCTCAGGGGGGCTTCATGGTGATTGCTCCTACGAAGATTGGTGCCCGGGCGACCATTGGGCTTCGAGCCATCATCATGGGCGGATCGGAAGTGGGAGAGAAGGCCAAAGTGATGGCCGGATCTTTTGTTTTGCCGAAGACAGTGATCCCCCCCGGCGAGACCTGGGGAGGAATCCCCGCGGTGAAGATCGAGCGGTCGCCGGAAAGGCTGGAGTCATGACCGTGGTCGTTCTGGTTCGTCTGGTTCTGGTGGCCGGATTGATCGTGCTCTGGTTTGCCACCCAGCGTATCATTGGGGCTCAAGGGCTGCCCGAAGGAGCGATCGGAGACAAGATCCACGACTGGATGGCGCCGCTGAATCGCCGGCTACTGCAGAATCGGCGCTGGGCCAGGATGCTCTTGATCACGAGTTCCCTGGGGATCGATCTGTTGGGGCTATCCGTGCTCTACCTGGGGATTTTCGGTTCGAGCTTTCGTCCCATAGTGGGGCTTTTCCTGATCTTGATTCTCCGGCAAGGCTCTCAGTATCTCACCGCTCTGCCAGCGCCCGAAGGAATGATTTGGGAGGATCCGGGTGTGCCCTCGCTGTTCGTGACCTATGACGTGGCTAACGACCTGTTCTTTTCGGGCCACACGGCCTTGGCCGTCTATGGTGGACTAGTGCTGGCCAGCCTTGGGAATCCCATTCTCACGGCGGCCGCGGTCGTGCTGGGCCTGTACGAGATCTTCGCCGTGCTAGCCTTGCGGGCCCACTGGACCATGGATGTCTACGCCGGAATCATCAGCGCCGTACTCTGTTTCATGCTTACACATTAGTATCTCAACCGTTAATGACAAAGAGCTCGTCGGCATTCTCGAAGCGGACGATTCCGTTCTTCACAAACGGAGTGTAGAGACTTAGCGCTTCCTCCGGCGAGAGCTTGGCCAGGTGTTCCCCTAACAGAAAACGGAGAATTTTCCAACAATTCTCCTCATTGTCGGGAAACTCCACGGTGGAGTGGACGGCTTGAAGATCGAAGTCGATGCCACGACGAGACAGAATGGCGGAGGTGTCTTCACTGTAGTTGTAGGGCGCTTTCTCACCGATGCGCTCGAAAGCGCTCCAGACCAACTGGTTGAGCCCGTTTCCGGCTCCGCCCTGCACGACAAGCATTCGTCCTCCGGTTTTGAGGGCGCCGACCAGTCGAGCTAGGACGATCTCCAGATCGGGGACGTAATAGAGAACGTGATGGCTAAAGATGAGATCAAAAATTGGAGCCACATCGCGATCCAGGAGCGGCCAGGCCTGAATGGGGTGGAAGCTGAAAGGGCGGAGATCAGTTAAGGCCTGTTCTCGAAACCCCTGGTCGGGCTCGACGATGGTGAGATGAAAGTTTTGAGGATCAAAGGCCGCCTGCTCGAGGAAACTCGAGGTGAAGCTGCCCGAACCGGCTCCGAAGTCCAGCGCGTGGAGTTGGCGCCAGCGTCCCTCAACCAAAGGCAGCCACGCTGCTAGAGTTCCCTCGACTTCGGTGGCGTGGGCTTCGAAGAAGGCGTAGTCGTCGTGGATGGCTGCGAAGGATTTGAGGGTTTCCGAGGACATGTCGCTTGAAGTTCGATACACATCCACGAAGCCCCTAGGCCCAGGCTTCCGCTATGCTGGTAAAGCTGTAACATTGACGCTCAAAGCCGGTACGGATTCGCCGCTGGTCAGCTTTGGCCGAGCGTTCAGCGTTCGTATTCGACCAGAGACGTATTCCCAAGCAGGGCGGACTGCTCGGCGGCCCAATCCGCGCGACGGTGATTTGGTGGACTCTGAAGATGACGGTCGTTGTACCAAACCTCCCAAAGGGCCGAAATGGTACTCTTTCGGTCCGCGTCCACCAGCTCCTGAAGCTTCTCCGGAGGCTGGCCGTAGCATTTCTTCACCCTAGCTGTAAGAGCTTCCAACCTGGAAGGGACCCCGGCCGCGCCGGCCGCGATGCACGAAAATGGATCGCCATCGTCGTAGTCCTCTTCGAAGCTTGGGTCAGGGCGGGATGGAAAGGGCATGGGTACCTTTTCGAATTTTGACTAAGGCCTCCTTTGGAGCGTAGCCCAGAGACCCATCTCATCAACCTTCGAGGTCTCGAGAAGCTATGCCTCGCGAAGGAGCTGACAGGATGCTATCCTCTAAGCAAGAAGGCGTATCCATGGAATGGCGTGGGTTGGCTCTTGGTTTGGTGGTTTCTTTCGTTGTCGGCTGTGGAGGTAGCGACGGGATAGCGCAAGTGTCGGGACAACAAGGGAATGCGACTTTTCCCGAGATCGCCGCGGTGATGAATCAGCCGCGCTATCGAGAGGCGACCTGGGGGCTTCGCGTGGTCGATCTCGAGTCGGGTGAAGTTCTCGTCGACCAGAATCCGGACACCCTGTTTTACATCGGATCGGTGCGCAAGATCTTTTCCGTCGGGCTTCTTCTCAACGCCGTCGGAAGTGAGCACACCTACGACACTCCAGTCTTTCGTCAAGGAACCGTGGAGCCGGGTGGGGTCCTCGAGGGTAATCTGGTTCTGGTCGCTTCGGGAGACCTCACGATGGGAGGCAGGACCAATCCCGACGGCAGCCTCTCCGTCCCTGACAGCGACCACAACGAGGCGAACTCTTTAGGCAACGCCATCCTGAGCCAACCGGACCCCTTGCGAGGCTACCGAAGACTAGCTGCTCAGGTCGCGGCGTCCGGCATTACCCGGGTGAGCGGCGATGTCGTGATCGACGACCGACTATTCCAGCCGTTCAACTTCCGTGATGAGCTCGACGTCCGCCCTATCTTCGTCAACGATAACGTGGTCGACGTCAGTATCTCCCCAGGCTCGGTGGGCTCTCTGGCCACAGTGACGGTGCGCCCTCTCTCTTCAGCTTTGACTATCGTCAACGAGATTCAGACGGGCGCCGCCGGGACCGAACTGGATCTCGATCTCGAGCCGGAATTGCCCGAGATCGGAGTTCCTGGTGCATCGGCCACCATCTCGGGAAATCTCCCCATCGATTTCGTGCCGTTGTTCACGGGGGCGTTTCCGCTGGTCCGAACCTTTCGTATCACTCAGCCCAGTAACTTCGCTCGGACGGTTTTCATCGAGGCTCTGGAAGAGGCCGGAGTCGAGGTCGACGCCGCCACCGTCAAGGCCAATCCCACCGGCATCCTTCCAGCCAAAGACTCCTATCAACTCGTGGACAGAGTCGCATTGCTGGAGGGATCTCCCTATGCCCGACTGGCCGACTACATTCTCAAGATCAGCTACAACATCGGCGCCGACACCAGCCTGGTTCTGTTCGGTTTGACGAGGGGAGTGGACAGCATGCCCGCCGCTCTGGCAGTCGAGCAAGAGGTCTTGTCGCAACGGTTTGGCCTGGACCCCTCGCAGTATCGCTTCCTCGACGGAAGCGGAGGAGGGGAGACGACCGCGACCAACAAGGTGGTGACAGCCATGGTGGCGGGACTTTTGCAGTCGCAGGAGGCGGAGAGTTTCGTCGCTGGACTGCCGGTGCTCGGTGAAGCCGGTTCTTTGGGGTTTGTGACCGACTTCGCCGCCGATCCTACCCTGGCTGGTGCCATCGGAAAGGTGAGAGCCAAGACGGGAACCTACGTCACGCTCAATGCTACCGAAGATGGCCTTCTAGCCCGGGGACAGGCTCTGGGCGGGATGATCGAAGCCAGGTCCGGACGTCGATTCGCCTATCAGTTGGTCGTCAACAACGTCCCGATCGAGTCGATCGAGGATCTGATGAGGATCTTCCAAGATGAGGGGACCATTTCAGCCATTCTCTGGCGTGATCTCTAAGCGGAAACGGCTCGAGTAGCCATGTGTTCCAGGAAAGCCAGAGCGATCTTCTGCCCCGTCTCCACGGTTTCGATACGCTTGTCGTTGACCGGCTTGAAATTTGTCCCCAACTCGACTCCGACGGCCATCACCCCGCGCGACTCGCAGTATTCTCCTAAAGAGCCTTTGATCGGTTGGAACTCCTGGATGGTTTTGGCCTCGTAAGGGGCGGCTTTTCGCAGATCGTCGAGCATCGCCTGGTACTCTTCCCGACGATGGCTTTCGGGCGTGAGATACATCTCGCCATAACTATGGAAGTCAGCCCATCCGGCGATTCCAGGTTGGGTGTCCAGCAGGCGGGCTAGCGCCTGACTTTCCGGCTCGGACAAGGGGGTCTCTCCGATCCCTCCGAATTCGTCGCAGTGAGCTTTGGAAAGCTCTTCGTTGGGGCCCCAGTTGGCCGGGAAGTTGCGGTTTAAGTCCACCGCGTGCAAGTTGCCACGCTGCCCGGGAATCCCCGAGCGGGAAAGTTCGTAACCGTCGGGATTGCAGAGGGGCACGGCATGGATGGTCAGCTTTTCCAGCAGATCGGGGCGCGATTCGAGAACCGTCTTGCAGGTGTCGAGGATCGGTTGGGCGGTGGCCCATTCACAGCCGTGCAGCGTTCCCGTCAGCACCACGCCGACCGGACCGTGGCCGAGCGTCAGTCCCAAAAGAGAACGTCCCTGTACGGAGGTTCCGGTCTCAAGCAGCCTGGTTTGCGAGAGATGAAGCGTACTCAGATCACGCAACTGTTGATGGTAACCTTCGGTGTCGGCATATTGCGCGGCCGCTCCGTAGACTTTACGCGGGGTCGAGAGAGAAGCGCCCAGCGTGACGGTGTCTTGAGGGGCTTGGCTGGGCGCGGCTGGGAGAACCGCTTGGTTCGGAGCCTTCCAGGGAGAGAGGATTCTGTTGAGGAGGCCACTTATCACCCGGTCAGATTAGGCCCGAGGCGCCACAGAAACGTTAATTCGCCATACTTTGCCTGAGCAAAAAAAAGCCCCGGACAACGCCCGAGGTTTATGACCACTATGCTTATTCACTCATGAAGACCGGGGCCGTGTTGTTTCAACGTCCGCCGGTTGATAGGTTGATACTAACCGTGCGTGGTGGAGCCAGGGTGGAGTCCAAGCTTGGGAATGTTAACTTTTAGAGTTGGCTGGATCAAGGTGGTTTGAGGCAGTCTCAAGTGAAGGAGCATGACTGGACTGTAGGAAGGTCAAAGAATGTCCCACGAGGCGGATGTGATAATGGAGCGTGGCTAAAATGAACTGGTGGAAACGTATGCTCTCCGGCAGCGCGGTTGTCTTGACTGTAGCCCTTGGCTGTGGATGCGGAAGTAGTTCTGGGGGAGATGGTCTTGGTGGGCTCGATTCTCGAAGGCTAGGTTATTTCCCCGGGAGTGGAAATGCGGGGCCGGGTACAGGGGAGCCTGTTCCATTTTCTCCCGGCAGTCGTTTGGTCTCCCTTAGTATAAGTCCGAGCCCTCTGAATCTTTATCGAGGGCAAGCCCAGCCGCTAACCATTCAAGGAATCTCCGCCGACGGTAATACCATCCCGCTGGCGGGAGGGTCCATCTCCTTCACCACTAGCCCACCAAATGCGCTCGATGTCTCATCGACTGCCGTCATCACTCCCCTGGCTAGGGAAGACGGTATACTCAACGTCACCGCTACCACACCGCGAGGCTCCATAAGCCAGGCTGTACCATTTAGTGTACGTCGTCGCCTATTCGTGACACACTGGGGGGACGATACCCTGCGAGTGCTCGACGCCCAAACTTACACCCAGGTCAAATCGGTGGCTCTTGGAGGGCATCCCCTAGCGATGGTAGCTCATCCGGCAACCGATAGACTCTGGGTAGGGGTCGGCGATGGACACGGGATCAATGTGTTTAACATGGCTGACCTTGATCAGGCTCCCACAGAGATCGGAAGCTCTCTTCCGTCCTACGGTTACTATCGATCCCTTTTCAACCCGTTCAACAACTCCATGCTATGGTCCCACATCGAACTCGCTGGTACAGGCGGAACCCTGCAAGGTTTTGAGGCTGACTCCTTAGACCCGTTGGCAGGCTCACCTCAGATGGCTTCACAGATCCGGAGCCTTACTCTCAACGATACAGGGACTCTTTTGCTCAACACCACGCGCGACACCGCCGGACCTGGTCTCCAGGTTCGAGACCCGGACACTCTAATGGTGCTCGACACTGTCCTGACGGAACAGATCCCTTTCGATCTCCCCCTGGGTTTGGTTTATGACAGGGATAATCAGTGTGCCTATGTTGGTAGTGAAGAGCTGGTGCCCCCTTTTTCAAGTCGTATCATCACCGTTGACCTCACCAGTTCCCCCAGTATTTCCGCCGTCACGGACCTGACTCTTCCCCGAGCCGGTTCGATGGAGATCGTTGGTGATCGGGTTTTTGTTAGCCACTTCACATCTTCGGCCGTCTCTGTTTACAGAACGACCTCGGCTGGGGCGCCACTGTTGTTTGAGCGCACACTCGCGGTTGGGGCAAACCCCGCTAATCTCACCGTGGACCCGACATCCAATCGTCTTCTCGTATCATCGGAAGGAACAAATTCGTTGTACGTTTTCGACCTTGCGACTCTTGACCCTATCGCGGGATCACCTTTCACGGTTGGCGCCGGGCCTGCTACCTGCGTCTTCGAACCTTGATAAAAGCTGGTGGAGGCCTTCGTCGAGCGAGGCTGGGAAGAGACCGCTTCTCTTTTACCGTGGTATTTTGAAGCTTTCTTTGAGGTAGCCGAGAAGATCCCAGGCTTTCATACCATCCCGCGCGGGATAGGCCAGGTTGGCGATCTTCCAGATACCGCCGCTTTGCCGTAGCACCACGTTGGTGGCAAGTTGGGCAGAGCCGGCCATACCGGGATATTTGATCTTCACCGGGACGTAGGCCAGACTACCCTTCATTCTAGTCTCTCCCAAACTGTAGGACTCTGTTCCCATTTGGGAGTTCGAGAGGGGATCGAAATCAAGCCATGGCGAGTCTCCACCAGGCTCGCCTTCGGAGAGCTTGATCAGAAGGTCTCTCAACTGAGGCTCCACCACGGCGCTATTTTTCTCCATCAAAGGCTTGAGCCAATTTCCGGGTGTGTTCATCTGGGCCATGTAGCTTCTATAGAATCCGTCGACCACAGCCCGAGGTTCGGTTTGCGCGGTCGCCGGGTGGAGCAGGACAAAAGTGAGAATGAGGAGAGTGAGAAGGTGTCGCATGGTCACGAGCTTCCCGGACTTCCTCAGTCCTTCCTGGGAGGCCCGCTACGGGTCTTTATACCATCGATCTGACCCACTGGCGCCGCCACTCTTCTGGGAGCGACACCCACCGGTGTAGGGATTGTGACGTTGGCTATCGGCGGATAGCTCCACTCAAAATCCTCCAAGGCGGCCTCTTTAGGGGGGCGCCTTTTTCATAAGCGTACCAACCTTGACTCCGTTGGGGATCGGTTCAATCCTGAGAGCCGGATGCTATCCGTCGAGGTCTCCTAGAGAGAGTCCTTGGAGCCATGGTCTCTAGCGGTGTGAAGACTACTATAAGTTTCATACATTGACGATCCCACGGACTACGGAGGAAAATCTGATGAGCTACCTGACAACACGGGACAGCACTCGACTTTATTACAAGGACTGGGGTCAAGGCCGGCCGGTCGTGCTGATCCACGGATGGCCTCTTTCCTCCGATAGCTGGGACGATGTCGCTCTGCAGCTAGCCCTTAACGGATTTCGTGTGATCGCCTACGATCGGCGAGGGTTCGGACGGTCGGATCAGCCATGGTCGGGCTATGATTACGATATCCTCAGCGATGACCTCGCCGATGTCTTGTCCAACACGGAAGCTCAGGACGCCACGCTGGTGGGTTTTTCCATGGGGGGTGGAGAGGTCGCGCGCTATATGTCACGACACGGCGGGCGAGGAGTGAGCCAAACGGTGCTGATCGGTTCGGTCGTGCCCTATCTTCTCAAAACCGAGGACCATTCCGAGGGTGTGCCCTCTTCCGTCTTCGAGGCGATCATGGACGGTATCAAGCAAGACAGAGCGAAGTTCTTCGCCGGTTTCTTCAAGGATTTCTATGGGATCGGCCTGACCTCGCATCCGGTGAGCGCCGAAGTCGTGGAGTGGTCGAGAGGTCTGGCTTTGCAAGCGGGTCTTAAAGCCACGCTGGATTGCGTGACCGCCTTTTCGACCACGGATTTTCGTCCGGACTTGGCCGCTTTCACGGTCCCCACCTTAATTATTCATGGCGAGAAAGACAAGACCGTTCCCATCGAGGTCACCAGTGAGATGGCCGCCGAGGCGATTTCGGGAGCCCAGCTGATTCGGTACGACGGAGCTCCCCACGGGTTGTGCGCCTCGCACAAGGATGAACTGGTTAGGGACCTGATTCCGTTTTTACGGACCTAATGCTCGGTCATGCTAAGTGGTAGCGAAGGACTACCGGGATTAAGCCTTTCTATCGCAGGTCTTCCAACAGTTGACCCAGCTTCTTGCTGGCTGTGAACATCCGCGACTTGACCGTGCCCACCGGGACTTCCAGGATCTCGGAGATTTCGTGATACGGTAGCTCCTGGTAAAAAGCCAGGAGAAAGACCTCGCGGTGTTTGTCCGACAGGCTCTCCACGGCTTCTCGCACCCGCTCGGCAAGCCTGGCCTGGTCGCACAGCGCTTCCGGGCCGTCCCCGCTATCCGGCACGGGAAGCGTGGGGGAGAGTTCCACGGTTTGAGGCCTTCGTGAGCTCTTGCGAAGCGCGTCACGACAAACGTTGAGGCAGACCTGATAGAGCCAGGGGCGAAAGGTGGCCCCGGGTCGATAGCTCTCTCGTTTTCGGAGAATCTTCAAGAATGTCTCCTGAAAGGCGTCCTCGGCCGACGCCCGGTCGCCCAGAATTCGAAAGGCATAGGCATGCAGCAGCTTTTCGTAGCGAAAGACCAAAAGGTCGATGCGACCGACCTCACCGGCTCTCACCCTCTCCATGATGGCCTCGTCCGAGAGGTCGTCCATGCGGCCATGATTTTTCTTTTCTCCGAAATGAACCTTCGGCTGATTCTGAGCGTAGGAAATTCTGTCAGCGACAAAGGAGGTTCGAGATGATCGCGATGTTTCTCTTTCTGGTGGTGGTCGTGGCGGCGATCACGCTAGGCAACGAGGTTCTCCAAAAGGCCACCGATTCTCCGGAGGTCGCTCCGGGAGAAGACGGGATGGTGGCTCTGCCTCGTCCCGACCAGCTCCCTCGAGCGCCCCGCCAGGTCAGCGACCATGAGATGAAATTCGCCGGCCAGTATCTGCATCTCGGTGGGTTGGCTTTGGTCGCCATTGGGCTGGTTGCCCGCCTTCGCATGTCGGGCACGGTGCAAAGCGCTGCCGACAGCGGCCTTCTCCCGTGTCTTGCCGGCGCTCTTTTAGGAATAGCGCTGAGCGGGGTCGGCTATCGGCTGAGAACTCAAGGGCCGCGCGTGCACGCCCTGGCTCTTCTGGGCACGGGGATGGCGGTCCTCGCGGCGGTGTTGGCCTCGGCTCACTTCAAGTTTCACCTCCTCCCTCTGGGTCCCCTGATGGTGTTGACTCTAGCCCTGGTTTGCTGGGCCGGATATATCGCGGTGGGACTCAACTCCCCGGTGATCGCCGCTACGGTGATGCTGGCACTCTTCGCCGCTCCGGCGGCGGTCGGATTCTCTTTCCCCACAGCGGGAGTGGCCATCGCTTATCTCTTGACCATCAACCTCGGAGTCACCGCGGTGGCTTATCTCAAACGTTGGGACGGTTTCCTGATCGCCTCCTTGGTCGGGAGCTACGGGCTCTACCTTCAAGCCTTCGGATTGCGGGACCCGCGGACAACCCTGCTCTTTCTGGTCCTAAATTACGCTCTCTTTCTGGTTTCCGGAAACCTTTTCCACTTCTGGAAAAAAAGTGCCAGCGACTTTCACCTGGGACTGTCGATGGTCAACCCGATTCTGTTCGCCTGCCTGTCCTATCTCGCGCTGTTAAAGCTTCCCAACAGCGTGGCCCTGGCTCTCTACACGGTCATCGCGCTGCTTCATCTCGCCCTCACCCGATGGGCTACCAATATCTCCGGGCAGGGTCCCGCTTACAACGAGATCGCTCGTGGTAACTGGGGGCTATCGCTTCTTTTCGCAACAGCGGCTATCAGCTTCGTGGCCCACATCGACAACAGCGCGGACAACTTCGGCTACGTCGCGCTATTACTCCTGATTCAGGTTTTCGGGTTGACCTATCTGTCCAAACTTCTCCCTCCCCACCTCTCGGATCTCGCTCGAGGAGGCTCCTACTGGGCTCTGGTGCTGGCCAGCTTTCAACTGGTCGCGCTGGTTCCGTTCATGGAGCATCCCGCTGCGTGGAGGCTGCTCGGGGCTCTCGCTATGCTGGCCTATTTTGTCTGGCAAGAAGACCCGGAGGCCGGACTGGAGAGGCGCCTGGCCTGCAACCTCGCGCTGGCCTGCACGCTGGGCCTCGCCTATCAAGCGGCTCCCATGGTAGCTCACACAGCGGAGATTTTGGTGGTGCTGGCATGCCTTGCGCCGGGTTCGGTGATGCTCTACTTGAGGTATCCACGAACCCTGGCCGAGTATCGACATCTACCGGCCCTTTTGACAATCGCGGTGGTCCTTGGATGCTTAGGCAAAACCTGGGTCGCCGGCTGGGGTTCCCTCCCGCTCTACCTGGTGACCGCGCTGTTAGCCATGCAGATGCCGCTGTGCGGAGAACGGGAGGAGTTGAAGAGCCAGCGAGAGTTGTCGTTACTGACCACCTTCGCCTTGATCCTCAGAGCGATCTTTCTCCTCACCCCTCCGTCTCTGCTGGCTCTTACCGCGAGTCTTCTGTTCGCGCTCTTCTCGCGAGTCTACCGCGGGTCCGAGGGACGTGACGCGGCGGTTCTGGTGGTCGGCTCGATAGTGGGAGGCGCCCCGCTTCTTCTCTCTTATCCCAGCCTTGTCGAATTGACTCCGCTGCTTTTGACCGCCGGCGTCTTCGCCGGTCTGGGGGCCAAGGCGTTAAGCGAGGATCGTTTCAGTCTGGCGGTGCTGGGTTTGGGTCTCGCGCTTCTCCATATCTTGAGGGCTAGTCTGAGTCTTTCCTCGGGAAACCTCAGTACGCTCATCTGGGCGCTTCTAGGGCTGGCTTTCCTACGCTTGATCCCCACTTCGCCCCGGGCCGGTCTGCCTCTCCTCTTCGCCGCCTTTCTTAAGTCGATTCTGTGGGACGCCAACTTTGTCTCCGGTGAGAGCGGCTGGAATCTGACCAATCAACTCGATGTCGCCTCAGTGCTCTGTGGAAATTTGGTGGTCGGTTGCTTTGCTCTAGCCGCCCACTGGAGCGGTGAGGATACCGAGCTCAAGACCTATAACACCTTGTTCGGGCTGCTGGTTTTGACCTTTGGCGTGACCCAGGTGCTGGTCCATCTCTACGGAACGCTCGACGACTTTCAGATCTTGCTCTCCGGCTTCTGGGCCTGCGCCTCGGCGCTCTTCGTGGCCTTCGGTATCAACCGCGGTGACAAGCTGTTTCGCCTCTTCGGGCTGGCTCTTTTGGTGTCGAGCATCGGTAAGATTCTGGCCATCGACCTGTGGATGATGGAAGCCTACGATCGGACGGCGCCGACCTTTCTGTTGGGAGCCTTGATGATGGCGGTCTCCTACCTCTATCAGTCGAACCGCTCGAAGTTGGTGGTCGTATGTCCGAGCTGATCGAGCGCGGTGAGTTCACCCTCAATCCGGAGCGGGCCCTGGAGATGTTGGGAGACCACCTGTTACCAACCCGCGAGCACTACCTGTTGCTGTGGGCTCAGGCGGCCTACCTCCTGGGAGCCCAGGAGCTACAGGTCGAGATCGGGCGTTTTGGCGTAACCTATCGGTTTCAACCGTCCCGCAATATTCCGAATCTCGAGCTGGCCAGGCACATTCACGCGCGTGACGATCAGGCCGTCCAGCGCCTGGCCCTGGGAATTCGAGTGGCCAGTCGGGCCGTGGGCAAGGTCACGATGGAGTCTCCCTCGGGTTTTGAGGTCTTCGCCAAAGACGGGACCTGGAAGGAGATGGGTGGGGGAGGAGACGAGGTCATTCTGAGAGTGTCGCGTTTTCGCTGGGACACCGGACCTGAAATGAGACTGCTCCGCCGGGCTTGCGCCTGGTCTCCCCTGACAGTTCGGATCAACGGAGTTTCCGCCGGGTTGGAGTATTGGGGAGACCGCTCCACCTTGGCGGAGTCGTATCTGCCCGGGGAAGGTCTCTCGGCTCCGGCGGCCAGTTTCGCTCTTCACCCACCGCGAGTTTCGAAAGAGCTCCTGGGAAGGCGAGTTCCTTGCCGGATCGCCCTCTCTTTATCGTGCCGTGGTGGGCATGCCCAGCTCACCTGGGTGAGACACGGGGTCGTTATTCATCAAGGCGAGCGCGATCTGGATCTGCCCGGCTTGTGGGTTGTGCTCTGCGTCGATGACCTGTCGACCGACCTGACGGGATTTCAACTTAGGGAAGGTGAGGCCTTAGATAAGCGGATCGAGGAGGTTCGCGTCGAAGCTCATGCTATGGGAGAACTATGTCTCAGCTGACCTGTGACCAGGCGCGCAAACGCATGCTTTGCGAGCAACTCTCCGACGAGGAAGAGGACGCGCTCTCGCGGCATCTCGAGCAGTGTCAAAGCTGTGAGGCGGAATTCGCCGGCACGGACCTGAGCGCGTTGGCGGCCTGGGAGGTTCCCGAGCCGTCACCGGACCTGGCCCGTCGCACGGTGGAGCGGCTCACCTCCGAGAGGTCTTCGGTGTCTTGGTGGAGGCGTTTCTGGCAAGCAGCCGATCGAGCGGTCGTTCGTTTTGCTTCTCATCGAGCCACTCCGGCGACGGGATTCGCGACGGTCATGGTTTTTCTGCTGCTCCTGGTCCCGGTGCTCTCTCCTCACTGGGCTCGCGGACGCTCCAGCGGCTCGGTTTCAGGCTGCAAGGTGAACTTGCGGGTGTTGGGTGGCGCTTTGGAAAGTTACGCCAAGGACCATCAGGGGCGGTATCCCCAAGCCTTGTCCGAGCTGAGCCCTGATTACGTTCGAGAGTTTCCGGAGTGCCCTCAGGCCGGACGCGATACCTACGGACCAGGCTACCAGCTGGCCCAAGACAGCCGTCACTTCACCCTCGCCTGTAAGGGAGAGCACCATCGCGACGCGGGGCTTTCGAGCGACCAGCCCGCGATTCAGCGGTAAGCATGGAGAGCGGTTTTTGGAAAAAGCCGACCCCATGGGTCTGTACGATCTTTGCTCTGTCGATGCTGCTTTTTTTAATCTCCCTGGCGACCTGGCGGGAAGGGCGCCGCTTTGTCTCTCGTCGCCTGCATCCCGAGGAGGCTCGCATCGTGGGAGAGGCGATGACACTATGGGGCAAGCTTCCCGGAGTCGAGCGGCTTGACGACTGCCGCTCGGTTCTGCGCTCGGGCGAGCTCCGTGTGATGCATTCTCTCACTTTCGTGCGCGCCCAAGAGCGATCGACCTTCGGTTACACCAGCGAGCACGGCAGGATTCTGCTCAACCCGCGCATCTGTTTTGCTCAGCAGAAGATGAGGGGAGGCTCTAGCCCCGCCGAGGCCGATGTGGTGGCCACTCTCGCGACCCTCTATCACGAGATGCACCACCTGCGCCACGGCGCCACCGAGGAGGCGGCCTACGAGGCGGAGTGGCGGCTCACTCGCACAGGACGAGAGTGGGCCGAGGAGCAGTCTGAAGTGTCTCTAGCTCAGGCTTTCACCGAGTGGGAGGAAGAGATTCCCTCGCGAATTCAGCTGACCCTGGGGAATGATGTGTGGCAACGCATCTCGGCTAGAAACGGGAGGCTCACGGCTTATCGAGGGGGCGCCGAACCGCTGAGCGAAGCTTCCGTAGTGTTAAAACGATAGAGTCCAGAGCTCGGCGTAGCGGCGCCGTGATCTTCCAGGAAAGACTGCTCTTGAGTGCCACGAATCTGTGCATGATGGTAAGCTCCGTCCAGAGGGCATCCTCTCGTAAAGCCTGCTCTTCAAGTTCGCTATTCTGGTAGCTGTCAACGGCGTTTATGTCAAAAAATCCTAGAGGCTGCATCTCCGAGGTGGTGATCAGGACGGAGGCCTGGCTAGAATAGTCCAAACCTTTGGGTCCACCCTCGCCGGGATCGCGGTTCCCCTTGAGAAAGAGAGAATGTTCAATGACCCGAACCGAAGCTTGAGGTTGGTAAACACCTGACCAATCCCCACTTTGAGCGTGAAAGAGGCGCACGTAAGGGGCTCCGGCGTCGGCCACGTAAAGAGTTCTTCCATCGGAAGAGAAGCGGACTCCGTGAGGGTATCGCAAGCCCCGTAGAAGGGCTACAGGATCGCTTGCGACTCCGAGCTCGGGGGTGACCTTGTAGACGAGGACGTTGTGGGTGTTGTGATTACTGACGGCTATCCATTGATAGTCTTCGCTCCAGGCAAGGCCGTCTGGTGTGTCGAGCCATTTTTTCAGCAAAGTCTGATGACGGGTGAAGCGAATCTCACCGTCGGTCTCGAGGGTGTGCTGACTCACCGTGTCGTTACCGTTGCAGATGGTGACCAGGTACTGACCGACCGAACGTCCCGCGCTGACAAAGACCGAGCCCGGAGCGCGGACAAGACGCTTGCCCTCTTCAGGGAGAGCCGCGATGGGCTGAACATGGGCTTCATATCCGCTCTCGTCTCCAGGGGGTAATGGAAGCACCACGAGTGTTCCACCACGGTTGGCGACGACCAGGTGATGCTCATCGATAAAATCGAGTCCGTGAGGGTAGTTCACCTCTGGCGAATGAATCTCTACCATGCCGGTGATGGCCACACGCTCGCGGGCCGGCGCGGGGGATAAGGCAAGGTCTAAGACCAGGATGAGGCGACGGTGTAGAACGGCGAGCGCTAGTCGTTGGCCATTGGGTGACAGACGAACATCCTCTGTTTGACCTATCGCTTCTATCTTCTGTCTTAGGACCGGACTAACGGAATACTCTAGGCGCATCGGTACAGTATACTTCCATTTGGGACAAAAGATCAGAACATTCTGGATTCCTGTCCCAAAAAACATGAGAGGTAGGACGATTTTGGCCTCGGTGGAAGACTTTGAAAGTGTGGAAAGGCTTACTTGATGGGCTGAAGTCTCTAGTCAAGAGCAAGGCGCCGGAAGACTGGGACTACAATGAGCGGCGGGAGCTGGTCCGCTTGGAGTGCCAATACAATGTCGACGGCAAAACGGCGGCCGGGAAGAAGTTCACGGGCCAGATTGTCGATATGGGCATGAAGGGGATGAAGCTTCGTACCTTCGAGCCGATCAAAGCTGGAGAGGTTCTCACCATCACCTATCCCGTACCGATTTTAGAAATTCCTCTGGACACGATTCACTGCAAGGTCTTATGGACTCAGACTCGAGCTCGTGACTACGTGCTCTTCGCGGGCTTGAGCTACGCCGAGGACGAGAAGACCATGAGCCGCAGTTGGATCAAATATCTGCTCAAGCAGTTGGGCTTTAGTAAAGAGAAGATTTTCCAAAAGCGCAAGTACGTTCGAGCCGAATGCTTTGTTCCCGCCCGAATTCTCTACAAGCCCGGCCAATGGGTGGAGGGAAAGCTCTACAATCTGGGCGTCGGGGGAGCTTTGATCGAGGCCGCCGCTCCTATCGAGACCGGGGACCCGGTGGAACTCAATATCGGCCCTTTCGAGGAACTTCCGGGCTTTTCCATCTCCGGGACAGCCGTCTGTCGGCGCGAGGAAGCCCGGCGTCATCTGCACGGGATCGAGTTTGGAGATCCGAACCCCTCTCAACTGCGAAACCTGGGAAAGTATCTCTTCTTTCTACTTCGGCATCAGTGGACGGAGTGAAAGTAAAAAGCCGCGTTCCGGTGTAGGACGCGGCTTACATCTCGAGTTACGCGAAGTGGACTAACGTCGTCCGACCGTGACCGGCTTGCCGTCAGCACCGAAGATCTGGACGTTCTCGTATCCATCGACGTTGATAACGGCACCTCCGGTTCCGACCTGGTGGTAGATCTTGCCGTCGCGCATCATCGTGTAGTTGCCCTCGGCACCGGGACGGAAGACGAAGGTGTCGTTCCCATCACCACCCTGGAAGTTCATCGCCTCGCGTACATTGACAGGAAGTCCCTCTAAGACGGTCCGGTCATCGCCGGCGCCCATGTTGACATGGAAAGCGCTGTTATCCTGGCGATTGTTCAGACGAACGGTCAGCCCGTCGTTGCCGCCGCCGGCTTCGTAAACGTTGGTTTGGCCGGAGGAAGTGCTGGTCCAGACTCGGTTGGAATTTGCGTCACCAGTGTCGCGCACGACGTTGGTGTTGCCCTGGCCGGCGCCGCCGAAAACGACCGTCTGGCCGTTGCCGTTAAGGTTAGCCACGCGAGTGTTGTTGTTTCCGTCGGCTCGAAACTGCGTGGTGCTGTTGGCACCGACGTTGGCCTCTTGATAGTTGTTAGAGCCGGCCCGAAGGTAGTTGTCGCTGTTAGAGCCGGCATGGAGAACCTGGGTTCCGTTGTTTCCGGTAGCCATCGTATTCTGAGAGTTGTTTCCGGTCACGATGGACTGGTTCGCTCCGCCAGCCTGGGTATTGGTCGTACCGTTACCCGAGCGGATGCGCTGGTCGACGTGGGAGTTGCCCTCAGCGGTCTGAAGAGTACGGCTTCCGTTTCCACCGTGAGCGAGTTGGGTGCCGTTGGCGTCGACGGCTCTCTGGGTGATACGAGCATCCTGCCCACCCACAACGGTCTGACTTCCAGAGCCGAAACGCATGGTCTGAGTGTTAAGGCTGCCGCGTCCTGCGATGATGCTCTGGTCGGCGTGACCAAAGGTGTGATTCTGGTCGTTCATCGAACGATAACCGCCGTCGATCATCTGTCGGGAGTAGCCGCCGTAAGTGTTCTGGTTGTTCTGCGAGTAGGTGCCGCCGTTTTGATAACCGCGCTGGTAGCCGTAGCCGTCGTTGACCTGGTAGCCTTCGTTGTTCCCGTTGGACCAGAACTGATCAGGCGAGGGGTAGTAGTTCCCTTGGGGTTGATAGCCGGGCATCTGGCCGCCGAAAGAGGGCATTCCCATGTAAGGGTTCGAACCGCCCATCATCATGGCCATCATATTGCGGAGCATGTTCATCATGAAGGACATCGGGGAATTGAAACCGGCGCCCGGGGTCTGCAGGTACATCTGATCATACTGCTGAGCCGAGTAGCTCGCCACCTGGCGCTGGTTGGCCAGGCTGTTGAGCTGCTGCTGCTGGTTCATGAACTGCTGCTGTTGATTGATAGCTGCGTTAAATGCGCCGAGCCCGTTCCCGTAGTTCGTGGTGATTGCCATAAGTGGAGTATAAGCGGAAAAATTTCTGAATTCTTTGCGGAGTTGTAACAACTGTTTTACAATTCTGCGACAAAGATTTGAGAACGCACTCTGGAGGCAGTCGCAGTGTCTATTTTGATGGAGGCCTTGAAAGCCCGTATCGCTGAGCGAAATAGCTTGGAGGAACTGGCTCGTGTCTTCGAGGAGACCCTGGTCGAAATCTCCAGCCACGAGCAAGCATCCCTGGGTTTTTTAGCCGGTGCCCCGGACGACCTGGTCGGTCCCGAACGCCAGGCGGCTCAAAACGCCTATCACGCTTACAGAGAGCTGATAAGGAAGGGTCAGGAGTCTATTCGCGATCGAGCGAGCCTGCGTGAAGTACAGGAGAGCTTGGAATCGATCGCCCAAGAACTCGGATTGGCTCTGGCCGGCCTTCAGGAGATCGGTTGGGCCGCTCGAGGGCCGTCGTCCCACCCGGGAGCCAACGAGCTTTTGGCCCTCCTCGAGGGCTTGGCTGAAGGGAACGAACTGGAGGAGCGCTTCGAGCAGGTCGTGGAACAGGAGTTAGAACGCGTCCGACATCAGGCGCCATTCTTAGACAAGCTTCCCGACTTCGCGCGGGAGCTTCAAGAGAAGTCATTGGTCGTTTATGAAGAGTGGCTGGTCGGCGTGCTCGAGGCGGGCGAGGACGATGCTAGAGAGTGGGACGACATGATCGAGGAGTTGGAGCAGTGGGCTACCGACTACTCGAGTTCTGACCTGGATTTCTTGGTCCGTCGTTATTCGGGTGTTCCAACCGCCATCCCGTCGGTCAACTTCGCTCTCAATTGCCAGATGTTGGAACTTGAGGAGCTGATCTCGGGGGATATTGTGGACTACGCCATCGACAGCGCGCGGAAAGCGCTACGGGAAGGCCAGGACCAGTTTTTCCAGGGAGCCACTCTCAACGACGTTGATCGAGACAGACATGAAGAGCTAGTGGAGGAGCTTTGCGCTGACCTCGACGAGTTGCCCGAGGTTGAAGATGCCCAGGACTTGCAACAGTTCGGCGGGGAGATCATTGCAAAAGTGGCCGAACTGGTCAGCCTACACGGACGCACCGAAGGCGGACAAGCCGGCTCGCGTATGGACTATCGAGACGAGGGCTAAGGACCAGATCCTAAAAACCGAAAGTTTCGGCGATGCCGAACTTAGGACCGCTCTCGTCTTTAACCAGAATATCCATGGATTGGCCGTTACCACCCTTTTCCACCGGCATCGTGGCTGAAACGACGTGGAATCCATCTTTCTGACCGCCATATTGAAGATCCAGACTGAGGATCAGCTTGGTCTGCTCGCCGTTGCGAAAGCTATCCCAGAACCCGTCCTTGACCTCTTGAGCGGTGCTGTCAAAGAGAGGACGGATCTGTTCCGCGGGCATCTTCGCTTCTTCGGCGACCAGGGCGACGATCCGTACCTTGCTGGCTTCCGTCAACAAACTCCAGGCTTTTGGATAGTCCTGCGCGTCGACGGCGTGATAGAAATTCTTGACCACATCGACAGCGGCCTGGGGAGATGTATCGGCCCAGGTGGGGGTCAGGAGAAAGAGCAAAAAGAGCACTGACGGGGTGAGGGTGCGACGAAAAATCATAGGAGTAAATTTGTCCGAGGACAACAGTTCCCTTTATTCTTCGTCAGTATCGTCAGCTTCGTGGTTGGACACCCGGGTCTTTCAGGCGGCCGGGAAGAGAAACCTCAGGGCGTGGGGCAACCGGCGGCTCCACGCGCTTTCGTTGTGCTCGTCCCGGTAACCCACGGCGTGGTGAAGATCTTGGCCCAACTGAAAGCCCAGGTCCTCGAGAATGTTTCTGACCTCACGGGTGTGCCCCACACAGTCCGAGGCGACGCCCGAGTCTCCCGAGTCGAGGTAGACTGTCAGAGGGCGCTTGCGCTCCTTGGGCAGCGAGTCGCGGAAGCCCTTGAGCCACCATGAGCCGGACATGGAGCCCACTCGACCGAATCGATGGAAGTACTTCCAGCCGGTGTAAAGACTAAAGACGCCGCCCAAGGACGAACCGATGATCCCGGTGTTCTCCCGGTTGGGCTTGGTGCGATAGGTCATGTCGATATAGGTCTTTAGTTCTTCCGCCAGGAACCGGGCGAAAACATCGGCCTGCCCACCGTCTTCCGGGGGGATGTAGTCGACGGTGCGACTCATTCCGCTATCCACGGCGACCACGATAAGCTCGGGAATCTGCCCGCGGCGAATCAGACGGTCCAAGCTCTCCTTGGCCTGCCAAGAGCCGAAGCCACTGTTTTCAAAAACATTCTGGCCGTCGAGCATGTAGAGGACCGGGTAGCGACGGCTGGCGTTTTGGCGATATCCGCGGGGTAGGTAGACGCGGTAGTGGACCTCCCGATGGAGGGCTTTGGAGTAGATTTTGGGCAGAGCCGTCGGGTCGTAGGCTTTCTCCGAGGGAGCCACACGAGCGTTCTCGACCTCGGGAGCGTAGTCGAAGATTTCGCCGTCGCAGACGTAGGTGACAAAAAAATTGGTTTCGTAGTAGCGATTGTGAGGATCGCGTCGCACACCATCGGTGAAGCAGAGTTGCACGGAGGCCCCATCCGGAGCTTCGATCTCGGCGCTCCAGAGATACTCATTGGCGGCGCGCCCGGGACCCGAGTTGACCATCGCGACCTGTACGAAGGCGCCGGCACCGACGCGATAACGTAGGGTCGTCTGTTGAAATCCGCTGTAGTATTTGATCACTCTCTTCATCTGAACACAGCTTATCGCAGATTCATGAAAACAGTCTGAAAAGCTCTGAAAGCTTACCATCGTAACTTGCGCCAGGGGCTCTTTCGATGAGTCATGGCCCATCGCGCGGAGGCTTCGAAAGGGTTCTCGGACATCTCTTCTCGGGAACACCAGTAGCTTGAACCTAAGAGATAGGCCTGGCCGTACTCTTCCCAAGAACTGTAGAGCGATTTGGCCTTCTCCTCAAGTTGTTTCAGGTGGCTCCAGGCCTCCGGCAGGGAGAGTAGTCTCGCGGTGGCGCCCCAACGGACCAGTTGAACCGCTCGACCCAGATCCCAAGCCGCGACTCCACCGGTTTCAAGCTTTTGCCGGTGGGAGGTGAGTAAGGCGCGAAGTCCCGGTTTCAGACTCTCCAGCCGCCCTAGATTGTCCAACATCTCCTGCTGATGGCCTTGGGTTTCTAGCCATTCCAGCATCCGGCACAGCCCCTCAGGCGACGCGATAGTCCATCCGTCGGCCAGGGCTTGCCTGGCTTGGAAGGGCTCCAATCCTGAGATAACGGTCCATGGATGATCGTCGTCGTCGAGATGAATCTGGGGAAGCGCCAGGGCAAGCGCGCGACGCCTGGAACTAGAAAGCGATTGAAAGCGGCCGCGAGTTCGAAGCCAACCGGTAGGTAGGACCGCTCCGAGAAAAGAGCCCAAGCAGAAACCCATCAGGGCCCCTTCCCAACGCGCATGTTGCTCGTCGGGTGCGGCTAAAACCATAAAGAGGGTGAGGCCGACACACCAGGCCACGATGCTGCCGCCCGAACCGTTAGCCCGGCCGAAGGAGACCCAGATCCACCAAAGGGTTCCCAGGAACGCCGCGGCTAAAGCGCTGACGACGGGCTCTTCCCCCAACCCGTGGAGTAGACTCCAAAGCAGCCAGCCTAACAAGCCGAGTAGAGCTCCGGTCCAACCGGTGGGATGGCGAAGAGCTTTGAGCCAATCGGCTAGAGTGAAAAGCCCGCCCACCGGAGTCCATTCCAATAACTTGCGCATGGGGAGAAAATTCTCTTTCCCGGCAACATTTCTTGCGAGCTGGTCCGGTTGAGCATTCATGGTAACATCTTTGTATCATTTCCGTCTCCGTTTCGAGCTTGGCTCCACCCGTATGCTCTACCTTTGAGATCATGCTGACCGGTATTACAGGATCTCTACCCAAGCTTAACCCTTCCCGCCTGGTGGAGGCGGTACGTTCCGTGGACCTCCCCAGCCCTAGAGGGGCCATTGATGAGTTGAGGGACAAAGTAAGGTCCGGGCGGGACGCCATCAAGGACTTCGCTGGCGGTAGCCTCATCCAAGAGGGGAAAGAGTTCATCGACAATACGAAAGAGAAGCTCACGAACCCCGTCTATATCGACGGAGTCAAGCGGACCACCCGGGGTGTGGCCCACACCCATACCGCGGTCAGGGATCTCACCTCCAGCAAAAATCGTGTGTACAAACCCGACACCCCGATCGATCACCGCCAAGGGAGGGCTGACGGAGAGGTCCGTGTGACCAGTTGGAATCTGCACCACGGCACCAGTCCCGACGTTCAGGGGGCTTCCAACACGCTCTCGTCCCAGATCAAGGAGATAAAGAAGTCGGGCTCCGACGTCGTCCTACTTCAAGAAGTTCTACCGTGGCAGGCGGAAGAGATCGCTAAAAAGACGGGGATGACCGGCTACTACACCCAAACGACGGCTCGCCAGGGTAACATGATTTTGGTCGACTCCTCCTTGAAAGTGGTGGGGGATAGCCGTCAAACGGTCAACTACGACTTTAAGAACGCCGATACTCAGGATGTCCTCAAAGCTTCCTGGGGTACCAAGTCGCAAGAGCCCCGGGCGGCCCAGTCGGTGACCATCGAGCGTCCCGACGGCAAAGGCGAATTCACGGTTTTCAACACTCATCTGTCCACCGGTCACTCCTCGCCGGGGCAAAGGCAGGTCGAGACCGAGAGATTTCACCAGTTCGTGAATCAGAACGCGCACGGCAACGTGATCGGTGGCGGCGACCTCAATATGGGAAGGGGTCATTCTATGCTAGACGGGTTTCGCCAATCCGGCTACACCATCGAGGGAGATAGGATCGACCACCTACTGACGCGCGGAGTGGCGGGATCGGAGATCACCGTCACCGATCCACATCAGGGAGCCACACGCCTGTCCGACCATCCCATGGTGACGGGAGACTATCGACTCGGCTAAAGCCAAATCCAAATCCATCGGGAAGGTTTATGCCTTCTCTTTCACCGAAGCGCGTCGCGAGGTATTTTATGAAACTCGTATGTCGTTTGGTAGGTTTGTTATTACTGTGCTCTCTGGTCGCGCTGGCCGACACCGAGGTGGGTGAACAGACCGACCCTGGCCTGGAGCGGTATAAGTTCCCTCCCTCCCTGCTGATTTCGGTTCTGGATTCCCCCCACAAGGCGCGAGTCCACGGAACCGACGTGGTTTGTTACGAACTTCTGGTTACCAACTTGGAAGAGTCCGAATGCAAACTCGAGGCGCTTGAATGCGTCGCTGACGGACAAGTGATCCGTACGTTTTCTCCCGACGAGCTTCCAGAGATGTCGCGTCGACTCTCGCTAGGCGCGACGGCTTTAGAGGAACCGGTTCTTTCCGCCAAAGACTCCGTCGTTTTTTACCTCTGGTTGGAGCAAAAGACTCCCCTCACGGCTCTACATCATCGTCTGAGGGTCGATCTGGGTAAAGGCCCCATCACCATCGAGGGAGCTCAAACCCAGGTCGACAATGTCGAGCCGGTCCTGGTGGGCCTGCCCTTTCGGGCCCAGGGGCGTTGGGCCGCCATCGGCGCGCCCTCGAACCAGGCCGGACATCGCAGGGCTGTGCTCGTCGTGGGCGGGCGCCCCTGGATCTCGCAACGCTTCGCCATCGATTGGGTTTTGTTGGGGCCGGACGGCTTTATGTCCAAAGGGGACGGAACCAAAAACGAGGATCACTACTGTTACGGAGCCGAGGCCTTGGCGGTGGCGGATGGGGAGATCGTGGACACTTACGACAAAGTTCCTTCGCAGGAGCCCAGCATCAACGAGCGCGCTGTTCCCATCACTCTAGAGACGGTGGGAGGTAACTGGGTGGCACTAAAGATCGATGAGAATCGCTATGGAATGTACGCGCACCTAATCCCCGGAAGTCTCAAGGTCAAGAAAGGCGATCGAGTTAAGAAGGGTGACGTTCTGGGCCTGGTGGGTAATACCGGAAATTCCACCGCCCCTCACCTTCACTTTCACGTCTCCTCGACTCCGCACTGGATCAGCTCGGTCGGACTGCCCTATCGCATCGACTCCTACCTCTCGGTAGGGAAACTGGTGGAGACCAACTCCAATTCCGAAGGATATACCTTCGAGCCTCATTCGAAAGGGGACAGCCCGCGGATGGGTGACCTTCCTCAAGAGTCCGAGGTTATTTGGGTCGGAGAGCGCTAACGTTGGAGTCGGGAGAACCAGGGTGGACCGTCACCTAGGCCCTCCTGACGGAACCCGGTGACTTGACCCGAGCCGTCGACGGTAAATCGCAGCTCGAAAGGGTCCAGGTCCTCGAACTCTTTCGATGACGGCATGGCGAGAAAGACGTCACGGTCGAGATGCTCCAAGGGAAGGGTTTTGTTGCCGAGCTTGAGGAGCAGTCGCTTCCCTTCCACCCAAAGTGTCGCTGGACCGAAGAACTCGTTGTCGAAGGTCCCCGCGTAGCTGGCCAAGGGCAAGGCTGTTGATGGACGGGACGATTTGGGGCGCTGGTAACCACTGTCGGCCATACCGCTCATGACCTTGACGACTTTCTTGTCGATCTCTCGGGCATCCGCGAGTGTCACCTCTTGCCCATCATAAAGATTGAAGAAGCTCATCGAGAGAGCCTCGGGTATTCCGCTGGGGAAGGCGTTGGAAAGCACCGCGATCCCGACTTCTTCCTGAGGAATCATGGTCACGATGGAGCGCACGCCTAACGAGAACGCGCCCGAATGGGAGAGTCTGAGTCGACCCTTTTGGTCGTATGACACACCCCATCCGAGTCCGTAGAAGCCTCCTCCAGAAAAGGTCGCGGGATTGTTGCTGGCCAGGGAGTGTACACGATAGGTTTGGGCCAGAGCCTCCTCCGGAACCATGAACTGACCGTCCAGGCTACCTTTTTGTAGATGAAGCTGCATGTAGCGCGCCATATCCCGGGCGCTGCTACTGACCCCGCCCGCGGGAGCTTGGGCCTGCGGCATGCGTTGGGTTGGAGTCGCTTTGCCGTCGACAATGCGATGAGAAGCGGCGTGGTCCGGCGCGTTCTGAAAATCTGAAAAACGCGCTGAGGTTGAGGTCATTCCGGCGGGCTTGAACAGCACTTCGTCCATCATCGTCTCATAGGATGTCTCCTCCACCCTCGCGGCAGCTTCGCCCGCGACGGTGAAGCCAAAGTTCGTGTAGGCATAGCCGACGCGAAAATCGTAGGCCTGAGGCAGGTGGCGGAGGCGACCGAGAATCGTCGCTCGATCGTAACCCAGATCCTCGAGAACATCGCCGGCAAATCCCGGCAGCCCACTGTGGTGGCTCAGCATGTCTCGATAAGTCAGGTGGTCGGTGACCCACGGATCGCTCATGGAAAACTCCGGCAAAACCTTAGTGAT
This sequence comes from Selenomonadaceae bacterium, assembly GCA_037189585.1. Classification (GTDB taxonomy): domain Bacteria; phylum Vulcanimicrobiota; class Xenobia; order Xenobiales; family JADMJV01; genus JAEXNA01. Next base: position 519,528 of record JBBCJA010000021.1, on the reverse strand, counting down.
ACGGTCGTCCCAACCGATCTTACCCTGGCCGACCAGGACAGCGAGCGCCGTGCTTGTCATCGGCTTAGAGCACGAGGCGAGTTGAAAGACCGTATCAGGATCCACTTGCCGCTGGTCACCGACCTTAGGAGTGCCGAACCCCTTGAGATAGATCGGCTCACCGTTCGAGACGATGGCGATGGACATCCCGGGCACTCCGGACTCCGCGAACAGATCGGCGGCCAACTTCTCAAACCGTGGCAGAATGGTCGTCAAAGGTTCAGCCGGCTTGGCCTGGACGGGAGAAAGAAAGAGGAGCGAAAACAGGAGAGGGGAGAGACGCTTCATGGGCTTGGGCTTCGTAGCCAACCGGCCTCCACTCCTTTTGAGTGGTCCGGCAGGTCGCAAGCGACGAAGCGATAAGACATCTCGGATGGCGGAAGACACACAAGGCGATGGCGAGGTATTGGTCGCCATCGATTATCATCCGGCTTACCGCCTCCTGATCGTGAACCCGCAGCCCGGTGCACCCGGCGCGGTGATGCCACTCACACGCTTGCTTCAAAGCGTCGAAGAGTATCTGGGCCCGTTAAAATGCACCTCCCCGACAACTTCCGAAGAAGCTTATCAACAGTTCCTTGAGCTCGCGCTCGGAATGCCGGGGATTCCGCTTGGCTTGACTTTCGATGGCGGAATCGCCGTGACGGCCACGGACTACCACTTGGCCGAACAGCGCTGGCGGAGCCCTATCACAGGATAGTTTTTCGGCCTTAGGCCCCGGATTTCACGGCCTTCTGGCCGGGCTCTTCCAGGTGCGCGCCCCCGGCGAGACCCAGGAACAGTCCCGCCGTCGCGCCGATAGCCGTGCCCGCGAGCTGATAGCCGGAATGGCCTGTCAGAGCGGTCAGAGCCGAGCCCAGGAGAGTGCCCGCCACAGTTCCACCGACCGTCCCGCCGATGGTCGGTGCGACGTAGCGGTTCTTCAAGTAGCCCTGAGTGGCCAGGGTCGAAGTCGCTCCCGTGGCGGCACCCGCGGCTGCTCCCAGATAGGTGAAGGCGGTCTGTCCGGTCAGCGCGGTCAGTCCACGCCCGACCAGGTCGCCGACCACCCCGGCCATCCCGGTAGCGCCGCCTGCGTAAGCCAGGTCGATAAGAGTTTCACTGCTCTTGATTGAGCCCAGGGCACCGACGGCTCCAACTCCGGCGGCCACGACAGGCAGGATGGCCGAATAACCGGCCGCTCCGGTCATAGTGTGGCCCACCGCTCCGGCGAGGAAGCCCGCGCCGTAACCGATGGTACCTCCGAGCGCGCTTTTCGTCACTGTGTCGAGGGTCTGAGAGCGGGCCTTGTAATCGTAGCCATTGGCCCATCCTTTGTTGATCTCGTTCTGAACACCGACCAGGCCAAGGAAGGCCGCGCCGACAATCGGAGCGCTAGCTCCCAGCGGAGCCAGATGCGAGTAGTTGCTCGCGATGGACTGGGCGATACCGCCGGCGATCGCTCCGGTCAGCACACCCGTGCTGGCTTTAGCGGCGGATTTGACGATAGTTCCAACTTTTCCATTGTCGCCCGCGAAGGCGATTCCGGCACCGGCGACCCCAGCACCGAGCGCGCCGAAAAGGGCGCCGTGAGTGCCGAACAGCGCGCTAGCTCCACCCTCGGCCAGCATCCGGCCGACACCACCCAGAACGTACATTCCACCGGCCGCTCCAGCCGACGAGCCGGCCCAGGCTCCAAAGGTGCGAGCCACGGACACAGGCTCGTTCGACAGAGACAGGGCCAGGGTGGTCGCGGCGCCACCAATAGCGCCGACCCCTCCGCCGAAGGTGGAGAAGAGTTCATTCTGAGTGAGATGGCTCATCACTTCACCAGTCACCGCTCCGAGGGCCATCCCACCGAGCGCCCCTCCGGTCGCGTAGGCGGCTCCCGTCACGGTTTTCTTGAAGGTATCCTTCTCGGTAGCAGCGGCTTCCGTGTTCGAATCGGCTTTGACCTTCTGTTTCCTGGTCGGTGCGGTGGAGGTATTGACGTTGGTGATAAGCATCTGCGTGGTGTCCTTTTCTAAAGTCTCTAACGTTAATTTAGAGGGCAGCCGTTATCGAGACGCCATCAGAACGTTAAACGGACTTGAGAGCCAGGTCTAGTTTGAGTACTGTCGTCGATGTGAATATGCAGGGACTATTTTTTACCCATCAGCGTGGGGAGCGGATCGAGCGACATTTCGAACGACTCCGTGTTGAAACCCAGTCACTCGTTGATTGGCACTTTGTCTTCAATGGAGGCGATGGAGTCAGCCCCACCGTCGATTGGAGCTACCGGCCCGCCAGTGTGGATATGCCCCTCCGGTATCAAAACTTTGTCAGCCACGGAGGAGTGATGGGAGGTTACATGGATGTCGCCATCATTCCGTTGGTCGTCTCCTGCCAGGGCGATTTTGTCTGGGTCATGGAATACGATGTGGACTACAGCGGAAACTGGATGGAGTTTTTCAAGCAGTTTCAGAGCAACGTCGCCGACCTTCTGACCACGAGCTTAGTCGACTATCAAGGGTCACGGGATTGGTTCTATTGGCCCACGGCGCAAACCCCGGCGGATGTTACCAGCACTCGATGGCATCGAGCTTTTCATCCCATCATGCGCCTTTCGCGCAAATTCGCGGAGTGGTATCGTGACGAGATGGCCCAACGAAATTGGCGAGGACACTACGAGTTTACCCTGCCCACAGCCGCGCTCTGGGCAGGTTTTCAAGTAGAGGACATCGGTGGCGATGGCGCTTTCTGCCCGCCTGAACGACTCCGGCGCAACTATTCCAATAACCCGCCGGATGAGAATCTGGCGCCAGGCACTTTTGTCTTTCGCCCGGCCAGAACCGCCTACTTTCATGAGTCTCCGGGAGATTTTGCGCTCTCGCATCAGCTCTATCACCCGGTAAAGCCGGACGTCCCGCTCTGGTCCCTGCCGGAGCCGCCGTTCATGACCCGTTGCTGGCGGTGGGCGAAAAGATGGCTACTTAGAGAAGAGCACCATCGCTAGTAGAGCTTTGCGGGCGGCGTGATAGCTAATAGTTAAGCTGTTCTCGGTCACTTCATGGTCCTTTATCTTTATTTTGATCTTGAATTGAGCTTAGTTGAGCAGCTAGAGATCCGATTCCGATTTGACCTTGATTTGTAACAGCCGGATGAACATTTTGTTAACAAAGATGGAGAAAAGGGGAGATTCAGCCCGACCCGAGTAGGCAAGCTCATGCGATATGTCACAATGTTGCTGCTCGTATTTTCTATCATCGCTCCTGTTCGGAGTATCGAGCAGCCCAAAAGTTTCCCTGAACGCCCTGGCTATCCCGGCGTTTCTTTAGAAGGCCTCGAAGATCTTCGGTTAGGCGCGACCTTGCCAGCGAAATCGTCCTTTCCAGGCCTGACCTTTAAGTTTTATCAAGAGCCCGACTACGATGAGGCAGGACGGCCGATGACTCGGACCTTCGTCAAGCTTTATCATGATGGTTTCTATCTCGGCAGTGGAATGCTCGATGCCCAGAGACGTCTGGTGGAGCTTGAGGTGGTGGACTGGAGAGTCACCTTTGACGGACGCTTCGCGCCCTCCTCAACCTGGAGCCACCTGTGCGGCCAGTTGCCTCAAGTCAAGCTCTATTATGCTTACAACCTGGACGCTCTGGTGGCCGAATGCCCGAATCTTCCCGGTCTACAGGTCCATTTCGACCCCGATCTCTATGGAACGAAGAGTCGTCTGAAAGGAGAATTCACCCCCCTGGCTCTGACGGGCTTGCCGGGTACCGCCAAAGCTTCCAAGTTACGCCTGTTCTGGATCCCCCCCGAATAGCTCGGGCAACTACGGTGAGGTCTTCGTGTCGATCACGATGACCTCAAGTCCCTCGGAGAGGGCCTCTTCCGGCGAGCGGACAACTTGCTCCCGCTCCTGGATCGCTTGACCTCGAATCTCCCAGTGGTTGTCTCCCCTGGTTCCGACCTCGACCGGAATTTTGTGTAGCTTGCTCTGGCGAACCACCCAGACGGCATATCCTTCAGCCTGCCTGACAAAACAGGAGGAGGGGAGGGAGGGAGCCGTTTTGCGGTCGAGTATAAAACGGGCCCAGAGTTCATAGCCCGTGCCGAGGTCGTCGGGAGGGTCCAGCAGGCTGATCCTGACTCTGACTCGCTGCTGTTCGACACCCAGAGAGGAGCGTTTGGTGAAGCCTTGCGGCTCTTTGAGTCGGACCTCACCCTGGAGAGGTTTACCCCGGCCTGAGCCGGGGTCGAGAACGACGGAGGTTCCTCGCCTCAACTGTAAGGCATCCTGGGAAAGAACGTCACAGAGGGCTTCCAGATCTTCAAGCCGGCCTAATTTGAGTAGGACCGTGCCGGCCGGAAGCTCCTGCGGGCCGCGGACTTCCCGCGACAAAACGACCCCGTCGATGGGGGAGTCAATTTGCGACTTGGCGAGTTCATGCTCGGCCTGTTGGCGTAGACTTCGAGCCTCCTCCACCGCCGCTCCTTGAGCTTCGGCTTGGGCTCGGCGGCGATCGGCTTGAGCATTCCAAGACTCCACACCGCTGGCCGCCTCGGCTTGGCGCGCCCGCAGAGCCTCCCGTTCGGCCTTGCGGGAGGCCAGGTTGGCTTCAGCTTGATCGACGGCCAGTCGGGCGGTCTCGATGCGTTGACTGGGCAGGGCGCCGCCTTGGACCAGGGCCTCCACGCGCTTGAGCTCGGTGCGCGCGTTGGCAAGCTCCGTTTGGGCCGCCTCGATCAAAGGACCGAATCTCGCGCTTTCAGCTTCCACGGCTAGCAGTCTGCGGCGAGCCGCCTCGGCTTCACGAAGCTCCACACTGGCGTCCGATAAAGCTTGCTGTTGCAGGCGCTGGCCCTCGACTCGCGCTTGTTGGGCGCTAACCTGGGTGCTGACCGGTAGTCGATCGAAGGCGACCAGTTGTTCCCCTCGGCGCACGCGATCTCCCGGCTCCAGCTCGATTCTCGCGATGCGTCCCGAGACAGGGAGGCTGACGGGATAGTCTTTGCGCAGAACGGTCTCGGCGCGTTCGGAAAAGCTGACTTCCAGGCGCCGCGTCTCGACGGGAACGACTTCGACGGTCAGCGGTTGGGAGCAGCCGGCGAGAAACGCGGCCAATAGGAAGGCGGAACATCGTCTCCCAAACCTTGCCCGACATCTTCCCATGGGCGCAGGCTACTTTCTCGGCTTCACTCTCGTCAAGAATTTCTCGTTCGAATCTTTTCTACGCTACTCGTGTCTATGATGACGTGCAGGTTTCCCGGATCGCCGGAGATTCTGCCTGCGATCCGGGAAACTATACTTCCGCGAGAGGTTCTAAAACCAGCGGGTCGGAAAGTCAAAGCCCATGCTAAATCTTTGCTTTGTTTGCCTTGGGAACATCTGTCGTTCTCCCACCGCCGAGGGGGTCATGATCCATCTGCTTGAGCTGGACGGGTTGTCCTACCAGGTCGCGGTGGATAGTGCCGGAACGGCAGCCTATCACGTAGGTGAGCCGTCCGACCGGCGATCGGCACGAGCGGCACTGAGGCGCGGTGTGGAGCTTCCCAGCCGGGCGAGGCAGTTCCTAATCGAAGATTTTGAACGTTTTGACTACGTCCTGGCCATGGATACCAGCAACCTTCGAAACCTTCAAGCCTTGGCCCCGGGGAGTTACTCCGACAAGCTTTTCTTGTTGCGCGACTTTGACCCGACTTCAGAGAAAGGGAGTAGCGTTCCGGATCCTTATTACGGAGGAGAGTCAGGATTTGAAGAAGTGCTCGATCAGTGTTTCACGAGTTGTCAGGGCCTGTTGGACCACCTGGTTTCCATCCATGGATTGACCCCTCGGTGAACTTTCTTCTTCGGAGTCGATTGGGGGAGGCGCTCGACGCGACGGTGCGCGAGACGCGGCCTCTCTCCGGGGGAGACATCTGCCAGGCCTATCTGGTCACCCTCGACGACGGCCACCAGGTTTTCGTGAAAATTCGTGTTCCCGCGATCTCGGGGATGTTCGAAACGGAGGCGCTTGGACTGCTCTGGCTTGAAGATTCCGAGAGTTTGAGGATACCTCGGGTTCTGGCCCGGTCGGACGAATTTCTGGCTTTAGAGTTCCTGCGATCGGGAGCTCCTCGAGTCGACTTTGACCAGCGCCTTGGCCAGGGACTGGCAGCCCTACATCGACGGGAAGAAAGCCGGTTCGGTTGGACGCGGGACAATTTCATCGGGTCACTTCCTCAAAACAACGAGCCATGCCGAACCTGGGCCGAATTCTACGCGGAGCGACGGCTTCGACCGCTGGTGGAGAAAGCTCGCTGTTCCGGGCTCGCTCCCGCCGACTGGACCAGGCGATTCGAACGCCTCTTCGAGGAGCTTCCCTCGCGCCTACCACAAGAGCCACCCTCGCGTCTGCACGGCGACCTCTGGTCGGGAAATCTTCTAGTGGGACCGTCGGGAGAGCCTTGCCTCATCGATCCGTCGGTCTATGCCGGCCATCGCGAAGTAGATCTTGCCATGATGAGACTCTTTGGAGGTTTCGGGGCCGGCGTTTTCCACGCTTACCAGCGGAACTATCCACTGCTACCAGGTCATGCTGAACGAGTGGCACTCTATCAGCTTTATCCGATGCTTGTTCACCTCAATCTTTTCGGCGCGGGATATGCCTCCAGCGTGGAACAGCGATTGAGCGCCTGGGAGAAAGAATAGTCGTCCAATATTTTTTGTCTGAGTATTTACATCTCGGAAACATTTTCTGGCCTTCTCGGAAATGGGCCACCGTTTCTGATGGTATCTTACCTTCAAGAGATAACGAAAGGCGGACAAAAAAAATGGCAACTGGAATGGTAAGTTTAGGACCCGAGACCACCGGGAGATTGATCAACTGGGCAAGAGAAAAGATCTACGGACAGTCGGAGGTCGGAACGGCTGGGGGCGGACTAGTCGGTGTCGCCGGAGGCGAAGTTGGGCTTGGCGGAGAGGTCAGTGGGGAATTGCGACTCCCGCGCACCGGGAAGAGCCGCCGTAAGAAAAAGAGTCCTCTGGGGCGCACTCGCCGAAATCGTCGTGCTCAGACCGGTGCCAAGAGCAAGAAGTCGCAGCGGACTCGACGCAGCCCCAAGGCCCGACGCAAGCCAGTTTGGGGCGCGGGCTCGGGGATGCACTGCACCCCGGTGAAGGGATTGAGTGCTGGCGCGGGAGTGCTGAAGCCAGCCGCGCAGGGCAAAACCTGGGATTCGAGCTGGGTCTTGGCATAGTCGGGCCTACTCTGCCCAGAATCGAAAAAGGAGCCACATCGGGCTTCCTTTTTCGATTCTGGACTAGTGCAGGAATGTCTCATGGGAAGCCAAACTGCGGACAGTAGATGGGGACCGAACTCGCGGAGCTTTATGAGGATTACCAGGATTGGCTAGCCGAGCAGGGGGTCACGAAATTTTCCCTGACTCTCAATGAGTCCGACGAGACGATCACGATCCTCGATATCGAAAGCGCTTATGAAGTCTCGCTCTTCTATGGAGAGATCGACCCCGAGTTCTATGGAGACGACAAGGCCGTGACTGTCGAGTTCGTCATCAGAAGGGTTCAGGGCGGGGACGATCTGGACCCCTATCTGGTTGAGCTCGCGGATTCATGCGTGTTTTCACGCTTACGCATCCGCCTCGACGATGATGGAAGCCGGACCTTACTACTGGAGAGTTCCGTGCCGGAAAGTTTGGCAGACCCGGCCTTATACCACATGATGGTGAGCGAAGCTTTGGCCTTGGCCGAGACGGCACCTTGAGCTTTAGCTTCGCCTTATAGATTTGTCGTTCTCCCTAGCCCTAGTGCCTATCCCTTTGCTCTTAAAGATTCGATACCGATTCCGGTGGTCATTCCAGCAGCGACACCGCCAACGCCACCGAGAACACCAGCCCCTATCGCGGGAACAACACCGCCGATGAGTCCGGCCACCGCGCCGGCTACCGCACCGAGGACACCCCAAACTGCCGCGCCCGCCAGATAGTCGGAAGCCTTCTTGTTAGGCTCGCTCGAGCCTAGGGAAACTCCAGCATAGCCGAACGCCGCGCCACCGATTCCTAGAGTCAGAGCACCGGTCACAACGCCCGCTGTTCCGCCCAAAACTGCTGAAGCAATACCACCGGCGACACCCGCCACAGCGCCTACCGTCGTGAGAAGCCCTATAGGCACTTCGCGGTGACTCGTACTCACGAACTTCGTTGAGAGGGTCGAGTCACTTTGGCCCAGAGAGACACTATCTCGTGAACCTTCGGAAGACTCCGACAAGGGAGCGGCCTGAGCAGCCACCTTATCTGCGGATACGCTCTTTTTCTGTAGCAGGACCGTGCCAGAGTTGATATTGGGATTCGTTAAAACTTGCATGGAATTCTCCGGTTGAGTTGAGTATATATTTTTACCAAGATAGAGGTCGATGCTGGAATCATTGTGGACCAGTCAGCTCCTACCGTTAGATTTTTCTCTTGGAAATGAACAACTGGACTTCCGGCAGACCGCTACTCGCGAATCTTCAAGACATCAAGCCAGGGCAGTTGGCGCACGATCAGACCTAGAACGGACTGAGAAGCGGTGAGAAAAAGCAGCATCACACCCGTCGAAGTGGCTACGATCTCGGCATTGAAGACAAAGGGGAGTCGGAAGATCTCGGTGTCATAAGCGAAGGTTATGGCATAGGTTAAGGCCGCGCCGCCACCCCAGCCCCAGACGATGCCGAGACAGTTGAGAAGCAGGCTCTCTCCGCTGAAGATTGCCGTCACGGACAGCGGCGTATAGCCTAGAACTCGAAGCGTTCCCACCTCGCGCTCGCGTTCAGCTAGAGCTACCATGGCGGTATTGAGAACCGCGCCAAAGGCCAGAAATCCGCAGAAGACAAGGATCACCGTGAGCATGACCCCTAGATTCTGCTGCATGAGCTTATCCATCTCGTGCAGAGAGTCTGACCTCCAGGTGACACCCAGCACTTGAGGCCGTTCAGCCAGCGAGGCAACCAGGTCCGCTCTCACGTCAGACTCGACCTGCAACAGAATCTTGTCGGCCACGGCGTGCTCTCCGATAGTCCGAGAGAGGACATCGATGTTGAGAAACGCTCCAAGACCGAGCCAGGTATCCACCAAGCCCACAACCGGAAGCTGGACAGCCCTTCGAGTGCCGCGACGCGGTGAAACCTCGACTAGGTCTCCCACACCCACGCCCAAAAGTCGGGCGAGTTTATCGGAAAGAAAGAGCCCCTGCTGCTCGGGTGTTAGACGCTCGGTCAGGCCTGAAGTCAAGCGGAGAGGATTCTCAAGGACCGGGTTGTGAGGCAGCCCTGAGAGAACGATCTGGCGAGAGCGCTCTCCATTTGAACCGAGCGCTGTCAGGGTGGCCGGAACCTGAAGGTGTCCTTCCACCAGCTTTACACCCGGCAGACGTTCAAACTCCCGTCGTAAGGCGACTCGGTGCAACGGCTCGCGCAAGCTGACCGTCACGTCCTGACGTTGAGCGTGACGAAACTCTCTCTCGATCAAAACGTCGATGGCGCCACCCATGGCTAGTGATTGCACCATAATGGTGGTGGCCACGAAAGCCGAGCCAAAAGTGACACAGCTGCGGAAAGGATTGCGGAAGATGGCTCGCAGGATAAGCCTACCGGCGAATGGGAGCATCTGCCAGAAATATCGTAACGGGCCGCGTTCCAACAGGATTCGCCCTCCCATCTCTGGAGGCGGAGGTCGCATCGCCACGGCCGGGGCTAGACGCGTCGCGGCTCGTACACCGAAGGCGGTACCTAAGAGCGCGAAACCCAGGGAAAGTCCGACCGAGATGGCGATCAACTGGGGATAGAATCCAGGCTGACTGATGGGTAGTTCATACACCTTCCGATACATCGAAAGCAGACCGTCCTGCAGAACCAAGCCGACCGTTACTCCACCGACCGCGCCGATCAAGCCCACAACCAGACCGAAGCCCATGTAGTGCATGGTGACCGAGGCCGAGGAGTATCCCAGAGCTTTAAGAGTGCCAACAACGGTGCGCTGGCCGGCGACCAACCGTCCGATCACCACGTTGAGGACCACGGCGACGATGATGAGGCACAGTGTGGGCATGATGGAGGAACTGACCTTAAGACCGACGATGTCGCTTTCCAAGAACTGCACGCTCAAAAACTGCGATTGAGGAATGGCTTCGATCACGCCGTAAGGATGCAGACGTTTCTCCAACGCTTGTAGCACCTCATTCTCCCGCTCAGGTCTGCCTCTCACGTCGCTTGAGAAACGGCCGAGAAGCTGGTTGTAGGAGTTCTCCAATTCGCCGGCCTCTTGAACCTGGCGCAAGGGAACGAACAGCACCGCGGTGTGCAGCGGATCGGGAGCAAGCGACCCGCCTGGAGCCAGCACATAGACGAACTCTGGAGACTGAACCGCGCCGGCGATCTCGACCGTCTGCTGCTGGCCAAGGAGAATGGCCCGGATTCTAGAGCCGGTCGCTAAATTGTGGGCGCGGTAAAAGGCCGAGGAAGCCAGCGCCTGCCCATCGTCGAGAGGTGGCAGTTCCGGCTGTCCCAGGGGACGAAGCTTATTGAAGACCTTACCGTTTCGCGGAACCCCGACCATGGTGGTCTGCACCGGATCGGGGAAGCCGTCGATCTCCACTCGGGCCTCCAGGGAAACTCCACCCTCCAGACGCTCGATTCCAGGCTCCTTCTCCAACGCGCGGACCAGATTCTCTGGAACGGCTTTGACCGTGATGCGAAAGTCGGCTAAGGCATAGTCATGGTAGAAGTGGTCGCGGGCATCGCGAAGATCGAAGTAAACTCCGAAGGAGGAGAGAAGAAACGCGATCCCGAGCAAGCCGACGAAAGAGAGGGCTCCCAGACTGCCCTTACGCTGCCACAGATCCCTCCACAGTTTCTTGAGCAGTTGCCAGGTCACGCCTGCTCTTTCAAGCTGACGATCCGGCCGTCGGAAAGTTCCGCCACCCGATCGGCGATGGAAAGCGACTCTGGGTTGTGAGTGATCATCAGAACGGTTTTCCCAAACTCGCGATGGACCTGAGTCAACAGGTCAAGAACTTGCCGACCTGTCTCCGAGTCGAGGTTTCCGGTTGGCTCGTCGCAGAGCAGAATCTCTGGATTGGAAGCTAGTCCCCGAGCGATCGCGACCCTCTGCTGTTGACCGCCGGAAAGTTGCGATGGGAAGTGGTCGCCTCGATCCTTAAGTCCGACGACCTCCAGGGCTGTTTTGGCGGTGAAAGGGCCGGGCCGAGAGTTGAGCGCGGTAGCCACCTGAACGTTCTCCAGGGCTGTTAGGGTCGGGATCAGGTTGAAGAACTGGAAGACAAAGCCGACGTAGTTTCGTCGAAACTTGGTCAGAACGCCGTCACGCGCCCTGGCTAGCTCGATAGGCTTGGCCCCGGGCTCGGGAGGAGTGAAGGTTACCTTTCCGCTGGTCGGGCGATCCATTCCGCCCAGAACGTTGAGCAGCGTGCTTTTGCCAGAGCCGCTCTGGCCCAAAACCATCAGAAGCTCCCCGCGCCGAACGGCGAGATTGACGTGGTCGAGAGCTTTCACCTCAACCTCTCCCATCGGATAAATCTTGGAGACGTCGACAAGCTCTAAAACGGTGCTCATCGCCGGGTCCCGCCATGAAGGGAGCGTCGCCTGAAGTGGAAAGAGGCTCGGATGAAGCGCTTACTATTGATCGACGGAAGCAACATGCTGTTTCGGGCCTACTACGCCATACCGGCCCATCTTTCCACCTCGACCGGTCAACCGACCAACGCGGTGTTTGGCTTCGTCAATATGCTCAATAAGTTGCTTTCGCGCAAGGTGCCCGACTTCGGCGCGGTCGTTTTCGACCCCCCGGGCGGCTCCTTTCGCCAACGAGAAAGTGCCGACTATAAAGCCAATCGAGAGTCCATGCCGGGCGACCTGACCAGCCAGGTACGTCTCGTGGACCGTGCCGTGGAGGCCTTCAAGTTCCCGGTTTTACGAGTCACCGATTTCGAGGCCGATGATGTCATCGCCACTATCGCCAAGAAGGCCGAGGCCGCCGGCTATCAGGTGGTGATCGTCTCGGCCGACAAAGATTTTTCCCAACTGATCAACGCGAACGTCACCATGTATGACGGGATGCGTGAGTTGACCTACGACGCGGAACTTGTGCGCAAGAAGTTCGGTGTTCCGCCTCATCTTTTCGTGGACTACCAGGCGCTCTGCGGAGACAAGATCGACAACATTCCGGGCGTCCCAGGGATCGGGGGAAAGACCGCCTCGAAGCTCTTGGAAGAGTACGGAAGCCTGGACGGAATCTTGAAAAATCTGGACAAGATCAAGGGCAAGGCGGGGAACTTGATCACCGAGCACCGAGAGGCGGCGCTTTTGAGCCGCCGTCTAGCCCAGCTCGACAGCGACGTGAACCTGCCGATCGACTGGAACGACTTCGCTTATCAAAGTCCTGACCAGAGCGTCCTCAACGAGCTTTTCTCCGAATTGGAGTTTTTCAGTCTTTTGAAGGCCGGAGAGAAAGACCAGGCCAGCGCCGACGCCGCGGTGGAGTCTTTGCGTGTCCTGACCTTGCCCAGCGAGCTTGCCGACTTGCGATCCGCATCCTACGGCGTCCACCTGATGGCCGAGCCGAAGTTTTTCGAGTTCGACACGGTAGGGCTGGCTTTGGCGCAAGGCGATAGGGGAGAGGTGGTCTACGCTCCCTTTGTCGGTGACGATTGGAAGACGGCCTGGTCGGAGTTCTTCGCTTCCTATTCGGGAGAGCTTATCGCCCATGACGTGAAGGCGTTCTTTCGATTCTTCCTACAGCACGGTTTCACTTCGAACGCGACCTTCCGCGATACCCAAACCACCTCGTATCTGGTCGATCCCGCTAAGGGGATGCCCCACGACTTGGAGAAGGTGGCCAAGCTTCGCCTTCAGCGGGTCTTACCCAAACTTGAGGAGCTGGTCGGCAAAGGGAAGAGCTACCGGCCTCTGTCGGAGGTCGCAGAACATGACCTGGCCGCGTTTTCGGCGGCCACAGCGCGCGCTGTGGCCGAGCTCTACCAAGCTTTATTACCCGAGGTTCGAGAGCTTGAGATCGAGTCGATCTGCACTGACGAGGTTGTTCTGTCCAAAGTGCTCGCCGCTATGGAAGTGGAGGGGATCTTTGTCGACAAGGCGGGCTTGGAAGCGTTGTCGGTGGAATTTCGCGAGAAGCTCGCGGCGCTGCAGGCTTCCATCTTCGCCATGGCGGGGCGAGAGTTCAACGTGGGCAGCCCCAAGCAGTTGGCCGAGGTCTTGTTCGAAGACCTCAAGCTGCCCGTCTTGAAGAAAACTAAGACCGGCTATTCCACCGACGCCGAGGTCTTGGAGAAGTTGGCCAAGGACCACGAGATCTGTCGAACCTTGTTGGAGTATCGCAAATTCGAGAAGCTGATCACCACTTACGTCGACGTGCTGCTCCGAGACATCCATCCCCGCACCGGCCGGGTTCACACCACTTTCGGCCAGACGGTCAGCACCACGGGGCGCCTGATCACCTCCGAGCCGGACCTGCAACGCACTCCCGTGCGAACCGAGGAAGGCAAGCGGATTCGCCAGCTGTTTCAACCCAAACCAGGCTGCCAACTGCTGGTGGCTGACTGGTCCCAGATCGAGCTTCGCATCATGGCTCACCTGTGCGGAGACCCCTCCCTTGTCGACGCCTTCGCTCGCAATCTCGACGTTCACCGGCGCACCGCCGGCGAGATTTTCGACAAAGCCCCCGAAGAAGTGAGTAAGAGCGAGCGCGAGACGGCCAAGACCGTCAACTTCGCCACCATCTACGGTCAGGGAGCCAACGCCCTGGCTCAGAACCTGGGACTGACCAAAAAAGAAGCCGAGGCCATCATCGCCAAATACTTCGAGGCCTACAGCGGAGTGCGAGCCTGGCTCGACAACATCATGGAGATGGCTCGGGTGACGGGAAAGGTGATGACGCTCGCGGGACGCACCCGCTTTATCCCCGAGCTCTTCTCCAAGAACTTCGCCGTCATGCAGGCGGGAGAGCGGATGGCGGTCAACACACCGGTTCAAGGCTCGGCCGCCGACATCTGCAAAGCGGTGATGGTTAGTATTGACAAGAAGATGAAAGAGCGTGGCGTGGCCAGTCGGATGCTCTTACAGATCCACGACGAGCTGATCTTCGAATGCCCCACCGAGGAGATCCCCGAGATGGCGGAACTCGTACGCCACGAGATGGAGAACGCCTGGCACCTCAAAGTGCCACTGGTGGTCAGTATCGGCAGCGGCCCCAGCTGGGAAGACGCTAAGGAATGAGAGGGGACGGAGCCGAAGCTCCGCCCCAGGACCCCTGGTGCTTACCTTAACACGTATGCTAGGATAAGCCCGGCGGTCATCATCGTTGCTGCGAGGATGACCACTGCCTCCGGGAGTGCAGTCACGCGGACGTAAGCGCATGGGACTGCCTCCTTTCTTCTTTCTGTTCGTGCTCTCTAGAGGTACTACGTGCCCTCCGGGGTGCGAGCTCCCACGAGCCCGGCCGAAGCCGGATTGATGCCGCTGCGCTCCTGCGACGTTAGGTGACTTCTGGATCTTCTTGAGGCAAACCACCGGTTATAGTGTTAACAGTTTGTAATGGGTCGAGGCCGACAAGTCTGGGGCAGGCCTAGAGAGTTGAGTCGCCTGGTTATCCAAAATGGCCGCAAGAACGTCTTCGACCGGGAAGTCGCTCGCGAATCACGAATCGGTCGGGCAATGCAGAGCACCGATAATCCCGCACCTAAACGCCATGGCACCCTCTTCCGCTTGGCCTTCTATGCCGTAGCGCTGATTGGTTTGGCAGCCTATTTCATCCTGCCCAACTACCTGCGTGCCCGGGCGGGCGACAATCTTCTCACCTGCCGAACCCAACTCAAGAACATCGGAATCGCCTTGACAGCCTATGCCGCCGACCATCAAGGCAAATTCCCCGGCAGGCTGGAAGAGCTTAGCCCAGACTACCTGGTCAAGCAGCCGAAATGCCCCGCCGCGAACACTCCAAACTACACCTTATCCGTAGGTGTGGATGCTCCATACAACGCGGAGAAGAAGCCCGACTACTTTTTTGTCGCCTGCTCGGGAGAGCATCACTCCGATGTCGGGCTTGAACCTAATTTCCCCGCGCTCAATAGTGTCCAGGGTTTGATCGAGCGAACTCCCTAGATCGCTCGGTGACAGTCGTCACTGAGCGCGGCGCGGGGATGACGTAAAGTCCGGGTATGATCACTTTAACCTCGCCAACACCCAACGGATTCATCGGCTCCGTTACTGCTCCGGCTCAATCAGTCAACAATGGGGCCCTCGAGTTAGTCGATCAACTCCCTCTAGATCGGTTCCAGCCGGCTTCCGACGGGCTTGACCCGGATGTCTTGAGGCTGCGGGAGTTCACCAGAAACGGCAACGCTGGCGGGCGACTGCAGGCGCGCTTCCAGGGAACTCTCGCCAACAACGAGACGATGAAGGGCACCTCGGGTCGCATTTTCGATGACAGATCCGGAGTCAGCCTACGGGACCAGAAAGAGTGGGCCGAGGCCATCTATACTCTGGTCGCCACGGGTCGCATGGCCAAAGGAAAGAAGGAGCAGATCTGCCTTTTCTACGCTCAAGATATCTACAACGCCCTGATGGACCAAAAGGAGTCTGGCAAACTTCCCGACCTGGTTCCGCGCATCTACGGATGGGCACAGGAGAAGAAAGAAAGTGTGCTGGGAGAAGCCGCTCAGCGCCAGGGGCAAACCGAAGCCGAGCACTTCGCGCACAACTTAGTGGTCCTGGAGGACAAAAAGGGACAAACTGTGATGATTCTCGATCCCTGGCAGACCGGCTCGTTCTGGAACGACTCGCCCACGGTGTTTCATAGTGTGGAGAACTACCGTGCGCATCGCGAAAGGGGCTTGGGAGGTCTAAGCGGGACACTCAAACGTTGGCCGAAAGAAGATGAAGCATGGGTCCGACAGCATGCTCCCCGAACCGACTACGGGTTGTGAATCCATCCTCGCCGAAGCGTTCCGCGGGAATCCAACGACGAATCGGCTCCATCACTGCTTCGGTTCAACTCTGACCAGCGTTGAAGTCTCTGACTGGATGGGCCAGAAAGGGAGAGTGCACATAAGAGCTAAGATCTCCAGATGAGCGAGCCGCGCCCTCTTCTTGAGAGTAATGAGTCTTATCTCGCAGGTCGCAAGAAGCGAGCGACTCTTTTTTTGCCGAACCCCTATTGGCTCGCTGGGGTCATGGGTCTCCTGGGCTTCATGATGTTCGTGCTGGTGCTGGTTTTCGGGCGAGAATATCTACTGGCGAAGAGGTTGAATTCCTCGGGGAAAAGAGTCAACGGCCAGGTGGTCTCCACCGAGCGGTACAGTACCAAGAGCGGCTCCTTTTACAGAGTGGCGTATAGCTACACCGTGGATGGAATTTCTTGGTCTCGCACCGATGGCTCAATCAAGATTTTCGAAGGCCAGAACCTATCGTCCCAGGCTCCTGTACCCGTGGTGTACCTTCCCACTCGGCCCTCGCAAGCTCGGCTTGGCATCCCTGGAAAGCTTTGGGGTGATGACCAAAGCTCTCAAGGATGGGTATTTCTTATGATCGCGAGCGGCATGGGCATAGCAGGATTTTTTGGAGTTAGCGCTTGCCGGGAAATTCTCGTTACGAGAGCACTTTTTCGGGAGGGTAGAGTTGTCACCGGCGAGGTCGTCTCGGCTGAGAGTAAGGATGCCGCCAAGGGGCAAACTCAAACAGACATCGTCTATCGAGTCCTCCTCGAGGACGGCTCTGTCTTGGGTCGGGCGAAGTACGTGACCAGAACTCCGATTCGTCGCGTCCGGAGTGGAGAGAGTATCCCTGTTCTTTTTCGCGATGAAGAGACCCATCGCCCACTCTAACGGCCGAGATCCACTCTTGGGTTCCCATATTCCACAGTTACCTTACTTCGATCTGACGAGCCACTTAGTCACCTTGGGGTCAAACTTGGTGCCTCTGACCTCGGCGGCCGCGGTCAGTTCATAGGACCTGTCGACATTCCAAAGAGTGCCATACCTTTGCTCCCCTCCCTTTTTTACTTCTTGTTCTTACGCCGCATCGGAAGACCGAAGACCGCGGCTATCACCATGGCCACAGTGGGAAAGATAAAGTACTCCATGGCCCATCTGTACATCTCGGCGCGGAACGTGTACTGCTTGTACCTGGGCAGGCGCCATTCGGAAAGTGTGGAAACCGAACGTTTGAACCTCCAGTACTTCACTGTCACGGGCATAGTGGCCGCGACATCGTAGATTTCACTGACCGTGCAACTGCCCTTATAGGTCTTTTCCCCGACCGAATAGGTGTAACGCACTATTCTCACATCATCTCGATAGCGCCCCGAGTCTTGGTGGTTGACGGCAGAGACCGAGGTGATGACTCCGGGAGCGGAGGCCATAAAAAGTAGTCGGTTGAGAAGAAAAAATCCCCCCAACACCAGCATTGCTAGAAGCAAACAGCCCTTAAGATCGGTTTTTTTCTTGTTGCGCGCCATGTGAGAGAATTTCTACAAAAGAAAAAAACACCCCCCCTCCTGCATCCTCGATATGCAGCGGAATTTTCCACCGAGGATTGATCCTCGAAGGCCAGGAGGCTGTCGAAGTAGTCTCCTAGAGCGCTGCTTTGAGCATCAAACGCTCAAAGCCCTGTTTGATGTCGATCAGCTCCTTAAGCTTCGGGTCCTTGATCTCCCAAGCCTGAGGGACGGCGAAACGCGCCTGATGACCCTCGCCATTGTCGACGTAGAGTACCACCCAGGAACGACCCTCACGCCGAGCGACCTTGAAGTCGACGTTTTTTCCTCGCAGCGTGATCGCGACCCCCGAGTCCTTCTGACCATCACTCTTAAGTGTCGTGGCCACGTTGCTAGCTCTTAGGTAGGCTAACATCAGGTCGTTACGCTCGTTGAGGCCGAAGGTCACCTGGCTGCGGACGCTACGCGCAGTGTCGGTGAAGACAAGAAAGTTGTCGGGAAGGTCAAAGTAGAGGCGAAGCTCATTCC
The DNA here is from genome assembly GCA_037189585.1 of Selenomonadaceae bacterium. Classification (GTDB taxonomy): domain Bacteria; phylum Vulcanimicrobiota; class Xenobia; order Xenobiales; family JADMJV01; genus JAEXNA01. The sequence continues at coordinate 501,504 of JBBCJA010000021.1, read as the reverse complement.
CCCACAGATCGGCCACCCTCTCTTTCGTCTCCGGCAGGACATCGACGAGGGGAATTTCTTGACTCCATCCGGGGGTGAGCAACAAAAATAAAGTAGCCAAGAGAACAGAGTTCCAACGGCGAAGTCTCATCATTTCCTCTTCCACCTCGAGTCACGCACTTTTCGGCGAGAGCTCGAATTGTACCCGCCAACTCATCCGCAGGCCGATCTGGGTCCGATCCGAACCCACTGGCATGAAACGCCGTACCTTCCTTCAAGGACTAGCCCTACTTCCTTTAGCTCGACATCTGCCGGCTCGTGCCGAAAGTGTCTCCTCGGGCCTCATCCGAAGTCATCCGAGGCCGGGCGAGGTCGGCTGGCCGTCGGACGCGGAGTGGAGCCAGCTGGAGCGACAGGTCGAGGGGCGACTGCTGCGTCCTTCGAGAGTCTCGACTTTGGACAATCCTTTCCTTCTGCAAGAGCATGCGGGCGCCACCCAATCCGCGGGTTGGACCAACGCTTGGGAAAGCCGGCCCAGCGTCTATGCCGTGGCGGCTGAGTCCACGGCTGATGTTGTGGCGGCCGTGAACTTCGCGCGGGGCCACCATCTGCGGGTCGTCATCAAAGGTGCGGGCCATGACTACCTGGGGCGCTCGAGCGGACAGGACGCCCTGTTGATCTGGACTCATCCGATGCGTGAAGTCACCTTCCATGAATCCTTTCGTCCCGCCGGAGCTCCCGCGGATCACCCTCCGACCTCGGCCGTCTCCGTTCAGGCCGGCGCCCGCTGGCTGGAAGCGTATACGGTGGCGACCACGAAAAACAACCGCTACGTTCAGGGAGGCGGCTGTGCCTCCGTCGGAGCGGCCGGAGGGTTTCCTCAAGGGGGCGGTTTCGGTAGCTTCTCCAAAAAGTTTGGCACCGGGGCCGCCGGAATGTTAGAGGCCGAGATTGTCACCTCCGACGGTAAGGTGCTCATTGCCAACGCGTTCCAACACTCGGATCTTTTTTGGGCGTTGCGCGGTGGGGGAGCTAGCACTTACGGCGTGGTCACCCGGCTAACTTTGTTGACCCATCCCTTACCGTCGACCTTCGGCGCGGTCACCGGCGCGCTCAGCGCGTCAAACGATGAAGAGTTTCGTACTCTAGTGGAGCGCTTTTGTCAGTTCTATCGGGAGAAGTTAAACAACGAACATTGGGGTGAGCAGTTTGAGATCACGCCGAAGAATACGATCGAGATAGCCATGACCTTCCAGGGGATAAGTCAGTCCCAGGCTGAGAAGATCTGGGCGCCCTGGGGGCACCAGCTTTCGCTCCTCGCCATTCCAGCCCGCGACATGTGGGATCCCGAGTATTGGAAGAAGCATCACCCCGAGAATATCATCGCCGACCCGACCGATTCCAAGCGCTACTGGTGGGCCGGCAATCAGGCGGAGATCGGTAAATATTGGTACACCTACCAATCCCGTTGGATTCCGTTGGAAGCTTTGGCCCAACCCGACTTTCTGTATCAAGCCTCCCGCCATTGGCCCGTCGGGATGCACATGAACAAAGGTCTGTCGGGCGCCTCCGGCGAGGCGCTGCGAAGGCAGGCTGACACCTCGATGAACCCGGCCGCGCTTAAGGCCGCGGGACTTGCGATTTTGGCCAGCGGATACACCGGAACACCGGTGCCCGGAGAGGCCCAAGAGCGAATAGCCAGGATTGAGACCGCCATGCGGATCTTGAGGGAGGCCTGCCCGAACTCGGGAGCCTACGTCAATGAGGCGGACTACTTCGAGAAAGACTGGCAGAAGACGTTCTGGGGCGACAACTATCCTCGCCTGTTAGCTATCAAGCGCAAGTACGACCCGATCGGACTTTTCCACTGCCATCACGGCGTGGGCAGTGAAGGCTGGTCTAACGACCAGATGATGTGGACCGCTCAGGATTGATTGGAGAGTTTGTGGAACTCAATCAGGCTAGGGTGAGTCTGGGCGTATGAAGAGCAAACGAAGCTTTCCGCTGGAGAGCCATCTCGATGGAGGTTGAATTGAAGTTTCTAACTAGACGCGCGCTAAAAATGACCCTGCCCAAGGTCGCACTGGTTTTTCTCTTGACCCTGATGGGCTGTGGAAGCAGTATCGAGCAGATCTCCGGCTCGAGCTATGCTGGCCCAGTCACCGCTGATCAAGAGTTTGGAGAAGACCTAGGCCCCCCTCCGGGAGGAGCTCTCAATGCTGGTGTCTCTCACCTACTTACCCAGGGAACTCTCGACATTTCTAACTTCACAAAGCGTGGAGCCTATAATGGACCCGCGGAAATCTTCAACGAGCCTCCCATTCTTGTAAGAGGTATTCTCAGCAGGAATAACCCCACCAATAACGTTCTTACTTTTTCCATTTCACACAAATATGGAGACCAGGTCGATTTTCTGCAATTGTCAGTCGCCGCGGGTGCTCAAAACGTGACTGACGGTACTTATTTCCAGCACGGCACCCGAAGCGGCCATAAAGCCGCCGCCCTGTTCACCTCGGGCCTCGCTGTGGACCCTGACAAAACTTGGCTCTCCAACAACCTCGACGGAGTTGGCTCTATCAAGATTTCAAACTTCCAGATCTCCCCGACCGGCGGCTCGGCTTACATACAGTACGATTTCGTCGGATTGGTCAACCCCAACGACGCGGACCCGGGTAGCTACCCCAACAACATCGCCGCGGGGACAGTCGATGTCTCGGGTCGTCTCCAAGTTGTCTTTGGCCCGGGGCGGAGCCAATAGGCTTACGCCAGATGGATACGTCTCATTTTGCTTAGTGCCTATCCCCGGCTTGGGCCGCCAGCTCGATTCCGTTCTCCCGTAGGACGATCTGACGGTTCTTGTAGAGGGTGCCGACGGCGGCTTTGAACTTTTTCTTACTCACACCGAACAGGTCGTGGATTCGTTCCGGCTCAGACTTATCTGTGATGTCCAGAAACCCGCCGGAGAGTTGAAGCTTGCTCAGGATCCGGTGGCCGAGCTCATCGGATCCCTTATGTCCGATGGCTCCCAGAATAAGGTCGACTTTTCCGTCGGGGCGGATCTTCTTGACGTACCCGGAGACTTCCGAACCATATTTCAGGGGTTGGAAGACCTCGTTGTGATACAGCATCCCCAGGTGTTCGTGGTCCACGATGCACTTGAAACCGAGATCGGTCTCGTTGATGACGAGAAGTTCCACCCGTTGGCCCTCGGCCAGGGCCGAAGGATCGTGCTGAAGAAACGCTTCTAGCCGCATGGAGGCGTAAGGTCTTTCGTAGCGATCAAGACCGATGAAAACGACCACCACGGAGTTTCGCATAAGCCGCCCAACCTCTTCAGAACGCGGCAAGAAGAGACTCTTACCCGCCCAGGCCAGAGTGCTTCCGTCGTCTCGCACCTCGAGTACCCGCAGCGCGGCGAAGCTGCCTACATCCATGTCACACCTCTCAGCTAGAGTCAGAGTTTACTGCAAATAGTCAAGATACGGGCTCTGAATTCGGACCATCAAGTCCACCATCTCCGGCAGACCGCGTACCCTATCCACGACGGGATCGGCTAGCAGAGCCCGCACGACCGTCTTGCGCGATTTCGATCGAACGGCCTCGGCCGTCATCTCGTGCACGCCGACCTGATTCTGCAGAAGCGCGGCGAACGCCTTAGGCAAGGGCTCCAACGCCTGCCCTTCCACTCCCGAATCGCTAATCCGCGCGGGCACCTCGACGCAAAGACCGTCGGGAAGCTCTCGCACGTATCGCCGGTTGGGGATGTTCAAGGCCGCTTCACGGATAGGAGCTCCTCCGGATAACGCCTCCATAATCGGGACGACCCTTTCGCGCGTACCGTGTTCTATGCGCGGCTCGGCATTGGCGAGGACCAAGCGGTAGTAATGATAAAAGTCCAGGATTCCGCGATGATCGACCATGTCGTAGGCCCACGGAAGGTACTCACCGAAATGGCTGTCGCTGGTGATAGGCAGCAGATCGTAGGTCTCCAGGAAGAAGCGGAACAGAGTGCGCTCCACCCACTCCCGGCCTGACCGCATCACCGAGGCGTCGATCTTGGTGACCCCCTCGGTCTGCACGAACTTTCCGGTCTGGCTGTAGTACCTCAAGTAGTCGCTGGCGCCAGGCACGTGAGCAAGATAGGACGCCGTCTTCTCTCGCAGGTCGGGGTAGGCGTCGCGGCCATCAGCGTAGCGAACCTGGAGAAGACAGGAGAAATGGTTGAGTCCACCCGCCGTGACGCTCAAACTGTCGTACGGCGTCTCCAGGATACCCGGCAGGTAGCGTTCGAGCGAGGCTACCTCGTGGCAAAGGCCGACCAGTCGCAGGTCGGGCAGCTCCTGATGAAGGGTGGTCCCGATGCGACTCATCGGATTGGAATAGTTGAACACCCAGGCTTCCGGGCAGATGGCCAGCACGTCCCGGCAGATTTCCAGGATGGGCGGAATGATCCGCAAGGAATGAAACAGCCCGCCCGGGCCGCCGTTCTCTCCGAATACCTGTCGGATGCCGTACTGCTGAGGAACCGTCCGATCCACGTCCCAAAGGGCGAAGCGGTCTCCCACTTCGATCGAGATGATTACAAAGTCGGCGCCCCGCAGGGCCTGCTGGCGGTCCGTGGTGGCGCTCAGCCTGGTGGGAATGTCGTGCGAGTCGATGTAAGCGCGCGCGGTCTCTTCCACCGTCTTTAAGGCTTTAGCGTTGATGTCTAGGAGCACCACCTCGGATTCCCGCAGAACGGGACTAGAAAAGACCTCGCCCAGGGTGCCGTAGCCGAACTGAGCGCTACCCGCTCCGACCAATACGATTTTCTTCATCACTTCGGCTTTGTCTCCCGTTTCACGCGTCCTGCTCTGGCTTTAGGGTCGCTCAACTTGCGAGGGTCTGGCCTTATTTCTCGAGAAATCCGAGGCGATGTATTCTAGAACCTCTTTTCTGAAGCTTTCGATGGCTCTTCTTCTTGGAAGTATCCTCCTCATCGCGGGATGCCAACCGGAGCCACCTCCGGCCACTCTGCCAGCGACGTCGGACAACCCCACGAGACCGACACCTAGTCTGCCGGGCAAGTTGCCTCTCGAGACACGCAAGATTCGAACCCATTGATCGGTTCTCGCGCTAAGGTGACACCAGGCTAAAGCGGGCCCCGCTCCAGCTCAGGCGTGAAGTCTGGGGGAGCAGTTTGACCTGAGCCGCGCTGGCGATCGCCTCGGCTAGCGGCACGAGATAGTAGGGTTTCCCATAGGTGCCGCCCCTCCCGCTCCCCGACCAGCCGGCTATACCCACGTATTGGAGAATCAGAGGCGAAGAGCGGCTTTTGAGATCGATCTGGAGGGTCTCTCGCGCGTGCACGAAGAGCATCTCATCTGTCGCGTTGTAACCACAGAGCCGTACCCCCGCGATGCGGTAGCAACGCGGAGTCCCTTTGTTGCCCTGGCGCACGGTACAGGTGCCGTCGTCCTTGAACTCCAGTCGTCGATGCAGCGTGGGAACGGGTCGCCCCTGATTCTCAACGCCCTGAAAATCGAGGTGGTCGGGTCGTTCAAAATTGCCGTTGGGGAGAATTCGGTCTTGAATGACGATGGGAAATCTCACGGAAGCATAATAGCTATCGACTAAGTACGAAACCGGGTGCAACGCCATAACATATCTCCTAAACACCGGAATTCGACGACTTCATCTCTGTCCTTGCCGCCCATGGGGTTTCTACGCCGACTTTGTTGTAGGCGACCAAGGTGAGCCGTTCTGGACCGACTGGTTCGTGGGCCATTGGCGGGTCAGCGTGCCCATGGCTATGCACGTCACCGCGTGGGAAGGAGACTGGGCCGAAAGGGGATGCCTCGATGATTAGGAATCCCGGACTTTACAGATCACCTCCGGGAGGGCGTTTCGTGCAGGACAAAGAGCTACTCTATCTTTATTACGGGATCACCGGCTTTCTGGTGTTGGCTTCCCTCATCGGGGCGATCCTGAAAGTCCGGGTGAAAAGCGAGAAGGGACAAGCCACCATCGACAACATGAACGCCAGGATCAAGGCCTGGTGGGTCATGGTTGGGGTCTTCGCGGTGGCCAACTTCGGCGGTCTGACCGCGACCGTGGGACTCTTCACGCTGCTTTCTTTAGGAGCCCTCAAAGAGTTCGTCAATCTCAATGCCAAGCATAACGGCGATCGCAAGTCTCGTCGGCTGGCTTTCATGGTCCTGACTCCGTTGCAATACCTGTTGATCTGGATCGACTGGTATGGGATGTTCGCTCTGCTACTACCCGTCTATGCCTTCCTCTTCATACCGACTCTTAACGCCTCTCATGGCGATCCCGAGCAGTTCTTAGAGCGTACTGCCAAATTGCAGTGGGCCTTGATGGTCTGCGTCTACTGCTTGTCTCACGCACCCGCGATTCTGACCTTGAAAATTCCGGGCTACGAGGGTGAGAACGCCAAGCTTCTGCTTTTCCTGGTGCTGGTCGTGCAGATCTCCGACGTTCTGCAGTACGTGTGGGGGAAGACTACCGGAAAGCATGCCATTGCCCCGACGATCAGCCCCAATAAGACAGTGGAGGGCTTTGTCGGTGGCGTGGCCAGCGCCACCTTGGTGGGCATGGGTCTCTGGTGGGCCACCCCTTTCAACCCACTTCAAGCATGGCTTATGGCGCTGGTTATCGCGCTCGCCGGGTTCGCCGGAGGACTGACGATGTCGGCCATCAAGCGCGACCGGGGCATCAAGGATTTCGGTACCTTGATCGAGGGGCACGGTGGAATTCTAGACCGAATCGACTCGGTCTGTTTTTCAGCCCCGCTCTTTTTCCATCTCGTGCGTTATTTCTTCACTGTCTGAATGGGCGTCTTACCGTTTGGTCCCCTGGGCCGCGATCTCGTCGATCATTCGAAGCAGCTCTGTCAAGAGTTTGACCTCTTGGCGTAGCGGCACAGGGAGAAAATACTGAGGCTCGGCGGCAGTCCATGCTCTGCCCGCTCGGGCCACGGCGAGGACTTCCTCTAAAGGTAAGATGACTCCGGATTGGGATTTGGCTCGTAGTGCGGCGGTCGCTTCAGAGAGAGCTTTCGTCTCTTCCCTTAAAGTCACGTCGTTGCCGTCTTCTCGCAACGGAGCGTTGCGCAGTTGGGCCCACATGGCGGCGACCTCGTCGTCGAGCGTGCCTATGACATAGCGGATGCCTTCCTCAGTGTAGATGGTTCCACCCGTCACGGGCTGATTCTGGGGTTGAGGTTGAGCAACCGGAGGTGAGGTGGGCGGCGTGCTGACCTTTGGACGCAGTTCGACCGGAAGGGGTTGTCCGGTGGTATGGGACCAGCGCGAAAGCAGGTCGTTCTGAGCGGCCAGAAGTTTCGTCTGGTTCACCGATTCCACTTTATAAAGAGTTCGGGTGGGAATTCCCTGATCGGAGAGCTGGACTAATCCGACCGTGATCCCTTTTTGGGGGGAGAAACCCAGGACTTGGGTGAGAAGCGCCGCTTCCTGGGGTCGGTCGTAGTGCATGGTTCCCATCTGAAGCTGTGAGAAATCGTACTCTTTCCGCAGACCGTTGAGATGATCCACGACCGCCTTCTCCTGGGGATCGATGCGGTCTCCAGACGGTCCGGCTACCAACAAAAGGAGCTTATTCGCTGCGACAGGCCCTTGGGCGAGGACCGCGGAGTTCGCCAGGCCCAGGGCGAGAAATAAAGTCAGAAATGTTCGACTGATCGTAGTGGACAATGAGACTCTCCTAATTTCCTATGGGAGTAAACATCGGTTGGGGGTTCGGTGTTCCCACTCGGGGTGCCGGAGGTACGGGCGTGAAACGAGGAAGTGGTGAGACCGGAGGAGGAGTCCAAGCCGGAGGCGCGGTCGCGGGAGGAGGGACCCATCTGGCTCCTGAGGATGGTAAGGCTCCTGAGGGTGTGCTGGGATATGACGATATCTCGCTCGGGGGCGAGAATCCGTGGGGAAGGCCCGGGATCGGATCGAGTGCCACCGCCACCTTTTTGAGTTCTCCCGGATTGAGCTCGACGGAGAGTCGTTTGGGAAGATAACCTTGAGCGCTGACCAGAAGTTCGTGGGGGCCTGCTTCTAATCTGGCTTGTCCCTGGCTAGAGACGACCTTGGTTTTCTTGGGCAGAGCGAGAAACTCGACTTCAACCTGATCGTCGTCGATGACCGATACGGACAGAGTAGCTCGAGGTGCCGGCAAACGTAGGGCCGTGACACCTTCTTTGCCTTCGATTCGCACCGCTTTGCTGGGCCATCCCTCGCGGTGAAGTTCAAGGGAAACCGGAGCTGTGAGTGTCCAGCGCTCGGACCGCGGTAGGGGAGAGGAGCCTTTGAGAAGGGTGACCTCCACCGGCCAAGGTGACAAGACGAGCTGACTAGGCGGCTCCGGTGTGGCCGCTTTCGCATTGGTCGTCCATCCCGCCGCGAAAAGCAGCAGACCCGCCACCAGAGGGGGCAGGCTGTGCTGGAGAAAGGAGACGGACGGTCGCTTCATCGCGGCCATTATACTATGTTTAGGCGGACTTCGGAGTCCCCTGTTCGGCCGCGTTGGCGATAAGAGAACGGATCAACTGGGTGCTGCGCTCGAGATCGGCGATTTCGACACGCTCCTGCCGAGTGTGAGGATTGTCCTCGCCAGCACCAAGGCTAATAGCGTTGAGTCCGTGCTTGCGTAGGGCGATGGCGTCGGTTCCAGCCCACTCGATGCGGCGGAACTCGGGCTGGAAGCCAAGGTCCTGCATGGCGTCGGTGGCCAGCCCAAAGATCTTTTTCTCGTTTTCAGTCAGACGGAGATGCTCGGGAGGGACGACCGGAGCGTGCTTTGCGGCTTCACGAGCGGCGTGGATGTCGTCGTGGGTAATCTTGGTCAGGTCGATCTCCGGCTGTTCACCGTTGATCAGAAAATGACGACCCTGGGTGTACAACTGGTTAGCCTCGAAAACGTCCACGGCGAATCCATAGTCCGCTTTGAGAAGCTTGGGGTCGAGGGCTTGTGCTCCCAGAAGCCCTTCTTCTTCGGCCACGGAGAAGAGAAGTTGCAGGTCGCCGTGGGGGAGGTTCAGCTCCCGCACCTCACGCACGGCCTCGAGAATCTCCGCCACTCCAGCGCGGTTATCGCCACCCAGTGCGGTGGTCCCGTCGCTGATGACATAGCCGTCTTTGATCTGAGGTTTCACGCCCACAGCGAGAGGGACGGTGTCCATATGAGCGGCGAACAGAAGGGTGGGAGCGCCTTCGACATTCCCCTTGATGTTGACGATCAGATTGCCCGCGTTGCCACCGATCTTCTTCCCGGCGTCATCCTCGTGGGCTTCCAGTCCCATCTCCGCGAGCTCAGACTTGATCTTGTCGGCGATCTGACGCTCCTTGCGGCTGGCGCCGGGGACCTGCACGAGTTCGAGGAAGTCGTTGAGCAGGCGGTCCCTGTTGACCGACGGGTCTAGCTTGTCCGAAGGGATGGAAGGCTCGTTGTAGGCGGGCTCTTCACCCGCGTTATGCTCGTGATGATGATGAGCGGAGCGGACGGACGAGAAGGACGATGCGGGTTGGAAGCGCGGGACACCAATATTCATGAGCTCATCATCTCATCCCGCTTCGGCTCTCGTGTTACAGATTCATTGCCAGACCCACGCGATCCACCTTTCTGGCTTTGAAGGGGAGGAGGAGACGAAAAAAGCCTCCGGGATAACCGGAGGCTTTCGTTGCGAGAGTGCTGTTTGCGGGAAGTTAGGCCTGGGTCTTGACTTCGGAGGACTCGTTGGCGGCGTTGACCGTCTGGTCAGCGGGCGCCTGAGCTTGCTCGGGCTGGGCTACCTGGCCAGCTCCGGAGGTCGCTGCTCCAGCCTCACCAGCCTTGGTGTCTTTGTCATCCTTACCGTCAATGCCGAGGTTGTCGAGAGCACTGGACACGCCCTTACCAAATTCCGGTTGGTCTCCCGCCTGCTGAGCTCCGCCGGCCTCCGGAGCGGGAGCCGCGTCGCCAGCCTGTTGAGCACCACCAGCGGCATCAGCACCACCAGCCGCGTCAGCTCCGCCGGCCTGACCGGCAGCTTCCTGGCCGGGGCGGGGTCCGACGAGCTGCTCGGCTTTTTGAACATCCTGTTTGTCGGCGGTGGCTAGCTGCTGCTCGTTAGCGCCGTGATAAAGGTTTTTGAGTTGAGCCAGCGCGTTGGCATTGCCGGCCTGGCCTCCACCCGCGGCGCCTTGGGCTCCACGAGGGCCCTGAGCTCCGCCGGCAGCGTTCACCTGCTGATCTCCACCAGGAGCACCGGCGGCCTGAGGACCGGCCGGCTGTTGCCCAGCGGCGCCGGCGGCACCAGCCTGTTGAGCGGCGTTTCCGCCGCCTTCAACGGCGGCAAGAGCTTCTTTCAGTTGGCTTCCAAAATTTTGATTTCCACCGTTCCCGGCCTGGAAGGTTTGAGCGGCTTGTCCAGCGGCGGCGGTGCCACCAGCTTGCTCCTCTTGCTGCTCGCGGGCTGTTCCCGGTGCGTTGGTGAAAGAGTCGGAAGGTACGGCTTCAGCGGGCTTGGCCCCCGCTTGCTCTCCTTGAACTTGTGGTTTGGCGGCGCCGGTTTCGGCGGCCTTGTTAGCTTCGCCCACCTGGGGTCTGAAGTTTGCTCCGCTGAAGTTGCTTCCAATTTCTTTGATGCTCATAGTCTGTTGCACTCTCTCTTTCGAATTCGCTTGGGTCTGAAGGCATTATATCGCTTTGAGGCCGTTAGGGGAGTTCTTCAAGTATCAATTCTGTAAACCTTGTGAACGAGTTGTAAACGTTTGCTGGGGAAAGTTAAAAAGACGTATCCGGTTGAACGGGTAGAAGATGAGTTCCGCTCTTCCCACCAAACTTTTGTAGGGGATAGGCATGATGTAGCGCGAGTCGCGAGAGTTGTTGCGATTGTCCCCCATCACGAAAATATGTCCCTCGGGAACCGTGGTGGGACCGAACTGCCCAAAGATAGGCTCCTTGATGTAGGGTTCACTTAAAGCCTCTCCGTTGAGAAAAAGCACACCGTTTTTGATCTCGAGGACGTCGTGAGGCAGCCCGACGACTCGTTTGATCAAGTCCACCGGGGCCGGATGCTTGGCCCCCGACTCCATGACTTGTTCCTCTGCGGGAGGGTGGAAGACCACGATGTCGCCCCGACTCGGATCCGAGAAGTCATAGATCATCTCGTTGACGAGAATGAAGTCATTCACTCGCAGAGTGGGCAGCATGGATTCCGAAGGGATGTAAAAACTCCGAACCACAAAGTGGATCAATAAGAGAGCCATCACGCCCGCCCAGATAACGGAGTCCACCCCTTCGAACAGTCGCGCGCGCGCGAGCCGCGTCATGGAACGGACGAACTTGGGCTGGGCGTGACAGAGGAGCCTCGCGACCGTGAGGGCGACGAGAAGATAGATCAGGAAAGTCTCGGTCATAATTTATCGGGGGGCGGCCTCGGAGGCGATCTCTTGCCACAGGGAACCGGAGCGTTCGACCTGCATGGTCACCCCAAGCTCTAGTTTGACGAGGGGAGCCAGACGGTCCAGGGCGGCCTGACCCAAGCGATTGCGGACCGCATCCACTGGAGAATGCTTCTTGTAGACATCGGGAAAGGTCGCCATCTTGAGCCTACCTTCCGGATCGTACCCGAACTTGACGGTTTCATATTCGATCCGGACCGGCCAACCGACTTTGACGTCCTGGTAGAGCGCGGCCACGGCTTCGGGATAGGCGCGGATACAGCCGTGGGTGACGGAGTTCCCTACATTGAGTGGTTGATTGGTTCCGTGAATGCCTGTTCTGGGTAGAGATAGCCCGATCCAGTGGCTACCTAAAGGATTATCTGGTCCGGGCGGCACGGGTCGGCGCTCCTTGGCCCAGCCCGGCGGGTACCAGGTCGGATTCGTGATTCGTTCAATAACGTGAAACTGGCCGGTAGGGGTGGGAAACCCCTTCTCATCACCGATGGAAACGGGAACGAACCTGTCAAAACTACCGCCGCGGAACAGATACAGTCCACGTTCGGGTAGATTTAAGACGATGCCGTCTCGGGGAGGATTGGCTGGAAGAATTCTCTGTTTGGGAACGATCAGGATGGTTCCCGGATCGAGCTCCACCGCGGTGGATGGAAACCCGTTGGCGAAGGCGACGTGGTCGACCGCGAGATTGAAGCGCTGGGCCACGTCGAAGATCGACTCACCGTTTTTTACGGTATAGAGAAAGTTTCTTCCCACGGTCCGCCGGACATGGGGGACCTCGACGGCCAGATTCTGGGCCAGTGTTGGAGAGATAAACCAGGTTAGGATGATGAGTATAAGTGAGTAGGTGCGAAAAGGCCGCATAGGCGCGAATTCCTCTAGCCGCTCACCGGTCCCTCTCAAATTTCAGAGTTTGCTTCAAGGCTGACAGATAGTGAATCTGATAGTATCAAGGGAATACAAGGTGTGGTGCGAATCGCCGGGCATGCGCCGACTGGGCTTTCTTTTGTTGCTCTTTCTCACCACCGCGCCTGTCATGGGACAGGAACGCGCCCGCTCTCAAGCCTATCCAGTCTCTCTGACTCTTCTCCCTGATTGGGAGAGTTTTCAGGGCGATCCCAAAGTTCCGGGTGAGGTTCTTTTTTTGCAGAGCCCTAAGGATGGGCCGCTGGATGCCACGGTCTCGATCTCAGCCTTTCCGCTTCCCCACTCTTGGGACGACATCGTACGTCGAGAAAATTTCCTTATGGTGGTCCACGACGCGCCCGTCCTTGAGAATCAGGCTTTAACCTTACGCGGAGCCAAGGGTCACAAATGGATCTACCACGGACTCTCATCCCAGAGAGAGCCCAAGCTCTTTTACCGGCTCTACCTGACCCTGCCGGCCTCGGTGGGAGGCCGGCGATTATTGGTACTACAAGCTGTCGCTCCACAAAGTCAATCAGAGGAAGCTATGGCTGTCTTCAATGAATTGGCTCGAAGCTTAGCCTGGGGAGCTGATTCCAAGTAACCTCCCGAGTTCTTTACTTGAGAGCCGGCCAGCTGGGATCGGCTTGGCCTTCGAATTCGGCTTTGGGTAGCTGAAGAACGACCGGTTTAGCTTCCGTCTTCAACCAGCGAAGCAGATTTGTCAGGGGCCCGTCCGCCATCGAGGTGCAGCCCGAGGTGGGCGCTCCCGGCTCGGACTGTCGGTGGAAGAAGATGCAGGAGCCGAGGCTGGGTTTGGCGGCGGGGCAGTTGTGGCCCACCACCAAGCCCATTTCGTACAGTCCGATCTTCATCGTCTCGGCCGAGTTCCAACTCACTCCGCCAACCTCTCCAGGCTTGACGATCTTATTGTAGTAAGGCGACTTCCCATCATCGACGCACTGATGGTCGTTGACAACCAGAAAGGGGAGGTTGGACTTTTGATACCCGGCAGGAGGCTTGGGATGTCCAAAGGCTTTCAAGATGGGAAACACCCCGGCGGGCGACTTCCCGTCACCTTCCTTCTTCTGTGGTCCATGGTCCCCAGGATTGGTCATCAGAGCGCTCTGCCCCCAGGCTAATCCCGTGCGGCCCAGATTGACCGGCACCACCGCTCCGGTCGGCTTCCACGGACCTTCCGAAGAGGTTCGCTCGAAACGGTACATCGTGGCCACGGTCGAGTCCCAGTCGGGGCTCAGTATCAGAATGACCTGGCGTGAGTCGTCGGGAACCGGGCAGACTGGCTCGGCCGACAGTCCGAGCGGAATAAACCAGAGAATCAGACAAAGCAGTGGGAAACGTTTCATGACAGACCTCTTTTAAGAATCGGTGTGACCTCACCCTCCCAGTCGGCGTTGGCTCTGGGGTTGGCCGGCGATGGATGGAGGATGGTCGATATCGGGAGAGTCATTCCAAGCGCTGTGGTGACGGACTTGAGTCGTTCCTCGGCGAATCGCCCGACTCCGATGGCTTGCCGAACACCGAGCGCCTTCAAGAGATCGCCGAGGGCTCGATCGCAAGCTTTATAGAGGGGCTCTCGTTCCGCCCTGGGCAGCTTGTCGGGAGTGCGATTGCGCCCGCTCTCCTCCATAAAGACCAAGGGGCAGTAGTTGACGATGACGAACTCCTGAGCAAACTTCTCCGAAGAGGGGCACAGCGCGGAAAAAAGACCCCAGAGGCGACGGCCTGACACCTCGCTTCGCCGGCAATGGAAGCCTTCGATCGGTCGAGCCGGGTGGGAGACCTTGGGCTGTCCCACGGGGGCGTTGATGCCAAGCCAGTCTCGAACCGCGGCAACCTCGCCAAAAGGCACGCCCGTTTGCGCCATTCCCCAGGGGCCTGGATTCATCCCGAGTAGCAGTGTTCTCCCCGCGGGGCCGGCCAGGTACCTTTCCAAGTAGAGGGAAAACGGTTCCTTGGCGTAGCTGAGTGGATTGTAGACATGGCTCACGGGTGGACCGAAGCGTAGTTTGGAGACGGCTTTGTCCAACCGCTCGAAGATGGGGGCGAGATATGACGATGGTATTTTTGCCGAGTCCCACTTAGCCACCTAGCGCTCCCCATAGGACTTGGCCACCGCCTCCGCGTTGGCTTGAATGCGGGCGAAGGCTTCCGCGATCGGTCGAGCCGTCTCGGCACCGAGCAACGGGATGGACAAGCAGCGCTCGGCAAGTCGCTCGGTCCTGGGTAAGGGCCGATGCGCATAAGCCTCATAGGCTTTATGTTGATGGCAGGGAGGAGAGAAGTAGAGGCGACTCGGGATCCCCTCGGCCGCGAGGGCCCAGGCCAGGGCATTGCGATCGCAGCCGAAAACATCCGGGTCGATGGTCACGGTATAGTCCTTGTAGGTCGTGCGACATCCCGTTGTGATGATTTGAAATCCCACGCCCGCGACGGAGCTGAGCGCCTCTTGAAGTTCGCGGGCCGACTGATTGCGAGCCGGCACGATCTCCTCGAGGAGCTTTAGAGATTCGCGGCCCAGGGCGCAATGGAGCTCCGACAGCCGCGCGTTGAGACCCGGCATGGTGGAGCCGTAGGCCCCGTCATTGCCGTACTCTCGAGTTAGAATCAATTGATCGGCGAGCACGTCATCATTGGTCGCGACCATTCCGCCTTCACCGGCCACCACCATTTTGGTCGGTGTCATGGAGTAGACCTGGCACCAGCCGGCTTGTCCGACCGGTACGCCATCGATTCTGGAACCAAAAGCATGAGCTGCGTCAAAAAGTAGTTTCACGCCAGCTTTTTCACAGAGCTCTTCGATGGGGCCTGTGGGTACGGGGTTCCCAAAACAGTGGACGGCCAGAACACCGACAACGTCGTCAGCTTGGAGAACCCGCTCGAGGTCCTCCAGGCATAGGTTCATGGACGACTCGTCCACCTCGACAAACTCGGGTTCGAATCCCGCCCAGACCATGCTGGACACACTGGCCATGAAGGTGAAAGAAGGAACGGCTATCCTGGGACGTTGGACATCTACCGGTAGTCCGCGTCGCAAAGCCTGAAGGGCCAGCATCAGCCCGGAGGTGCAGGAGGAGACGCCGACACACCGTTTCACGCCAAGGTAGTCCGCGCATTCGGACTCGAAGGCTTGAAGCTCCCTACCCTTGGTTAACTGTCCGCTCTTGACCATCGCTTCCCAACGCGGCAGCAGGATCGACGGGTCGGGGAGTCGAGGTGAAGCCATGGGAAGAGGGGGACTGCAAAGGGGCAAGCCGCCTAAACAAGCGGGGGAAGAGATGGCCGACGAACTCATGGGGCGACATTCCCCAGCTCTCGGGCCAGTCCTGGTCTCCAGAATCAGGTTTTTATTCAAGATAAATTACCTCATGTGTATAACTGGGGAGGATTTTATTGTAGCCAACATAATCTTAGCGACAAAACTTCTCTCAGTTAGCAAAAAACAGGAGTAAAAATGGCAAAGACCGTTGCGAAAACCGCTACCAGTATCGTGCTGAAGGACTTTCTCGAGATCCCTTATGACCAGCTCGAGGAGATGAATCTGGAAGCCAAAGAGAAGCAGCTCGCCCGCAAGAGCGAGCGCGAGCTCGAGGAGTACTACATCAAGTACTTGACTGACGAGAAGAGAATTAAGGCTGTCACGGTTTGTTTCTCCGATCTCGAGGGACGCTTTCACATGCTCGACTACGACAAGAAATTCTTGCTCAAGTCGCATGATAATCTGACCTTCGACGGCTCTTCGATCCGCGGCTTCTCCGTCGTTTCCGAGTCGGACCTACGCCTAGCGATCGACTGGGGCTCCTTCCGCTGGCTCCCCAGCGATCTTTTCGGTCCCGGTAAGGTGATCGTTTTCGGACTGATTCAGGATGCCGAGGGTGTCTCCTACCACTCCGACATGCGTGGCCAGTTGAAGAACTACTCCGATGAGCTCTATAAGAAAGGGCTCGTGGCCAACATCGCGGTGGAGTGCGAGGGGTTTCTTTTTAACGGTCTCAATGCCGAGCAGAATTTTCAAAGCACCCGCAACTTCGAGCTCGTCTCGAGCGGCGGTTACTATAACTCACTACCCAACGATCCCCTCAAGCTTTTCATCGACCGGCTGGCTGAAGCCCAGCGAGCCATGGCCTTTGAAAACGAAAAGGACCATCCTGAGGTGGCGCCCTCGCAGTTTGAGCTCAATTACAGCTACACCGAGGCGCTGCTGGCCGCCGACCAGCTTCAGCTGTACAAGTTGGTGGCTCGTCAGACGGCCGCGGTGATGGGCTACACGGCGAGCTTTCTACCCAAACCGATCGCCGGTATTAACGGGAGTGGAATGCACACCAATCTTTCCGTTTCCAAGCGCGGTAAGAACATGATGTACGACGCCAAGGGAGAAGAGAAGTTGAGCCAGTTCGCCTGGGACTTCGTGGACCGTCTGCTCAATAGTGCCAATGACCTCTGTCTGTTGCTCAACCCTAGTGTCAACGCTTACCGCCGTCTGGATCCCCACTTCGAGGCTCCAAATCAGATCAAGAGCTCACCGGTCGATCGCACTTCGATGGTTCGTATTCCGCTCGGAAACGCCAAGTCGTCCCGCATCGAGGTGCGCACGGTGGCTCCCGACGCGAATCCGTATCTGGCTTTCTACGCCCTGCTTCGCACCGGCTTCGACGGCCCCATGACGGAAACCATCACCTCGGAGACCCGTCGTACCCGGACCAAGTACTTGCCCGGAAACATCTATGACGCTATCCGTCTGTTCAAGCAGTCGAGCTTTATGGAAGAAGTGTTGGGAGCCGACAATAAGCAGAAGTACGCCGAACGTAAGATCGCGGCCGCCGAACGTTCGCCGAAAGAGCTCGGCACCCAGGTCAAGACTGGTGAGATTCTCTACCACCACGAAGTGACCAACCAGTACATCTGGGGTAACTTCTAGCCGATCTCGTTTTCTTCTTCTGGGGGGAGACCAAGCCCGGGCTTGAGAACCCCTCGAGGTGGCGCTGGGAAGATTGGGATTTGAGTCTCAAAGAGGGCTGCGCGGGCGGGGGGCTCGTTTACTTAACGAGTTCCTCGTCAGCCTGGGTCTCTTTTTCTTGATTCTGACCGCCGCTCTGGTCATTCTCGGCAACGCCAGCCGCAGCATCAGCAATGCCGCCGTCACGCGCGAGGCTTTGGCCATCGCCAGGGAAGGCATGGAAGAGCTTGTCGCCACCGCCTCCCCGGACAAACCGATGCTGCGTCAGGAGAACTTCGCCGGACGAGAGAATTCGGCTAGCTTTCAGCGCATGCTCAGAGTCACGCCTTTGAGTGGGGATTCCAAGGGTTTGGCTCTGCTCCGGGTCGTTGTGGAGTGGGAAGACAGCGATCGCAAGATTCGCTTGGAACGTTATGTCACAAGGATTTGAGAAAGAGACTAGAGCCTCCGCCGCCAAGTCGTTGGTCGGGGCTCTCACCGGCCTTGGAGCCGGGTTTGTCTTTATGTTCTTGGGTCTGGCGGCTCTGTCCAACGCACGCGCGACAGTCTACGGATCGGAACTGGTTCGTCCCGTCCGCGACACTTTAGAGTCGGACCTGATATCGGCCGAGCGCCGGAGCTTCCAACTCTCGGCTGATGGAAAATCCTTGAAATTTCGAACCCTGGCCACGGGCGGAGGGCATCAATTGAGCTACCTGGTGGACCCCGCGAGCGGAGCCATACGTCGGGAGGAGGATGGTGTGGGTCGCCACCTCGCGACCTTGCCTTCTCCTCGCTTTCGAAGTCAAAACGGGCTGATCGTGCTGTCCTGGAAGACAAGCGACGGTGAGGCCCGTTGCAGTTGGGCTGTGGACCGATGGGTGTCCAGAGGTGGAAAATGAGACTTCCACGTTCTCGGGGCTACCTGCTGGTCCTAGTAGCCATCTGTGTCTCCATTCTCAGTCTGAGCTACCTTCGTCTGGCCTCCTCGGCCGCGCTTTCCGATGACAAGGCCGAGAACGAAGCCGCACGCGTCACGGCCAGATATGCCGCCGAGAGCGGATTGGTCTTGATGGAGCATAAGTTGAGGAAACTCAAGGCTCCACCGTCAACGGGGAGCTGGTTCGCCGGAGATCTCGTCGACGCTCGATACAAGGTCTCGGTGCTTCCCGGCGGCGACGCCAAACACGGTTTCACGGTGGTCTCCACCGGCACCTCGAGCGGAGACGCGGGAGTCTTGATCTCACGCACGATGGAAGCTGACGTCAGGCCCTCGGCCGGCCGCCATTGGATCGTATCGGTCCGCCGTGAGTCCAAACGATAAAAGCGAAAAAGCCACCTTCACCAGGTGTCAGAGTGTCCTGTGCGAATGAGGGAAGTGACTATGGGCTCGCTCAAAAACCTCTCCTTAGAGGACGTTCAACGTCTCGAACTTTTGTCCAAAGTCGGCAAGAGGATCAACACTCCAGACAATTTTAATGACGCCCTGCAGGCCATTCTCGACTCGGTCGTGGACAGCTTGGAGGCTGAGCGTGGCGCCCTTTTCTTGTGCGAGTCCCAGGACGCTCCCGAGTTGATACTAGCTGTCGACCGGCGCGAGGAGAGGCCCCAGCAGTTCACTTATTCCCAGACCGTGGTCGACAAGGTTTGGAGAGAGCTCGTACCGGTGGCCGTGGTCGATACTCGTGACAACGAGGACCTCGCGGGCGCCCGCTCGATTCAGGCCCAGGGAATTCGCTCGGTGATGTGTGTTCCCATGATTGGGCGTCAGTCCACGCTAGGGCTCCTTTATCTGGACAATCGACTGTCGGACGCCTTCACCGGCCCAGACTTGCAGATGCTGGACATCATCGCGGACCTGGCCGCCACGGCCTTAGAACGGGCCCGATTTTTCGAGGCGCTACAGAGCCTCAACGACAGCCTGGAGGCTACCGTCTACGAAAGAACTCGAGAAGCCGAGGAAGCGAGAACCGAGGCCGAGCGCGCCACCGAGGCCAAGAGTCTGTTTCTAGCCAATATGAGTCACGAGCTTCGCACTCCACTCAACGGAGTGTTGGGTCTGACCGATGATCTGCTGCGTGAGGAGGCGACCCCTTCGCTGCGTTTGCGTCTCGAACAGATCGGATACTCCGCCCGCTCGCTCTCGGCTCTGGTCAACGGAATTTTGGATTTCTCCAAACTGGAGTCAGGAAGGGTGGAGCTCGACAATCATAGCTTCTCCCTCGAGCAGGTTCTCAAGACCATGTTGGCTACCGTCGCCTACTCGGCCCAGGAGAAAGGGATCGATCTGATCGTCAGCCTCTCTCCTGAGGTCCCCAGTGAGGTGGAGGGCGATTCCACCCGGCTCAAGCAGATTCTGATCAACCTTCTGGCCAACGCGGTGAAATTCACGGAAACAGGGTGGGTCAAGTTGACAGTGGAGCGGAGCGCCCCCGAGAAGCTCTTGTTCTCCGTTTGGGACTCTGGAATAGGGATTCCGGAAGAGAAGCAACAGGTCATTTTTCAACCCTTTTCTCAAGCTGATGCTTCCACTACGCGCCAGTTTGGAGGCACTGGTCTCGGTTTGTCGATCTGTCATTCCTTGACCGAGCTCCTGGGCGGAGAACTGCAACTCGAAAGTCGTCTGGGAGAAGGGAGTCGCTTTTTTTTCGAAGTTCCGCTCAAGACCGTGAAACCTTATCGACCTCCGGACCTACGCGGTGTTCGAATATGGGTCGAGGACACCAGCCAGGCCCATCGTGAGGCGCTGCTGGAGGAGCTCCGCAGTTGGGAGATGGACGTGGTCTCCGAGTCCTCGGCCTGCCAGGTGGGCATCGTCTCGACGGCCGACATTGGACGCGATTTCCCATGCCTCCATCTGGTTTCCAATGACGAGATGCGCCACCGCAAGTTAACCGAGATCGGCCCGGAGCACAGATTTATGTTGCGTCCGGTGCTGCGTGAGGAGTTAGCCGAAGGATTGCGCGCTCTGCTTCATCTAGCGGCCGGATCCAAAGCGGCTCCGGTCAGTCCGAAGACGGAAGAGTACGCTGTTCCTTCACCGCCGCCTGACAGCGTGATGCTGGTGGCTGAAGACCATGAGATCAACCAGTTGGTGACTCAGCGTATGGTGGAGAGTTGGGGCTATCGTTGTCAATTCGCAAGCTCTGGACTCGACGTGGTGCGCTATTTCTCCGAGCGGCGCCCGCGTCTGATCCTGATGGATATCGAGATGCCGGGGGTGGATGGTTACGCGGCCACCCGTCAGATCAGAGGTCTTGAGGAGTCGTCCTTTGGTTCCAAGGGGGAGGAGGATTTTGTTCCCATCCTCGCCGTCACCGCCCATCTGGCCCCTGACCTAAGAGCCCGCTGTTTGGAAGCGGGCATGGACGATCTGTTAGGGAAGCCGCTGTCTCGCGCTTTGCTGGCCTCTCGACTTCTTCTCTGGGAAGAGGTGGTGGAGGGGCGTATGGAGCGAACCAGGGCGCGTCTGGAGGGGCACAAGGAGTTGACCGATTGGCCAGCCAGGTTCCTTAGCGACATCCACGCTGCGCTATCCACCCTGTCGGTCGTCGCCGACCGTGAAGATCAAACGACCAAAGAACAGACGGCGGGTCGCCTGGAGAGGCTCGCTTTCGCGGCCGGACTGACTCACTGGGGGGCCAAGCTTGTCAACTGGAAGACCGGACGCTCAAGAACTCCTTTGAATGAAATCGTGATGAGTTTCATGCAGGAGTGGAAGAGTCTGGCTCCAACTTTGCTCCACCGCCCGACCTAAGGATTTGGTCCGGAATAACTTTCCGGTTTAGAGTGCGGAGGCGCCCCGCTAGCAAGGCGCTTTCGACGCTGTTTGTTCGACACAAATGAGGAGAAAGCAACGCTGCTAGCGGGGATGGATCCGTGCTCCAAATTGGGAAGTTCTTTCGGACCAAGTCCTTACTACTTTTCCATGAAGCTTCGTGTTACCAAAGGGTTCAAGCCTCGCGCTTGGGCCCGAGCCGCCTACGCCGCCTTCCTCAAGAGCTCGAAAGATAGCTTTTTAGTCGACGCTTGCCCTGGCGCGGGCAAGACCAAGTTCGCTGTCATGCTGGCGGCTAACGAGCTTCATCGCGGCGCCGTGGACCGTGTGGACGTCGTCGGACCCTCGGTTCACATCTGCCGCCAGTGGGCCCAGGAGATGGCCGGCTGGGGCCTGCATCTCGACCCGGAAAACGACAGGGAGTCGCCTGACTGCGTGGGACGCGTCTTCACCTACCAGCGTCTGGGGATGAGTCCAAGAGCCTTGATGACTTCCTCGACTCCACGGCGTCTGGTCATCCTTGACGAGATCCATCACGCCGGCGATCAGAAAACCTGGGGTGACGCTTTGCGTCTGGTCTACAACAACGCCGAACGCAAACTTCTGCTCTCGGGGACTCCATTTCGCAGCGACGGCAGTCCGATCCCTTTTGTCTCTTACTCTCAGGGCGATCACGGCACTTCCGTCTCCGACTTCTCCTACGGCTATGGCGACGCTCTGCGTGACGGCTATTGCGCCGCGCTGTACTTCCCACACCACGACGGCGACTTCCAGTGGGAGAGGGGAGGCGAAATGTATCGCTTCGACCTGATGACCCGACTGGGTCAGCAGTTGAGTGCCGACCGCTTGAGGACGGCGTTCGCTCCCGAGGGGGAGTTCGTCCGAGAGCTCCTCAGAGAGGCCCATCAGCACCTTTTGGTCGTGCGTCAGGACCACCCCGAGGCCGGTGGCATCGTCTTCGGACGCGACGTGGAGAACGTGCGCGCTTTGGCCGAGGTGATCGCCCAGGTCAGCGGCACTCAGCCCGTGACCGTCACCAACGATGACAAGGATGCCGGGGACAAGATTCGCCGTTTCAAGGAAGGCACGACCCCCTGGCTCGTCTCCGTCCGAATGGTCAGCGAGGGGGTGGATATCCCTCGTCTGCGAGTCGGTGTCTATCTCTCGCCCGTCCAGACGGAGATGTTCTTTCGCCAGGCCGCGGGTCGTTTGGTGCGCCTGGTTCCAGGTTTGGAAGACCAGGCGGGATATCTCTACATACCGTCGCTGCCACGGCTGGTCGACTATGCCGCCGCCATGACGGACGAGCGACGCCACGCCATAGCCAAGAAGGCTCCCACCTCGGGTCTTGGGGGGATCGAGGAGTTGGGTCGGCCTGAGCGGGAAGAGCCGAGCGACATGGACTATCGGTTCTTGGCCGCGGTGGGCGAGCGGGCCGGTGTGGTGGAAACCAGTGCCGCGACCGACAAGGCGGGACAGACATTTTTCGACTTTGCCGCCGACATGGTGGAAGAGGAAGCGGAGACCGCTCCCATCGAGCCAGCGCCGCGCCCGCAACTTTTGGGAGAGCTCAAAGCCGGAGTCCGTCGCAAAGGCGGAACCCTTTCCTCGCTGGTCAACGACCTCTATCGCACGCACAAAGTGTCCTACGCCCAGATTCATGCCCACCTCAACGGCCTTCAGCGGGTCAAGGGGCAGAGCGAGTGCAGTCTGGAGCAGCTCGAACAGCGGGAAGAGCTTTTGCGACGCTGGATCTCCTCGGGACAGCCTCCACGCCCGCGCAACGTTGGCGTGAGCTAGCGAGTACTAACGTTCTCGAATTGTCCGATGGGTTGTCCGGTCCGCTCGACGTAGCAGCCGTGGCAGACCGGAGAGTAGCTGGCATCTCCCAGCACGACCTGGGGCCCGTCCACGATGGCCCGGCCGTCGGCTCCGTGTCGTAGGTTAAAGACCGCCTTACGATTGCAGAACATGCAGGTTGTCTTGATCTCCTCGATGGCGTCGGCGAGCTCAAGCAGTCTTTGCGAGCCAGGAAAGAGCCGGGTGGCGAAGTCGGTTCTGAGCCCATAGGCGATCACGGGCACGTTGAATTCTCGGGTCGCCTCGCGCAGTCTCTCCACCATCCGGGGGGAGAGGAACTGACCTTCGTCCACCAGCACACAGTGAAGCCCTTCGAAAAACGACGCGGGGAAGACCGTGTCGTCGTCGATCAAAAGATCAGCGTCATGAGCTAGGCCGGCTCGGGAACGAACGGTTTGGGCGCCGAAGCGGTCGTCGGTTCGCGGCTTGATCAAGACGACCTTCTTCCCTTGCAGCTCATAGTTATGGCGAACTGCCAAAAGGTTCAGCGTCTTGGCGCTGCCCATCGCGCCATATCTAAAGTAGAGCTTGGCCACGGAAGTTAAGTCGGTTCGACGGTCAAGACGGTGGTGCTGCGAAGCTCCTCGAGTCGCTCAGGGGTGAGCCCGACCAGGGCGGCCGTGTCGGAGATGAGCTTCCACTCGTCGGCACAAGTCTCGCCGTCGGCGAGGCTTATCAGAAGCATCAGCTCGATCAACTCCTCGGCGTCGCCATCGGCGCTGACCAGAACTTTGAGGCGTTGAGGGTCGAAATCGGAGGCGTCCGCGGCCCTGTCGTCAGAAGGCTGAAGCTCCTCCATCAAGGTGCGCAGCCAGCGCTTTTCCAGCACGCTGACATCCCCGTCGCTTTCGGTCAAGCGGCGTAGCAGGGCGACCAGTTGGCGGCCGTATTCGCGGTCGTGGATAAAAGTCATGAAAGTCTCCTCGGGTCACGGTTTTGATAGGCTTGAAAAAGTTGGGCGAAGAGCTGGGGAACCTTGGCCATCACCTCGGGAGGCTCGACAAAAGCCACTCGGAATTGCGTTCGACCCGGATTCTCCGGCTGTTCGGAGGTGTCGTAAAAACCCTCCATCGGCGCGGTCAACAGGGTGTAGGGCCCGTCCGCGGTCGCCACCTGGCCCTGAGTCGCGCACCACAAAACGAAGTCCATGGCGGTGAACTTGTCGTCGACGAGGTCGCGCACGTCGATGACCGAATAGAGGGAGGCCTCGGGCCGGGAGACGATGCAGCCGGGGAGTGCCTCTTTCATCTGCTGGAAGAACCCCTCGATCATCGGCTTATAGTAGTCACGCTGCTTGGAGAACCAGGCGCGCAGGTCTTCGCGAGATTCGGCTCCGAGCGCGCCGAAAACCGACTGCCCGATGGTGCTGGGGCAGAGCGAGGCAGTGTTCTCGGCCACGCACTGGGTGTGAAGCTCGGCGTTATCGGTGACCAGGGCTCCGATGCGTAGCCCGCACGCGTTCCAGACCTTGGAGGCGGTTTCGATACCGATCCGGCGGCCCTCGATGCCGGGAACGTCGGAATCGGTCAGCGACCAGACAGAGGGAGTCTCATCACCGGTATAGTGCAGCTCGCGGTAGGCCTCGTCCGAGACCAGCCAGCAGTTGTGCTTGACGCAAAGACGCGCCAGGGCGACCAGGTCCTCCTTGCGGTAAAGAGCTCCGGTAGGGTTGTCAAAGGGGATGATGACGGCCGCTCCCGGGCGGTGTTTGAGGAAGGCGGCCTCCAGCGCGTCCGGATCGGGCAAGGGAAATCTTCCGTCGGAGGTCAGCTCGCGCCGCACCGAGACAACTTTACGACCGAGTCGTTCGGCGAAGGCCAGGTAGTTGGTGTAGGCGGCGTCGATGAGTAAGAGCGGTCGCTCCTCGGTGCCGGGCTCTCCGCAGCAGGCCAGAATCAAAAGCTCCATCGCCTGTGAGCCGCCGTCGGTCACCTGGACGTGCAGCTTCTCCGCGCGGTGAGAGTTTTGAGGCGCCAACGACGCGGCGATGACGTGGCGAAAGGCGTTGGTCGACTCATCGGTCCCCACCGTGGCGGTGTAGCGGAGGATCCCGTCGCTCAACGGATGCCCTGTCTGCCCCAACTCGGCCAATCGCCGGCTCATGGCCGGATGCATGGGAAGGCTGACGTTGCCGATTGCCACGTTGAGGGCTTTGGCTCCATCGGTTCTTTGGGCGAATTTGATGCTGGCCACACGGATGGCTGAAGGCTGTCGCCGGGCCATGTGGGCGGAGAGTTGAGGGGCTGCCAAGGTGCTCATGGGGCCACGTTCTCCTTCCGTGGTTCGGCTCCTATCTCACTTCGGTTGGGATCAGGTCCACGATAAGCGGAAGATGGTCCGAGGCCACCACGGTCAGCCCGTCGATCGGGACGAAACTTTTGACCACGCTCCCGGCTTCTCTTTGCATAGCGTAGTCGAGGACTCGGACAGGAAAGGCTCCGAACCATGTTTTCGGCGTGGATGGAGCCACGTGGCGAAGCCGTTGGAGCAGACGGGCGATCTCGGGCGAGCGAGGTGGGCAGTTGAGGTCTCCGAGCAACAAAAGACGTCCCGGAGCGTTGTCGAGAATCGCTTCGAGTCCCTCGAGTTGGGCCATCCTGTCGGATCGGGTCAACCCGAGGTGAGTATTGACGATGGTAACCGTCTCGCCGTCTTCCCACTGGATCCGCGCTTCCACGGCCACGCGCGGCTCTGTTCCGGCGGCGGTGGCGCGCGCTCGGGGCAGGCGGTGTCCTCGCCAAGCTTTGACCGGAAGTCGGGAAAGGCAGCCCAGACCATACTCTCCCCTGGCCTTCGGCATGGCGGCAAAGAAGTAGGCCTCCGAGGGCCAAAGATTGGACAGCTCGCGCAGTTGGTCGCGGAAGCCGCTGCGGCGGCAGACCGAATCGAGTTCCTGTAAGGCCACGAAATGGGGGGAGTAGCGCTCCAACACTTCGGCGATACGACGCACCGAGAGCCGTCCGTCAAGTCCGACGCAAGAGTGGACGTTGTAGCTCATCAGACGAAGGACTCCCGGCTCCGGAGGCAGGCGGGTGAATCCGCTGACGGTGGGAATGGGTTGAGTCCGGGTGCGGGCCAGTAGCTGCAGCTCGCCGACTTTGAGCGGTACTTCCGGAAGGGCCAGACTTGCCGGAACATAGGCCTGTCGGCGATCGCGAAAGATCAGCCAGACCTCGTAGTGCCGATGGTCCAGCGTTCGAATCAGGCGTTCCAGGTGACGCAGTTCGCGCCAACGACGTCCTCGCAGATCGCCCAAATGATGGAAAGGTAGTCCCAGCATGACGGCCTGGTGAGCGCGGGCCAGTCCGTCACACTCACACAGATGGACCGCCCAGGAGAGTTTGCCTTTGGCAAGTTCCCGCCAAGAGGTGGCGGTTCTGGTCACAAAAACGATCATCCGATAGGCAACCGACAGCCCGGAGTCCGGTTTGTCCAGTCCTCGATCTTCGGGTCGGGTCGAGTCTAACAAAGGATGGGTCTGATAATGACGGAACCGCTTGAGAAGCCTCCGATAGGTGGTCTCGTCCACCTCCGAGAGAGAGACAAGGAGTACTCCGGGAGCGTCGTTGTGCTCCGAGCTTTTTCCAGGCCACCAAAAAGCTCGCCCGAGCGGCTTGGAGAGGTGGCGGAAGAACCGGCGCAGTTCGGCGATCATAGAATGGGGCCAAACAGTCGAGCCACTTTGACTCCGAGTTTGTAGATCAGGCTGCGACCGTAGTAGTCCTCGGGTCCTACCTCAACGCTATGGCGCAGATCGGTCAGGAGCATCTCCTCGACCTCCTGACAGAAACCGGAATCTCGCACCACCAAATTCCCCTCGAAGTTGAGCCGCATCGAGCGGTTGTCGATATTGGAGGAGCCCACCCAGGCGGTGTGGTCATCAATGAGCATCACCTTCTGGTGGGGATGCCCGACCCGGTAGCGATAAATTCTGACCCCACTGTGCTCGATCTCGGGAAAGTAGGAGAGCGCGGCCAGGTACATGATCAGCATATCGTATCGTTCGGGAATGATGATACGGACATCGACGCCGCGCAGCGAGGCTAGCACGAGAGCATCCACCACGGACTGATCGGGAATGAAATAAGGGCTCGCCACCCAGAGTCTCTTCTTGGCCATCCCGATGCAATGGACGAAGAAAAGAATTCCGGTCGGTAGGGCCGAGGCCGGTCCGGTCGGCACGTAGAGGGCCTGTCTGTTCTGCCGCTTGGCACGCTGGGGTTTCCACTGCAGCCTGGGCAGAGTCGAGGTGGCCCAGAAGTAGTCTTCGGCCCAGACCAGCTGAATGTTCTGGACGACCGGTCCCTCGACGTAGGCGTGGGTGTCTCGCCAGTTGCCGTAAAAGAGGCTCGCGCCCATCGAGTCGTCGTGAACGTTGACTCCGCCCACTAGGGCCGAGCGTCCGTCGATGACGGCGATCTTGCGATGGTTACGAAAATTGTACTGAAATTTGTTGAGGCGCCCACGAGTGGTGTAAAAGGGGTGGATTTCGGCCCCCACGGCTCTGAGATCGTCGATGTAGCGTTGCGTCATATGCCCGAAACAGCCTAGTTCGTCGTACAGGACGTAGACCGCCACTCCCTCTCGGGCTCTGGCCACCAGATGATCCTTGAGGGTGTTGCCGACCTCGTCGTCGGCAATGATGTAGAAGTAGATTAGGATATACTCTTGAGCGGTGTCGATGGCGGCGAAGAGGGAGTCCATGGTGGCCCTGCCGTCGATCAATAGTTCCACGTGGTTGCCGTCGGTGAAAGGCAGGTGGGCCAACCGTTCCAGCACTTGAGCATCGGGGTCGTTAGCACCCCCTCCAACCCCGGAGGCACTCCGGAACTCCCCGATGTTTTCGATCAGAGCTTCCACCTCGCGATAGCGGTGATGGGCCAGAGTGTGCGCGCGCAGAAGCTTGACGTAGCCGTAGAACCGCTCGCGACTTAAGATCCAGTAGATCGGAACGGCTAAATAGGGGAACGTGATCAGTGTGATCGACCATGCGATGGCGCCCGAGGCGGTCCGGGCGTGCAACACCGCGTGGACCGCCGAGAGAAGTCCCGCTAAGGTTACCAGAGAAAACCCTAAGGCGATCAACCATCCTATCGATTCCATATCTTCGTCTTTGCGCTCGGTTTTCCGAGTCCCCCGCTTCTCCCGAAATTTTGGACAGGAACCCAGAATTTTTTGATCTTGGAGCGCTGGAGGAGGGTGATGGGCGAGGAGCCGAAATAAGTTCATATGTCCCTGCCTACCGCTAGCGCGGCATCCCTGCGCGCCCAATTGGATCCGATCGCGGCTGATATCAATGAACATTTCGAACGTGTGGAGTCAGCCCGAGATCAGGGCTTGAGCCTGCATCGTAAAGTCATCAAGCACTGCAGTTTGGGTATTCGAGCCATTCATCGTCAGGAGTTTGATGAAGCTGACGGGTTGTTGGGTCAAGCGCGCGCTCTTCTGGACCAGGCCGAGGCGGAACTTCGGGAGTTTCCCTTCATCTACTACGCCGGTTTTCTCCAGGACGCCCAGAAAGAGTATGCCGAGGGACGACTCACTCAGGCTCTCATCACCAGCTCTCCTTTACCGACACCTTCAGACAGAGGTGTCGATCATGCGCCCTACCTCAACGGCTTGGCCGAAGCCGTGGGGGAGATGCGTCGATACATTCTGGACCGAATTCGCGCCGGTGATCTCTCCGAGTCGGAGAGGCTGCTCGATGTCATGGATGATATCTACTACATCCTCATCTCCATGGACTTTCCCGACGCGATCACTCGGGGGTTGCGGCGCTCCACCGATGTTGCTCGAGGCTGCCTGGAGCGGACGAGGGGAGACCTCACGAATCATTTTGATCGGCAGAAGATCGACCGAGCCCTCCGCTACCTCGAAGATCGGATCTAGTGCTCCCTTAAGCCCTGCCTGACGACCGCTTGATTGGCGGGACCACCATTCGCATCCCATAGGAGCCGCCGTCCTCGGTGCGGGCTTGAATCCGAACTTCCAGGCCTGTCTGTTCGTCACGTATAAAGTGGACTCCGCCACCTGGTCCGAGTTCTAGTAGAACTTCGCTTCGTCCATCCGGGAATCGGACCGTCACCGCCCCATCGTGAAACGACTCTAGCACCACCGGGGGCTGCTCGGGCCGTCGAATCCGAACTTTGTGTTCACCCAGGAGTTCGATCGGCGCCCCGACCAGTAGGGTCTTCATCTCGGCTAGACCCTCATGGGCTAATCGATAAGCCCGGCTGGCGGGGTCCTGAGCCTCGATCTCGATAAGTCCCAGCGCGTTGGCGGCCTCGATCATCCAGGCGAAGAAGACGAAGATGGCCATATCGACTTCTCTGGCTTCTCCCGCTCTAGAGCTCCAACTGACGTATCGGAGTTGCCGCCGGTTGCGGAGCTTGCTCGATAGGAGCTGGTTGAGGAGCGGGAGGAGGCGTCAACTCGACAGGCTGGGGCGCGGGCGGAGCGGGTACCGGATCGGACACCGCAGGTTCGCCCGTGGAACTCTCCGGAGCTAGCGAAGGCGGCTCTTCCACAGGTGGTGGAGAAGTGAAGGTGGGATAGCTCTGTTCCATCACATCTTCGCCCTCAGGTTCATCCGCGATCGGAGCTTCATCCTCTGGAGCGGTGTAGGGCTCATCATAGTTGCTCCGCGAGGGCGGAAGCTGTCGCGGGATAAAGTCCCCGTTGTAGCGGGAATCCTCCCGGTAGTTCGAGGTCGGGCGCGACTGCTTGAGATGAGTGGGTACTTCGGCCCAGTCGCCTTTCTCGTTATCCCCGATGACGATCAACAGATCGTCGTCACGTCCCGAGTCTTGCTTATCCGCTCGTACCGCCATCTCAGTTCCGACAAGGCTCTTAAGAACACCCTCGAGTCGACTGACCTTGTTGAACCAGATCAGATAGGTGGTTTGCGTGTCGCGCGAGTCGGAATCTTCCAGAGCCTGGACTTGGACCCCGTCAAAGCCGCTATCGGCGAGAAGATCGGCCAGTCGATAAGCAATATCTGGAGAGGCCTTCTTGAAAACGACGCGTACGCGCAGATCGCCTTTGGTTACCCAGTCCAGACTTTTCAGAAGTCGGCGTACGGTACGTTCGTTCTCTGGCGCGTAGGGGAGGATGTAAGAGATGCCGTTGGCATCCATCGCGTCGTCGCCGACGATGGCTCCGCTTCGCATCTGTTTGAAATCAAAAGCGCTGTAAAGATTGGCCAGGTCGACCATCTCCATCGGCTTGAGGTCGGTTTCCAGAGTCTTCTTCACTTGCGCGGCGATTTCAGGAAAACGAGTGACCAGAGCCGGCTCCTTGAGTTTGCCGCCCAAGGCGCGAATGACCTGTTGTTGCCTTCGGATACGCCCACGGTCACCTTCCTCATCCATGCGAAATCGTGCGTAGCCGACGGCTTGCTCGCCGTTGAGAATCTGCGAACCCTTTTTCAGGTGGATGTGCAGATTTCCCCAGTTGTCGTCGTAGTCAAGGTCCTTCTCCACGTTGATCGACAGCCCGCCCAGGGCATCGATCAAAGTCTTCGCGCCGGAAACTTTCACCACCACGTGATGGTGAATAGGGACTCCCAGAAAGGAAGAGACGACCTTGCTGGCCTGTTCGGCTCCACCGTAGGAGTAGGCGGAATTGATCTTGTCGTACCCGTAGTCGTCTCCAAGGAACACCTGGGTGTCGCGCGGGATACTGACGACATTCAAGAGCTCACCCTTACGAGAAAGCGACACTACCATCATCGTGTCTGAGCGAGCTCCTTTAGTGTAGATGATCCCCTTTTCATCGTGGTTGTAGTCGATACCCAGGACCAGGATGTTCATCCGGTCGTTGTTGCCGAAAACGCGAGCTCCGGCGGCCTCTTTCTTGAACACCTCGGTCGGGGTGAAGCTCGTGCCGCCCTGTTCGGCGACGGGACGAACGACGTGTTCCGTGTACATAATTCCTCCCACCAAAGCCGAGGCACCGAAAAACCAGCAGAACAGATTCCACAGGACAAACCGTCGAGCGCTGGGCAATCGGCGGTGCCATGGCGGCCGAGTACCTTGAGGGCACGTAGTGCTCGAGGCTGGATTCGGAGAGTTCTGGGTATCGGTCATGGCGGGCTCTTTCCTCAATGCTGGATAGACCAAACTTTCATCCAACAATTTCGAGGGTATACTTGAACCAGATTCAATCCCATCCTCCAGGGGAAAGGCGGTATCGCCGCTAAAGCAGGCGATATGGGTAGACGTTGGGGACAACATTTTTTGCGCAGTCCCGAAGTGATCGAAAAAATCGTGGAGGCAGCCGAACTCAGCGGAGCGGAATCGGTTCTCGAGATCGGCCCCGGTGAGGGCGTCGTCACGGAAAAACTCTGCCGGCGGGCCAGCCAAACCCACGTCTTTGAGATCGACCCGGAGTTGGCCTCAGCCTTAAAGGAGAAGTCATGGCCGAACCTGTCCGTTCATCAGGGCGACTTCTTGCGGCAAGACTTGAGCCACCTGGCCACCTCCGGTGCGACATGGAAGATCGTGGCCAATCTGCCCTACTACATCACAGCCCCGATCCTCAATCGTCTCTGCTGGGAACGACCACTACCGTTCATCTCGGCCACACTGATGATGCAAGAGGAGGTGGCCCGGCGTTTGTGTGGTCCGGCCAGCCGCGAGGCGGGCGCTCTCACTTACATCGTCGGAGCGTTTTTCCGAACCGAGTATCTGTTCAAGGTCCCTCCGGGATGCTTTGCTCCGCCACCGGCGGTGGACTCGGCGGTCATTCGCCTCAAACCCGTGGTTTCCGATGCTTGGGAGAAGGCTCCGGCTCCTATCTATGAGAGGCTCGTCAGCACCGCTTTTGGCCAACGGCGCAAACAGCTCGGGCGTTCCTTGCGCTCCCTTCATCCCCAAGCCGCCGAGTTTTTAGGGCAAGCGCGGATCGAACCGGCGAGACGGCCCGAAACTCTTACGGTCGAGGAATTCTGGCGGCTCGCGAGAACCTGGCCGGAAAGTGTCTGATCTCAGTTTTAAGTTTCTACAGTGTCTACGAGCCGACTTACGACTGTTGGCCGACGGGACTTGCCCCATCAGCAGCCGACTGGCGGAGTGGGGCGATCGGATCGATTTTAGCGAGCAGACTCAGTCCACGGTCCTGTCTTGGGACCGCGAACAAGGACGACTGATCGTCTCTCCCAGTCATCCCGCGGTGGCGAAACTTCTCAACAGTCCGACCAGACGGCGCAGCGACGTGATCTTCTTTATCTCGACGCTGGCCAGTCTTCTCAATCGGGAAGAGGCGGACATCACCGATGACGACGAACGTGTTTTTCATGCCAAACTTCTTCGCTTCGCTCTAGAGAACTCGCAGGGCAGCTGGTCCGGTTAGCCGACCGATCATCGTGCCGGTCCGTCGCTATTTTCCATGGTTTTTGGCTTTAGGCTTGGCCATGGGGCTCGCTCTGGTCTGTGGCTCGGGTGAGATCCTTTGGAAGGACTTGCTTCCCGGCGCCGAGCTCGACGCTCCTTCGAGGGCGCTCTTTTGGCAGCTCCGTTTCCCTAGAGTCCTGACGGCCGCGGCCGTCGGAGGGGCTCTGGCCGTGGTTGGCGCCGTCCTGCAGACCATGCTGCGAAACCCCCTGGCCGATCCGTTCCTGATAGGGGTCAGTTCGGCATCGGCGACCGGCACGGTCCTGGCTCTAGCCGCGGGTATTAGCCAGGGAAGATTCGCTCTCTCCGCCATGGCGGCACTGGGCACACTGATCTTTCTCGACTCGGTGGCTTATCGCCAACACCGGTTCTCAGACCATCACTTACTAGTGGCTGGAGTCGCCCTGACCTATCTTTTTTCCGCGCTGACGGGCCTGGTCATCGCGCTTTCGGATCCACAGACCACCCGCGGGCTGATGTTCTGGTTGATGGGCGGATTTTCCGATCATGAACCCTGGGGAACCTGGCTCAGCATGGCGACTTTGCTCGTCTGCACCGCCCTATTGATGCGACGCGGACGTGAGCTCGATATTTTGGCCGCAGGTGACGAGACCGCTCATGTGCTGGGCGTTCGCCCTCACCAACTACGGCGAACCCTTTTTCTTCTTTGCAGTCTGATGGTCGGAATAGCCGTGGCGACCGCTGGAGGGATCGGCTTCGTGGGAGTACTGGTCCCTCACATCGCTCGACTGTACTGCGGCATCAACCATCAGGCGCTTCTCCTTCTGTCGGCCGTGGGAGGAGCTACCTTAACGGTGGCCGCCGACACTTTGGCCCGCACCGCCATGGCTCCGCAAGAGATCCCGGTGGGGCTGATCACCGCTTTGCTGGGCGCGCCCTTCTTTCTTCTTCAGCTGCAGCGGGGACGGGCGCTCTAAGAATGGGTTTTGAACTTCGCGAGTTGATGGTCGAATCGGGCGGGCGGCGGCGGCTCGGACCGCTAAATTTTGAGCTTGCTGGAAGAGAGCTGGTGGGCGTGGTGGGACCCAACGGGAGCGGAAAAACGACCCTCCTTCGCGTCCTCTACGGCTACTTAACCCCAACCAGTGGACAGGTCACGCTCGACCATGACCCCCTGGCCACAATGGCCCCGAAAGAGTTTTCCATCCGAGTCGGCGCCTGTCCTCAGGAGGCAGAACCGAGTCTGGATTTTTCGGTAGAACAAGCGTTGGCTCTGGCCACCGGCGGAGACTTGACTCGGGCCAGGATGTGCGCTGAAAAGATTGACTTTCTCGGTCTGGAGAACCTCTGGGGGCGGCGACTTTCGCAACTTTCCGGTGGAGAAAAGCAGCGAGTCCGTTTGGCTCGGGCGTTCTTTCCCGATCCCGACTGGTTGATTCTCGACGAACCTGCCAATCATCTCGACCTCGCCACCGGCTGGGCTCTCATGGAGTGTTTGAGAAGTCATCCGGGCTCAAGCGGAGGCGGTGTCGTGGTCGCTCTGCACGACCTTGCCTTCGCGGTTCGTTTCTGTCATCGGCTTCTGGTCCTGCGAGGGGGGGAGCTGGTGGCCTGGGATGAGCCGGCGAAAGCGCTCAGTGAGGAAGTTCTCGATCATGTGTTTGGTCTGCGTGGGCGCGTCACTTCGCAAGGAGAGCTCTCGAGGCTCGAGATCGAGGGAGTGAGCGACCGATGACCTCCGGTGACCTTGAAGGCCTCTTTGACGCCTTGTCGGGGGAGGGGACGACCGAGGCTAAAGGCCTCTCCTTCACCCTGGAATCCGAGAAGGCGCGTCAAAAGCTGAGAGAGTTCGCGGTGGCCCATCCTGAACATTTTCAGCTGCTGGCCCTGGCTGGCCTTTACGCGCTGGGAGCTAGACACTTCGAACTCACCACCGACGCCGACGACTTTGTCCTGTGTGCCGATCTCGAGCTTGAGCGGGAGCCGTTCGACCGACTCTGGGCTGAGGCCAGTGGTGGTTCGGAACGGGCCGGACTGAGGCTGCTCGCCCTCAGTTTTTTGACTAGCGCCCGCCTAGACGAGGTCGAATGGACCGTAAACAGTCGCGATTCGCTTGGTCCCTGGAGCTATGGTTTGAAGTTTCGGCGCGGTGAGATCGCTCAATCCGGTCTTATCTCGGTCGCGCACGAGTTCCCTGGAGCCAGGTTCGCCGCCAAGCGTAAGTCATTGGGTCAGGTCGCCCTTCGCTATCTCGGGCGCTTGAGGGATCGCCTGAGTCAGAGGGAAAGTAGCGATGAGCGGCTGATTCGTGAACGCTTATTTCTCACTGGCGACTCCACCCTGACCTTCAACGGCGCTCCAATCCAGCGCGCACGCAAAGATGGTACGCCCCTAGCCGTCCTGGAGTCTGGCGCGGTGCCTCACCTGGTGGATTGTGACCTGGTCCATCGACGCCAGAGCAATCACACCGCAGGGATACTTTTGTGCCTTCCGGACACGGACGCCTCTTCGGACCTGCCGGGGAAAGCGAACCACCTGGTCTGGATCTGGAACGGTCTTATCATGGACGAGACAACGTTGGGGGAGGAATTCTCCTACTTTCGGGCCTTCGCCTGGGCGCCCCAGCTGCAACCGGACCTCTCGCTGACTCAGCTGATCTCCAATAGGGAAAAACAGGCGATGGAGCGCGATATCAAGTCCCTGGCCCGAGACCTTTTGGAAGTCTACGTGGGTCACCTCGCCGCCGAAATTCGAGCCAACAGAAGGGATTTGGACCAGAGTTGGTATCGGACACGGCTTCAGATTGTCAAGAAGGCCTTGCGCACACGTATCTCTCTGACCCGCGCTCGCCAACGTCTGGCCGCCTTGAACCGTGCCCTGATCGCCTGTCCTTTGTTGGTCGGGTCCGACGCCGAGGGAGTTCGCCGCTGGTGGAGCTTTGAAGACATATGGAAAGAGCTAGAGGCCGAGCGACCGGTGGCCGCATGGCCGAGTGGCGGGCCACTTCCGGTGCCGGCCTGTCCCGGGCGGCCTGTCGTCCTGGAAACCGCGCGTGAGGACTGGGAACTCCTCAAAGCCATGTTACCTGAGTGGGCTCTCAAGAACGCTAAGGGGGTTCTGGGGAAGACCAACGCCATCGGGCTCGGCCTCTCCCCCCAGGAGCCTCCATCGCCGGATTATAGAGGCCACTTTGTCCATCGGGATCGGGAGTATCGCTGGCTCTTCGCCTCCGCCCTTAGGTCATGCACCCTGGTCTGTGGTGGAGACCGTCCGGCCCGCGTTTTGAGCCCCTGGAACGATGTCCCTAAGGGGCTGATGGTGAAGACCTCCTGGAGCCCCGCGGCCACCTTTTCCGGCCAACTGGTGGACACTGAATTGGCGGGTGAGCTCCGCGAGCTGTTGCTGATTCAACTCGCCTCGGAGCTCGCGGGCTGTACTCGCGGACCCTCCGAGGGGCCTTTCTCGGGAGCGGCTCAGGAGCTATTCTTCTCCTTGCGAGGCGTCGAGCCGCCCGAGATTCTTCGCGACATCGCGTGGCTTCCGGTGTGGACCCAGAAAGCTGGAGTGAGCCGTCTGTCTCCCGCGGAGCTTAGGGGGCGCCTCGACGAGCTTCAAGCTCCCTGTTTTGAGGTCACCAAGACGCCCTCCCCAAAAGACGACCTGCCTACCTTCTGGGCCAAGCTTCCTTTGGTTCTGGCCGACTCGAGAAATCGTGATGCTCTTAGCGCGCTCGTTCAGCGACCGGTGGTTTCTGCCCGGCCATGGTGGCCCAAGCTCAGAACTTCGCCCTCCGCGACGCTTCGATTTCTCACAGACGCAGGACTCACGAAACAGGAGTGCCCCGACGGGGCCGAGTCCATGCGGGTCCAGATTTGTGAGGTCGGGACTCTGCCGACCGGTATGAGTTGGCGTCGCGAGTGGAGAGAGGGAGCGCTGGTCGGGGAGGAGCGGACCCCCTGGATCTATCCCGGCCTCGCGATCGACGTTTATTGGTCTCGAGGCTGGCCTGGGTGTGAGGGGGCATGGGAGCTCGGAGGCGGAGAGCGAGAGGCCAAGTTGGCGAAAGCCTGCTTACTCGTCGGTTCGCGCTTTCTAGAGAGCGCGAACCCGTCGACCGTCCTGCGAAGTCCGCCCGACCTCTTGGCAACCTGGACCTTCGATCTCCTCAGCGAGCCAGCTAACCATGATCTCCCTCTTCTGTTGGCGGGAGACGGAAGCAAAGTCTCTTGGAGCGAGCTAGGAGAGACCGTCGTCTTTTTTGAAGAGCCCCAGGAGTATCACAC
The DNA here is from genome assembly GCA_037189585.1 of Selenomonadaceae bacterium. Taxonomy (GTDB): domain Bacteria; phylum Vulcanimicrobiota; class Xenobia; order Xenobiales; family JADMJV01; genus JAEXNA01. The sequence goes on along the minus strand of JBBCJA010000021.1, from coordinate 464,938 downwards.
GGCCGGTCCCAACGACATCTATCTGCCCGGCGATCTCTACTCCACCATCGAGCTTTTGGGAGAAGAGCGCCGTTGGCGTCGGCACGGATCGTCCTCGCGGCCTCCGAAGGCTGAGCCGCCAGCCAAAGTTCAGCCAGAATCCAAGGCGCTTGAACCTCAACAGGAGACCGTAACGGCTCCGAGCACAACTTCAAGCCATAGGTCTGTCGAGCCGCCTCAAGCGGGGCCGTCCGCTCCGCCTCAAGCACGACCGGCTCCGCCGCCTAAAGTACAGCCAGACCCTCTCGAGCAACCGGCCCCTGATGTCGACACGAGTCCCGTCAGCGAGCCCCTTGCGGTCGAAGAGGCCCCATCCGGGACTCCCCTCGAGCCTACGCCCGTCGAGCTAACAGCATCCGTGGCCCCTCCGCCTCCCCTTGAGCTCGAGGAAGCTCTCCCTCCAGCGGTCTCGGAGCTCATCCATGAGATTCACGGTTTCATACCGGACAACGTTGGATTCATCACCTACTTGCGCGCTCTCAGCGTCGATTTTGAATTTCCCGGACTCTTGCGCCAAAAGGGAGAGCACCCCCAATTGGGACAGCGGGGATGGACGTTGTGCCAGAATCCTCGAACTCGGGTCTATCTCTCATCAGCTCTCTTCTCTTTTTATAATCGATCCGGGCCGGACGTCAGCGATGCCGACGAGCGGGGATTCCATCAAGCCCTGGTGAGCCGGCTCATCGACGGTAAAGGGACGCTCCAGGCCAAGGACAAAGAGCCTCCTGGTGAGCGAACAACACTGGAATGAATTTCTCGACAAACTCGACTTTGCCCAGCTAACCTCCCGCTGGGGGCTTCTGCCGTTGCATTGGTTGGACGAGACCCCCCCGCCGCGACTGTCCGAAGAGGAACTAGCTCTCTATAAAGGGCTCAAAGCCTTACCCAGGGAGCTCGACGAAGAGCAACGTTTCCAACAGATTCACGCTTTGGTCAAAAGCTTTCGGGCCGCCCGCTCGTCCCGCTCCTTGTCGCTGGACGCTTCCTTGACCCCTCCAGGATCGAGAGTGACTCTTCGCTTCTTAGACCCCGATGATCTCGGCCAAGGAGACTGCTTGATCACGGTTGGCTCTTGGGACCGCTTAGGCCACTGGATAGCCCAACGCGCGGGTTGGGACGACGAATCCCAGGAGTCGAGCGAGAATCCAGTGCGTAAAGAGCCGGGAGAGCTCAATTTCCGTCACGTGCTCGTCTTCCCCGATAAGGGAACGCCGGCTCCACGGGCCTTCCGCTCTCTTTGTGAAAAGACGCTGCGACAGGCTCGCGGACTGGGGGCGCGTCGCCTTTCCATCACACACCTTTACCTTCCCCAACCCGGTCTACCTGACCGATTCGCCGCCGCCGAGCTTGTCAGCGCGGTGCGCGGTATGCTCCGAGAGAGCGGGGGAGGGCTGGTAGTCGAGATTCTCGTGCTGACGATGAGCCAATTCGAGGACTATCGACACTGGTTCGATTCCCTGGCGGCGCTGGCCAAAGGCGAGGAGAGCCCCGCCCCTCCGGCATCTGAGCCTCTGGAGGCTGAAGACCCAGCCGAGCCCGTCCTGGCCAACACCCTTCGAGACTTCGCTCAAAAGACTTCGGCTCTGGCCCAGGAGGCGGGTCGAGGGGTGACCGGGTGGTTGCGCGGAGCGACCGCGGCCCCTTCCCCCGCGGCTCCTGAAACCGCGTCCGCCCAAGGTCAGGCTCCCTTGCGTCCGACCAACGCGACTCTGGAGCTTGAGTATGAAGACCAACAAGCCTTGAATCATTTCTATCTCGGTCAGTGGGAGGCGGCTCAAGCCTATCAGGAGCGTTGGACACAACATGATAGCCTGGTCGCTGTCTATCTGGCCGCCCTCTCGAAAACTCTTCATGTCTTGAGTCGGCACCAACCGGTAGAGCCTCCGCCGCCTCCGGCCTCGAGTAAGAAAAAGGGGCGTGGAAAGAAGAAGGAGACGGCGGAGGCGGAGAGCCCGGCCGAACCGGTCAAAGTCGAGGAAGAGGTCGCCTCCGCTCCTGATGCGGAGCTGACAGATTTGAGAGTCCGGCTGCTGGCCACCGCCGAATCGCTCGGGTCGAGCAACGGATTGTGCCGCTACTTTCAGTTACTGGCCTGGCGACTGGACCTGGTGCGGCCGGACCTCGACTCCGATGTTTTTGAGGAAGACCACGCCCGTCTGCTCAGAGCGGCCTGGGCCTGGGAGGACTTCCCCTTGCAGACCTTCCTGCGTTTGGCCGGGCAGGAGGCGGATAGGGTAGGGATAAAGGCTTTCCGACCCGGTTACGTCCCGGTTTTCCCCCAGGGTAGCCGATCCGCGCCGACGGTGGACTAGCAGATGTCAGAGGAGATGATGGCCCCGCATGAGTGACGAGAACAACAGTCCGGAGATCGACTCCGAACCCAGCAAGCCTATGACTATCGAGGAGCGAATCGCTTACCTCGAGGAACAGACCGAGGGCCTGAAGACCATTGGCAAGCTTCTCCTGGCGCTTAGCATCATTACCGCCGGATTGTTAGCATGGACCCAGATGAATCAACGCTCTAGCGTCTTCTCGGAATCGGTGGTCTACGAAAACGGCGGGCGGGCCAAAGCCGCGATTACTTCGAATACCGGCAATCACCTCGCTCTATTATCCTTTGACCAGATGGGAATTTTGCCCACCGACCCTCAGTTCGGCGCGGTCGGCGGACTTCAGGGTTTGGTTCTCTACGATCGAGACGGGAAGCCACGAGTGGTTCTCGGGATCAATGACAGCAACGAGTCGGTCCTCGATGTTTTTGCAGCCGATGGACAACGGGTCTTCTCCGGCGTCCCCGTGACCGCCGCCACTCCCGGCGCCAAGCCCGCGGGCGGCGCTACTCCCGTTCCCGCCCCGGCTCCGGAACAGCCCGCGCCCTAGCCTTTTCCATCGGGAGGTCCTCAAATCATGTGTGCCGCGCCCAGAACACTCTCGGTGGGTGAGGCGCTCACCCTTTTGAAGACCTCCCTGGTTCGAGCCTTCCCAAGCCTGTGTGTGGTGGGTGAGGTTGTCGATCCTTTCTTGAGCCGCAACGGCCATCTCTACCTGCGCCTGCAGGACCGCCAGGGGGAGCTCAAAGTGGTGATGTGGCGTCGCGAGGCGCAACGGCTGAGGCGGCTTCCCGAGCCGGGCGACCGGGTTGTGGTGAGGGGCAGTCTCACCATCTTTGAAAGTCGAGGAGAGCTTCAGTTTCAGGCTCTGGCGTTGGCCAAAGAGGGTCTGGGTGACAAGCTCGCGGGGTTGGCCGAGCTGCGCGATAAGTTACGCGCCGAGGGCCTCTTTGACCGACCCAAGCGCACCATCCCGCTCTTACCACGAAAACTCGGGGTCGTGACCTCGCTCGGCTCGGCCGTTCTGCACGACATCTTCCAGTGCGTCCGGCGCAGAAATCCATCGGCCGAAATCCTGTTGTCGCCCTCGGCTGTCAGTGGATCTGAGGCTCCGGAGGCGTTGGGACGCGCGCTGGAGCTGCTACGGGGCAAAGTTGACCTGGTCATCGTGGCTCGAGGCGGAGGCTCCTTCGAAGAGCTCGTTCCGTTCTCGGATGAATCTTTAGTGCGTAGGGTCGCGGACTTTCCCGTTCCCGTCATTTCAGCCATCGGGCATGGAAGTGACAGCACTCTCCTCGACCATGTCGCCGACGCCACCGCGTCCACGCCAACCGCGGCCGCTGAATTAGCGACCCCGGTGCGCGACGAGCTCCTGGCCGCTCACGCCCTTTTGCGCCGGGCCGCGCTGGAGGCTATGAGGCGGCGACTGGAGCGAAGTCGGAGAGAGGTCCAGGTCCTGGGACGGCTGTGCCAACAAGTCAACCCCATCGGCCAAATCGAGTGGGCTAGAGCTCTCGCTCTAGAGCTGTCACGGCGGCTGGAGCGGACCGCCGAACGTCGGCTGGCGGTTGAGCGTGGGCAGTTGGAAAAGCTTGGGCAACGGGCCGGTTCCTACCCCTGGACCACTCGAATTCAAGGACACCGTGGCGAGCTCTCGCACCTGCGCGCTCGTCTCGAGAGCGCTTATCAGGCCGACTTGAGAGGGCGGCGCGAGGAGGTGCGAGCGCTGGCCGAAAGCTGCCGGCAGTTGGGTCCGATAGAGATTCTAGGACGGGGGTTCGCCCTGGTACTTCAACACGGCGTCTGCCTGACCAGCGTTCGGGGGAGGAGGCCCGGGGAGGAGCTTGAACTGCTGCTGGCCGACGGCCGCTTGAGCGTCACCGTCAACTCCGTGGTGCCGAGCCTCGTTGAGGAGACCTCTTGAACGATTCCGAAAACCAAATGACCTCCTACGAGTCGAATCTGGCGAGATTGCGCCAGGTCGTGGAGAGTCTCGAAAGGGGATCTCTTCCCTTGGAAGATTCGCTTCGGCTTTTCGAAGAGGGGATGAGGCTTTCGGAGGTCTGTGACGGTCAGTTGGCTGCCGTCGAAGCCAGAGTCAAAGTCCTGGTTTCGCGAGAGCCGTTGGAGAAGGCTCCCCGGGGGGAGATTGAGCTCGAATATATCCAGACGGAAGAAAGAGATTTATGAGCACATCAACCCAAGAATTCACTTTGCAAACCTGGTGGAAAGAGCGCAATGTCTGGGTGGAGGAAGCGCTAGAGCTTGCTCTTCCCGCGTCGGGAAACTACCTCGGCAATGTCGGCGAGGTCATGCGGTACTGTCTGTTTTCGGGTGGGAAACGGTTTCGTCCGATCCTCGCCATCGGAGCGGCCGAGGCGTTGGGGAAGCCGGGACAGATCGCACTCTCGGCCGCCTGCGCCTACGAAATGATCCACTGCTTCTCGTTGGCCCACGACGACCTCCCTTGTATGGATGACGACGACGAGAGGCGGGGAAAACCGACCACTCATAAAGTCTATGGTGAGGCTGCCGCTTTGTTGGCAGGCGACGGGCTTTCCATCTGGGCCTTTCATGAAATCGCCAAGTTGCCGGAAGGCGTTCCCGCTGAAGTCGGCCTTCGTCTCGTGCAAGACCTCGCTGTCGCGAGTGGCCATCCCGGGATGGTGGGCGGACAGGTGATCGACATGGCCGCCCGCGAGGTGGAGATGACGCAGGCTTTTCTCGAGTCTATCCATCGAGCCAAGACGGGAGCCTTGATCCGTGGCGCCGTTCGCGCCGGAGCGATGCTGGCCGGAGCCACCGAAAGCCAGTTGGAATCCTTGTCGCGCTATGGCGAACTGGTCGGCCTGGTCTTTCAAATGACCGACGACATCCTCGACGCCGAGGAAGACCCGGAAGAGATCTCCTACCCCGCCTTGCTCGGGATGGAGGAGACCAAACGTCTGGTCCACCAAGCCACCGGGGAGGCCCACGCGGCGCTCGCGGGGTTTGGAGCCTCGGCCGAGCCGTTAAGAGCTCTGGCCACATTCCTGGAAACGCGACAAGGGTAACGGTAACAACGCTCGGCATGATGGACACCGCGGTCCATATGGAGCATCTGGCTCGTGCCTTGCAACAGCACGCTCCGGGCCGGCTCTTTTGGTCCGGCGCGGGCTTTCTGGAAGATGTCCCGACTCCGTTGCGCGAGGCGCTGGGGGAGGAATGGTCGCTGAGCTCCGTGGAGGGATACCTCTCCTTGCGCGAGCTGGACAAGTCCGGCGCTACCGAGCTTTTGACCGTGGTTCTGGCGGCCCCTTGTCTACCCGAGCAGTTAGCCGCGGTCCGAATGCTCGAGACCAGCGGCCATCTGGGATGTCTGGTCGTGTTGGAGCGACGACGCCCCGCGTCATGGGGGGGCTGGACCCTACCGGCTCCTTTGAGCCCTCTGGCCAAGCGCCACTCCGCCACCGGGTCCTACCTCGAGGAGTTGGGGTTTAAGGACGGTGGATGGATCGAGTGGGAGTCCGGAGAGCGCTGTGTGGCCAAATTGCGCGAGGCTGTCGACCACGCGAGAGTCGCCCGGCCAGGATTTTTCGTGGTCACCCTACCCGAGGAGGATGTGGAGGAAGAGAGCAAACCTGAATTCGCGCCAGCGGAACTTCCCAGTGGATTAGAGCGGGCCAGACCCGGCTCTCCCGACACGGTCTACGGGCGTTTCTCCCGCGAGATCCCCAAGCTTGTTCATGCCCGCAAACTGTTGTGGCTCGATGAGTCTCAAGTCGAGGCCACGGGAAAGACCACGGAGCTTCATCTACGCACCTTTCGCACCTTGGAATCGGACCATCCTGGGCGACCGGTGGTGGTCATTCCATCATCTTTGCTCCCCTCACTCTATGGAGAGCTGAGGTTCTGGTGCCAGGATGGCGGACCCCAGGCGCCGGTTCTCGTCGTCCACAGTTCAGGTATTCCCATCGCGGGTGAGCCGGGTGCCGGGGGACTCACCGATGGTCATCTTCTGATGAGTATCCCTGGCCTGACTCTGGCCCGACCTTCCGATGAGCCGGATGCCCGCGTTCTTTTCGCGGAGGCGATGAACCTCGACGGTCCGGCGGCACTGGTCTTTTCTCAGGCGCCCGCGGTCGGATTGACCAATTCGGTGATATCTCAAACCGGCAAAGGCCGGCGCTTACGAGAAGGCAAGGATATCGCGATTCTGGCCATCGGCTCGACGGTGTTCCCAAGCCTTTTAGCGGCCGAGTCACTACAGACGGTCGGATTGACGGTCGCGGTCCACGACTTGAGGTATCGTCGTCCGGTGGACCGGGAGCTGCTCGAAGAGGTCGCCCACTGCCGGCTCCTGGTCACCGCGGAGGAAGGGCCGGAGAGCAGCAGTTTCGCCAGCCATCTTCTCTCTTCCGAACGCTCCTCGGCGCGACTACTTCGCTTGACCGTGGAGGTCGAGGACCTGTGGACTCGGTTGGGGCAAGGGGAGGACCCGAGTCTGTTTTCACTCGAGACTTTCGGCATGCACGCTGAAGGTATCGCCAAAGCCATCAAGAGCGCGCTGGGCATGGGTCCGAGCGGAGAATACTAGTTCTATAGACATGCGTTTCGTCGATCGTTTACTGAAGGGCTTTCGAAGCTTCATTCTGGGTAAGGACATCCTCTCCACCGAGGAGAGTCGGGCCTCTCCAAGGATCCTTTGCCTCTACTGGGTGAACTTGAGAAACGCCGGTCGGGAGTTCAAGGCCAGCATCACCGATATCGGCATCACCGGTATGCGGATCGAGGGAGTCCCCGCGCTCAGCCGTGGAGAGCGTTTCGAGATCTCCTACCCGTTCTCGGAGGGGTTTAAGGAAGAGCACTCCTTCGAGGTCGAGGTCATGTGGTGTCGCGCTCGCGCTCATGACGACGTCATGGTCGCTGGTGTTCAGTTCGTTAAACAGGGCGACAATCTCCGTGGAACCTGGGTCTACATCTTACTGACCGAGGTCGGGCTGTTGGGAGAGGCTGTCTACCAGCGGCGAGAACACGTTCGCCTGGCCACCTCGTATCGTGTTGTGCTGCGGGAGCCGAAGACCGGACACAAAGTGATGGAGGGAACAGTCAACAATCTTTCGGTGGGAGGCGCTCTGGTGGAAAGCGCCGCGCCGATGGAGGTCGGCCGCCAGCTGTTGGCTTTGATGGGACCCAACCCAAGCCATCCGCTTCTGACCATCTCGGCCCGGGTCCTCAACAGTCGACTCGATCCCGAGGACGGCTGTCATCTGATCTCCTTGCAGTTCGTGGATTTTTCCAAGGAAGAATTAAAAGCGCTAGAGGGGCTGATCCTGGCCATGTTGGAAGGGCGAGCGCTCGGCTAAGCCGTATAGACGACGGCGTGTTTGTCATTTACGTTTGCCCATTCTTTTCCGAGAACACCAAGCTGTTCCTGGAAGCCCTCGTTCGACTGCCCGAGATCCGACTTGGCGTGATCAGCCAGGAAGCTTCCGAGGTACTGGACCCGTCTCTAAGGTCGCGCTTTGCCGGCCATTGGCAGGTGCCGGACTGTCTGAGTTCAGAACAGATTCGATGGGGTGCTGAAGGGTTGAGCCGCCAACACGGACCCATCCATCGAATCCTTGGTCCGGCCGAGCAGATTCAGGTGCAACTAGCCGAGGTGCGGCAAGCTCTGGGCATCTTCGGCATGGACCCCGAAACGGCTCGCAACTTTCGCGACAAGGACCGAATGAAAGAGCTGTGGCGTAAAGCGGGTGTGCCTTGCGCTCGCTCCCGGGCGGCCCACAACGACAAAGAGGCCTGGGAGTTCTTGGAAGAGGTCGGCTACCCCGTCTGTGTCAAACCGCTCGATGGCGCGGCCACCCAGTCGACCTTTCGCGTCGATGATGCGGAATCGTTGACGGGCGTGCTCGCGGCCAGCCGTCCCAGCGTGGAGCGTCCGCTTCAGATCGAGGAATGGGTGACCGGAGACGAACACTCCTTCGAGACCGTCTCCATTGAAGGCAAGCCGGTTTGGCACTCGCTGACCCACTACGTCCCCACGCCGCTCGACGCGATGAGAAATCCCTGGATTCAGTATCAGGTGATCTTGCCGCGCGAGATCGACAGCAAACAGTATGATCCGATCCGCAAAGCAGGGCGTAAGGCGCTCAAAACCCTGGGAATGTATACCGGCCTTTCTCATATGGAGTGGTTCCGCCGCACCGACGGTAGCATCGCTCTGGGTGAGGTGGCGGCCCGCCCTCCGGGTGTGCAGATCATGCCTTTGATCAACCGGGCCCACGACATCGACTTCTTCACCGGATGGTGCCGCTTGATGATCCTCGGCACCTTCGACCCGCCCAAGGAGCGAAAGTACGCCGCCGGCTGCGCCTTTTTGCGCGGCCTGGGCGCGGGACGGGTCAAGGCGGTTCACGGCCTGCAACAGGTCCTGCACGACCTGGGTGACCTGGTCACCGACCTGCGCGCCCCCCAAATCGGCGAAGGTAAAGGCCTCTCCTATGAAGGCGAGGGCTGGCTGATCGTCCGCCATCCCGAGACCGCCGTGGTGGAGAAAGCACTCCTCCACGCCGTCAGCCACATCCGAGTGGAACTAGCCCATTAAGGACTTGGTCCGAAACAACTTCCGTTGCTTTCTCCTCATTTGTGACTGCGTAGCACCGAAGACGGCTTGCGAACAAACAGCGTCTAAAGCGCCTTGCCAGCGGGGCGCCTCCGTACTCCAAAGCGGGAAGTTCTTCCGGACCAAATCCTAGGGCTCTATCCCTTCTGGTAAATGACTCCGGCCGCCGAGGTACGATGCTCGGTGATCTCCTGACGACTGTCACCATTATTGTTTGAGCCGATCAGTCGCGTGGCTCCCTTGGTGGCAACCAGCTCGGTGTGGCCTCGAGAGGCGCTGATCCAAACGTCGCCCGGCTTGGCTTGCTTTGCGGGGACCTGCCGGTAGCCTTGCTTTTTCAACGACTGCTCGAATGCCTTGACGTTGATGTGATGACCTTTGACCAGTCCTTGGCTCTCCAATGCCGAGCTCACGAAGTCGGCACAGTTATTGGTGATCCCTCCGGCCGCGGTGAAATGCTTCATCTTGCCCTTGATGCTGATGGAGTCTTTACCGCTAAACTTACGCGCGTAGTCCACGGCCGCTTGACCCTTTCCACCGCCAGTCGACGAGTTCCCCAGAAAACTGGACACACCCGCCGCCGGCTTGCCGCGCGATGCCTTATTACCAAACCCAGGATCCATCGAGGCCATTCCCGAGGGAGAGCCTCCCGAGGAGCCTGTCGCCGATTGACCGATCTTCGCCATAGCGGCGAGCAGAACGAGCTGCATCTGAACGAGTTGAGCGTCTATCGACCCTACCGCACCCATGGGATTGAGAAGGGGAGAAGAGATATTGGCGAAGGGACTCATTCCGACTTTCATAGTTTGGCTCCTAAATGTTTTCTTCCCTTATGATGCCAGCCTACGGCGCCCCCGCGATGGCCTGGCGTCGGCCAATGTAAACGGAATGTAAATATTCCGGCGGAACCGCTCCCTCAGCGGATTCCGCCCCGGTGTTGACCCGACTGCAATCAATGCTTAACCTGCTAGCATTACCATACGAAACCTCGATGAACGAACAAAGCGCCTGCTGCGTCTTCGCGCCGCTCGTCATAACAGCTCGATGGAAGACTGAGGAGGTTCGCCGCGGAGCTTTTCAGGAGGCGGCCGAGGCGATGTTCAGTCAAGACTTTCGGGGACGAGTTCTCTCCTTCACACCCGAGGCCGCATTGCCTTACGCGGAGTTTGCTGTATCGCGTCATGCTATTGGCCGACCCACATCGCAATTCGACGCTCAGATTGTAGTGATCGCTATCTGCCACAAGGCGAGCATCGCTACTCGGAACCTAGAAGATTTCGAGCTTTGCAGGCTAGAAGTTATCAACCCATGGGAGATATAGCACGACGAACTCGAGGAATTTTGGGAGTCTTCGCGTCAAATGGTCGGTTATCTCAAGGAGAAAGGCTCTTGAACTATTCGTCGAGCGAGGGTTTACTGACCGCGAAAGGCGGCATGGGTACGCCCAGGGCTTGAGCCACGGCTTCGATCTCTTGAGCCTCGACCTGAACGACCTCGAGGTCGGCGCCAGCGATGGTGACCAGGTAGTCGAGGATCTGATCCTTGGCTTCGTCGTCGAGTTTTTTCTTCAACGGGTGAGCGATCTCGTAAGGGGAGGGGAGTTCGTCGATGTGAGCCAGGATCGACTCGAAGGCGGCCCGGGAGAAACCCGGCAGCATTCGCTGGCCGATCTCGATAGCGAGCTCCTTTTCTTCCTCATCGATCACTCCGTCGGAGGCGATGAGGGAGACGGCGAGGGCGGCGGCGATTCTGGGCGGATCTGTGTTCCAACTGGTCATGACCCCAGCTTTGCTCTTTACCCCGCGCGCTCCCTGCTAACCAGAAGTGTAGATACTGGCTTTTGGAAGGAGCCTAGCCGGGTTCATGGAAATTCTTGATCTGATTTTTCTTCAAGATCGAGGCTTGGCCATGTGGAAGACGTTCGTCATCATGCTATGCTTGTTCGCCATTCCCGCGACCGCGCAATCCGTCACGCCGCCGAAGCCGCGCGACGGTGGGGATTATTGGCTTCGCGACGAGGAGACGTGGCTTGACTGGGAAGTGATCTGCCCGGAACTGGCGGGTCGCCTGACCCCCACCTGGCCCACCGACGAAAGCTCGCCCGAGGCTCTTTATAACATCGACTGGCTAGTCTTTCGTTGGCCCAAGATCGATACGTTCACCAAGGGTGAGAGGCTCCGCGCCGTGCCGGACGAGGTCGGCGGAATCCTGATCAAAGACATCGATGGGGGTACCTGGATGAAGGTGGAGACGCACAACGGCGGATTCTGTTTCGTGCGGGCGAATGGAAAGTACATCCGACCCGTGGTCGCGCCTTAGGTCTAGAGTTTCTTTCGAACTACTCGGTGAAAGTGAGTTCGATGAGATCGTTAGATCGGACTTCGTACGGTGAGACGCCTTTGAGGCTGGTGGGCACGGGAAATCCTGCCTTGGACTCCTTGTTGCCCCCTTGAGAGTATCGATAGTGAAGACAGAAACGATACTTTCCAGGCGTGAGTTTGAAACTCGACTCAAGATCCGGCAACCAGTCACCAAGCTCCAGACTCTGGCCAGGCTTTAAGGTCACGACGTCCTTGGTCCAGTCGGCATTGTACAGCCCGCATCGCCCGATAGGCTGTCGCTCGACCTCTTGCCAGCGCCCGTCGGTCCAGCGCCGCGCGCTGTAATAGACATAGGGCTCACGCCAGCCGGACTCGGACCCGTCCCCTGGCTTGACCACCAGCATCGAATTCCGAGATCGGTTGGTCAACAGGCCACGGAGGCGAACTCTTTCTCCTATCTTTACCGTCGTCTCCGTGGGCTCGAAGAGTCTAAGGTGAAGACCTGAGGGTCCCTCGGAAGAGCCCAAGAGTGGAAAGGCGGCGAGCACCAGCAGCCAGACCTTCCACCAACGACCCTGGCCTGTCATCGGCTAAGCCGTGGGCTGGGCTTTTTCCAGCCCTCGCCTGTCGGCATAGTCGGCGGCGAATTCCAGGGCCTCGCGGGCCCCGCGTGCGGCTTCTTTCGAAACTTGCAAGGCCTCCTCGAGCGTCGGCTGAAAAGAACGTGCCGTCTCGATCACGGTGGGGAAAAGACCCCGCTGGTGATACCAGTAGTCGTCGCTGGAGCCTTCCACCACCTGCGAGACGACCGTTTCGTACTGGCGGCCTCGGCTGCTGGCGATGGCGCTTTGCATGCGGCCGTGAAACTCGGCGTAGATCGGCTTGTCTTTGGCCGAAACTCCTAGCGGTTGCCGGATGTCCTCGCTGTAGGAATGCCAGTCTAAAACAAAACGAATGTTGGGGTGCTTGTCCACCACCGAAATGATGGCCTGGGTCTCAGGCTCCGAAGCCGGACCTTTACCGGGGTAGGTTTGGTAGTTTGCCCGGGATGACCCGGTCCACTTGTAAGGGTAGTTCCGGTTGATATCGACGCCCGTGTCGACCCCGTCGAAGGGAGCGCGATTCTTGCGCCACCCTTTGTCATCGTAGAAGGAGTAGTTGGCTCCGTCCGGGTTGGTCTGGGGCGAGATGAAGATATCGAGGTTGTCCATCAAGCGAGTGTTGGCCACCACCGCCGGCTCGGTGCTGTTCGGATCGTAGTTGGCGCAGAGTTGTTCGGCTAATTCGAGCATGGCCATCGGATTGACGTGCTCGCGCGCGTGGGGCGCGGCGTGCTGGTAGACTCCCAGCTTCTGATCTCGGTCGTCCGCCTTAGGACCGAGACGCATGTAGTAGAACGGCGATGGTCCTCGGAGATCCGCGCGTTTGCCGTCATACCCGTGAGACTTGATAGGGAGTTCCACCAGCTCGACGAGGTCAGGATATTTCGCCGCCAAGGCCTTGCACTGTTCCAACGTCGCCGTGGGATCAACATAACCTTTGACAAAATCGGTCTTGAGCCCGTCGAAGATAGCCTTGGCCGCGACCGCTCCGACGGCTCCTCCCACTGCTTGAGCCGCCGTCGCGACCACGGAAAGTTGGGCCTGGTCGAGCATGGCCGGAAGGCCCGCCGGCTTGAAAGGATCGACCCGGAGCTTGACTGACTCTACCTGCGATAGGCTCACCCGGTCGCTTGTCGCGATTGGAGATTCGGGTTCGGCGGATACCGTGACGGGGCGATTGGTGGGTGTTCTCGAGCCACCGGAGGTAAGATGATGACTAAACTGCGAGGAGATCTCCATGGAGAGCATTCTAATTCGGTCCGTCAATTCAAAGATGGACGGCTCGTTACAACTCCGTCACGTCACGCTCAAGTTTTTCAAGTTCGGTCGCATCCGGCGCGACCAAAAGCAGTGTGCGGCTTGCCCGATCCGGGTCCACCCACTCTGGTAGGGCATAGACACCGGGTCGAGGCTTCAAGGCAAGCTCGGGAATATGAAGAGAGCGATTCTGTTCGGCCGCTCGGGGGTGCCACCACCGATAGGCCCAACCGGTGGGAAGCAAATCGCCGATGGCAAGCGTCATGCGACCGAAAGAGAACCGTGCGTTGATCTCGGTCAGAGGTCTTATCACCTCGGTGTCGCCCAGGCGTCCCGTCATCGCGTCGATACCCACAGGACCCCAGTAGCCTTCCTGAGCCACCCTCTCCACGATTCGTTGACCGGTATCCCATATCTCGTGGGCCAGACCTCGCCCCGGCAGCACCGCGTTGCCACGATAGACTCCACTGAGGTCGGTTCGCAAGACGGTGTGGCCCAACACTTCGATCTGGCCCGCGCGACTGATCTCCAAGTGCAGAGAAATTTCGACTTTATCCTCGACCCAGGGTTCAAAAATCAGGCTCCAACCAGCCGCCAGGCGGCGTTTGGCCCATCCGAGCGCCGAATCGGCGAGTTGACCTCGCTTTCCTAAAGCGCGCTCTCTTCCGGAAAAGCCCAGAGGATGCTTGAGAACCCAATCGTGCGGGCAATGGGCCACAGCCGACCGGAGGTCGCTTAAACTGGTAACCTGACAGCTGTAAGGGAGAACTAATCCGAGCTCTATCTCCAGATGGTGAGAGAATCTCTTATCGTTGGTCCTGCGTACCGACTCCAGAGGTGGGAATGAGGCTTCCTGGCCTAACTTTCGGGCTAGAGCGAGGGTGCTAGGAGTCACCCCCCAGAGAAGAAGTCGCTGGCAAGACGCGGCCGTTACACAGTCGGGTTCGGAGCCACCTACGTATTCGGCGCTCTCCAGACATTCGGCGAAGCGGGCGCCGGGAAGCAAACGGAGGAGATAGCGCCAGCGCTCCATCACGGATGTCATGGCCTTGGAAGCTCGGTAAGGTCCGGGACTCGCAAGCTCTTCCTCGAAATCGAGATTGGCCAGAGTTAACAAGGCTTTTCCAAACGACGAAGAGCCTCGATGAACTCGTCGTCGAGGCCGGCCAGACGGCGAGCATCGACCTGGAACTCCGGCCCCATCGCGCGGATCGGCGGATTGTTGTTGGAGCAGTGCTGTCGGAAGGTCTCGAAGAGACTGCTCCCCTCAGGTCGATGTGACTTGAGATAGCGGGCGCCGAAGCGGACATGGCGAATCTCATCCTCGAAGATCGTCGCCATCAGGGCGGCAGACTCGGAGTCGCCGGCCTCGGCGAAGAGCCGACCGTAGTAGGGAGCGTGGTCGAGATTGGATTGTTCGAAGGTGAGATGCATGGCGCAGACCCAATCCAGGGGATTAGAGATGTCTGCTCCCGCCCTCCAAAAGTGGTCGTTGATCGGAATGTCCCCGAAAGTAACGCCCATCTTCTCCAAGCGGTCCGCGTAGAGTTGAAAGTGGCCCTGCTCATCGAGCAAGATATTGGCTAGACCTTTGCGGAACGACTTGTCGGCTTGGGGGAAAGCTAACAGCGCCCAAGCCATCATCTCGAGCGCCATCAGTTCGTGATTGGCGAAGACGTGAAGGCAACGGGCCCGCATATCTTCTCGTTGAAGAGCGGTGGCGTGAGGAAAGTTTTTTCGTACCGTTTTTTCCGCGATGGCCAGGCGCGCGGGACGAGGTGGACGCCGCCATGGTACCGCGATACCGGGCTGGTGGTCGGTCAGGCTTTTGAGACCACCCGGGGGAGCCAACAACTTCTCTTCCAGCGTGTCCGCGGTGAAAACTCGCTCGGCCCACTCCCGAATCTCCATCGGATCTTCTTTCTACTCGACGAGACCTAGACGCATTCCCTGCAGAGCGATCTGCACGCGATCCCGAACCCCGAGTTTTCCCATGATGGAGTGGAGGTGGTTTTTTACCGTTTCGTCGGCCATCGAGAGCTCTTTGCCGATAGCGGCGTTGGTCTTGCCCAGAGCCAGTTGGCGCAAGACGTCAATCTCGCGTGTGGTCAGCTCGACCAGGGCGGGGAGACCTTTGTCCCCCTTTGGTTTCCCCAGATTGACGGCGGCGCGGGCGATCGCTCCGAAGGCCTTGTCCACCAGTTCGGCGGCCAGCATGACCCCGGACTGGACCGCCCCACCTATGGCGTGCTGGACCAACAAGCGAGATGAGTCTTTGGTCAAAAAGCCCGCCGCGCCCAGGCGGAGGGCCTCGACCAGATAGAGATCCGAGTCGGATCCGGTGATGAAAATGACCCGAAGGTCTGGTTTCTGGTCTTTAAGCTTCTTCATCACGTCAAGGCCCGAATAGCCGGGGAGCATGATGTCGAGAAGGGCCACATCCGGGTTCTCGGCTAGAATCAGCTCCATCCCTTCCGGTCCGTTGTCGGAGACACCGACAACCTCAACACCATCCATGCTTTCCAGCATAGCTTTAAAACCCTGGAGAATGACGGGGTGATCGTCGACTAGGACGACTCGGATTTGGCTCATCGGCGCTTCTACCTCTTCGGGGAGTCGGAGTCCTCTGGACCTCGAGGTTAACCTCTTCGGAAAAAGCGCGCCAGTTTATTCAGCGCGCCGTCACCCGGCAGCCAATCCAGCTTTGGCCGTTGTTGCAGCGACAAAGATACGGTCCAGGAGGTCTCCCAGAGGCGGACTTGACCGTCACGACCCGAGGTGATCATGAAGCGTCCCGGCCCATTAGAGCGCAAGTCCAGGATGCCTCCGCGGTGAGAAAGGATCCCCTCGAGCACCTTGTCGGCGATAAGGTCCCAGAAATAGAGCTGACCTCTGTCGGTGGAAACAACTCCGACATTGAGGTCCGTGATCAAGGAGAATCCTGTGACCGCCCCCGACACTTTGCCGATGGCGTAGACCAATCTACCGTTCGAGGCATCGGTGATGGCCAGGGTCCCGTCCTCCAATCCCAAGACGAGCACCCGGTGCTCGGAATCCAGCTGGGCGTGGGTCACTTTGGCTGCCGGTTGATAGGCTTTGGTGGAGAAACTCTCCAGGACTTGGCCGGGCCGCTTACCCAGCGTTAGGGTACCGAATCCGGACTCGCCCACCACGATGACCTGATCCCCAATCCACGGATAGACTTTTTTGGGGCCTTCGGCTAATGGAGAACTTCGAGAAATGAGTTTGTTCTGCGACAGATCGTAGCAGCCGACATGCCCTTGCTCGGTGATGAAAAGGAGTTGCTTATCGGTGATGTGGCAGTCCTTGAGCGGACCACAGCCCGGGTCTATCGAGCTCAGAGGGGTGCCGGTGTCGGCATCCAACATCGCTCCGGTCCCGGACTGTTCGACCACCAGCGCGACCATCCGCCCATCCGCCCGACTGTGAAATCTGGCGGCCAGGATACGGCCTGGACGCGAGGCGGTCCAGAGGGTGTTCGAACTGGTCGCTGTATCGTGGAGCATCGAAATCTCCCGGTCGAAAGTGGCCAGATACAGGTCGCCGGAAGGGGATATGTCGACCGGTCCCGGACTCTTTCCGCCCAGAGTCTGCCGATCCCAGATGGCATCGAGCTGATCGCGCCCCATGACGTTGACCAGAAGCCAGTTGAGGTCCAGCGCCTCGGGCTTCTGTCCGTAGCCGCTGACGGCGCGGGCTTTGAGCAGCTGGCGGTAAGCCTCTAGCCATTGCTGACCTTTGATGGATTCCTTGACCGCCTTGATGGCCACAGGAAAAGCTTGGGCCCCCGCGACGAGGTCGTCGTAGGACCGACCTGGAGAGAGCAAAAGGGAGCGCTCGTACACTCGATGATCTTCGTCGACTTCCCAAAGATGGACCGTGCCGGAGCGGTCCCAGCTGACCGCCAATCCACCATTTTTAGCAATCTCGAGCCCCGCCGGCTGCTCCACCGCCTGCTCCCACCGACGGAGCATCTGAAAGGGAGAGACTTGATAAAGATGGAGATGGCCTTTGAAGAAGAAGAGAAGGCGTTGCCCCGACGGGTCGACCACTAGTGGTCCCGGCCCCTGCCAGATGGTCTGCCCCGCGTTATCGAGGACCACCCGCATGCCGCCCAGATCGGCCAAGAGGCATCGGTCGTCGGCCAGCAAGCCGAGCGCGTGCACAGGGCCGGGAAGCCGGAAGGTCACCCGGACGGATTGGCTGGACATGTCGAAGACCTTGACCTCCCCCGAGGCGCAGCCGACGTAGAGCACGCCCATACGAGACAAGGCTAGAGCACTGGCATCCTCCGGTAGCTCCTGGCGGGAGGGCCAGGCAAGAGGGAGCGCCTCAAAAGATTCATCCAACTGAGCCACTCGACCGCTGGGCAGCAGAAGACACAGCAGTTGGCCGGTGGGATCAAAAGCAGCCAGCAAATCCGATTGCCCCTCAGCTTGGTCAGCTTTGCCGATGTTATGAAAGACGTTCTCGGCCCCCACGTAGAGTGAGGGCCCTTCGCGTGAGAGCAAAACCATTCGGCTCAGGTCAGGGGCCTGAGCCAGGACAAGTCCACCTTTGCGACCGATCAATCGAAAGTCGGGTAGCATTCGAAGCTGAAAGGCTCCACGTTCCTGTAGAACGAGTCTGGTTCCGGCGACCCAAGCTTTGTCCACGGGTCTCGCGTCGGCAAGCCGATCCATTCGAGTCTCGATCTGCCCTGTGGCCACGTCGAAAGTCCACAGCTCTCGATCGGAAACACCTAGAACTTTCGTGCTGTCGTCAGAAACAAGCAGGCGATTTTGGGGTGTACCGGTGGCAAACGTCATACGGGCGGCGGCGGTCTGAAACAACACATGTCCGCCAGATTCCCGTCGCCCTTGGACGGCCGCCGCCTTTCGGGCCAGAGACTGGTAGTCGTTAGGCATCAACTTGAGCGCGTTCCGGTAAGCTTTCTCGGCCGCGAAGTATTGCTGAGCGTACATCTGAGCATCACCCAGGGCACGTTGTACCAGGCCCTTCTTGATCGGATCCTCGGTGTCGATCTCTGACAGGATGGTGGCGGCTTCCTTGCCCAATCCTTGTTCAATGCAGAGTAAAGCTAGAGGATAGTTGAGCTTGGCCTGTTGGAGACGGCGAAGGGCCTCCTGCATTCCGATGCGACCTTCTCGCCGGTCGAGCTGTCCTAAGTTGTAGAGCGCTTCCGGGTGGTCCGGCGCGACGCGGAGGGCCCTTCGCAGCAGTCGACGCGCGTCCTCGGTCTTTTCCAGGGAGCGATAAGACACGGCCATGTTGTTCAAGACATCGGGATTGTCAGCTTTGGGAAGCGAGGGGACAGCCTGAAAGCTTTGACCTGTCATCCGTTGATAGATGGAGTTCAGCTCTTCTCGCATCTCGTCCATGGAGTGGGGACGGTTGGCCGGGTCTTTCTGCAGACAGCGCAAGCAAAACAAAGCCAGATCTTCAGGAACCTCGGCATGGAACTGACGCGGGTCCGGAGGCGCAACCGACAGATGGGCGTTGATCAGGTCTCCATAGTGTACCGTTTCTCCCTCCTTGTCGTAGGGCCGTCGACCGCAGCACAGTTCATAAAGGGTGACGCCCAAGGCATAGACATCCGCCCCCGGACCGACCCGTTCGGCCGACCCCCACTGCTCCGGGGCGCCGTATTGGGGGGTGCCCAGGTAGGCGCCGACTCCGGAGATCGTTCCTCCCTCGGAGGGTTGCTCTAGCCCCACCTCGGCCTCACGCATTTTGTCTTCCGGTACCACGGTCTTGACCAGACCAAAGTCGGTCACGCAGATTCGATTCTGATCACGGAAGAGGAGGTTCTCGGGTTTGATGTCGCGATGGATGACCCCACGGGAGTGAGCGTGACCAAGGCCTTGCGCCACCTGCATGACCAGCTCCATGACCTCCGGCCATTGTCCGGGCCCGATGGTTCCGGCCTGTTGGCGGTCCTTGAGCGACCCCCCGGTCATAAAATCGAGGAACAAACAAGGCACGCCGGAGATGTTGAGCACATACCAGCACTGGACGATATGAGGATGAACGCCCAGCCCCACCCAGGTCTCGGCCTCACGCACAAAGCGCTCGCGCAAAGCGGGAGAGCTGACCAGATGGAGCAGCGGCATCTTCAGAGCCAGGACACGATCCCATTCGCGGTGATGGACCTTCCAGACCGCGCCCATTCCGCCAAGACCTATCTGATCGAGAATCTCATATCGATTCTCGATGACATCCCCCGGTTTCCAAACCGTCGTACTCATACCCTAGGCTTTGCCCTGAGGGTATCCGTGGCCTGTTGACGGATAGTGACATTCGTCAATGCGACCAGGCTGTCGCAAGGTATCCCGAAGACCGGCGCTAATCCCGCGCCATGAAGCAGATCGAGGATCAGCCCCCCTTTGAACCGTACGTACCGGAAGAGACGAACCTGCCGGAGTTCACCTGGGTCGTGTTGCTCCTCGGCCTTTTGCAGGCTGCTTTTTTCGGTCTGGCCGACTCTTATCTGGCTCTCAAGCTCGGGTTCACCATGGGGGCCTCCATCCCGGCCGCGGTCATCTCCATGTCCATCCTGCGCGGAATCCTTGGGCGCAACTCCGTTCTAGAGAACAACCTGGTACAAAACATGGCCTCGGTTGGGGAGTCGCTGGCGACCGGCGCCATGTTCACCATTCCGGCACTTTTGTTGCTTCAGAACCACCTTCATTCTCGAGGGGAGGTGATGCCCATCCCCTTTGGCCCGCTCCAGGTCTACTTCATCGCTTGCATGGGAGGTCTGATGGGGATCCTCTTCATGATCCCTATGCGGCGTCAGCTCATTGTCAAAGAACACGGGCGGCTGCGCTATCCCGAGGGGACCGCCTGCGCGGAGGTTCTGATCGCCGGTGATACCGGTGGGCGCGCGGCACGCGCCGTCTTCTCCGGGATTCTGGTTTCCGGCTTCTACAACATCGTGATGAAAGGGCTCGGATGGATCAAGGAGATCGTGACCTTGCCGGTCACCTTTCTTAAGACGGAGATGAGCTTTCAGATGGCGCCGTCTCTTCTGGCGGTGGGATTTATTCTGGGACTGCCCACCTGCGGTATCATGGTCTCCGGCGCTGTGCTCGGATGGTTTGTCATCATTCCCACCATTGCCTACTTTGGTGCGGGGATCTCCACGGCCATAGCACCCGCCACCGAGCCGATCAGCCAACTCGACCCCTACGGCATCTGGAACTACTATCTGCGCTACATCGGCGCTGGCGCGGTGGCTTTTGGAGGGGTGATCGGGCTGCTGGGAGCATTACCCACCATCCGTGAGTCGATAGGGATGGCCTTGCGAGAACTCCGTCAGGCTAAAACCGATCGACCCAAGGTGACGCGCCGCTCCGAGGACATGCCGATGCCCTACGTCATGGGCGGCTGGTTCGTCATCTTCGTGGCCATCGCGCTCTATCAGTCCCTCAACCTGGCCGGAGTCGTGGGCGCGCTACTGGCCGTCCTCTTCTCTTTTTTCTTCGTCACCGTGGCCTCTCGAATCGTGGGTCTCTTGGGAACGAGTTCCATGCCGCTATCCGGGATGACCATCGGCGCGCTTTTGACCACATGTTTTGTGGTCGAAGCCATCGGCCTGAAGGGATCGGCCGGGATCGCCGCGGCTCTGGTCATCGGCGCCATGGTCTGCATCGCCATTTCCATGGGAGGCGACATCTCTCAGGACCTCAAGATCGGATTCTTGGTGGGAGCTTCTCCCAAGTGGGTTCAGATCACGCAGGTGATCAGCGTGTTGGTGGGGTCCGGAGTCGTCTGTCTGGTAGTCGGTATGCTCGGGCCTCTGGTTCTCAGCGGGGAGCTGAAGGCCCCTCAGGCCAACCTGATGTTACTCGTCACTCAGGGCGTGCTGGAGGGAAATCTTCCCTGGGTGCCTGTAGTCATCGGCATGGCCATCGCGGCCTGCGTCGAGATGCTGGGGATAAGCTCGCTACCCTTCGCGGTGGGACTTTATCTGCCGCTCGAGCTTTCCACCACGCTTGTCTTCGGCGGCTTGATCCACTGGGTATTCCATCGTCTCACCCCCGTCGACGGCCACAAGGAACTCTACGATCATGGCGTTTTGCTGTGCTCGGGCCTGGTCGCCGGTGACGCCTTGACCGGAGTCGCCTTCGCCGCGCTATCAGCCAAAGGGGTGGACAAAGTGGTCAGCGCGCACTTCGCCGAGAGCTGGTTTGCTCAGAGCAACGCCGTGGCCTGCTCGGCCTTCACCCTGGTGATGCTCTTTCTCGTTCACCGGCTGTATCGAAGCCGGCGGGAATAAGAAGAGGTTCGCCTTTAGCTCGCCAGGGTGCGTTGGAGAACAGTCGAGAAGGTGGGGCAGCCCGCGTCTTCGTCGCGATTGTCAGGAAAGATATAGCGATAGTTGGAGGCGCGGTGTAGCGCCCGACGCATCTGGTCGCGCTCGCTATCGGCGTTCGATTCCGCTAAAACTCCATCGAGCTCTCCCGGGTCGCTGACGCCGAGTCTTTGACGTAGCGTCTTGCGGGTGCGGTAAAAAAGCGTGACCTCGCCCATTCGCCCGGGCGGTTTGCTGGTGAAAAGAAGCGGCGCGTTATCTGTGGTGGACCACTGCTCGTCTTCGTGCGGTTGGAAGTGGAAGGGCTGTTGAGTTCTGGTTTGCATAGTGACCTCGTAGCATGATTGAACTCCAATTCAGGTTACGTTTGTGTAAACGGGATATTACAGCCTCAACAAACGGTCTAACGGATTCTTAGGGATTTGACCCGCACCAGATGGGCAGGGAGCGTCGCCCTTTCCCCTCATCGAACTCGAATTTGAGAGTGACCGACCAGCCCGGGGTCGTGACACGAACTCGATACGACTTATCCTCGCGCCCCAACTGGGCGAACCGATAGGTATCGTTGAGGGAGGGCAAAGTCGCTTTCGCTCCCTCGCCAAGAGATTGGCCGGACTGGGAGTTGTCGACGGGAGTAGCCGACGCTCCAGCCCCGGGAGTCGGAGAGGGGGTGAGTGCGGGAGGACCCGCGACAGGAGCGATCTCGGCCTCGAAAAAACGGGCGGCGATGGGGCGATTGTAAGAGTCGGTCAGATGGATTCGGACCTCCCCCGACTCGATGCGAGAGACTTCCGCGTGAAAGTCGGCCCACATGGCGATCTGCCCGCCTTTTTCTTGAGTGTGGGCGTGATCGGGCATCGGGGTCTCTTTGGTGGTCAACTCGACGATGGAGGTTCGAGTCAGCCACCAGGCCATGGATAGAACCAACATCAGTCCCACTCCGACCCATCCGACCAGGGAAAGATTCTTTTGTGAGGGTTGGGTGCCTTGACTCGGCTCATCACCGGACGACTCGGGGCGAAAGAGAGGGGTCAGGACCGGCACGATCATAACCAGGGCCAACGCGATGGTGACGAAGAATTTCACCAGGTTCGCGGTAGCCTCATCGGCGGAGATAGGGCGTGGGTCCGCCCCATGCGCCAACAGCGCCAAGCTTAGAAGTATTGAAGAAACCACGGGATGCCTTCGTTATACTTCAAGAGAGCGAACGAGACAATATAGAGAAGACCGATCCAGATGGCGTTCCACAACCGCTGTCTTTCGGGGACAGCCAGTTCCAGCATCTTCACTCCGCCGCACATCAAGGCGAGAATTCCGATGTAAAAATGATGAATGTACACCCCCATCGCGACTTCGGAATAGGGGGCTCCCGTATGGACGTGGGTGAACAGGATTCCGCCGCCCGATAGGGCCAGGACAGCGACCAGGTGGGACTGCAGGCGTCCCACGTCGGCGTCGGTTCGGCGGCGGACGAGATTTGTTCCTAGACCGATCACTATCATCAAGGTGGCGAAAATCTTGTGGGCCAGAACCTCGGGATCGGTGATCGGCTTTTCCGACGACAGGGGCCAGGCGTCAAAGTCGGAGAAGATCATCAAGAAGAGCCCGCCCGCGGAAAGAAGGATCGGTCCGGCGGCCCGAACCTTTTCCACTCCCGGCAGATCGAGCGCCTGGTAGGTGAGCCATAGGGCCAGGCCGAGCACCATCCATCCAAAGATGTGATGCATCATCTCGGAGTAGATCAACTCGTCTTTAGTATTGAGAAGGGTCAAGTTGGCGAGCTCCAGGGCGCTCGCCTTGATCGGGGGGGTCACCCCCTTGACCCCGGCGGCGTACTTGTAGACCAACTCCCCCCCTTGCTTACCGGTGAGATACAGCGAATACAGAGCGCCTATCAGCAAGGCCAGGTAAAGTCGGAACAGGTGTGGTTTCTCCGTGGGACGCAGAAAAGACCGAAAGGCAACCAGAGCTATGAACGCCCACGAGGTGATGGTCGCGTAGGACTCGTGAACCTTGACGGGGTCCTGGGGTACGAAAGAATGAGCTGCCCAGATTTCGGCGAAGTTTCCGGTGACGAAGGAAAAGCATAGCCCGATGGCTCCCAGGATCAGCATCACGTTGCCGGCCCAGGAAGCTCGCTCGTTACTCCAGAGGTAACCAAAGAATTCAAGCCCGACGGCTACAAAAAGTAGACCGATAGGGAAGTGTACCAGGGCCGGGTGCCAAGTGGCGAAATACTGACTGAGTTCCATAGTCCTCCGGAAATTGGCTGGAAATCTTAAAGGTTCGGCCGAAAACCCTATTGACAATACTATATGCAGTATGGTCCGGCCGAACCTCTAGACAATCTATTAGGCGCCTTTGCACCCTTACCCCGGCCCTCCTGCGCATAACCCCATCAGAAGGTTTCCCATCGCGGCCTCGGGAAGGGCAGCCGCGAATTTCCCTAAACAATCTATTGGGCGTTGCCGGGCTTTCGGCCGGACTCCTAGGAGGCGAGTGTAACTTGAGCAATGTGAAGACCACGATGGTCATCGGAGCAGGCACCATGGGCTCGGGAATCGCCCAGGTCGTGGCGGGCTCCGGTAGCTCCGTCGTTTTGTATGACACCAACGCGGCGGCTTTGGAAAGAGCTCATGCCGGCATCGGAAAAAGCCTTGAAAAACTAGCTTCCAAAGGTCACTTGGTGGGAGGAAGCGCCCAGGATGTGCTAGGACGAATCAGCACGGCCACGGAGCTTGAGGCGGCCCAAAGGGCTGAGATCGTGATCGAGGCGGTGTTTGAAAATCTGGAGATCAAAAAAGAGCTTTTCTCCAAGCTTGACGCTATCTGTCCGGCGACCACCTTGCTCGTTTCCAACACCTCCTCACTGTCGGTCACCGATATGGCCAACGCCACCCAAGAAGCTCGTCGCCCCAACGTGGTGGGAATGCACTTTTTCAATCCCGTCCCCCTAATGAAGTTGATCGAGGTGGTCCGAACCCCCTTTACCAGCGACTCCGCCTTCGCCACCATTTGGGATCTGGCCATCGGTTGCGGCAAGACCCCGGTGGAGACCAAGGACACCCCGGGCTTTCTCTTCAATCGCTTGATCTTGCCTTACCTCAACGAGGCTATCTGGGCGGTCTACGAGGGGGTGGGGAAAGTAGAGGATATCGACCGCGCCATGTTGCTGGGCGGCAACATGCCGATCGGCCCTCTAGCCCTGTGCGATCTGGTCGGACTCGACGTGCAGCTGCATGCTTTGTCGGCCATCTGTAGCGAGACCGGCGAGCCGAAGTATCGCCCCTGCCCGCTCAACAAGCAGATGGTCCGAGCCGGATATCTTGGCCGCAAAAGCGGTGTGGGATTCTATGACTACCGGGGCGGTGACAAAGTCCCCACCGACCTTTCCGTCTTCCGATTCTAGAAAAGTGAGGTACCTATTTTCATGAGCGACTCATCCAGTTACGCCGACCTGCGCCTAGAGTGCGCCGACGGACTGGCCGTGCTGACTTTGGACCGGCCCAAGGCCCTCAACGCCCTCAACGACTCCCTACTAGAACAGATCGACAGAGCCTTAGACGACATAGAGTCCGACCCGAGCCATCGGGTCTTGATTATCACCGGTGGAGGAGAGAAGGCGTTCGTGGCGGGTGCCGATATCTCCGAACTCAAGGGTCTGTCCAAACAAGAAGGCAAACGGGCGGGGCGTCGAGGACAGAATCTGTTCGCCCGGTTGGAAAAGAGTCGACTGGTGGTGATCGCCGCTGTCAACGGCTTCGCGCTCGGCGGCGGCCTGGAACTGGCCATGGCCTGTGATATTCGGATCTTTTCCGAGAAGGCGGTGGTGGGCCTACCCGAGGTCACGCTCGGAATCATCCCGGGTTATGGCGGCACTCAACGCATGACCCGTTTGCTCGGACCGGGGTTGGCGCTGGAACTGATAGCCACCGGGCGCAAGGTTGACGCGACGACGGCCCACTCCATGGGTCTGGCCAACCGAGTTGTTCCGGCAGAAGAATTGATGGCGACTTGCCGCGAACTGGCCGGCGAGATCCTCAAGAACGGTCCGCTGGCTATCGTGGCCGCCAAGCGCGCTGTGCGGAAAGCCTGCGACGCGAGGGGAGAAGAGGGGTACTACGTCGAGGCCGCCGAATTCGCAACCCTTTGCACAACCGTTGACGCGCGCGAGGGCATGACGGCCTTCTTCGAACGCCGTCCGGCTCAATTTCAGGGCAAGTAGAGCAGAACGCTAGAGAGCAAGAGAGGAAAACATCGTGGAAGAGAAAGACATCATTATCGTTGCCGGAGCAAGGACCCCCTTCGCGAAGTTCGGCGGAAGTTTTAAGGACCTCACCGCGACGGACCTCGCCACGGTGGCCGCCAAGGCCGCCCTGGAGAGAAGCGCTGTCAAACCCGAGGAGATCGATCACGTGATCTTCGGCAACGTGATGCAAACGAGTCCCGATGCGGCCTATCTGGCGCGTCACGTCGGTCTGCGATGCGAAGTCCCGATCCCAGTGCCCGCCTACATCGTCAATCGCCTCTGTGGTTCCGGGTTTCAGGCGGTGATCAACGGAGCCATCGAGATCATGCTGGGTAATGCCGAGGAAGTTCTGGTCGGCGGTGTGGAGCAGATGAGCATGGCTCCCTTCAACGTCTACGGACGCTGGGGTATGAAGCTTGGAGACAAGCCGATCGTCGACTCGCTCAACGCGGGCCTGACCGACAACTACTGCGGCTGCCCTATGGCGGTGACGGCGGAGAATCTGGCTCGAGCTTACGACATCACCCGTGAGGCCGCCGATGAGTACTCTTACCAGTCTCATCTCCTGGCCGCCCAGGCCTGGCAAGAAGGCTGGATGGACGAAGTCGTTCCCGTGGTTATCCCCGGTAAGAAAGGGGAGATTCGCATCGAGAAAGACGAGCATTTCCGCGCCGACACCACGGCGGAGAGGCTGGCCAAGCTACCACCTTTGATCCCGGGAGGCCAGGTCACCGCGGGCAACAGTTCCGGAATCAACGACGGTGCGGTCGCCCTAGTCTTGACCACCCGCGAGAGCGCGGAATCGCGCGACGTCAAACCTCTGGGCCGCCTGGTCTCATGGGGGGTCAAAGGGGTGCAACCCGACATTATGGGAATCGGACCCGCTCCGGCGAGTCGCGAGGCGCTGGCCAAGGCAGGATTGACTCTGGCGGACATGGACTTAGTCGAGGTCAACGAAGCCTTCGCCAGCCAGTATCTAGCCGTGGAAAAAGACCTCGGTATACCCCGCGACATCGCTAACGTCAACGGTGGAGCGATCGCCCTCGGACACCCGCTGGGTGCCTCTGGCGCACGTTTGATACTGACCCTTCTTCACGCTTTACGTCGCCGCGGCGGCAAGTATGGCCTGGCCTCGGCCTGTATCGGCGGAGGTCAGGGTATCGCCGTGGTCGTGGAGAGCTTTGGCGCCTAGAGCTGACCTGGACCCTGAAACTCCGGCCATGGGAGTCGATGAGGCACTCAAAGACCTGCTGGATGGGATCGATCCGCTGTCCCCTGTTCCGGTGGAGCTAGAGCATGCTCTTGGGCTGGTCTTAGCGGAATCGATCTTTGCCAGGGAGAGCCATCCCGCGGAGGACACCTCGGCCATGGACGGTTACGCCGTCCGGGCCGAGGAACTTGCTCAGGCCAGCGCGGCCTCTCCGGTCCGGCTGACCGTCGGAGAAGATGTCAGAGCCGGTTTTCCGCCGGAACTCTCGGTCGAACCTGGGCGTTGCGCTCGAATATCCACCGGTGGACTGGTGCCCTCCGGCGCCGACGCCGTGGAGATGCGGGAATACG
Organism: Selenomonadaceae bacterium; assembly: GCA_037189585.1. Classification (GTDB taxonomy): domain Bacteria; phylum Vulcanimicrobiota; class Xenobia; order Xenobiales; family JADMJV01; genus JAEXNA01. The sequence goes on along the minus strand of JBBCJA010000021.1, from coordinate 437,638 downwards.
TCGAAGTCTTTGAAGGGCAGGCCGTTTTCACTCGCCCGGTCAATCTTGGCACCAATATTCGCCGCGCTGGCGAACACCTGGCCGTGGGGGAGGAGGGCTTGAGGGCCGGGACCGTTTTAGGTCCGTCGCAGTTAGGAATGGCTGCCTATCTGGGTGTCTCCCGCCCGCTCTGCCATCCGCGGCTCAAGGTGGCGATCCTTTCCACCGGAAGCGAACTAGTGGAAGGTGGGGATGAGTTAGCTCGCGGTCAGATCCGAGATAGCAACGGGATAGCGTTGGCCTCGGCGGTTCGTCAACTGGGCTGCGACATCTCCTTGAGGGAGCGCGTCGCCGACGAGGGCGCGGCGCTCGACCTTGCCATCGATCGGGCGGTGGCGAGTTCGGACGTTCTCCTAACCTCGGGCGGAATTTCCGCCGGATGGCACGACCTTGTGCGGGAGAGGATCGAAGGTTCCGGAGGGACCTTCATTTTTCATAAGCTCCGGATGCGCCCTGGAAAGCCCGTTGCCTTTGGCCGAATCGGCAAGTTGTGGGTCTTCTGTCTTCCAGGAAATCCCGTCTCCAGCCTGGTGACCTTCGAGGTCTTCGTCAAGCCTTCTCTACAAAAGATGATGGCGCGTCCCTACCGACCGCGAACCGTGCGAGCCGTGTTGGCCGAGCCTGTGGAGAAAAAGAGGGGTTTCACCATATTTTTTCGCGTGGCACTGGGGACCGAAGCTGATGGTTCCGTGACCGCGAGTCTCAGCGGACCGCAGGCCTCCCATCAGCTCAAGAGTCTTGTCAATGCCGATGGCTTGATGGTCCTAGGAGAAGAGATAGAAAAGCAGGCGCCGGGAGACCTGGTGGAAGTCCAACTGTTGAACTAAGGATCTTGGTCCTAAGTGGGCCTCGGCGTAAGTTCCACTAAGCTTCCTCGAGCGGGGGGAGGGAGGCGGAGGCGAACTCGTCGTTTAAGAACTCCTGCGCATGTCGAGAGGCGAGCACCAGACCCACGAAACCGATAGCGCTGATCAAAAGGCAGACCGGCGTACTTAGATACCATGGCATTCCGAACGCTCCCGTGACGAAGATGGAGGTCATGCCGAGCAGGCCGAAAGCCACTCCGGCGGCCTTCTTCCAGTAGTCGAATCCCATCTCGGTCACGGTGATGGCGTTGGGAATGATGGCCAGAGCCGGCCGTATGTCCTTACCACGCGCGCTTTGAGCCAGCGCCACGGGTAGTGAGGCCGCGGCCAAACATTGAGCCAAAAAGCCCACTAGACCGATGATGGCGAAAAGTATCACGGAGACGGTCGAGACCTGAACCTCCTGTTGCATCTCCGGGATGACCTCGTTGGCTGGACGAAAGAAAACGTAGAGGTTGAAATAGGTCAGGCCTACGGGAATGGAGGCCAAGAGAAACAAGCAGAGCGCTCCAAAAAAGACCATACTCGGAGTGATTCCGTCCACCGCTAGTTTACCCAGCTGGTCGGTCTCCGGCAACTCGTTGGTCGGTGGATTAGGAGACTTGGTTCGACGGCGGTGTTCCTCGGCTTCGAGATCGTTGCTGACGATCCCCATCGCGATTGGGGCGGACAAGATCAAAGCCAGGCTGACCGCTCCTATCCCGATCTTCTTCCAGATTTCGGAATCTCTCGATATTGCCGCCCAGGTTGCACGATTCATCTCTTTGCCTCGCAAATCGTAGTCGGTCCCCCGAGCATGTTAGCGCGAGAGTTCATCGGCGGCAACTTCCAACAAAATTTGGGGTTCATCCTCCGACGAAGTGGGAACTTCGATATAGGTTCAGAAAACTCCGGCATGAGTGAAGGCAATATAGAGATAGAAAAGCCTCCCGTCTTCTCCGCCGCTCCGGTGGAGGAGGGCGCGCTTACCATTACCGAGCACTTGCAAGAGCTCCGATCTCGACTGGGACAGTGCGTCCTGGCATGGATAGTGGCCTCGATGGCCTGCTACTCCTTCGTGCCTAAGCTCCTCGACTTCACTCGAGACCGCTTTCTCAACAAGCACGTACAGTTGATCTTCACCAAGCCTACGGAGGCCTTCATCGCCTACCTCAAGGTCGCCATGGTGGCGGGGCTCTTCGTGGCCTCACCGATCGTCTTATACCACATCATTATGTTTGTGGCGCCCGGATTGAAGCCGGCGGAAAAACGGTGGGTCTTCCGGCTGGTTCCGGTCTCCATCCTACTCTTCGCTTGCGGTTGCACCTTCGCGTTTTTCGTGGTGCTTCCGGTCACCATGCACTTTTTTCTATCTTTTTCCACCGAGGCTCTGAACCCGATGTTCCAGGTTGGCGATTTCCTCGGCTTCATCACCGGTCTTTTATTACTGTGCGGAGCCTCGTTTCAGTTGCCGCTGATTCTTTTCTTCGCCGCCCTGGCCGGCCTCGTTAACTCCAAGCAGTTGCGAGAAGGTCGTCGTTATGCGATTTTTCTGTCCGCTCTGATCGCGGCGGTGGCGACTCCGACACCGGATGCCTTCACGATGGGAGTCGTCGCGCTCCCGATATGGATTCTTTTTGAAATCAGTGTTATTGTGATTCGGATTTCGGGAAGATAGATTTTGTCTCAAGCTTCGCGCTAGAGCGAAACTTTGATGGGGTGGTTGAAAGGAAAATAAGAGAATGAATTCTATAGAGACAGTGTTGGCTTTTAGTTTAGGACCCACGGAGATCGTGGTGCTCCTGGTGATCATGATCTTCCTCTTCGGACCCAAGCGGATTCCCGAGATTGGTGAATCTGTCGGTAAAGCACTCTCTAGCTTCCGCAAGGCCTCCAAGGAAGAAGAGAAGGTCGCTTTGGACAAAAAGGAAGAAGACGCTTAGTTATTATAGGTCCGGATACTCCGATAGCTTCCTAAGGAAAAAGGTCCGCTTCGCCGCTGAGGTGATAGGCCAGAATGGCCAGCTCGTGCGTCAAGTTGACATTGCGGACCACTGTGTCTGGTGGAACGTTGAGCGAGCGCCCAGCAAAGTTGAGAATAGCTTTGACGCCGCTTTGGCAAAGTAGAGCGGCGCATTCTTGCGCCGCGAAGGGCGGCACGGCGAGGATGGCTAGTTCCACATCCAGCGGCTGAGGCAAACTTTCGATACTTTCCACCTCGATACCGGCGATGCTGGTTCCGATTTTCTCGGGATCGCTGTCAAAGATATGGCGGACATCGAATCCCCAGCGCGCGAAGCCAGGGAAGTTACCTAACGCCGACCCCAGGTTACCAGCTCCCAAAAGGACGACCCGGCGACGCCGGTCTAGTTGCATAATGGCGGTAATGCGATTGAGAAGGTCCTCCACCGGATATCCCAATCCCTGAATGCCGAACTCTCCGAAATAGGAGAGGTCTTTGCGAAATTGAGAGGCCTTAATCCCCGCCGCCGAGGCGATCTCACCGGAGGAGACGATCTTGATTCCTCTCTCCTTCAAATTCGCCAGGCATCGAAAGTAAACGGGGAGGCGACCCACGGTGGGGGCTGGTATGCGCGGGGGTTTCATACTCACGGCTTTCGGAGGATGCCTGTTCGCAGGCTACAGCCGGACCCCTCTAGGATTTCCCACCGAACGACTCTTCCGCCATCCGGCCTCGACGCCCCTGGAATGACCCAGAGCCCGCCGCAGGACTCGCTGCAATCTGTGCAGAGCCACCAGTTTGGCCAAGCCACCTTCGGCCGGGCACAGTCCACGCGCCCGAGATGACAGCATTCGGTTCTGACTTGGATTCAAGCTCGGAGGTAGATCGAAGGCCTTTCCACTATCGACTACAACGGTGTTCGCTGAAAGGTGAAGCTCATTTAACTTGATCGGCTGTCCATGGCACAACCAAACGCAGTCGCTTTGACTCAGAGGCTGCGAACGGGTGGTGCTGTCCTCCTCTCGAACCTCTACCGTCATTCCAACCCGCTTCAACTCCGCCGAGATCCCATCGCTTAAGTGAGTCGTGGACTTGTTGACCAACAAGCAGGCGCGACGCCCCTGAGGGTCCCATCCGTAAGTGGCGGCCAATTGCAAGAAAGCCGTCAACTGAGGAGAAAATCCATCTTGAGGGCTATCGAGGTCGAGCGCTCGTAGCTCGGGATGGGCCCCAAGACAGGCCCGATGGGAAGCAGTCATAGCCACAGGGAAAACCACGCCATGGATCCCCCGAGATTTTTCTAGCAGGCGAAACCGATCGCGTAGAGACGAGGCTGGCAGAGTCTTCTCCACGGGCTCCATGCCGACTAGCATCCCAAGGTCGGTGGCCATCGAGCGTAAAGTACTCCCGGTCGGGGATTCGAGGTAATCGAAGATGACCAGACGTGGACGCACACCGAGACGTTTGGCCTCGGAGTTAAATTCCGAGAGTCGCGCTAAGACCGCCCCACGAATGCTGTCAGCCAGCCATAAACGTGGCCGAGAATGTGGGATTAAAGCGTGTGAGATTGAGTCGGTCATAGTCTGGGACGATGACGGATTACCACCTTCGCGGCGGCTCGACCTTTTAGAAAAAAGTTCTTCCGTTGAGAGGATTTCTCCTAATGATGAATAAAGTTCTCCCGAAATTCGGGCGTGGAGGCTCCGAACGTTCCAGGAGGGAGGTAAGCAACCGTGCCACCGAAAAAAACTACAGCAAAAACAACCAAGAAAGTCGCCGCGAAACCGGCCAAAGCTAAGGCTCCTGCCAAGGCTAAGGCTCCTGCCAAGGCTAAAGCTCCGGCTAAGGCCAAGGCACCCGCTAAGGCTACAGCTCCGGCTAAAGCTAAGGCTAAATCAACTGTCGCCGCGACTAAAAAAGCCCCGACTTCGAAAAAGGCTACCGCTAAGGCGTCCCGCAAAAAGGGAACTCCTGTCAAAGAGATGTAGTTCGAGCCTCGAATGTCTCAGAGAGCGACCAGGTCTAACCTGGTCGCTTTCTCGTTAAGGCCAAAAGTAGAACTGTCTAGACTCGCTGTAGCCAAAAAAGATTTTCCAACGCGGATCCTAAGGATGCTAGATTCTTTCGGTCGACTAAGTGTCCCACGGCTTTTCTCCAACGACCTGCTCGAAGAGCTTGAAGACTATCGTTAAACGACAACGCGACGTACTGTTGAACCGAGGCGTCACGGAAACAGTCCACCATGCAAGACTGGCATCCATCGCGAACTCTTTGGCTTCCGTCGAATTCGAAGATGTGGCACATCGGCTTGTTCCAGCTATTGCAGCGCCAAAGTAAAAGGTTCCAGTCGAGATAGAACTGCTTCCACCCACCAAGGCAAGGAAAATCCTCGGGAGCACCGTCGAGATGGGCGTGCATGTCGCGCAAGGAGGCCCGAGGATTGAGGACGGGAAATCGTTTTTTCATCCCTTCCACCCGGTCGATCCAGTGATGAAGTTCTTCTCGGCTAAAGGAGACCAGGTCAGACTCGGCCGCCCCCAGGTAGCTCGACTCCAGCGTTGTGAGGGGAAAGCTGAAAGTGACAGCTTCAAATCCCAGGTCGCGCAGAGTTTCAGGTAGAGCGTCGAAATCCGACAACAATCGGTTGAGGGTCACCGACGCTGTGGCTCCGATCCCGGCCTCTTTCAGAGCCCCGATCTGCTCACGAATCTTGGACGTTACACCGGGTAGTCCGCGATTGGTCTCGTGCACGGTGAGGTCTTGAGAGTCGATGGAGATGATAATCCCGGAGAGCTTGGACTGACGAAACTTCTCGACAGTCCTGTCCGACAAGGTCGACCCATTAGTGACCATAAGATTTATCATACCCAGACGGTCCGAGGCTTCCAGAAAGTCAGTCCAGTTCCGATGGACGGTCGGTTCACCGCCGGTGAAGACCATGAATCCGACGCCGTGCGCGCGCAGAATTTCCAGGGCGCGTAGACCGTCGTCCAAACTGACCGAACGAGTCTGGTCCTTGGCCAGTTTGTCGCGACTAAAGCTGCAGAAATCGCAAGCGGCGTTGCAGACGTTGGTGATGGCGAACTGACAGGTCGAGGGACCGCCATCGGCCCAAACGCTAGCTAAAATATCTTTCCACCGCTTCAAGGGGGTTTTGTTCCTCCACTACTGAGACTCACAAGTACCACGCCCACAGTTATAACCCAGAGCGCGATCCACCTCTGTTTTGAGACTTTTTCACCCAAAACCGGACCTGCGGCGATTCCGTTGAGGAGATATGTCAAAGCTGTCATAGGCAGGACCAAGGAGAGGTCGGCCCGCGATAAGAGAGCAAGCCATGTGAAAAAGAAGATAGCTAAAAAGACCACGGCTAAGGGGATCTCGGGGCGGGAAAGGACGCGTCCGACCGTGCGAAACGCTTCTCGAGGCCCTTTCCATTCGACCTCGCCGACCTTTCTCATGCCTTTAGCTAAAAGCAAGTCTCCGATGGTGGAGGCGGTCACGGCGAACAATACCCCAGTTATCAGTTTCCAGGTGCTCACGCCTGGCGCTTCGGCTCCTACCCTCTTGACCCTTCGCAGGGGCTTCCCAAAGGGAAGGGGAAGAAAGGGAGATGTCTGAGTCTGAGGAGCTTTTAGAATTCCCGTGCGATTTTCCGGTCAAGGCTATGGGCCACGCCACGCCGGACTTCGAGGACCACGTTATCGAAGTGGTCTCTCGCCACGCGAGCCTGGCCACCCCCCGTCAAGTCACGACCAAGGAGTCGTCGGGCGGCCGTTATCTGAGCGTGACGGTCACTGTGGAAGCTCGCTCACGGGAACATTTGGAACTGATCTACGCCGGGCTCAAATCATCGGAGCGAGTGGTTTACTTACTCTAGGAGGGCCAACGTAGAACGACCGAGGCCCAGGAGAGGCCGCCGCCGAAGCCTGTCAGTAAGACCAGGGCCCCAGGCTGGATTCGACCCGACTGATGAGCTTCCCACAAGGCGACAGGGACCGAGCCCGCCGAGGTATTACCGTAGCGGTCGAGATTTAAGACGAAACGTCCAAGGTCGAGCTTCCATCTCTTGGCCGCCATTTCCAAGATTCGACGGTTAGCCTGATGAGGGACGATGACGTCGACATCCCGCAGAGTGAGCCCGGCCATAGCCAGAGCTTGTTCCGAGGAGCGCGCCATAGCCGTTGTGGCAAAGCGAAAAACCGCCTGTCCGTCCATCTCCACTTTATAATCGGTAGCCACGGAACTCGGGCGACCGGGACCTGCCTTGATCTGTAGGGGAGCCGACCCGGCGCCGTTCGAGCCAAAATCCCAACCTAACAGCTGTCCGGTCCCCTCATTGGTCACCACCACGGCCCCAGCGGCGTCCCCGAACAGCACAGCGGTTCGCCGGTCTTGCCAGTTGACCACCCGAGATAAGGTGTCGCCTCCAATGCAGAGCACCCTTCGGACATTGCCGCTACCGATCTGAGCGGCACTGGTGATCAACCCATAGAGAAAGCCGGAGCAGGCGATATTGATATCAAGGGCACCTGCCCGGTGACACCCCAGGGCGTGGGCGACTCGGCAGGCTGTCGCCGGCATGAATGTATCGGGAGTCAAGGTCGCGACCAGGACCAGATCGATGCTCTCGGGATCGAATTTCGACTGAGCCAGGGCCTCACGTCCGGCTTTGATACCCAGGTCGGAGGTCGCTTTGCCCTCTTCTAGGATGTGGCGGGTCACAATCCCTGTTCGTGCCCGGATCCACTCGTCGCTAGTGTCGAGGCTATCCGCCAGGTCGTGGTTCGTCACGACACGACTAGGTACGCCGGCCCCTAATCCGGCCAAAGTCAGGGGTCTGGGAATCACGCGCCTAGTCCGGCCAACTCTTTTTCGATCTCTTCGTCGGACTGAGTCCAACCGAATTTCGGCTTGAGTTCCTCGTCAGCGATGTCTTTTTGTACAAAGCTCAAGACTTTGAGCTTTTGCGAAATCGAATTCTTGACCCGACTCTCCCGAGAGTCGGCGGCTTCGCCGCCACCAGGGAAGCGGAAGCTCATATAGGGTTCGGAGGACTGCCCAAAGATCAGGTCAAGAACTCTAAGGGTGCCATCATTCCAACGATCATAGAGGTTGAAATCCACATCGCCGAGCAGTTTCTCGCCCAATCGATAGAGCCGATCAACCTTATCTATGGCCCGATCATTTTCGTTCGTCATTGGTCATCGTTGTGCGAGGTACCAGCGCAAAATCCTGCCGTTGACGACCCTACTCCGCTTCCTTCGGTCAAGACTTCAGCTGGCGGTGCCGGCCCTGGCGCGTCGCTGGGTTTTGGCCAGCCACTCGGTGGCGTCGCTATAGTCGCCGTCGAGCTCGAGTGCCCGGGAGAAGGCGCGCTCGGCATCGCTCCATCTCTCCTGGTAATACCAACCGAGTCCGAGATTGAAGTGAGTTTTAGGATCTTCTCCGAACTGTTCAATGGACATAAGGAAGGCGCGTTCGGACAGCTCATAGTCTTCCACGCGGTAGGCCAATCGTCCGATCTCAAAGGCCATGTCGATCTCGTCTCCGACCGGAAATACCCCGTCGAGGCAGCGCGCTAAAACGGACTTGAGTTCCGACTGCGACTCCTCTTCGACTTCCTCGAAGTCGAGACCGTTGAGAAGATGATCGGACACCTCATAAAAAACCTGAGGATCAAGGCCTGACAGTCGGAGAAGATCCAGGGCGAGCCGAAGTTTTGGGCGTGGGACAGCCTCGTCGACACTCTCTTTAAGACGAAAACGATCGACGGCGTGGAAAAGCTCAAGTCGTTCAAACCGGACCTCCATCTCGTCGAAAGATCCCGTGAATTCGTGTCCCATGGCCGGCATGACCAAGTGCGACAGATCCAGGGTGCCGTCTCGAGCGCTGGTGTGCCAGGCGCGACCGCCCCACCCCTCGGCTAAGTAACCCATGGTATGAACGTTGGCATTGAACGAGAAACCACCGCCGTGAGGGACCAGTTCGGGCGCCTCGAGGCCCTTGAGTTGGTCCAAGGAGACGAACGACTTGTCGGCGGCCAAAAGCACGGCCGCGCTCTGGCTCCATTCGCGCAGTCTCTCCATAAAGGTCATGGCTCCGGTAGGGAAGGGTAGATGAGTGTCCTCTAAGGCCGAATACCTCGAGAGAACGTGGTCCCAACCCGGTTTTTGAAACGACGCCGAGTCTTCGGGAAAGCTGAAAGTCAAGTCGATCTTTTCACCCAGATCGACAAGGCTTCTAGGGTTTTGGTTCTTGCCCAGTCCCTGCACTCGCACCGTCGACCGAGCCAGAGAGCGTTCCTGTCCACGGCATCGAACCACGTCGTAAGGGAGGGAGTCCAGGACGTAGTTGGCGATGACGAAGACCGGGTTGGGCGACGGTAGGCGCTCGTCGCGGCGCGGTAACCAGGCGTTGGGGACGGTATCCTCGGCTATGTCGAACTGGCTCAACCGCAAACGTCCGTTGTCCAAGTAGGGCTTCAGTTGAGAATGTTCCGCTAGGGATTGTAGACCCTTCACCCCCAGTTCGGCCAGTTCCAGGACGAACTTGAGACCTCCGGGAACGATCACACGGCTCTCCTTTTCGGCTCGCTCCAGTTCCCGCAGGAGAAAATAGGCGTGACGGCCCGTACCTGGCCCTAACTCGTAAACTTCAATGGGATTCCCGGGATCGAGGAGACCTTGCCGCTGGAAATCTCGCAATAAGGTAAAAATCGTTTGCACCCACTCGGCCGCGAGAAGAGGTGTGTTGGTGATGTGAAAAGGGATGTCTCCACCTGTCCAGACGGCAACCCCTCCCTCGGTGTAATACTGCTTCATCCAGCGCCATAAGATAGAAGCGGAGAAGGGGACGTTGTCCTCGATCAAAGCGGTTTTCTTAGGCGTGATGGGTTTGACAGCAGGCATGGAAGGCTCCCATTTGCAGCCTCCGGCGATATCCCTTCGGACCCGCTGAGAGGTTGGAGCGATACCGCTTGCGAACTCGAAGCTCGTGGAATGCGTCCCGTTTTCGGTCGACAAGCACTGGTCCGCGTGGGAGAGCGCCGCGGCTGAACTTCAGGAAGGGGACCGTTACTGCTCCTCGCCTTACTGGGGTCTATCGCTCTTAGCCGCTTTCGCCGCAGGCGCGCGACCAATGGTTTACCGCTCGGGGGCTTCGATGGCTGTCTTTCACGAACTCGATGCCGAGGGTGGACGGCTTCACCTTCCATGTGACTTTGTCTGGACTCTGGGCAACCCCCTGTTGGGACCGGACCCCGTGGGCTTGTTGGAAGCCGTCTGCGAATACTGGCGGGCCCAGGGCGGACTGCATCAATTGACCTTGGGCGGACTTTACGAGTCTAACCCCATCTGGCAAAGCTCGGTCTGGTACCGCTACCCTCAATGGGAACTGCCTGAGGCCGGACGCCAGGTCGCTTCCTTGGAGGGCGGAACCGAAGGGTTTCTCTCCCGGCGCTCGGTCAACTTTCGCTCTCGGCTCAAAAGGGCGGTCAAGAAGGCCGACAGTAGCGGAGTCGAGGTCGAGTATTTCCCTCAACAGGCCGACCTCGACACCACGCTCGCCTTGCTGGAGCGGGCTCTAGCCATCGAGGCGCGAAGTTGGAAGGGCCTGCGCGGTCAAGGTATCGACCAGGGTTCGATGACCTCGTTCTACCGCACTATGCTACCCCTGTTGGCCCAGAACGGCAGACTACGGGGTCTCTTCCTTCGCCGCGACGGCCAGGACTTGAGCTATCTCTTCGGGGCCGTCTTCGCCGGCTATTTTCGAGGGCTTCAATTCTCTTATCTCGATTCCGAGAACGAATCGCTTGGGAACGTCGGCCAGTGGAAAATGATCCAGGCTCTGGTGAAGGAGGGATGTCACAGTTATGACCTGGGACAAGCGATGGCTTACAAATCCCGTTGGGCCGAGCGCTGGATCGTTTCTCCCACCATGGGCCTGCAGGTCGGTTCGCAGGGTTTCGACCTTCGACGGTAAACCTGGCCGGATGGCCCAGAAGACCCCAAAGAGTAGCTATACAGACCTCGTTCACCAGATCGTGCGTGACGCCGAGGAGTCCCTGTCTCTCGACGAAATCACCGCCAAACTGCTGGAGGCGCAGCCGGATAATCCGCCTAAGAATCCCCGAAATACCGTTAGAACCGCAATTCGTGCCAGTCACCTGATCAAAGTCGCCGGCAAGAACCGCTACGGATGGCTTCCCAGGAGGGTTCAGGGAGCCAGGGTTCGCCACACCCTGACCGCGGCCGAATACGAAAAGCGTCGCCTGGTCTGGGATTTTGACGCCGTGGTCGCGGTCTGGCCGGCGGCCGACGAACCGGAACGGCGCCGCGATCGCGAGGCCATGACGGCGGAGGTCGGGGGGCAAGAGTTCAGCTTCACTCTCGGTGAAGAAGATGGCGGCTGGGTCAGCTATCCCGAGCCTCCATTCTGGGCCTGGCTTTCCGAGCAGAAAGCGGAGGCCGGCGACGACCTCATTTTGACCGTGACCGAACCGGAGCAGCGTCGTTTCGAGATTCGACTCGAGCCCAGGTCACAGCGCAACGCTTCTTTGATCGAAGAGCGCAATCGTCTGCTCAAAAAGCGTATCGACAATTTTCTCACAACGCAACGCGACAGCGTGGCTCCTCCCCAAGAGATCGCAGCCGACCTGCTCAGTTCTCATTCTTATCATGACTCAATCCCTCCTCAGTCGCTTTCGAATCTGTTGAGTGAGGAGATCGTTAACCGTTTTGGCGGCCTGGTCGAGCTTGACAGCCTGAAAGCCGAAAGGGTTTCCAACGTGATCCCATTTCCCACCAAGAACGTTGGAGACTCGGGAGAACATCCTCGCATTTCCGATAGCGCCGAGACCTCCGGCTCGATGGCCCTGACCATTCCCTACAATACCGGTCAGGAACTGCCCGACGAACGCGCCTACCTGCAAGGAATGGAGCTTCTTCACGACGCTTCGGGCTCGAGTCCGGCGCTGGCCATTCACATTCTGGGGGTATCCAAACTCTGCTCCCCGGCTTACGCGCTTTTGTCTCAAACCTCGGAGTACCGCAAGGAAGCCCTGGAGTTAGCCGGACAGGCCGTGGTCGCCGCCGAACGCCGCATCGCCCACGGAGTGATCGAATCTCTGGTCTCGGGTCAGGAATTCGGTCTCGAGGAGGCCGTCGCGACCTATCTTGAGTCTCGCAGTTTTCTGGCCCGAGCGCTGTGGCACGGAGGCAACTTCGAGGAGGCTATCGAGCAGGCCATGCACTGCTTTGAAGTCGACCCCGAGGACCCCGCGGTTCGCGAGGACCTGTTCGTCATGCTCTTTGACAGCGACCGTCCGGAGATGGTGATAACTCTGCTGGAGTCATTCCCTCCCGCTTCCTCAACCGAGGACCTCTATCACCGAGCCCTGGCCGCCTTGCTCGAAGATCCCGAGTCCAAGGACGCCGCTAAGCTATTGAGAAAGGCGACCACCCACAATCCCTATCTAGCCAGCCTGTTCTTGGGCGAGGAGCCCAAAAAGGCCAAGAAATCCCAGATCGACGAGGGCGACGCTTACGAAGCGGCCTATGGATTCCTCTGGCGTCGCGAAGACTCCATCTTCGACTTGCTTGAGGAGATTGTCCTGGCCAAGAGGTAGGCCGGGCCCAGCGAGTCTTGGCGTTGCGCTGCGAATTGCTGGAGATTCTGCCTGCGATCTGGGAGAGTCGCCGCTAGACCAGACCCGAATTCTACTTGTCGCGCCCGAACAACAAAAGTGCCATCTGGTCGGCGCGGCGGGCGACTTTGACGATGATGTCGCCTAGAGCCGCCGAGTCGGATTCGAATTCTCGCACGGTCAGAGCCGTCATATAGACCACGTCACGGTTCACGATGCCGATGGTGGTGTTGATCCAGCTCATGTTTTGCTCTAAAAGCCGGATTAGCTGTTCCGGTTTGCAGCGGTCCACCGCGACCAGAGGTGCGCTGATGCGCAGGAAGGTGATGTTGTCCTCACTTTCCAGAAAGATCATCAGGCGTTGCTCGCGCAGCCCTCGCTCGACCTTAAAGCTGCCATGGCACTCGGTTTCACTAGGGTGGTCGCCGTGGTGAATGTCGAAAGAGAAGTCTTCCAGCGAGAAATACTCTTCCAGCGACTCTTTCACCCTGTCCCAGATCATAGCGGCTCGGACCCCCGGCGCAGCTGGCGAAAGTAGTGAACGGTGGAGAGCTGTTTGAGGCACCAGGCTTGGTGACCACTCAACTGTTGTCCCTCCACAAAGTCGGGTCGATCCATTCCTAACTGACGACGGCAGTAGCCCTCCAGGACTCCACCCAGGTTGGTGAAGGCGGCCCAGGCTAGTCGGGGAGGGTGGGTACCGGTGGAAAAGCGTGTGCGCTGGCGAGGATGGATCTTGATGTAGTGCAACGCTGTTCGCGCCTTGGCCTCGGCTTGACGAAGAGCTCCCTCGATGTTGGAAGTGGTAGGCGGCTTCTTGATATGATAGCCGATCGCTTTGTAGTTGGCCTTACGCACCAGACCGATGGCCATCAGACGAAGTCCTAGCTCCTGGTCTTCCCAGCCGTACTCCTTGAAGCTTTCGTTGAAAAGACCCGCTTCCCGCAGGTCGGCGGTGCGGACACTGACGTTGGAAGTCCAGAAGAATGAGGTGGAGATGTCGGCCATGGTGAACTTAGGTTTCTCGGGGATCTCCGCCGTCTCCACGTGATTGACCCATCCGTTGACCACGCAACGTTCGGAACTGGCGTGGCTCTTCAAGTGCTCTTCCAAAAGGTGGTGGTCGGCTAAGACGTCGTCGTCGATGTAGAGCATGATCTCGCCTCGACACAGACGGATGCCATGATTGCGCGCGGTGGCTAAAGCCGCGTGCTCTTGATAGCCGTAGGTCAGGCGGTAAGGAACTTCGAGCTCGGAGATCATCTCCCCGGTGCCGTCGGTGGACCCGTCATCGATCACCACGACTTCATACCGATCGGGATGGATCGACTGGTCGGCCAGAGTTAGCAGAACCTGGCGTAGGGTCTCTTTGCGGTTGCGACTGCACAGGCCCACCGTGATCTCTCGGTCGACGACCGGAGCCTCGTTCTCGACAGAGGTGGATTGGGTTTGCAGCGTGGTCACGTTCGGGACTCCTTTAAGGTTTCGCGACCGCTTTTGAGGTACTCGTGCTCGGCTAGAAGCGATTCGGCGATGCCGGCCAGCGGTCCATTTGGTCTGGACTTGAGATAGCTTTCGTAGGCTTTGCGAAGGGGAGCCGCTGTCAGCAGGCCGTTGCGGAAATAGTTCACCGGATGCAGCCCACTTCGAAGCTTCATTCGAAGACTGGGGTAGCGTTGATACAGCAAGGCCGCCGACTCGCCGTCGCGGCGGGCCGTCTGCAGTCGATTCTCGGTGGGGAGCTTCGGCTTGAGGTGAAAGACGTAGCCGGCCAAAACAAAGTGGCGAGCCACCCCGAGCTTTTTCAATCGGACCCCGAGCTCGGCATCTTCCCAACGGGGAAAATTCACGTCGAAGAGCCCCGCGTCGATCAAAAGCGACCGTCGTAGCGAGGCGTTCGAGGTGCACAGATAGTTCTGCGAATAGTGATAGAGAAGATTCGGCGGCTCTTGAGGCAGGGGAAGGGTGGCGATATTGATGACGGGGCCGCGCACCAAACGGCTGAGATGGCCACGATGAGCCTCTTCGTGCTGCTCTAGCAGGTCGGGAGCGGGGAAGACGTCATCGTCGATAAACAGGATGTGGGTTCCGTTGGCTTCCCCGATGGCGAAGTTGCGAGCCGCCGAGGTTCCCTGAGAAGCCTGATGGAAGAGACGAAGCCGGTATCCGACCTCGAGCTTTTCCAGCTTTTGGGCGGTATCGTCGGTGGAGCCGTCATTGACCACCAGGACCTCGAACTTCGAGCGCGGATAGGTGAGATTCTCCAGATAGCTGAGCATCTCCACCAGGATATCGGCGCGATTCCGGGTCGGAACGACGAGGCTGAACATTGGGGAAAACACCCCAAAGTCTTTGGTTTTTCCAGGTCTATTCCTTCCCCGGTTGGACTCTCCGCCCAGGAGGCATCCGCGGTATCACAGAATATTTGATTCATGCTTATCACCAACGCCATCACTAGGGTCTGTGGATATTCACGGACCCTAAGCGCTGGACCCGCGACGAGTACTACCGACTCTGGGATAGCGGTTTTTCGACTGACGCTGACCGCTCAAGGTGTCGTGCCGAGTAACGCCCGCACTCGGGCCAACCAGTTCGCATCGCGATCGCTCAAAATGTGAACCTGGCTAGGCGGCGCGGCCACGGCCCATGAGAGCAGGTAGTCTCCCTCTCGCCGGACGGTGTGAAGCTCGAGGGGCCGTCCGGTAACCTGATCTCCGATTCGATCTTCCAGTACCTCAAAGCTTTCCAAGGACATTCTCAACCCGATCCCGTTGCTTTTGAGTATGGCTTCTTTTCGAGTCCAGACGTGAAAAAAGCGATTCTGGTCGGCGCCTATCCAGGCGTGCTCCCGGGGGGAAAAAAAACGCCGCCCCACCGACACGACCTCGACCGGTCGAGGCAGCCACTCCAGATCCACCCCGAGACCTTCCTGAAGCCTGGAGTCGCACGAAATGGCCAGGGCCGCCCGGTGGTGGGAATGGGTCAGATTGAACTGCAAGCTCTGGCCGGTGAGATAGGGGCGGCCGTTCTCGGCCACCTCGACCTGTCGGTCGGAAAAGCCCAGCGCTTGCAAAACTTGAGCCAGGCGTACTCTCGTCGCGATCAGGGTGCGCCGAGAGGGTTCGTGCAGGTAGCGATGAGCGCGACCTTGGATCTCTTCAGGTAGTGCGTCGAGATGACGCCGGCACTCAACGTCTGTCCAGGTGCAGTCGATCTCTAAAAGAACCAGCGGAAAGCTCAAGCCTCAACCCAGGGCGAGGCGTCGATCAACACTCGATGATAGACACCTTGAAAACGCTCCTTGACCGCCTCGGGTAGTTCCTTTAAAGGTGCCCAAATCACGCAGCGGTCCAGCAGATCATCGGGAAGCGCCGCACCCATTTCGGCCCACTGACCTTGCCGCGACAAGGCATGAAGCTTCTTATGCAGGTCGCCCAGACCCAGAGTCTCGAGAACCTCCAGATAGTTAGGAGTAGAGGCGTAGAAAGCGACCCGTTCTCGAACCTTGCGCTCGTACTGGGCGCGCTTGGGATGATCGGTGGGAACGGTGAATGTCGAGCCGACCAGGAGCAGAGGCTCCAGAGTGTCCGGTCGTTGGCTGGTTCCCTCGGCGATGGCCGGAAGGCTGACCTTCTTGAGGTACTCGAGATGAGTGAAGGGGTGAAGAAAGACCATGTCGGCCGCCCGCCCGGCCACTCGAGTCATCAGGGGTCCGACGGCCGAAATCCCGATTCGGGGAGGGCCGAAGTCGTGGGGGTCCGGTGTGAACACGGGGCTACCCAGGGTACAGCGGTAGACCTCTCCTCGAAAGTCCGGGTTATGGCGCGCCGCGAAAGCTTCGAACAGGTGGCGCAGAAGATTCAGGTACTCTTCCATGGCCTGGGCCGGCTTCTCGGGCCAACTCATGGAGAAACGTTTTTCGATGTGCGGCTTCACCTGGGGACCCAAGCCCAGGAGAAAGCGCCCACCCGAGAGGCCCTGCAGGTTCCAAGCAGTCTGGGCCACCACGAACGGAGAGCGGGCGAAGGCCACCGCGATGTTCGTTCCCACCTCGATCCTTTGACTGGCCCCCAGCGCCTGCCCACTGAGCAGAAAGGGGTCGTTGGAGGTGTCGGAAACCCACAATCCGGAGAACCGATTCTCGCCATCGAGAACTCGTGCGGCCCGGGAGATGTCTCGGAGCGACCCCTCGTATCCAGCGTCAATGATCATGTGGGCCCTTTCTGGCTCCGCGCCGGAAGGACCCGCCTCTCGCAGAGTTGAACCTTTTTCAATGCAACTGGCCAACTACCCGGTCGACCGAGCCCGCCGCGTGATCGGCATGATCTCGGGAACCTCCGCCGACGGGATCGATGTCGCGCTCCTTCGCCTTCCGGCCCAACATAGCGATGAGCTTTTGAAGGTGGAGAAATTCACTTCGGTAGATTATCCCACCTCGGTCCGAGAGCAGATCATGCTTGCCGCCGCCGACCGATTGACGCTTCGCCAGACAGCGGTTCTGGGTACCGAGATCGGCCGCCTTTTCGCCGAGGCGGCTTTGCAGGTGATGCCGTCGGACGGTTGCGATCTGGTGGCAAGCCACGGACAGACGGTGTGCCACCTGCCGGAACATGGCACCACGCTTCAGATCGGGGACGGAGCGGTGATCGCGGCTCGTACCGGAGTTGTCACGGTGTCTGATTTTCGCACCGCCGACATGGCTTACGGCGGTCAGGGGGCGCCCCTGGTACCTCTTTTTGACGCTCACGTTTTGGCTCATTCAGAGTTGGTCCGGGTGGCCATCAATCTGGGAGGGATAGCCAACGTCACCGTGATCCCGCCTGGGGCGGAGGATGTCCGCGCCTGGGACACCGGTCCCGCCAACGGCATCAGTGATGCCCTCTGCCGATTGAGCGGGCATGGCGGCTTCGACGCCGAGGGGAAGCTTGCAGCCGAGGGGAAGGTGGACGAGGCTCTCCTGCGGGAACTCCTGGAAAGGCAGCCCTATTTTCTCAAGCCCTCACCCAAGAGTACGGGACTGGAGCTATTCGGAGAGAGCTACGCGCGCCAGATCCTAGGTCGAGGAAAGATCGAGGATCTCATCAGGACGGCGCTTGCCCTTTCGGCCCAGAGCCTGGTCGACGACCTGCGCCGGATCGCCTCGGAATTCCCCGATCGGGAAGTGGAGCTTGTCTTCGCTGGAGGAGGCACCTCCAATCCGGTTCTGATGGAGGAGATTCGGCGCCGCCTGAAGTCGGTCGGTCGCCCTCTGAGCTTGCGTTCTTTCTCCGAATTTGGAATACCGGAGGCGGGACGAGAGGCCGCCGCCTTCGCCTTTCTAGGCGATAGAGCCGCTCGGGGTCTTCCCGGGGCGGCGCCGGGGGCGACCGGCGCCACCCGGGCCGCCGTTTTAGGAAAGATCAGCTTCCCCGCTTAGGTGCGGCTCTTCCGGATGTCAACAAGCGACCACCTCGAGCTCAAAGACCCAGAACCTCTACTCCTTGCTCGAACACGATGTCTGTCGGGATCTCCCTGAGGCGCTCCAGATCGGCCTTGAGTTGCGGGGAGACAACGCCGTACTTGGCCAGAAAAGCTTTGGTGCCCTCATAGTCGCCGTCCCCTTGCAACTTGAGGGTCAAGGCGGTGAGATCGTCGTTGGCCTTGGCCATTTTTTTCATGTCGACGCGATACTGGCCGCTCTCGGGGTCGCGCGTGAAAGCGCCCACTTCGGCGAAGTAGTTGAAACGGGTCAGATTGGCCACGCCGTGGGCCGAGGACGCTCCAAAACGGATAGAGCGAAAGATACCGGCCATGTAGGTCAGATACTGGCTCTCCAGCTCTTTTTTCGGCAGCTCTCCGCGCTCGGTCAGCTCCTCGATCATGTAAACACCGAGCATGTCGGCCTTGCCTTCCTCCAGCGTTCCGGAGAGCTCCTTGAGAGCGTCTTTAACCAAAATATTGGTTCCGGGGGTGATCACTTTCTTGATCCCCAGGCCGTGAGCCACTTCATGAAACATCGTGTTGGCGAAAAAGGCCTCAAAGGTCAGGAGCTTGCGCTGCTCGGGTACGATCAAGACCTCGACGATGGGGAGCATGATCTTGTCATACTTCGCCCGCATCGCGTTTTTGAGCTGAAGCCGGCGAGAGCCCTTCTTCAGCTGAACCTCTTCGTCGTTGGGGAGATTGATGGCGATGGTCTTGGAGCCGGCGTTGCAGTCACCCGCGTAATACACGACGTCGTAGGCGTTGAGATCGGAGTCGGTGCCGGGCGTCTCTTGCTTATATTCCTCGGCTACCGGCAGTCCCCGTTGCAGTTCAGGCAGAAACTTGGCGTAGCGAGCCAACTTTTTGCTCCACTCCTGATCCTTGACCAGGACATAGGCCTCGAAGGCCGCGCGATACCCGAACAACCGGTCCTCGTAGGTCTCGATCGGACCGATAACCAGATCCAGACTGTTCTCTTTCATATCCATCCAGGCCAGATCGCTGGGCTGATAGTCGTTGGAGATCAGAGCTTCAGCTCGGGCTTGAAGATAGGCCGCAAGCTGCGGCTCTTTCACCAGGTCCGCGGCTTTGCGCAGGTGTTCGGCCGCCTTTTCGAGTTCCGTTCCGAAGGCAATACTATAAGGAAGCGCGTACAGCCGTCCCTTAGAGTCGCGGCGGACCATGCTGTAGAGGTCCGTCTTGTTGGGAAGCTCCGAGGCTTCAAACTCCTCCTTGGTCATATCCGACGGGTAGAACTGAGCGCCTAAAGGCTTTTCTCCCACTCCCGGAATGAACGGCCGGTTGCCCTGCAGGCGGTCCCACGGCCCATAGTTGATCTCGGCGTAGCGCAAAAGGTCGGAATCTTGAGTGAGAGACTTCAGGCTTTCCCGTTCGCCATAGGCCTGTCGCCAAAAAAGTCCGTCCATGATTTCGGCCGCCGCTATCATCTCTTTGAGAGCGGCCTTCTGTTCGCCCGAAAGCGAGCGCAGATTGGCGGTAAGGCGGACGGTGGCGTATTGGACGAAGTCCTTCTTGTCGAGAGTCGAAGTGTCGGACGGTTCGGCTGACACGGGGGGAACAAAGCAGAACAGAGCCATGGAAAGGGCGAGGGCCCGGAGAATCTTCATAGCCCCCCCTTCGCAGATGGATAGGGTTAGCCTTCGGCCGACAAAATCTCCAAACGACGGCTTTCCAGTCGAAGAATGTCTCCGGTCTCGAGAGGGACGGCCACATCTGGACGTAGCGGAGTGGTCCAGAGAACACCTGAAAGGCGACGGAGCAAGTAGGCCTCCGCGTCTCCGGTCAACTGAACCTGGGCCTTCGGTCCCTGGGCTGTCAAGGCGACACCCTGCTGCTCCCAGTTCGGATCGTCGAAAGCTATCTCGTTGTTATCCTCGCGGACCCGCCATCCCTGTGAGGGAGCTGTCTGCTGAACTTCGAGAGATGTCTGTCCCAGACGTAAGTGGTGCCCGTGCCCCAAGGACTGGCCCTGCTCTAGCGACTGACCCGTCACGATCCGGCCATTTAGAAGAGTCGCGTTGGTTGTGGAAAGGTGGACAAGGACAGGAGCCTCGTACCCGTCCCAGGTGATCTGAGCATGGGTTCGACTGACCGCCGGGTCGGTCAAGGTCCAACGCGCGGCGCCCCTAGGATCATCGGGAGAGGGAGCGTCGAGTCGTCCGATGATGGTGATTCCCGAATGCAAAACGAATGTTCGCCCTTGATCGGGACCATCTGTCACCAAAAAGCTGAATCCAACCATCGGCGGGGGCTTCGGCTGTCCCTCTCCGGTATCCTACACGTTGGGCTTTGCCCGACCGACCAGGGAAGGCCAACGTTCCACCAGGCATGGGAGGATAAAAAGCGAAAGAATCGCGTTCTCTACCAGGCCTAGAGTGACCAGGCCGCCCAGACTGGCGATTCCGCGATGGGCCGCCAACATCAAGGAGGCGAATCCGGCGGCCGCGGTCGCCGCCGACAAAAAGATGGCAAGCCCGGTACTGCAACAGAGAAGCTCGTCATTTCCAAGCTCGTTCATGCGTAGCACACTTTGTAGCCCAAAGACCGAGCCGATACCCAGCAGCATAGGGATAGCCACGAAATTGGCCGGATTGAACGTCATGCCGGTGAATCCCATAAAACCCAATGTCTGGACCAGGCAGACCGCCGTCGGCAGGCTGGCCAGAGCTACCAGTCGGACGTTGCGCAAGACCATCGCTTGCAGAACCACCATGGCCAAAAGTGACAAGAACGCCCCCCAATGATGGGTGCGCAACACCACTCGCTCGAAAAGCTCGATCAGCACCGGCTCGCCCGTGACGTTCGGTGTTACGGTACGAAGGTCTCGTAGAAAGCTGTGAAGGTTCTCCGATTGCCAGATGTCGTGACGAGGAAACACGCGCAGCACATAGGTTCCATCGACACCTTGGAGGCGCGCTCTCAACTCTTTAGGGAGATCGCCGACCCGTAGCGGAGTCGCGCTCTGCACTTTCAAAAGTCCGGCGACTTCCTGACTCTTCTCTTCCATCTGGACCAGCATGTGATTCACGCCATCGATGACGGGACCCGGCCCCCGACTGGCCAGTCGCTCCTCTAGCGTCTCCCGAACCTCAAGAATGCGTTCGCTCACCGGATTCGCGGGTGAGAGTGCTCGAAGCTCCGCGAACAGGCGAAGGGCACGGTTGGCGTCGAGAGCCGGAAGACCCGAGAGCTGGCGGAACAGGATCAGAAGACGCGCGCGCGAGTCCAAAAGGTTTTTTACCAACTGCTCCTTACCGGTCTCCACCACGGGTAGAAAAGTGGAAAGTGCTATCACTTCGGCGACCGAGGGCAGTTGGCGCAGTTGATCTTCGAATTTCCGAGCCTGTTCGAGACTCGAAGCCGGAACCAGGGCGGTGAGAACGGAGCTCTTTCCGGTAGCGACGAGCATCAACTCGGTTTGAACAGATTCGAGCTCAGGATTTTGCATCTTGAGAAGATGAATGTCAAAACGCGCCAGCGGTGCTCCAAAGAGACCTAAAACGGTAGTGATGGCCGCCAGGCTCAGGGCTGCTCCGTGCCACGGTTTATAAGCGACATGCCAGGGGGTCAGGTCCTGGCGCCCACGCTTGGACAGCCTGACACCACGGCTTTCCAAAAGGCCAAGTAGGGCCGGCATGACTGAACACGCGGCTATTTGGCACAACATGACGCCGAGCACCGCGATCACGCCCAGTTCGGCCACCCCCCGGAAACCGATCACGGCCAGAATGGTGAAAGGCATACAGTTGGTCAACGCGGCGATCAAGGTGTACTTGCCGGCCGTGGCCATGGTTTGTTGGATGGCGGCAAGTCCGTCTAGCCCGCTGTGCCGGCACTCATAAAACCGAAACGAGACGTGAATGCCAAAGTCGATCCCGATGCCCACGAGGATGGGGATGTAGGTCACGGAGATAAAGTTGAGGTGCCCGACCGTCAGGCTGACCGCGCCAAGAGTCCAACCCAATCCGACCACGAGGGTGACAAGGGCTAAGGATGGTCGCGTGATCTCCCGATATCCGAAAACAAACAGCAAAACTACCAGGACCAGACTGCAGGCCGTGCTCAGAACCGAATCCTGGGCTATGGTGGCACGCTCGTCCACCACCAGAACCGGCTCTCCCGTGAGGCTGAAGTTCAGCTGCGGGAACTGCCGCCGGCACTCGAGTAGAACCTCTCGTACCGTGCTCACGGCCGGGCCGAAGGCTTCCTCCGGCTGGCCCGGAGCCAGTTTCGGATTGACCAAAACCAGCAGCGTGTGCCCTCTGTCCAGACTGAGGTAGACTCGTTCCGTGGCCTGGGCAGAAAAGGTCTCCAGCACCTCACGGATTTTGGGTGACTCCGGCTCGATAGTCGGCCAGTATTCGGCGACTCCCGGTTTGGCTCGAGTCGATTCTTCCACCGCTTGGAGAAAGCGAAGGACCAGTTCGGCGCTGGAGTCTCCCATGACCAATCCTGAAGTTAACTCTTCCATCCGCAGCGGCAGGTCCTCGGCCCCCGCCGGCACTCCATCGAGGAGCGCCTTAACGTCGGAATCGATACGAATAAGCTGGTCCTTAGGAAGGTAGTAGAGTCCGCTTTCCAAGAAACTGCGGGCATTCAGGGAATCGAGTGGAGGCTCTAGCGTGGTTGGATGCTGGCGCAGGCGCTGTCCCAGGTCGTCAACAGCCTGTTGGCGAGCCTCCAAGGAGCCTCCGGAAACGATGACCGCCATATCCTTGGAGCCTGGAAGGTTTTGTCGCCAGAAGTCTAGACTTCGCACGACCGGCTCGTTGGGTGAAAATAGAACCAGCCAGTCCGTCTCGAGAGTCAAACGGGCTTGGGCGAGGCCCAGGCTAGCCAGGAGCGCCAGCACTGCCACTCCAAGAAGCTTATAAGGATGGTTATAGCTCCAACTTCCCAGCCAAACAAGCGGCCCGGACCGCGACGAATTCAACTCGACCCGGCCGAAAGCTCCAGCCGATCGACTTTCCAAGTCTCGTCTTCCTGGGTCAGGCGAAATCGACCATGAAATTTCTTGGCCTGGCCGTCCTCGACGTAGGCCAGGATCAGAGTGACCTCGGCGAGATCCGCTGACAGAAGGCGCTGGTCATTGATGGCCCAGCGCACGTCGGAGATCCCTTTCATGTCCTGGTGAAAGCTTTCCCTGCTCAGTTCCGACCGCCAACTTCGACTCAGGCGGGAGTAAGCATCGTCGACCCGACCTTTGGACAGAGAGTCCAGGTAGGCAAGGACGGACCCACGTGCGGCCTTGGTGCCCTCGTCAACGCTGAAGGTCGTGGCCACCCTGGCCGGTGGCGGAGTGACGTCGCGCGTGTGCCACCACCACCAGAAGATGGAGGCGGGAACAGCTAGAATCAGCAGAAGGGCGAGAGCTATCTTACTAGCCTCGGCCACGATGTCTGCACCGGACTGCGCCGATGCCTTCAATTGTGTTCCGGCCGAACGAGCCCGGTACGATAGTAGAACCTTCAGCCCACGGCTGATCAGGCTGATTTTTTGTCGATTGTGTTCAAAACGGCTCGGACCAGTCTGAGGGTAAGCCGGAGGCCAGGAAGGCTGCTGAGAGGGCGGGGGCGCGTATCCACCGCTCCCCCCATGCACGGCAACAGTTTGAGGAGGATCGTCGTCATCATCATCTTCCACCACTGCCACGGGGGGCGGAGGGGCCGGCCGAGTCGGCGCCGGGGGAGGTTCGGGCTCAGGTTCAGGCTCACGAGTGGGTGCCGGGGGTGGCGGAGGTGGAGCGGCGGGAGGTGGGGGAGGAGATGCCGCGGGCGCTTCCTCCTCCTCGTCACCACCGCCTCCGGAACCGTCATCATCGACAACGCTCGAGCCCTTATGGCCGGTCTGTCGTTGATGTTTGCGCAGTCCTATGCCGTGGTTGAATTCCTCACCGCACGAACAGACGTGTTTCTTCTTCCCACGAGACACAGTTCAAAATTCTCTTCGTCGGCTCCTACTCCTGGGCTTGCGCACCGAGTCTTTCGATCAGGCGGTCGGTGAACTCCGTGGTGGAGAGTTTTCCGCCCAGGTCGCTGGTGGTCTCTCCGTCGCGGAGACAGGCATTGTAGCCGGCTTTGATCGCATCGGCGGCCTGCCCGCAAGCCTTGTCCTCTCGCTCGTCGGCCAGATGGTTGAGCATCATAACTCCAGACATGATCAGGGCCAGGGGATTGGCCAGGTTCTTTCCGGCGATGTCCGGGGCCGAACCGTGAACGGCCTCAAAGCATGCGGAGTCATCTCCGAAGTTGGCCCCGGGAACAACCCCTAATCCACCCACCAGGCCAGCGCAGAGATCGCTGACGACATCTCCATAGAGATTTTCCAGAAGGAGAATGTCGAACTGGGAAGGATCCTGGACTAACTTCATGCAGCCGGCGTCGATGATCATCTCATTGTAGTCGATGTTGGGATAGTCTTCCTTGTGAGTCTTGCGAGCTTCATTGAGGAAAAGCCCATCCGACATCTTCATAATGTTGGCTTTATGAAACACGGTAATCTTCTTACGTCTTCGATGAGTAGCCCAACGAAAGGCCCAATGGGCAATCCTGTGACAGGCGGCGGTGGTCGCCACCTTCATCGAAGCGACCACACCGGGGGTCACTTCATTTTCGATACCAGCATAAAGACCCTCGGTATTCTCACGAATGACGATCAGATCGACATCGTCAAAGCGGGTCTTGAGACCTTCCAAGGAACGTACCGGCCTCAGGGCGGCATAGAAGTTCAAGGTTTTGCGAATGGCCACATTGACGGAAACGAAGCCCTTTCCAATAGGGGTGGAGCAGGGCCCCTTGAGGGCTAGGCGGAGATCCTTCATCGCTTCCACCGTATCATCGGGAAGAACCTTGGTGCCACGTTCCAGCGCGGCGACGCCGGCATGTCTTTCCACCCAGGAGATGGGAGCGCCGGCGGCATGGAAAACTTTCTGGATGGAATGGGAAATCTCCGGGCCGATCCCGTCTCCCTTAATCAACACAACATCATGACTCATGGCCGGCCGCTTCGCCTCGAGGGGAAGGCGGCCCTTGCGATAGAAGCACGGATCCACACTTTGGGATAGGCGGACCTGATCTCTTACGAGGTCCCCTCTCGCGGTAGGCCCGTGTAGGCTATGGGCATAAAATACCGCTGGCGGTAACCTCGAAAGAGGAAGCTTCCGAAGCAAGCTGTCGCGGCTAGATCCGTTGTCACTTATGAACGAAATCCCGCAAGACTCACTTAAAAATTTTGTAGTGATCGATGACTCCAAGGCCGATCGCATCAATATCATCCGAAGCTTGAAGAAGCGAAAATTCGATGGCCTCGTGGTGCGGGAAGGCGGCAGTGTCGAAGACGCTATCCGTTTGGTGGAAGAAGTACGTCCGGACTGCTTGATCGCCGATGTCCATCTTCCGGGCGCCACCGGGACCCAGCTGCTCAGCAGCCTTTCCGAGAGGTTTGGAGGCATGCCATGTCCGGTCGTGGTTGTCACCAGATCAGGCTCGGAGCAGACGGCAGTCGATGTGCTGCAAGCAGGGGCCCACGACTATGTCAGCAAGTCGAGGGTCTCCGAACCTGTCCTGTGGGAAGCCGTTCGCTACGCGTTGACCCGTTATGAACTGCGCAAGGAATTGGAGCGTCTCAACGCTGAGCTCACTCGCAAGGACCAGATTAAGACGGAATTCGTGGCTAACGCCACCCACGAGCTTCGAACCCCCCTCACCGCCATCGTCGGTCTGATCGCGCTTTTGCAAGAAGAGCCGCTCAGCGACAGGGGCAGCGGGCTGGTCTCCACGATGTCGGCTTGTTGCGACGCCCTTCTGCTGTCGGTCGACGACATTCTCGACCTGACCAAGATCGAAGCCGGAGAATTTGTTCTCTACCCGTCTCGCTTCCATCCCTCCCAAGGCCTGAATCTGGTGGCGGCGTCGCTTGAGCCTCTGGCTCAGGACAAAGGATTGCGATTGCGGGCCGAAGTTCCAGAGAGCGTTCCCGAAGTGACGGGAGATGCTCGGCGGACTCGCCAGCTTTTGTACAATCTGGCCAGCAACGCGCTCAAATTCACTCACCAGGGCCAGGTGACCCTTCGCCTGCGGCTGATCGGGCAAGACGAGGACGGAGTGGTTCGACTTCGCTACGAGGTCGAGGATACCGGGATCGGGATCTCTTTGGAGGATCAGGGACGCATTTTCCAGCGGCACTACCAGACGTCGGGCTCGGACTTGAGATCCAGAGGCACCGGCCTGGGTCTAGCTATCGTCGAGGGCATCACTCGACGCATGGGTGGGCGAGTCGGGCTCAAAAGCCGTCTGGGTCATGGTAGTACCTTCTGGTTTGAACTGCCTTTCGCTATTGCTAACGAGGGAGCCAACGGATCCCAAAGCGGAACCGCTGAGAGCCGGTCGGAAAGTGGACTGTCCTTAAGAATCCTGGTGGCCGAGGACAACCAGATCATCGCGCGGGTCATGAATCACCAGCTACGCGCGCTAGGACATCAGCCGACACTGGCTTACGACGGAATCGAGGCGCTCTCGGCAAGCGAGGAGGCGACCTTCGACATCGCGCTGTTAGACGCTCGAATGCCCCGAATGGACGGACTGACGGTGGCCAAGGAGCTGCGCAAAAAATACTCTCCTGGAGAGCTACCCATCGTCTTACTCACAGCTGAGGCTCAACTGGAGGAACAAGTGTGGCGGGACGCCGGAATTGACGAATGCCTGGTCAAGCCCGCCTCACCGGACATTCTGCGCTCGATCCTGGCTCGCTTGGTCAAACTCAGATCATAGCGCGCGCTGGGTTCTGTAGTGGTTGGCTTAGGGGAATCGGATACCTCTCGGCAAAGGTATGCTAGCGGTGTTGCTAGGAACGCGCGTCGGGATAGCGGGATAGCCTTGGACCCGCGCGGGTGTGTCGGCGGGGGGTAAGCCGTACGTGTAAGGGGAGGGAGGATTTGGATAGTAGGAATTCGGCAGGCGATGGCCGACCGTGCTGGGACTAGAGTGCCGATTTGTCGTCTCGCGTCCTCGCTCGCTATAGTAGGACACGCGGGTCGAAGCCCATTCCCGTTCCCGCGCCCGGGCCTGCTCTCGCGCTTTGGCCAGAACCACGGCGCCGCGCTCCTTGCTTTTCTTAAGTGCGACTTCTCGCTCTTTCCTTCGCCCTTCGGCCATCTCTTTGACTTTGGCCGCCGCCGCGCGGTTGGCGCTCGAATCTCCCTCGAGATTGCCGGCCGATTTTAGGTGCTGCTTGACCTTCTTTTCCTCTCCAAGCCAAGCCCAAGCAAGGGCGGCCACTCGGTGGGCACCAGCTTGTTGTGCCGGCGTTCCATCACCTTTTCTCAGCAGTTCCAACGAGCTTTCGGCAAGCTTGCGCGCCTTATCAAAGCTCTGGGCTCGGAGTTCGAACTCCGCCTGCTCCAAAGTCGCCAGACCCTTCTCCTGCACGATGTGGGCCATGGCCTGGCTCACATCAGGCGAAGCTTCGAACGTGGAGGCCTTTTGCAATCGAGCCATAGCCTCGTCCCACCTGCCCCGCGCGGAAAGACATCGGCTCTGCTCGATCAGGTCTTGAACCTGGCCGTTGCGGTCAAACATCCTCTCGCGGAGAGCCAGGCTCTTTTGATAACATTCCAGCGCGGTTTGATAGTCGCCTTTCTTAACCGCCAAACGAGCTTCTTTGTGTTGCTCGTCCACCAGTCCCTGATTGTAGTCGACCCAAAACCAGCCGGCACCGACCATGAGGAGGCCGACAACCGTCAGGGAGACGATGGCCCCGCGCGACCTGGCGCGGATGCGGTCGTACCAGGACGGCCCTTGGTAGCTGAGGCCACGCAAGTCGGGAGCGGTGGCGCCCGCTGGAGCTATGCGGGCGAGGGTGAGGGGTGTCGCCTCAGCTCGAGTGAAGAGCGGAAGGTAAGAGGTTCGGGGAGCGAAGCACTCCACGCAGAACTCCTCGTCAGAGGCCGGTGTGCGGCACGTTTGGCAAAATTCTGTCGTGGACAATGACACCCCCAACGGTTCGGAGAATAGGTCTCCTGTGGCTAGCTTCCCTCAAGGAGAAACTTTTGAAAAGCTCTTAGCTGACTATAGGCTAAATGGAGTCGATTCGGAAGGGCATTTTACCCTCAATCCCGCTCGGGCCAGAGAGATGCTGGAGCAGTTCCAGTTGCCGGAACCGGCCTACCACGCTCTTCACCTGGTTAGTTTCTTGATCGGGGCGGGCGCTACCAGTATCAGCGTCGAGCGACAAGCCGGAGGTTTACTCTTCTCCGCTCCCGGCGCCCAGATACCGCCAGAGGCGATGTCAGAGCCATTTTCAGCCCTCCTCAAGAGCAAGGAGGAGCCCTACCTGGGCGAGTTGGCCTTGGGTTTGAGCGCGGTCCTGGGCCAGAAGGTGACGGTCGAGCTGAGCTGGGGAGGCACGACGGCGATCTATCGTCCCGACGCGATAGAATTGGTGGAGGGCTCAAGCTTGGAAATGACTATCAAAGTCGGGAGGGGAGGAGAGAGGGAGCTTGAGCTTATCGCCCAGCACTTCGCTTGTTCTCCCATTCCGATTCGGCTGGCGGGAGAGAGCGTTACCGCCGCCAGTTCGTGGGGTGAGGCGACCTTACAGCTGATTTTGGAGAACCCTTCCTACCCCTTAGGCCCGATGACGGTCGCTCCGATTCACATCCGAAAGTCGACCAAAGCCCGATTCAGCGCCGTTGTGCGAGTGGGACGGGAGGCTTCCGGGGTGCGTGTCCTGCACCTGGGCCGTCTTTACACGACCGAGTTACCTTGGAGTTGCGGACTGGAGGGATGGCAGGTGGAGGCTTTCCTCAACACCGACCGCTTGCAAAAAGACCTTACCCAGCAGTCTCTGCTAGAGAACCAGACGCTCAAGAATATCTTCGCCACCCTGCAACAGCAGCTCGAGTCGGCATTGGCGAACCTACCCCTGTTGGTATGGCGGGATCACGACGCCCAGTGCTTGTGGAACAGCGTCATAGCATCGCTTGCCCGGGCTCGGCCAAAAGAGGCCGTGGAGCGCCAAAGCTCGTTTTTGAGAGTCTTGGAGACCGCACCGACTGCGGTGAAAGCCAACGCTTTGTTCCGACTGGGACTGTTGCAAGATCTAGTGAAGGCGGGTAGCGGAGAGTCGTGTCTGCGCGAGGCGGAGGCTATGCTCACGGCCGAAGATGCCCGGGAAGCGCTGCGAATTCCCATCAAGGCCCGCATGGACATATCAAAGCCCACGCCGGAGATGGAGGAGGCGGTCAGCGCTTTGGTCGACGACATCCGAGCCACGGAAGAGGACAGGCTGGAAGCCCTCCGCTGGCTTCGCGCTTTCAGCGCCATCACCGCTCGTCAGCGGTCTCTCTATACTGTCAAGCTGGCACACCAACTGAACCTTCTGGGGCGCTCCGGACTCGCGCTTCAGGAGCTGGATAGCTGGGAAAGCGAAATCTCCGTGGATCAACTCCTTCTGGCTCAGAGCCTGGAAATTCGCTCAGCGGCCCTGGCCGACCTCGGCCACTACCCCAAGGCGCTGGAAAGCCTGGGCCGACTGCTAAGCCTCCAACGGGAAGAGCACGGCCAATACAGTCTGAAGCTGGGCCTGACTCTGACCCAAATGGCCACCCTGCTCGAACACCTCGGGAAAGCCAAGCAGGCCAAAGAGTATCGCGAATGGAGCCGGCGACTTCACGAGTGAGAATGAATGCGTGTCCGCCACGGCGAACCGCGGCGGGTGCGATTGATCCTCTCTCCTCGGTTTCGTGGCCTCTTCTGGACTCAGCTTCTGGGAGCTTTCACCGACAACTTCTTCAAGAACGCTCTTTTGATCCTGATCGTCTATCGTGGCCTGGGTGGGGGAGGGTACGAGGAGAAGACGGTTTCTCTGGTGGCATCCGTTCTTTTCATTTTGCCCTTCTTTCTCTTCTCCGCCACGGCCGGACAGCTGGCCGACAAGTACGATAAGGCTAAGGTGATCCAGCGCATCAAGCTGATCGAGCTGACCATCGCCGTGATGGCGAGCATCGGGCTGTTCTGGGGTAGCGTTCCGTTCCTGATGATCTCGCTGGCCTTGTTGGGCCTTCAAGCGGCCTTCTTCGGCCCGGTCAAGTACGGAATCATCCCACAGCTGCTCGAACCTGACGACCTGACCGAGGGCAACGCCCTGGTCGAGACGGGAACCAAGCTCGCTATTCTGGGAGGGACGCTGGCCGGTGGACTGCTGGCCGACACCGAGGTGGCCATCATCGGCTGTTCAGCGGTTCTCTTGATCGTCTCCGTGGTCGGGTATCTTTTCGCTCAGGGGATCCATCCCGTGCCGGCCGCCGACCCTAACCTTAAGGTCGAGTGGAATCCCGTCACGCCGACCTGGAAAGTTCTCAACATGGCGCGCCAGAACCGCTCGGTTTTCCTGAGCATTCTGGGCATCTCGTGGTTTTGGTCCATCGGTGGCGGACTCTTGACTCTTCTACCGGCCTACGGAAAACAGGTGCTGGGAGTGGAGCCGACGGTGGTGACGCTTTTCATGGCTGTCTTTTCCATCGGGGTCGCGGTGGGCGCGGTGCTGTGCGGGAAGCTCTCCTTCCAGCGGCTGGAGCTCGGCCTTGTTCCCTTCGGCTCTCTGGGGATTTCTTTTTTCTTGTTCGGCATCGCGGCGGTGGGGGCGCCCTTTTCCGTGGTGGAGGGAAAGCTGATCGGGTTGACTCAGCTCATTCACAACCCCAAGGGAATCGCCATTTTGGTGGCCATGGCCGGTATCGCCATCTGCTCAGGCTTTTTCATCGTGCCTCTCTATACTTTGATTCAGCAGCGGACCGACGAACAGTATCGAAGCCGGGTGATCGCGGCCAACAACGTTCTCAACGCCTGCTTTATGGTGCTCTCCCTCATCTTTTTAGGCATCTTGGCCCAGCTCAACTTCTCGGTTCTCGGGATGTTCTTCGCCCTGTCCTTCCTCAATCTGCTGGTCGGCCTTTACATCTACACGCTGATCCCGGAGTTCTTCCTACGCTTCCTGGCCTACCTGGTCAATCACGTGAGCTACCGGCTCAAACTCGTCAATGAGGAGGTGGTGCCCAAAAAAGGCGCGGCACTGCTGACGGGCAACCACATCTCTTTTCTGGACTGGATGGTAGTCCTGGGCAACATCCATCGCCCGGTCCGATTCGTCATGTGGCACACCTACTACAACCTGCCGCTGTTCAGGTTTTTGTTCCGCGACGCGGGAGCCATCCCCATCGGCTCGGGCAAGACTCATCCCGAGCTTCTTCAGGCGGCTTTCGATCAGATCGACGAGGCCTTGGAGAAAGGGAATCTGGTTTGTATCTTTCCGGAAGGGCAACTGACTCCCGACGGTGAGATCGGGGAGTTCCGAAGAGGGGTCGAGCAGATCTTGGAGCGGCGACCGGTCCCGGTGATACCGTTCGCCTTGACGGGACTGTGGGACTCGCTTTTTTCCCGCCAGGGCCAACGCACCTTCGGCTCCCGGCTGCGTCGATTTTTGCGTCCTCAAGTCGATCTGATCGTTGGCACTCCTATTCCTCCGCCGCCTCCGAATCAGATCGCCGGCCTGGCTCAACGTTTGAGGCACGAGGTCTCCACTTTGCGAGGAGAACGGCGGTAGCAGGTCCCGATGGAGCGCCCACCGACATTTTGGGAACTCGCCGTCCAGGCGACGACCAGCACCCGACAAGGCTACAACCTTCTGGCTCCGCGTTTTGAATTGACTCCCTATGCCACCCCGAGGTGGCTCATCGAGGCGTGCCTTGTGCGGGTGGAGCAGCTTCACGGTCCACTGGAGCGAAGTCAGGCACGTGGTCTGGACCTGGCTTGCGGGACCGGAAGGGCGGCACTCGTGCTGGCCGACTATTGCGGACGGGTCGATGGCGTCGATTTTAGTCCCTTCATGTTGGCCCAGGCGAGAGCGAAGGTCGCGGGCCGAAGCGAGACCGTGTTCGACTTCCGAGAAGCGGACCTCGCGCTCCTGGACCTGCCGGAGAAAGCCTACGACCGCATCGTCACCTTCGGGGCATGGGGCCACATCTTACCGGCCTGGCGCGAACAGTTGCTGGCCGAATGCGTGCAGGCGCTCAAGCCGGGCGGAGTTTTCGCCACGGTAACGGCCGACCCCGCGTTCAAGCTCTCGCGGCGCTGGTTGTACTCGGCGGCCTTCGACTACAGCCTTCGTTTGCGAAACGTCCTGCTGAAGGACCCCTTTCACATGTACTATCTTCTCAACGACACGGATCAGGTCCGGGAAATGTTCGGCAAATTCGCTGGAGTACGGATACGCCTGGAGCCTATTCCACGACGGCCCCATCCCGATCTCACACTTCTGGTGGCGGTTCGTAACCGAGAAGATAGCTGACCAGAGGAGCCCAGAAGGGCTCGCCGCTCCAAGCCTGGAGGGCCAAAAAGATCGGTCCCATCACGTACAGCGTGGCGGCGCAGCAGACCACGACGGCGTAGAAGGTGAAAACCATGCTAGCGGTCACCTGGCTCATCAGCCAATAAGGCAGCATTCCGCCAAACCAAATGATGGGAAGACTGACGATGGCGAGCCCTTGGTAAACAGCCGCTCCGGTCGTATGCTGGACCAGAAATTCATTGTCGGGATCGGCTTTGCGTAAGACAAGCGGCAGCCAGATCCAGGTCAAGACTGGGAAAAGAGCCAGGTGAGCCAGGGCCGCGCGATGACGAAGGCCGAACTCTTCTCTCACGAACGGCGGACGGCCACCGAGGCCAGGCCCCATCCTTGAGTCTCACGCACCAGGGTGTAGACCTCGGCCTGCCCGGCGCGGCAAACGGTGACTTTGGCTACCTGGTCGGACTGCTCGAGTTCAGCCGAGATGCTCGAGGGGGTTTCTCCGAGAGGAAGCTTGGAGAACATCTGGCGGAGGTCGCCAGCCGTTACGGTTCCGCGGGTCTGGGTAGACAGATAACCACGCGCTCTTTCGAACTGACCCAGTCGGGAGGTCTGTAAAAAGCTCGACACGGTGGACTCGGCCGACAGGCGAGCGCTCTCTTGCTGGTCGAGACCGTTGCTAGGAGCGGCTGACAGGCCGGTGGAAATTCCGAAGAGAAGCGTCCAACCCAGAGCGACCAGAAAGCCACCGAACAAGGTGAAGCGGGCGCCCAGGCCGAGTAGCGAACCGGCAGCGCGGCTGAAAGCGTGAAGCTGGTCCACGGCGAATTCAGCGAAATCGAGAGTCGTCTCCTTCAAGGCATTCCAGTCGATGGAGGGCGCGGTTTGGGCCTCTTCCTGGGGAGAAGTCTGGAGCATCTTCTCCTTCTGCCAGGCGGCGATCTGCTGTGCCGTGACGACCACGGTGGCGGACTGAAAAATCTCTTCCTGGGTGTTTTTGACGACCGGCTTGGGGGTGGAGACGGTTTTCATAGGGGCGCCAACTTCGACCGAAACCTCTAACTCGGCGCAACCGGACACCTTCTGGTGGCGCTTGAGCGAGATTCCGTGGCGGAAGGTTCTTCCGCAGGAGCATCTGTGAGTTTCGGCCTCGACCTTGGACATAGGCTAAGAATAGCCGTGTCCCCTGAAGAAGTTCTGAAAACTGTGTTACGGCTACGTCACATCGGGATAGCGAAACTCCACCGGCGTCTTGACCTCCTCGCCCAGCGAGTTTTTCACCGGACAGGTCAAAGCCGCGCGCTCGAGTTTTCCCCTTTGCGTGGCGTCAAGGCCGCCCGGCATGTCGATGACCAGAGTCACCTCGCCGACTCGGCGGGGCGAGGCTTCCATGTGTTTTTCCGCTTGGAAAGCCAAACCGTCCATCTTCAAGCCTTCACGCTCTCCCACGATGGCGATCAGGGTCAACATGCAGGCACCGAGACCGGCGGCCAGGAGATCGGTGGGGGAGAAGCTGGAGCCGTCTCCCTGGTTGTCGACCGGCGCGGCGGTCCGAATCTTGGTCCCGGACGGCCCGTGATGAAGCTCCACCCCCAGCCCGCCCAGATATTTTCCCGACATCGCGACAGCCATGACTACCGACCTCCCGTTTTGGCCACGATTTTGCTCCAGCCGTCCTTCAGCGGTGCGATTCTGTTGAAGACCAGAGCCCCTTCGCGACTGTCCTTGTCCACGGCAAAGAAACCGACTCGCTCGAACTGAAAGCGGTCAAGCTCTCGAGCCGAAGCCAAACTCGGCTCCACCTTGGCATGCTTTGTCACCAAGGCCTCGGGATTGACCAACTCCAGCCAGTCACGGTCTTTGACCGAGTCCGGCCGTTCCACGGTGAACAGTCGATCGTAGAGTCGAACCTCGGCGTCCAAGGCGTGGCGCGCGGAGACCCAGTGGATGGTCCCCTTGACCTTGCGCCCGTCGGCGGTGGTTCCACCTTTGCTTTCCGGGTCGTAGGTGGCCCGAAGCTCGACGATCTCGCCCTGTTCGTCCTTGATCACCTCGGTACACGTGATGTAAAAGGCACGGCGGAGACGAACCTCAGATCCGGGAGCCAGGCGGAAATACTTCTTCGGAGGGTCTTCCATAAAGTCGGAACGATCGATGTAGATTTCTCGGCAGAAGGGGAGGTCGCGGTCTCCCATCAGCGGCGGATCGTCGGGGAAAAACGGAGCCGACATCATTTCGGTCTGATCTTCGGGATAGTTTTCGATCACGACTTTCAGCGGATCGAGGATGCCCATCACCCGCTTCACCTTGGCATTGAGATCCTCGCGCAGACACTCATCCAGCTGAGAGGGATCGATCCACTGGTCGCTCTTGCTGACCCCGGCCCGACGACAGAACTCTCGAATCGACTCCGGAGTGTAGCCGCGTCGGCGGAAAGCCGCCAGCGTCGGCATTCGGGGGTCGTCCCAGCCGCTGACCAGATTGTGACCCACCAGATGGGTCAACTTTCTTTTACTCATGACTGTGTAGGTCATGTTCAGGCGCGAGAACTCGATCTGGCGAGGATGGTTTCCGATCGAGATGTTGTCGAGGATCCAGTCGTAGAGAGGCCGATGGTTTTCGAACTCAAGCGAGCAGATCGAGTGGGTGATCCCCTCAATGGCATCCGAGATCCCATGCGCCCAGTCATACATCGGGTAGATGCACCAGGCGTCCCCGGCGCGATGATGGGGAGTCTTGCGGATACGATAGAAGGAAGGGTCTCGCATGTTGATGTTGCCGCTGGCCATGTCGATCTTGCCCCGCAGCGTTTTGGAGCCGTCCGGAAACTCGCCGTTTTTCATGCGCTCGAACAGATCGAGATTCTCTTCCACCGAGCGGTCACGATAGGGGCTGGGCCGCCCCGGCTCCGTCAGGGTTCCGCGATACTCGCGCACCTCCTCAGGTGTCAGGTCGCAGACATAGGCCTTACCGGCCTTGATCAACTCGATGGCGTAGTCGTAAAGCTTCTGGAAATAGTCCGAGGCGTGGTAGAGGTGCTCTCCCCAGTCGAAGCCCAGCCAGCGAACGTCGTTTTCAATGGCGTTGACGAACTCGATCTCTTCTTTGGTCGGATTGGTGTCGTCGAAACGCAGGTGACAACGGCCGTTGAACTCCTGGGCCAGCCCGAAATTCAAACAGATCGACTTGGCGTGCCCGATGTGCAGATAGCCGTTCGGCTCGGGTGGGAAACGGGTGGCGATGGGAGGAGAGAACCGTCCGGTGGCAAGATCCTGTTCCACCTCTTGGGCGATAAAGTGGCGCCCCCCGGCTTCGCTATCGGACTCGTTGACTTTGGGCGCTTCGGTTGTACTCATGCGGGCTCGGGTTCGCAGAGCCCTGGAGGAACTCCTCGCCGTTAAAGGTCGTCGTCGTCCTCGAACACCTCGTGGTGTTTTTTCCCGTGCTTTTGTTTGCGGGACAAGACCAGCGAAATTTGACCTGCTTCGTCGGGCTCGAAGAAGTGCTCGGCGCGATATCCGTCCTGGGCGTAGATATTCAGAGTGGTCTCGAGATCGTCGCTCGCGACCTTGAGTACCTTATATTCCAGACGCTTACTCACTATGAGGATCAGGCCGAGGTCGAGGGCAGCGACGACTTAGCCGAGCCGTTGTTTCCGGCAGTTCCGGTCGCGGCAACAAGCACTGGATCGTACTCCCTACGGATCAAGACGATCGGGGTCATTTCCCCGGCATTGCCCTGCGGGTTGGGCTTCAAGGCCTCCACCACGGCGGCGTGACGGCTGGGGTCGGACAGGTGTAGGACGTCCACCTTCCCGAGGTCATTGGCATCGACGATGGCGATCTCGAATCCGGTGGCGGCTTTCAAGTTGGAAGCCAGTTGGTCCCCTCGAGCCGGTCCCATCACCACGTGCTTATCGAAAGGGGGGAGGGTGCCGGTGCAGTCGTCGATGGTGGCCACGGCGCGGCCGGCCACCCGATAGAAATCCCCGGCGCGACCACGCGCCTTTCCGACCGCTCCGGCGACGGTCGCGGCCAGAATTTTTCCTAGTCCAACCTCGCGGATGGCCATCTCCATGGCGTAGGGAGACGACAAGGAGCTGTTCATGTCGAACAATTTATTTAGACGGGTCGCGAAGTAGCCCGGCTGGACATCCTCGCAGTAGACCAAACGGCCCTGCACGATGGCCACCACCGTCTCGGCGATGGCGATCAGGTCGCCCGGCTTGGCCACGCCCGCGGCATGGCGGGTGATGATTTCAGCCAGGTCGTCTCCGGGGCGCAGAAGCTCCGTCTTGAGAGGAACGACCATGCGCTCGGCCACGGGAACCTTGGGTTCGGCGTTTCTGGGTTTCGGATTCTCGAGAGCCTCCAGCACCGGTAGTTGACGAATCTCCTCGAAGGAGTTCAAGGAAAAGGTGATCTCCTCTTTGCGATACTTCATGGGAGTACGGCAGTAAAACTTATAATGCAGGTCGACCCGGAAAGTGTCCATGGCCGCCATCTTCTCGCGTAGCTCGTTGGCCGACAGCCAGATCTCCACCGTGGTGGAAAGATCCTTGCCGGGCTTAATGATGAAGGCTTCCCAGTAGCCGTCCTTGCGGGGAGCTTCCCGATTGATCCAGCGAACCACCGGCTGGAGCTCGGAAAAGCTCTCGCCCACGGGCTGCAGGTGAGCAGCCGTGTCGATGACCAGGGCCTGCTGGCGGCCGGTGTTCTTCATAGGAATAGTGAACCGAAGACAAGCGCGATGCTCGTCGGCGAAGTACAACACCTTCTCGGTGATCCGATCTCCCCGCAGAGAGACCCGACAGTCGCCGGTCTTCATCCCGGCGGCTTCCAGGGCGGCCGCTCCGATAGCCAGAGGGGCGAGCATTGCTAACAGTTTTGACATGATGGCTCCAGAAGGAAGGCTTGGCGCGAAAAGATAATCCCTTACCTCGCACAGCCGTTACACCTTGAGATTCGCATCTCCTGCTGCGTCGCGAGGCCGCGCCGACCTAGAATCGATGACCAAACTTTACGCTTCTCATAGCTCTGAATTTTTCGCGGTGCGCGAACCGGGGCGACTGTACGTCTATCGCGACAGCTACCTGGACCTGACTCACCGGGTGGCCGACCACCTGGCTGGAGAGCTCATTCACCTGGCCGACAACGGCGACTGCTTCTTTCGCTCCTCGGACGGCCTGTTTCGATTGCGCCGAGAAAAGGGAGTCCGCGCGGAACGCTGCAAGGCCGTGGCCAGTCTCGACGGGACCCCCCAGGGAGGGGTTCTCCGCGGTTTCGCGGTCAGAGCCGACGGTGATCAGATCGCCTACGAGCAGGTGGTTCCGGCCCAGAAGTTTTCCTCCAAGCTCAAGAGATTCTTGGGGCAGAAGTCGTCCCAAGGCGACGTCGGTCCCTCCTTGCATCGCTTCATCGTCAGCGGATGGTCCGGTCGCAGCTCAACCTGCTATTTCGAAACCGTGGTCGACCCGCGCACGTCCGCCGGGCTGATATGGTGGACGGCGGCCGACTTTGGGTTTCTCGCGGTCCTGGAGCGCGAACGGGATGGTCGCTCGCACCTAAGAGTGATCGACGTGCTGGGAGAATCGGTGGTCAACGAACTCGTGGTGGATGGCAAGTTGGCTCGAGACCGGGCCATCACCACTAACGGTACGGTCGGTTTCGGCTTAGAAAAGCAAGGCCGGCGAGCTTTCGTGATCTGGACCTACAGTCAGAATCGACACCAGGTCGCCTATCCTAAAGACTCAAGGCTCCTTCACCTTTCCAAAGACCATGCTATTTTTATGAATCGAGCCGAACACCGATTGACGGTTAAGGCCTTCAATAATCAGGTGGTGGCCGAGGTTAGCTTGACCGCTCTGGCCCGCCTCGGAGTGGAGTATCTGATCAATTTCAACCCCCGAGGCAAAGTGGAGCTGGTCACATACCACAACGGGAAACTCAGAGTTCACCACACCGACATCGACCAGCTCCCCACCGACGCCAAGCGCTGGGAGCTTGTCGGAGAGAGACAGAGGGCGGATCATCTGGAGGAGAAGACGGAGTCGGTCCTGTCCCAAAGCCACGAGCGTCGTGAAAATGAGGATCATGACGAGCAACGTCAGCGCCTAGCCGATGAACTCACCAGTCAGGCCGCTCCGCCTTCGCCCCGGGAGAGCGTGCCTCGGGCTCTGGATCTGGAGACTCTGGGAGAGTCGGCTCAGGCGGCGCCTCCCGCCAGTCAACAGCCATTAGCACAATTCACCAGCAAGGAAGAAGCACGGGACGCACTCGAGCGACTTCGCATGACATACATCGCGGGCGACTTGACCCGGGAGGACTATCACAACGCCAAGGCCTCCATCGAGCGGGCGCTCTCATCGCTTCCTGAAAGTGAAGGTCCGCCCCGCACTTTATCGCTCTCAAGCGAGTAGCTCTCGTGACGGGCAGGTCCAAGATGGGTGCGCAGGTCTGGTCTTTGATCTCGCTCGGTGTCGGCCTCAACCTTCTGTTCGGTGCTATCGTGGCTCTCTTCAAGATTCCGCTCTACCTGGACTCGTTCGGGACGGTTCTGGTCGCGTCATTGGCCGGCCCGATGGCGGGCGCCATGACGGGGGTCTGCGGGGTCGCTTTGCTGGGGGTGACCAGTCCCACCGCGCTCGCCTTCTTCCCGGTAGCCGCCGCGGTGGGAGTATTGACGGGCCTGTGGGCTCGTTTGGGAGGCTTCCGCGGACCCTTCGCCTCTGTTTGTGGAGGCGCTATGACAGGGGTTATGGGCGCCGCCCTGGCCGCGCCCATCGCGACTTTTTTCTATGGCGGTGTCACCGGCGGAGGGACCGACCTTCTGGTCGCCGTCTTCCGCTCTCAAGGGGCTAGCGCTCTCCTTTCAAGCTTCTGGCAGGGATTGGCCGTGGATCCGCTAGACAAGGCTGTGACCTGCCTTGCCGTGATGACCGCCTTACGTGGACTCCCCCGAAGGGCTCTGGCCTGTTTCCCCCTGGGTGTCCAGTTCGTCGACGAGGACCGCCAGTCCGCCACTTATCGCCCCATCGATCCCGCCCGGCTGACGCTCGAAAGGTCAACGCGCCCAAGCTCCGACTCGGCCGATACCTATCAGGACCTTCCGCCGGCCGAGCCGATGCTCAAAACCCTGGTCGTACTTTCGACTCTAATTATGGCAGGCGTCCTCCCACGCGACCGTTGGCAGGACGCCTGTTTGATTTTAGCCGGCGTCGTCGCCACGCATCTGACAGTGGCCCCTCGGGTGACCACCCGGCTTCTAGCTCGGCTCGCGCTGGCCCTCATCCCCCTTGGCGCGTCATTACTTTTGATTTCCGGTCTCCTGGCGAGCTACCCGGGGGAAACACGCTTTCATGGGTTTGGACTCTCCTGGTCCGTCATCGGGCTGGGCGACGCTGTTTTTTTTCTAGCCCGCGCCGGACTGATTTTGTGGACGCTCTCGATCTACTTCCTCACCACTCCTCTTCCCCGAGTAGGAGAGGTCTTGCTCCGACTCAAGGTTCCTTATCCGGTTGTCTTTGTGATTCTTACCGGCGCCGACCTCGCTCAACAGCTTCGTCGACGCTGGCTCGCCGTGGAGGAGGCTCAACGCGCTCGAGGTCTGGCTCCCGCCTCTGGGAGGCTGCTCACCCGTTGGGACGGATTTCTGCGAGTCCTGGTACCGACCATCGGCTCGGTCTTCACGGAACTGCCGATCCGGGCCGCCTCTCTTCAATCGAGAGGACTGCTGAGCGCGCGCCCACGCGCTCGGCTGCCAAGCTCCTGGCTCAAGGAGCCCGAGCCCACAGCGCTCGGTAGGAGCTTTCAGATATTTCTGCTCCTGGCGACGTGGTCGGCCTATCTATGGCTTTAACCCTCAATCTTCACAGCTTCTCTCAGCAGGGTGAGGAGCCGATTCTTGAATCCCTGAAGCTGAGCCTTAAACCAGGCCAATCGGTCGCGCTGGTTGGCGGTTCGGGCAGCGGAAAGTCCAGCCTTCTCCACCTCTTGGCCGGACTTCATCCCCAACCACTGGGAGGAAAGTTCGATGGCTCGCTGGAGACGGAAAGCGGGCTCGACAGCATCGGCTATCTGGGAGCCGACCCCGATCTCTTTTTGACCGGATTCTGCCAAACCGTG
This sequence comes from Selenomonadaceae bacterium, assembly GCA_037189585.1. Lineage (GTDB taxonomy): Bacteria > Vulcanimicrobiota > Xenobia > Xenobiales > JADMJV01 > JAEXNA01. Next base: position 397,198 of record JBBCJA010000021.1, on the reverse strand, counting down.
AGGGAAGAGGTCGGGTGGTCTCTTTTTCTGGATGGCCGGGAGTTGGACGAAATCTTAGGCCGGGTGGAAGAGACTCTGGAAACCCTCGACCTTATGGCCCTGGCCGATTTTGACCCACGGGAGCTCTCCGGTGGGCAACGGCAACTGGTCGCTCTGGCCGCGGTGTGGGCTCGTCAGCCGCGCTTTCTTCTGTTGGATGAACCCGCCTCACGCTTAGACCCTTTGGCTCGCGAGCGGCTGCGCACCCTGGTTTGCTCCTTGAACCGCGATGAACAGGTCGGGGTCGTCTGGTCGACCAGCGAGATGGGCCAGGTTCGTTGGTGTGATACCATCTGGTACCTCGAGAATCGATCGGTGCGAGTCTGTCCGGCGGAAGCTTTCGAGCCCCTCTCGGCCGATGTTGTTCTGGGTTGGCCTCAGGAATGGGCCAGAATCTGTCGACTCGAGCCGCCACCGTGGACTTCGATGGCCTGTCCAAAAGACGCGAGAATTCCGAGCCTTGCCGGACCGGAAGAGTCACAGCCGATCCTCCAGGTCAACGAAATCTGGTTTGAAAGAGCCGAACACAGCTTTTTTCAGGGACTCAGCTGTCAGTTACATCGAGCTGAGCGGATCGCGTTGGTGGGACCCAACGGCGCCGGGAAGACGACCCTGGCACGCTTGCTCCGAGGACTGATTCGTCCGTCCCGAGGAGAGATCGTGAGCGGTCAGGTTTGTCTGTCCACCGAGCCTGTCTGGAGCACGGCTCAGATCGTCTCTTACACCTTCCAAGAGCCGACTCGACTCTTTGCCCGAAATCGAGTTGACGACGAACTCCTCTATTGTGGGGAGCTACTGAACTGGAGTCAGGACAAAGCGGGATCCAGAATGGAAGAGGCTCTAAGCCTTTTTGAATTAGGCCAGCTTCGTGCTTACCACCCTCGTGAACTCTCGGCTGCTCAGGGAGCCCTGCTGGCTCTGGCCATTTCCTGGATGGTGGATGCCGCCATACAGGTCTTCGACGAGCCGCTGGCCCGTCTAGACCGCCAAGGTCGTGGAATACTCCAACGCGCCCTCGAGCCCTGGAGCCGAGCCGGCACGACGTTGCTCTTTATCGCTCATGATCTCGACTGGCTCAGCACCGTTTGCCATCGATTTCTAGTCCTCGACCGCGGACGACTGATCGCCGACGGAACGGCTCAGGTCGTCTTCGCCGAGCCCACGGTGCGGGAGATCTTGAGTGCTCCGCTTCCGCTGTCCTAACCCGCGGTCGCTCTGGACGTAAGCACTTCATACTGAGAGAAAAGGCTTGGTTTGGCGAGTTAAAGTTTGTTAAAATCTCGGTAACATGCGAGTGCGACGAAAAAATCCACGGAGAGGGGTCAACCTCCTTGAGGTTATTGTCGCGGCTTTCATCTTCTCCGCCGTTTCCGTCGCCTTCCTGGGCGTATGGGGCCAACAAGTTCGTGCCTTGGAAAAGTCTCGTCATGTGATGGTGGCGACTTTCCTGGCCGAACAGTTGATCGAAGAGACTATGGCCGGCGGATATCCCCAGGCCAAGCTCACCGATCCGTCCGAGGGCCCGGAGCTCAAGCCCATCGTGATGACGACCGAGACCAGGAATCCGTCCAACCCGGACCAATGGGATGAGATAGAGGTCACCTACACCACCTCGCGGGAGATTCGGCAGTATCTGGACCCCAGTGACGACAAACTCAAGCAGGTGATCGTGAAAGTTAGTTGGGAAGACACCACAAAAACCGGAGAGGTCGTTTTGGAAACTTTTCTGGCGGGGTTTCAATGAAACGCGGCCAGGCCGGTGTCTCTCTCGTGGAACTGATAGTGGCCTCGTTTATCGTTGGCCTATTGATGGTCGAGATCTGGGGGCTGGCTCGGTCCGGCAGCCGGTTCTACCTCAGGGTCCGAAGTCAAGGAGATATCCAGAGGAGTTCCCTGTTGGCCTTACGCTGGATGACCAAGGACCTGGGTGAAGGCTCCGCTATCTCCTTCCGCGAGTACGCCACGGGCGGAGGAGCCAGTTCCAGGGCCGGCATCGTCTTTGGCTCTCCCACCGACACCAACGGAACCGTGCACTACGATGGCAAGGGGCGTATCCTCTGGTCCTCGGTTATCGGCTATTACATCGAACCGAGCGACGGTGCTCTTTACCGGCAACAGATGATGCTCGCGGCAACCCAATCGTTCGCCCCGACCATCGATAATGACAGCCACTCTCCCGACCACCTCGCCGGACTATCTCATCCCAGGCTCATCGCGCGCCACATCCATTCCATTGAAACAAGACAAGGCCCATCGGATATTCTTGTCAAACTTGTCAGTAGAGACGAAGATATCGGATACGGCATCACGGTTCAGACCAGATTGGAGATGAAGAATTGAAGATTTCACCCCGATTCAAACATCGCGGTTCTATCATGGTGACCTTACTGCTGTTGGTCTCCGTGCTCGCCCTCCTGGTCGCTACCGTCGCCAACGACTCTTTGCAGACCATGAAGACCGCCAGTCAATCTGGCCGCGACTCTCAGGCCAAGTACGCCGCCTACGCGGGTATGGAAACGGTTATGAACGAGTTGCGCAAGCAGGAGCAGTATCACGGCGAGGAGAGCTTTGACCAACATCACGGTCGAAAGGAAGGCGCTCTGGGAGAACTCTCCAAAGTGTCCTACGATGTTCTAATCTGGAACAACATGCAGGAGCGTTCCTCGGGAGGAGGGGGGAGCGGAAGCGATCCCGCGGCCATTGACGGACCCGAGGGCGTTCAAGTCCAACCCGACACGGTCTACATGGTCTCGACCGGGCGCGACCAGGTCAAAGGCCAGGAGGTCGTGTTGTCATCGGTGGCTGGTACCGCGAGACGGGTCAAACCCGTCTTTGAAGATGCCGCCTTTGGACGAAGCAAAATTATGGTCGGAGGTATGACTCTGGTCGACGCCTGGGATTCTCAGGGCGGATGGGTGAACTACGTGGAAGGAGAGTTTCCCGACCCCAACTCACCTGGAAGCGGCTCCACACCTGTCGCGGGCGGTGGCAGCGGTAGTGGTGGGGGCCGCGGAGGCGGTACGGAAATGCCGACCGTCAGTAACTACGAGGCGACACTTGGGACCGACAGCAAACTCGGGCGGACTATGCGCATGGTGGGGCAGTCGAAGTTGAACGGCTACTTCCGAATCGGACCTGGCGTCACGGGCCAAGCTTTCTCCGATGATTCGGGAACGACCACGCCTTCCTCATCGGGGGGCAGTCGTCCAGGCTTTCCCGGGGGTAGCGGCGGCGATAGCGGATCCACGACCACTTATGGAGTCGCGACCGCGACCAATCCGGATATGCAGATCGCCGGCCAGGAGGGCGTACCTCGGGGGGACAAATTCGCTAAAGTGGACGACAAGAACACCGAGATGCCCCGGTTCGTCGCCCCTTATGACGCCGACGACCTTTCTCCGCCACCAACGGTGAACAACCCCTCAGGGGAACGGGACGAGCGTCAACCCGACGGTAGCATGGCCAAGGTCTATGTCCCACCTGCTCCGGTGCAACTCGATCCCGGCGGATACGAAAGTATTACCGTTCCTGGCGACCAAACCTTAGAGCTGTCGCCGGGGGTGTACTATTTCAAAAAAGGCATGACCGTCTCGGGGAAAATTAAGCTCAGTGGTGGAGATCCGGTGATCGTGTTCGTGGGAGAGAAGGCTGCCTTTAACGGCGCGGAAATCAACAAGGACGGTAGAACCAGTTCGCTGCAGCTTTGCTTTACCGATGAGCTCAAGGAAGAAACGGAGGTGGATGATCTGGTCGATAAAGTGAAGCACCTTTTCGATGCTCCGACGAGCTCGAGTTCCTCCGAGAGCGGTGCCCCGACTTCGGGAGGAATCACTGCTTATGTCCGAAGCATTCTGACTCCGTCCTCGGATCCCGAGGATTCAGACGCTCAGGAAGGCGCTTCTCTCCTAGAGCTAAGGGGCGGCTCCTTCCGGGGTAGTATCAGCGGAAAGAACCTGGTCACCCTGGCCGACGGAGCGGAGATCTTCGGAGGCGTGATGGCCAACGTCATCAGTATGGAGGGCGGGGCGATCCATCAGGATCTGGCTCTGAAAGGCTCCAACCTTATGAATGCCGGAGGTTGGTCTCTCGAAGGCGTACACCAGATTCGTTAGTAAGCTTGCTCCACGGTCTTGGCGACCTGCGCCGCCAGACTTTCCGCGGCCGATTCCGAGGTGACGTTCTGAGAGAGGAAAACCACGGCGACTCCGGCTTGACTTCCCTTGGAATAGAGCAGGCCCGCGTCATTGATAACACCGCTCAAGGTTCCGGTTTTGTGATATATGGTCGTGCTCGGGCTAAGCTTGGCTGGAAGGCGAGTGTGAAACTTTTGCCCGGACATGATATCTAGGGCCCGATCGCGACCCTTTTCCCCCAGGAGCTTTCCGGCCTCGAGAGTGGCCAGCATTCGCGCCAGGTCGAGCGCGGACATCTTATTGTCGAGTTGGGCGGCGAGCATTCGATCCTGGGCAGCCGTCTGAGTGCCCAGGGAACCATCCTCGATCCGCTGGAAAGCCGAAAGGCTAAGCTCCGCCGCCGATTGCTCGATTTCGCGGGCTTTCGCTAAACGCTGAGTTCGATTGAGAGCCTTCCAGTGGGAGACACGGGTTTCCGGCGTGGTGGAACCCCATCCGGGAACCTTGCCTAAGGAGAGCAGCCAGGCTTGCCTATTGGTGAGGAGGATTTCGCTGGATTTGTATCCCCAGGCCACGAGCTTGGGATCGAGATTTCCCTCGCCAAACTTGCGAAACAAGATGTCGGTCGCCGTATTGTCAGAAACGCTCATCATCAGCCGGCAGGCTTCATCAACGCTGACTTTCGCTCCCACACCGCGCCGAGCCAGGCTTCCACTACCGATGCATTGGTCCGAGGTTGTGATGGTCAAAAAACTTCCGGGCGAGGGAAAAGTACCAGCCTCCTGGGCGGAGATAATGGCCAAGAGTAGCGGTAGCTTGAAGACGCTAGCCAGAGGATAAGCCGACTTGGCGTTGACCGCGGCCTTGATGCCCTCCGCGTCCACCACCGCGACAGCGAAGTCTCCATGTTTAGCGTAGCGGCCAATCAGATAACGCAGGTCATTGTCAAGTTTTCCCATGGGCTGGGCCCAGGTTGGAACGATCAGCATCATCGCCCCCAAGAGATATTTCACTACCGATGTTTTCATAGCCTTTCCTCCAACATCACGCGGGCTTGCTCGGCTCTTCGCTTGAGATGCCCGAGGACAAACTTTAATCCTAAGTTCGAAGCCACTATTAATGGCCCCATCGCGATCCAACCAAGAACTTCCCAACGTGCAACCTTGACCCTTCGGTCAGGTCGCGGTCCGCCATCCTGAAGTAACAGCTCCAGTGTGCGAAATCCTAACGCCAGCGGCCAGAAGACCGCCAAACGGTGGCGAAGAGCCGAAGTTGGAAAAAGGACCGGGTAGTTCGAGGCGGTACTCAGTGCTTGAAGCGCGCGCTCGACTTGAGTGGGAAACTTCTTAAGAAATTCTGGAGTTCCCAAGGCGGCGAGATAGTAACGGCCGAGCTTCTGGTCCTTCGGGGCGTCTCGAAGAATATTGACCCACTGCAGTCCTTTCCCAAATTCAATGGCCATCTCCCCGATCCTCGGGTCCGCCATATGTTTCAACGCGGGCTCGCTCAAGGCACAGATCTTTGACCAGAAAGGGCCGACGCAACCCGCGACCAAGTAGGTGTAAATCTCGAGCTGCTCAGCGCTCAAACCGGTCCGATTCTCCGCGCTCTCGGGTGAAAAGGTCGCCTGATCCCAGAGCATGCCTTCGATCAAAGTCGAGACGACCTGCCGAACGGCTTCACTCTGTTCGGATGGAGTGGTGTGAAGAAGTTTTAAGAGACGAGGAATGGAATCGAGGAGCTCACGCTCTTTGGGAATTTCAGGCTCGAGACCCCTCGGAACATGCCAGTCGCGCTCCCGCTCATCGAGAATGACTTGGCGAAGTTCGTGCAAAACCCGATCGCGATCCAGGTCGGGAGAAGCCGGCGAGTCGGCTATCGTGTCGGCGGCCCGGGCCAACAGGTAGCCGAGGCTCAGCGGGTAACGCGCGCCGCTAGGTAGCGCGGCCAGACTGAGGTAGAAGGCGCGCGAGGTGCCTTTGAGAATGAGGTTAAGCTCGCTATCCATGGGCGTGGTCTAAAGGGATTTGGCTTGATTCAGCCCAATCTAGGCGAGGTGGGTTCCTGGTCCCGGAAGATATACCTTTTGTTCTGGCTTAGCCTGATCGGCGGCACCGGCCTGGCGGTTTTCATCATACCCCGAGTGCTCGACAGCGCCCAGGAGCAAGGCTATCGAGAGATCGACGGGCAAGGTCGTCCTCCGTTAGAGCGCAGTTCAAGCCTGGCAAGCGCGGCCACGAAATTTCCCGTGCGTCCCATTCTCGATGATCTGGGGGCGAAACTCCCGGCGGATTCGCGGCGGCCTGAACGTCAAGCTTTTCCTTCCTCATCCGGCACTCCGGGGGATAGTCCAGCGGGGCTGCCTCAGCGCGACGTCGAGAGACGACCCGATTCGAATCAGGCCGGTCAAGAAACAGTGACCAGTCGTGCCCGAGTCGTTCGTTCAGGGTCGGTTTATGAGAGCCCTCGCACAACGGCCCGAGTGCTCGGTACAGTGTCTCCCGGCACTCAGGTTCGCTGGGTGCGCACGGTGGAACCGGGATGGGAAGAGATTTTGCTTCGAGATGGACGCCTGGTCTACATGCTCAGCCAGACCATTTCGGCCCGCGGCGAGCGAGTCGTCTCCGGCTCCGAATCAGGCTCGGGTGAAGGTGGAGATGATAGTCTGTCTTTACTTCCATCCACCGTCGATGATTTCTTGGCCAATCTTCGAGATGGAGATTTTCTCCGGGCCAGCACTTACCTAGCTCCCACCGCGGCGGCAATCGAAGAGCCAGATCTCGGCGTTTGGTCCACCCTCGTTGGACCGGATTCGGGGGCACGGGTGGGAAGGATAGAGCCCATATCCGGTCGCGGGCCCCAGTGGCGATCTGTCTTATTGCTGGGGGACGCCGAGGGGGCTCAGGTTCTCACGACCTGGGAGTGGAACTCCCGACAGGAGCGATGGTTGATGGCGAATTGGGAGTAGATTCGCCACCCAACTTCGTTGACAGGGGAGGGGTACTGTGGTACAACCCGTTACGTCGCAGATGTGACTGTAGCTCAGTTGGATAGAGTGTCTGGCTACGAACCAGAAGGTCGGGGGTTCGAATCCCTCCAGTCACGCCAAGAAAAAGCCCGTAACCACGGGCTTTTTTCATTGTTTAGGACAAGTTGACCTGCTACGCCAGTCGGGGGTGTCCTCGCTTCGCTCCGGAACGAAGACCCAGATCTTCTTCCCTCAACTCCTTGTTTACGCAACTCGGAAAGTGATCCACTCTAGCAGGCCTTCTTGACTCCGCTCTTGAGGTTGTCGGGAATCAGCACTTGTGGAACTCCGCCGAAGTATTCGAACATACGGACGTGCCCCAAGACCCAGGATGCGAGGTCTTGGCCCGGTTGGGCCTCGGCGTAGGTATAGTTGCTGGCCCCGAGCGTGCCTACGAAGATCTCAGCCTCCGTGACTTCCCCTGTGATGGGGTCGACAATGCTGACAGTTTCGCCAGCATAGTCGACGAAGCACTTGTCGCCGAAGTAGTAGACCTGGCGCATCACGGGATCGACGGTTTTGGCCCACGCTCGATAGCCGTTGCAGAACCAGCTGTACTCGTACCCGGCCGGATAGATGGCCTTGTACTCCTCCCAAAGAAGTTGAAGCGTTACATTCTTGGCCTTCTTTCGCTCCCGATGGAGGGCGGCCCAGTCCGGCGTGGGCCGGTCTTTCTCGGGCGTTGGTGGCGGATAAAGCTTGGTCTGTAGCTCTTCGTCAGAGACCTCATCTGGCAGCGGCCAGTCGAGGCCACTGGCCTTGAATCTTTGGACAGTATCCCAGACTGTCGATGCAGACAGGTTGCAGGCCGTGGCGACCTCTCGTTGGGAACGTTTTCGGTCGAACTTCAACCGAAGGACCTCGCGGATCTTGCGCATGGTCAATCTTGCTTGCGGCATTGATAATTACTCCTCTCGGAGTAACTGTCAACGAGTGAACTGTGGGTACGTCGCTGAAAACGAAGCGTTGCCGCTTCGGAATCGGCATGCCCAGGAATGAGCGATTACGACACCTTGCTGATCGGCATCGCCGGAATCACTGATCGGCATGCGTGGAATCCGCGATCGGCTTCCCGTGGAAACTGTGATCGGCATGGCGTGGAATCTATGATCGGCTTCCCGTGGAATCCGTGATCGGCATCGCCTGGAATATGCAAGTCAGAGAGTCGGTCAAGAAAAAGACCTGGTCCAGCTACACCAACAGCGACCAGCACCTCCGTGCTTACTTCGGGGAGATTCCGATTCTCTCCATCGACGCTCAGAGCTGTCGTGAGTTTCGACGCTCGCGCCAGAGCAAGGACGGTGCGAGCCCAAACAGCGTGAACCAAACAGCGTGAATCGCGATCTCGAGCGTTGGAGACTGCTGCTTAACATGGCGGACAGAGACCGCCTTATCTCGAGGTCTCCGCTCTATGGCCACCCGCATCATGTCGACGGCTGAGGGCAGGATCAGATGGCTAACCAAGGAGGAGCTGGCAGCTCTCAAGGCCGCCTGTTTGGCTCACGACCTTGAACTCTGGCCCTTGGTCGTCTTTTCGTTTCTCACCGGCTTGAGAGCCCGGGAACAATGGGGCTTGACCTGGCAGAAGGTTATTCTACCCGAAGACTCCGACTCGCCGGCGTTTCTGCTCGTGCCGCGCCCGAAAACCTCGACAAAGGACCATCTGCCAATCCGAAAGACGGTGCGGGCCATTCTGGAAGCTCAGCGTGGAAAGTCTATGTATTGGGTCTTCCCGAATCAGTCGGGTACGAACAAGGTCGATCATGACAACCTAACGGAGCGTCGCTTCCGTCCCATTCTTGAGATCGCCGGCATCCAAGATTTCAGCTGGCACGATCTGCGCCACCACTCCAGCATCTCCACCACGATGAAATACTCCCATCTGTCGCCCGGCTATCTTTCGAAGTCGCTCGACGCGATCGAAGATCCGAGCTCCTGTCCTCAGTTTAGGAAGCTTTGGCTTCCTTTGGAGACTCTACATCGGAATCGGTCTTGGGTACACCTAGAACTCTTTCCATAAGCTCCGAGGTGAACTCCTCAAGCTCTTCACCTAGCTCGGTATAGGAAGGGCATTCCTGTTGCCAACGCTGAGCAATCTGCCGCAGCTGATAGCCCATCATCGCGATCTTCTCTCGTTCGGTAGACCGCTCGAAGTTGACAATGGTGGAGACTTCCTCGGAAAGGATGTCATGCATGAAAGACTGGTAAGGGAGCTGTTTCTCTTCGGCAAGTCGCTGAAGAGACTCAAGTAATCCCGGATGAATGCGGAACGAGATTGGGGTCTTGGTAGCACCTCCCACTGGAGGGCGGCCGCCACGAGGGCGGACGACTATTCTTTCTTCAGCCATAGTTTATCTTCTCCGAGCGCTGATGATTCTGAGATTTCGTCCTCGAACTGTGAAGATGACGACCAAGGGACGACCATTGAACGTCACACCATAAGCTGTATAGCGCAATTCTCCACCTTTGGAGCGACGGCCCTCGTTGATGCTTTCCGAAAGGATTGCATCTTCGATGGCCTCGGCGGCTTCAGTGAAGGTCACGAAATGAGTTTCAGCATTGCGCTCGGCCTTGGCGTCATCCCACTCGTATCCCTCAAACTCCACAGGTTTAGTATATACTTAACCACGGTAAGATGCAAGAACGAACTTGGTCCAGAAATGAGGAAAAGCCCCAGCTTGTACCAGCTGGGGCTTTTCCTCGAAGGGCTATTTCGACACCTTTTTAAAATGACGACACCTTTTCGACACCTAGGGGCGTTGAACGCTGTAATACCAACGATAGAGTGGTGGAGACAAAACCGAGAACTTGAAATCTGACTGAGAACTCATTTAGTGAGCTTCTCATAACCGGTCAGTTCCACGAAGCCGCGACCCTTGAGTTCTTTGCCGTCGCGGGTCCCCTCGGCCTCGACGGCTCCCTCCCAGTAGGCCACCGAGCTTTTCATCTCTTGGTCTCGCATGGTGGGCCGCACCATGAGCACGATTGCGGCCTTGGGAACACTGAGTCTCCAAGCCGACGGGTAGAGAATGCCTCGAGCGGAGCGATGGTGCTCTTTGACCTCCACCTGAAACTGCTCCGAGGTCAGTCTCGAGGTGCCTCCGTCCGGCGCCACGAGTACACCGGAGGAGGCGGGTTCGAGCCGTCCGTCTTCGTACCGCAAGAGATAGAGCATCAGTTCCCAACCGTCACTGAGCTGCAAGCTAAACCAATCCCACCCTACCAAACCCGGAGCCAGCGGTTGGGAGGACCACTCGTGATCGAACCAGCTCGACCCACTGACCCTGTGACTCTCCGAGCCTCTCCTAAGAGTTCCCTCGGCGGCCAACCGCGTGAGAGAGACGTAATAAGAAGCATGCTCCGGCAGGGGCCCCTTGCGGGAATAACCATCCTCGCCCTGGAGTATAGGTGGCTTCTGCTCGGTCAAACGCAGGCTCAATTCAAAATCACCACTAATGTCGTCCTCCTGAAAAGCTTGAAGCCGCCAGACCCCGTCAGGCGCCCGATGAAGGCTCCAGTCTTCGAGCCAAACCTTCACTCCCTTCGAATCCGTTGTGACCCCCGTCAGCCCTAAAGAACGGCGCGAGAACCTCTCGAAGCTACGAAAGCGGAGTACCGAGGGGTCCGAGTAAGCCAGGTGACCCATCATGACTCGGGAGGCCGACCAGGGACTCTCGGCCGGTGTTGCCACCCTGGGCAGGTCGGTGGAGAAAAAGGTTAACTGATAGCCGAAAGCTTTCCCCTTCTCCCCTCGAAGATGGCCGGTGACATACCACCACTCGGTTTTAAAGTCGGGGTGCTCTCCATGATCGGTGGGAAAATGAAAGGTTCGGCCTGGGCGGACGGTCGCGTATTGGCCAGAGGGGTCCGAAAGCACGCTTGCCAAATTCACCTGGCCCCGTATCGGCCCCTCGCTCACTCCGCAACCAGCCGAAAGAAGGCCCAGAAAGATGGCTGCCGCCCAACATTTCATCAGGGAGCCTCCGACTGTAAAACACCGTCTTCCATTCGCTCGACTCTGCGGCAGCGACGAGCGACCTCTTGGGAGTGGGTGACCATCAACAGAACGGATTCATGGTCCTGGGCTAGCTCGAAGAGCAGAGCAAGAACGGATTCAGCCGTCTTTTGGTCGAGATTACCGGTGGGCTCATCGGCTAGGACTACGGCCGGCCGGTGCATGACGGCTCGGCAAACCGAGACTCTTTGCTGCTCTCCGCCGGAAAGCCGGTCCGGCAGGTGATGAGCTCGCTCTGCCAGGCCGACCCGTTCTAACAATTCTCGGAGGCGTATAAGCTCTAAGGGAGTTTCCATCCCATTAAGCTGTAGCGGTAGGCGGAGGTTCTCTTCCACGGTTAGGGTCGGAACGAGGTGAAAAAACTGAAAGACAAAGCCGATGTGACGCCGGCGAAAAAGTGTCCGCGCTTCCTCGTTAAGCGTCTCGAGTTTGTGACCCGCCACCGTCACTGTCCCGGAATCTGGAAGGGTTAAACCGGCGACCAGATTCAAAAGGGTGCTTTTTCCGGAGCCCGAGGCTCCTAAAAGAGCGACGGTCTCTCCCGCCGCCGCCTGAAAATCGAGGTTCTGGAGAACCTGACGTTGGCTGGAGCCTTCGTCATACGATTTCGAGACAGCTTCGAGACAGACCGTCGCGGTCACGTCGAGACCTTTGAGGTGGCCTAGGCCAGGGTCACGCTGGAGTCGAGGTAGACGTCCTGGATAGCGTTGAGCAGAGCGATACCTTCCTTGAGAGGCTTCTGGAAAGCCTTACGTCCGGAGATAAGGCCCATTCCGCCAGCCCGCTTGTTGATGATAGCGGTCTTGACGGCTTCTCCCAGATCGCTCTCACCGGCCGAGGCTCCGCCGGAGTTGATCAAGCCGGCGCGGCCCATGAAGCAGTTGGCGACCTGATAACGGGTCAAGTCGATGGCGTTGTCGGTGGCCAGGTCCGAGTACATCTTTTTGTGGGTCTTGGCGAAGCCGACGGCGGTGAAGCCGCCGTTGTTCTCGGGCAGCTTCTGTTTGATGATGTCGGCCTGGATGGTCACACCCAGGTGGTTGGCCTGCGAGGTCAAGTCCGCGGCCACGTGGTAGTCCTTTCCGTCCTTGACGAAGGCGTTGTTACGGGCGTAGCACCAGAGGATGGTGGCCATGCCGAGGTCGTGCGCGCGAGCGAAGGCTTCGGCGATCTCGACGATCTGGCGGCGGGAGTCCTCCGAGCCGAAGTAGATGGTGGCGCCGACAGCGACAGCGCCCATCTCATAGGCTTTTTCAACCGTTCCGAACATCACCTGCTCGAAACTGTTGGGGTAGGTCATCAGCTCGTTGTGGTTGATCTTGACCACGAAGGGGATCTTGTGAGCGTACTTGCGGGCCACGGCACCCAGGACTCCGTAAGTAGAGGCCACCGCGTTACAGCCGCCCTCGAGAGCCAGCTTCACGATGTTTTCGGGATCAAAGTACATGGGGTTGGGAGCAAAGGAGGCACCGGCGGTGTGCTCGATCCCCTGGTCGACCGGCAGAATGGAGAGATACCCGGTGTTGGCCAGGCGTCCGGCGCCGAACAGCGTCTGGAGCGAACGAAGAACGGGAATGGGACGGTCCGACATGGCCCAAACGCGATCCACAAAGTCGGGCCCGGGAGCGTGAATGGAAGAGGTGGGAATAGTCTGGCACTTGTGGCTCAGGAGCGTTTCAGCGTCCTTGCCAAGGAGGCTCTCATAGTTAAGGCTTTGAGTCGCGGTTGCAGTCACGGTAAGTTTTCCTCTTTCTGTAATTGGGGGGCAAGCTCGAAATTCTCGGTTGCGCCGTTCTTGATCTGCTGCTAGTCTACCCCCATAATCTGGGCGGAAACCTCTCCCTGGCGGTTTGATGTCTGATAGGAGAAGCATGAGCAAAGGTTTGATCATCACCGAGAAGCCGAGCGTCGCGCGCGATATCGCCAACGCTCTGGGCGGTTTCTCACCCAATGGCGACGAATATTTCGAGAACAACGATTATGTCGTCAGCTGGGCGGTCGGACATCTGGTAGAGTTTATCCCTCCTGAGGAAATGGACCCCAAGTTCAAACGCTGGGTTCTCGAGGACCTCCCGATCATTCCCACCGAATTCGAGTACGCTCCTAAACCGGGTCAGAGCGAGCGACTGAAAGTCCTCAAAAAACTCTACGGGCGAGACGACGTCAGTAAAGTCATCAACGCCTGCGATGCCGGGCGTGAGGGAGAACTGATCTTCCGCGAGCTGATCTGGTATTTTCACAAGTTCAAGAACGCTCCGAAAGCCCGTCCGATGGAGCGGCTTTGGCTCTCCTCGATGACGCGCGACGCTATCCGTGAAGGCTTCCGTAGCCTGCAGGACGGGCGACTTTTCGACGGACTCTCCGACGCCGCTGTCTGCCGCTCGGAAGCGGACTGGTTGATCGGGATCAACGCCACTCGCGCTCTGACCCGTCGAATGAAAACCCGCACGGAGAAAACGGCCTGGTCGGCGGGGCGTGTGCAGACCCCTACATTAGCGCTCTTAGTCGACCGAGAGCTGGAGAATCTGGCCCACCGACCCACTCCCTTCTGGCGACTTCTAGCCGAGTTCGACGCCGCGGACCACAAGTACCTGGGGACCTGGTTCGACCCGAAGTTCGTGGCCGACCCGGATCGTCCCGACAAGGACGACTGGATCACCAGTCAGGAGGCGGTGGACAAGATCGCCTCGGCCATCGAGGGGAAAACCGGTACCGCCTCGGAGACTCGAAAACTCGCTCGCGAGTCGGCCCGCACTCTTTTCGACTTGACCACTTTGCAGAGGGAGGCCAATAGCAAATTTGGCTTTTCGGCCCGCCGCACTTTGCAAGCGGCCCAGCGTTTGTACGAAAGTCACAAGGCCCTCACTTACCCTCGTACCGACTCGAAGTGCCTTCCCAACGACTACCGCCAGCACGTCGACAACGCCATCGCCGAGTTCGCTGAGGGCGGTGAGTACAAAGCTTTCGCGAACTCTATCCGTCGCAACGGATTGCGCAACGCCAACAAGGTTTTTGACGACAGCAAAGTTAGCGACCACTTCGCCATCATCCCGACCGGTGGTAAGATTCCCAAAAATCTGGAGGGGGACGACCAACGCATCTACGACCTGGTGGTCAAACGCTTTTTAGCCGCCTTCTATCCGCCGGCCGAATGGATTCGAGTGGAGCGAGAGACGGTGGTGGAAGGACATCATTTCCGCACTCGCTCGCGCTACCTGGAGAATCCGGGCTGGTATGAGGTCTACGGCAAAGAAGCCGCCGAAGAGGAAGCGGTCCTACCGCCTTTGGCCAGTACCAAGGCCTTGATGAGGTCCGGTAAGGAGGCCGAGGATCTCGAGTCCAAGGGTCAGGCCGTCCGAACCCACTCGACGGAAAGCCAAACCGACGAAACCCGACCGCCCGCCCGCTATACCGAAGCTCGCCTGTTGTCCTTGATGGAGAACGCCGGCCGCCAGGTCGACGATGAAGAGATCAACTTCATCATGCGAGGTAAGGGTCTGGGCACTCCAGCCACCCGGGCAGACATCATCGAGAATTTGGTGGCCAAGCAATACGCTCGCAGGGCTGAACGCAGCATCCGAGCCACTCCCAAAGGTATTCTTCTCATCGATCTGCTGCGACGAATGCACGCCGATCGCCTGGCCTCACCGGTTCTGACCGGAGAGATGGAGATGCGCTTGCAGGAGGTGGAGCAGGGCAAACGCACTCGCGCCGCCTACACCAAGGAAGTGGTGGACTACACCATCGAGATCGTGGAGAAGGCCAAGAGCTTTCAGTATGATGACCTTTTTGCCAACGACGAGCCGTTGGGAGTTTGCCCCACCGCGCCGCATCTCAAGGTGGTGGAGCGTAGCCGCTTCTACTGCTCGGAGGACAATCAAGGGAAGTCCGATGTCGGCGTGGGCTTCATCATCTGGAAGGAGCGCAACGGTCGTTATCTCGACCGAGCCACCGTCAAAGAGCTTCTGGAGAATGGGCAGACCGCTTTGCTCGACGGGTTTCTTTCCGCTCAAGGGCAAGGCTACAAAGGCATTCTCAAGCTCGACGACAAGGGCGAGGTTCAGTTGGTCTCAGAAGACGGAAGTCTGGTGGGTAGCGGTCTGGTGGCCGAAATCACCGAAGATAGCCTACCCCTGACCGCTTGTCCCTTTGGGAAAGACCGTCAGATCTTCGAGACCGAGAGCACCTATCAGTGCCAGTGTGACGACTCGTGCAAAGAAGCGTTCCCTAAGATCAAAAAGGTCGCGGTGCTGCCGAAGGTTGTTTGTAAGCGCGAGATGAGTCCGGAGGAGGCCAAGCAGTTTTTCGATGGCGGCCGAACCGAGGAGTTCGACGACTTCATCTCCCGCTACGGACGCCCGTTCAAAGCCAAGTTAGTGCTCAAAGATAGCGGCAAACACGGCTTCGAGTTCGCTCCTCGCGCGGCCAAGGGGAAGGCCAAGGCCAAAGCCACCGGAGACGAGGGCGCGCCGGTCTCCAAGGCCAAGTCGAAGAAGACCGCCAAGCGCAAGGCCGCTGCCAAGGGTAAGAGCAAGAAAGCCGCGGCTAGCAAGAAAGCTTCCATTAAGGCCAAAAAAGCCAAGAAGGCCAAGGTCGCCAGCAAAGCTACGGTCTAGCTTCTCCTTCGTTAGAGCCTTCCCAGCTATCGCTAAGCTCTAGCGGCCGAGCGCTGGGAATCGCGGGGATATCTTCCACCGTGGGCTGGTTGGCGGCGCTATCGATCTCTTCTTCCAAAGCGTGGATCTCGTCTTCTCGGGCGGCCAGGGCGTTGATCAAAGTTACGATCTCGAGTTGGAGACGGTCCCTGGCCTCGTCCGGAGCGCCGCTACCTAAAGCCACCATCTCCGCGCGCTTGGCCGCCAGATTTGACTTGTCCTCGGCGTGTTGATCGAAAAGGTCGTCAAGTCGATTCATCTTCTCGGTCATCGTGCTGGTTCGCTCAGTAGGCGAGGCGACCTCACTCACCGCCAACATGTCGAGCTTCTGCTGCCGCTCGGCTAACATTCCCAGCAGTTCCGCGATACGCAGCCGATACTGTTCTTGCTTTTGAGCAAAATCGGCCAGTTGCGCCTTCATAGCCTCGTCGGTAGCTTCCTCGGAGCGCGCGCCCTGTTCGACGGCCAACTGTTCAGCAAGCTCGGCGGCCTGGCTTGCCTGTTGAGCTAGCTCTTCCTCGAGTTCGCCCGTGAGAAGATCCTTCTCTTCGAGTTGGCGCTCCAGACTGTCGATTTTGTCCCGACTACGCTGTTCGGCTGAATCTAACTGGACAGTCAGCTCCCTGGTAGTTTCAGTCGCTTGACGAGCCTCGCGCATCTCGTACTCGATAAGGCCCGTGAACTTGAGCAGCAGCAGTTGGGCCGCTTCATCGATCTCGGCATGGAAAGTGTTCCACTGATCTTCCAATGCCTCATATTCAGCTTGGCGTGAAGCCACCGCCTCCTCGGCTTCTTTCAGCTCATCTTCCAGCGCGCCCAGGGTTTCCAAATCGTCGGAACGCTGGACTTCCATCAGAAGCCCGTTTTTGAGCTCCTCGGCCGCGAGGTATTCAAGTTGGGCGGAGACCATATCGGATCCCAGGTCGAATCCTCGAAGCAGCTGTTCTTTAAGCTCCTCGAGGCCAGGCTCGACAATCTGGCTCGAACTTTGCTGAGACTCCATGGCTGCTAAGGCATCCCGCAGCGTATCCACTTCCTCCCGCAGGGAGCTCTCGCGGGCCAGGCTGAGAGCCAGGGCTTCGCTGTCTTGACTGGGCGGTTCGGACGTTTCCTCAGCATTGGCGACCTGGGCATCCCGCCAGGATTGAAATTCTTGTTGCAAATCTCGCAGCCGGACCACGCTGCGGTTGCGATCCTCCAGGGCATCGGTCAGTTGCGCTCCCAGGCGAGCCGAGCGCTCCTGCTCCTCGACTAAGTCAGCCTGGACACGGTCGAGGCGAGAGACCGCTCGCTCGAGTTTATCCAGCGTATGAGCGAGTTGACGGCGTTCGTTGGCAAGCTCGGTTCCCGTCTCGCGCGCGGCCGCCTGAAGAGTGCCGATCTCCCTGCCGAGAGTGGCTTTTTCCTCCTCCAAGCCCGAGACGGTGGAAGCCAGGTCCGACTCGAGAGCGGATTGGGAGGCTCGCAGCTCCTCCACAAGCTCCTTATGCTCCTGAAGCTCGCTCTGCCCTTCTTCGAGAGTTTGGTAAACCAGGCCGAGATGCCACTCGAGCTCCCCGACCATCTCTTCCTTCGCGTTGAGAAGCTGCCGCAAATCCATGAGTGCTCCCCGCAGCGCGTTCTCCGCGAGCTGGGTGCGTTCGAGTTTCGCCTCGGCGAGGGCGGCTTGCCTGGCCTTACCGGTCAAGGCTTCTTGAAGTTTCCTAACCTGACCCTCCCGCGTGACCAGGGCTCCTTTGGCCTGCTCCAGGCGGTCGCGCGAAGCCTTCTGCAGTTTCTCGACGAACTCGCGCAGGCTGGTGCATTCGCGTTGGGCGCGCGCCAGCGCGGCGGAGGTCTCCTCTTGGCGCTCGGTGTTGAGCCGCAAGGACTCTTCCAGCTCGACCCGCTGAGCGATCTGATAGCTCGACTCTTCCTGGCGGGCGCGAAGCTCAGATTCTAGAGTCTCGATTTGAGCTTGAAGTTGCAAGGTTTCGTCGCGAAGGTCCTCGCCCTCAGCTTTGCCGGAGGCGAGTTCCTCCAACAGCCGTACCCCCTGCTCACGTTCTGCTCTCAATTCCTCCGACAGGGCGGTTTGATGACCGCGCAAGGTTTCCAGGCCGCCCTGCAACTCAGAGATCCGAGCCTCCAGATGTTCCTGGCTCTGACCGGCCTGTTCCACCCTGGTTAACAGCTCCAGTCGCTCCTCTTCGATCTCGGTCAAAGCGTTCTCCAAAAACTCTTCTCGCTCTTCAAACCGCTTTTGATGCTCGGCTTGTTCTTCCAAGACCCGCTCGAGTTCGGCGCCCAGTTCGACAAGCTGGCGGTTGAGCTCCAGAATTTGGTTGTCTCGATCCCGCAGCTCGCGCGATAGCTGAACTTCCAGCTCGCGAATGCGCTCGGAGCGCTCGCCGAGTGTCGATTCCGCAGCCGCGAGCTCTCTAGCCAACTCCGTCTCGCGCGCGGAACCTTCAGTCAGCTGAGCCTCCAGCTCGGCACGGAGCTCTTCGTGGCTGGTCACCGTGTCGTCGAACTCTTGCTGCAGTTCGGCCAGCGCCGACTCCAGACTGGCTCGCTCTTGCTCCGATAAGGTCAAGCGATGATCGGTTTCCTGAGCCGCCTGACCTCCGGCCTGCAGTTGACCTTCCAGATGCTTTTTGATCTCGAGTAGCTGGGTACGCTGCTTGAGGAGTTCTTTGACGTTGGCCTGCGATTTAGCGGCCACGGTGGCTTGTTGCTTGAGCTCCTCCACCAGCTTGCTAAGCTGGCGCCTGCGGGTATCAAGCTCCTTTTCCGCCTCGTCGGCGCGCAGGCTGGCGCTCTGGTGCTCGAGTTGCAACTGTTCCAGGCGTTCTCCTAGAACAGTCTGCTCCGTTTCGAGAGCCTGGTAACGCTGCTGGAGCTCGAGCTTTTCCTGTTCCAGATTTTCCCGAGCCGCGGCGGCGGATTCCAGTTCCAAACGCAGGCCGGCTTGCTCATCATGGGAGCGGGAGAGACTGTCGGCCAACTCGCCATTTTCGCGCAGCGACTCTTCCAGCCCCATTCTTTCGGTGGCCAACATCTCTTCAAGTTCGGACAGCTGCTGTAGCAGCTGGGATTTCTCCTCGCCAAGTTCCTGAAACTGTCGTTGCAGCTCGCGATGCTGGGCTTCCAGACCGTCGCTACTCGAGCGAGCGCCGCTGAGCTGCCAATTCAGGCTTTCCAGTTCCGCCGTCTGATCTTTGTGTTCTTGCTGTAGCTCGGAATATCGGCTCTTGAGTGTTTCGTAGGCGGGCTTGAGCCTTTCCAAGAGGCCTTTGAGCTCCCGGAGTTGCTCGGTGCGCTCGTCCAATTCGCGAGTCAAGGTTTGATTTTCCGCGCGAAGGGTCCCACCTTCGGCTCGCTGGCTTTCGAGGGCCGACCGCTCACCCTTGAGCTGTCCAGAGGTCTCCGCCAGATGGTCGCGCAACTGTTGTAGCTCGGCCTCTAAAAGCTCCGAGCGCTCGGATTCCGCGACGTTTTTCTCCGCTTCCTCGGTAAGGCGGTATTGAAAATCGTTCAGCTCCGCCTTGACCTGAGCTAGCTCCTGGTGAAGTTCCTGCGAGCTTTTGTCTGAGCGATGGACGGACAGCTTGGTTCGGTCCAACTCCTCCTCAGCCTGGGAAAGCTGTCGTCTTGCCGAGGCTAGAGCCTGCTCGAGTTCCGTGGACCCGTCACGATAAGCTTTGGCCTGTTTTCGAGCCTCTTCCAGCTCTTTGCGGGCCACGTCGCGTTCCTTCAGAGCGATCTCGATCTTCTGTTGGCCCAAAACCATCTCTGTCTCACGGTCGGAGATCTGGCGTTGGAGGGTTCCAAGCTTTCCTTGATACAGCTCGAGTTTTCCGACCGCTCGAGCCAGTTTGGACTCGAGGTCGCGGTTCTGCTGTTCGAGCGATTCCGCGTCTTGATGTCGCCGTTGGGAGGCCGATCGCAACTCCTCCATCCGGCTTCCCTGGGACTGAGCTTGCAAACTCAGCTCCTGCACCTGTTGCTGGCTGACCTGAAGTTTCTTCTCCAGGACGCGCCGCTGATTCTGGGCCTCCTCGAGAGCTTTCTCCGAGGTGCTCATTTTGGTGGCCAACGTCCTGCTACGGTAGGCCGCCTCGCCCTCGCTACGCACAAGCTCCCGGATCTTATTCTCGGCGGCTTCCAAACGCCGGGTAAGGGCGCCTTCCGCGGCCTTTTTCTTCTCTAAATGATCCCCCCGGCGCTCAAGCTCCTCGTTGAGCTCCTCGATTTTAGCGGCATCACGACGCGTTTGGTCCTCGAGCTTGGCAAGCCGTTGGTGCAGCGACGCGGTATCCAAAGTTTCCGGTTCCACCTGGCAACGTTTCCACGCCATGGGTCGATCTCTTCTCTCGGAGAAGGGTCATTTTAACAAGGATTCAGCGACTTCAAACGACGAAGGGTTTCCTAGATTATGCGCGTGTTCCGTGGTTTGCTACTTCTACTTTGGCTCGGCCTCGGTATCGGGGTGACCGCTCAAACCCAGGGGGAGCGGCTAGAACGTATTATGCTCCGCGAATGGGACGCGCTGATGGAGGAGAGTCCGGGGCTAGCCATCTATCTAGGCGCACCGGCCAAGAAACTCTGGGGCGACAGTTCCGCGCCCGCGAGAGAGAGAACGGACCAGCGTTACCGTCGAGCCATAGAAGAGCTGGAGAACCTCGACGAGAGCCAACTGACGCCTTCTCAGCGCGTGAATCGACGTCTGTTTGTCCAACAGTTGCGGTGGCAGGTCGAAAGACATCGTCTAGATCTGGATCTTTTCACCATGAATCAGCGGGACGGTCTTCACACAGCCGCCACCATGCTGGATTCTCTCACCTTCACCACGCCCTCCGACTTGGAACAGTGGGTTCGGCGCTTGGAGAGCTTCGGGGAGCTTACGGACCGTGAGATCGATGTCTTGAAGGAAGCCGTGGAGCGGGGGAGGGTCCATCCTCGTATCATTACCGAGCGCCTTCTCGAGCTGGTTCGTGTTCAGGTCGAGCTAGCTCGAGATCCGGCCGAGTCCGCCTTTTTGTCTCCTTTTCGCACGGCCGGTTTCGAGCTTCGGAAGGCGCCGGAGTTTTCTCGGCTGGAGAGGCGGGCGCAAGTCGCTCTGACTCAGGTTGTGGGTCCGGCCTTTTCGCGTCTGGCGGACTACCTGGCCGGTCCGTACCTGAAAGCCTCACCTCGGGAAGCAGGACTGGGGCGACTGCCCGGCGGTCAGGAGGCTTACGCCTTTCTGATCAAGCGCTATACAACCACGGACAAGATGGCTGAAGAGATTCACAAGATCGGTCTGTCCGAGGTGGCGCGCATCCGTGCTCGAATGGAGGCCATTCGACAGGAGGTCGGATTCCAAGGGACACTTGAGGAGTTTTTCGACCATCTGCGCGTGGCGCCCGAGCACTACGTCCAGGACCGGCAAGAGCTGCTTCGTCGCTACCGCTCATTCTGCAAAGAGGTCGACGGCCAGATGCCGCGTTTTTTCAAAACTCTCCCACGCAAGCCTTATGGGGTGCAGCCGATACCCGACTACATCGCGCCGGCTACCACCACGGCCTACTACATGCCGGGTGCCGGGACGCTGGCCGGAACCTACTGTGTGAACTTGTATCAACCCGAGACGCGAGCGCTGTTCGAGATCCCTTCACTGTCGATGCACGAGTCGGTCCCCGGTCACCATCACCAGATCGCGCTCGCCGCGGAGCTACCGGACCTCCCTGATTTTCGTCGCTTCTCCGATGGATTCGGAGACTACACCGTGTTTGTCGAGGGCTGGGCGCTCTACGCCGAAAGTCTGGGAAAGGAGATGGGACTCTACCGAACACCGTATGAAAGATTCGGACAGCTCACCTACGAGATCTGGCGCGCTATTCGTTTGGTTCTGGACACGGGAATCCACAGCAAGGGTTGGAGCAGGGAGCAAGCGATCACTTATTTTCTGGCCAACAGCCCGCGCTCTGAACTCGATGTGACCAACGAGGTGGATCGCTACATCGCATGGCCCGGGCAGGCTCTGGCCTACAAAATGGGCGAGCTCAAGATCACCGAGCTTCGGCGCTGGGCAAGCGAGGAACTAGGCTCGAAGTTCGACCTGAGGGAATTTCACGACGCGGTCTTACTCCAAGGGGCCGTACCGCTGGACCAGTTGGAGGACCAGGTCGAAGAGTATGTGGCAAAGGCGAAGCTTTAAGTTCCCACGGCCCAAGCCTTACGATCCTTTCGAGACCTTCGCTCTCATCGCGCTGGGCCACCACGATCCTGGTTTTCAAAGAATCGAGCGACGTGGTTTTCGCGTTTTGCGCTGGCTTGACGGCGAGCTTTGCGCTCTTACGTTGGGCTGGAGCGACCGGGATTTGGTTCTAGTCGTGGATGGACCAGCGGAACGCATCGTGGCCATTCAAGCCGGCCACGCTAAAGGGCTCCTCGGCCTTCAGGATAAGCCCGATCTCGTGGTCGGCCCGCGCGACCCGCTGTGGCCTTACCTGCATCGAAATCCTGGCCTTCGCTTGCCCCGAACCTTCTGGTTGTATGAAGGGAGCTTGCAAGTCGTCTTAAGTCAAAGAGTTAGCTGGGCCGAGGCCTCCTCGAACTGGAGAAAACTCTGCCGTACTCATGGACAAACGCGAGACGATCTCTGGAGCGCTCCTTCACCCGAACGCCTGCTGGGACTCAACTGGGCCGAGCTTGCCCAATGCGGGATCGAACAGAAAAGAGGAGTCGCCCTGAAGGGCGTGGCTCAAGCCCTGAACTTTCTCCCCGCGATCGACCTCCCAGCTGAGGCTTTGGAAGAGCGACTGCGCGGCCTTCCACGCGTCGGTTCCTGGACAAAGACACTGATTCGAGGGCAGGTCTGGGGCGATCCCGACGCCGTTCCTCTGGGGGACTACGGTCTGCCCGATCTGGTCTGCCGAGCTGTGGCGGGAGAGCGCCACGGGACGGACCAGCGGATGCTTGAGCTGCTGAGTCCCTACGAGGGCCAGCGTTTTCGAGTCATCCGCTATCTCTGGAGCGAGTGGCTTAAACGTGACCGCCGGGGGCCGCGTCTTGCTGTGGGACAGGCTTTGGGAGCCGTTGGCCGTTAACCTTGACAGCGTATTGAAAGGGACTCGAGCCAGGGAACTTGGCTTAAGGATCTGGTCCGAAACTCCTAGGACACGGCGACCGAAGGATAAATACCGGCTCTATGCTCGTTGTGTATGTCTCTCCGTTTCTGCGTAAGGATGTCTACCTTTTTCTGGATCGTCTCTCTCGAATTGAAGGAGTGGAGATCGGTCTGGTCAGTACCCTCGAGGACGAGCAACTCTCGCCTCGGGTCGAGGCTTCCATTTCAGGCTACTGGCGCGTGAATGATCTCCTGGACCCCGAGGAGTTGGTATGGGCGGCCAAAGGACTTTCGCGACAATTTGGTCCCATCCACCGCATGTTCACCGAGTATGAACTGATTCAGCTGCCCGTGGCTCAGGCGCGCGCCGAGCTTGGTATCCCTGGCATGTCCCCGAACACGATGCTGAGCTTCCGCGACAAGGCTGTGATGAAAGACCGGCTAGCCGCGGCCGGAGTTCCGTGCGCTCGCCATCGCAGTGTCGAGACAACGGAGGAAGCTCGCGAGTTCGCGGCCCAGATTGGTTATCCGCTGATCGTCAAGCCGTTGTCTGGGGTGGGAGCTCGCGAGACTCACCAGTGCGATAGTGAGGAAGAGTTCGAGGAAGTGCTCGAAAGCGACCCGCCCGACGAGAACCACCCGCTTCAACTCGAGGAGTTTGTTCAGGGAGAGGAGCATTCGCTGGACACTATCTCCGTGGACGGCAAGGCTGTGTGGCACTCGATCACGCGATATCTGCCTAATCCTCTAGCGGTTCTTCGCAATCCATGGATGCAGTGGCGTATCATCACCCCAAAAGAGATCGACGAGCCCAGGTATGATGACATTCGCCGCGTGGGCGAGCAGGCCCTGAGAGCGCTTGGCATGGAAAGTAATCTCAGTCATCTGGAGTGGTTCCGCCGCCCCGACGGAAGCGTGGTGGTCAGCGAGGTGGCAGCCCGTCCCCCCGGTTCTCGGATCTTCACCGCGCTCAACTGGGCTAACGATTACGATATGTATGACGCCTGGATCCGCCTGATGACGCTGGGCGAGTGTACGCCGCCGAGCGAGCGAAGGTACGCCGTGGGCACGGCCTTCCTGCGCGGAATGGGCACCGGCCAGGTGGTGGATGTTCACGGTTTGGATGAGGTGCTCAAAGAGTTCGGCCCCATCCTGGTTGAAGCCGATCTCCCATATCTTGGCCAGGTTAAAGTCGACGCCTTCGACGGACAGGGCTACCTCATGGTTCGCCACCCGGAGACCAGTGTGGTCGAGCACGCGATCTCCGAGATCGTGAGCCGAGTGCGCGTCGAGATCGGCTAGGACGACATCCGTGGTTAAGGCTTGATGGCCTTCCCCGAGCTCTCAGCGGTGGCCACCGTTCTAACGATATCCAGGGCGGGCCCGCAGGAACCCGTGAGCTGTTCGTATCCCGAGATGAAGAAGCAAGTCAACACGCTCTACTTGGGACGCAAGAAAAGCTCTCTTGCCGAGGACCAGCGTAAAGCTCCTCTTTCGTAGCGAGAAGAGATGGAATTATTTGGCCTTCACAGTACCCTCCAGGTACAGAACGCCGGAGATTTTTTGCCGTGCTTCGATAAGAATCCAGCCCCTCACATCGTTCTTGGCTCCGTATCGCTCGATCTCGAGTCGGACGCCGTGCGTGTCTGGCTTCCCAGACTGAGCTCGAAGAGACTTGAATTTCGTCTTCTCTTTGTCTTCATACACAACTTCAACGATCTTGAGCGGCCCCTCCAGCGGCACATATCCATACCCTTCTCCGAACTCTTTCCCTGTCGCTTTCGCTCTCGCTCTCGCTTGTGGTGAAAAGAACTTGAGCTGGGAAGTAAGACGGAGAAGCTCCGACAGGCGGAGTTCCAGGCTGGAATCGGGTGGTGGTGGACTGTAGCCACGCTCGTGGCCGACCCGCTGGATGAGCTTTAGGTCGAAGACTGGGTCTGGAGGGGCAGCGGTGCTGATTCCCTGAACAAAAAGAATAAAAACCCAAATCAGGCACCAGCACCTTAAACATACCATTGTCAGATGCTTCAACATGGTGATCTCTTCACCTTGGGAACTCCACCGTCACTCGTGGTAGTCCTCCGTCGCCGTCGTGACTGTTTCGGTTGTTAACCGTCCCAAAATAGCGGCGCCCGAGTACCTAGTTTGGACGGCTTCCGGCAGTCAGGGCTTGATGGTCCTTCCCGCGCTTTCCCGATCATGAAGTAGCGGCGAAGAGGCCCAATCCATCATAAGGCGAAATCTCCAGCCAACTCCCTTCCAACAAGTTCGGCGTCAACAAGAGTCGACTCAAGGCCATCCGCTACCTGGTCATCAACCTTCCTGGACAGATTTCCGAACTAGGTTGCGTTCCTCTGCAAAGTAATGTATGCTGCCGGAGCAAAGACGGTCCGAACCCGTCAAACCAACTTCGTCTTAGATTCAGATCCGTTCCTATGTGTGGCTCTCACTCTTCGTTTCGAGTGGCCAGATAGTTCTCATCCTTTGCAGATTTAAATTGGAGGATCATTATTATGAATCTTTATGTTGGCAACCTTTCTTACAATCTTAGCGAAGATCACTTGACCCGTACCTTTGAAGAGTACGGCACCGTGAAATCTGTCAGATTAGTCACCGACCGGGAAACCGGACGCGCTCGTGGCTTCGGATTCGTGGAAATGAGCGATAAGAGCGCCGGTCTGAACGCCATCGACGGTCTCAATGATAAAGAGATCGACGGACGTCGTCTCGTGGTCAATGAAGCCAAGCCTAAAGTCAGCAGACGCTAGTTCGTCGCCCGACACTCAGGCCTTTAGTATAAGAAAGCCACCTGCAAGGGTGGTTTTTTTTGTTGTGTGCTAGGCTTGAGCCTACCGGCGGACGTGATACTGCTAAAGGTGTGAAATCGACCACCCCGAAAATTCTCTGATGGTCTCATCCCCGCCAACACGAGCATTCCTCTGGCAGGTGTTGGAAGGGTCTCCAGAGCCAATGCTAGTCACCGATGAGGCGGGAGTCATTCGATATGCCAACCGAGCGGCTGAGAGGTTCTGTCTGAGTAGCCCTTCAGGGTTGATCAATCTTTTGGTGGTGAGATTTCTCCCGGATTGGTTTGCCCTGCCAGCCTCCTGTCGAGATTTCTCGACCAAGGCGGTCTTGATGGATGGCAGCGAGCAAGCCATCATGCTCAGTCTGGCTCCCGTGCAAACCCAAAAATTTATCGCCGCGGTAGTGGTCTTTCGAAGTTGCAGTTCCAAGAGTGAGGACAATCGGCTGACGCTTGCCAAGGAGTCGAGGCTCCAAGCTCAGGTCCAAGAACGAGACACCAACCTCGCCCACATGCATAGTCAGCTCGGTGAGGCTGCCCGAGTCTTGGAGCATCATCTTCCTTCGCGTCGAATCGATGGGGTCGAGGCTTCCTGGGTTTTCGAGCCGTGTCAAACCCTCGGTGGAGACATGATTTTGCTTCACCGGCACGAAGACAAGCTCATCCTGGGAATTCTCGACGTCTCAGGGCACGGCGTGGCCGCTTCCCTGCTAGCCATTGGATTGGCCCGAGCTCTTTCTCCTGAGCGAGGGCGCGGTGGATGCACTCTCGGGCGCAAGGGAACTCTGCGACAACCGAAGGACATCGTGACGCGGCTAAATCAGGACAGCCATACTCTCTTTGAGTCCGGTCTGTTCGTAACCTTACTGTTCGGCATACTGGACCTGGCAACGGGAGAGTTTTGCTTTACCTCCGCGGGTCACCCTCTTCCTATCCAAGTTGACCGGATGAGAGCCGCGGAGGCCAGCGGGGCCATCGATCCGCCGCTCGGCGTGGAGCGATATCTCCGTTATCGCCAAACGAAACTCATCCTGAAACCAGGCCAAATTCTGATCCTTTACACCGATGGTGTCACCGAATGCCGTTCTCCCGGGGGAGATCTGTTTGGCGAGGAAAGGCTGCTATCGTTGCTCGCGGAGACCGAGCGCAGCCCAGCGGCCTTGGCGAGGGAGGTCAGCGTCGCTCTCCACAATTTTCGGGGAGGCAACGCCGCCTCGGATGACCTTAGCTTTTTGGCCGTCCGCATGCCCGAATAGAGAACTCCGTCTCAGGCTCAACTCAGTGGAAGCCTTAAAGAGTATCGGATGGCCCTCCAGCCAGAATTTGGAGCATCTCATTCCAGCATTCTCTGCGAGCTTGTCCTTGAGTCTCCGCCTGTCCTCCCAACGAAAATCGATGCTCGGTGTCGGGATGCCCGATGGTACGCTCCGTGGTAGGAAGCGTCGGGAGACCCAGACTAGGTCCGAGATCGTGGCCCGCTCCCTTGAAGGTACGAAGGATTGTGGGATAGGGGCAGTGTCTTTCTCGCCGTCGCTCGGCTACCCACTCTCCGAATAGAGAAGACGGCCAGACTTGATCGTCTTGACCGCTGAACATAGTGATGGGGCAAAGGACATTTTCGACCTCCACGGCAACCTGCTCACGAATTCTCTGACCTGCTAGAGCTTGGGAGTATAGCTCGTGGGTGGAGAGAAGGTGCTCTCGGCATCCGAGAAGCCGAGATGCATCGATTGCAACGTACGCTTGCCGTTCGCCAGAAGTATTGGGTCCCATCTGCGCGGTAGGCTCGAAGCGCATGCCGGCACCGGAAAATAGAATGACGCCGAGAATGTCCGGCTTGCCGATGGCATATTCCAATGCCCTTGTCGAAGCTCTTCCGGAACCCATGATGTAAGTTGGTAGCTCACGCTGTAGCCTACTAGGAGCCTCCCGGTGATCGACCGAGCAGCCGACCAGGTGACCCACCACACCGATGCCGTACGGTGCCAGTGCGAGGGTTGTGACGAGCCTGTCGGATTGAATCTCGTCATCGAAGAGGATAACATTGGCCCACGGTTCCGGCAGGCCTCTCTCGTCGCGGCCCACATATCTGGAGAACCTCCGCTCCCAAATCTCCCCTCCAGCTTCCTCAAAGCACGAGACCGTGTAATCGACTCGAGATAGGCTCTTTAACGGGAAATCGCGTCCCGCACCATATTGGCAGGTCATGGAGGTGAAAAGGAACTCGCTCATGTTCTCATCCTTGCCAGTTTCCAGGGACGTGTCAAAGACACCCATCTCGCTAACTCGATAGCAGCCACGACTGCTCCATCGACAGCCGTTGCTGTCCTGGCAGGTCGCCTCCAGACGCATCTTTTGACCGGGGGGAAAGTGGGACCCCCGAATCGTGGGAGCTGGCCCGGTGAGCAGATCTCCGAACAGCGGATGGTGCGAAAGCTCCACTCGAGCCATGGAGAGAACGTTGCTTTGAAGGGACAAGTGTGCCGTTTACCTTCGCGCCACGCAGGCCTGCTCTAGCCTGGTCACGGTCTGGGCTTGCTCGCCACCGAGAACCGCGCAGAGCTCCTCGGCCAGCCTGTGCAAGCAGTGTCGGAGCTGCTCTTTATCGCTATTCGCCAGGGGACGTTTGCGGCGCAGATCGGTCAAGCTCCTGACCACCGCGCAGAGCTCTAAAGGGTCGCCGCTCGTCAGTCGCTCCTGATTTTTCTGGTGGCGCTTCTTCCATGCCGTTTCGGGCGGCTCGCTCCAGTTGGCAAGCACACCGACGATGCGAAGAGCCTGGCTCTCATCCATAAGCGCCCGGGCGCGCCTGTCGAAGACCGACTTAGGAAGCGTGACCTCAAAACCTTCCCTATGGAAGATTAGAGTGGCAAAGAGCGTGGGCGTACCCGCCACCTCGCGCTCCTGATAAGATTTGAGAACGCCCACGCCGTGAAGAGCATGGGAGACCATATCGCCGGGTTTGAACATCGGAGGGCCTTTCTGTGAGTGACTTGACTCACCGGAGCAAGAGAGGGCGGATTGCCCTCGGGAACCCAAGGGAACTTGTTAGGGCGGCGCGTAGGCTATTCTAAACTTTGCGCTCCAGAAGGTTCAACCCCACACCTCGACAATGGTTTCCTGATGGCTGAGCGTCAAGCCGCCAGGGAGGCATAGGCCAGTTTCTTCTCGATCAGGCGATGCGGGCGTTCACGTTGCTCGATGCTATCGGCCAGACTTCGACCAAGACAGTTCCCGAGCCAAGAGTCACAAGAAGCCCACTCCGATGAACTGAAGGGGCAGCCACGAATGGG
Organism: Selenomonadaceae bacterium; assembly: GCA_037189585.1. Lineage (GTDB taxonomy): Bacteria > Vulcanimicrobiota > Xenobia > Xenobiales > JADMJV01 > JAEXNA01. Next base: position 368,136 of record JBBCJA010000021.1, on the reverse strand, counting down.
TCATCGCTAACTTCTTTTGCAAGCTTCGATGAAGACTGGCGACAGGCCCGTGCTAGTCCCAGCTCCGCTCGCGGTTGCGGCGCTCTTTGTCCAACAGCGCCTGTTCCAAGTCGACCTCAAGCCGACAGGCCAGGTCTAAAAGGTAACTCAGCACGTCGGCCATCTCCTCGCCCATGTCATGGTGAGCCTCGCGAAGGGCCTCAGGCGGGACGTTTTCGGTGAACAGGCCCCGGTGGCGGCGTAGAGCTTTGGCAAGCTCTCCCACTTCTTCGGAGAAGAGCAAGAAGGTCTCCAGGTCGCTAGCTTTGTCCCAACCTCGAGCTTTGACGTTTTGGCCGATGTAGCGTTGCCAGGCCGGCAACGAGGTTTCCGTGGTAGGAAGGTCTGGGAGGTCCATCTTGAAGCCGAACTTACTCTTGAGCTTGGCCTTCCCTTCCCAGGGCCTCCTCTTCGGCCAGAGCCGTGGTGTAAGGCGGCTCCTCGCAGCAGCGGGCCGCCTCGGTCAGGTGTTCGAGCCGCTCGGGGTGACCGGGGAGAAAGGACCGTCCGAGCAACAAAAAGATCGATGCTGAACGTCGAAATTCTCGTCGATTTTTCAGTTGGTTCGCCAATTGCAAGAGGCGACCGTGGAGATCGCCGCTCAAGCCCCGAGGGTTGTCGCGTCGGGCTCGAAGCTCCAATCGGGCGTTGATCAAAAGAGCTTCTTCCACGATCGAGCGGTCGAACCCGGTCTGCTCGCGAAGTCTGGCCTCGGCCTGCTTGTGCCATCGAAGTGCCGTTTGTGGCCGGCCGGCGGGTTCGGCCAGCAGACTGCGCAGTCGGTCGAAGGTGTAGCCGAAACGGAACTGTTGAAGCACCTTCCCGCGCTCCAAACTGGGCCCGAGCCACTCGGCCAGGAGATGCCCCTCGGTGAATCGATGTTGGTCGAGCAGATAGAGAAGGACAGCCTGCAGTCCAAGGAAGCCGCCATCAGCCTGCTCTGGTGTCAGCGGTACCTGCCGATGGTAGAGTTGGACAACCATGTCCACGGCTTCGTGGCGGAATGTCTGGAGAAGCCGTTGGAGTTCGGGGCTATTGATGACGCGATCTCCGTTGAGATCGGTGGAGAAGCGCTCGGAACGGATGACACCGCCGAGACCCGCCAGTTCGCGTTCGACACCAATGACGGGCAAAAGCTCTCCATGCCGCAATAACTCGAAGCTGGGAGAGGCTAGCTGGCAAGCCGAGAGGGCCAGAGCCACGTCGGCGTCCTGATGGCGCGGGGTCCGATACGACTCAAGAGTTTCCGGCGGAGCTTTGACCAAAAGAGGAGGCCCGTCGCCGGGCATTCTTCGGCGTAGATGTCGCCAGGCCAGAACCGGGAATGTGAAGGCGTAGGGACCCGAGATCAGTTTTTTGTTCCAGGTGATGGCGATAGGGGAGTGGCGAAAACTCACGGACGTCTCGCCCGCCCAGGACGAAACGATACCGGAAGCACCCTTGAATTCCGCCACGATCTCCTGACGTCCCAGGCTGTCCACGGATTGCCAACGTCCGACCGCCGAGGTTTGCTGGCTATAGCGAGAAACACCGTTGTCAAACTCCAGCGACCACTGCGCCGAAGAGAGCTGTTCGGCACCGATCAAAGCTCGGGCCAAGTCGAGATCTCGGCCAGAGAAATCCAGGTCAGACGGGTTGGGAATCTCACTCAGTGAGGCGTTGACGGTAAAGGAACCCCGACCGCTGTCGAGTCGAATGGTTTGAGCATCTCGAGCGTGCAGCCAGCGTAGGAGAAAGCGAAGCGCCCCTCGGCCATCCGTGATCGATCTCCGAAGACGTGGCCACAGTTCTCCTTGCGCTAGACTGAAGCTTCCACGATCCAGCACAGGACCCAGACCTGCCAGGGCGTCTAAGTAGTCGTCCAGCGCATCCACGATTCGGTTTTCGGAGGGAGACAGGCGTGACCTGCATAGGACCGACTTAGGGGGACACAGTTGATCAACAGGGAATCGTTCGGGATGCTCCCTTTTCTCACCCAGCGAACGGTGCTCGCCCTCGGCCTCACGGTCATTCTTGTCTCTTGCGGGGTGGCGCCGGCTGCCATGAACAACTCGATGTCTTTCGATGAGCTCGGCACGCTGCAGTGCAAGACGATTATCGAGACCTTTGTGAAAAGCAAGGGAACGGCCAAAATAACCCTAGCCGATGCGGAAGGCTCCCCTCAGTGCCCGGTGGCCAAAGAACAGACCTATCGCCAGAGCCTTTCCTCCTCGTTGGGACAGCCGTTCGACCAGGTTGTGATCGCATGTTATGGCGGGCATCATACAGCCGCCGGTTTCCCGCCGGACTATCCCCGCCACGATCCCGGTAAGGGCATGTGCGACAATCCGGAAGGTCAACGGACTCCGGCCTGTTTTGGATTGATGATCCCGGAGGACGCCAAGATTGTCGCCACCGGAGCCGAGAAGAGTACGGCCAGGGTCAGCTTCACGACCGACCAGGACTTCGCGGTTTTGGCTGACGGCTACTATCGTATGCTTCACAGGGGACAAGAACAGGTTCTGGCTTTCGACCCGGTCAAACATGGAGTTAGCGGGGACCTTGGAGGGATTCCCTATAGTGTGGCTTTTGACGCTTCGGCCAAGCGGGTCGACATAAGCTGGGATCCTCCCCTGATGCACCTGGCCAAGTCGAGCCCCTAGAGTGGCCGCTAGCAACGACCAGCTCGACCTCTTCGACTCCGATCCCGGCGCGGTCCACCCCTACGCCTTGGATCAGCCCGACGCGCCGTTGGCCTTGCCGAGGCCGATCCCCGACGGGCTCTACCTGGGAACCTCGACCTGGACCTTCCCGGGCTGGGAGGGGTTGGTCTATGAGAGATCTTATAGCCAGCAACGACTGGCGGAAAGAGGTCTGGAAGCCTACTCCCGCCATCCGCTTTTCGGCTGTGTCAGCCTGGACAAGACCTATTATCGCCCAGTCGAGGAAGGCGAGTACGCTCGCCTGGCCTCTCAGGTTCCGGAAAGTTTTCGGTTCGTGGTGAAAACTCCGCGCGATCTCTTGCGGCACCAGGAGGAGGGCTTTGACTTCGAAGGTCTCGAGCGGCTTTTTCTCGAGCCCGCGGCGCGCGGATTGGGAAACAAATTGGGGCTCATTCTCTTTCAGTTCCCTCCCGGAGGTTGGCGAGATTGGGGCTCGGTCTCGGAGTTCGTTCGAGACCTGGGGCGGCTCTTTTCTCGGTTGCCGAAAGATCTTTCCTATAGTCTCGAGGTTCGTGATGAAGAGCTTCTCGGTTCGGACTTACGTCAGGCTCTGGCGGCGAGCGGGGTGGGACTTTGCGCGAGTATTCATCCTTCCTTACCGCCTATGGAGCGCCAGCTTCTAGCCGTTCCTCCTCCTCCGGGCACCCCGGTCATGTTCCGATGGAACCTCCGGCCCAGTTTGGGATATGAAGAAGCTAGAGAGAAATTTCGTCCCTTCAATGCCTTGGGTGGTCCCGACCCCGGAAGGCGGCAAAACCTGGCTCGAATGATCGCTAGAGCCCTGGAGGCCGGGCGTCAGGTCTACGTCACGGTCAACAACAAGGCTGAGGGGTGCGCTCCCTTGAGTCTTCTGAATCTTCTGGCCGAGCTCCACAAGATTCGTCCGCAGGAGCTGAACGGAGAAGATGAGAAAATTTCCTCATGAGAAAAAGAGTCTTGGCGGGTTTTCTTATCTTGATATCCCTGGTGCTTCTCACCGTCGGAGGCCTAGGACTTAAGCTGGTGGAGAGAACTTACGCACGGTCCATCGCCTTACGAGACCGGGGGCAGATCGTCAAAGCTACCCTGACCGACAAGACGGTGAAAGGCTCAAGCGAAGTCAGGACGTACCGCACTTTGGAGCCTCGACCGCGCGTGTTTGTCTCGGAGGTGAGGGCCAACGGGCGGGCTCAGGGTCGAGGCGATATCGGAACGAACTATGAGATTCTCTTTGACCCCGAGGACCCATCAAATCTTCGCATCATGCGAACCAATCCCAATGTCACCGCGGAACTCGAGTCGATGCGAACCATGCAGCAGTTCACCTGGGCCTTTTTGCTCTTCGGGCTTTTGTCGGGAAGTTGGGGAATCGCTCGCTGGACCTGGGCGGGACGAGATTCGGCCGGAGAACAGTGGTAGTAGAGCTCGTGTCTCGCGCGACGACTTCAGCGAGAATAACGAGACCTTGAAAGAATACACCGAGGCTGATTACCTATTCCGATGCCGAGGCGAGCTTTTCCACTTTGGCTTTCTTGGCCAGGATCTTGGCCAGCTCGATCATCCCCATCAGTCCCTGCCCTTTGCCCATGGAGAGCTCTTTTCCGAAGATCTGGTAGACCACGTCGGTGGGGATGGTGGCGATGGTATCTGGCTCTTCTCCAGAGAGAGTCTCGTCGAGGATCACCGCCATGGCCTTGGCGCTGATCCCTTGGGGATTCTCCACCGCGAAGTGGAATTTCACTCCGTTATCTCCGACCGCTTCGGAGAAGACGTAAGCATCGGATTCACAGCGGTGGACGTGATTGGCTTCGGAGAAAGGGCGTTCGGCGATGCGCGCCGGGACATCAGTGAAGCGATCGGCGAAGTCGATCAAGGTCAGCAACCGATCGTTGCGGTCCTCGACCAATTTGAGGTCCTCGAGAAGCTCGGCTAGTTTGGGAGGCATGGATACGGACTACGGTTTCTCGATGGGAACCCCGACCAGGTTGCCCCACTCGGTCCAAGAGCCGTCATAGTTGCGCACCTTGTCGAATCCGAGGAGGTGCTGGAGGACGAACCAGGTGTGAGAGCTACGCTCGCCGATGCGGCAGTAGACGATGATGTCATCGTCTTTTTTTAGGCCCTTTTCGTCAAGGTAGATGGCTTGCAGCTCCTCGGCCGTTTTGAAGGTTCCGTCCTCATTGGCGGCCCGGGCCCAGGGGACACTCTGGGCTCCCGGGATGTGACCGCCGCGCAGCGCTCCCTCGTTGGGGTAGTCTTCCATATGCAGGCGCTCGCCGGTGAACTCGAGCGGCGAGCGGACATCCACGAGTTTGCGCCCGGCCTTGACGTGCTCGAGGACTTGATCGCGGAAAGCTCGGATCCCGCTGTCGTCTCGTTGGGGGACGGGATAGGAGGTTGCCTCGAACTTGGGTATCTCGCGGGTCAACTCGCGACCCTCGGCTTCCCACTTGGCTCTCCCACCGTCCATCAAGCGAACGTTCTTGTGCCCGAAAAGGGAGAAGACCCAAAGGGCGTAAGCGGCCCACCAGTTGCTCTTGTCGCCGTAAAAGACCACGGTGGTGTCGGGCGTGACCCCGATGCGAGACATCAGCTCGGCGAACTTCTCACCGACCAGATAGTCACGGGTCAAGGGATCGTTGAGATCGGTGGTCCAGTCGACCTGTACCGCGCCGGGAATGTGGCTGGAGACGTAAAGGAGAATGTCCTCGTTGCTTTCCACCACGCGCACGTTGGGGTCGTTGATGTGGTCGGCCACCCACTCGGTGGTGACCAGAATGTCGGCGTTGGCGTAGCCGCGTTCGGAAATCGGTAAAGTCTTCATTACGGACGGGCCTTCGCTTCGAGTTCTTCGACCCCTTGCCCCGATGCCGGTAAAGTTTACATTTGATGGCGCGGTTGTCACATCGTGTTAGTGGTCGGCCTCTCGCGGGTGCGGTAACCTTTCCCTATTCGGACGGTCTCACTAGGCAGACCATCCTCCCTTATGGGAGGCATCATGCACACTTTTTCCTATCGAGGAACAACTTATTATTGGCGCTCCCATCGCTGGTTCGATACGAACTATATCCAGGTGGAGGAGCGCCTGGCCCGAGAGCTCGATCTGGCTTTCCCCCGGCCGGCCAAGGGCCCGATGGAGCTCGCGCGACTTCGTCGGGAGGCGCTGGAATCGGGAAACCTGGCTCCGCTTCGGGCGGCCGGTAAACCCGATACCGGGGACCCCAAGTCGGTAGCGCTCCACTCCGCCATCTACCGTGACCTCGGCCAGCCGGAACGCGCCGTTCGCCTAACCGAAGAGTGGCGCGACAGAGCCGAGCCTGCCGTTCTGGTGGTTCGTGCCGCGGCGCTCTGTGACATGGAGCTGTGGGAGGAGGCGGCCCGGACCGCTCAGCGAGCGAGGAGATACGGAGCCGGCTACTATGCCGACTCGGTCCTCCGCCGGATTGCCAAAGAGAAGGCGTCGTGAGGCGATTTGTTGACAAAGGTAGCTACTAGTAGCTACCTTTAGTGTGTGAGAGCTGTGGGTCTGAAGGTTTTGAAGAATCGCTTGGCCGAGTATGTGAGATTGGCGGCCGCGGGTGAGACCGTCCTGGTCACTGACCGAGATCGCGTGGTCGCGGAGTTGGTCCCCCCACAAGTCAATCGTAGCCTGTCAATTTCCGACGCGATACTTGCTGATGCCGTTCGCAAGGGGTGGATTGTACCTCCGACGATCACTTCTCAAGACCTACCTCCCAGCCAGCCGGTTCTCAAGCTCAAGACGATTCTCGACGAATTGGCTCAGGATCGAGATGAGCGATGATTTATCTCGATACCTCTGTCGTATTGGCCCAGCTCTTGGCGGAGGACCGACGTCCGCCCGAGACGCTGTGGGTAGAGCCCTTGGTCTCTAGTCGTCTTCTTGAATACGAGGTATGGACACGCCTGAATGCGAGAAACCTTGGTACTTCTCATGACGACTCTGCAAATCAAATTTTGGCTAGAATTGCGATGGTAGAAATGCTACCTCCGGTTTTAGGGCGTGTGCTGGAGCCGTTTCCAGTTCCTGTAAGGACTTTGGATGCGATCCATCTGGGCACGTTGGATTTTCTTCGAGAATCGCGACAGAACGTGAGCCTCGCGACCTACGACCAGAGGATGGAGGAGGCGGCTCAAGCTATGGGGTTTACGATCCTATCAATTTGATACCGAACCGCTAAGGATTTGGTCCGGAATAACTTTCCGGTTTGGAGTGCGGAGGCGCCCCGCTGGCAAGGAGCTTTCGACGCTGTTTGTTCGACACAAATGAGGAGAAAGCAACGCTGCAAGCGGGGATGGATCTGGGCTCCAAATCGGGAAGTTGTTTCGGACCAAGTCCTAAGGATGGCGTTGACTGGAAGCTAGCGCGGTCTGGGTGATTCGGCCCTCGGGGTCGATGTCGATCTGCCAGCGGGACCATTGCGAGCCTGGGGAGCGCCCTCTCATAGAAAGAGCCGTCGCGGTGTAGCGGAAGGTGCCGTCGGGAAGAATTTCAGCTTGTGGCGCGGGAACATTCTTGCCGCTACGATGTTCGGGAGTGATGACTTCCCAGCCGAACAGGCAGATCTCCTCGGCCCAGGCTTGTCCCAACAAAAGGCGGTCGGGGCGTTTGGCCCAGTCAAGTTGGGGCAGAATCTCGATCGAGGCTTCGCTGGGCTGGTAGGTTTGCCCCCGAAATTGGACCACCGAGATGGACTCGCCAAAATCGTGGGCGAAGGTGGTGAGATAGGACAGGTCTGGGACCAGAGCCGCCAGTTTCCTCGGAAGGGCCGCCACGGGGGCGGCGAGCAGGAAGACCAAAAGCCAAGAGATCCATCTCATACGGATGAGACTTCGAGAGGGTGGGAAAGAATCTTTTGTTAGGCTTGCCTAGTTTTTATTGACAGGGTTGCCTAACTTTTCTAGAATGCCCGAAATGACAAGCACCGTCACTCATGAGAAAGCCACTCGGTTGGCTATGGAAAGAGTTCTGATGGCCGCGGTCCGGGAAGAGTTGGTACCCGCCACCAGGACCCCGGAGGGGCTCCGCCTGGAAACCGTCGGGATTCTTATCCCGGTCTCCCGCTTCTATTCGATGGGGCGCTTCGATCTTGCGAGCTGGCCGACTTGCGGCCACACCGGTCGCCCGATTCAGGAGCTGAAGGCGCTGCTGGAGAGGCTGCACGGCGACCTCTCCTCGGACGTGTTCGAGCGCTTGTTGGCGGAACTTTCCAACAGCCGGGACAATCTCGAGGATTCCTTGGAGGCAATGGAGCGGCTGGGTATCGGCACTGCTGGAGAAGGGACGCCGGCCGACTGGGAGGGGAGGGTCTGGGAAGGGCATCCTTTGCATCCTGGAAATCGCTTGCGCTCCGGTGTCTCCCTAGAAGAGCAGCATCGCTTCGGGCCCGAGTGGCAGGTAACGTTTCCCTTGCGACTGCTGGAGGTTCCGACCGAGGACCTGGTGGTTCGAGGTCCCCTTTGGAACGAACTGTCGCGTCTTTATCCCCAGGTCGAAGGTTTTCGAGGCCAGGGCGACCGGGTCGCCGTGCCGGTCCATCCATGGGCCGCCGAGCGAGACTTTCCCACCCGCTTCGCCGAGCCGTTGGCCAGCGGTCGATTTTGCTGGTCCAGCGAAGAGGGAGTGTGGGCTCGCCCCTGTATGAGCTTTCGCTCGGTGATTCTCGCCTCCGAAACAGGGCCGGTGGGTGCGCACTTCAAGCTCCCCGTGGCCGTGCAGACGACGGGAGCGACCCGCACCGTTTCCATCTCGGCGGCTCACAACGGCCCGCTGATGAGCCGTTTTCTGGGCAACCTGTGGGCGACAGACAACGCGGAAATTCGTTCCCGCCTCAAGGCCTTGAGCCTGATGCTCGAGGTGGCGTCTTTTCATCTGCGCGACAACGACAAGGACCAGGCTCGATTTCTTGCCGGCATTCTTCGCAAGGGGGAGGCCGCCGTGAAGGGCGGTTGGCTCTTACCCGCGGCCGCGCTTATAGAGCCGCGCGACAATCCGCTCTTTGTTCGAGCCGCCGAGCACTTCGGTCTCTCGCCTTTAGAGCTTTGGCGGCTTTACTGCCAAGCTCTGCTGCCTCCTCAGGTCTTCTTGTGTGGAGAGCTGGGGATAGCACTCGAGACCCATCCTCAGAACGTGGTGGTGGAGTTTGTCGGAGAGGCTGGCCAGGCTCCGAAAGTGTCTTTCCACTACCGCGATCTCGGCGGGATCCGTATGCATCCGGGACGACTGCGCCAGGGCCTGGCCGAGTTGGGATTGGAGAGAAAACTCGACGTGCCGGAGTTCTGGCCGGGCTCGGCCACCTCCACCGACTCTTTGCGGGAGCTCTCCTCGAAGTTTGTCTACTCGCTCTTGCAGAACCACCTGGGCGAGCTGATCCGGGCGGTCGTTCGCTACACGGGAGAGGCCGAGGCGCCCTACTGGGAGACGGTGGAGCAAGTGTTGCTGTCCCAGCGAGAACACTTTGGCCCGGACCTCGGCGAGCGGGTTTTTAACGCCGTGTGGGACTTCAAGTCGATGTGGCGCATGCGGATGGATTCGGCCGTGACCGAGTACACCTTCGCCCCGGTGGCCAATCCTTGGATGGAAGGCCGATGACGCCGGAAAGTTGGGATAATCCCTGGACCGAGCTTTTGGAGCGGGCCAGGATTCGAATTTTCGGACTGTTCCTACAGGCGGCCTACCGCGAAGGGGTGCTGCCCCAGAACCTCTTTCGAGTCGGGGACGACTTCTTGGTTTGGGAGAGCCGGACCACCGACCTGCGAGTCCGAGGCCGGAGCTACTCGGGAGGGCACCGACTGCGGGTCACCTCTTTAGCCACCTCGCAAGAAAGGCGGCTCGACTTCCAAGAGTCTCTTCTCAAAATAGGAGAGCTCTCGGGGCTGTCTCCTCTCGACGGCACCTGGAAGGCGTTGATGGAAGAGCTGACCGAAGGCGTGCGAATTCAAGCGGCGGCTTACCAGGCGGCTCTGGAACGTCCGGAGCCCCAGAGTTGGGAGGCGTTGGAGTGTTGGACCCCGGAGGGTCACAATCTCCATCCCGGAGCCAAGACCCGCGAGGGTTTTTCGGTGGAGGACCAACTGGCCTACAGTCCCGATTTCGCCTCGACTCTGAAGCTCCCGTGGATTTCGGTGGAGAAAGCTTTGCTCGAGGCATCGGGAGAGGTTCCGAAGATTTTTGACCTGGGAGATCGTTGGGCCGTTCCCGTCCATCCCTGGCAGCGTCGTAAGGTCCTGCCCAAGGCCTACGCCGAGGAGTGGGCCTTGGGCAGGATCTCCGATCTCGAGCGGGAGCCGGTGGAGGCCTACCTTTCCACCTCGCTACGAACCGTGACGCCTGTCGATCTCAAGCTTCCGATTCTAAAGCTCTCGGTGGGTTCGTTGATGACCTCGACCGAGCGCTCGATGAGTCGTCATACCGTCCTGCAAGGCCCCGTTTACAGCGAGCTTCTGCGACGAGTTTTCGAACGCGCTCCGGCCTGGTCCAAAGGCGTGACCATCCTGGAGGAGCCCGGCGGACTGTGCTGGGGCGACAGCGAGGACCAAGCGAGCCGGACTCGCCAACTCTCTCTTCTTTTTCGTCGCCGCCCCGAGATTCCGAGCGGTTGGCTGCCCGTCCCGTGCTCGAGCCTGCCTCAGCCGAGCGGGAAAAATCTGAGCTCACGCCTGTGGGCCGATTACTTTTCGCGGGGAGCCGGGCCCACGGCGAACTTCGAGAGATACTGCCGGCTTTTGATGCCGTTTCACCTCGGGCTGATGATGGAGTTCGGGATCGCGCTGGAGGCTCATCTGCAGAACTGCGTGGTTTTATGGTCACAAGACCGCCCAGAGGCGCTGTGGGTGCGCGATTGGGGCGGTTTGCGGGCGGATTCGGAGAGGGTCCGAGAGCTCTTTCCCGACCTGTGGGAGCAACTCGACCCCGAGTCCGTCACTTTGACCGACGCGGTAGCGGCCCGCCGCAAGCTTCTAGCCTGTCTCTATAGCAACCACCTGACCGAGGTCGTGGTGGGATTGGCCGAACAGTTCGGTCTGGACGAGTCGGCTCTGTGGTCGGTGGTGGCAAGAATCACCCGAGAGTCTCTCGAGCCCTGGGGCGACTCGCCCTTAGCTCGGGAGATCCTTAAAGAGCCCTGGTCGGTGAAGTCTTTGCTGCGCCTGCGACTGGGTGCCAAGGGCGAGGACTATCGCGCTCTTCCCAACCCTTTGTCCGATGTGAATTTGCACAGTTCGTACATAGTGAGCCAATGAGGGTAGAGCAAGAAGGCGGCACTCAAAACCCCTCTCTAAAAGTAAGCCCGGTGCGGGAACACCGGGCAGAAAGGAGGGAAAGATGAGAGTCGCACTTCTCACGCTCATCCTCTGAATGCTGCCTAGCCAGCCAGCCTGGTAGCATCCTGGGGTCGCCCGAAAGGGCGCCCTTTTGCCAGGGTACGACTAGGGAAGAGCTGTGTCAAATGACCTAGCGTTAACCTTTCGGTAATGTCTTCGCTTGACACTGGTAGGGCCCCCAAAGTAACTTCGCTAGGCCAGCCTAACTTTTTCGATGAGTCAGACACTTTACAGATTTAACGCCGGATTCCTCAGCGCCCGCATGGGCGAGTGGATGTACGTTGTCGCGCTGAACTGGATCGTGCTCACGCAGACTCAGTCAGCCTGGTTGCTGGCCGTGATCAACGCCTGCCGCCTTCTGCCCAGTCTGCTGCTTTCGGTTCCGGCCGGGACTCTGGCCGACCGCAAGGACCCGCGCCGCCTCTCTTTTGTCAACAACCTGGCCAACGCGGTGGTGATGATCGCGGTGGGGGCGGCTCTCCACCTGGATCTTCCGATGGCTGTGGTCTGCGGATTGGTCTTGCTTCAGGCGGTGTTGACCGCGGTGGAGGCGCCCTTTCGCAACACTTACATGAACGGGCTGTTCGAGGGGATTCGACTCAAGCAGGCCATCGCCCAGAGCGCTTCGCTGATGAACCTCGGACGGATCTTCGGCCCCGCGATGGCGGGGTTGACTCTGACTTACCTGGGTGGACTGCCGACCTTCCTGATAGCGGCGCTCTGCACGGCTCTTTTTTCCGCCGCTATCTCCACTTTAGATGAAGGCTCGGCGGTGTCGGCTCCGCCGGCTAAAAAAGAGAAGCTTCCCACCGTCTCGCTCTGGAATGTCCTGCGGGAGAATCGTGAGATTCGCGGGATCATGCTGCTGGCCGCGCCGATGATGTTTTTCGGCTTTCCCTACACCGCCATGCTCTCGGTTCTGACCGACACCATGCTGGGTCTGGGAGCTCAGGAGTTGGGTCTTTTGACCGCGGTCTCGGCGGCGGGGGCGCTGGCCGCCTCGTCCTGGCTTGGCCTCAAGCCCGAGCACGCGACCTGGGGAGCCACCCTTCGTTACGCGGTGCTGTTCGCGCTCTCGCTCTGTTTTCTAGGAATGGTGAAGGGAGTGGCCGGAGCCGCCGTGGCGCTGTTCGTCGTAGGGTATCTGGGGCAGGCGTACCGTTCTTGCAGCCGGATGCACCTTCACGAAGTGGTTCCTCGGGCTGCGGCCGGTCGAGTGCTCGGTCTGTCCTTGATGGACCGGGGGATGATCCCGCTGGGTGGGTTGGCCTTGGGAGCCATCGCGGAGCTCGCCTCGGCCCGCTTGAGCTTCGCCCTGATGGGAGCTGGCTGCCTGATCAGCGTGGCCTTCTTCCTGCCTCGTTGGCGACGACTGATGCCGAAGATTCTGCTCGCTACCGGGGTCTCTCTGGGTCTGGCCTTGACCCTGTGCGGCTGTCAGGCCCCTCCGGCCTCGAATCCGGCCGCCGTGGAAACACCCAACGGTAAGACGTTGGGAGTCGAGCACGTCTGGGGAACGACTCAGGTTCCTCAAGACCCTCAGCGCATCGTGGTGCTGGACCTGCCCTTTCTCGACGCTCTGACCGCGCTGGGACAGCCGGTGGTGGGCTACGCCGGCACCTCGGAAAAGGCTTTGCCGGCCTATCTCGCCTCGGCGGTGAAAGGCTTAGGATCCGAGCCCACTTTCGTGGGTGAGCGCAAGCAGCCCAATCTCGAAGTTTTGATGTCGCTCAAGCCCGACCTGATCGTGGCCAGTCCTGACCGTCACGCCATGATCCGCGCGCAGCTGGAAGCGCTGGCTCCCACCGTGGCTTTCAAGGACGACTCCTTGGACGACGTGCGCGCCCTGGTCTCTCAGCTCGCCGCTGTCACGGGCAAAGGGAAAGAGAAGGCTGAGCTCGAGACAAGGCTCGAACAACGGTTGGAAGCTTCCAAAGCCTCGGGGACCGCCTCACTCCGGGTGCTGGTGGTGGGAAGCTTTGAGGATGAGTTCTCCACCTGGACTAAAGCCTCGTTCATCGGGACGCTGCTCGAAGGGGTGGGCGCCAAGTACGCTTTCGACGGGCCTCCGACTCCTAGTGAAGGGAAAGCGGAGGTGGCCAAGCTGACCTTGGAGTCGCTGGCCGAAATCAACCCCGACTACCTCTTCATCTACGGAGACCCCGCGCGCTGGGAGTCCAATCCGATCTACACCAAGCTCAAAGCCGCCCAAGAGGGAAAGATCGCCAAGGTGGACCGCGACCTCTGGGCCCGCTCGCGAGGCCCTCTGGCGGCGCTGGCCATCCTTGACGAGTATGAAAAGTTCCTAACTCAGTCCTCTCAGGTCTCGGCCGCTCCGGCCCGGTGAGATCTCCCTTAGCCTTTTTCGGCACTCTTGCTTTCCTACTCATCGCCCTGACTTTGCTGGGGCTTTTGTCCGTCCGCCTGGGCCCTCAGACCCCTGACCTGGCTTACGCCGTCTCCGAGGTTCGCCTGCCACGTTATCTTCTGGCCGTGCTTTTGGGGGCGGGCCTGGGGCTGGCGGGGCTGGCCGTGCAGCTGGCCACGCGCAACCCGCTGAGCGAGCCGGAGCTTCTAGGGATCAACCAGAGCGCGGTTTTCGCCGTCTGTCTGGCCACCCTTATTTGGGGCAAGAACCTCTCGACCGGTGGGATGTTGCTGGTCGCCTTATCGGGCGGGCTGTTGGGCGGAGGGGCGGTGTTACTTCTGGCCACCTCGGCTCAGATGACGCGCGACCGCCTGGTCCTGGGCGGCTTGACTCTGGCCTTCTTCTTCGGTTCCGTGGCCCACGGCATGCTGCTTCTGCGCGACAGTGATCTGTTCGAACTGCTTCACTGGACGGCGGGGAAGCTCTCCGGAGCCGACTGGCTGGATGTGCGAATCTCCGGACTGGCTTTGCTGGTAGCGCTGGCGGTCGCCCTGGTCCGAGTCTCCCAATGGAATCTTCTGGAGCTGGGGGATGACTCGGCCCGCGGCCTGGGAGTCGATCCGGTGGCTCGTCGCGTGGAGCTTGTGGCGATGACGGTCGGTCTTTGCTCGGTGGCGGTGGCGCTGGCCGGGCCCATCGGCTTCGTGGGGCTGATCGTGCCCCACTTAGCCCGGCTCTTGGTCGGCCTCGACTATCTTCGGGTGCTGCCAACCACTCTTTTGTTGGGCGCGGTCTTGGTCGCGGGGGCGGACCTTTTGGCCCGCACGGTGGCTCAACCGGTGGAGATTCCGGCCGGCGTGGTGACGGCTCTGGTCGGCGCTCCTTACTTTCTCTATCGAGCGCGCAAGGCATGAGAACGGTGCTCTGGCTGGCCGGATTGACCCTCGCCTTGGCGGCTCTTTTCTGGCTCTCTTTGTCGGTGGGAGCGACAGCCGCTAGTAACCCTGGCGAAGTCTGGAGCGGATTGGTTTCAGGAGAGGGGGTGGTCGGGATGTTCCGCCTGCCTCGAGTTCTTTGCGCCGTTTTGGTAGGGGCATTGTTCGCCGTCAGCGGCGCCTTGCTGCAAAGTTTGACCCGAAACCCTTTAGTCTCTCCGGACCTGGTGGGGGTGACCAGTGGGGGAGGGGTGGCTGCGGTGCTGGCGATCTTGGTCGCCGGTTCTCAAGCCGGTCCTCATCTTCCCTTCGTTGTCTTCCTCGGCTCGGTGGTGGTGGCGGGTCTGGTTTGGTGGCTGGGGCGGGGAGCCAGCCAACAGCGCTTCGTGTTGACGGGGGTGGCCCTGGGAGCGCTCTGTCAGGCCGTCATCACCTTACTCTTGGTGACCTACGCGCCCAGCGCCGCCGAGGCGATGATCTGGCTGAAAGGCTCTCTCTACGCGCGAACCTGGCTTCACGTGGGATACCTGGCCCCTTGGTGCGCGGTGGTGCTGCTCTCTTCTTTACTGGTGGCTTATCAAGCCAACCCTCTGCTCTTGGGGGAAGAGGTGGCCAGCAGTTTGGGAGTTCGCTTGACGCTGTTGAGGCCTTTGCTCTGGGGGCTGTCGGTGGCGGCCGCGGCGGGCGCCGTCTCGGTGGTGGGGACGGTGGGGTTCGTGGGGCTGGTGGTGCCTCACATGGCGCGTCTTTTGGTGGGTCCGGACCTGCGCCGCCATCTGCCCGTGGCCATGCTTTTAGGGGCCTTGTTGGTCCTCTTGGCCGACACGGTGGGCCGGGTGATCGCCCCTCCGTTGGAGGTTCCGGCCGGTCTTTTCTGCGCCGTTTTGGGCGCTCCTTATTTTGGATATCTCTTGTGGAAGGGTAAGACCACGCTATGAGTTTACGCGCCCGGGAGATCTGTTTTTCCTACACCGAAGGGACGCCTATTTTGAGGGGTCTTTCGGTGGAGATCCCCAGGGCCAAAGTGACCGCTTTGATCGGGCGCAACGGTTGCGGGAAGTCCACGTTATTAAAGGTTCTTAACAGGTTATTACTCCCCGCCTCGGGTCAAGTCTTTCTCGAGGAGCGAGTTCTGTCCGACTATCCGGCGCGAGAGCTGGCTCAGAAGATGGCCCACCTGACCCAGAGCCCCATCGCTCCCTCGGGGCTGACCGTGCGCGAGCTGGTGGGCTTTGGGCGCCATCCCTATCTGGGGTTCCTGGGTCGAAAGAGCTCTAAGGACCACGAGATGGTGGAGTGGGCGCTGGAGAAGACCGAGCTAACGTTTTTGGCCTCGCGTCCTCTCGAGGCGCTCTCCGGCGGGCAACGACAGCGCGCCTGGATCGCGATGGCTCTGGCTCAAGATACCGAGTACCTGCTGCTCGACGAGCCCACCACCTACCTCGATATCGCCCACCAACTGGAGGTGCTGGAGCTCCTGGCTCAGCTGAATCGGGAAGAGGGGAAGACGGTGGTGATGGTGGTTCACGAGCCCAACCACGCCTCCCAGTACGCTCATCACGTGGTCGGCTTGTCGGAGGGTGTGGTGGTCATGCAGGGGAGCCCCTCGGAGATCTTCGTCAAAGAGCGGATGGTGGAGCTCTTCGGAGTGGAACCACTGCTTTTCGAAGGCCCGGAGAAAGAGCGCCCCTGGTGCGTTCCCTATCGCGTTACTTAGTGGCTGATGGAGGAGCCGAGTGGGACAAGGCGTGACGTATCTCTTTATCGAAGTTCCTTGATTATGAGTGAGTCTTTGATCGTTTCAGACCCCAAGGTGATGATGGGAAAGCCTGTGGTCGTTGGGACCAGGATCACGGTGGAGCTGATTCTTGAGAAGCTGGCCGCAGGACATACCCTTGAGGAGCTTCTCGACAGTTATCCTCAATTGAGTCCGGAGAGTGTGAGGGCGGCCCTGGCCTTCGCGGCGAAAGCTTTGCGAGCTGATGTCGTCTACCCCATTGCCGGATAGGGCTCGGTTTGGGTTTTAGAACCTGCCGGGGGCTCCAGGCGGTATGGGAACATGAAACGCTCAGACCTCAAAAAGCTGATTGATGCCGCTCCGGAGAGCGAACTGCCCACCATCGGGAGTTTTATCAGCTTTGTGATAGACCAATCACAGCAGAAAGAGCTTTTGCTGGAACCTCCGGATGACGTTAAAGCTCGGATCCAGTTGGGTCTCGATCAGATTGAGCGGGGAGAGGGTATCCCTCACGAAGAGATCGAGGCTATGATCGAAGAATGGCTTCGAGAGTAAGGGCCTGCGCAGGATCTTAGAACCGGCCGGGGACTCCAGGCGGCATGGGTCTAGGGACCGAAGGGTTCATGGGAGCCTGGCGATAGTTCTGCCATTCTTGGCGCTTGACCTCACTGGCCTTGAAGGCGTCGACCACTCCGTAGTGACCGGGGATTGAGGGGGGCATCATGGGAGGGAGCGGAGCCTGGGCCGACAGAGTGACCTGCGGAGAGTTGGCGTCGAGGACGGCGCGCCCGCCGTGGTACTTCAGATTCAAGGCGTCGGCCCGGGATTGGCGGTAGGCCTGCTCGAGCTGTCGTTCCCGTTGAGGATCGTAACCACGGTTCTGATGAGGTGTCGCTTGTCCCGGCAGTTGCGGAGGTCTAGGCGACATCGCTCCAGGTGGCAGGGGAGCATGAGGGACCCCAGGATATCCCGTGGGTCTGGCGTTGGGAGGCAGCGGCGGGCGAGGCCGGGCGGGGGGAAGGTTGGCGACGACCGGAGCTTGGGGAACGGGATAGGCGGGTCGCGGAGGTTGGACATTCGGGGACGGTGGTTGCGCGACGGGTGGGGTCGGTTTTCGATTCTGGGGTATGGCTACGGGGTAAGGCGGTGCCGGAAACTGAGAGGCTGAGGGGGGATTCGGTTTCGGAGCGGGGGGAGTGGTGGCCACCTCGCTTTCCCGCAAGCGGATCGGTTGCCGAGAGGTGGGGTCCGGCTGATAGGTCTCCTCGGGACGGGACAGGTCCTTGGCCCTGTCCGCTGGTGGACGGTCGAGCTTTTTCTCTTCAGGGGGCTCGGCTTGCGAGGTCTCCACACGTATGGGGGTGGCATTGACCACCACCTTGACCGGCGGCGTGGATTGACAACCAGCTAAAAGCAGCGCGCACACAACCCATCCTCGCATATTAGGAGGTTTCTCTCTCCCTTAGGATTCCCCTGGGCGACCTCCATCAGGGCTGTGTCGACAAGCAGGGAACCAAAGCTCATTTGACGGGCGGAGTGAGGACGAAGGCCGCCTTACAGCGAACCAGCCAGCTGGGGTCCTCCTTATACTGCTCCAGATCGGCTCGATTCTCCGGGGTCCAGCCAAAGCCCTTAACGTGGACCAGCAAAGTCTCCAGCCGGAGTCGGCGGAGTACGGGCTGAGATCGATCCGACCAGCGATCGCGCAGCAGGCTATAGGTTGGATGACCCAGACAGTAGGTGTGGGTGGAGAGCACTTGGCTCCAGCCGGCCAGAATCTCAAGCGCTGCGGACTCATCGGAGACGAGCCTCTCCACTTCCTCGAGAAGTTCCTCGAAAGGAGCCGTGGCCGCCAAGAACTCCAGATAAAGGGGGAGCAACTCCTGGTCGGATGCCAGGTGGCGCCGGGTCGCCAGTTTCACTTGAGCGAAACCTGGCTGTCGATGATAACGATAAACACCATGCCGGACGCACTGCACCAGGGTCTTGAGGGCCAATCGATCGGCCGAGACCTGAGCTAGGAGAGTTTCCCACTGGTCGGGTGTCGCGAGCATTTGAGCTACCAGAGCCGAGGCGGCGGCGAAGCCCATCTGGCGATGGGAGAGGAGATCTCGAGATCCCTTCAGGAGGTCCTCGACCGCCACACCGCTGATCGGCTGGGCGGAGAGCCGCGACAGGACCGTTTGGCGCACTCGAGCCGACGGGTGTTTCAGAAGTTTGGCCAAAAGGCAGACGACGCGCTCTCGTCCCACGCGTCCAAGACTCTCCGTCGCAATGGCGGCGAGCGCCATACCAACGGCCGGGTCGTCGGAGCCCAGAGCTTCCCAAAAAGGCGGCCAGACCTCATCTCGGTCCAGATGGGGCCAGAGTCCTCGCATGATGGCCAGACGAACATCGCGGTGCGTTTCGCTTTCAACTCGCTGCAAAAGTGAAGGGAGGCCCACGGCTTGAGGCAGGTCTCCTAGAAGTCGAGCTACCTCTTTATTAACCGTGACTTTCGAACTTTTGACCTGAAGTAGAAACTCGAGCGCGCTCTGAGCTGGCATAGCCAAGACCGCCCCTCGCAGCGCGTAGATGGCGACTCGAGCGCGTTCGTCGTCTAAAGCTTCGACCAAAAAGGGGAGCCCTCGGCCGTCCTCCACCCGAGCCAGACAGCGCAAGGCTTCATCTCGAAGGGCTTGACGATCTTCTCGCAGGCTCGCGGTCCTGGCCAGGGTCTCCGGAGTTTCCAGGTCGGTCAGTCCGGCGAGCGACCTTAAGCTTTGCCGCTGGGCTCGAAAGTCTCGGCTCTGGTCACGAATCAGCCTCGCGAGCTGCTCGGCATAGAGGGCTTGTTGCTCGGGTGTCCATCGCCAAAAGCTTCCAGAAAACGATAGGACCCAGCGGGTCTGTCCCGTAGCGAATTTCCCATGGACTACGTTCGTGCCCAGAAAGGGCGTGAGAAGATCCTGGCGATGACGGTGGAGGAAATTTTGCACCCATGGCTTGGAGACCCAGGATGGGTCTTGTTCGAGTAGCTCGGGAACCAGTTGGCGGGCCCGCTCGGGCGCGTTGCACGAGAGGATCCATAGCGCGTTGCCGGAGGGGAAGGGCAGGCTCAGATCACAAAGCGAGACGACCAGCTCCAGGAGCTGAGGCAGTTTCTCCAGCTTGTCCCCCAGCGACTCCACCAGAGCGAAGGCTTCTCCATAGCGCTCGCTCCGAAACCAGTCCGAGAGGAGGGGAGAAAGAGCCGAATCGACCTGCTCTTGAGCCTCCTCACCGGAGAGCTCGTTTTGCCAGGAGAGCCCACTGGGAGTGCCCCAATGACGAAGAGTCTTGGCAAGCCATGTCGCGCTGAACTCGGGATGCGACGGCAGGAGGCGGAGCAAAAGAGCTTCAGCGTAACGGAAGCTCACCGCCGAGGCGTCGGCGGCTTTGAGTAGAGCATCCAAGAGATCGGCCAGCGGCTCGAGATGCTCCGTTTTCCAACGCGATGGTGGAAGGTCCGCCAATCCTTGCAGAAAAGCGGAGCGCACCGGATCGGGCTCGTTGCGTTTCCCTTGCAGAATGGCGAGAACCTCCAGGTGTCGCTCCGGCTGGTGGCGGGCGATACCAGCCAGGGCTTGAGAGGAGAAGGCTCTCACCTCGACTTCGGGACTTGACAAGTGCGGCTGGAGACGGCGTAGCGCTTCGTCCCAGCCGAACATCGAGAAAAGCTCTGTTTGCCAACGATAGTCGAGCTCGACCCTGGGCAACTGGCTCTGTTCTCGCGCCGTTTCCATTCGGTTCGTCACGTCGAGTCGATGCAGCCAGACCGGCTGAATCGTTCCGTCCTGGCTGGTTTGCGAAAAACGAATCTCGCTCCAGAGGGTCAGCCGCTCGGGCAGAGGACGTTTCTTCCACATGGGATAAGTGATCGAGAGCTCACCCCGGCGGTAAAGCTGGAGAAGTTGCTCGGTCGAGTATTTTCGGTGAGCCTCGTGATAGGGCCAAGGCGGCATTCCGGAGGTACCCATGAACGGGTTGGCTTTTTCCTCGGGATACTCTTGAAAGGCCCATTCGGTGGCCACCAGGGGGCAAGCCTTGAAGAGTTTGGCCTCGGACAGATAGCTTCGTAGCCGACTTCCACGGCCTTGCGCCACAGCTCCCACAGGCCGGACCAACGCCGGTCGGCTAGAGTGTCGAGCACGGTGCTCACTCGCGTCACGGCGGTGGAGTCGAGATCGCCGTCGAGACAAACAGAAGAGGCCCACTCCGGCTGGCGCAGAGCGATACAACGCCACACGACGCGACTTCCCCGCTCCAGCAGTCGGGCCAGATTCGGCTCGAGTGCCTTAGGGGATGAGTACCCCAAGGCTTCGGTGGGGGCTTCACTTTGGCTCAGGACCCAACGGTCGATCACTTCTTGGCGACCTCTTTGGTGCAACCATCGCAGGCCTCGCCGAATTTCCTTGAGCGACAATCTGTCGAGAAGCTGGGTGATCTCCTCGTCGGCGGCGACGCTCGCGGCGGCTTTCAGGGCGCGACAACGCAGCCGTCGGGACGGATCCTCGGAGGCCATTCGGCACAGATTCTTTCCGTCTCCCGCGGCCTGAAAGCCGAACAGGCTCATCTGGCGAAGATGAGGAGTTGTTTTCGACAGCTCCACAAGTTTGGCGCGAACTTCGGGTTTTTGGCGTGCTTGTCGCCCCGTCTCCACCATCAAGGCGATCCGTTCTCGATGAGTGCCTCGGGATAAGGATTTCTCGAAATGCTCCATATGACGCGTCGCTTCGACCACGAACGGAGTGGACCTGGAACGACGCTCCACCCTTGAGTGCCGACTTTCTCCTAGCTTTACAACTTGTTAACAGACGTTCAAGTTTTCGTAATCGGCTCGGAAGACGAGTCGGTACTCTGCTCTCAGAAAACAACAGAACGGAGTCCACTCAAATGGCTTTAGATCCCGGTGGTAGCCTCAACAACGTAATGCCCCAGCTTGTCGCACAACAAAAGCAACTTATGAATCTGAGCAATCAGGTTCAAGCTAAAAAACTCGAGGGAGTTCACGAGCTCGCCCACAACCTGTTTGAAATCAATACGGAAGACCTCTTCGTAGGCGGCCAGGCCAACGAATGCGACTGTCAGAACGCCCAAGACCTATCCAACTGGAAACAGGCTCAACACGAGCATGTGCACGCCACCGCGAGCCCTTCTAAGTCCACTTCGGAAGCCTCCGAGGGCGGCTACAAGGAAGTCACGGTCAAGCCTGGACAGAGCATCTCCTCGATTCTTCGAGATAACGGATTTCCTCGAGCGGAGTATTCCGATTCCCAACTTCACGACGAGATCACTCAGCTTAATGGGCTCGAGGACAAGAATCAGCTCTTCCCCGGTCAGAAGCTGCGCATTCCAAGTCGCGGAGCCGGGTCGGTTCAAGGTGAGACCGCCGGTACGAGCGGAACCACTGGTTTGAATAAAAAACCCAAGGCTCCAGGCGCGAAGGGTCCACGGAAGACCGGTGGCAAGACGACCACTCGACCTAGATCATCCCGGCAGAAGTCGGGAGCGACCTATCAGAAGCTCCTTTATACCGAGCGAGGACCCAAGCCTCTCCCCCCTCAGATAACGGCTTGAGACATCGCATCGTCTTTAAGATCGCGAGAGCGCCCGCCGATCACAAGCTCTCCACCGGGGGGCTTCAGGCGGCGAGGCGTTGGCCGAGGTCTGGAATCGAACATCAGCGAAGGCTCTGAACGATGAGTTCACCGATATAGGCACTGTACTCTTCCTTCATTGGGAGCTCTTCATCAATCTTCAAACGGCGACGCGTCGCCAGGACGCTCTCTCCCGTGATGGGGTTGGTACCGGCTTTCTCATACTCTTCCCAATGCACTCCTGTCCCTCTACGCTGCCAAGCCGGCTCTCCATTCCTCTACCGTAAACTTCCCATCAACTTGACGCACATAGAAAAGCTTGTCGAAGCCCTCGGCGTAGCTTGGAAGCTCCAATGAACCCACGATAGCGTAAAAGCCCACGTCCGGGACTCTGTCCTCATTCGTCCGGGCAGCGTTTCGAGAATAACAATCCGCGACTTTGGATGACAGATAGTAGCCGTGGACAGACCAGGCTCTTTCCCTAGCCCACGCGAGCCAAGGAGCGCGGACCTGGGCCGACGGATGCGTGTTGTCGAGCACCACGGACTGGCCAGCCAACTCAGCCTCCTCCAAAAGAACTCCTTGCTTGCGATCCCGGTTGCGCTTGCCTCGCATCGCGTCTTTACTGACGTGAAGGTGAGTCGCGGCGAAGTATTCGCGGTAGAATGTGGTCTTACCACTGCCGGGGAGGCCTATGAGAAGGACCAACTGCATTGCCTTCTCGATGCTTCGGTGTCCGAATCACCCGATCATTTCAACTTCGCCGACGGAAAAGGTTAACCTACGGTAGGCATCAGTCCCTGTCGGCCATTCATTGATGTAGCGACAAGACTCCTCGAGGACTGGACAGTTCCAAGCGATATCTTCCGACGAGAGAGGAACCGACCGAGCATCGGAGGGTTTCCTGCCTACATGACTCAAGCTGGGAATGCGAGCTCCCGCACATTCAAACGCTGGAGAAACCCGGTGGTGCTCTTCCCCGTAGTCACCGGGACCATGTGGCTCTTTGTGGTTCTCCGGTTTCTACTCCCGTTGCCTTGGGAACCGGGGGTGATTTTTCTCCTCGCCCTGATTCTTTTTGTAGGCTCGCAGCACCACTTCTTGAGTCGCTACCTCTTCGGCTCCTCGTTCTCTCCGGAGATGCCACGAGCTGTCGGAATCGTGGCCAACGCGCTCTTTGGTACTGTTCTCTTGTTGGCCACCTTCCAGGCCATGCTTGACCTTCTCACTCTCGCTCGGTCATTACTCAGTGGAGCCTATTTGGCTCCTCCTGTCGAGGCGCGCTATGTGATCGCCGTGTCGGCACTTCTCTTGTCGGCGTTCGGGGTGAGCCAGGCGATCAGAGTGCCCCCTGTCAAAGAGATCGAGATCGAGATTCCCAATCTACCCGAAGAGTTCGACGGATACCGGCTCATCCAGTTAACCGACTTACACTTGAGCCGGCTGTTTCCGGCCCGTTGGGCTAAGGAGGTTGTCGCCAAGACGAACTCCCAGAACGCCGACATGATTGTGATCACGGGAGATCTGATGGATGGCAGTCTGGATGCTCGAAGAGACGATGTCGAGCCGCTTCGCGGTCTGACGGCCAAGGACGGAGTGTTCGTGATCACCGGTAATCATGAGTATTACTACGGTCACGAGGGCTGGATGCTGCGCTACCAGGAACTTGGAATGACTCGACTCTCCAACAGTCACGTTCAGTTGAGCAGAGGTTCGTCGAGCATCGTGATCGCGGGTCTCACCGACTCCGCCTCACTGCGTTTCGATCTCCCGAAGCCCGACGTCAAAAAGGCTCTGGAAGGCGTTCCGTCCGGTGTGCCTATTATCTTGCTCGACCACCAACCAAAGTCAGCGCCTGTAGCCGCCCGGGCCGGAGTAGCCCTGCAGCTCTCCGGTCACACCCACGGCGGGATGGTCCTGGGACTCAATCGCCTCGTCGCGCGATTCAACAACGGCTTTGCCTCGGGTCTTTACAACGTCGACGGGATGCTGCTCTACGTCAACAACGGCACCGCTCTTTGGCACGGCTTCGCACTGAGAATCGGCATCCCATCAGAGCTCACCGTCATCACCCTCCGTAGGTCTAGGGTCTAGCCGCACGCGATTCGTGGATTCTTGCGGATAGATGTTAAGCTGTCTGTATAAGGGAATGACAAGCGAAGGTTCGATGAAAGAACCGGATTGGGTGGTCGAGTGGACCCTTGAGTCTGGAGAAACGGAGGCCGACAGCCTTCGACGGTTGCGCGTGTTCTGGTGTAGTCACCAACTCATGGTATTCTCTCGACAGCGCATCGTGTTACTGTCTCAGAACACTCGGCCACGCGACATCCCCTCGATCGGGGATGGGAACGGACTCGAACCTTTCGGGGTAGGCAAGGATGGAGACCTCTTCTTTTGCCGGAGGGATGGAAATGCCACGATCTACTTTCTTGCCCGGCAAGCGGACCGTTTGCTTCGACTAGAGCCCTCTGTTCCGATGTCACACTCGTACCTCACGAATCTCTACGAGACCGGCAATGGATACGGCTGGATCACTTCGATCTCCACCGAGATGACTCACTTCGAAAATGATCGCGGCTGTGAGGAGCTAGCGTATCATTTCCCCCTCGACTCCGGAAGGCTGAGCAGGCTCCAGAGTAGCCGAGAGCTAAAGAATGCCGGCCGCCTGATTGGTAGAGAGTGGATTAGGCCTATCAAGAATGAGAAGGAGGAGTTGCTCTTTGTGGACGCGGCGGACGGAGCGAGTCGCGTATGTCCAAGTAGGGGATTGAGCTATCTCAGTAGGGCAGAGAAGCCCGACAGAGCTTTCGGAACCGTCGTCACAACGTCGGGCCGGGTTGGCTATAAGTTTACCTCGATCCATCACGGGGTTTACGCGGAGTTTTTTCCCTCCGGGACTGGAATCATCCGAGTCTGGCAGTGGGTTCCGTGACCAGGAAGGGGCAAAAATGAGGGGTCTAACCTCTGTCACAAGAACCGCGCCTTGCTAGTTTAGAGAAGCTCGGCTAAGATCAACGACAGCAAAGGGAGGGTTGATTATTGATTTTCGCCAGTACGATTTACTATGGGCTATTCGTGGTGATTCCAGTGATCCTCGTGCTGTTTGGGATTACTCTAGTCTGGCTAAGTTCTATCGCTCGCCGAATCTCCCAGAGAAATGGAACTAAGCCCTGGAGCCTCCGGCGTTTCCTCTTGTTTCTCTATCTACCTCTGATGGCCCGGGCCTACGTGCCGCTCACGGCGATGTGTCTGGTTTGGCGTGTCACGAATAACCAGGCCGAGGGCTATCGACCTCTGATGCCTTTTGCTCATTCCCTCGACGATATCTTGATTTGGAGCATCCTTATTAGTCTCCCCTACGCACTAAGAACAGTTGCAGAGAGCCGTAAAGCCAGTCGAGAGGCCGAGTTTGAAGAACTCAATACCTCCGATCCAGCTATTCCTTCGGTCAAGGAAGGGTAGCCCCAGACTTCTCCCATGCGCGTCGTTTGCATCAGCGACACTCACGGACTGCACGACTATGTGAAGGTTCTCGACGGCGATATTCTCATCCACGCCGGTGACCACTGTAATCACGGTCGCCAGTCGGAGGTTCGAAAGTTTGATGCTTGGTTGGCGAAGCTACCTCATCGTCACAAGGTGTTCATCGCCGGTAATCATGATTGGCCGTGGCAGAAGCAGTCGCGTTACGCTCTGATGTGGGTCAAGAGCGGAGCGATCTATCTGCGCGACAACGCCATCACCATCGAGGGACTGAGGATTTTTGGGTCACCCTGGCAGCCGGAGTTCTGTAACTGGGCCTTCAACTTACCTCGAGGCCCGCTGTTGGCCGCCAAGTGGCAGGCCATTCCCGAAGATATCGACATCTTGATCACCCACGGGCCTCCCCTGGATGTCCTTGACCGCAACAGAGGCGATGAGCGCACTGGATGCGCGGACCTGGCTCGCCACGTTCGACGCGTCCGCCCCCGCCTTCACGTGTTCGGACATATCCACGACGGATACGGAATGATGAAGCAAGACGGCACGACCTTCGTTAACGCCTGCGCCTGCGATTACGACTATGAGCCGGTCAATCCACCTATCGTGGTGGAGCTATAGACTAGGAGGGCAAATGGCTGAGCTGGGGACTGTGGAGGTCGGATGTCACTCTTCGAAGGTCTTCCAGCACGAAGCGTTGCCAGGCAAGCGACAACGGCTCAGTCAGTTGAGCTTGGGAGTCTAGCGGATGCTTTGAGGAAACCTTGCCAAACCACCGTCTTAAAGTGGTGCCAAGGGAGTCGGTGAAGACGGAGTTGCCTATGCCGATGTCGTCAAGTTCCTCAGCCGAAGCCGCGAAGTCGGTGTCTTGAGGAGGAGATTCGCGTAGGGTTGCGATTTGAGCCCCGTAGCTGCCGAGCTCTTTTCCTACCCGACGCCATATATTGTCGATGGCCTTCCGCTGTGACTTCCCCAGCTCCACCCGAAGGCCGCTGAGATCGCTACGCTGATGGTCGGCGGGGACGGCGAGAGTAAGGTTTGTGCCCCAGGACGAATTGATAATGCTGTAGGTACTGCAGACTACTCCCTGGCGGAAGACAAGAATGCGGTGGTCTGGAGGGCGCAGTTTCGGATCGACCTTTCGTTCGAAAGTCTCCACGTCGATCACCTCATTCAAGTGACTCCAGTCGAGGGTTCGCAACAGATACCACGGCTCGTTCCCCGAAAATGTTCCACGGGTCGCGATTCGGCTACTGAGAGTTCCCCAGGGGTAGTCCTCCAAGAGTGTCCGCCTGGCGTCCCTGGAGTCTCCTCCAGACAAGACAGCCGCTCGAAGGACGCGAAATCCGGGAGAGAAGCCCACCTCGGAAAGCTGCGTGGGGTCGTTGAGTCTTCGACCCTCCAAGAAAATCGGAACCGAGGACGTGACACAGTTCCACTGAAGAGCCTGCAAGATACTCAGGTGACGCGGTGGCACCTGTGTGAAGGTCGGAATGTACCGACCGGTCAACGACTCATCACCTCGAAAATGGCTGACCGTGAGTCGCAACCCTTGGCCTGGAATTCGGATCCAAAGGGCCAAGGTCTTCGGGTTGAGCTGACTGGTGTCGTCACCGGCGTAGATCGGAGGCCTGGCGGCCGACTGTGGACCGAAGGCCAGAACGAAGGAGAGGCCGACCTGCTCGACCAGGGAGCGTAGAGCCATAGAGAGCGCGTGCGTCGGATTCGTGTGCTCTAAAGACACTTGAGTGAGCGCGGACAGAATCTCCGTATGTTCAGGGCAAGTCGCGGGCGCGAAGGTGAAGGAGGTGGCGACCCGAGTCTGGGCGACGACCAATCTCGGAGCTTTCCACAGATTCACAGCCTGGACAATTTTGAGCACCCAGTCGTACTCTCCCGGCAAGGAGAAGGCGGCCAGTTTCTCTCGGGCTTTCTCCGCCGAGATTGTGAACTGGCCTTGGGAATCCAGCTGACCTTCGTTCTGTTGGTCGGCAAGAAACGATCGGAGGTCGATTCCTTGGTTGGTCACCGGATGAGTTTGCGACATCGAGCCAGGTTACCCTGGCTCGATGTCCCTCGGTTGTCCCTAAAATAGCGCCTCCGCAGTCGGCTGGAACCCAAATGAAGTGATCATTCTCACCAAAAGTAAAGCAAGCCGTCACTGATTTCCATCGGGAATTCCGTCATCTTGGGTTTATACTCACAACCCTCACCCCGCAGCTGAATTTCTCATTGATCGATAGACACGTCGTTCCAACCGGAGATCGCCAATCCCAGGAGTCCTCAAGGGTTCTGGACGATTTGTTCCAACATCCGGAGATATCGACCTGGATGCTCGTAGAGAGCAAGATAGAAAGTTGCGCGAGCTTCGCTTCCCTCCAGCGGCACGAAATGGCTCGACCACGGGGTCCCGGCAATCGGATGGTGGTCTTGAAAAGTCTGGAAACGTCGATGGCGTGCTTCTCTCCTGGAACTCTTTAGGATCCACCCGTGAGCTCTCCCCCGAACAACGAGTCTATGTGCGGGCGGCCCTCGACTACGCAAAAAGGCCGGAGTTCCAGAAAGGGATCGACCCGGATATACTGGCCACCGCTCAAGACTACTTGGATAAGGGACAGTTCGTCACGGGAGAGATTGAGAACGTGGCCCAGTACGAAAGGTCTGGGTTGGGTAAGGAGTGGATCACTCTCAATCCCGCGAATGCCGGATTAGACCGAATTTTTTCAACGGGAGGGCAAGTCTCTAAGGTGCTAGCCGACTTTCAAGCGAACAAGATAGATGAGAAGGCCTTCGACAGCCAGCTCCAGACGGCGGACCGGATGGGAGAGGTGGCTCTCGCCAATCTCGCCTCGGCTATTATGCACGAAGCCACCCATGCACACCTGGCGCGCACAGGCAGGGAAGGCTCGCGCCTGGCCGACGAGACCTCAGCTTACACCATCGAGGCGTTATTTTTGTCCAATGTCCATAAGCACGCGTCGAAAGCGGTGAAGCCGGGAATCGAAAGCCTTATCAACAATGCCTTCAGCGACGCCTGGTCTGAGGAGGGAGTGCGCATCGATGAGTCGTTCCGTCCTCGTTAAATGGCGACCTTATCTCCTTATCGTAGTGATTTTGGCCTCGGCGAGCATCGTCGGCACACACTTGTACCGGCGCACCCAGCCGGAAAGGATCGTGGGACTTGCCAATGTTTTATCCCGTCTTGAGATGGCTATCGCCGTCGATTATCCCAACGATCATAACGGCGCTTACCCATCTAATGACTGGAATCAGATCAGGCCCTATTTCACTCTGGATGTTCCAGATTGGTTCTGGCAATCGACCGTCTACAACGTCCCTGAGCCAAGCGCTTCCGAGGCGCCTCTGCTTCTCTTCGTCGACCTGCCGGGAGACCCGCATGGCGGGTCCCAAGTTCGATTCAAAAATGGAGAGAGCAAGTCGCTAACTTTGGATCGACTCCATGAACTCCGACCTCAGCTTTCCCCCGAGGCGTACCAGCGGACTCTAAAGTTGTTGAGTGGACGTTAGCTACGACCCCTGGGTAACCCTTATCGATACTAAGGTGCGATCTCGCTAAATCCTCAGACCTTAGGGAGAGTGTTCGCCCCCGCCCCCATGTGTTGGATACATCCACGATGTCCACGCCTGTGTCCACGATTACGACTGCGAGATGGTGGTGGACTTATCTTAGGCGCGGGGGTTCCCGCCCGCGGTGGCCAGGGCCGAGTTATAGGTGGACCAGTGGCTGCCCTTTCCGCTGGAGATGGCCCAGGCGCAAGTCAGAGCCTGGGCTTTCCAGTCGGTCCAGTTTTCGCTCACGCCCTGCCACGCTTGCGGATTGGCTTCTTTGGCCTTGGGCATCATGGACTGGAAGGTAGGCTCGATGAACTGGAACATCCCTTTAGAGGGCGTCCCTTTCTTAGCATTGCTGTCCCAGTTGTTGGCGATGTCGCCGGTGTTGAAGTTGGACTCCCGACGGGCGATCTCGCTGAGTAAGGTAGGGTTCACGCCGTAGGCTTGAGCAGCGAACTGGATGAACTGGTTGACCTCTTGCTCGCTGGCCTGTTGGCCCGCGTTGGCTTCGTTGGCTCCGCCCACGGGCGAGCCACCCTCGGAGGGAGCGCTACCACCAGCGGGAGACCCACCTCCCGAAGGTGTCCCACCGCCAGCGGGAGCGCCCCCTTCAGAGGGTGATCCGCCACCCGCGGGCGAGCCACCGCCGGGCTGAGTACCGCCGCCTTCATTGGCCCCCCCCACGCCGGGAGTGCCGCCTTCGGCCCCCTCCTGACCGGGCTCGGCGCCTGGATTCTTCAACTTTTCAAGCTCTTTTTTGAGACGCTCGATGGCCTCTTTGTCGCCCCGCTTTTCCGCCTCTTTGAGTTGAGATTCGAGGCTGTCGATCTTCTGCTGAACTTCGGGCGGGTATTTCTTCTCTTCAGGCTTCTCGGTCTTGCCGGCCTTTTCGCCCTGCTCGACCTTCTCCTTGCCCTCGGTCTTCTTGTCGTCGGAAGACTCGAACATCGCCTCGAGGTTGGGCAGATTTTTAACCTTCTGGTCCTTGGCGTCAGGAGAGATGGTGGTCTGATCGCCTTTCACGGCCTGAGCCGATTTGGCCTCGACTTTGTCCACCTGTTTGACGGTTTTATTGGTTTCCACGGCGGGTTTGGCCACGGCTTTGGCTTTGATTCCGGTCTTCTTGATCATCTCGCGTTGCCTCGGTTTTTGGTCGGAGTTCTTACCCAGAAAGTAGCGCCTTCGCGGTCAGCTGAAAAGACCTCTACTTGTATCAGGATTGTAAAAGATGTTACCGAAAATTTGCCATTCGGTTTCACTTTTGCCAGCGTTCTCGGAATTTTCCAAGAATCTCTTAAAGTGGCGAGCCGGGACTTCGCACCTCTCCCTCTGGCCTGATAGATTGAGTGTATGCTGGCCCATCGAGAGCGTCGCCTCTTCACGCCCGAAGAATCTCTAGCGATTGAGGAGAAGGCAGAAACCAAGAGTGAATACTATCGAGGTGAGATCTTTTCGATGTCCGGAGGAACCATCGAGCGCGGCCAGATCTCCGCTAACCTTACTCACGCCCTGGTGGGAGCGCTCCGTGGGTCCAGTTGTCAACTTCTCGGCGCTGATGTCAGACTCCACATCTCTCAGCACGCGCTCTTCACCTATCCCGACATGTACGTCGTCTGTGGACCTCTCAAAAGAATGCCGGATCGAAAGGATACACTGCTCGACGCCACGCTCGTGGTCGAGATTTGTCTGAAACGACGGAGCTTTACGACCGGGGCGAGAAGTTTCTTTTCTACAAGAGCTTGCCCTCATTCAAGGAGTACCTGTTGG
Source organism: Selenomonadaceae bacterium (assembly GCA_037189585.1). Taxonomy (GTDB): domain Bacteria; phylum Vulcanimicrobiota; class Xenobia; order Xenobiales; family JADMJV01; genus JAEXNA01. The sequence continues at coordinate 337,597 of JBBCJA010000021.1, read as the reverse complement.
TCTCCCAAAGGACGGTCATGGTCGAACGCCACGCTTTGAGCGCCAGAAAAGAGTGGACCTCCTCCACCTACGGCGCTGGCGAGAAGATGGCGCTCCACTCCATCACGTGCGAACTCGACATCGACGACATCTATCGCGGGGGTGGAATTCCCGGTCGCCGATTAATCCTTGGAGAAGCGAGTGGCTGATAAGTTTATTGTTGAAAGGTCTTTGTTCTGGTGCTTCGAACTGATGAGAGGTGGATTCGGCTGAGACAAAGCGGGAGCGGCATGGATTTGAGGCTGTAACCATCCTCCTAGGGATCGCTTTGAGCATAGTCCTGTTCGAGGCTGTCCAATTGGGTTCGAAATGGTTTTGGCCGTCGGTGGAAGGCACCTTCGACGGTTATCGCCTCTACCCTTACCAGGACGGTAGAGACTCTTTCGTGAGTCTGGAATTGACATACCTGTTTATGACTAAGGATGGGGAGCTCCGGCGCGGATTTTACATCGCAGAACGTCAACGAGATGAGCGCTCGGCCGGGGAAATGGTGCGCTGGAAGTACCCGCTGGGAGGACGCGTCGAGGTTCACTACGATGAGAAATGCGAAAGTGGGTCGCGGCTGTTTCTAGCCGGAGAAAAAACTGCGATTCTACGTGGGCTTGGCTACATCTGCACGCTGGTTCTGCTATTTTCATTGGCCTCTTCCTTGATGGGTGGGTCACCTGTCTACGTCGGACTTATGACCATTCCAGGCTGCTGTCTTCTCTCGCCAATCCTATTGCCTGTCGCCATCGTGGGTTTGCTGACCAGCACCTCAGGAAGGACGACGGAGGACGATGAACAGCTCCACCGGGATCAGGATGCGCGAAAGATCATCGCGGAAGTAGCGTCGATGGACTTGCCGCGCAGACCTACGAAAATTCCCCTGGCCGACCAGATGACAGTGTCCCAAGTCTTGGTCGCATTTGGGCGACCTTCAAGCGTGACTTTAAACTCTCCAAGCGTGCTGACCTTTGACTATCTCAGGCGTAAGGTGCATTTTGTCCGACCTAATTCATCGCTAGAATATCGTTTAGTATCGGAGTCGATTGCTACCACGAAGGTTCAGTCTGAGTTTTTACTTTTGCATGCCGAAGAGAAGGACTGAGGGTTAGGTTACCCTCACAGGCAGGGCCTTCGAGAAGCGAGCGTAGGCTATCCCAGAACTCTTTGGACTTCGCGGGGATCGGTTTCCTCGAGGTTGCTCCTCTCCAAGGCGGCTTCTCGGAGAGTTCGCATTCCGAGTTCGCGGGCTTTGGAACGTAAGGCGGACAAGGGAGCTTGATCTAGCACCAACTGGGCCAGGTCGTCATGAAATGTGAGGATCTCCGCGATGGGGACGCGGCCCTTGTAGCCGCTCTGGTCGCATTCACGGCATCCCCGGCCTCGGCAACCGGGACAGACTTTGCGTAGCAGTCGTTGGGAAATTATTCCAGCTAGGGCGGAGCATAGCTGGTAGGGTGCTACTCCGAGCTCTTGAAGGCGTGGGATGACACCGACCGCGTCCCCCGCATGCAGGGTGGAGAAGACGAGATGGCCGGAAAGACCCGCCTGGACAGCGGCTTTAGCGGTTTCGGAGTCTCGGATCTCTCCTACCAAAACCAGTTCGGGATCTTGTCTTAATAGGGATCGCAGTCCCTCAGCGAAGGTCATCCCCATGGCCTCGGCGATCTCGGTCTGGTGAAACTCGGGGACGACGAACTCCACCGGATCTTCCAGAGTGACCACGCTCAGGCTGGCCTGGCTGTCGTCGCTCAACCGCCGGCGATGCTCTTGGTAGAGCCAGCGCATCAAAGCTAAGAGCGTGGTGGTCTTCCCACTTCCAGCCGGGCCGGTGGTCAGGATCAGTCCCTGAGGGCGGTCCACCAGAGTTTGGAGAGCCGCGTTCTGAACCTGGGTGAATCCAAGCTTTGCTAGCTCTGGGGGTTGGGAACTACGGGCCAGGAGTCTCATGACGATGCGTTCGCCAAAAACGGTGGGAGCGGTGGCGACCCGAACCTCGAGATCCTCGACTCTCATCGAGCCGTCTTGAGGAAGCGATTTTTTGTAGCTCGCCAGTTTGGCCATGTTTTTGATGCCGACGACCAGTCTCTGGTAAACCTCCGGTGAGATCTCGGCTTGTTGCCGCAAAACACCGTCCTGGCGAAGGGAAAGCTCAACCTGGTCAGCTCTTGGGGAGAGGTGGAGATCGCTGGCGCGGCGTTCGCGGGCGTAGCGAAGAAGGGACGCGATGGCGGGGCGGGCGTCGAAAGTGTCCGCCGGAACGGTCAGGTGGGAAAACTCTTCAGAGATCACGGAGTGAAACCTTGAGCAGTGGCGTAGAGGGAAAGCCAGAACGGCACCACCAGAGCGGCCGTGAGAAGGCCGACGAGGATTAAGGCCAGAGGTTCCAGCATCTTGAGAAGCATCGCGGCCTGGGCCCGCAGACGCACCTCGATCTCAAGGCCCGCTCTTTGCAGACAGTCGGGCAGATTCTCTTGCGACTCTCCGGCCGCCACGGCCCAGTGGAGATGGGGATCGATGTGGGAAAGCTGGGAGAGAGCTTGAGACAGATGCGAGCCCCCGCTCACGCTCTCGGAGAGAGTGAGGAATCGAGAGCGCAGTTCGGCCGACAACATGACCGATGCCGCGCTTGTCAGAGCCTTCGGCAACTCCACCCCAGCTGCGACAAGCGCGCTCATCGCCCTGGCCCAGAGCGCCTGATCGACGAGTCGTAGGAGCTGGTTGAACTTCGGGAGTTGGGCCGCCAAAGTGAAGATTCGCTCGCCCCGAAAGGCGATCACGAGGGCGAGCGATGCCAGCAGCGAGACCATGCCGAGGAGACCGCAGATGGTGGCGAGGATAGAGCTCTCGCTCCCCACCCAGGGGGTAACGACCGCGGGGACGGCGATCCAAAGAAGGATACCGAACTCGGCCAAGACACAGGCGGCGAGAGCCAGCGGATAGGTCATGACGAGGCGGGCCTCAGCTCGGACCTGGTCGGCTGTTTCCAACCAGCGGGAAAGTGCCTGCAAAAGCGGTTCCGGGGTAGGGGAGGCGAGGGCGGAGCTGACCAGGCTGGCGAACAGGGGAGGGACCTTGGGAATCTCTTGGAGCGCTTGTTCCGGGTCGTCTCCTTGCTCGAGTCGCTGGGCGACCTTGGGCCAAGGCCCGTTGGGATCGCCCAGATGAGAAAGCCCTTCACTCAAGGGGAGGTCGAGGCGAACCAGCATGGCGAGGGTTCGGGCGGCTTCGGCAAATTCGAGAGGTTTATCCGAGGCCATCGATCACTCCCGACATAGCGCCCTGGGTGGCGAGAAAAGTGAAGAGCATGGCCAGTCCGACGATAAGAAGCGTCACAGGTTCGATAGCCGCCGTGCCTCGAGCTTGAGTGGTGTCGAGCTCGCAGCTGAGAAAGTCGGCCACCGAGTGAAGGTCCATGGACTCCCTAGCTTGCTCCTGTGCGATCAGCCACACTCCCATAGACGGAAAAACCTTGACTCCGTCCAAAGCTTGGCTCAGGCTATCGCCTCGTTCGACCCGTTGAGCGACCTTATGATAGACCGGAGCGAGCGGACTGGAATCGACATCGGCGGCCAGCCTGACGGCCTGAGGAAGCGATGTTCCAAGCCGGATCAGGTGGTGGGACCAGCGAAGAAAGAGAACGGCTTGCGAGTTGGCAAGCCAGGGCCCGTAGATAGGGAGGCGATATCTCCAAGACGAGTTCCCGGTAAAGAACTTCCAGACCGCGGTGAGCCCCAGAATGATGGTGAAGATACCGATAGGGTGTCGAAGCGCCGCCCCAAGCTGACTGTAGGCAAGAGAGAGCGCGCTAGGCTGGGCCTGAAGAGAATTGGTAGCGACATCGAATTCAGAGCTTAGGTAAGCGATCATGATCCATAGCATGAAAGTTAGGAAAGTCGCTACGACAGCTGGATAGAGAGAAGCTAGGGTGCACGCGGTCATCCGCTCGGAGGTCTCTTCCAGGGCCTGGGCCGTCAGTCGAAGGGCCTGGGGAAGGTCGTGACCGAGTTCCGCCTGTCGAAACGATTGAGCGAAAGCGAGAGGAAAGGGGCCCGGTTGGCGGATGAGCGCCTCTCCCACCGAGGTGCCGGTCCGCACCTCCTCGATGAGTGTTTGAAGACGATCACGCAAAGCTCCGTCACAGGTTTCGGTCAGCTTGCCCAGGGCTTCGAGTAAGGGGTATCCCAGCTCTAGAAGTCCTGAAAGATCGCGGGCCAGGCGGGCCGTCTCGGCCGAGGTTTGAGCAAGTTTCATGGAAGAACTCCAAAAATGGCGGCATCGATGAACTGGTAGTAGGGCAGGAGCGAGCCGATAGCGACCGTCGCGACGGCTGCTCCAAGCACTAACAGAACGAGAGTGTCGAGCGCCACGATCAGCTCCTGAGAGCGTTGGCGATACTCCTGTTCCAGGCTACGGCCGGCCGCCTCGAGGGCTTCGGGAAGGCGGTCGAGGGCTTCTCCTTGACGGCAAAGCCAGAGCAATCGGGAGTCGAACAGTTGAGGTCGCTCAGCTAAGGTTTCCCACAGGGAGTCTCCCTCTTTAAGGGTGAGAGCACGGCGGTAGGCACGCAAGTTGGTGGCTGCCCGCGCGCTGGACAGAACCTCGGAGAGGGGGAAGCCGAGGTGTGAGGCTACCGCCATGGCCGCTGTCGCACGGGCTTGCTGCTCGGACTTGAGAGTACGGCGAAAGCCGGGTAGGTAATAGGCTATCTGGCGAAGCCAGTCTCGAACTCCTGGGAAAGGGATGGAGAGAAACAAGAAGAGGACCAGTAGGCTCCATGGAAAGAGAAGAACTTGAGGAACCATTCCCTTCTTGACCGACAAGATAAGTTGAGTCGACCATGCCGGATTCAATCCACTTTGCTCTAGCACTTCGACCATACTGGGAAGGATATAGTCGGCCAGGAAAAAGCTGACGCCCAACAACATGACGAGAAGGAAGTGAGCTCGTAGCAGAGTGAGGATGGGAAGTCTCAAGCGTGTGTTTTCGATGTCGGCCAGACGTCGCAGAGTTCTGGGGACGTCATCCCTGAGTTCCGCGTCCCGTAGCCAGTCAGCCCAGCTTTGGGGGATCTCCTTGAATCCTCGCATGGCCTCAGACAGACCAGAGCCCGAACTCACGCGGCGGGAGATTTCCGTCAGCACCGGAGTGAAAGCGGCAAAGCGAAAGGCGAGTTGTCGACGGCGGGCTTGGGCGAGTTGGGCCAGGGCTTGATCTAAAGGGATATCCCTGGCCGTGAGCAGACTGAGCTCGCCCAGAAAAAGGCATTGATCGTCTTCAACACTTCGTCCGCGGAGCCAGTTATAAAAGCCGGGCGACAGAACCAACAGGATGAGGAGTTTGGACAACAGGCTGAGAGTTGGAGTGAGGTCGGGATAGGCGACCGCGACCATGACCTGAACAGGGAACAGGAAGAGCCAGAGAAAGAAGGCTTTCCTTGCGACTCTTTGTAGGGAGAACGACATCTAACGGTCGGCCTCCACCCGCGCGGTATGCTTCTGGGAGCCCGCGTACCCTGTGGAAATGAGCTCCAGTCGCCCGGATTGCCGCTGCAGTAAAACCTCAAATCGACCCTGGGAGAAGCTGGCTTGGAGTTTTTCTCCCGGAGAGAATTGGCCGGTTGCGTAGCGAGCTTTTCCGACTTCGATGCCGGATTCGGCTAACCAGACGGCGGCTTCTTGATGTTTGCTAAGACTGAGGCGGTGGCGCGCTTGTCGAGTGGCCCAACTGGTGGCCGCGAATAAAATGGTGGCCAGAACTATAGCGCCTAGGACCATTGGGAGCATGATGGCTCGGTTGCGCTTCATTGGGACTTTCCAGACAAAGTGGTGACACTGCGGTAGTCGAAAACCTCGCGCCCGGAGCTTTGGAGTTCCACCGTCAGGTAGACAACGCCGTCCCGGCGATGCAACGAGAAATGGCGGACGTTTTCCAAGATCGGCGCGGAGTGCCCGTTTCGCTCGAGGAGCACGGTTTGCTCGGTCCAACGAACCTTGCTTGCGGCGATGGTCGCGCCGCGTTGGTCGGGGTCGATCTTGATCGGTGCGCCTCCAATACCAGCGGCGCGAATCTTGGCTACCGCCCCCAGGGTTTGCGTCTTGAGGTCGGAGATGGCGATGGCTCGCCGGTAACTTCGATTGAGTTGTTCGAACATGGCTATCGCGGGATAGGTGGCGATGGTAAGGATGGCCAAAACGATCGCGACCTCCACTAAGGTGAATCCTGTTCGAAGTTTTCTCATTGGGGACGAACCTTGATCATCGGAAGACTCATGCGCAAGGCTCCTCCGTACTCTTCGCCGACTTCGAGCAGCTTGGTCCCGGTGGGTTGAGCCGTGGGACGGAAGGAAGAGTCGAGAAAACGGCTGGAGACCAGGTTACGCCACCGCTTGCCATGGTAGTCCACCACGACAAGGGAGCCCGAGGAGAGCTTGGGAAAGGTAAGGCGACCGGTCTGGGGATCGACGGTCTCCGGTACGATCGGAGTCCATCGGTCACCCTGGACCAACCAGGCTTTCTCAACCTTGAGTAGAGGAAGATTTCGAAGCTGAACAGCGCTTTGGTCGTCGACGAAGTGAGCTTCGTTCTGTTCGGGAAGTGAGAACTGATAGTCCACGGTCACAGTTTGTCCGGCGAACTGTTTTCCAACGAGAAGCCTCCCTGGCTGATCTTTGTCGACCTGGTGAGGTTTACCGTTGACGGTGAGTGAGCCCTCGATGATCTCGTTCTGAGAAAGCTTGACGGTGCCGTCGGAAGCCACGCGAAGATGCTCGGGAGGCAGTTGTTCGAAAGGGATGGCCTGAAGACGCGATTTTTGGGCTCTAGCGTTGGCCAAAGCCCAACGATAGTCGTCCTCTCGAGTTAGAGAGCGTGAACTCTGTAGCGCGCCAAACGGGATGGAAAGAAAGATCGTGATGATCGCTATCGAGATCATCAGCTCAATCAGTGTGAAGGCTCCGAATCTCCTTCTCATCGACTAAGCCAGCTTCCCGGTGAAGCCGGATTTCGGACGAGGAGCGCCGCAGCCGGAGCAGGTGTCGCTGCCGCCTTTGGCTACGGTTTCACAGTAGGGGCAGCGCCATTCTTGCTGGTGAGCCTTACTCAAGCGATCGGGGGAGCGTTTGGCCTGTATGACTCTTCTCAGGACTCCGTGCTCGAGCCAGAATCCGTGGCAGGTCCGGCACATCTCCACCGGGACGTCGAGATAGGGGACATTGACCAGGGTGGGCCCGCCCTCGCATACGGGGCACGGCCTTTCCCCACGGGGGTAGACCTTACTTCGCTCCTCGGTGGGATAGCGATTCAACAGGTTGTGCGGTAGTTCGGCAAGCTTGACCAGAGTGTCGATCTCTTTGTCGTCAAGCCAGACTCCTCCGCAGTTTCGACACTCCTCGAGATCCGTGCTACCCACGGAGAGCTCGACCATGGACAGATTGCAGCTCGGGCACCGCCGGTTGCTATCCCCGGGCATCATGAATCCCATTTTCTTTCCGAGTTGTCGGAACAGGCCTCGCTTTGGTGGATTTTTCCGTACATTGTCGTGAGTGCTGCCATGAACAACAATATGATCGGTATGACTGTTGTTGTTATCGCAGCAACCTCCCGAGGACCCAGAGCCGCAGCAGTCGCACGGGCAGCAAGGACTGGAGGAGCGTCGAGTGTCGCTGCAAACGCAGCAACAGCATTCGCTCAGATCACAACAGTTGAATTCACAGCACTGGTTGTGGTCTGTTCCGCACGGGTCGCAGTTGCAGAGGTTGCAGTCACAACAACCGCAGTCGCAGCAGCCGACCTCACAATCACTTTTGTGGACGAACCCCGCCTGGGCCAAGCGACGACGAGGCCCCTTCAGGGACGATGTCGGTTCCGACTGGAGCTTTGCTTGGCATCGTTGGCGTAAGGTCGCGAGCAGCTGGCGGCAGAGTCTGCCTTCCGGACCGAGAGCCCATCCGTCGAGAATCTTTTGCAGCTCGTCGAGGCTCGCCGACATGAGCTCGCCCGCACTCTTGAGGTAGCCACCACAAGCGGCATTGATAGCATTGAAGTGGCCTTTTTTGGTATCCTTGGTGAGGTCTTCGACGGCATCCCACAGATACAGGTAGGTGCCGAGATTTGAGCCGAAGCTCCGCAGAGCCGGCGCGAGCTCGGGCAGCTTGTGGTGACTGGCGATGGCGGCGAAGACCTCGGCCAGAGTTTCGGCCGTGGGGGAGGTGAGGCTCGATAAAGTGGGATCCTGGGCTTTCTCGACCTTGGCCTGAGCGGCCGGCAGCGCTAGGAGCGTTTCTAATGGGAACCCGATCTCTGAAAGATGGAGGTGAGCCTTCTGAAAACGTCTCCCGTAGAGCGCGCGAGCCAGCCCCGCTTTGAGCCTTTCTCCATCTTGCCGGTCGTCGCTGGCTTTGGACTCAACCAGAACCAGGTTGAGAGCGGCCATCGTTCGGGCTAGCTCTGGGCTTAGAGGACGGACCGCGACTTTTCGAAAGGGGAGGGCGGTGCAGGGACGCTGCTCAAGCTGAGTGGGTGGGCGCTGCTCCAGGGCCGAGGCGAGGAGAAGCCAGAACGTGATGTCATAATTCGTCAAAAGCGAGGAGAGCCTACCTCCGAAGTCCGTCATCGCATGACAGACCGAGCAGAAATGGCTCTGATAGATGAGTCGCTCTTCCGGGTTTAGGGCGCAGCTCTGTAACTTAAGAAATCCAAACATCTCCGAAGTTTACTATTTGAAACTTTATTTGGAAGCCCTGCCATTTTAAGGGCTTCATTGTGAACCAGAGAAGCTCGGCTAGCGTAAGCCTATGTATGAGATCTCAGCAAGCTATAGCGGGGTGCCTGTTAGGCACCGCGGTGGGAGATGCGATGGGACTGCCGGCCGAGGGGTTGAGCCCGGAAAGGCAGAGGAAGCTCTTTCCTCGCATGGATCGCTTTCAACTCTTGGGGTGACGCGGGCTGGTGAGCGACGATACCGAGCACGCGGTGCTGACTCTGGTCGCCTTGGAGCGAAGTCAAGGAGATCCCGAGCAGTTCCGCCGGTGGATGAGACGAGGGATACGGAGGTGGTTCTGGACTCTACCGCCGGGTATCGGCATGGGCACCCTGAAGGCGGGGCTTCGTCTGACCTTCGGCTGTACCCACAGTGGCGCCCAATCGGCCGGCAACGGTCCCGCCATGCGGGCTCCGATCATCGCGGCCTGGACCCACGGGAGAACTCCTGACACACTTGAAGCGCTGATCAAGGTGAGCACCGAGGTAACCCACCTTGATCCCAGGGCCTACTGGGGAAGTCTGGTTCTTGCCCGTCTGACTCGGCAACTTATGGAAGGTACCTGCGATCAAGAAGGGCTTGTCCATGGTGTGGAGGACCGGGAATGCCGAGATATCGTGACTCGTGCTTTTGAGAATACCGCGCTTTCTCCTCAAGAGCTCTGTTGGCTTTTGGGGTATCGCGCCGGCGTCTCAGGCTTCATCTATCACACCATGGCGGTGGTGTTGGCCGCTGTCGTCGGTTCAGACGGAAGCTTTCAGGAGGCGGTGGTTGACACCATTCGCTGCGGGGGAGATAGCGATTCCACGGCGGCGCTGGTCGGAGGGATTCTGGGTGCCGCCTATGGACCTGAGAGGATTCCAGCGGACTGGGTGAGTGGGTTGAGAGATTGGCCACTGAATAGCCGGACTCTTCAAGACCTAGCGCAAGGAGACGTCGAGGAGCCATCTTTTGCCGCATGTCTTGCCAGGAATCTGGTGGTGGGGCCCGCCCTGATGGCATGCGCCATGCGCCGACTGCTGCCCCCATATTAGACCGTTTCTCGAAAGTCTTGTCCGCGTGAGATTCTTGTCCTGGGGCTTCCCAACAAGGAGCGAAGAATGGCGCGCCTCGGTCCCGCTAGACGGGAGAGTGGACCTCCGTAACTGATGAGTGACGTAGCTGGGGAGCCCCAGGGCGGGAAGAACCGCGACAAGACTTTCGAGAACCGGTCTAAAGCCTGTCTCTTCATTGCGAGGAGTTCGACAGGGATCTCGTGCTGTGAGAATAATTCAAAACCTGTTTAGCCGAGAACTTTTTGAGGAAAGATGGCCGGTATGACTGTCAGATTGCGCAATACTTACACGGTGAAGGTCGGAAGCGTGGAGATTGGCGGAGCCAATGACGTTCGCGTTCAGAGTATGACCAACACCGACACGGCGGACGTGGAGTCCACCGTCAAGCAGATCATCGAGCTCGCCGAGGCGGGTTCCGAGCTGGTCCGCTTCACCGTCAAGGACGATGAGAACGCCCAGGCCGTGCCGGAGATCAAAAGGCGGGTTCGAGCGGCGGGCTACGAGACGCCCTTGATCGGGGACTTCCATTATAACGGGCACAAGCTTCTGGTGGCTTATCCCGAATGCGCCCTGGCTCTGGACAAGTATCGCATCAATCCCGGCAACGTCGGGGTCGGCAAGCAGCACGACGCCAACTTTCGCACCATGATCGAGGCCGCCATCGAGTACGGCAAACCGGTTCGCATAGGGGTCAACGGCGGCTCGCTGGACCAGGCTCTTTTGAAAGAGCTAATCGACGCGGACCTGGCCGCGGGTTCTCCTAAGGGCGCCAAGGTCGTCTTTCTTGAAGCCATGGTGGAGTCAGCGGTTCGCTCGGCCAATCAAGCGGTCGAATATGGAATGCCCAAGGACCGCATCATTCTCTCCACCAAGGTCAGTGAAGTTCCCGAGATGGTCCACGTCTACAAAGAGATGTCGGGACGCACCCGTTTCCCTCTTCATCTCGGCCTGACCGAGGCGGGCATGGGGGTCAAGGGAACGGTCAGCTCGGCGCTCGCCCTGGGAATTTTACTTCACGACGGTATCGGCGACACCATTCGAGTTTCGCTGACCCCAAAACCCGGCGCCCCTCGTACCGAGGAGGTGGAGATCTGCCGCGAGATTTTGCAGAACATGGGACTGCGCAGCTTTACCCCTCGAGTGACCGCTTGCCCCGGATGTGGGCGAACTACCAGCACTCTGTTCCAGGAGCTCGCCATCGAGGTTGAGGGTCACCTCAAGGATCGTATGAAGGCGTGGCAAGAAGCCGGCTATGACGGAGTGGAGTCGATGAAGGTGGCGGTGATGGGCTGTGTGGTCAATGGACCGGGCGAGGCCAAAGGAGCTCATATCGGCCTCTCTCTTCCCGGGACTGGAGAGCATCCCAGTGCCCCCGTCTATGCCGACGGTGAGAAGGTCGCGACTCTGAAGGGCGATGCCAAAACCATCGCTGCGGACTTTCTGGAGATGGTGGAAGAGTACGTGCGATCTCACTATGCGCCGAAGGTGGCGGCCAACTAACGTACTCCGCATAGGTTTTTGCAGAATTTGGATCGCGAGGCGCCGCTATGGCAAGGACCATCGAGTGCCTAATATTGACATATTTAAGCGAGATGGGACGAAGCCATAGTGGATGGATCGCGGGCCAAAACTGAAAAAATCTATGCGGAGTACGTTAAGCGGGGGGCGTCGTGGCGGTAGGTTTTCTATTACAGAGTTCTCCTCAGGACCGTAACGGCTTCGAGGTCTTTTTCGAGCAGTGTATGGACGAATTGGGGAAGCCTGGTCCAAAGAAGCCCCCCTGGGTCTTCATGCGGGGTGACGGCGTCTACCAGGGTCTCAACGGTCAAAGACTCGACGAGCCCGGCTTTACTGTTCCGGTTGCCGGAGGGTGGAAGGCTTTGAGGGCGCGTGGAGTGGGGATTTGGGTTAGCCAGCGTTGCGCTCGCTTGAGGGGGCTGGGTACGGAAAGTATTTTTGTTCCCGGTGCCAAGTTGGTCGGCCTGGAAAGACTGGCCGAGCTTTGTCTCGACACCGACAGGGTGGTGGTGATTTGAAAAAATCGGTGGAGATTCGGTGCCTTGACCCTCAACGCCGTGACGCCCTGGAGGAGTCAGCGCGACTAACGCTCGCCTTTGTTTCGGCCTGCAGTCGTCCGGGACGACGAGGGGACTGGCGCAACGAAAGACTGCGCTTGACGCTCTCGTCGACAGCCTTGCAGGACGGATGCTATCTCCCCGAGTCGGCCCAACGCCTGTTGGAAGCCGTGAGCGCGTTCGGTGTCGAGATCTGTCGCCAGGAAAGGGAGGGGGACGATGCTCCCACTCCAGAGTGGGCCGAATGGTGGAGTGGCCTGGCTTCTACCGACGATAAGGGCTTTGATCTCGTTCTGGAGATCGTTTAGTGGTTCGATTGGCGGTAGTCTCGGACACGCACTGGGACTATTGGGACCCCCAGGACCCCTTCGTGGAAGCCATGATGAGGGCGCTTCGGGGCGGAGGCTTTCACGGAATCTGGCACGGAGGAGATGTGGTTCACGTCTCTGTGTTGGAGGCCCTACGGGAAGTCGCTCCCGTTCTTTGTGTCAGGGGGAATTGCGACCGTGGATTCGGCGAGGACTTACCTCATTCCGTGCGTCGCCAGGTGGAAGGGGTCTATATCGGGATGATTCACGGTTGGGACTTACCTTTGGACCACACGAAGTCGGTGGTTGAAAGATTTCCTGAGAACACCGATGTGATAATACACGGTCACACCCACAAGCGACGCTACGAGGAGTTTCGAGCGGACTGGGGTTCTTGCACGGTGATCAACCCGGGAAGTATCAGCTCCCCTCGAGGCGGGGAGGAGCCGAGCTTTGGTGAGCTCGTGGTCAACGGTCCTGCCTGGTCCTACCGGCGTCACATTCTCAAGTTGTAACCTTCAGATGGTGGCGGTGGACACGATGAGCGGGTGATCGCTGGTGCCGTTGGCTTTGGTGCGCTGGTCGTTGGAGTAGTTGGAGAAGTTGACCCCGGACGAGCCGAAGATATAGTCGATCGCTCGGCGCGCCTTCTTAGGCGCCGCTGAGTTCATGCCGACTCGACCCATGCTACCGTCGACGGTTTTGCCGTCATTGAAGTCTCCCGTGAAGATGACGGGAATGCCGGTGGCCTGCAGTTGGCGCATCAAGTTTTGCTCGATGGCGATGGCTTTGGCACGGTTCTTGGCGTTGTGAGGGTGGGCTTTGGTGTCGGCGGGGTTGTGAATATTGACGACCCACACCTGTTTGCCGGTAGCCTTGTCTTGCAGCTTGGCGATGGGCATCTCTTTCATCTTCCCTCCGAAGTAAGGGACCTTGAACGAACTCTTCTCGACTAAGCGGAACTTCTTTTTGTTGTAGACAATGGCATTGTCGTTGGAGCCGACAACTCCGAAGTCAGGGGCGAGGCGCTGGAACGCCTTTTTCTGGTCTCCCTGAAATTCTTGCATCCCGGCGATGTCGATGTTGTGGCTCTTCATGGCCGCGACGGCGCCACGCATGCGCGACACCCCGCTGGGTCTGCCGGCCTTGTTGCCGCCGGGCGCGGTGTGGGAGGAACCCAGGACGTTAAAAGAGGCGACGTTGAAGCTTGATTTTCCGCCGGGCTGTGCCGGGGTGGTACCGAATTTTCCGGTTCCGTCCTTCGAGCCCGAGAGGCCGCCGAGGAAGCCGTTAATCCCACGTCCACCGCCGATGCCTCCGCCTCCGAAATTGGAAAGGAGAGGAATTCCTCCGGTACTGGCCATCGTGCCACCGCCGAAACTACTTTGAAAGAGCGAGCTGATCAGCCCCATCATCAATGCGTAGAACTGTTGCTGCATGGCGAGCATCGAGCCGCCGAACATTGTACTGGCGTTGCTCTGGCTCATAAGGTTCATACCGTTCACCGGGGAACCAAAGTTAGCTGCGTTGAGGTACATGGAACGTCTCCTTGTGGTGCGGTTATCTTGAGTTCAAGATAGACGGGACGAATAACCGGCGAGACGTCATGAAGAGGCCAATGTAAACGAAATGTTACGCTTTGTAACGAATTGACGTTCAGTCAACCTGGAAATTCCACCTACTCAGTCACCATCAGTTTTAGGCGAGACCTCCACTTTGACAATGAGGTTGCGCTTGATGCGTCGGTTTTCGACATAGCTAAGACGCACTGTGCGATCAGGAGCGATCTCCCCACCGTGAGAGAGAGTTTTGTTGTAAGCTCCAGTGATCTCGTTGTCCGAATATTGAAAACGGACACCGTCGACGGTGAAAGTCTCCGTACCCTTGCCCCCTGGGGAAATAGGGACGAAGTTCTCCACCCTGCCCTCCACGACAGTGAAACGACCTCCTCTGTAGGCTTTGTTGAGCTCCCACTTGTCGTATATCGACAGGCCACTGATTACGGCGGTCAATAGGGTCGCCAGTGTTAACCAGGCCAAACCGAAGCACTTCATGATTGTGGAGGCTTTGACTCTTGGGTGGAGGAAAAACAAGAGACTGAAGAGGATCAGAGCCAGCCCGATGATGATGGGAAGAAGGTCGGGAACTGAGGCTTCGGATGTGACTTCGTAGACGGTGGTGTAGCCCATAAACAGTGGATTCGATATCTTTTCAGCGAACCCCGTCGGCGGAAAGGGTCCGAGCTATCTTAAAGAGCTTTTCCAGGTCCTCGAAGGTTTCCACTTTGAAAAGTTGGGCGCGTAGCTTTTCCTCCGACGCGTCATCCGGAGCGCCGAGGCGGTAGGGAAGGAGCTGGCCGCGCAGCTCGCGGACCAGGAATTTTTCGGGTTTTCTCACCAGCTCGCGCGAGAGTTGGACATGACGGCGGGCGATCTCGACGGGATCGGTGATAGTCGTGCCTACTACCGCCCCGCACAAACCCACGGCGAGCTCGGAAAAGAGCCAGGGACGATGAAGGGCCGCTCGACCGAGCATCAGCCCATCGCAGCCCGTCTCTTCGACAACTCGGCGGGCCGTCTCCAGGTCGGTGATGTCGCCGTTGGCGATCACTTTGACCCGGGAATCAATGGCTTGGCGTACTTGCCGCGTTACGTCGTGATCACTTTCTCCTTTAAACCCTTGGTCGGCGTAGCGACCGTGCACGGTGATTAGGGAAACTCCGGCGCGTTCGGCCGCCTGAGCGAAGGGAACGGCGGTGGGCTCACCCTGGCGAAATCCGATACGAACTTTGACACTGACGGGAACCTCGACGGCTTCACAGACGGCACTGACCACCTCGGCGGCGCGCGGAAGGTCGTCTAGCAGCGCGGCACCGCAGCCCTTCTTCGCCACCTTGGGGACCCAGCAGCCCATGTTGATGTCCACCACCGGCGCACCCCGCTCCACCACGATGCGAGCGGCCTTGGCCATCTCCTCGGGGATGCCGCCGAACAACTGGACCCCGAAAGGCGTCTCTCGCGGGGACCAATCGAAGAGCTCCCGAGTTTTGCGGGTGTTGGGAGCAATCTCCAGGGCGTGGCTCGAGATCAGCTCGGAAAAGACCAAACCGCAACTGCCCAGCTCTCGCACCAGGGTGCGAAATCCGACATGGGTGTGCCCCGCCATCGGAGCTAACAGAAGCGGCGGATCTATCCGATAAGAGCCCAGCTGAAAGGCCTGGAGTTTCGTCACGACGAGAGATGAATTTTTTATGAACGAGCGGACACCTTTTGTTCATATTTCGGAAAAGAGTTAGGACCCATCTCGGCATGGGATCGGACGGCACTGTCCTAAGTTGAGAGCAAGAAAGTACCTCGAAAGGCACCAGCAATGATCGGCAGCGAACTCGTCATCCAAAGAACCTCTCGCCAGAGCGGATTCGGAAACCGCTTTCTGGCTAGCCTTCCGGGTGCCCGCCGCGCAGCCTCGCTGGTTTCCAGCCTGCTCGACGAAGTGAGCGCCATCCCCACCGGTTTTCCTAACTCGGGCCAGGCTATGTTCACCGCCGGGCGCCCCCCCTGTTTTGGCGACGAGATGCCGGAGGTGCTCGTGGACCTCGACGGTGTGATGCACAGTCTGCTCAGTTTCATTGGATAGGATCGGGTGGTGTGACAGGTTCCCACTTCAGGGGGCCCGAACGAGGCGCGCATGAGTAAAGAGACGCACGGGCTCTCCTCGTCTCTAGAGCGATTAGAAGACCTGCAAGAGGGGACACGGGCCGCTCCTAAAGAATCGGAGCTGTGCCTGACGCTTGGGGAAGCTTTCCTACGGGTCAACCGCGTGGACGAGGCGGCCGCCTCCTATCAGCGGGCGGTGGAGCTCGACCCCCGGTCAGACCTACGCGCTTTGTACTGGGAGTGGCTGGGTCTGGTCCGAGAGATGGAAGGCCGCCTGGAAGAGGCTTTGGAGGCCTACTTCCAGTGGCTCGACGCGGATCCCATCGCCATGAGTCCTCTGGACCGTTTGGCCACGCTGCTGGTTATCTTAAGCCGCTGGACCGACTTGCGCCTGCTACGCCCCCAGTACGTGCGCCGGAGTGAGGTCGCGCCCAATCCTAGAGTACGGGAATCCCTGGCCCTCTACACCTTCGTGACCGAGCAGCTGGGCGAACAGAAGACGGAAGAGACGAAGACTTTGACCATGAGCGCGCTAGAGTCGGATCCCGACTCGCCGTCGTTGCGTTTTTTGCTCGGCCTTTTGGCTTACCAGGAAGGAGCCCTAGAGCTGTCCCGTGGGGAGTTCGAGCGGGTCTTGGAGCTCGACCGTGAAGGGCTGTGGCAAGAGCAACGGTTCGCCTTGGATTGGAACGGAGCTAAGGCGCGGATCATGGTAGCCAAACTCGCCCGTTTGCAGGGAGATCAAGAGACGGCGTTGAGTTTCCTAGCCGCTGCCGACGATCTCGACCGCAGCGACAGCGAGGGGCTGACCGAGGCGGCTGAGCTGCTTTTGGAAAATGAGCGCTACGACGACCTGATCGGTATGCTCAGCGATCTTCCGCCCGGACCCTCCAGGCTAGAGCGTCTCCGGGCCGAAAGCCTGTTAGGACGGGGACAACTTCCTCCCGCGCGGCTCGTGTTCGAGACCGAGAACGCTCTTTTGGGCCGAATTGAGGTCTCCTCGGAAGACCAGCAGGGAGAGTTGCGCGAGCGTCTAGCGCAATTGTGGGCCAAAGCTCGCCGGGGAGAGGACCTCCAGGCCGACATCGGGGCCTTGCGCAAACAAGCGCCCGAGGTCTGGGAGGAGGATCCGATGGGAGCCAGTCTGATGACTCTGCATCGGGCCCGTCAAGGTAAGCTTTCGGGCTTGGCGCTGTTGGGAGAGCTGGCAACCCTGGCCACCCGTTTCCCAGAGGCTCCGCCGGTGTGGGAACTGGCCGAGCTTGCCTTCACCGAGATGGGAGAGATCGGATCCGGCCAGTTGGCCACACTGGTTCGTAGCAAGCTTGAGTATGGAACCAGGCCCGGCCCGAGCGGAGCCTTCACTACCTCTCCCGAGCGGGGAGCCGAAATTCTGGTCGCCTTGCCGGGGGAGACTTCCCCTCTGTTTCTCAAGCTGGAGGCCGAGGTTGGACGTGAGGAGCAGGACCAACTGTTCGGCTGGGGGCAAGACCGCTTGCGCGGCGGTTTGGAGTTAGCCAAAGGGGTGTTGGAGGATCTGGGAGAGATCACCTCCACCGACCGTGGTCAACTACCAGAGCTTTCTCTTTTCCCGCGTTCTTTTCGAGTGATGACGACGCCGCTTTCCGCTCCTCAAGAAACGACCGTTCTCGGTGCCTTAGCCGATGGCGATCTGGGAAGTGTCCCTTTCGCTATGTTGGTGGCGCTTCTGTCCGGCTTACGGGCTCCTCGGGTCGGTCGCCGGCTTTTAGTTCTGGGACGCCTGGGTTTGCGGGGTAACGTCGACGGGGTTCCTGACTTGGAGGATACTCTACTGGCGCTGCATCAGCATCACATCGAGTGGGACCACCTGGTACTGGCCCGAGCCGGCGCCTTCCGTTTGATGAGATGCCCGGCCTGGTTGTGGTACGAACGACCGCTGACACTCATCGATAAGGCGTCGGACTTACTCTACTGGCCTCAGGCGCCCACCTTGAGAGGGACGCGAGAATGAGACGGACACCCGAGTTTGAAGCGACTCTGGAAAGGGCCCGGGAGGAGTGTCGCTTGTTGGGACATGGATTTGTCGGCTCGGAGCATCTCCTATTGGGGCTTTTGGGTCACCGCGAAGGCGCGGCGGCCAAGTTTTTGCGAGAGCACAAGTTTTCGCTGTCCCGCATACGCCAAGAGGTTGTGGCTCAGGTCGGCAAGGGGGATCAGGCCTTCACTCAAGAGATGCCTCCTCCCACTTTGCGCGCTCTGGGGATTGTCCGTTTGGCCGAGGAAAGCGCTCGGGTAGAGGGGTTGGAGGCCGACAGCTTGACTCTTCTTTGGGCCTTGCTGCGCGACCGTGAGTCTGACGCCTGCCAACTTCTGACCCGGCTGGAGGTCGACCTGACCAGCTGGGCGGCCGCGGTCGAGGAGAGGATAGGAGAGCGCAACAGTCGTCGTCCTCGGACCTATTTTCGAAAAGGTGAGGGTCAGCGGTCCTTGCAGGCCGAGATGCGCCGCTGGAAAGAGCGGATGGAGGGCGCGAGGGATCTTCTCAACGAGCAGATGGTGGGTCAAAGCGCGGCCGTCAATCGTGTGGTGGCCACGCTCACTCGGGCCTGGGCGGGCTTGGCCGAGTCTCGAAAACCGCTGGCCTCCTTTCTCTTTTTGGGGCCTCGAGGGGCGGGGAAAGCCACCCTGGCTCGTCTCCTGGCTTCCCTTTTGTATGGAGACGAGGAGCGTCTGCTGCGCATCGACATGGAAGAGTTTGGAGGCGAGGGCGAGGTGGAGCGTCTGACCGGGTCGGCCGACGAGCCCTTTGGGCTTTTGACAGGTCTTGCTCTGGAGTATCCTTACTCCATTTTCTTGTTGGAAAGCGTCGAGCGAGCCCATCCTAGAGCCCTAGCCAAGATCACTCAGATTCTGGGACGAGGGTTCGCGACCGACGGTCAGGGTCAGCGGGTCTCTTTCCGTGACCACGTCATCGTGCTGGCGGTCAATGTCGACAGCGAATATCTGGAACGGAACAACCCTCTGGGGTTTCGTTTGTCTTCTCGAGCGGCTCGCGATCTCGAGAAGATGGAGCAGGAGCTTCTGCCCGAGCTCGAGCGTGGTCTGGGTAGCGAAGTCACGGAGAAGGTCGATGAGATCGTGATGTTCGCTCCCTTGGAAGAGCCGGAGTACCGGCGTCTTTTGGACCGCTGGTCTCGAGAGTTGGAAGAGAAACTGTGGCAGCGTCGCTCCGTGCGAATGAAAGTGGAACAAGAAGTGAGCAATATCATTCTGGCCGAGAATCACTCCACCCCGGATTCTTTACGGCGTAGCTTTTTGCGCTCGGTGGAGAACCTTGTCGCTTCCAATATGCTCAAGGGAAAGCTCAAGTCCGGCGAGAGCTATCGACTGCTGCTCGAGGGAGACCGTTTTCGCGTCAAAAAAGGCGAATAAAAAGCCCGTGCCCGCCGGGAGAGAGCGGGCACGGGTTTCCCTTTTAGGAAGCGTGGTCTTTCTTCAGATTCTGTCGCTGCTCTGGGGTCTCGAAGCTCTCTTGACTCGAAGACCCCGAGGGCAGGTGGTATCCTAACATCTCGAGGGCTTCCTCCGGTGTGACGCCGACGGAGAGCAGTTGCTGGAACGACTCCTCGGGAAAACGGTCTCCGCCTTCGGCTAAAATCTCCTGGTGAAGTCTGTCGTCGGTTCCGGCACCCTCCAGGGTCTGTTTACTCTGCTGATTCATCGTCTTTCCTCCGCACTGCGTGTGTTGGTTTGGGAAATGTAGTTATTGAAGCGGGCGCGCGCCTGGGGATCATCGAGATTCATCACGCCTTTCCAGGTCGTACCTAAAAGAAGGGCTTTGCCCAGAGGTAACCGTTGCCCGTGACGCTCGGCCGTGACCCCTTCAAGATCCGAGATGGCCCAGAGGGCCTTGGGATCCTCGCTTTGCAGAAGGCGTTGAACAACCTGGCGACTCGTCTCGGAAACCCCGTCCAGATTGGCCAAACGCCCACCGATTCTACTGAAAAGGTCGCGAGTCGCTCTTCCGGAGGTAGGAAGAAATCCGTACTTGGCCCAGGCGTAACCTCCGACGTCTAGACCGGCGGTCAGATGGATGCTGCCGATGCCCGCCATGTCATAGAGCCGCATGGAGTTCGCTAAGAGGTCCTTGGCGATCCCTTGACCCTGAGCACTGGTGTTGAGTTCGAAGAGGCTGTGGTGAACCTCCGGTGGGGAGTCGGCGGGGAATTCGAAGTCTCGCTCCATCCTTCCGATGGTGCCTCGCTGGGGGCGCACGAGATCCATGACAAGGTTCAGCCTATCGGGATTCTCAAGTCCTCCTTCCACACCGATCTCTCCATTTCCTAAGCTTACCTTGGGCGTGTCGAACAAGGTGGTGAAAAATTGGTGCGGGGAGAGATGGAATTTTTCGTTCCAGAGCCCGCGAAGCTCAGGAGAGAAGGCGTTCGGTTTCGGGATGCCTCGCAGTGCGTAGTGACGATAGCCGGAGAGAAAGCTACCTAACGTCTCGAGCTTCGTTTCTTCCTTGTCGAGCTTCTCTTCTTCAATAAAGAGCGGCGCGCACGGGTCGGGTCGCTTCTCTTGGAGAGGTTTGCTCAAGGAGCGGGGAGGTAACGTTTCTCCTCGCGGTATTTCAGGCTCAGGACCGGCCGCTCGGAAATCGGCCTGGTCCACGGGGAGAGCCGGAGTTTGCACAACGGCCGCTGGTTTTGGTGAGGCGGCTCGCACCGGCTGGGGCGAGACAGAGGATATATATGAAGAGATACGGTTCACGTGGTCTCCTGGAATTTAGTTATTCGAGGAGAGGCGAACCCGTCCCCGTCCGCGGATTCTAGCAAGACGGAGATTAGATTTCGGTGACGATTGTCACCGAGAGTTACTTGGATGGCTCGTTAGTTTTGTTGTTGTTGACCAAAAGGGCGGAGAGGCTGGGAACCTTGACTTTACCCTGTTGAGCCAGGCGACAAAAGAGCCCGGCGGCGGAGAAGCCGATCGCCATGGCTAGACCCACCTTCCCCAGCGTCTCGAAGCCTTCACCGATGTCATCCCAGCTGGGCTGAGCGTGTCTGTCCTGGGTCGGCAGGCGTTCAGGAGAGGGGGTGATCGCGTTAGAATCCGCCACTGTCGAACTCCAGATCGTCGGACTGCTTGGGTTTGGCCTTGTTCTTCCCCTTGCTCTTTCCCTTGCTGTCTTTCTCGTCGTCGTCCTTAGGGGGCGGTGGGGGAGCGGGACTGTAGATGAAGATGGAAGAGGGGTTGGCCAACATGGTTCCGGGATCTTTCTCGGCGATCTCATACTCGCCTAGAACTTCGCCGCTGGAACTGATCTCCAAAATGCGATCATTGCCGCTATCGGCGATGAAGGTACGGCCGTCCTTATCGACCGCCATGCCGGCGGGGCGAGAGAGTCGCCAGCGAGGGTCGAGGCGGAACTTGTCCTCGCGGAGTCGCTTGCCGTTGAGATCCGCCATGCTGATGACCCGCTGCCCGCTGATATCGAGCAAGCGGACGCCTGCCTTCGCTGTGACCACCGAGGTTGGGAGAAATCTTGATCCACTCAGGCCATCGCCGGAATAGACGGCCCAGCGGCGGGTCTGTTTGGCCTCGGCGCCCTCTTTCTCCGCGATGCCTTTCTCCACCCAGGTTTTGAACAGCTTGCCACCGGGGGGGTCCTCACCGCCACAGATGTAGAGGGCTCCGCTTGCGTCGATCCAGAGGTCTCCGGGGCGCTTGAGTTGCGGATGGGTAAGAATTTCACGGGGCTTAGCTTTATCCACGATGGCGTCATAGATGACGACGCGATCGGCCTTCGTGTCAGCGACGTAGACGTTACTGCCGTCTACTGCCACACCCTTGGGCTCGGAAAGACCTCCGACTTCGGTCCAGCCGGCTTCATTGGCGGAAGCGTTCTGATTGATGCGGATCACACGGTTGTTACCGCTGTCGGCGACGTAAACTCTTCCCGCGTAGTCGACCCAGATCTGGGCTGGGCGCAAGAATCGACCGAGGCCGTAGCCGGGAAGACCCAGGCTGGTGAACCCCTCGCCTTTAAGGCCTTGCATCACCACGATTCGCCCATTGTCGGTGTCGGTGATGTAGAGAACCGGCTCTGTGCTCTGAGGCGGTTCAGGTTTTTCCTCAGTCTTGGAATCGGTTTTCCTGATCGGTTGGTCCGGAGCATAGAGATCCTCGATCTTGTCGGGCTCTTTCCTGGGCGGCTCGGGATTTTCCGTCGTGGAACCGCCCGGCTCCGTCGGGGCCGACTCAGGTTTGTCCGGCTCGGTTTTGCCCGGTTCGGTTTGGGCAGGGGCGGCCGCGGGCTCCGCGGTCTGAGCCTGAAGGGGAAATGCGGTTAAAATAAGGCTGACCAGAAGCGGCAGCCAGAGTTTTCTCAGGGTAGAAAAAGTCGTTTTCGGTCGCAATGTGGTGCGTTCTCCTATGTCGAGTTGCCTTTACTCGGATCGTAGAGCAAAACCTGCCCGAGGCCGAGGAGTTACGCTCTATTCGGGGAAACCTCGGGCCATGTCAAATACCACCTTCCATACCGTGATCGAACGACTTCGTGCTCGCGCCTCGGCCAATCCCAAAACCATTGTGCTACCGGAGACGGAAGACGATCGCACTCTGGAAGCGGCCAGCATGCTGCACGCCCGCAGTCTGGTGAAGGTTGTTCTGGTGGGGGATCCCAAGAAGATCTCGATGCGAGTGGACCGAGGCGGCTGGGCCTGGGGAGACATCCCGGTGGTGGACCCGGCTTATGATGATCCGAAAGAGCAGTACGTCGAGGATTTTTTTCAACTGCGCCGGCACAAGGGGCTGACCAAGGACCAAGCCGTGGACCAGCTTACGGATCCCTTGTTCTATGCCAATATGATGGTACGTTCGGGACGCGCCGACGGCACGGTGGCAGGAGCCACGAACACGACCGCTCACACGGTTCGCGCCGCGCTTTTGTGCTTGGGTCTGCAGAAGGGGTTAAAGACGGTCTCTTCCTTTTTCCTAATGGAGAAAGCGGGAAGTCCCTTCGGTGAGAACGGCGCCCTGCTGTTCGCCGATTGCGGTGTGGTCATCGATCCGACCAGCGAGCAGTTGGTGGAGATCGCTATGACCACGGCCAAGAGCTGCAAACAGTTTTTGGAGGTGGAACCCCGTATCGCGCTGCTGTCGTTTTCCACCAAGGGGAGCGCCAAACATCCCCTGGTGGATAAGGTGACTCGCGCCATGGAGACACTCAAAGACCGCGCTCCCGGATTGATGGTGGACGGTGAACTGCAGTTGGATGCCGCTTTGATTCCCTCGATCGGGGAGAAGAAGGCGCCCGGGTCGCCGGTGGCGGGTAAGGCCAACGTAGTGATTTTTCCCGACCTGCAGTCAGGGAATATCGGCTACAAGATCGCCGAACGGATGGGTGGCTATTCGGCCATCGGTCCGATTCTGCAAGGGCTCGAGATGCCGTCGAACGATCTCTCGCGCGGCTGCAAAGCGGCCGACATCGTCGACGCTGCGGTGATGACGGCGCTGCAAGTGTAATCCCCCGCTTCGCCTTTCGAACCTGCGACAAGGAATGGCCTCCACGGTAGGAATCGAACCTACGACCTTTCGCTTAGGAGGCGAACGCTCTATCCACTGAGCTACGCGGAGACTTCGTCGAAGCTACCAGATTGATGTTGAGGGTGTCAAATTTGACGGGCTTCCATGAATTTTGGACGAAAAGCCCGAATTTTTGGATCTTCTTGCTTTGGAGAGCTAGTAGCGTGGTGTAGGAAGGCATCTTAGGAAGGCAGAAAGGCCGTCGTCATGGATCGTGTAACCTTTTCCGAGATTGAGCCGCTTCTGGTCAGCCGGCAAGTCGACAAAGAGCGCAATACCATTCATTGCATCTTCTCCTGTCCCGTGACCGGGCGACAGGTGACGGCCGATGCTTATGTTTCCGACGGTACCGGGTTTGGAGACCGCCTTTTGGATTCCGCCTCGCGCAGTTTTTGGTACGAGGCGCGTTACGCGGTGGCTCAGAAGATCTGCTCTTTCCTGCCTTATGGCTTTCTTAGGGACGTCGTCCAAGGGACGGCCTGGCGCATGGCCTACGGTGGGAAAGATGATGTGCGTAGCGGTACCGAACTCGACAACGCGACCGTCGAGGCTTTCAAAAGTGTGCGTCACGAGTTTGAGAAGAACGGTCCGGGATGGACCGCGCGGGAGGTTGCCACCGATTTTGTGACCGATTTCGAGCGGCAGCTCAAAGAGGTTCCCATCACCACACGCTATGAAGGGGAAATTCTGGTGCGAGTTCTGGCTAGCCTGGCCGAACTTGACGGCATCGAGTCGCGAGAGCGGGCTTTTCTAGAGCGCTTCTCCTCGGCCTTTGAAGCCACTCAAGCCGGCCCGCCCAGCGGGGTCGAGCTGTCGGAGCTTAGCGGCGAGGTCAAGCCGACCATCTATATGCTGGCCGCGGCGCTCGCCATGGCCGATCGCAACAACTCCTCGGCCGAGCAAGCATACCTAGAAGGCCTGGCTATGAACCTCGGACTCGATGATTCTCTAGCCCGAAGCTTGAAACGAGCGGCCGGTCAGTTTGTCGTGGAGGAGTGCGTCTACCCTGGTACTTCCGTCCCTCCAGATGAGATCCAACGCCTGGCTCAACTGTCAGGTCTTGACACGGAAGACGTTGAGCGAGTTTTGGTTCGCCGCCGTAAGAGGATCAGCTAGAGTGAGTACGGAGAAAAAGTTACTCTGGTGTTCCTGGGCGCTTCATCTTTATACCGCCAGTGGAGCCGTCTTTGGGGTCTTAGCCCTCAAGGCCGCCGCCGCCGGCCAAGCTCTGGTCGCCTTCCAATGGATGTTCTTGACCATCTTTATCGACGGGACCGACGGCACTATCGCGCGTAAGCTTGAAGTTTGGAACCGGTTGCCACGCATCGACGGGCGACGACTTGACGACATCGTGGACTATTTTACCTACGTCGCGGTCCCGGCGGCAGCTATGGTCTGGCTGAACATGCTGCCGGATTCGGTCTTTGTCTGGGGGCCGATCCTTTTGACCAGCGCGTTTGGATTCGCCAACGTCGAAGCCAAGACGGAGGATGACTACTTTCTCGGCTTTCCTTCCTACTGGAATCTGGTGGCACTCTATCTGTACTGCTTGGGTTGGCCGATCTGGGCCAATACGATTTTGATCTTAACTCTCAGCGTATTAATCTTCGCCCCCATCCGCTTCATCTATCCAAGCAAGACCAAACCATTTCGGCTGCTCACTTTGGTATGGGGACTGTTTTGGGCGGCTCAAACTTTCGCCCTGGTGGCGATTCCCGAGCGCCTTCCTGAATGGTGGCTTCCGGTGGCGCTCCTCTATCCAATTTACTACGTCGCCCTCTCGCTCTATCTCAACCGCCGACCGGCCGGTTAACGGAGCGAGCGCTGTTGGCGCTGCAGTTCCTCGTGAAGCGAGCCGATGAAATAGACGTAGTTGACGGTCTGCTCGTAGGGAGGGACCCGCAAAGTCTGAGCCACCAAAGTTGGCCCGGCATTGTAGCTGGCCAAAGCCAGAGCCTTTCCATCAGCGCGGTGCTGATAGCGCTGGATCAATCCTCCGATCATTTTGGCGCAGCCGCGGACATTGTCGGCGGTATTTTTAGGATCGACACCAAGCCCTCGGGCGGTATCAGGCATCAGTTGGCCCAACCCGAGCGCACCGCTGACGGAAACAGCGCGGGGGTCAAATCCAGATTCGATCTGAATGAGCGCGGTCAGAAATAGCGGATCCATTCCGGCCGCGGAAGCTTCACGACGGATCGCCTCAGAGATCGAGGCGCGAGTCGCGCTGGAAAGCTCAGGTCGAGAGAAAGCGATCCACTGATCGATCAAAGGAGTCTCGCGCGTGAATCCTTTGCCGGGGCGCCACGGAATAACCGAGCGACCTTCCAAATAAACTTTACCCGCGGGCGTTCGCCGTAGATGTCCTTTAATAGCCAGCACATCTCCTTCTCGGTCAACCTGAAGATTCTTGACCACCCGGGAGAACTGCACTTCGACCGGCTTGCCGATGTCGGTGTTGAGAATAAGGCGTTGAGGCTCATTCCGGCGCACTTTCATGGCCCGTCCACTCCACAAGACCAACTGCCCGTCAAATCGCGATTGCCATGAACCTTGAAGCGCGCGAGCCGGTGTCAAATAAGGGTTCACATAGCTACGGTGAGCGTCGGTCGGGTAATACCATGGATTCTTCGCCCAGGCGATCGAGCTGCAAAAAAGTAGGGTTAAAAGGAGTAGCCATCCACCTTTCATGACAGCTCTCCTTCGGACTCGGTCGTCTCTTCCAAGGCCTCAACAATCTCCTCATCCGGCTTCTTGGGGAAAAATAGCGAAGCCGCCACTGATAGACCCAGGAGTACCCCAATGATCCCCAACTCCACCGCGATGGGAAGATGCAGGAACTTCTCACCAAGCATTTTAGAACCGATGAAGATCAAGATAAAGGCGAGTCCGTACTTTAAGTAGTGAAAGTACTCGATCAATCCCGCCAAGGCGAAGTAGAGGGCGCGAAGTCCCAGGATGGCCATCACGTTGGAGGTGTAGACGATGAACGGATCCTGGGTTATTCCAAAAACGGCTGGAATGGAGTCCACCGCGAAAAGAACATCGGAAGTCTCCACGGCGACTAGGACCAGAAGCAGAGGAGTCGCTTTTTTCACTCCATCCTCAACCACGATGAACTTCTGATCTCGAAATCCGTCCGTCAATCTTACCCGCTTGCGAAAAGCCCGCACGATAGCGTTTTCGGGGTTAGCGTCGTCGTCGTCGTCGTGGGTTAGCAGTTTGAAACCGCTGTAGACCAGAAAGGCGCCGAAGATATAGAGCACCCAGGCAGCCTCTCTCACCAAGGTGACCCCCAAATAGATAAAAATTCCGCGCAACACTAGCGCTCCGAGAATCCCAAAGAAGAGGACCCTGTGCTGCAGTTCGGCGGGAACCTTGAAGTAGCTAAAGATCAGAAGAAAGACGAAAAGATTGTCGACCGACAGCGACTTCTCCAGAATGTATCCGGCGAGAAACTCCATCCCTTTCTCGCTGCCCTGAGAATGATAGATCCAACCGTTGAACACCAGGGAGAGAAAGATCCAAAAAGCGCTCCAGAGAAGCGCTTGTCGCACTGAGACCCGTTCCGCGCTGCGGTGAAAGACTCCCAGGTCAAGCAGTAGCAACAGGATGACAATCCCATTAAAAACGGCCCAGGATGTTACGCCGACTTCGATCATCACTCTACCTCTTCAGCTCCCCGCCACCCGTTGACTTTGCCCATCAAAGCGTCAAAAGAAACTCCCTCGAGCCACTCTTTAATCCGCTCGGCAGAGAATATCGTGACAGCCTTCACCTTCGGAATTTCTTCTTTAGGAAAAGGCTCCAAGACAAAGTCGATCACTTCTTGATCGTCCTTCGGACCGCCTATCCCCAGTCGAAGTCTTGGATACTCCTGATGTCCAAGAGTGGCTTCGATACTCTTGAGTCCGTTGTGACCACCACTGGAGCCCTTTCGACGCAGGCGAAGCTGCCCCAGTGGCAAGCTCAGGTCGTCGATGACAAGCATGATCTCGGAGCTCTCCGCGGGATATCTCGTAAGGAGCGCCGTCAGAGCTCGGCCGGAAAGGTTCATGAAGGTGAGAGGCCACAGCAAGATAACCTCGTCTCCCGCGGGTAGTTCCCAATGTTGCCAATGGGCCAGCTGGGGGAGAGTCGCTTCCTCGCGCAGACGCGCTCCTCCGTCTTTCAGGTTCTCAGAGAGCGCCTCCAGGCAAAGAAAGCCAAAGTTATGCCGAGTCTCGGCATACTTTGGCCCGGGATTTCCTAATCCAACGACGAAGCGCAAGGCACTTTCGACCCGGCGACAACAAAGCGCCCTTTAAAAAGGCGCTTTGTTACGATGGCTCTCGCCCTATCCGGGATCTGCTCCCTTTGATTTTATCGTCCGCGTTGAGCGGCCATGGAGCGCGGGGCCAACACGTTCACCACGGTGGTGTACGGAGGGTCCACTTTCTGCATGGTGTCGGGAAGCTCAACCGAATCGAGCTTCATGCTCTGGCCGGGGAAGAGGTGAGACACATCGACCTTGAAGACCTTGGGGATGTCGCTGGGTAGAATCTTCACCGTCAACTGCTGCAGATACAACTGCGCGATACCGCCTCGTCCACGGACATCCGACTCACCGGTCATCTGTACGGGGATCTTGGCGATCACGATATGGCTGAGATCGACGAGTTTGAGGTCGATGTGGGTCAAGCGGGTCTGGAAGACATCGCGCTGATAATCGGAAATCATGCAGATGTGTTTCTTACCGCCGAGCTCGAGCTCAATGATAGGGTTGAGGCCGTGCTCTTTCATGAGGGCGGCCGTGGTCTTCTCGTCCACGGAGAAGAGTTGCGGGCTAGCATCGCGTCCGTAGAGGACTCCAGGGATTCGACCCTGGGCGCGCAGCTTGCGAGCGACGCCTTTTCCTGCGCCGTCCCGCCCTTCGGCCACGAGGTTAATGTGAGACATCGGGCTCTCCTTAAGCAAAAGTAAAGTTAGATTGCGGCATACTACGACTAGGTCCCCCTCGTGTCAAGGACTCGCTATCGATATTGGAGATTTTGGCGTGGAGGGTGAAGGCGACGGTGAAAGCGCCGGAACCGTGAAGGCGCGAGCTTGCTGCCCAGGAAAGAAGCCGGGGCGTTGCAACTTTTTCAGAAGTTTTGCTCCGTCCAGACGCTCTACGGTGAAGCGCTGCCTCAGTTCGTCCAGGGTGTCAGGTCGCCGCTGACGGGTCAGCTCCCGACGAACCAGGTCGCGACAGTCTTGAAAACTCTCCCGGCGTTCCTCCACCAGGAAGAGATGCCATCCATTAGGGGAGGACACGGGGTTGCTGGCCGCTCCCGTGGGGAGCAGAAAAAGAAACGATGCTAGGTCCTCGGCCAGATCCGAGCGGCTCTTCCAGCCCATGTCGCCACCTTGCTCCCGCGTTAAGGGGTCCAAGGAGAACCGACGGGCGAGTTCCGCGAAGTCAACTCCGGCGGCCAGCCTTTGGGCGATATCCTGGGCATCTTTTTGGTTTTCCACCAGAATGTGGCGTAAGTGAAGCTGCTCAAATTTGCGCTGGTACCTCTCAAAATACTCTTTCATCTGAGTCTCTTGCTCTTTGAGACTGTAGTTGTTCCAGGTGAGTTGATCGAGGAGGACCAGCGTGACCAAACGGTCCCGCAGATCAGCCTCGGTGGTTTCTCCCGTCTCGATGCGTCCTCGAGTTCCAGGTTCGGCCAGCCAGCTTTTCCAACGCGCGTCGAACTCGGCCTGGTCGAGTTTGATATGCGACTCCTCGGCCGCGAGATCGATAAGCGCCCGCCCCACCAGATCGCTTTGAACCTCCTGACCATGCCTTTCGGCAAGCTCGGTATTGACTACTCCGGCCAGGACCGTGCGTACGGCGCCGGCTTGCGTGGTGACCGTTGCCACCACGGGGTCATAGGCCATCAAGTAGGCCACCCAACCAAGGAGGGCCATGTTGAGGAGAATCGAGACCGTCAGGACTAACCTCGGCATGGGTTGCATGGAGATATAGCTACCAAGATCGCCGAGAACTCCCTGCCGCGACGGTATGTTCCATAGGAAACTCCGAGCGAGCCTCAAAGACTCTCGCCCATATGCCACGAGCCCTGCGCTGGCTGGTCGATGCGGTCGACCAACGAATCGAGCGATTTCTACTGCAGCGTCAGGCCTCCGACGGGGGCCTAACGTCTGTATTGGCCGCGCTCGTTGTGGCCCTGGCGATCGTGTTCGCCGCCGCCTTGAAAGCAACCCGGGGTCCTTTAGGGGCGATCGACCTCTTCGTCATCCCCGTCATTATCGGCTGCTTCTTTTTCCGCAAACACGCGCTGATGATCGTCGATGCCACGATTTTGACGGATTTTTTGGTCAGTTGGCAGTCCGAGGTCGGTCTAGGCAATATGACGTTTCCATCTCGAGGACTGGTTGTGGAGACCCTATTGCAAGGGGTCGAATTGGCGCTGATCGGAGCCTTCGTGTCCATCACTTTGGAAAAATGGGTTCAGCTCACCACTATTCAACAAAGGACCGAGGACGACCTCGACCTGGCGAAGGCGCTTCAGTCCTCGCTGATAAGTCAAAGTTACGCCCTGGGCAGGGTATCCATAGAAGGCAGTATTCACCAGTGTTCGGCGGTGGGTGGGGATTTTTTCTATTTCCGCCCTTTTGACAAAAAGATGGTCACCTTCTGCCTGGGAGACGTGATGGGGAAGGGGATCAGCGCCTCACTTTTGATGTCGATGGTGATGAGCTTCGTTTACGAATGGGGCAAGCGCAGCGTGGACCCGGCTGAGGTTTGCGCCCGTCTCAACCGGCGTCTGGCTCGCCTGTGGGATGGAAAGAAGGGCTGGTTCCTCACCATCTTTTACGCCATCTTCGATGAAGAGAGTGGGACGCTGTCTTACTGTTCGGCGGGTCAACAGGGCGGTTTTCTCTTGCGCGAAGGGCATGCTCCAGAGCTTTTCTCCGAATGCGATCCTCCGATCGGCGTGATCGAGCCCTACGACTTCGAGCGGCATCAGATTCAGCTCGAGCCGGGAGATCGGGTGATCTTGTTCACCGACGGTGTTTCAGAGGCTCGATCCCCGAACGGGGAATTCTATGGGGTCGATCGGGTAAGTCGATTTCTGACCTCACTTCCCTCCGATGTTTCAGGTCGCGACTTAGTGGACGCTTTGGAGAAAGAGGTTCTCGCTTTCACTGGCGGGATCTACACCGACGATACCGCCATTTTGCATTTTCAATACCAAGCATGAAAGAAGGCCGCGGGTCTCCTCGGTCCGAAGGCGCTCGCTGAAAAATTTGCTCAATATCTGAAAGGACGCAAGATCGAGATGACTGGAACACTTGTCGTCGGTGAGCGGGAGAAGCTGCTCGTCAACACCATCCGGGGTCTGGCCATGGACGGCCCTCAACAGGCCAACAGCGGCCACCCCGGCACCGCCATGGCCTGCGCCCCAATTGGCTGGACGCTTTACGGACGGGTGATGAAGCACAACCCCGTCGATCCGAAGTGGCCCGACCGCGACCGCTTCATTCTTTCCTGTGGTCACGCATGTATTCTTCAGTACAGTCTGCTGCATCTGACGGGATACGGTGTCAGTCGGGATGACCTGATCAACTTTCGCCAGTGGGATAGCATCACCCCGGGACACCCCGAAGTGGGCTGGACCCCCGGGATCGAAACGACCACGGGTCCGCTAGGGCAAGGATTCGGTCACGCCGTCGGAATGGCTCTGGCCGAGCGCTTCTTAGCCGCCACGTTCAATCGTGAGGGTTTCGATGTCGTCGACCACTACACTTACGTGCTCGCCTCCGACGGCGACTTGATGGAAGGAGTCGTTAGTGAGGCCGCGTCGCTAGCCGGCCACCTGGAGCTGGGCAAGCTGATCGTCTTCTGGGACGACAATCACATCACCATCGAAGGCGACACGGACCTTGCCTTCACCGAGGACGTGGACGCCAAGTTCGCCGCTATGGGCTGGCACGTGCAGAGACTCAATGATGACGTGGTCAACGATCTTGACGCCATCGAGAAGGCGCTGGAAGCGGCTAAAAACGATCCTCGTCCGTCCTTGATTTCGGCCCGCACCCACATCGCCTATCCGTCTCCCAATATGATCGACACCGCGAAGGCGCACGGCTCGCCGCTCGGAGACAAAGAGATCGCCTTGACCAAGGAAAAGCTCGGTCTGCCCGTCGACCAGACTTTCTACATCCCGGCCGAGACCGACGGGCTGCGCGACGAGATCAAAGAGCGGGGCGCCAAGGCTCAGCAGTCCTGGAACGAGCTGATGGCTGCCTACGACAAGGCCCATCCGGAACTTGCCAAGCAGTACAAGCAGTGGCTTTCGGGCGAGCTTCCGCAAGGATGGGACCAGGGACTTCCTCAGTTCGAAAGCGGCAAGGCGATGGCCACTCGCGCGTCCTCCGGCGAAGTCATTCAGGCCCTGGCCAAGAACTTGCCCAACCTGATCGGCGGCTCGGCCGACCTTGCCGAATCCACCAAGACCTTGATGAAGGTGGCCACCTCGCAATCCAAAGAAAATCCGACAGGGCGTAACCTGCACTTCGGCATCCGCGAACACGCCATGACGGCGATGGTCAACGGCATGGAGCTGCACGGAGGCGTGATCCCCTTCGGTGCGACCTTCTTCGTTTTCACCGACTACATGCGACCTAGCCTCCGCATCGCGGCGTTGTCTCACGTCCGGAGTATCTTCGTACTGACCCACGACAGCATCGGGTTAGGGGAGGACGGTCCGACCCACCAGGCGGTGGAACAGCTGGCCTCGCTACGCGCCATGCCGAACATGACCGAAATCCGGCCTTGCGACGCTCACGAGACTCGGGAGGCCTGGAAGGCGGCGCTACGCCACAAGGGCGGCCCGGTTCTCCTGGTGCTCAGCCGGCAAGACTGTCCGACGCTCGCGCCCGGAGGCAAGTACGCTTCCGCCGAGGGGGTCGCTCATGGCGCCTACATCATCTCCGAGGGTAAGAATCCCGACAAGCTCGACGGCATCTTGATCTCTTCCGGTTATGAGGTTCACCCTACCCTGGAGGCTCAGGAGATACTGGAAAAAGAAGGCCTCTCGGTTCGAGTCGTCTCCATGCCCAGCTGGGGTCTCTTCGGTAAACAGGATAAGGCCTATCGGGACAAGGTCTTCCCGCCCGCGGTGCGCCGCCGTCTGTCGGTGGAAGCGGCCGTGACCTTCGGCTGGGAGCGCTACACCACCGACGAGGGAGCCAGTCACGGAATCGACCGATTCGGCGCTTCGGCTCCCTGGGACACCAATATGGAGAAGTTCGGCTTCACCGGTCCCGCCATCGCCGACAAGTTCAGAACTCTAGTTCAAGGATAAGGAGTATCCCATCATGGCAAACGCGAAAGCTGACGAGATCTATAACTCTGGAGTCTCCCTTTGGCTCGACTCGCTCTCTCGGGAGATGCTCGATTCGGGTTGGCTCAAGGACAAAGTCAACAGCTGGGGCCTGCGTGGTCAGACCAGCAATCCCACTATTTTCGAGAAGGCCGCCTCTTCCGGCAACGCCTACGACGAAGCCTTCAGAACCGCGGCCGCCAAGGGCCAGAGCAAAGAGGAGGCCTGCTGGGATTTTATGGTGGAAGACGTTCAGCGGGCCTGCGATCTGTTCGCCCCTCTTTACGCCGAGAGCGACAAGAAAGACGGTTACGTCTCTTTAGAGCTCGACCCGACCAAAGCCGACGATACCCAGGCCAGTATTGAGCAAGGGCATGAGATCTGGAAACGTGTCAATCGGCCGAATCTGATGCTCAAGGTCCCCGGAACTCCGGCTGGCTTGCCGGTCATCGCTGAGATGCTGGCCCACGGTTACAACGTTAACGTGACTTTGCTGTTCTCAGTGGAACGGTACAAAGAAGTGATGGAGCAGTTCCTGATCGGGCTGGAGCGTCGCGCGGCAGATGGGAAGAGCCTGGAAGGCATCGCTTCGGTGGCCAGCTTCTTCGTCTCTCGCGTCGACGGCGAGGTCGATAAGCAGTTGGAAAAGATCGGCACGCCCGAAGCCAAGGCACTCCTGGGGAAGGCGGCCATTGCCAACGCTCGTATCGCTTATGAAGCCTTCGAGGAAACCCTCTTGAACTCCGAGCGTTTCGCCAAGCTCAAAGAGCAAGGCGCTCAGATTCAACGCCCGCTGTGGGCCTCGACCTCGACCAAGAACCCGGACTATCCCGACACCCTCTACGTCGACGAGCTGATGGGACCGCACTGCGTTAACACGCTGCCGGAGAACACCCTGGAAGCGACGCTCGACCACGGTAAGAGCACCGTCACATTGAACGCTGACAACCTCAAGAAGGCGCACGAGGAGCTGGCTCAGCTGAAAGAACTGGGCATCGACATGCACCAGATCACCAATGTCTTGCTGGTGGAGGATGGAGTAAAGAAGTTCGCCCAATCCTACACCTCGCTTCTGGGGGCCATTGAAGGGGAGCTCCAGAAGTTCCAGGGAGCCAGCAAGGCTTAATGTCCACCACTCAGGTCGCCGGAGCCCCCCGGACTAACCCTCTTCACGAAGGACTCGAGTCGGAAAAACGACCGGATCCATGTGTTCTGGTCATTTTCGGTGCCTCCGGCGACCTGACTCAGCGTAAGCTTGTTCCCGCTCTCTATAACTTACGTGGGCAGGGGCTGTTACCTCGAAATTTCGCCGTGGTGGGTATCTCCCGTAGTTCGCTTCCGGATGATGAGTTTCGAGCTAAGGTCAAGCCGGACAAAGTCGGCGAGGACTGGGACGATTTTGCTGAAGGTATCACCTACATGTCGGGCAATCATAGCGACCCCGCCTGTTACGCGAACCTGGCGAAAAAATTGCAAGAGATTCGCGAGAAACGCGAGCTCCCCGCCAACTATCTTTTTTACCTCGCAGTGGCGCCGGATGCTTTCCCGACCATCGTCGAGCAACTGGGACAGCACAACCTGCACCGAAGCGAAGGTTGGGTCCGGGTGATTTTCGAGAAACCTTTCGGAACCGACTTGGCCTCGGCCCGAAAGCTCAACGAAGACATCCACCATACCTTCGAGGAGAGTCAGGTCTACCGAATCGATCACTACCTGGGCAAAGAGTCGGTTCAGAACATCATGACGTTTCGTTTCGCCAACGGCATCTTCGAGCCGTTGTGGAACCGCCGCTACGTCGACAACGTGCAGATCATGGCTAGCGAATCCCTGGGCGTGGGGACACGAGCGGGGTATTACGATCACAGCGGCGCGCTGCGCGATATGATCCAGAACCACTTGATGCAGCTGTTGTGTCTGACCGCGATGGAGTCTCCGATCTCGTTTTCCGACGAAGCGGTGCGAAACGAGAAAGCCAAGGTTCTCTCCGCCCTGCGCGTCTACACTCCGGAAGAAGTCGACCGCAATATCGTGCGGGGCCAGTACACCACCGGCTACGTGGAAGGGGAGGAGGTTCAGGGTTATCGCTCGGCTCAGGGTGTGGCCCCGGGCAGTCGCACGGAGACTTATGCCGCCGCTCGATTTTTTATCGACAACTGGCGCTGGCAAGGAGTGCCGTTCTATCTTCGCAGCGGTAAGTGCTTACCGAAGAAGTTGACGGAGATCTCCATTTTCTTCAAGCCGGCTCCTATCGATCTTTTCAATAAAGGGACTAGAACCCCCAGCCCCAACGTCTTGACTCTGCGCGCCGATCCCGAGGAAGGGATCACGCTGCGCCTGGCCTCGAAGATTCCTGGGATGACCACCAGGACACGCTGGGTCAACATGGACTTTGATTACGGCTCGGCTTTTGGTACTCCCTCGCCGACAGCCTACCAGCGCTTGCTGCACGACTGCATGATCGGTGACGCGACCCTATACTCGCGCGCCGACGCTATCGAGTCGGCCTGGGAGGTTTGCCAGCCTATTCTTGACCGTTGGGCCGAGTCCGACGAAGAAATTCCGTTTTATGAAGCGGGAAGTTGGGGGCCCGAGGAGGCCGACCGTCTGATCGAAGACGATGGACGGTACTGGAATAAGGTATGACTCAGACTCAGACCCAGGAGTTTCCACTGGCCAACCTTCAGGAGGTCCTGCGCCGAACCTGGAACGAGCATCGGCAGAAGATCGACAAGCCGGTGGTGCGAATCGCCAGCTTCAATCTGCTGGTGGTCTCCTCGGGTGAGACGGACCCGGAGCTTTCCGCCATCGTGGAGGGACTGCAGACCAGTCACCCCTCGCGACTGATCTGGACCAAACTCAAATCAGAGAAGACCTGGGAGGAGAGTTCGGCCGCGGTGACTCTGGTGACCCGCTGCAGCGGACAGCAGGTCTGCAGCGAGCAGATCGTTCTTCGCTGCGGCAACGAGCAGGCCCGGATCCCATCCATCGTTTTGGGAATGATCCATCCAGGACTGCCCACACATCTGCTCTGGTGGAAAGCAGGCCCCTTGGACTGCACGCTCTTTAGCCGTTTGCAGGACCGAGCTCGAGTGGTCTTGTGGCAACCCGAGGCCGTCCCTTCCAACTGGGCCTTGGAGTTTTTAGATCGAACTTGGAGCGACCCGTATCAGCGAGAGCACGCTGTCTATCCGTTGGACTGGTTTCGTATTTTCGGAATGAGAAAACGAGTCGCCAAGGCCTACGACCGGGGAACATTCACCCTTCGCTGCGCCGACCCCGCGGCGGAGATGTCGTTGCCTCATCGGTTGTTGCGAAGTTGGCTCAACGCTCGACTCGGTGCCGGTCACGATGTCGACTTTCGTTGGACCAGTGGCTCGCGCTCCACCGTTCTCTCGACCGACCAGGGTCCGGTCGAATTGAGCTTGGACGATCCAGTCGAGGCCATTCGCGCGGCTCTCGACAGAGTCGAGCGTGACCCGGTTTTTGCCCAGACTCTCAAAGTTCTCTTATCGACTACCTCGAAGTAAGAAAGGATCTCTATGACGTTCGAAGTCGTCCCTAGCTCAGAGTACACGGAGCGCGCCGTGAGTTTTCTGAGTGACCGTATCCGATCTCGGGAAAAAGACCGGCCTTATCACATTTTTCTCTCCGGCGGTTCGACACCGAAGGCGATCTATCGAGGATTGGCCGAGGCGGGCTTAGACTGGGCCGATGTTCACCTCTGGTGGGGAGACGAGCGCTACGTTCCTCACGATCACAGCGACAGCAACTACCGAATGGTGAAAGAGGCCTTGCTCGACCGCGCGAACTTGCCGGCCCACCAACTTCATCCCTGGCCTATTCTGGCCTACCCGGAACTCTCCGCGGAAACTTACGACCGGGAGTTTCGCTCCATCTTTGAACGTGGAGACCAGTCTTTGGACCTCCAGCTTTTAGGGATGGGGGATGACGGACATACGGCGTCTCTTTTTCCCGGCTCGCCAGCTTTAGAAGAGACCCATGCCATGGCGGTCACCAACTTCGTCTCCACCGCTCAGGAGAAGACCAGGCTGACTTTGACCTTTCCCGCTCTGGCTCTAAGTCGCGAGGTGGTTTTCTTGATTAAGGGTGAGAGCAAGGCTGAACCGCTTCGTGAAGTGGTCGAGCAAGGTCGTCACCCGGCTTCTCGCGTACGTGGCCAGGAGACGACGATTTTTTTTCTCGACGAGGAAGCCGCCAGCAAACTCTCCTCACGATAGTAACGTACTCCTCATAGATTTTTCAGTTTTGGCCCGCGATCCATCCACTATGGCTTCGTCCCTTAGGCACTCAATGGTCCTTGCCATAGCGGCGCCTCGCGACCCAAATTCTGCAAAACCTATGCGGAGTACGAGAAAATGCAAAAGGACCGCTCCCAGCGGTCCTTTTGCATTTTCTTTAGGAAGAGATCTTGGTTTTACCCTTGAGCGGTGGCTCGGCGGGTACGACGCACCAGACCCGGCTGGTCCCGAATCGTCCGCACGTAAGCGTGGAGCATCTCAGCGACCTTACGCTGCTGTGAGGTGGAAAGTGTGAAAAGCTCTTGCAAAGCCTCCCGCAGTCCGTTGTCGAGCACTTTCTCGGTCTTGTAACCTTCGATACGGTCCAGCAGATCGTCGACAGGGATCTGCTCCGGAGCGTAACCGGCTACTAGCAACGTACGGTCAACGTCAGCTTGAATAGCCCGAGCGATCTCGAGAACCTTATCCTTGCGGGGAACATAGCCGTCACGCTCGATTAAGGTGACATAGCTAGGGTCGATTTTCGCAAGTTCCGCAAGCTTGCGACGTGTGAGTTGTCGCGCCTTCCGACGCTCCTTGACATAGTTTGCCCAATCCTGGTTTTTCATCTTTCGACGCGCCCTCCTCAAAATTTTTGAGACTTCGCCACAGAAACTATAGCAAAGCCTGGAATGAATTACAATCAATTCTAGAGAAATGTTCATATCTTGAGTTAGAGCAACTCAAGGCCCCGGCGGACATTGGTCAGCGCGAACGTTGAATCTCAGCGATTCCGTCGTTCTGAAGCAGCATCTCGCTCACCTCGAATTCCGTGGTGTCGAGCGCTTCCGATTGGTCCTCCGAGGGTCTGATCACACCTCTATGGTCCATCCACGTTCCCAAGCGTGAGAGCCGTGGATTCATGTTTTGCTTGGAAAAAAGGTTCCATCCTAGAAAGACACTTTGCTCCATGGCAAGGGAAAAAACATGACCTAGACTGGGGGCGAGGTCCATTTGGCCTCCGAAACTGTTGGGCGGCTTGAGTCCGTCGAGGACCGGTTTTCCGGAAAGAGCGTTCTCCACCGGGCAGAGTATCAACGGTACCGCCTCGCTTTCGGGGAAGGAGGGTAAAAGAAGGCGCTTCTTCTCGCTCTCCGTGACGTTGGAGTCGTGGTCGCCGACCAGGCAAAGCACCGCCTTGCGTCCCCGAGGGGTGCGCCCGAGCTCTTGGAGCAAAGTCGCGATGGCCTT
The DNA here is from genome assembly GCA_037189585.1 of Selenomonadaceae bacterium. Lineage (GTDB taxonomy): Bacteria > Vulcanimicrobiota > Xenobia > Xenobiales > JADMJV01 > JAEXNA01. The sequence goes on along the minus strand of JBBCJA010000021.1, from coordinate 299,299 downwards.
GTCACGGGCGTTGCAGCAACGAAGATATCGACGGACCATACTCTTACCTTTGGGAGGCGGGAAATCGGTGTCGTCGGGAGGGGTTTCTGGATAGGGATGGTGGCACATCACCGTGACCACGTAGGCGAAGAAAGGCTTCTCCTGAGTTCTCGTCTTTTCCACGACTCGGGTGAAGAGCGCCTCGTCGGTCAGTCCCCAGCCTCGAATTTCCTTGTCCTTGTCTCGAGCCGGTAGGTCATCCCGGAAGAGCCGAGTCTGGAAGCCGTAGGACTTGGCCATTCCATCAGCGTTCCAAAAAGTGGGATCGGACGGATGGAGATACAGCGTGTCGTATCCCTTCTCCGAGAACAGAAAGGGGAGACCGCGAAATTGATTGTTGGGGTACACGAAGGCCAGCGGGCGGTCAGCCGAAGGATGAAGGGAGTTGAGGTAGATGAACTGTCCGTCGGCCGAACGTCCGAGATGGGTCTGGTCGAAGAGACGAAATTCAAATCCGAGCTGGCCGAGCCGGCGCAGAGTTGGCATCACCGGCTGGCCATCAACTTCAGCTTCGTAGGCGAAGTATTCCAGCGACTCCAATTGGACAAAGATCAAGTCGCGTCCGGCGAAGAGACCCTGGAAGGGCGTTTTTTCCGTGCTGCTGTCACGACTCTTCCCGATAGCGGAGAGGACTTTGGCTCTGTCCAGCGGCCTTCGACCCTCCAGGTGCAAGGTCGCACGGAGGTATTCATAACTGTCGTACGCGTGATAGTAAAAGGGTCCAAAGATTCTCGACAGAGCCACATTTTGAAAACGTCTTTGAAACTGTTCCCAGCGCACCGGCTGCAGGTTCTTCACGGTGACGGCGCAGGCCGCCGCCGCGACCACCAGTCCCAAAACCGGCAAGGCGAAACCGGCTCTCGACTTCTTACGTCGCCACCACCAATAGGCTAGAGCGACAAGCGTGACCAGGACGGGCCCGGCTAGCAATCGGAAGTCGTCGGCTTGGAAAATGTTGGAGAGACTCTGGCTGGCCTTGCCCGCTTGTCGCCAGGTGGGGAGTAGATGCCAACTCGGAAGATCACGAAAGAAGCGGTAATAGCTGGCGTCCATCAGAAAGAGAAGGGTCGCCCCGCTGGTTAAAAGCACGCAACCGATGGCCGAGGCCGCCACGGGCAGAAAAGATAGCGCTACCGCCAGGCAGAGAAGAAGGCAGTTCTCCGGGCCTGGTTCATCGGTGGGGTTCTTGCTTCCCAGCAGGTGGTAGTGGACGTATAGCGACTGGAATTTAAGGACCGTAACGGTCACCAGGGGGAGGATGAGTCGCGATAGTCCCGAGCGATGAATCACCTGGAGAGTGTACACCTCGGGTGAATGCGGTCCTTCTTCTCACCTTGATGAACCTTGAAGTTTACTCACTAAAGCTTGGTGGAACATGAATAAGGAATATTCCTCGATGAGGTGATGATTTGAACCTGGAAACATTCTGCAAAGAGCTCGACCATAAACTCGTCAGTCTGTCGAGCGCTGAAGAGAAAGTACGTCAGACCGAGGAGCTTTTGAGCGAGCTTTCTCATAGTCACGTACCGTGTTGTGGACAGTGGGACTGCGGCGAGAAGTGTTATTCTCGACATCTGGTCTATAACGGTCAAGAGTCAGGCTGTTGTATTGTAGCCATGGCCTGGGGTCCGGGCCAGGGAACTCCCGTGCATGACCACGATGGAGTTTGGTGTGTGGAGTGTTGCTTGGAAGGGCAGCTGGAGATCACCAAATATGAACTCTGTGGAACTGTCCCTGGGCCGGGGGAGTCGCTCTATGAGTTTCGCCAGGCCCAAACGGAACGAGTCGGAGAAGGGAACGTCGGAAGTTTGATTCCGCCCTTCGAACACCACGTCATTCGTAACCCTTTTTCTCAAAAGGCCGTGACTCTCCATGTCTATGGGAAAGAGCTGCTCCGTTCCTCGTGTTTTGAGCCGCTCGGACAGGATCGCTACCGACGGGTGGAGCGAACACTGAGCTACGCCGAAGCCTGAGGATCCTCCGTCTCCGCGGGAAATGGGTCTTCGGATTCCACGCTGGGCGGGGGTTCGTTCTCTAAGAGGCCGTCAAGGGCTTGAGTCAGACTCTCCTTCGTCGGCTTCTTTTTTCCGAGACCTTTGAGCGTTTCTCGGATGCGTTGACCGTAGCTACTGGCCATCCGACCCATCTCACCCTTCTGGGGTTTGGTGCCGGTTTCAAACCATTCGATAATGAGGGCGCCGATGGAAAGTGTCGTGCCCGCCGCGATGGAGGCTGAAAGCGCCCAGCCGGGGACACCTCCGAGTTTGGAGAGCTGGCTGAAAATGGTACGGGCCAAGACGCCCGCGCCCAGACCGGTCAAAAGTTCACGTCCTCGCTTGTAGTTGAGAGGCTGATCATAGATTCTCGCCAGAGTCAGGACAAGAGAGGTCTGAACCGCGGTCAAGGGGATGAGATCCATAAACGGGATTGGGGTCAGCGCGATTACCGTGGAGGCGACAGCCGCTCGCCGCACAGCCTGCCAGGAGAGATTCTTGCGGTAGGCGGGTAGAAGATTCCCGAGCTGCCCCAGCAGTCGAGGCTCCAGTGTCGCTACCTCCATCAGTAGGCGATCGAGCCCGGTCCCATCCTCGGCCGAAAGGGTGACGATCCGCTTGGGGTGCACGCCCAAGGCTTGCGCCGCCACATCCAAGACCCTATCACGTTCACTCCTTTCGATACGGTCAATCTTGTTCAAGAGCACCAAGGATGGACGCCCCAGGATCTGTAGCTCGGCGAACAGCGCGAGATCTCCCTTAGTAATACTACGCGTCGCGTCAAATACGATGAGCAAAAAATCGGCTTCCTGGGCTGACCGAATCGCTTGCCTACGCTCGCTATTGCCCTCGTCTTTGGCACGATCCGCGCCGGGAGTATCGATGAGGGAGAAAACCTGGGTTTGGGTTTCTTGACTGGTCTTTGTCGTGCCGGGTACGGCCGACACCGCCGCCGGATTATCGTTTCCAGGGGTTAGCGCGTTGAATAAGGTGGACTTCCCGACATTGACCGGGCCCACGATGGCCAGTCTGTGGAGAGGAGCGATGGCGGGACCCGCGGTTCGCGCGATCAGCTTTAGGAGGTCGGCGACCGAGGCGGGGTTTCTTCGAATCAACCCCGCGAAAGCCGACAACGTCAATTCGAGCTCCCGTTGCATGTCGCGAGGGAGCGCGCTCCAGACATTTCGGACCGACTCGCGGTGCTCGGGCGGAAAGGTCTCCAGAAAGGTCTCAAAGTCGGATTTCATGGCTCATTTTTCTGAGCCGGCTAGGGGCAGCCCTGCCGACGGCCTTGGTGAACCCGCAGGTACTCAAACATCGCAACCCCCAGGGCTGTGGTCACGTTGAGTGAGGCCTTATAACCGTGCATGGGAAGGCAGACCTTTTTCGCACAGCCTTGAAGAACGAGAGGAGAGACTCCCTCGACTTCGTTTCCCACGACCAGTGCTGTCCGTTGGGGCCAGGGAAAATCCCAGATCGGGATCGCATCCTCGCCGGTTTCCAGCGCTACGGCCTCATAACCGTCGCACCGTAGCTCCTCGAGCAACCCTTCCGAGTGCTCGCGGTGCTCCCAGGGAACATAGCCGGTTGAACCGAGGGCGGTCTTTTCCAGTTGGGGGTGGGGCGGGTGGGGCGTGTAGCCCAGCAGGTAGATCCGGTCGACCGCGCACCCGTCGGCCGTGCGAAACAGCGCGCCCACGTTGTAAGCGCTTCGAACCTGGTCGAGAATCAGGCGAAGGGGATGGCGAGGCAGAGGCGGCAGCGCCCAGGCCGGGAGATTCGCGCGATGAGGTTCCATACTCAGGCTTCCTCGAGCCTGGATGGCTACTTACCTGCCGCGCGATCGGTTGAGGGAGGAAGGGAAAGAGGCAGAGGGAAACCAGGTGGCGCAAAGAGAAGGGTTGTGGATATGGATAGCTTCCTTGCTTGGTTTCAGAAGGTGGAAAAGGTTCAGTTTCTCTCGATCGAGGAGAGAGCTCTGACGTTCAAGGCTAAGAAGGCCTTCAAGATCGGCTCTCGACCGACTATTTCCATCTCCATCCCGATAGCCTCCGGAGGGGCTGAAGACTTCAAACTCCCCGTGACCATCACCAAAGTTCGGCAGGTGGGTAAAGGTGCCGTGGTCTGCACCGGGCTGGTCCCCGGGGCCGCTCAAAGTGTCGAGCACCTTCGCCTGTTGCTCAGTGGCCTGGAGTCTGATGGAGATGACGCCGACGGTGGCGATGATGCCGACAACATGCGGCGGGCTCGGCGTTATCAATGGAGTATCCGCGTTCTTTCCAAAGACCTTCCAGGATTTCGTGCCATCTCTTTGGATTTCAATCGGCTTGGTGTGAAACTGTCGACCGAGGGCCCGGCCGAACTCGGCAGCCTGATCTCCTTGATGCTCGAAATCGAGACGGCCAAAGCGCATGAGGTTTTGTGTCAAGGCTTGGTCCGCTGGAACAAAGAGGTCAATCGGCGAAAGTTCGAAGTTGGTGTGGAATTTACCGAACTCGATCCCGAAGTGGCTAAGGAACTTGAGAACTTCGAGAAGTTTCTAGAATCAAGGTCCGGTGACGATGTCGCCAAGCGGCAAGTGATGGATTCAAGCTTCTACGAGACTGACGCCTTCGGTCCGGGAGTTGAGCAGGTGGTAGTCAAGCCCCCGGCGCCGCCTCAGGAAGCCAATGCCGAATCCTCTTCACCCTCCTGATGAGCAGCCCGGCGGCCACGGAGGCTAGCCGTCTCTTGCACCATTTGTTGAATCAGAGCTTGAGCGGCCTGGACTTCTGTATCCTCTGGCAGCAACTGACGCAAGCGCACCAGGAACTTGAGCCGGTCGACCACTGGGTCCGAAGGTTTCTCGAGACAGCGGAGCTTTCGGCCCTCGACCGGGCCTTCGCGTTATTACCAGAACCCGCCGAGGACGAACCGCTTCCCGCGGTCACAGCTCCGACCACTCCGTGGCGAGAGGGTTGGAACATCACTTCGAAGCGAATGAGGGAGGTGACTCGTGTGGAGCTTTCTTGCCAGGCCTGCGGATTTGAGATCGCCTTTTCCGCGGAGCACCCACCGAACACAGAGATGCGGCTGCCGATGGATGAGTTGGAATGTCCTAACTGCGGCTTAGGATAAGCTGACAGGCTTAGCTTCATGCCCGACGAACCGACGGGCATGACCAATCAAGAAGAAACTCTGATCCGCCATCTGGTCGCCATGATCCAGGCTGATGGGATTATCCAGCCTGAGGAGACCGACCTTTTGGCACGTGTGCTCACTCAGTTGGAGTTGTCGCCTGAGGATGTGGCCCAAGCCGGAACCTGGCTGACCGTTCCACAAAGAGTGGACCCCGAAGGGCTACGCCAGGCTTTCCCGGAGCCGCAGGAGCGCCAGGTCGTCTCAGGCCTGCTACTGGAACTGGCTCAGGCTGACTCGGTCATAGGACATCAGGAAGTCAAGCTCTTGGGACAATTGGCCAAAGCTCTGGGAGAGAATTAGTGATTCCTAAGTCAGGCCTCGCCCTAATTTTTGTGGGATTTTTCGCCCTTTCCGCCTGGTCGGAGCCTATGGCGGCGCCCCAAGAGTTTAACGTGGCCAACGATGGAGCCATGTTTCGGGGTCGCTGGCAGGCCGTCCCAGGAGCCAGTCACTATGAAGTTTGGACCAGACAGTATGGCAACTGGAAGTTCGATGCGAAGAATCCCGACCTTTCTCCCTTTACTTCCTCTTTCGAGCTTCCCGGTAGCGATGACCGTATGTGGTTCCGGGTTCGGGCGGTTTCGCCGTCGGGCGAGACTGGAGATTTTTCCGAAGAGACTCAGGCGAGTCCGAGTCACTTACCGACCGAAACCCGGGGTCCAAGCAGTTCTGGGTCATCCAGCAAGCCGACCGATGAGTTCGACCCCCAGGCTCCGCCCCCCGAGCCCCCCAGCGGGGTTTTCGCCGTTTGGACAGACACCCGCGAGATTCGACTCGTCTGGCAAGCCTCTCCCAAGGCAGCGCGCTATACCGTGGAGGAACTCAGGGATGGTCGCTGGACTTCTTTGACGGGGGTCGAATATCCTAAACCCACCACGGCCTTGATCAAAGACAAGCCTCAGCCGGGGCCGTTTGTGTTTCGGGTTCGCTCCATCGGGCGTAACGGGAGAGCCTCCGAACCGAGCCGACCCGCCACCGCCAAAATCTCCCGTTAGGATGTCGCTCTCACGCTCAGGGCTTAAAAAAGAAAAGCTGGAGATTCTGCCTGCGATCTGGATAAGTCAGGTGGACTCCAAGTCAGCCGGGCCGTCCAGACGTTGCCCCTCAGAAACACCGGAAAAGAAAATTCGCCCCACGCTCGCGACGGCGAAGCGAGTGTGGGGCGAACGGAAGCGATTAAATCTGCCGTCAGATCTTCTTGCTCATCATAGAGGAGATATTCCTGACAGAATGTGAACGTGATCACATTTCAGAGCTGGGATCTTCCTCGGGCGGCAACTCGAGAGCGTCGGTCTCGATCAACCCCGGCTCTAAACGATATAGTCCTGAACCCGCTGGGACAAGGCATGCTTTGAGCATGGTGATCTGTTGAGTGGCCATCGCGAGGACCGCGTGTCGTTCCGACGGAGGTAAACCTTTCAGTCGGTCGATGAAGGCCAGCACCTTGGGGTCCTGAAGACAGCGCGCCTGGGAAACCCGCAGAGGATAGAGCAGCTTTCCACCCCGTTGGTCGTGAAAGAAGTCCGATAAAGGCATTCCCAGAGCGCGGGCGAGCTTAGTGATCACCTCGACTGATGGGTTAGCGGAATCGTTCTCGATACGAGAGATAAACGACGCGGAAACGCCGGATTTCTTCTCCAGTTGCTTGATGGTGAGATTCCGCGCTTTTCTGTTGTAATAAAGAATTTTGCCGAAGCTTTTTTTGGGCTCGCCGATGACGATCACCTCCCGTTTAAGGCTTTGTTTGCTCAAAGTGATTATTCCTTCACTTTAAGCTGACTCCAGGAAAATAGTTCTCTGCTATTGGTAGTCGAATTTTTCTATAGTGAAGTACCATGAAGGACACGTAGTATTCGCTAGCCGTCAACGATCGGTTTGTTGGAACCGCGCGTGACAGAGCCGGCGACGAGAATCTTCAGACTTGGCGCGAGTTCGTCCGTGGCCAGAACCGCGAGACGGGGAATCGTGCCCTCCAGAAGCTTTCTCGTCACCCTCCGAGTTCCAGGGTCCGTAACCAGCGCGGCCACGCGCTGAGGAGAAACTTCCTCGAGCTTCTTCTTTATCCCACTGACCAGTGGTTCGCAGCGACTCTTGAGGTTTTCGGAATTCAGTTGGGGATCTCGAGAGAGCTCGCGGAGAAACTCTTCCCAGTCGGGGGCCAAGGCCAGAGCCACCAGTTGGCCCTCCTCGTCGAGCAGTCGGGAGCATAAGAGATAATGCAGAGCGCGTCGACAGTCTTCCACGGCTGTCCCAGGCATGGCTTTGTTGTCGTAGGCCTGCCCGGTAACCTCGGCGACCGTCACCAGATCCTTGATGGGAAGCCCCTCGTTGAGGAGCTCTCGGAGGACACGCTGCAGGTAGCGCAAGGCAGCGCGGTTTTCCAAGAACGGTTCGGCCACGACAGGATGGCTCGAGGCCAGACGGTCCACCAGTTCGTAGACGTCTTGCAGGCCAAGAAGGTCGGCCGAGGCCTGGGCCAGGACCGTCCTCAGATGATGCATCATCAGGGCCAGGGGGCCCAGGATAGTGCAACCGAGACCTTCAGCCTTCTCTTTAAGATCCCCCTCGATCCACTTGGCCCGGCTGCCCAGAATGGGGTCGTGGGTTGTCCAGCCCTCCAGGCTATCGAGTTGTTGGGGGCTTCCCACCACAAAGAGACGCTCCAGGTACAGCTCGTTGCCGTAAACAGGCGCGCCCTTGATGCGCACGACGTAACGACTTTCCTCGATGCCGAGGTTGTCATGAACTCGTATCTGAGGCAGGAAGAGGCCGAGAAGTTGAGCCAATTCGGCCCGCAGAGTCTCGATATGGTCGAGCAGCGGAGCGCCGTTCTGCGGATCGACGAGCGGCAAGAGGGCGCGACCGACCTCGATGACGATGGGCTCGGTCAGAAACGGCGCGTCATGGACACCTTCGCCCTGCCCATCAAAGTCCAGGGAGACCTCGCCCTCAGCCCCCCAGCCTTCATTGACCAGCCGCATCAGGGCTTGTTGAATTTCACTGCGAAGCGAGCCGTTGCTACCCACGAATAGGTAAGCCTCCTCCTCCTCGCGGGTCAGTTTGATGAAATGTTGTCGACCGCGCTCGCCGCGCCGGTAGGGAAGGAGGCCGGGAAACTCATCAGCTAAACGTAGGACCGTCAGGGGCACGGTCACAATCTCGGGGCGGTTTTTGCTCACGGAGTGGACCCCGCGGTCGGAGTCGCTTGACCGCTCTTGAGCCGAAGCAGGACCACTTTCCCGCTATCATCGGTTTTGAGTTCGAGTCCGAAAGAGTCTTTAACGTGACCGACCAGGTCGGGGGCCTCGAGACTCTCCGTGACGCCGGCGAAATCGCTCAGACTCGACGGACGCGACATCAGCTCCTTGGGGCTTGTCCCAGGCTCCACGACCAGCAGAGCTTGACTGGGGTTTTGGGGGGCTATCAGAAGAAAGGGAGCGCCTTCAGTGAGCTTGGCTTTTTTGGCCAGATCCTCACTGGTCGAGTACAAGGGGGTTCCACTGAGCTTGTCCACCTGACTGGGCAGGCTCTGTCCGCGATAATAGGAGGGACTGGGAGTTCCGCTGGCGGCGACTTGACCTCCCGGAGGGGTCTGGCAGCCTGAAAAGAGCAGGGCGGTACAGGCTGTGGCCGCGAGGAGGAACCGAAGGATCGGTTGCTTTGTATGCATAGAAGAAAAGATTTTGAAACGTCTAGAGTTTCCCCTTCCGTATCCTCTCGCGGTATCATCGAAAGGGCGACGTGTTTCTAAGGCGAAAGGCGGCGCGTGGAAGGATTCCTTTCTCTTGAGCAGGCGGCCCAGCAGCTAGATTTTTCCGTGTCCGAACTCACTCGACAGATCGAGGAGGGACGCGTGGTCGCCATTGTCCGCGAGGGGAATCCCTGGCTTTCGACCGGCGAAGTCACGCGCCTGAAACGGCAATCGGAGAAATCCGGCGAGACTTCGAAGGAGATGCCCACACCTTTGACCGGCTCTCGTCTTCATCGAGCGGCTCAGCCCGAAGCCAAACAGGACCCGCCTGAATCCAAACCCGTGGCCCCTCCTCTCCAGCCTTCGACATCCATCCCAGTGGAAGCCCCGGCCTCCCCCCCGCCTCCCGCATCTTCAGGGGATGCGGGAGAGGTCGCGCAACGAAAGATTCGGGAACTCAACAAGCGCTGCGCCGAACTGGAGGCCAGAGGTCAGGAACTCGAGACCACAGTGGCCCGCCTCAAAACCGGCTTGACCGAGACCGAGGCTACTCTCAAGCGCAATCGGATCGCCCGCGGGAACCTCGAAAATGAGGTGATCGGGCTGCAAGACCAGTTGAGCAAGGCGCGCGGTCGAAGTGAGGCGTTGGAGCGCGAGGTTCAGCACCTTGGGGCTGAGCTGGAAAAGGTGGAAGAGGTTCACGCTGGTGAGCTTCGTCGCTTGCGCTCTGGAAAGGAGCGCGCGTCAGAGCCGCGAGAGGCAGCTCCGCCAGCTCCGGCGGTCAACGCTCCAGAGCTTGAAGAGATGCGCCAGCGGATGTTGGAGAAGGATCGACTTTTGACCCAGGAGTATGAGCAACGGGCCGCCTTGCGCTCTCAGCTTGAGGATGTCCAGCAGAAGTATTTTGAACTCAAGGCGCTCTACGATAAAGAGAAGACGGATTGGTCGGAAGTCCTGGCCAAGTCTGTCCAGAACCAGAATCTTCTGCGCGAGCAGATCGAAGAGCTGAAAGCCAAGAATCCTAAAGGATGGAACCCATTTCGACGAGAGAAATGAAAGGCACGAATCGCTGGCTTTGGACGGCCGCCATCCTGGGCGCCGCGGCGGTACTTCTCGGCGCCTTCGGAGCCCACGCCCTGGAGACGCGTCTAACGGAGCGGGCGCTGGAGGTCTGGCAGACAGCCAATCGTTATCACTTCATCCATACCCTGAGCTTTTTCGGACTGGGACTCTGGGAGGGGTCGGGGGGTTCCGGCACTCGCCTGTCGGCATGGGGATGGGCTCTGGGATTGACGCTTTTCTCCGGGGCTCTCTATCTCTATGCGCTTTCCGGACTGAAGTTCGCCGCCATGTTGGCGCCGCTAGGGGGCCTAAGCTTCGCGGTGGGCTGGCTCGGTCTAGGAAAACTGTCGCGATGAAAGCTCCTCATCGTTGGATTCGTGAGGAGTTTTACGGCGACCCCAGTCGGGCTATCCGCTGTTTGAATCTGGCCTTCGGTTTCGGGGTAGGGCTCCTGACCCGTTCGCCCGGCCTGGGAATGGCCGCCGCTCTGGTTGGAGGACAGATCTGGGATCGCTTCTCGCCTCGCATGGTGATCACCGACCCGCGCCTGGGGCCCGTCACTCTGCGAGTGCCTCTTCGCGAATCCGCGAAAAACAAGCAGGTGTGGCTGACCTTTGATGATGGACCGGGCCCCGAGACCGGCGCGGTGCTGGATATTCTAGAGCGCAACGAGGCCCCCGCCACGTTCTTTTTGATCGGGGAAAAGGTCGCGAGATTTCCCAACCTTCCGGCTCTGGCCGGGCGCTTCGCCACGGCGGGGCACGTGGTCGGCCATCACAGCTGGAGCCATCCCAGCTTCTTGGGACTTCGCAGCCAAGAAGCCTGGGAGGAGCTGGTCCGGACCACCTCTCTTTTGAAAGACACCTTTCCTCAATCCTGGCTTCCTCTCTTTCGCCCACCCTTTGGATATCGCACCGAGGACCTGTTCACCCACCTTCAAACCCTGGGGCTGCACACCGTGGGATGGAGTCTCAACAGTTTGGACTTTCTCTCCGGCTCGAGTGAGGATCTGGTGCGCCGCGTGGTGGAGAAAACCGAGCCGCGAACGATCTTACTGTTTCATGATGGTCCCGAGGGAAGGGCCCGCACGGTGGAAGCCTTACCCCGGATTTTGACGGAACTCAAAGCGCGAGGCTACACCTTTTCCGTACCTTGCCGAGAGGATTTTAGGGATGAGTAAAGTGCGCCGCCTTCCCCCGGAAGTGGCCGAGAGGATCGCCGCTGGCGAGGTGGTCGATCGTCCCACCTCCATCGTCAAGGAGCTGGTGGAGAACTCCATCGACGCCGGAGCCACCCGCATCGAGGTGGAGATCCTCGACGGTGGGCGCGAGCTGATTCGGGTCACCGACGACGGGGTGGGGATGAGCCGCGAGGATGCCGAGCTTTCGGTGGAGCGCCACGCCACCTCCAAGCTTCGAGCCTGGGAAGACCTGGAGACCCTGGACTCCTTCGGGTTTCGAGGCGAAGCGTTGCCCAGCGTGGCCGCCGTCTCTCGTTTCGAGATGGTGACCACGGCGCGCGGTAAGGAGGTCGGCACGCGCTTAAGGATGGAGGGCCCCCTGGCGGTGAAAGTGGAGCCCGCGGCCGGTCCGCCCGGGACCCGCATCGACGTGCGCGACCTTTTTTGGAACACCCCGGCCCGGCGCAAGTTCCTAAAATCCGCGGTGGGGGAGAGCACGCAGATCGCCGAGCTTCTCTCGCGCTTTGCCGTTCTCAATCCCGAGCTGGGGTTTCGCCTGGTCATCAACGACAAGGAACGGCTCTTTTTTTCTCCCGAGACCAGCTTGACCCGCCGTCTGGCCGAGCTGTGGAAGCTCGACGAGGGGGACCTTCTGCCTCTTTCCGGCGAGCGTGACGGCTTCCGAGTGGAGGGAGTGATCGCCAAGCCCACCTTCCATCGTCGCAATCGCGGCGCTCAGATTCTAGCGGTGAACGGCCGTTTGATCCGCTCCACCACGTTGAGCCAGGCCTTCGCCGAGGGATTTGACCCGCTGGTCCCACGGGGCCGGCATCCGTATGTTTATGCCGGATTAAGGGTGGACCCGTCGGAGGTCGACGTCAACATCCATCCGACCAAGGCCGAGGTCCGCTTCGCCAACGACCGGGCTCCCTTCCGCGTTCTCTTTTACTCTATCAAAGAGACGCTGGAGGATCAGTCAGCCGAGACGCTCAAGTTCGGCGCCTGGGAGACGGTGCTCGACGACGGCGGTCCGGTTCCGCTCTCCGAGCCTGTTCCCGTGGTTCCGCCCGTGCCCCTGGTCACCGGACGCCCGCCCGCCTCTCGCGACTCTCGACCGTCGACCCCTCCTTTCCGAGGTGCCGGTCAGGTCATGGAGCTTTTTCGCCCACCCACCCCGGAGGAGACGCCGGAGAGAGATTTTGAGCTGAGCTATCCTGATCCGGAACCTCAACCCACCTTAGGGCGTGACCGACCGGTCGAGCAGCTAGACCTGATGCCGGAACCGTCGTCGGAGCGAGAACCCGAGATCCGCTACCTCTCCACCCTCTACCGATCGTATCTGGTGATGGAGGTGGATCGGGAGCTCTGGGTGGTCGATCAGCACGCGGCTCACGAGCGGATCCAGTATGAGCGCCTCCATCGCTTTCAGATCCTCGGTCCGCTCTCCCAAGGCCTGGTGGTGCCGTTACCGTTGAGCCTCGGCCCATCGGAGCGGGAGGTCCTGGAGGCTCAACCCGAGCGATTCTCCGAGGTCGGCTTCGAACTCGAGATCGGAGTTGAGGTTCTGCTCAAGGCGGTGCCTCCGGGATTGCCGGGCGGCAAGGTGGAGACATTCTTTGCCGAGCTTTTGAGCGAGCTGGTCGATGAAGGATTGACCGAGAGCACCCCCATGGCCCAATATCGCGAGAAACTTCGTGCCATGATGGCCTGCAAAAGTAGTGTCCGCGCGCGCGAGGCGGTCAGCGAACTGGAGGCCGTGCGTCTGGTCCAAGACCTCATCGCGGCCGAGCGCTCCCCCTACTGCCCCCACGGACGCCCTACCAGGATCCGCCTGGACCAGACGGCTTTGGAGCGTCTCTTCCATCGCTCATGACGCTGCCTTTAGTCGCCGTGCTTGGGCCCACCGCCAGCGGCAAGAGCGGTCTGGCCGAGTGGTTGGCCGAACAGCGCGGCGGAGAGCTGGTCAACGCCGACGCTTCAGCCCTTTACCGTGAGCTTGAGATCGGGGTGACCAAACCCGACGCGGCGATCCGCTCGCGACTGCCTTACCATCTTTTGGACGTGACCGACCTGAGCCAGACGATCACCCTGGTGGACTATCAACAGATGGCACTCCGAGTTCTTGAGGAGATCTCGGGTCGTGGAGCGCTGCCCATCTTGGTCGGGGGAAGCAGTCTGTACGTGCGGGCTCTGCTGGAGGGGTATCAGCCTCCAGAGATTTCGGTCTCGGAAGAGACCCGTACTCGAGTGCGTGACTTGAGCGCGGAGACGGCCAGGAAGGAGCTCTTGGCTATCGACCCCGAGGCCCACGCGCGGATCGACACCCTCAATCCTCGCCGAGTCAGTCGCGCCCTGGAGCTTGCCTGGTCTTACGGAGGACCGGTTCCGCCGGCCACTCGACGTCCCCTGGAAGGGTATGAGGTTCTACGCCTGATCTTGTGGCCGGAACCCGAGGTTTTACGGGAGCGGGTGAGACTCCGGACGGAAGCCATGTGGGAGGGCTGGCGAGAGGAGGTCCAAGCTTTAGAGAAGAAGGCTCTGACCGCCTGGCTGGATGTTCGAAAACCGATAGGCTACGCCACCGTGGCGCGGCAGATTCGAGGAGAGCTCAGTCGGGAGGAAGCGATCGAAGAGATCGTGACCGCCACCGTGAGGTTGGCGAAAAAGCAAAAGACCTGGCTACAGAAAGAGACGGATGGCTGTGATCGGCACCTTTGGGTGCTCGACACCGAGTCGTCCTGGGACGGGCTTCCGGACCGGGCGCTGGCGGTGTTGGACGGCTTTCTGGCGAGGTTTTTCGAGAGAAGAGGAGAGAAACAGACGTGGCACTGAACTTGCAAGACGCATTCTTGGCTCAGTTGAAGAAAGAGGGGGTCGGGGTGGTGATCTTCCTGGCCAAAGGCGTGCAGCTCAAGGGGGCTGTCAAAGGCTACGACCAGTTCACCATCATTTTGGAGGACCAGGAAGGTCGCATCCAGATGGTCTACAAGCACGCGGTCACCACCGTCTCTCCGTCGCGACCGGTCTCCGACGACTTCATGAAACAAGCCTTCAAGGACACCCCCGAGCGCAAGACCACCCCGCGTTGACGCTTTTCCCCTACGAGAAGTGGGAGGCTACCGGGAACGATTTCGTTATGGTGGACCTGGCCGGCTCGAAGCTCTCTTTGCAACAGTTCACATCGGACCTGGTACGCCAGGTCTGCGATCGTGATAGTGGCGTCGGAGCTGACGGAGTTGTCCTCTTGGACTTCTCCAAGGATACGACTCGGATGACCATCATCAATTCCGACGGCAGTCCCAGCGGTATGTGTGGTAACGCGTTGCGCTGCGTGGCTCAGGTTTTGAGCCGGCGCTCGGGAAGGGCCAGTCGTTTGGTTTCCATCGGAGACCGTCTGGTCGAAACCTCGGTCGATGAAGAGGGAGTGGCGGGGGTTGTTATCGGTCCGCCTGAGGGTCTTGAAGGGCGCGCCCCGTTGGACTCGGTCCCGGAGCTCGATGCTACGGTGGGTCGGGGCTACCTGTTGTGGTTCGGAAATCCCCACAATGTCGTTCCGGTGGCTCGCATTCCGGACGATTGGGTGGATCGGGGAGAAAAAGTCCAGGAGATCGCCGACCGAAATTTGGGGACCGGCGGTATCAACTGTGGATTTCTCGAGCAAGAACCGACCGAGGGCGTTCACCGCTTGCGGGTTTTCGAGCGGGGCGCCGGCGTGACTCAGAGCTGCGGCTCCGGCGCATGCGCGGCTTCGGCGGTCTTAGAGAACGTGCTTGGAATCGAACCGCCCCATCGATTGGCCCTTTTAGGGGGGATCTTGACCGTCGGTCGAGGACCCGGCGGCTTCACCTTGTCGGGTCCGGCCCGCCTAGAGTTTGAGGGAGAATGGTCATGAGTGCTAAACTTTGTCGCTTGCGTGAGGAGATGGAGAAGGCCGAGGAGTCGTTCTTTCTCGTCACCGAGCCTAAGAACCGCCGCTACCTCAGCGGCTTCACCGGAAGCTCGGGTTGGCTTTTGGTCTCCGCGGAGAAGGCCTGGCTTATCACCGACGGGCGCTACTGGGACCAGGTGGCCCGCCAAGCGCCCGAGGTGGAGGTCTTTCGTTACCGTCACTCTGAGCACAAGGACCATGCCGGAGCTTTGGCCGCTCTGCTGTCCGATCTGGGGCTGCCTGCTTCTTCCAGGCTGACCTTGGAGCTCGACGACATGCCGGTGGTCCTCTATCGCTCCCTTGCGGAAATGGCCACGGAGAACGGCTGGGAGCTCAACGACGTCGAGGGCCGGGTCAAAGGCTACCGTACGGTCAAGGATGCCGAGGAGATCGCCTCCTTAAGGCAGGCCGCCGAGATCGCCGACCGTGCGCTTTCCGCGGCCTTGGCGAAATTCGAGCCGGGCCAGACCGAGGCGGCCTTGAAAGCCGAACTTGACTATCAGGTGCTGCGAGGAGGAGGGGAAGGCGCCTCCTTCCCCACCATCGTGGCCTCGGGAGTCCAGGGCAGCTTTCCCCACGCGGGAGCCACCGAGAAGGCGATCGGTCGAGGCGAGCTGGTGACCATCGACTTCGGAGCGGTCTGGAACGGCTACTGCTCGGACATGACGCGCACCGTCTGGTGGGGAGAATTGAGCGACCGAGACCGTGGTTTGGTGGCGGAGGTAGCCAAGGCCCAGAGCTTGGCGGTGAAGGCCGCCCGTCCCGGTATGACCACGGGCGATCTCGACGAAGTCGCTCGGGCCAGCCTGCGCGAAGCTGGGCTAGCCGAGCACTTCGTTCATTCCTTAGGCCACGGAGTCGGACTCGACATCCACGAAGCCCCCACCCTACGCGCCGGCCAGACCGATGAACTCCTGGCGGGCCAGGTCGTTACCATCGAACCGGGCGTCTACCTGGCGGGAGAGACGGGCTGCCGAATCGAGGATACGGTGGTCTTGCGCGAGGGCGCGCCGGCCGAGGTTTTGAACATGGCGCCCAAGCAGGGGGTTGAGCAGGTGGAGCCGCCTGTTCTATAGCTTTGTTCGGGACCTTTTGCGGTAAGGTCCTCAAGGTCGTCGGGACCTTGGTAAACCACGGGCGTACCGCCCGTGCTTTGCCGTCCTTTGGGAAGACCCAAAGGACCAAAAGGACAACAGAGCCCTCGCCTCCAGGCGAGAAAAGTTCCAGCGTTTCCAACGCCAAAGCCCCCGCCGAGGGTAATGTTCCCGACGCAAGGCCCCCCGCGCGGGGATAGTGTTCGCAGCCGCATCGCCTTAATCTGCAGGGTCCCCCCTTTGAGGCGCAGAAGCGGGTTTCTCGTGCGATACCAACTCTCTTTCGGTGGAGAAGTCACCGAAGTTTCCGTCCAGGCGACGGATGCGCGCGACCCGCGAGCGTTAAGTGTGTCTTTTCCCGGCGATGAAGCGGAAGCTCGCCAGTTCCAGGTGGCCGGCGACGCAGTGTATGAGCAACAACCCGACGGCTCGCTGAAGAGATTTTCTCTGCTCACTGGGCGCTTTCAGCCCCAGAAGTCAACTTTTTTTCACTCTGGGCGAGTTCGGGCCGTCGATCTGGTGGGAGGCATCGGAGGACGTGTCGAATCTCTGTCTTCTGAGGGGACTGTCACGGCTCCCATGAACGGTCAGGTCGTTAAGGTCGTGAAGGTTCAAGGCGAGACCGTGAAAGCGGGAGAGATTGTACTGATCCTAGAGGCCATGAAGATGGAGAATGAAGTGACCGCTCCGATTGGCGGTGTTTTGCAAGAATTGAGTGTGGAGCCGGGGCAAACCGTCAGTCCCGGCCAACATCTATTTCGTTTGGAAGCGGGAGAGTCATAGGGACCGGCTTTGCTGAACAACCTGCTCAATAAGCTCTTCAATCGAGACCGAGGCGGGTCGCGCTCTAAACCGGCCGAGTCTGTCACTCCGGCTATTCCAGCCGATCCCGTACCAGCCGTGACCTCCAAGGTGGAGAAAAAGAGTCCCACTCCGGCGGCCTCGGCCCCTCAAAGAAATCTCGACATCCCCAACCGTTTTGAAGAAGGGTTGGCCATGAAGGCGGTTCCTGAGAATCTCAAGGGAAAACCAAAAGCGTGGGACGTTGAGATTCTGCGCATCGACCGTGACGGCGCCTGGGTGATGCGAACGCGATCCGACGAAGAGCCGATTCCCGCCGAGAAGGGGAAACTGCTTTCCCTGGTCCTTTTGGAAGAGGGAAAGACCATCACCTACGACTGCCCGGTTCTTCGTATCGACACCGGCATTAAGGAAGAGATCCTGGTTGGTCCGCCCATCAAGACTCTGCAAGAGGAGAATCAGTTACGCAACATCGGCGCTCGAAAGCATCTGCGTATCTCTTTTCGCCTTCCCGCCGAGATCCGTAAAGTTCACGGGACCGAACTCGGCCCCCCCGCGTCGGCCCACACCCGAGACATCTCCATGAGTGGCTTGGCGCTAGAAAGCGCGGCGAACTTCCAGCAAGGCGAAGAGATCGAAATCCGGATTCTCTCTTGGAATTTTCCTCTCAATGTCAGAGCCACCGTCGTTCGGGTGGCCGGTGCGGAAGGGAAGAATACCGTGGCTGTCTCCTTTCCTTCGGACCTTTCCACTATTTCCAGCGATCTGATCTCTCAGTTTATTTTAGAGAACCAGAGACGCTAAAGTCTCAGCTTTTTTTGTTCAAAAAATGTTCACACTGTGATCGACGGTTAGGACTCGAGAGAGACGAAGCCGTGCTTTATGTCCACTTTCGATCGATGTCTGGCGACCGTTTTGGTCCTTATCGCGTTCTTT
Organism: Selenomonadaceae bacterium; assembly: GCA_037189585.1. Taxonomy (GTDB): domain Bacteria; phylum Vulcanimicrobiota; class Xenobia; order Xenobiales; family JADMJV01; genus JAEXNA01. The sequence goes on along the minus strand of JBBCJA010000021.1, from coordinate 281,394 downwards.
TTTGCCCTGCGTGAAGCCCAGGTGTACGCTGAAGCTAAGGCTCAGCGGCCTGATATCGTTATCTCAGTCAGCGGTGCCGTGGCCCGGCCCGGAGTTCTGCGCCTCCCCGCCGAAGCTCGGGCCGTCCACGCCATCGAGCAGTGTGGAGGTTTGACGGCACGAGCTGACCGAGAGCAGATCGAACTCGCTCGACCACTCAATGACGGCGATCATCTCGTCGTCGCGGCTTTAAGTCCCACGCCGACCTTTACGCCGGCCCCAGTCCTAGTACCAACTCCCGAGAGAAATGACTCTGGAGGCTTCTCGGAGACGGACCAGCCTTCCACGAAAAGGTCAAGAAAGCAGCCACGCCGGTCCCGAAGTGTGCCAACAGAATCGTCAGAGCCGCGGTCGCTTAAACCGGTGGATATCAACCTCGCCACCGCCGAGGATTTGGACCGGTTGCCGGGAGTCGGGCCGGCTTTGGCCCAGAGGATCATTTCCGCCCGTGAAATGGCGCCCGGAGGCACTTTCAGCTCTTTAGAGGAACTGGAGACGATTCGAGGTATCAAGGGGAAAACTCTGCTGCGCCTCCGCCCGCACCTCAAGTTAGAAGGACCATGACCGAAAAGTTAGACGTACACGCCGCCGATGTAGTGTTTCCGGGGCCAATTCGCCACAAGCCTGAATATTTTATTTCCGAGAAGGGCCGGATGGGTGTGTTCTATCTGGTCGACCATCTTCTACGCGCCATCTGTTGGGGCTATGACCCGGCAAATCCCGGCAGTTTGTCTATCGACGTCAAGACCGACGGTTCTCTCATCTTGAAGCGGTTTTTCGTCGGTCAAGAGTCTCTTTTCCCCGCCTTGCCGGATTTGGCCACGGATTCCAGTGGGTCGCTGGCCAATGACCTCTTTCGTCAATGCGTTCAGGCGATCAACAGTAAGGCGTTCGGGCGTAGCGATTTTGTACGCGGAAACCCCTTTCTGCTCACCTTTCTCCCGATTACCATCGCCCTATCCTCACGGACCAAGCTCAAGCTGACTCAGGGAGGCTCGACCCGAGTTCAGAACTACAAGGACGGTGTGGCCATGGATTCGATCGCTCACTCCAAGGGTGAACGGTCGGCCATCGAACTCGAAGTCGTGCTCGATTCGGCACTTCTGGGGGAAGAAGTTCGCGCCTACCCATTTCGCATTCGTATCCAAGAACTGGCTTGTCTTTTTCCAGGGCTGTCCATGGATGTGCGGTATAAGGGATTCGCCGCCGAGTCCTACAAGGCCGACTCGGGCATGCGTTATCTGTTGGACTTCATCGTTTCCTCCGACGATCGGCTTCACACCGATCCCTTTCTCTTCTCCGCCACTCACGACGACGTGACTTTGGAGGCCGCTCTCTATCTGGTCACTTCGGAGATGGAGAAGATCAAGGTCTTCGCGGGTTTTGACGAGACCTATCACGGCGGAGTTCACGATGAGTGTCTTCGTGACGTGCTCATCGATCTGTTCTCTCGTCTCTACAAGTTTGAGGTCCCCGATCGTCGCCAGTCGCTCGACAATATCGCCTCCTCCCGCATGACTTACTTTGGTGCCTTCGGTTCCACCGTACCTTTCCAGAAAGAGTCGAGAGGCAATCATTTCGTCAAGATCATTCCGGGTGTGGCCGCTTGCCTTCGAATGTCCGGCCCTAACTTGCAGTGGGAAAAGGGCGGTTCCCGCTCGCGCCTACTTGGTCCCGCCATCCCGCCCCCTCTTAAAGAAGGCCTCGCCATGGAGTTTCGAACCTGGCTGCTCGAGCGACCGGACCTGTTCTCCGATTGGAAGCAGCAGTGGGCACCGAAGAAGCGGCGACGCCGCGGCACGACCCAGAACCCCGACGAAAATTAGGGGTACTCGTCTGGGACGCGATCTGCCATTACTGGTCGTTTTGGGAATTCTTATGTTCGCCCTGACAGGCTTCTTTCAGACTATCGTGCCCTACGCCACGTTAGCCCGCCAGGCCGAGAGCGACCCGGAAATCGCCAAGCAGCTCAAGGGTTTGGAAGCGCTAGGTTCCGAACAGGATCCCTTTGACCTGACTCCCGATGAACTTCAAGAGCGGGTCAAGGTTCTAGGTCCCCTGTTCGTCCGTGTCCCCTGGGGCCAGGTCGCTCTAGCCGCGAGCTTCGTGATTATCTTTCCGCTCGGTTGGCTGGCGGGAAGGTTCATGAAGCGCCCGGAGTTCGCCGGTCTACTACTCATGTTAAGCGTGGGTACGGGTCAGAATCCTGCCCTCATTCCCCGAGGGATGGAGTACATCGGGATGGGGGAGGTAGCCTTGCCCTTTGGTCAAGAGCTCAGCCTCATACTCCTCCAGTTTGTTCTGCTTGGGATGGGAATCTTTTCTCATTCCAGGGTCCGAGACTCCGAGTAACGAACGGCAAAGCTATGTCGTATCAAGAGATCGATCCCTCCGCCGCGCTGGAGCGGATCCAAGAAACACCGGAACTCCAAGTTCTCGACGTGAGAGAGGCGTGGGAGCATGAGAAGGTTCACATTGAAGGGGTTCAGCTGATCCCGCTGGGAGAGATTGAAGCTCGCCACGGAGAGCTTGATGCTCAAAAACCTGTTCTGTGTGTCTGCGCCGGGGGAGTTCGCTCGGAGAAAGCGGCTCGTTTCTTGCTTTCCCAGGGTTACGCCGACGTGACCAACATGGCCGAGGGGATGAAAGGCTGGCAAGAGAGAGGTTTAACCCTCACCCCTCGCGCCTAGGCCTCAAAGCGGTCCCTAGGCGACCAGTGACAATAGCGGCCAGCCCAGAATGCCTAGTAGAAGGGCCACGGTAATTCCGATGATCAACATGACCGTGGGCTCGATCCGTGAGCGCACGTTCTGCAGAAGATTTTCCGACTTGACATCGTAAACGTCGGCCACCTGGGTCAGCATAACTTCGAGCTTTCCAGACTCCTCGCCAGCGGCGATCATACCCACGGCTAAGCGGCTGACGTAGTGACTTGAACGCAGTACAGTGGAGAGAACTTCACCTTGTTCAAGCCGCAGCGAAAGATCAAAAAGCTCTTCCATCATGACCTCATTGCCCACCGTCGCGGCGGAGAGTCGAACCGAGCCGGCTAGACCGAGACCGCTACGATAAAGAACAGAGAGAGTTCGTAAGAAACGAGCGGTGTAGAGCACCTTGTAGAGGCCTCCCACAAGGGGTGCGGTTAGGCGGAATTTATCGCTCCAATATCGGACACCAGGGCGGCTGGGCACACTGTAGGCCAGATAAGCGAGCCCAACCATCAAAAGGATCAGTGCGATCTTGTTGTTGGAAAGAGTGACTCCCAGACTTAACATCATGCGAGTCATAAAGGGTTGGGGGACCTGTAGGCTGCGATAGATCTTTTCTAGATACGGACTACCGTAGGCGAAGAAGACAAAAAAAGTCAGGAGGGTAAACCCAAAAAGCGTGACGGGATAGGAAAGAGAGGCCTTGGCTCTCGCTTTGAGGGTCTCCACAGCTGTCAGAATTTGAGCCAGTCGCCGCATCATCTCAGGCAAATTTCCCGAACTTTCTCCGGCAGACGTCATGGCCACGTAGTAGCGGGGAAACACGTGAGTGTGGCGGGCCAGAGCTTGAGAGAGATTCAGCCCACGGCCCAGGTCGTCGGAGACGTCGCCCAGCATGCGCTTAAGGCTGGGGTTCTCGGTGTCCTCGTAGAGGATGTCGAAAGTTCGTTTGAGAGACATTCCGCCGTCGGACATGGAGGCGATAGCCTGGCTCAGGCCCACCAGTTCATCGAGTTCCACCGGAGCCAGAGCGTTGAGGATCTTAGCTCCTCTGTCTCCGGTCTCTTCTTCCACCCGGTAGACCATCGCGTAGCGTTCGGCCAACTGCTCTTCCGCCGTTTTCAAGCTCTCGGCTTCATGTTTGCCGTAAATTCGTTGTCCCTCGTGGGTTTTGGCGGCATAGGTGAAGGTGGGCATGGTGGAGGCTGCTTCTTAGATGAGAGGGGGTGTTCCTGTCGTAAGCGGCTAGGCTATGGAGCCGAGGGCTAGAATGAAGCGGCGAGTTGATAGATCGGTTGAAACGCCGCGAGAAGAAGAAAGGCGACGATGCTACCCATGCCGCACAGGATAACGGGCTCCACCAGTTTCCCGATCATCTCCAAACCACGCACCATCTCCTCGTCGTAGTAGATGGTCATGCGATCCATCATGTTTTCGATCTCACCGGTCTCTTCACCCACGCTGAGCATCTCCAGGGCCATGGGTGGGAAGAGTTGATAGACGTTGATGGCTTGCACGAACGGTTTCCCCTGGCGGACGTCGCGAAGCTGGTAGGTCACGGTGCGACGTAAGATCTCTCGATCGAGACTGCGTTCTAGCAAGCGCAGAGAAGTTTCGATGGTAACTCCGGACGTCATCAGGCTTCCCAAGGCCCGAAAGTATTGACTCAGCATACGGAATCGAACTTGTCGCCCGTACCACGGCACTTTTAGGATGAGCCGATCGAAAACCATGCGTCCCGAGCCGGTTCGTGAATAGTGATAGAGAAAATATGCGAATGCACTGACTGGACCGAGTAAGGTGAAAAAGGTCACCATTCCGTAGGTTTCCATCAGGTAGGCGGCGTCGACGAGCAGTTTCGTAGACCATGGAAGCTCCACCTGAAGGTCGACGAAAAGCCCGACAAAACGCGGAATCATGAAGGTGAAGATGAAAAACACCAGGCCGCCAGCGGCGGTGAAAAGAACCATCGGATAGAGCAGCGCGGCCTTCAGTTTTCGGCTGTAGGTGTATTCCCGCTCGTAGTAGTCCGCGCATTGATGAAGGGCGACATCCAGGTTTCCGGAATGCTCCCCGATCCTTACCGATCCGACCATGTAGGCATTGAAGAATTCGGGAGCACGGCGCATGGCCTGAGAAAGAGAAAACCCGTGTTCGACATCGCGGCAGAGCCGTTCGATAGCCTTACGAAAACGGGCCGGACCCCCTTCGGGGATCAGCGAGCGAAGCCCGTTGGCTAGCGGGATCCCGGCGGTCAGCATTACGCTCAACTGGCGAATAAACATGGCCAGGACTTGACCTTTGACCGGATGAAGAAGAAGGAAGATCCAATGTTTTTCCTTGACCGGGACTACCTCGAGAACGGTGAGCCCCTTGGCTTGGAGGGCCGCGACAATCTTTTTGGGGTCGTTAGCCTCGGCCTCACCCGTCACCTTGGACCCCTCGCGGTCGATGGCCAGATAGAGATATTCCTTCATAGCTCCGGCCTCACCACGAACTGCCGCGCCTTCCCCTCGCGATCCAAGAGAATGTCTAGTCCCGGTGTCAGGGCCAACCCATCAACTAAGAAGAATTTTTCGAAGCTCCGATTCAGAATCGAGCGGTCCACCCGAGCCCCCATGGATAGCCCCGTGACGGTGGAGAAACCGCTAAAGTCCGTGGCGACGGCGACCAGGCGATCGTTGACGAAAACCAACTCCATCGGGGGAGCGGTGCTGACCCAGTTCTCCACCCCGGGCGCCACGCTTCGTCGGTGGGGGGTGTTGATCCATTTCCCCGCCTCCTGGGGAGACATTCCGATGAAGAACTGTGAGACTCCGATTTTGGCTAAAATTCGTCCTTTCTTGACTCCACCTTCGTCTCGCGTTTCTCCGGCCAGGCTGGTCAGCCGAGCGTAGGCTTCGTTGCGTGTGTGGGTGTAGGCTGAAGTATCAATAGAGTTGTAGCCGCGTGAAACTCGATAAAGTGCCGAGGAATCCGCGGCCAGGTGGACACCGCTTCCGGGAAAGTCCGGTAGACTGCTGAATTGACAACCGATCAGCTCTCCTCTGTCATTAAAGAGCGGGGTGCCCCAGGTCTGACTACTCAGGCAGCCTTCCACTAGAAAACCCGCGGTACCAAAGGGCGCTCCGGCTCGAACGGTGATAGGAACGCAGCGCGTCGCGCTGGGACCGAAGGCGAGTAGCTCTTCTCCTCGAGTGGGCGGTGCCGGCGCGAGTGGAACCCCTGGCCCGTAGCGGCCAGGCGGCAAGGAGATAACGGCCAATCCATACTCGGGATCGCGATTGACCACTTCAGCTCGCTCAACCCGTCCTTCCACCCAGATTCGGCTCAGGCTTCCATCGTTGATGAAAGAATCGGAAACGAGGGCTTTTCCGCCCCCATCAAAGACGAGGCCGACATGGTACTGGCCCTCCAAATTCGCCATCCGTATCATCGACTTTTCAACCTGACGCGCGATGGCGGTCAGGTTGGAGCGCTCGGGACGGCTACCGACCACGGGATAAAGCAACCGATCGACATTCTCGCGAGCCACCTGTTCAGGGCGCTTGACCGAAACCGGTCGGACGGCGACCGGTTGAGAGGTGGGAAGTTCGGCCACGACCTCAACGCGTTTAGGTTTCGGAGTGGGGGTCACCTCCCGCTTTGGAGCCAGGGGCACCGAGTTGCCGGACTTGAGTGGGACCAGATTGTCGTATCGCGAAGGCTTGTTTTGACTCGAACGGACGTAAGGCCGAACACTAAAAGAGGAGGAGTATGAACTTTCACTTCCGCCGGTATACCCATGGGTCGAACCGTCCACAACCCGCCCTTCGGCCTGCCGGCGATCAAGAATTAGCGACGCCGGACCGACTTTCTTGCCCAGGAAGACCCAGGCCGACAGAGCAAAACCGATGATACCCCATATGATGGAGAAGGCCAGAATTTTTTGCTTGAAATCCGAAGAGAGAAACTCTCCATCCCTCTGGCTGAAATCGATCGGTTCAAGCACAAGTTGGGCAGTTCGACGTCGGCCCTGACAGGCCTCTATGATGGTCATTAAGGGCCAAGAGCTCGGCCGAATAGGCCGAGCGACGCCCAATAGATTATCAGAGGGATCGACAGGACCATACTGCATACTGTGGCGTCACTAGGGTTTCCGGTCGAAGCTCTAGTAAGACCGTGCTATACTGCGCCGTTCAACGAGCAGAAGAGAAAGAGGCGAAATGGGAGACGTAATCCGAATTCAGGGGGCGCGCGAGCACAATCTCAAGGACATCACTCTCGAGATTCCTCGAGATAAGATGGTGGTGATCACCGGGCTTTCCGGCTCGGGCAAGTCGTCTCTAGCTTTCGATACTCTTTACGCCGAAGGGCAGCGTCGCTATGTGGAGTCGCTCTCGGCTTACGCCCGACAGTTCCTCGGACTGATGGAAAAGCCCGATGTCGATGCCATCGATGGGCTTTCTCCGGCTATCTCCATCGATCAAAAGGGAACCTCCCGAAATCCCCGCTCTACCGTCGGCACGGTGACCGAGATCTACGACTACCTACGTTTGCTCTTCGCCCGCATCGGGCGTCCGCACGATCCCATCACGGGAGAGCCGATCGAAAGCCAGACGGTCGACGAGATGGTCGATCGGATTCTAGCCTTGGATGAGGGGACCAAACTTATGATTCTGGCCCCCGTCGTTCGCGGACGAAAAGGGGAATACCGCAAGCTTTTCTCCGAATTTGCCGCGCAGGGGTTCGCTCGGGCCCGAGTCGATGGAGAGATTCATCGTCTCGATGGCTCCGCCATCGAGTTGGAGCGCTATGTCCAGCACACCATCGAGATCGTGGTGGACCGTGTTGTCGTAAGGAGCGCTTCCCGTTCGCGCATCAGTGAGGCGGTGGAGAAGAGTCTCGAGATCGCGGAGGGCCTAGTGGTCTATGCCGTCCTGGGTGAGGAGCAAGAGATCGTCTCGCTCGAGGAGATGTCCGCCCGACTGTCCTGCTCCGATGGCAGCGCCTTCCCGGAAGTCGAGCCCCGGCTCTTCTCTTTCAACTCGCCCTACGGAGCGTGTCCTGAGTGTAATGGTCTCGGATTCTCTCCAGAGTTCGATCCCGACCTGGTGGTGCCCAATCACGACCTGAGTCTGGCTGAGGGGGCTCTGACGCCCTGGGGCAAACCTAAGCGCTCAATGCGTCATCATGCCAGGGCAACCCAGTTCTGGATGCGATGCGAGCGTGCTTTGGCTATGGAGGAAATCTCCCTTAAGGCTAAGTGGCGAAACCTAAATGAGGGTCAGCGGGGAGTGATCCTCTACGGAACACATGGATTCTCCGGCTGTATCCCGGCTCTACAAAAATTATACGCTGAATCCGAGTCAGAGTATTTTCGTTCCGAACTCGAGCAGTTCATGACCGAAAGGCCTTGCTCGGCCTGTTCCGGGGCACGTCTGCGCCCGGAAAGCCTGGCCGTCAAGGTCGGCGACCTTTCCATCGCCCAACTCACCGGTTTGTCCGTGGCCAAGGCTCTGACCTGGGTCGGCGAATTGAAGCTGACCGAGAAAGAGGCGACCATCGCCGCTCAGGTCTTTAAAGAGCTTCAGGATCGTCTGCACTTTCTCAATTCTGTGGGTCTCGACTACCTGACCCTCGACCGCGCCGCTCGGACGCTTTCCGGAGGCGAGGCCCAGCGCATCCGTCTGGCCACCCAGATCGGATCGGGTCTGGTGGGCGTGATGTACATCCTGGATGAGCCGAGTATCGGGTTACATCAGCGCGACAACGAGCGTTTGCTGGGCACCATGGTGCATCTTCGCGATCTCGGAAACACCTTGATCTTGGTCGAGCACGACGAGGATACCATCAAGGCGGCCGACCACGTCATCGACATCGGACCGGGAGCCGGTATCCACGGTGGGAAAGTGGTGGCTCAGGGCACGCCGGCCGAGGTCGCGCGCAACAAGAACTCTCTGACCGGGGATTATCTTTCCGGACGTAAAAGAATCGAAGTCCCCTCGCGTCGGCGGCCGGCCGAGAACGGCTGGATCACCATCAGCGGCGCCACCGAGAACAATCTCAAGGGCGTTGAGGCTAGCTTTCCGATCGGGCTTTTCACCTGCGTGACCGGGGTTTCGGGTTCCGGAAAGAGCACGCTTGTCGAGGCCATCTTGCGCAAGGCCCTGGCCCAACATCTACACGGAGCACGCGAGCGACCCGGTGCTCACGCCACTCTGAACGGGCTCGAAGCCATCGACAAAGCCATCGTGATCGATCAGTCGCCCATCGGTCGCACCCCGCGCTCTAACCCGGCGACTTACACGGGGCTCTTCGATCCGATCCGTCAGATCTTCGCTAAGACTCCTGAAGCGCGAATGCGCGGCTATCAGCCGGGCCGGTTCTCCTTTAACGTCAAGGGCGGGAGATGTGAGGCGTGTCAGGGTCAAGGGATTCTCAAGATCGAAATGCACTTTCTGCCCGACGTTTACGTGCCGTGCGAGGTCTGCGGGGGTAAACGCTACAACCGGGAGACTTTGGAGGTGCGCTACAAGGGGAAGACGATTTCGGAAGTTCTCGACATGACCATCGAGGAGGCGGCCGAGCTTTTCGCCAACCAGCCGGCCATCCATCGGCGACTTAAAACTATCGTCGACGTCGGCCTCGGCTATATCTCCTTGGGCCAGCCGGCCACGACCTTGTCGGGCGGGGAGGCGCAACGGGTGAAGTTGGCCACCGAGCTCTCCAAGGTAGCCACCGGGCGCACGGTCTATCTGCTGGACGAGCCGACCACCGGTCTCCACTTCCACGATGTGGCGCGCCTGCTTCAGGTTTTAGACCGGCTGACCGAGGGAGGGAACACGGTGATCACCATCGAGCACAATCTTGACGTGATCAAGTGCGCCGACTGGCTCATTGATCTAGGCCCGGAGGGAGGCGATAGGGGAGGGACCATTATCGCCTGCGGAACTCCGGAGCAGCTCGCGGCCTGCGAGAAATCCTACACCGGGAAATTCCTCGCCCCGATGCTCAACGGGCATGTCGCTCCAGCGAGTAACGGCAAGGCCGCGGTCAAAGGGAAAGCCGAGGCCAAGAGCAAGGCTAAAGGTTCCAAGAAAAAGGCGAAAGCCTTAGCCTAACGTTGCAGGTACTCTGAAAGATCACCCACACCTTGGCGCACCACGATCGGTTGGTCTCCGGTGAAATCGAGGATAGTGGAAGCCTCCGAGCGCTGCTGTCCCAGGCTGATCATCAGATCGGCCCGAGGATACCGCTCTTCGATCTGATCAGGGTCGCTGATCACCTCATCGAGTGAGTCGCTGGCTGAGGTGTTGACAAGGGGCCGCCCGAGACGGCGCACCAATTCAAGACAGAACTCTTGATCGGGAACACGGATTCCGACCGTTCGCTGTTTGGAGATCATCAGCTTGGGAACTTCGCGCGAGGCTTGGAGTATGAAGGTGAACGGGCCCGGTAAGAGTTTTCGCATCATGCTGTGAGCTGAATTCGATAGTCGTGCGTATTGCGAGACCATCCGCAGATCGGAGCAGATGAACGACAAAGGTTTCCGCTGGGGAATTTTCTTGAGTCGGTAGAGGCGATCCAGGGCGTCTCGATTCTCCAGGTCGCAGCCCATCCCGTACACGGTGTCGGTCGGGTAGACCAGAATTCCCCCGTCCTCCACGGTCTGCAGGGCGCGTTCGGTGGCTTCGTGAGGGTCGTTGAGATAGTCGAGTACTAGCATGGGGCGGGCGATTCTTGCCGAGGAGGGCCGTTCCTCTCGTTAACGCACTCCGCATAAGTTTCTTCAGTTTTGACCCGAGGTCCATCCACTATGGCTTCGTCCCATCTCGCTTAAGTTAGGCACTGTTAGGCACTCAATGCTCCTCGCCATAGCGGCCGAAGGCGTTTCCACCGAACAGAAACCTATGCGGAGTACGTTAGACCGATTGTCGTTGATGGTCCGGGGGTTACATTCCGTTTACAAAAACGTAACTCTCGACTGCTACTTTAGTGCGAGGAGGAGAAGCAGTTGATCAAGGATGTCACGCATAGCGCCCAAAGCCGGGCGACCTCGAAAGCTCGAGGCCAAGCACGGAGCACCGAGCCTAAACGGAGCAAAGAGAAGTTCGCCGGTTTTCGCACCGACAGCTTTGAATACGGTCAGAGCGACTTGACCGAAGACCGCCGTGTGCCGGTTTTGATCACTTTTCCCCAGACCAGTAAGTCCAAAGCTCCCCGTGACAACGACACGGTGGAGGGCTGCGTTGGTAACAGCTGTCCCCTGATCCCTCAGGACGAGAGACTCGAGCTTCCTTTGATCAACGGATTTTCCACCTATGTGGAGCCCGACAAGCTAGACGAATTGGCGGAGTTTCTTCCCAAGGGAACGAGCTTGACCCTCAACCATATGATTCGTTACCCTGGCGTTCCCCAGCTTCTCTCCGATGACACCGGATTAGAGAGCGTGGAAGCCGGCCGTATCGACCGCTTGCCCAATATCGATAAAGTTTGGGAGCGCGGTTTCAAGGGTCAAGGACAACGCATCGTCGTGATCGACTCGGGGATCGCTCCTCACCCCGACTTTAAGGATAAAGTTGTGGAGTGGGTCGACTTCTCCAAGCAGAAGAAGGCTCAGCCTTTCGACGACTACGGTCACGGAACGCACGTCGCCGGATTAGCCGCCGGCTCTGGAGTTTCCAGCAATGGCGAGATATCCGGCATCGCTCCGGATGCCGAGCTGGTCGGTTTGCGGATCACCACGGTGGCCGAGGCGATCAAAGCTTTGCAGTGGTGTGTCGAGAACAAGGACACGATGAACCTCAAGGTCATCAACATGTCGCTAGGCGAAGTGGCACGACGCGGACACAAATTCGACCCCTGGGCTCTGGCGGTGGAGAAGGCCACGGAGGCCGGGCTGGTGGTCTGCGTGGCCGCTGGAAACGAAGGCCCGAATGCTGGCTCCATCAGTACTCCGGGAATCTATCCTGGGGCCATCACTGTCGGTGCTTATGACACCAAAGGGACCGCCGATACCATCGATGACACGGTCTGGAGGAAATCCAGCCAGGGTCCCACCATCGACAATATCGCCAAACCCGATGTCCTGGCTCCGGGCGTCGCTATCTTCGGCCCTCTAGCCAAGGGCGCGCAGCTTGATAATGCGGCTCTTCCGCACCGTGGCTCCGACTACTTCGCTATCTCTGGAACGTCTCAGGCGACCCCGATGATCGCAGGGCTTGCCAGTATCCTTCTCCAGGCCAACCCTGATCTGAACGCCGACAGCCTCAAGCAGATTATGAGAGAGGCCAGCGGACCCGCGCCGATTCATCCGGCCACTGGGAAAGCGGCCGCCGACGGCGCCGGGCTAGTGGATGCTGAGAAGGCTCTCGATTTGGCGCTGGCCGCCAAGGGCGCTCCTACCTCAGCGATGGCCGCCTAAGTGGACTAAGCGCGCAAGGTTTCCAGGGCAGCCATGATTTTGCGGGTCTTGTCGTGCTCGGAGCCGAAGGCTTTTTCGCTAGCCTCTAGGGCCCGAGTCATCCATGGAATGGCCTCAGCCGCCTGGCCTCGCTTCTGGTGCAGCGTTCCTAGATTGTAGCAAGTGGCGGCCATTCCGGCGTTTTGGCGATCATTGGGAAGCTCTAGGCGTCGCCAGTGGTCGACCGACGTTTTGAGAAGTCCCTGAGCTCGTTCGAGGTAGCCCAGACTGACATGAACGCCAGCCAGGTTATTGAGCATCAAAGACAGGTTCTCATCGGGCCCGGTGGCCGAGCGGCCAAGTATCCAAACCGAGCACGATAGGGCCTCCAGGGCTTCCTCGAATCTCCCGGCCTGATCCAGCAGTCGGCCTCGTACACCGTGGGCCATACCGAGCTCAGCATTGGGAGACCGTCCTTTGCTCCATTGCTCGAGAAGCTCCACAGCCTCCGGGGTGCGGCCCTGTCGCGCCATCACCAGCGCTTCTTTCTTCACCTCCTCGAAATCACGCTCCAGCACAACGGGGGAGGCCTCTGCCTTCATGCGTTTTTCCACCGTAGCCAGGGGGTCGAGCATTTTCTGTCCGAGCGCACGCGCGATCTCTAAGTGCTCATGACCGAACAGGCCCACCTTGGCCCGACTGTCGGCGTAGATCAACCCCAGGACCAGTCCGCTGGAATGACGGAGGGGCACCGTGAGGACCGAGCGCAGGCCAGAGATAAGAACGGAGTCCCGCGCGTTAAATCCGGGCGCGCTCATGGCGTCGGCCAAAAGAGAGGCTTCGCCCTGAAGCAGAGCCTGGCGGACAATTTCGGTGGAGATGTCCTCCGTGGTAAAGAGATTCGCCAGAGAGAAACCATGCACGACGTAGGGTGTTGGAAAAGGTGCGCTCGCCTGGCTCTTCTCTCGATAGGCCAGAAAGGCGCGTTCAGGTCGAAGTTCCGCGAGAACCTTTTGCATGCCACGTTCGAAAAGCTCGCAGAGATGTCGGCTTTGACCGAGTTCCATTGTGCGAAGAGCCCTCCCGGATCATTGTTCGCGGAAGGAATTCTCCGAATATCGTCTTTTCCTACGGGGGAATGAAATAAAAAGACGAGAAGTGTTACAATGGGAAGGGTCTAAGGATCAGATTTTACCCAGGAGGTACCATGTACTGCCCGTCTTGCGACAAGAGTTATGGCGCGGTTCACAGCCGATGTCCGGAGTGTCACTCCTGGCTTAAGGTCTCCGCTCCATCCAACCATCGCTCGAAAAGCGCCAAAGCTGCTTCGGCGTCAGGCGCGACCGGTGTAGTCTCGACCCTGGATAAAGAGCCCTCCTGGCCGGAAGCCCCGACCAGCGCTCCTTCCGCCTGGGGGGGGGATAGTGGCGACAGTTGGAGCGACGCTCTACCTCCGGCGCCGTCGCCTCAAAGTTTTCCCTCTCTCGACCCCGCCCCGGCCGCTCAGGGCGGTTGGGGAGGTGGAGGGAGCTGGGGCGATGACGCCTCCTCCTCAGGCGAGGCAGACTGGAATAAGACGAAAGGTCCGAGCAGTGTTTCGGCGAGTCCGGTTTCCCCACCCACCACGGGAGGCGGCTGGTTGGGGGGCGCCGACTCGGATTCCAACGACGGTTGGGGAGGTTCTTCCGTCGGCTTGTCCGCTCCTAGTCCCTCGCCAGTCTCGGTTCCTCCGTCGCGCGGGCTAGGCGCTGTCGAGGATGACGGTTGGGGCGGCGGCTCCTCCCTCGTGGGCTCGGTCTCGAGTTCGACCTCCACTCGGGACGACTGGGGGTCGTCGAGCGCTCCGTCGAATACTCCATCGTTGGGTTCTTCAAGTTCTCCATCCGGGGGCGGCTGGCTGGGAGAGGCTGATGAGCCCCCTGTGGGTGGACATGCGCCGGAGAGTGTGGGAGCTTCCGCGGGTTGGTTGAGCGGCGGTTCGAGAGAGACTCACTCCGAGAGCAGCGATGGATGGTTGGGCGGGGAAGAGAGTTCTCGAGCTCCCAGTATGACCGAGATGGTCGACCACGCCATTGGCGTTGAGGAGGCTGACGATTTCGTCGATGAAAGCTGGGTCGACGAAGAGATCAATAACGAGTTCGATGAGTTCGAGGCGCCGGAATATACTCCGCCTTCTCCCGAAGTGGGAAGCGCCTTCTTGAAGATGCTGCTAGTCGCGGCCCTGGTTCTTCTGGTTGGCGGCGGAATCATGTATATGGGCAAAGAGGAGAAGACGCCCGAACAGATCAAGGCTGAGGAGCGAGCCAAGGAGCTTGAGTTCGCGCGTGGTTCAGTCATCGCTGGGCAGAACTATCTCAAGGAGGGTAAGCCGCTTTTGGCGGTCGGTCCTCTGACCGCGGCCATGACCAGCTTGAAGACTTCGGGCGCGCCACAAGAAGAGGTGTTGGCGGCGAAGGCCGACCTGGCCCGAGCCTTGATGAAGGCGCAAGACTACGAGAAAGCCTACGACCACTGGGCCGGTTTGGTCAAAGGACCGGAAGAATATCGTAAGGAGGCGATCGCGGGAAGAGATGAGGCCAGTCGCCTTCTGCGCGCGCAAGCCACTACCGAACTCGCCGAGGCGGCCAAGTACTTCCAGATGGGTGAGTCGAGTTCACTGCTTCTCGCCGGAGAGAAGGCTCTCAAGATTTTCGAGAAGCATCAGGGAACGGCCAGTCAGAAGGGTAAGGCCCTTGGTGTGATTGGCCGAGGTTATCTTAACGGCAAAGAGTACGGGAAGGCTAAGGATCATCTCCGCAAAGCCCAAAAGCTGAACCCTGGCGGCGGCTATGAGGCGGATCTCCGAGAGATCTCTTCTCGTACCTCTCCGGTTGACTATTATGGGGGTGGGTATTCCGGCGGTGGTTATAATGAACCCGCTCCGGCAGCCCAGTCTCAACCCGTCCGCGTTAACGCTAGTATCGAATCGGATGGAGGTTACGCGAGGTCTCAGGCCACTTATCGTTATACCGCCCCTCGGCAGACCGCCCCGCCGCCGGTTCAAGCCGCTCCTGCCCCGGTCGCTCAGCCTAGAGTCCAGCAGCCGGCCCCCCCGCCGCGACGCGGTAGTTCCCCCCAGAAAAGTAGTGGTGTTCGCAAAGGCGACCGAGACGTTTTACCGGGCTATAATACGCGCCGTTAAGGGTCTTCCATCGATGGATGGCGAGACAAGCGCGCCCTCATAATCGAGGGCGCGTTTGTCTTTGTATCAAAACCTGAAAGGAAGCCTGGCTTCTCGCCGCGATAGATATGGGGATCAAATTCGAGAGGACACATGATGGACAAGCCCACCTTCCTTTGTATTGCCAGTTATTTTAAGGGAACCGCCCTGCTACGCGCCTGCCACGACCTCGGCATTCATACGATTCTTCTGACTTGCGAGAACCTTCGGGACAAGGATTGGCCCTGGGAATGCATTGACGAGAAGTTTTTCATGCCCAATCTTTACAAGCAGCCTGACGTGACTCACGCCGTCAGCTACCTGGCTCGAGAGCATCGCATCGACCGCATCATCCCTCTTGACGATTTTGACGTGGAGACCGCCGCGGCTCTGCGCGAGCACTTGCGCTGCCCAGGGATGGGCGACACCACCGCGCGTTACTTCCGCGACAAGCTGGCTATGCGTGTGCAGGCCAAAGACTGCGGTATCCGAGTTCCTGATTTCGTGGGTATCCTCAACTACTCTCAGGTTGACCGTTACACCCAGGAAGTCCCCGCTCCGTGGGTGCTCAAGCCACGCTCGGAAGCCGGGTCAGTCGGAATCAAGAAGGTCTCTAACAAAGAGGAGCTCTGGGAGATCGTTCATTCCCTGGGAGACCGGCAGAGCTACTATCTGGCCGAACGCTACGTTCGAGGCGACGTCTTCCACGTCGATGCCGTCGTCTATGACAAGAAGGTTCTCTTCTCGCGGGCCCACCGTTATGGAGTTCCTCCGTTTGACGTCTGGAACCACGGTGGAGTGTTTAGCTCTCAGAGCCTGCCAACCAATGAGAAGCTTTCTAAAGAACTGCTCAAACTCAATGAGAAGATGGTCGAGGCCATGGGTCTGGTTCGTGGCGTGACTCACACCGAATTCATTCAAGGGCAGGACGGCGAGCTCTACTTTCTAGAGATGGCCGCTCGGGTTGGTGGCGCCAACATCGACAGATTGGTGAAAGCTTCGTCGGACATCGACCTGTGGAGAGAGTGGGCTCGATTGGAGCTTGCCAATCTCAACAAGGAGTCCTACGTGATCCCCAAGGTGGCCAAGAACCACGCCGGTCTTCTGGTCTGTCTGTCACGTGATGAATCTCCCGACCTGTCAGGCTTCAACGCACCGGAAGTGGTCTGGAAAGAGGGCAAAGATCATCACGCCGCCATCTTGATCAGCGCCAAGACCAATGAACGTGTCGATCAGTTGGTGGCCGAATACAAGGCGAAGCTGCAGGGCGAAGTCCTGGCTGTCGCCCCTCCCACCGAGAAGGTCGTCCACTAGACTGTCCCGATGCTGCACGCTGATGTCTGCCTAGAGTCGGTAGCCTACCATCTCCCAGCCGAGGTGGTAAGCACCGAATCCACCTTCGAGGAGCTCGCCCCCATGCTGGAGCGGCTCAAGATCCCGGTGGAGGGGGTGATGGCCGCCTCGGGCGTGGAAGAGCGGCGCTTTTGGCCTAGGGGGACCAGCATCGCCGAGACCGCGGCTCGGGCCGCGGCCAAAGCTCTGGATGCCTCCGGACTGAGCGCCGCCGACATCGGTTGCGTGATCAGCACCTCGGTCTGTAAAGACTATATCGAGCCATCCATGGCAAGTCTTGTGCATGGACGGCTCGGCTTGCCCTCTCACTGTCTAAACTTCGACATCGGCAACGCCTGTTTGGCCTTTCTCAACGGAATGTCCGTGTTGGCGGACATGATCGACCAGGGCCGCATCAAGGCCGCGCTGATCGTGGATTCCGAGTCAGCCCGCGATGTCATCGAAGCCACGGTGGCGAGGTTGTTGAGAGATGAAACCACAGTGGATGACTTTAGGGACAATTTCGCTGCTCTAACTCTCGGTTCGGGAGCGGTGGCCGCGGTTTTGACCCATCGGAGTATCTCCAAGAAGGGACATCGCGTGATCGGTCATGTCGCCATGGCTGACACCCGACATTCCAATCTGTGTCTCGGACAGCCGCATGAGATGATCGTGCATGCCAGGCCCTTGATGGAGGCCGGAGTTAATCTGGCGAAGAGGACTTGGAGCGAGGCCGAGAGAGTTTTCGGATGGCAGCCCGATGCCATCGATCTTTTTGTCGGACACCAGGTGGGTAAACGCCACCAACAGTTTCTGTTTGAAAGCTTGCACCTGGATCAAGCAAGAGCTTTCGTCACTTACCCTTTTTTGGGTAACGTCGGTCCAGCCTCGGTTCCGCTGACTTTGGCGTTGGCGGAGGAAAGGGGCAAGCTCCGGGGCGGGGAGAGGATCGCGCTGATGGGCATTGGCAGCGGTCTTAACTGCTCCATGATGGAGATTCGGTGGTAAGTATCTCTTATCCAGAGATAGCTCATCTGATCCAAGACGTTCAAGCGACGCCGGAAGAGGCTCACTTTCATTTCATCTCCGACTGCGGAAAATTCGAGCAGACCGTGACCGTGGCGCGAGAGTTAGCTCCCGAGTCCGCCGCCGAGGTTTCCCAGGGAACGCTTTCCCGTTGGGTCAAAGCCGCTCTAAAGCGAGTCCTTCGGGAAGCCTCCTCTCAGGACAGACTGACTCCAGGGGAACGCGAGACGCTATCACTGAGGGCCTTCGAACGGGTCGCGAGCGCTTTATCTCGGGTGGACGGACGCTGGCTCGGCCTTTCCGGCAGGGAACATCCTGGCGAGTTTTTCGAACGCCAACTGAGCGTGGCTCCGATCACTGAGACCTACGACCTGGAAGTTCTCGTTCGTGTCTTGCTGGAGGTCTCTCGTTCGGACTCTCAGTGGCGCCGTGAAGAGAAAGCGTTCCTCGAGGAAGTTGTTCAGGACCACGCGATGATCAATCGATTGCAGAAGGCGCCAAATCTGACGGTATCCGAACTTGCCGAGGTTTCCTCGACGGAGGTCAAACAGACGATACTGATGCTGGCCTGGGCCATGGCTTACGCCGATGGGAGCCTGGACTTGCAGGAGATGAGTCGACTCACTCACCTTTGCCGGGGTTTCATGCTTCCTGAGCCGAGGGTTCGTGAATTGCAGTTAGCCGCGAAGCTGTCGCTTCTGAACCGATATCTGGAGGCCCAGAAGGAACATGTTCCAAGAGACGAGCTTCGGAGGCGCTTTGACCAGAAAGCGTTGGATTGGGGAGTTTGCGAGCAGAATCTCCGCAGGTTGCGCGCCTGGTATCCTCAAGACTTCCCTGACGACTCCTCCAGCTCGGGTCCCTTGACCGCCGAGGATGACACTAATGAAAGTTTACAAAGCTTTTACAAATAGGGGGGCTTAATGCAGGACGGGTTTGTGCCGATTTGCTAAAATAGACCAGAGATAAAGAGAGGTTATACACGCTTGGCTATGATACAAGGATACAACGCTTTTCAGTCCTACGCTTTCGGATCTGTTTATGGAGGCTTCCCCGCGCAGTCGAGCCAGACGCCCGCCTTATGGGGCGGAATAGGGCTTCCTCCCGGATTCGGAGTTCAAGGCGGCTTTGGGGTTCAGTCTTCCTTTTGGAGTCAGCTGATGCAGGTTCAGCAGAACCTTTTTCAGGGATGGCAAAATTTTTGTGGATGCCAGGGACAACGCGATTCTGGTCGTCATCACAACCACAACACTCGTGATCGCTTCCGGGATTGTTTTGGTGGCCGGCAGCGCACTTGTGGTCCACGTCCTCGCCCCACGTGTTCCAATGAGCAGACAGCTCCCACCACTCCAACGACGCCTCCCGCTCCCACGACGTCCACAGCTCAGGCCGCACCGGCGACTCGTGCTCCGCTAACTCGCGCCACGGTCACGGCGTTACCTACCCCTCCTCGGACTCAAACTACCACCGCGCTGCCCAGAGCCACATCGCCCATCGTGGCCTCGGCCGCTCACAACTACGGCGCCTTCGGTCCGGCTGGAGGAGGCAACGCGATGGGAATCGTGGCCAACGCGTCTTATTGGAATACCACTCAAAACAGCCAGGCTATCGCTATCGGCCGCTAAGGCGCTCACGCAGGTTAGGACGTGTCATCTTGATTCTTCAGGGCCCCTTGGGCGTTAGGGTTTTAACACAATCTTAACAACAGAGGGGTCTTTTCGTGGAGACGAACGGGTCCTCATTTGGTAAAATGCGGTAAAGAAAAGAGAAAGGTTCCCTCGCTTGTCAAATATCAATTCCACCTACAACGGATTTCACGTTACCTCGAATTACTATTCCAAGGGCTACGCTGACGGTTCGCTGTTTCGGTCTATAGCTCAGGCAACCCCAGCGGTCAGTCTGCCGAACGTTAGCAATTACTGGAGCCAGGTGATGCAGGCGCAGCAGAACCTCTATTCCGGCTGGAGCGGCTTCGGCGGAACCTCCGGTTACGGCGGTGGAATCAATCCCGCTAGCTCCTACGGTCAGTCGGGCGCTTACGTCTGGAACGGTGCAAGTAACGCTTTCGGGAACGGCTACTACAATTCTGGCAACTATGGGAACGCGTTCGGAAGCTATGGAAGTACTTCCGGCTTAGGTGGCTCCGGCTACGACTGGAGTGGCTTCAATTCACTTAACAACTCCTTTTCCAATGGCGCTTTTCCTGGTCTGCAGAGTCCCGGTTGGGGCACGACGGATTATAGTTCCGCCTTCGGAAACTTCAGTTTAGGAAAGATGAATACTTACGCCGGCATTACCGCTGCCCTAAGCTTTCTCTTTTAAAATAGGCTTGACAGACCTCGCTCGGTGTCCTATATTTTGCGGGTCGTGGGGCTATAGCTCAGCTGGGAGAGCGCTTGCATGGCATGCAAGAGGTCAGCGGTTCGATCCCGCTTAGCTCCACCAAAGAAATAAAAAAGGGAGTTTCGGCTCCCTTTTTTATTTGCCCATTGAACGCAGTTCGCTACGGAAAAAGGAACTCGCCGACCCCGGAAGAATAGCGGTCCACGAGCGGGAGTTCTTGGCGCCGTGGCGCGGCGTTCTCGTCCGTAACGAGGTTTGATAGAAGGTCGGTTTTGGTTGTATGGCATTTCGCCCGTGTCGCTTTAGAAGTTCAGTTCTCGGGGTGTTCCAGTGCGAGAAGCATATGTTTCAGCACTCCTACCCGGAGATTTATAACGAGCTGTATGAGTTCTGCTTGGTGAACGTGCCCGACCGTTTCTGCAGTTATGTGGATTTCGGCTTCTCGCTTGAAGGTGAACAGCCCCGAATCTTCATCAACTGCACCCATCCCTATCAGTCGCGCCCGCTTGAGAGTTTCAGAGACTGCATCGAGGAATGTGACTTCCATGACAAGGAAGGCGAGTCCCTCGGCTAGGGCTTTTCGTGACAACACAACTGTCCACAGCGCCTTTCGTCTCGCGTAGCGAGTATTTCGGATGTCTGGTTTTTGACCGAAGAAACAGCGACTACATCGCCTTCGATCACGAAGCCGCCGAAATCTTTGAGGCTTCAAGAGAGGCTAGTCTTGACGAAGTCTATCAGAAGATAGCCCATTCGACCACGAGGCAGTCCTTCGATACTTTCGTGCAACTCTGCTCGTCCATCGGTCTTTTCGTCAATGGAGCCTTCCAGGGAACAACCCTCAACAACACCTCGCCCGGACTCAACTGCCTTAGCGCACCGATTCAGGTTTACTTTCAACCCACCAAGTATTGCAACATGGCTTGTAAGCACTGCTGGGCCGACGCCGGTCAGCCGCGGCCTCGAGAGCTAACCATCTTGGAAGTGCGCAACATGCTCGATCAGATGGCTGCTTTGGGCGCTTTCAAGCTGCGCTTAGGGGGGGGGGAGCCCTTGGGTCGAGGTGATATTTTCGATATCATCGAGTATGCTAATTCCAAAGGGATTCGGGTTAGTTTGGCCACTAACGCGACCATGGCGACCAAGGCGGTGGCCGCACGGCTAGCCGAGCTCGACATTGATGAGATCAAGATCTCACTCGACGCTTCTAGCGAGAAAAGCTACGACTACCTTCGGGTCGAGCGCGCCTACCGCAAAGCCATGCGTGGCATCAAGAACCTTAAAGATTCCGTGGACGCTCCGATCTACTTTCATTCCGTATTGCAGCGCGACAATCTCACCGAGATCCCCGCGTTGGTCAAAACTGCCGAGAAAATGAACGTCGATCGTATCGTCTTTACCACTATCGTTCCGACCGGACGGGCCAGAGAGAATCCGAAGACGTTGCTCACCATCGAGGAGATTAACAGCGCCTTGGACCTGGCGAAAAGGATCGCTCAGGGGAGTCGGATCAAGGTCGAAACACCTCTGAAGATCCCTCCGGCTTACAGTCAGAAGCGATTGTTCGAAGGGTTTGGAAGTGAAGAGGGGCACGTGTCCTGCCATATCTCCTCCGATGGGACCGTCTCGCCCTCAGGAATGCTTTCGGAACTGATGCCGGGTGGAAACATCAAGGATACCTCTTTGATGGATATCTGGCAGAAATCTCAAGCTTTCAAGAACATCCGCTCAGCTCCCGGGAATCCTATCTGTAACGCTTGCGAGTATTTTCGCTCTTGTCGTGGCGGCTCTAGGGCAAGGACCTACGTCTCGATCGGCAGTTTGACCGAGCCGGATCCCGTCTGTATGATCGCTAATGAAGTCTCACGATGAGCGATACTTTCGAGCTCAAGCCACGGACCGACAGCCGGCTAGAACTGCTTAACTGTCCGGGATGCGACACGGAACTAGAAGCAAAGGACCTGGCACTTCACGAAGAAACCCAATGCCCGCGCTGTAAGGTTACACTTCTTTTGGTCCGCATCGATGGCGTTCTCATGTTCTTGCGCGACGGCTGGACCTAGACCGGACGCGATAGGACAGACCGCGACGGAGGCGAAGTTAAAAGCCGATGCACGGTTCCGCTTCTAACCGCCCTTTGCTTACCTTTCGTTGGGCTACCTACGGTGCTTTGATCGGGCTTGCGCTGGTCGGACCCTACCTTGCCTCTCAGGGCAAGCATGCACCGGACCTGCTCAATGGGCTCTGGTTGGCCGGCGGGTACGGAATTCTTCTCACGCTTCACACGATGACTTCGCTTCGTGTCACCCGCCGTTTGACGTTTCAGCGCTTGGGCTTGATGTTGGGCGAGACGGCGATGGCTATTCTTGCTGTCGGTCTGCTCGGGGCAACAGACCCCGCGGCGCGTGTCTTCTCACTTCTGGCTGCCCTCATGATCAGCCTGGAGCACGGCTGGAGATTGGGGGTCGCTAGTGCCACCGTCACGGGTTTTTTTGGTCTCTGGCAAGCTGGAATATCTCCACTCTCCCTGACTTTCGCTCTCGTGGGGCTGGCCATGGCGGGGGTCGCTCCTGTACTGGCCAGAGCTGATGAGCTTTTGCGCGAAAATGACGAGGAGCAGAGTGGTGAGCAGCTGGAAAAGGCTTACCGTATCGCGCGTCGTGAAACGACCAAGCGGCACGAGCATGAGCAGCAGCTTTATCAGGAGCGGCGCCGTTTCGAAGGTCTAGTCGAAATAGCCCTGGGCTTAGCTCAAATTCGGGACGAGGATGCGTTGCTAAGACGCGTCGTGGAGGTCGCTGCTGACCAGCTCGACGCCAGAGGCGCTCTGGTTCTCACGATGGTTAGCGGTCGCCTCCAAGCTCGGGCCGAGTCGGGGATGTCCGGCTTGATGGTGGAGGCTTTCGAGCAGCAGGCTGACCTAAAATTTCTCGCCGACCTCTGCCAAGCCGGCGAGCCGCTTCTCTATGCATCCACGGAAGCCAAGACCAAGAGCGCGCTGCCCCAATCGGAGTTGTTGAAACCGTTCAGCATGATGCTCAGTGACGGCGCGACCAGACCACCGGCCGAAAGGCGAGTCGATCAGATGATCGCGGTTCCTTTGACCACCGCTCAGGACCGTCAGCCCTTCGGCTTGCTTCTGGTCATCAATCAAAATTTAGATCGAGCGTTTTCCGCGGCGGAGGCCCGTTATCTGCAAGTTCTTTCCACCAACGCGGCTGTCGCGCTTAAGAATATCGTTTTCACGGCAGAGTTGGAGCGGTCTCACTGGGAACTCATTCAAGCACTGGCGCAGGCCATCGAAGCCAAAGATAGTTATACATCGAATCACGTTGGTCGTGTACGTGACATTTCGGTGGAGATCGCGCGTACTATCGGCTTGGAAAGGGAGCTTATCAAAGTGATCGCGATCTCGGCCACCTTGCACGACGTGGGCAAGATCTCGACTCCTGACAGTGTCTTGCTCAAGCCTGGCCCACTGACTGACGATGAGTACGAGATTATGAAACAGCATGCCGAGAACGGGGCACAGATTTTGCGTGGGATTCGTTCTCTTCCCGAAGGAGTGGAGGGGATGGTGCGCCATCATCACGAGCGATGGGACGGCAAAGGGTATCCCCAGAGGATCGCCGGGGCGGACATTCCGCTGGGGGCTCAGATCATCTCCATTGCCGACTGTTATGACGCCATGACCTACGACCGCCCGTACCGCAAAGGATTTGAGCCGCGTGAGGCTCTCAAGCGCATGGAGATGGGCTGTGGTACTCAGTTTAACCCCAAGCTACTGTGCGCTTTTTTCGCTCTTCAGGGGTATGTCCCCGAAACTGAGCCCACCGCGATTTCCACCTACCATCAAATTGTGGGACGATTGAAAATCGGTCGTTTGGTGGAGGGGGGAAGGAGCCATCATCCCGAAGCGTCGCCAACAGGGGCGGACGTCAGGGGTAGGGAACAAGGACCGAAACCTCTGGCGCTGGAGAGGAACTAAGAGATCGTGTCATACACTTGCCAAGTCCCAAACGATGTCGTCGAGGCCATCAAGAACGGTCGATCGTTCTTGTTGGCGGCGCATATCGGACTCGATGGCGATCACCTGGGATCGATGCTGGCCTTGGGCCGCGCGCTGCGTCAGGCCGGTAAAAAGGTCAGTTGTTATCTTCCAGAAAGGGTACCTGAGAACTATCATTTCATGCCTGATCTGGATCTGTTGGATGCCTCCATCCCGGCAGGTCACGACTTCGACACTCTGATCACGCTCGAATGCCCGGATGTTCAACGTCTTCCTGAAGGTGTCTCCATTCCGGAATTTCAGCGTCGGGGGATCAAAGTCGTTAACCTTGACCATCATCCCGACAACGAATTCTATGGCGATATTCAATGGGTCGAGCCTGATGCCGGCGCTCTAGGAGAGATGATTTTCGATCTCCTTGGAGTCATGAGCTACTCTCTGGATAAAGAGATCGCCACCGCTATCTACACCGCGATAATCACGGACACGGGCTCCTTTCAGTATTCCCGTGTCACTCCCAACACGCACTTGAAGCTGGCGGAACTTTTGCGTTTCGGGCTTCCCACTGACGACATCGCCCGAATGCTTTTCCGAGAAACACGGCCCTCCGTGGTAAAACTTCTGGGTTCAGTTTTATCTCGTGTTCAGGTCACGGATGACGGACTCCTGGCCTACGCCGAGCTGCCCCTTGACGAGTTGACGAAACTGCAGGTCAACGACAGTGAAACGCGCTTTTTTATCGACGATATCGACCGCGTCAAGGGGCCGGAGGTCGTGGCCATTTTTCGCGAGATGACTGAATCTCGAGTGAAGGTCAGTCTGCGTTCCCGCAAAGCCGCCATCAATCAGGTAGCCGCCCAGTTCGGTGGAGGGGGACACCCCATGGCCGCTGGTTGCGTGGTCAAAGGGTCTTTGGACACGGTGCGCGATAAGGTGGTCAACGCTGTTATCAGCAGCTTGTCCTAAAGTTTCCCGTGAGTTCGCCTCCGCAGACGTTTTCTATCACCACCTTAGGTTGCCGAGCCAATCAAGCCGATTCAGCGCGCCTTCGTGCGATCTTGCTGGGAGCAGGACTCGAAGAGCGAGCTTTCGGCGAGCCGGTGGACTGCTCGATTGTCAATACCTGCACGGTCACGGCTGAAGCTGACCGCAAGTCGCGTCAGTTACTGACACGAACGTTACGAGTTTTGCCGGAAACGAGTCAGGTGGTGGCTACGGGGTGCGCTGTGGCCAAGCGTGGTGGGCTCAAGCAGCTACCAGGCGCCGCGCTCAGGTTGCCACCGGATCAACGCGAATCTCTTCTTTCCCTGATTGGAGCCGAGGCCTGTCCAGGTCGTGAGGCGCCTCAGGTCGTGCATCGTACGACCCGGGCCTTGTTAAAAATCCAAGATGGATGCGACCAGTTTTGTACCTTTTGCATCGTTCCTTACGTCCGCGGGCGAAGCCGCAGCGTTGCGGTGGAAGAGGTCGTGGAACAAGCGGTGGAGTTCGAGAAGAAAGGCTACTCTGAAATTGTTCTAACGGGGATTCATCTGTCCATCTGGGGGCACGACCTGCCGGGAACTCCGGATCTGAGTCATCTGGTGGCTGGTATTGTTCAGGCCACCAGCTCGGTGAGAGTGCGACTGGCCTCGGTGGAGCCGGATCGTTTTCCTCTGGCGCTGCTCTCCTTGATGGCGACCGAGCCCAGGATCTGCCCTTTTTTGCACCTGGTCTTGCAGCATGCCAGCGACCACGTTCTCAAACGGATGCACCGAGGATACAGCTTGGAGACCTATCAAAAGATCGTTGAAACCTTCTTTCGAGAGGTACCCCAGGCGACGTTGTCATCGGATATTATGATCGGGTTCCCGGGTGAAACTGAGGACGACTTCAAAGTCTTGATGTCTTACCTCGACAAGACTCCTTATTATCATCTTCACGTCTTTCCTTATTCATCCCGGCCGGGAACGGCCTCGGCCAAGTTCTCAGACCAGGTGCCGGTAGAGGTGAAGAAGCGGCGACGCGATCAGATCTTGAAAGTTGCGGAAAAAAAGAAGGTTCAGGCCCTGAGAAGGATGGTCGGACAGCGAACGACGGTGGTTTTCGAGGGCGACCACGACCGTCTAGGGTGGCTCAAGGGAACAACTCACAACGGAATGACGCTAGTGGCTAAAGCCGGTGCGGCGCTACGCAAGCGCGAAGCCTCCGTGTTGGTGACCCGCCGTTGGGGCGAAAATCTGGTCGGTCAGGTCGAAGTCCTGTAGGTTTGGACCCAAAAAGGGTAGGGCAGGACTTACCCATGCCCGGTTGAAGCGCGGCCGGTCCCCAGCAAAGGAGATGCCCCCTGATGGCACGTTTTTTAGAGAAATTGAGATTGCAAGGACCCAAGGTCGCCAGGCCCGGGAATCGAGTCCTCTCCGCTGGCCAAACCGAAGCGAACTGGACCAAGTGCGCCTCTTGCGCGGTGGTGCTTCGCAAAAAGAATCTCGATGACAACCACGGGGTTTGTCCGGAATGCGGGCATCACCATAAGATCACGGCGTTCGAGCGATTGGACATGCTCAGCGACTCAGGTAGTTTTCAGGAATGGGACCGTCGTCTGGTCTCGGAAGACCCTCTGGATTTCGGTCAGGACTATCTTGAGAAATTGGCGGGCGATCGTGTTAAAACAGGCTTGACCGACGCTATTTTGACAGGCCGCTGCACACTCGATGGTAGGCCTATGGCTATAGGGATTATGGATTTTCGTTTTCGAGGCGGTTCCATGGGATCGGTAGTGGGAGAGAAGATCAACCGGCTTCTGGAAAAGGCTCTGCATGAACGGCTGCCTTCGGTGGTGGTGACCTCCTCGGGAGGCGCGCGAATGCAAGAAGGGATGCTGAGTTTGATGCAGATGGCCCGTACGTCGGCCGCGGTGCGTTTGGTCAATGAAGCTGGATTGCCTTATATCACCATCCTAACCGACCCGACCACGGCCGGTGTGGCCGCCTCTTTTGCCTCTTTAGGCGATGTGATTTTGGCCGAACCGAAAGCGATCATCGGATTTTCAGGAGCCCGTGTTATCGAGCAGACCATCCGGCAGAAACTTCCCGAAGGCTTCCAGACTTCCGAGTTCTACCTGTCCAAAGGGTTCATCGATCGGGTGGTCCACCGGCACGAGATGCGCTCGACCCTGTCGAGTGTTCTCGGTCTGCTCTGCGGAGGAACTCAGGGTGAGTCAATGGCTAAGGGAGAGAAAGCATGAGCACTATTCTCGAAGTAGAAAAGCCGCTGATCGAGCTCGAAGCGAAGATCCGAGAACTGCGCGAGGTCAATCTGACCGGAGGTGTGGACCTTTCAGCCGAGATTCGCCAACTCGAGCGCAAAGCGCAACTGCTCAAAGCCAGTATCTACGATAACTTGAGCGGCTGGGATCGGGTTCAGATCGCTCGCCATGCCCAGCGCCCCACGACGCTAGACTACTTGGAGAACATCTTCACTGAGTTTACCGAGCTTCACGGAGACCGTCTGTTAGGAGACGATCCCGCGGTCGTGGCGGGCCTGGCTCGGCTCTCGGGTCAGGCCTGCGTGGTCTTCGGTCATCAAAAAGGTAAAGAGACCAAAGAGAACCTGCATCGAAACTTTGGAATGCCCAATCCGGAAGGGTTTCGTAAGGCCTGCCGGATGATGCGGATGGCCGAACGCTTTGGTTTGCCCATCGTGAGTTTCATCGATACTCCCGGAGCCTACCCAGGGATCGTGGCTGAAGAGCGGGGTCAGTTCGAAGCGATAGCCTCCTCAATCATGCTGATGACCGGGATTAAGGTGCCGATCGTCACCGTTGTGATCGGTGAGGGGGGCTCTGGCGGGGCGCTTGGAATCGCCGTCGGTGACAAGGTTTTGATGCTGGAAAATTCGGTCTACTCCGTCATCTCTCCGGAGGGCTGCGCGACCATTCTTTGGCGCGATGTCAGCAAGGCACGACAGGCGGCCAACAGCCTCGGACTGACTAGCGAGAAGCTGCGCGAGTTGGGACTCATTGATGAGATTCTACCAGAGCCAGTGGGCGGCGCCCATCGCAATCCTGGACAAATCTACACCACCGTCAAACAAGCCATCGAGCGTAATCTTAACGCTCTCAAACGAGAAACTGGAGAGAGCCTGGTCGAGGGCCGTTACCAGAAGTACCGCTTGATGGGCCGGCATCGAGAAGCCTCAAATTCGGAGTTACCTACCCACCCATGAGAAAAACACGCATCGTCGGAACAATAGGACCCGCTTCTAGCAGTGAAGTAGTAATGGAGCGGCTGATTTTGGCCGGTCTTAACGTGGCCCGACTCAACTTCAGCCATGGCGATCATAGCTCCCACCGTCAAAGCTATGAGCGTCTTCGTGGGCTTTCGGACAAGTTGAACAAGCCAGTGGGCATCTTAGCCGACTTGTGCGGTCCCAAAATCCGGCTGGGACAGATGCAGACCGATACGATGGTCGAGTTAGGGCAAGTTTATACTTTTGTTACCGAGTCGGTGGTGGGGGATTCGCACCAGGCCAGTATCACTTACGCTAATCTTCCTGATGAGATCGCCGTGGGCCAACGTATTCTTGTTGATGACGGCAAGATCGAGTTTGAGGTAACCGAGATTCGTGAGGGTAAAGTGATCACCAGGGCTCGCAACTCGGGGCGGATGCTGCCGAAGAAGGGAGTGAACCTCCCAGGGGTGGCCTTGTCTGTTCCTTCGGTGACGGAGAAAGACAAAGACGATCTTCGATTCGCGCTAGAGCTTGGAATCGATTTCGTCGCGCTGTCGTTTGTGCGTCGTCCTGAGGATCTCTTGGAGACTCGCCAGTTGATGCGCGAGATGGGGCGAGAGGTTCCGTTGGTGGCAAAGATCGAGAAACTTGAGGCCCTGGACAATCTCGCCGCCGTGATCGAGGCGTCCGATGCCGTGATGATCGCGCGCGGAGACCTGGGAGTGGAGTTGCCGCTGGAAGATGTCCCCTTGATCCAAAAGCGAATCATCGAAAAGTGTAAGGCGGCGGCCAAGCCGGTTATCACGGCGACCCAGATGCTGGAGTCGATGACCGAGGTCTACCGTCCCACCCGGGCCGAGGTCAACGACGTGGCCAACGCCATCTTAGACGGAACCGACGCGGTGATGCTCTCAGCGGAAACCGCTTCCGGACACTACCCGGAAGAGTCTGTGGCGGTGATGCATCGGGTAGCTTTGAAAGCCGAGACGGGACTGGATTATCTCCATGTGCATCAGGTTCGCCCTCGACGAGGAGAAGCTCCTGAATCCGTGGCGCTCGCCGCTGTGGAGATCGCCGAGGAGGTGGCCGCTCGAGCGATTTTGGCCTGTACCCGTTCGGGACGCACGGTTCGCGCGCTTTCACGCTATCGACCTCGCGCGCCAATTTTGGGGATCGCTTCGGATGAAGAAGTCTTGCGGCAGTTCTCCTTAAGCTGGGGAGTAACGCCGGTGGGTATCTCCGAATACACCACCACGGATGAATTGGTGGCTCATGCCATGACCGCGGCGGTTGGTACAGGCGGGCTTAGAGCTGGAGACAAGGTGGTTATCGTCGCGGGCACCCCTCTCGGCCATCGCACCAACACGGTGATGGTTCGGACGCTATTGACCGAACCTGGCTAGGGGACTCAGCAGGACGTTTCGTATTCTTGAATAATATCCAAGAATGACTCGTCCGACCTCAAGTTTACGTTCGCGAAATCCTCAGATCAAGAATGCGGCTATAGCTGGCGGGGTAACTCTTCTGTTGTCCGCTTGTGGACTGGGACTGTACTCGCTTTGCCTGGATCGGCAGGCCAACTTTGAAGAGAAGCTCGTGGAGCTCGACAGTCTCAAAGATGAGCGCCGGACGCTCCTGGCTCATAACAAGAGGCTGCGGGTGCATGTGGCTTATTTACAGACCGATGAGGGCGTGGAAGAGGTCGCACGGGAGAAATTGGGCCTGGTTCGTCCTGGAGAACTCGCTTACGCCGTTGTCCCCCCGCCCCCGGATAGCTTCACCGAGGCGGACGAGAAAGAAGGTCCGCATCTTGACAGCGAGGAGCACCAGGCGGAGAACCGTGAGGACTTCGGACTGATCGTACGGTTGCTCCGCGGGCTCTTTGGAGGCGAGAAGGAGCCCGTCGAAGAGAAGGTCTCCCAGGGTTCTGACCGGAACTACACCCCCGGCGCTTAACTCCAAGCGGGAGTGGCGAAATGGCAGACGCACGGGACTTAAAATCCCGGGGTGGTAACACCGTGCGGGTTCGAGTCCCGCCTCCCGCACCAAACTTTGAGCGCCGCGACGGTGGCAATACCGTGCGGGTGACCTTCGCTTCGTAACGGCTCCGCCTTTCGAGTCCCGCATCCCGCACCAAGACCCAAGATGATACCGGCAAGGCGATCGGGTGGCTCTCGCGAAATTTAAAGCGGCGCAAAACTCGAACTATCTCCCGCCGGACATGCAACAAACAGACGAAAAACTCATCGCCGAGGAGCAGAAACTAGTCAGAAACCTAGCGGGCTTGGACGACAGCGTCCAAATCCTGTTTAGCGATTTTGGCTGGACAAGTCGCGTGTACATCGTCAATTCCGGCGAGATTGTATTCAAGTTTCCTCGCTCCGAAAAGGTTAAGGAGGAATACGCGCTCGAAACTTTAGCCTATAAAGTCGCCCACGTGGTAGGGGGCGTCTTGGTTCCTGAGATCCGGTGGGAACATCCGAGCAACGCCTATTTAGGGTACAAAGGAGTCGTCGGCGAGCCGGGAGAGAAGGTGATCGCGAGCCTCTCAGTCGCGGAGAAACGAAACATCGGCACGCAACTGGGAACATTCCTTAAGAAGTTCCATCGACGCGATATCGCGGACGCACCCTTGATTTCTCAAGAAAAAGAATTTGCCGAGTATAGGCACAAACTGGAACTCGGTTTGTCCAGTATCGAGAGATATTTTTCCGAGGACGAGGTCGCGCGAATAAGGTGCCTGGTTTTGGAGGACTACCCGCGAAAGATGTCCCAAATCGGATTCCAAAAGGGGTTGTGCCACGGCGATCTCGGATACTGGAATATGATTTGTGGGTTGGGCGGACAGATCGGCATTATCGATTTCGGCGATATCGGCTACCGCGACACTTCCATAGATTTTGCAGGCATGAACGATAGCGCGATGCTCAACGCCGCGATTGAAGCCTATGGAGGCGATGTGTCCGAAGAGAAGATAGCGCTACGGATGAAGATTATTCCCATCCTTGATCTATCATTCTTCGTAGGCAAGAAAGACCGATACGGTATAGAGAAAACGATAGCAAGGATCAGAGAAATCGTGCTACCAGGTAACTAGCCGCGCCTCGACTTTGGCCGGTTCCCACACGATTGTGCCTAGGAATCCCGCCCTGCACACTTAGGACTCTTCGTCGATGCGCTCAAGTTCTTCTTGGAACCGTTGAACCTTCTGCTCTCGTAGTTGGTCGATCTTTTCCGACTCGACCTTGGAAACAAAAAAGCCTGGCGGCATAGCTTCGATCAGAGCACGAAGGTACTCGAGGTTTTCCGAAGGTGTGATGGGGCAGACTTTCGGAATTGGACGACCGCGTGTGTCGGGTTCGTAGACGACGATGCCGAGACCCATCAGATCTTGAACCGTCAGGCCGGCCGGCATCTCCCCTTCAAGACAGACGACTTCACAGCTCCCGGTTCCATCATCGGTTAGGGCAAGACACGTCACCACGGTGCTCTGAGCATCAGAGATCCAAACTTTCATACTTGGCTTTCTATCGGAATTGTGGCGGCACGAGCTTGCAGCAGGTCCCAGTCATCATCGAGGTCGGCAAGTTTGTGGCTGGCACTGACGACCCCTTCGAAGAAGGCGAAAAGCGCGCCGATCGACATCGGGTCTAGCCGTCGTAAGGTTAACCGGACACACGGCTGAGCGTGAGTTTCGTCGGCTCTCTGAGTTTCCAGAGTTGTCAGGTAGCGCGGCTCACCCTCACCCCAAGAGCGCGTGGCGCCCGGCCAGGACAAGGAGTTTTCCTTCGAAACCTTCTCATTTTCAAACTCTCGCTCTCGATCAATGAGAATCTCGGTGACCCATTGTCGGCCCTTCTCTGGAAAACGCTCCTGCAGTACAGCGCCCACCTCCAGACGGCTTTCGCCCTGATCTTCCGTGAACTCCTGGCGGGAATCTTCGCTGAGCAGTCTCCACCAACGAGCGAAATCGAGAAAAGTCTCGTCCGGCAGAAGTAGACTTTCCCGAGCCGATTCGCCCAGTTGAACTTCGCGCAGGGCCGAGTAAGCCAACAACGAATCGGCAAGACCCGCCTTCTTGTCGAAGGTACGTAGCAACGAGCGTCCACCTTCCACGCATTGCCAGGCTGGTATTCCGGCAAGCATCAGTGTCAGGGCGACGGGTTCGGAGAAAAAGAGGTAGCGTCCAGAGGAACGCTCGGGTAGAGATAAGTAGCGAAACTTATTCTTTTTAGCCCACTCTTGCCAGCCTTTCTCCGCGGCTATGATGACCCGCCTCCGCACCTCTTCCACCCTGCGTCCCAGGGCCAGTTGAGAGTACATCTGCTCAAAGCACCAGAGAAGGCGAGAAGACGGCTCTCCCTGGAAGACCAGGAGTAGGCTGGTGCGTTTGCCCCGTATCTCCCGGCACAGAGTCGCTAGAACTTCCGTACTCAAGCTCGAGCTAACGAAGCGTAGAGAAGCTCCTGGATGGTGCGGGGCTAGTGGTCCGAGAGTCGAATGGGCGGCACGTAGGGTCGCCTCTAGCAGGCCTTCGCTCAACACCACGACCAGCTGATTATTGGCCGTGAGCTCCTCGCTAAGTTCGCGCAGGTTATCCCAGGTTGGAGGTTTCGCGGCCATGAGCACATCTAACGAGCGCCAAGCCTTCTGCTTATCCTCGAGTTTCTTGCCAAAGCTCTCCAAGGCCGCCTTATGGGTCTTGAGCATGGCGAGACCCCCCATGTCTGGGGAGATCTGAAGTATTCCTGTCCGCACACTCAACGTGATTAATGGGGCCGATCGGCTAAGACTGCTTCGTAGTCGACGTTATCCTGCGGATGGGCATGATAGGCGGTAAGAACAGGCTCGATTCGTCCCTGATCGACCACATTCAAGAAGATGTCCACCAATCGCGGGTCGAATTGAGTCCTTTTATTCTTCGCCAGTTCCGCTACGGCGTCGGCTACCGGCATCCCCTTACGGTAGGGGCGGTCGCTGGTCATGGCATCGAAACAGTCCGCCACGCAGAGAATGCGAGCGGTCAATGGAATATCGTCGCCAGCTAGACCGTGGGGATAGCCTCGACCATCAAATCGTTCATGGTGGTGCAACATCGCCGGAAGAATATGCTTGAAGGCGGCCACGGGTTGCATGATCTCCACCCCGTACTCGGGATGTTTTTTCATTTCGTCGAACTCCGGGTCGGTCAGGCGACCCGGCTTGTGCAAGATGTGGTCACGAATTCGAATTTTCCCGATATCGTGTAACAATCCGGCGTAGCGCAAAAGTTCCAACTCATCGGCTGACAGATCCAGCCCTTCGGCGATCATGACCGCATAGGCGGTGACCCGCTCGGAGTGGCCTTTGGTGTAAGGGTCGCGCGCGTCGATGGAATTGGCCAGGGCGCTCACCGTGGAAAGGAAAAGCGACTGAAGCTGATCGTGTAGCTCAGCATTTTCGATAGCGGCCGCCGCGATATTGGCAAGCTGCGTGGCAAGTTCAAGATCTTGTTGGGTAAAATCGCTGCCGTCCGTCTTGGTTCTGATGTTGAGAACGCCTAGAACTTGACGATTGGCTAAAAGCGGCACACAGAGCGAGGAGTCGGTATCGTCTCCTTCTTGCCCTTTGATCAGCACCGGCTGCCCCGAGGCCGCCACCCGCCCTGAAACCCGCTCGCCCAGGCGCACCTTCGTACTCTCCACAATATCGTCGGAGAGGCCATGAGCCAAACGAATCGAAAGCTCTTCACCCTTTTCATCGAGCAACATCACCGAAGCGGTCTTGGCCTGCAGAAGTTCCAATGTTCTGGTCAGTGCCTGGGGTAAGATCTGGTCCAACGAGAGACTGGAGTTGAGAATACGCCCAAGTTGATACAGCGCTTCGAGATGCTCAACCTGACTTGAAACTTTACGATAGAGCTGAGCGATATCGATCGCCGAGGCGGCGTGAGAAGCCAGGATGGTCAGAATCTTCAAGTCTTCATCGGTGAAGTCCCCACCGTCTCGACGCCCGCTGAGATTGAGTACGCCGATGCATCGGTCTTTGCTCTTAAGTGGGACACACATGGCCGACTCCATAGGTTCGGAGCCGTTCGAGGTGTCGATATCCCGACTATGGCGGGACAACAGTCGAGGCTGACCTTCCTGAGCGACCCACCCGGAGATCCCTTCACCTAGATTGACTCGAGTCGTGGTGACTATTTGATCGTCCAAGCCCTGGGCCACCAACATCTTCAGTTCTGACCGGACCTCGTCGACAAGCATCAGACTGCCGTTCTCAGCTCCCAAGAGCGAGATTGACTCATCCATCACTTTCTTGAGTACATCTTCGAGTCGAAGCGACGTACCGAGGGCACTTCCCACCTCGTAGAGCGAGCGAAGCACGAACAGATCGCGTGAGCGTTGACGCCGTTCTCGACACAGGTGGAGAGCCAGGTCGGCTAAAGTTTCCAGGACTTCCTCAACGTGACCGATATTAAGAGGAACAGGCGTGGGATGAAGGGTTAAAGCGTGTTTGACGTCCTCGATCTCGATTCGCAGGCATTGCGCCAACTCGTCGAGTTCAACTTCTGAAAGCGGTCGTTCCGGGACCGGCCCGGCCAATACCCAGCCGCGATCCTCGGTGCCTGTTCCGAAAGGATAGAGGAGGTAGGTTAGTCCGAAGGGGCCGGGGACAGCGTGAAAGCCATCACCTTTCGGAATTTCGGGCAGTGGACGGCTATGCCACTGAAAATCTCCCGAGCTGTCTTGGAAAAGTAGGCGGTGCAGACGGTCCTCGGGATGGGATTCCACCGCCAAGTCGGCTGTCTTCTCAAAGAAGAGTCCCATGGAAAGATGAGCCGACAAGGCCAGGGCCCTCTGCACGCGGCGAAGCGTGCCTAGGTCTCCGGGGTCTAGGAGATGTGGGGCTTGCGTTTCCTTCATTTGGCTCAAATGTCGCTCTGCATCAGGCGCCGCAGTCGCTCGAAGTTCGACCCCGTTTCGAGACATCTTGCCTGATCCGCAATCGGTCTCTCCCCTCGTGTAAAGTTTCCATGCCTTCTCCTGGCTTCCTTCTCTAACCCGCTATGGCTTGAGTTGGTTCCACAACCCCTACAGGAGACGACCTTGAGACTTGAGAACACCTAACGAGTGTCTGACATCGTTGAAGTCCTGCGCAAAGTACCCCTGTTTTCCGGATTGGACAAGGAAGACCTGAACGCCCTGGCCTCCATCGTGACCCGTAAGGAGTTCGCGAAGCGGGATACGTTATTTCATCAGGGGGACCCCGGTGACGAGTTTATGATCTTGACCGAAGGCTCGGTCAAGGTAGAATTAATGAATTCCGAGGGAAAAGAGCTGACTTTGACGATTCTGACTCCGTTTCAGTTTCTCGGAGAGCTAGCCCTACTCGACGATGTCCCTCGTTCGGCTACCGTGGTCTCGATGGAGCAAAGTGTTCTCCTTTCCATCAACAAGCGCGACTTCGCCAGGGTCCTGGAAACCTACCCCAGGATGAGCATCCCGATGCTTCGGCAGCTGACCCGAAGAGTGCGTGTTCTAACCGATGATATCGCCTCGATGGCCTTCTTGGACTCTTACAGCCGAGTCACGCGTAAGATTCTCAACCTGGCCGAGGAGATGGGCCAGGAAACGGCTGACGGTCATATCTTGATTGATCGACCGTTGACCCACCAGCAGTTGGCGAACCTGGTAGGCACCACGCGCGAGACGGTGACCAAGATTCTCAACGAGATGAAGGATAACGGTCTGCTGGATATCCGCCGACATCGCATCACCATCTTAGACCGTGAGGAGCTCTGGGCCCGAGCCGACCTCTCCGGGATTATGTAGGACTCGTCGCGTGGTAGAAGGCGCGAAGCTCCTCGAAAGTCCCTTCTTCTAGAGCTCTTCGGATCTCTCGAGTGAGACGAAGGAGTGCCGCCAGATTGTGGATCGAGCAGAGAGTGCTGGCCAGAATCTCCTGACACGAGAAGAGATAGCGCAGATGTGCCCGACTGTAGTTGGCGCAGGTATAGCACGGACAGTCATCCTCGATGGGACGAGGGTCTTCCCGGTAGCGAGCCTGGCGCAAGTTGATGGTTCCACGGCTACTGCGGTGGGGGACTTGGGGGCTAACCATCAGGTTGGCTGTCCGGGCGAAACGTGTCGGAATGACGCAGTCGAAAGTGTCGATTCCCCGGGCTACCCCCTCGAAAAGGTCCTCCATCTCTCCGATTCCCAGCAAATGGCGAGGACAATGCTCGGGGAGTTGGGGCACGGTCCACTCCAAAACGGATAGCATGTCGTCCTTGGTTTCCCCTAAAGAGCCTCCCACGGCGAAAGCGTCGAAGGGAAGCTTGGTCATGAAGTCGACGGCGCGTTGGCGAAGATCTTGGTAGGCGCCTCCTTGCAGAATTCCATACAGGCTTTGATGGGGGTCACGGGGAGCTTCCAGGCAACGCACGGCCCAACGGTGAGTGCGCTCCATGGAAAGCTCGGTGTAGCGGCGTCCCGCCAGCGGCGAGGTACATTCATCGAAAGCCAGGATCAGGTCGGCGCCTAGGCGGCGCTGAATCTCCATCGAGCTTTCAGGAGTGAAGCGGTGGGTGGAACCGTCCACGTAAGAGCGGAAGGTGACGCCTTCTTCATCCACTTTGGCCAGGCTCGAGCCGGACTTGTGCCGCTTGATCGCTTCGCCCGCCCCGCTTCCGGGAAACACACCTCCCAATTTCCCCACTCCGTGCTCTTTAGCCATTCCCAGAGAGAAGGCCTGAAACCCTCCGCTGTCGGTCATGATGGGCCGGTGCCAATTCATGAAAGTGTGAAGACCACCCATCTTCCGGATCAGATCCGCACCGGGTCGCAGGTAAAGATGATAGGTGTTCGCTAACACCCCTTGGGCCCCGATGGCCATCAACTGGTCGGGAGTCATCGCTTTCACGGTGGCTCGGGTTCCCACGGGGAGAAACTCCGGAGTTTCGATGGTTCCACGATCGGTGATGATTCGACCTCGTCTGGCGCCGCCCGGACGGCGGTGGGAGAGAGGGTTCAGATTTTCAAAAACTAAAGGCATGGGGAGTCGGCTTCAAAGCCCACGGAATTCGCTCCTGGCAAGGAGCAAGAATCCGTTACCCCTTCGGTCAGTAAAAGTTCACGAACGGCAGTATAGGAAGTCCCATCGCCGTTTCGAAAGGGCGTTGATGACATTGAGAGATTGGCTCGTCCAGCTAGAGCTCGCCGGTGGGTGGGAGCTTTTTCTGCGCGATGACGAGCCGGCGTTGGTTCGCTACGACGAGGGGGTGTATGAGCGAATTCAACTCGAAGACACAGGACTAGCGGTCGATCCTGACCGAGTGCGCATGCGTAACGTCTTAGCCGACCTCGAGGAGCGGCAGCTGACGACCGCCCTTTTCACCTTCACCGACGCTGGTTTGCGTTCGGCTTACACGGTCGAGCTGTTCTCTAGTATGGGACGACCGACTCTGGCCGCCTCACGGGTTCCTCCTTCTCCTCCCAGCCTTGAGGATCTTGGGTTGGTCGAGCCTTTCGAAAGAATTTCCGGTTTGCGAGGCGGACTGATCTTGATCACGGGAAACCGTGGCTCGGGCCGCTCATGCACTGCCGGCGCCCTACTGGCGTCGGTCCTTTCGGGACGCCTGGCCTATGTCATCACCCTGCAGGATAGAATTCGATTTCTCTACCAGGGCTTCGCCAGTCCGGTTTTTCAACAAGAGTTGGGTACCGATTTCCCGACCTGGGACGAAGGGTTCGGTCTGGTCAATCGTCGTTCTCCCGAAGTGGTCTTGGTCGACGAGATCTATGGAAAAGAGACGGCTGAGGCGGTCATGTCCTGGGCGCTGGAAGGCAAATTCGTCATCGCGACTTTCATGGGTGGCGACGTGGTCACAGCGCTTGAGCGTCTGATAGGGATGTTTCCGGATCGAGAGAGAGCGCGCCGAGCCGAGGAACTGAGCCTGGTGCTGCGCGCCATCTCCGCTCAGCGCTTAGTTCCAGGTCTCGACGGTGGACGGCACGTGGCGCTAGAATTTCTTCTCAACGGCCCAGAAACGACTCCGCTCCTGGCCGCTCGACAGTTCGACATCATGCGCGACCGCCTGGGCATTCCCAAAGAGCAGGACCGTCTCTCTTTCGGTCTATCCTTAGCCAGATTAGTCAAGGACCAGTTGATCTCGCGAGAGGTGGGGCTCTCACAGGCCCCTCGAGAAGAAGAGTTCCTGCGCGCCATGGAGGGTCGCCCGCCCAAGACGGGAGCATATCCCTGGAATCTTCGACTGCTCTTGCAGATGGCGCGCGAAACTTCCGCTTCCGACATCCATCTCTCGGTCAAACGGCCCCCCATCTTCCGCGTGGATGGGCATCTCGAACGTTTGAACCTTCCCATCCTCGATTCGGCCGCTATCGAGAAGATGTTGCGGTCGGTCATGACCACGGCTCAGTTGGCCACCTTGGAAAAGGAAAGAGAATTTGACGGGTCTCTGTCACTTGATGATGGAACCAGATTTCGCCTCAACGTCTTTTTTCAGAAAGAACATCCAGCGGCGGCGCTGCGCTTGATCCCATATCGCATTCCGGACGCCGACACGCTCGGAATTCCCGAGGCGTTGCTGCGCCTGGCCTTCCGGCCTCAGGGACTGCTACTTATCACCGGCCCCACAGGGTCGGGAAAAACGACCAGCGTCGCATGCCTTGTCGACGCTATTAATCGCGGTCGGGCCTGCCACATTATCACGGTCGAAGACCCGATCGAGTACTATCATGAAAGCCTGGCCTCCACCATCGACCAGCGCCAGGTCGAATCCGACACCCTATCTTTTAAAGCGGCGCTGAAATACGCGCTACGTCAGGACCCCGACGTGTTGGTGGTGGGGGAGATGCGCGATACCGAGACCATCTCCTCGGCCCTCACCGCGGCCGAGACCGGACACCTGGTTTTAGCGACCCTGCACACCAACGACGCCTGCCAAACGGTGGACCGTATCGTGGATGTATTCCCTCCTCACCAGCAATCTCAGGTACGCCAGCAGGTGGCGGCTTCCTTACTAGCGGTTGTCTCTCAACGACTGCTTCCCCGCAGTGACGGCAGTGGGCGGATCGCGGCGTTCGAGCTG
Organism: Selenomonadaceae bacterium; assembly: GCA_037189585.1. GTDB lineage: Bacteria > Vulcanimicrobiota > Xenobia > Xenobiales > JADMJV01 > JAEXNA01. Next base: position 242,049 of record JBBCJA010000021.1, on the reverse strand, counting down.
ATGATCGCAACGCCCGCCATTCGAAATCTCATTCGTGAGGGAAAAACTCATCAGGTTCCCAACGTGATTGCCACTTCCACCTCGACCGGTATGAGGACGCTGGAGAAATCCCTGACCGAGCTCTACCGCAGCGGCATCGTATCCTACGAGGAAGCGGCGCGCTATTTTACCGAGAAGTCCAGTCCCCAACAAGGGACCGGAGCCAAGGCCGAGACGGCTCGTTAGAACAAGATGGCGAAAGGCGGGAAGTAGTCCGCCATTAGGGCCCGCAGGCGAAAGCGCATTCTGGTCGCTTTTCCGAGCTGCCGGATGGTCCGGGATTCGGCCAAGCGCGGAGCGCGAGGGGCCGAGTGAATCTCGATCTTCGAGGCGGTGTCGATCAGAGTGCTTCGAACCAGGCGCAGAACATCGAAACCCGAGAGTTCCAACTTCTGTCGGGCGGCCGCTTCACTGGCGGCCTTGACGGTCAGCGAGCCTGTTTTTCCGGTTTCTCTATTCTTGGCGACAAACTTGAAGTTCATATTCGCAGTTTGCCAGGATCGACTTTGGGGGCTACTTTGGAAAACTCTCCTCTCATGTTAACAAGTTGTTAACTCTGCCGTGCGATGAGCTCTTCTAGCCAGAATGTGCCGGGGCGCGGTCCAAAGACAATGCGGCGTATAGGATCGTTCGGCTCGATCGCCAAGTCGAACTCCAGTGCCGTCCCTGGGGGCCAGCGATATCCTCGCAGACTTCCGAGCCATTTGGGATCGACTTGACCAGGGTATCGGCGCAGGAGGTCAAGACATGCCTGGACCAGCTCATCGGGCAGGGAAAAGCCCACCGACTCTCTGGTGCGGCAGGCCTGTAGAATTTCTCCGCTGAGTTCCGGGCGTTCCTGAACCTCAGCGGTAAGCCAGGCTAGCCGTTCCTCAAGAGAAGGCGAATCCAAAAGCGGCAGAGCTCGCAAAAGGGAGGGACGGAGTTTCGGGTGGGACCTGTAGCTTCGGTGAAATGCCTCCCAGTCGCCACTCTGATGAACCGCTAGTGCGAGTTCCAGCAGTCTTTGCTCAGGACCGTTGTCGATGGGGGAGGAGAGGGCGTCCTCTAGAGTGGACCAGAGTCTCGGATGGCTGCGACAAGCCTCCAAAAACCCCACGGGTCCGAAGTCGGCGCTCCATTCTTGAAAGAGGCGCTGCAGCCGGGTTGGTCGTCGCGGTTTCCCCCGATCAAAACGTCGCGAATAGCTTTCCGTCATGGCGGGCCAATCCGTAGCGTCCTCCGTTTCCCAAAGCTCCAGGACCAGTCCGTGAGCCCAGGAGCGGACATCTTGCGTGGTCAGGCTAAGCACGCCGCCCCGGCCCAAAAGACCGCTCTCGAGATTCAACACCCCGCCATCGGTCAGCATTCCACGAGCTAGGAGAAATACGGTGAGCTCCAGGAGCCGAGCAGCTTGGGGAGAACCCTGGCGGACCCGGGCGAAGACCGGCTGCAATACGAGGGGCGGAGCGGGTAACTTCCGACGCGGCACGTTCATACCGTTGGCCCCCCTGGATCGGAATCCTCTTGACTAGTTTCTCCCAACAGCTCGAACAGGCGGACCTTCATCGCCGAACGATCATCCCTCAACTGCTCGAGGAAGGTACTGATTGCTACCGCGTATTTCACGGCGTCAGCGAAGGGAGACCCGGACTGTCGGTAGACCGGTACGGCCCCCTATTCTTAGTCCAAGTCTCTTCCCGGCTACCGCTTGAGGTCGCCGAGCTCGCTCTCTTAAAATCTCATTATTCCTCACAGCCGATGATCATAGCTTGCCGCCATGGGAAGCGATTGGAGCTTCAGTGGGAGAGCGTGCCGGAACTTTGGAAATCTCGCTTTTTCTGTCGCGAGCTGGGTTTGGAGTTCATCCTTGAACTCAGTCAAGCCAATCGCGACCCTCAACTGTTTTTGGATTTTCGCGCTGCCAAGCGCCATCTGAGGCGGCAACTTCAAGAATTCAAACCGGTGGTGTCCGTCCTCAATCTTTTCGCCTACACCTGCTCTATCAGCTGCCACGCCGCCGCGGCGGGAGCCGAGGAGGTTGTCAGCGTGGACTTCTCGGCGAGAAATCTTCAATGGGGGCAACGGAACTTTCGTCGCAACGCTCTCAAGATTCGAGCCGAATTTCTCGAGTGCGATTGCGTGGCCGCGCTTTGGGCCTATACGGGGCATCAGCGTGCCTTGTCGCGTCACAAGGCGAGCGCCCGCCCCAAATTGACTCCCCGACAGTTCTCGGTAGTGGTGGTTGACCCACCCGCCTTTTCTAAAGGCAAGTTCGCCACAGTGGACTTGATCAACGATCCGGAGACCGTCTTCGGTCCGGCCTGGGAAGCTGTGGCCCCCGGAGGATGGTTGGTGGCGGCTAACAACTCGGCCCAGGTCAAGCGGGGAGAGTTCGAGTCGCGGCTGCGTCGCATGATAGAAAAACGCTCCGGGCACCATGAGGTGGAAATGCACTCGGTCGTGCCGGACCCAGACTTTCCATCGTTCGACGGAGAACCACCGCTTAAAGTAGCCTTCTGCCGCAAGCCGATTTAACGTACCCTTTAAGGGCTAGGATGAATTTGATTCAAGAAGAATTCACTCTGCATGGGGTCGGAGACCAACGGGGTGAGTTTTCTTGAGTACAGTCAGGCTATGGCTCGAATGCGCCGCCGAGCCGCCTTGCGTCGAGCTGTGATGGTCGGAGGATATGGCTGGGAAATGCTGGGAGCCGAAGAAGAGGAGGGCCGCGACCTGGAGATCCTTTCCGCATGGGAGGCCGTCCACGGACAAGTCTGCTTGCTCTTCTAGCCGGCGGCCGCGACAGGACTTTGTTCCCCTGTGCGCCAAACTTCGCAGGCCATGATCGCCAAACTCGTTGCCCTCGCCATGCTCGTCGCGGCCGCCGTCGTTTTCCTAAAACGCGCGGCCAAACTGTTCACTTTCGTCAAAGCGGCTAAGCCGCTCGACCGGTTCACCAATCCGGCCGAGCGAGTGAAAGCTGTTCTCGTTTACGCGTTGGGTCAAAAGCGACTTTTCAACCGAGGTTACGGGGGGGCCTTACACGCGATGATCTTCTGGGGGTTTTGCGTCCTCTCCATCGCCAATCTGACCCTCTTGATTCGGGGTGTGGCCGGGCGCGGATTCAACTTTCCCCTCCTAGCCCCCGACCAGGTTCTGGGTGGACCCTATAACGCGATCAAGGAAGTCTTCATCCTGCTGGTCCTCGTCGGCGTCAGTATGGCTTTTTTCCGTCGTCTGGTTTGGAAGCCTCGCTTCCCCGAACACTCCGGCGACGCCCTCTTCATTCTCTCTATGATCGGGAGCTTGATGTTGGTGGAGCTACTGTTCGGGGCGGCCGAGGTGGCTCACTGGAAGCACGCAAATAAGGCTTTTCTCCCCTGGGCCTTTCCTCTGACCGGACTTTTTTCCGGGGCGCTTTCGGGCGTTTCCGAGGGGGGACTGCACACTTTGCAAGAGGTCGCCTGGTGGGTCAACTATGCTCTGGTCCTAACCTTCGGAGCCTATCTTCCTTATTCCAAACATCTTCATGTCATCACTGGCATCCCCAACGTCTACTTTCAGAATCAACGACCTTACGGAGAGTTAAGAAAACTCGACCTCGAGAACGAGACCGCTCCCGAGTACGGAGTTTCAACACTGGCCGACTTCGACTGGAAACGTTTTCACGACTGGTACTCCTGCACCGAATGCGGCCGCTGCACCTCGGTCTGTCCCGCCTTTGCCAGCGGCAAGCCTCTCCATCCCAAACAGATCTCCGAGCAGTTACGCGAGGAGCTTGTCGATCATGGGGGAGGCGTCGCGCTCCTGGAACTAGTCAAGCGTCGAGCCGCGGCGGAGGAGGGGGCTGAAGTGGAGCTTCCCGAGGGGCTAAGACCGTTGCAGGACAATCTGCCCGCGGTCTCCGAGGAAGCGCTCTTTTCTTGCACCACCTGCCGAGCTTGTGAACAAGCCTGTCCGGTTTTCATCGAGTATGTGCAAGAGATCGTCGACATGCGACGCCACCTGGTTCAGGTGGAGGGCCGTTTCCCGCAGGAGGCCCAGCGAGCTTTCGATGGGATGGAGCGCAACAACAACCCCTGGGGTATCGGATTCGCCACTCGCGGCGACTGGGCCAAGGACCTCGGTGTTCCACTTTTGGCCGAGGAGCCGGGTGAGTTGGACCTGGTTTATTGGGTGGGTTGCGCCGGGTCTTTTGACGAACGGAACAAGCAGGTCTCCAAAGCCATGGTCACCATCATGCAGAAGGCCGGTCTCAAGTTCGCCATTCTGGGCCAGGAGGAAGGTTGCACCGGCGACTCGGCTCGCCGCATCGGCAACGAGTACCTTTACCAGATGTTGGCGGCCCAGAATGTCGAGACCCTTAACACTTACAACGTCAAGAAGATCGTGGCGGCCTGCCCACACTGCTTCAACACCATCAAGAACGAATACCATCAGTTTGGTGGGGAATATGAAGTCATTCACCATTCAGAGCTTATCGCCGAGCTCTTGGAAAAGAAGAAAATCGAGCTCAAGTCGGTGCCGGAAGTCTTGGGAACCTTCCACGATAGCTGCTATCTGGGCCGCTACAACGACATCTACGAGCAGCCGCGAGCGGTCCTCTCAGCCGCCGGAGTCAAACTGGTGGAGATGGAGAAATCTCGCGAGACCGGACGCTGCTGCGGCGCCGGCGGTGGGCGAATGTGGATGGAAGAGCACGGCACCAAGGTCAACGACATGCGCTTGAACGACGCCCTGGAGCTTCAGGAGAAGCCCAAGGTGATCGCTTCGGCCTGTCCCTTCTGCCTCACGATGTTGAGCGACGCCGTGTCGACCAAAGACATGACAGCCGAGATCAAAACCAAAGATATCGCCGAAATCGTAGCCGAGGCTTTGTAAATTTCAAAGCGTGGGAAGCTTTACATTGAGCCACTTCCCAGGCAAAATGCGAGTCTCTATCGAGCCGTGGTCGGTCGAAACCTTCTTGGAAAGGGTTTGGAGTTCCCGACCGTGAGGTAAAGATAAGAGCGCTTCCAAGCTGATCGTCTCGAGCCGCTCCAACAAAGGCGCAAGGGATCACCTGGGGGCGGGGGGAAAATAAGGCACGAGGACCGGTCTACCCGGTCCCTTGCAATTAGGACAATTTGGGAACAATCGGTGTCATTATCATCTAGCAAGAAACCCTCTGACAAAAAGAAGCTTTTTCTGATCGACGGCAACGGCCTGGCCTACAGGGCCTTCTACGCGGTGGTCCCGATCCACACAACCAGCGGAGTCCCCATCAATGCTTTGGCGGGATTCGTGAACATGGTCTTACGGCTTCTCAAAACCGAAAAACCGACCCATGTGGCGGTGGCTTTCGACAAGGGGATTCCCACCGAGCGGGTGAGTCCCTATCAGGACTATAACGCTCAGCGGGTCGAGATGCCCGAGGACCTCGCTCTTCAACTTCCGATGATCGAGGACTTCGTGCGGGCCTTGGGAGTTCCGGTTTTCCGCGTCCCCGGTCATGAGGCCGACGACTGTATCGGCACGCTCGCCAAAATGGGCGCCGAAGCCGACATGGACGTCTTGATCCTCTCGGGGGATCTTGACCTTCTCCAGCTTGTCGGACCTCGAATTCGTGTTTTGACCACGCGTCGGGGAATTTCCGACATGGTGGTCTACGACGACAAGCAGGTGAAGAGCCGGTTCAATCTTAAGCCCGAGCAACTGGCCGACCTGCGCGCGCTGGCGGGCGACTCCTCGGACAATATTACTGGAGTTCCCGGTATCGGTGAAGTGACGGCGAAGAAGCTGCTGTCCCAACACGGTCGACTCGAGGATCTGTTGAAGAATCTCTCCTCCCTGCCAGCCAAGTGGCGCAACCCCTTGACCGAGCACCGGGAAGAGGCGATCGAATTCAAGACCCGCGCTTCCATTCGGACCGACCTCGAACTCTCTGTCGATTGGGATAAGTGCGGTTTCGGCGGTATCCCGGTCGAGCGCGTCGGGGAGATCTATGCCCGAACCGAACTCGACAAGTATCTGGAGGCCTTGCCCGCTTCCGGCGATACCGGCGCGCTATCGGAAGAAGAGCTCGTCGAAGTCACCACGCTTGACGGAAAGAAAGCCAAGAGTGGACTCAAGAAGTATCTTGAGAGTGTGACCGACGAGCTGGGGATTATCTTCCTGGGAGCTGGAAACGACCTTGTCGCGTTGGCGATTTCGGTGCCGGGCCAGATTCCCACCGTGGTGAAAGTGGGCCCTGAGTCGATCTCGTTAAAGGATAGCTTGAAGCTTCTACAACCGATCTTCGCCGCCGCGGACAAGAAAATTCACACTCACAACTTGCGTGGACTTCTCATGACGGCCGATGGTTCAACGCTGCCTCCTTTCAAGGCCGATGTTCTCGATATCGGTGTGGCCGCTCACCTGCTTGACGCTCGCGAGGGTAATCCCTGGCTCGACGAGGTCGCTCGTCGCTTCGGCTACGATATCCCCGGCGAGGGTGAGCTCTTAGGTCACGGCGAGGGTTACCGCAAGATCTCCGACGTCCCGCTAGACGAGCTGGCCGACTGGGCGGCCCGACGGGTTCGTGTGGTCAATCAGCTGGGCAACAGTCTCAAAGTGGAACTGCAGAGCCAGGACTTGTTGACACAGTACCTCACGGTCGAGTATCCGATGATTCGTATCTATTCCGACATGGAACGGGACCACGTTCCGGTCGATGCCGCGATTTTGGCTCGCTTCGGAGAACAGTTGGAGAAGCTGCTCACCGAGTTGGAGGCGGCGATCTACGCTGAGTCGGGGCAGAAGTTCGACCTTAAGGACCAAAAGGAGCTGGCCGAGGTTCTGTTCGACAAGATGGCTCTGGCCGTCTCGGCCCGTCCCAAGAACGGAGCCTTGATTGGGCTCGATATTCTCAACCAGATAGCCGAGCAGAACCCCATCGGGGGGCTGTTGCGCGATCATCGGGAATTGAGCGCGTTGCTGAGTTCTTTCGTCCGCTCTCAGGACCGGTTTGAGTTTCCGCGAAGCGGCTGGCTGCGCCGTGTGAATCAGTTCACGGTAAGCAATTCTGAGCGACTTCTCTGGATGGGACCGATCTCCGTGGGTGGCGCGGCCGCCACCTTCAACCGCTTGCTGAGCGAAGTGGACGGCTTACCGAACTCAGAATTGCGAGATCAGTTCCGGGCCTTGCTGCTTTCGGCTCTCAAGACGGAAAGGCGTGGTCACGTCCTTCTCGGGATCAGCGTCAATCAATTCCAGTTACGGTTGGCCGCCCACCTGTCGGAGGACCCCGCCCTTCAAAAGGCGTTCATCCGCTCGGAGGACGTCGAGATTCAGCTTTTGACCAAGCTCGTGGCTGAGGAGGAGAGAAGCGATTCCAAGGATGCTCGACAAGACCTCGTCGATACCTTGCTCGGCTCCATCGGAGAGCATCGGCTCGCTCGCCGTACGGGTTTAAGTCCCAACGACGCCAATATTCGTATCGAGAACTTGATGGAGCGTTTCTTCGCCAGTTTCCAGAAGATGGAAACGTTCTTCTCCGGCGAGATGGAGAAGGTCAGGGAGAAAGGCTGGGTGAGCAGTCTTGCCGGACGGCGACGTAGCATTCCCGAAATGTCGAGTCGAAACTCCGACATCCGTGGAACCGCTGAGCGCGTCGCGCGAAACGCGGCTGTGCAGAACAGTGCCGCGGATGTGATCAAGAAGTTTCTAGTTGAGGTTTCCCCGCAACTGGATACAGCCGAACTGCCTGCCAAGCTGGTGGCTCAGGTCAGAGACGAACTGATCTTCGAGGTTCCCAAGAAATCATTGGAGTCGGTCACCACGACTCTGATGCGAGCGCTGGAAGATTCGATGAAGCTCTCGGTTCCGCTCGTGGCCGAGGCTCGATCAGGACGCGACTGGTCCGAAGCCGAGGCTCTCAAAATCGAAACCTCCGCTACTCGCTAATGCAACCACGCATCTCTTCCGTGAAGAAGGGCCCTCCAGGGCCCTTTTTCTTGAAAATGGCGAACCGGTCTAGGTACTTTGTACCCCGGAGGGCACGTAGTACCGGAGAAAAGGGCAGAAAATCGACGTTTGGATGGCCAGTGACGGAGGAATAAAGCTGACAGGCCGCCGAAGCGGCCGCCGGTTTTTACCGCTAACAAACAAAGAGAGAACGCTCATCACCAGAGCACGATTGAGGAATTCCCCATGACGAACGCACAAACGACCAATCCCGAAGACCAACAGGCTGTCGCCACCATCCCCGAGCCTAACGAGGCCGCTCCCGCTGAAAAGGAAGGAGCCGCCGAGTCCATGGAATCGCTGATGGCAAGCGACGCCTATGAGGAGAGCTTTCGCGAACTCAAGAAAGGCGAATATCTGACCGGACACGTGATTCAGATCAACGACGCCGGTGTCATGGTCGATATCGGCTATAAGACAGAGGGATTTATCCCTTTGAACCAACTGACCCACCGCCGCGATGCCGATGCCAAAGAGCTCGTCGAGGTTGGACAAGAGGTGAAGGTCGTGGTGCTCCGCGTCAATCACGCCGAGGGGCAGGTGCTTCTGTCCAAGCGTCAAGCCGACGTCGAGGGCGCGTGGATCGCCATCATCGAGGCTCACGAGAAAGGTGAGATCCTGGAAGCGACCTGTGTGGAGCAGGTCAAGGGAGGATTGATCGTCGACATCGGGCTGCGCGGATTCGTTCCCGCTTCTCACGTCGACCTTCGTCCTGTCAACGACCTCTCCGACTTCGTCGGCGAAGTTATGAAGCTCCAGATCCTGGAGATCGACCGCAACCGCCGCAAGGTTGTGTTGAGCCGCAAGAAAGCGCTCGAGTCGGAACGCGATCAGATGAAGGAAGCCACCATGGTGGACTTGATCGAAGGCCAGATCGTCAGCGGAGAGATAGCTCGCCTGACCAATTTTGGAGCCTTCGTCAATCTCGGCGGCGTGGACGGCCTGGTCCATATCTCCGAGATGTCCTGGAAGCGCATTAAGCACCCCAGTGAAGTCGTCAGGGTTGGTGAGCCGGTCGATGTTCGAGTTCTTGGTGTCGATCGTAACAAGGAGCGCATTTCGCTCTCGCTCAAACAAGCCCGTCCTGACCCCTGGCAGGAAATGGATCGTAACTTCAGTGTCGGCAGCGTGATTAACGGCAAAGTGACGAAACTTGCCAAGAACTACGCTTTCGTTGAAGTTATGGATGGAGTCGAAGGTCTGGTTCCCCTGTCCGAGCTTTCGGATTTCCGCGTGGCAAAGTCTTCCGACGTTCTGACCGTGGGCCAGGAAGTCAAGGTTCGAGTGATCGACCTCAAGTCGGACCAGCGTCGTATGACCCTGTCGGTGCGCCAAGCCGAGGCTTCCAACGTTCCTCAGGTCACGGCCAAAACCACAGGCCCTGGCAGCGGCTTCACCATCGGTGATCGTTTGCCGGCCAGCCTCAAGCACATGCTGGGCGAGACCGACAGCGGCAGCGATAACTAACCTACTCAACCACAAAGGCTAGGACAAAAGCGAAGGGCCGGAGGTATCTTCCGGCCCTTCTCGCATGGGAGGCGTGTGAGCGAGCGTGACGAGATCCCATCCCCATACTGTCTGGCTTTAACCGGGGGGATCGCCTGTGGAAAGTCCACGGTGGGGGCGCTCCTACAGTCTATGGGATTGGATAGAATCGACTCCGACCAGGTCGCGCGCCAAGTTGTGGAGCCCGGAAGTCCGGGACTTCATCGTGTGGTGGAGTGTTTCGGGGAAGAGGTGCTGACCACTAGTGGGGGGCTTGACCGTCCCGCCCTGGGGCGTATCGTTTTTGCCAGTGACAAAGCACGTCAAGAACTCGAAGCTATTCTTCACCCTTTGATCTGGGAGAGCATGGGGAGGAGTCTACGACAGGCTCACGAGCTGAAGCGTGAAACGGTATTTGAGATTCCACTTCTGTACGAGAAGGGAAGTCAAACTCGTTTTTCCACCATTTGGGTAGTCGCCGCGTCTCCCCAGGTCCAACTGCGAAGATTAACCGAGCGCGACGGCCTCTCGCTAAGCGAGGCTCAGGCCCGCCTTGAGGCACAGATGAAGGTCGAGGAAAAAGTCAAAAGGGCAGATTTTGTTCTCATCAACGACGGTGACCTGAACCTCCTGAAAGCCAGGGTCGAGGAGGGGCTTTCCCTCTGGCGCTGGGTGAGGAGTGTTCCCTCGAGGGAGAGGTCTTGAAGCGTCGACCACACTGGAAACGGATAGTCCTGGTCGCGGCACTTCTGACCAGCCTGGCCCTGGCCGTGCTCACCTTGGTGGCTCCCCTGGCTCTGAGAGCTTACTATCGGGTTGACCATCTCGATCTGATTCTAGAGGCATCCCGGCGGCGCCAGGTTAGCCCCTACCTGGTCGGCGCCGTAATCTTTACCGAGAGCCGTTTCCGAAAGGAGGCCCGTTCCGAAGTCGGAGCCATCGGATTGATGCAACTTATGCCGGATACGGCCGAGGAAGTCGCCGGCCGTATCGGGATGAAGGGGTACGACCCTTCGAGCCTGGCTCAGCCTTCGGTCAACATCGAGCTAGGAGTGGCCTATCTCAAGTATCTCAAACAGCGCTTCCCCGACGAATCGATGATGCTCGCGGCCTACAACGCCGGACCGACCTTGGCGGCCGTGTGGGAGGCGGGAGACCGTTCGATTCCCTATCCCGAGACTCGCGAATTTGTGGCTTCGGTGCGCCGCCACCAGGAGCGATTGAGTTGGCTCTACCCGGAATGGACCGCTTCGGAACGACCTTGAACCCAGATGATGCGTGGACGAACCGCGTCTGGCTCACCTCTCCGGTGCTCATTTGGGATCTACCAAAATCCGCTCCTCGAGGCGCTCCATCCTTGCGTTTGAACCACCTGAGAACACCATTCTTAGGTCCGCCACGCATCATCTGGGTTGATTAGAGAGGTTCCCGGGACCTCGGCTTGGAATCGAGACGGACATCCCTGGAATTGAGGAAGGCGAAGACTATGAGCGAAACCGTGAGACAACCGAGAAGCGACTTCGGAAAATGTGTGGGAGAAAAGGTTGAGCTCTACCTGAGCGACGGCGCGGCCTTAGCCCCTCTGGATCTCCCCTTGGAGAAGGGGAAGGTGGAAGGGCGTCTGGTTGGTGTGGATCGTCCCGGATTGTGGTTTGAGCCAAAGAGCTGGTTGGAAGAGGCGCTCAAGGTCGAGCAGCCAGTACGCCACGTCTTTATTAAGTGGGAAAACGTGCTCGGACTGACCCGAGCTATCGAAAGCGAAAAGTTTGAGCAGAAAAAAGAGTATCGCGGACTACGTCCTCGCGGGTAGCAAGGGCCTACCCAGGAATAAGATGGACAATTCAGCGTGGCGAGGCGCCCCGATGACAAAGAGCGATGAGGGCGAACCTCGGTCCCGCTTGCAAGTCGAAGTACCAGACGTTACGCAGTCGGGATACCGCGCTGTATTTAACCGAAGAGCGACGCCGTCAACGGGGATGCATCGCCACGCTGAATGTTCAGATTATTTCTGGGCAAGCTCTAAGGAGATACGGTCCCATATCTCCTCGACTCGACGGCGCTCCAAGTTCGGAGCGGCCGTGGTTTTTGCCTGGCTTTCCTTAGGTGCCGGCTCGGCCTCGGCCTGGGATGTGCCGAAAGAGCCGCGAGTCATGGGCCAGGCCAGCGACGCCACGGTAAGCTACGGAGAGTCGCTCTATGATATCGCTCGCCGCAACGGTTACGCCTTGGAGCACCTAGCCGAGACTAACGGGCTCCCGGTCTCTTTGGCCGTCCTGGAAACCAGCAAAGTGACGATACCTAGCCGCCGTATCCTTCCCACGGATGCGCCTTCGCAGGGTATCGTGGTGAATCTGCCGGAGCGAGGTTTCTACCTTTTCGATAAACCAGCTAGGCCTCGCTTTTTTCCTATCGCGGTGGGTGAACCGGGTCGTTTCGCGACCCCTACCGGAGCTTTCTCCATCGTGGAGAAAGTGGAGAATCCTGACTGGGTCGCGCCGGAATGGGCCGGTCTGGGGGAGGATAATGTGGTGCCAGCTGGTCCCGACAATCCTTTGGGAGACCGCTGGATTGGGTTGTCTTCTCCGGGTTTGGGAATGCACAGTACCAACAACCCGTCTTCCATCGGTTCAGCCACCTCCCACGGATGTATGCGCATGTATCCTGAACTGGCTCGCACCGTATTCGATCTGGTCAAGACCGGATGGCCGGTCCGAATCGAGTATGTGATCGGACGCGCTGTCCTGGAGCGACATGGGATTTTTGTTTCAGGATTCCCTGACATCTATTCTCGAGGCGGGGGCGCGGAGCAGGTGCGCGAGGACTTTGCTAGAGATGACATTCTAGGTTTCTATCGGGCTGATCTGGTGGACAAGGTGCTGCGTGAACACCGTGGGGTCCCTGTCAATGTGGTCGACCTCACACCCAAAGCTTGGTTTGGCTCCAAGTGGTTCCACGCCGCCAGAATCGATGGAGTTCTTTACGTGGAACAGGCTCTACTGCAGGAAGCCGGCGCGACGACGGAATTTTCCTTAGCGGACCGCGTGGTGAAATTGGCCCGAGGCGAAAAGGTGAAAACGCTTCCGCTTTACGTGGCCTCATCGAGCGAGCCGCGGGAGGGGGAAGCCTTTCTTTCTCGGGGGTCAGGCTGGCTGCCGGCACGCGCCACTCTGAGCGGCTTAGGACTGGCCATGACCTGGGAGGGCGCCGAAAAGCGTCTGAGGGTTTCTCTTTAGTGTTCACCCTCGCATTTATGACCCGAGCGCTCTTTACTGGGAGCGCACTCTGGTTCTGTAGTGAACTGTCCGGGCAGCGGGCAAAAAAAAAATCTCTTTATTGCTAACCTCACTGGCTCTGCTCACCGGCCATGCTCTCTGTGGCCTGAGTATTGCCCAACGTTGGTCGGTCGCTCCCGTGTTACTCTGGGGGCTCGCCTCCGGAGCGGCGGCGTTGACCATCCTTCATCGCTTCGTGACGCGATGGGACGAGCCCATCCTCGCTCCTATCGCATTGCTGTACACCCTGGGCTGGTTTGAGGTCTGGCGGCTGGACCGCGAGCTGGCGGTCAAACAAGGGCTCTGGTTTATAACCGCGAGTCTGGCCGCTGTCGCCCTGCTCCGCGCCTTACCCAGGATCAATCTCTTGGAACGGTATCGGCACGCCTTGCTGGCCGTTGGAATCGGCCTTCTGTTCTCCGCTCTCATCTTTGGGACGGAGGTCAACGGAGCTAAGTTATGGCTTCGCTTTGGGCCGCTCTCCTTTCAGCCCATCGAAGTGGTCAAGATCCTTCTCGTCATTGTGTTGGCTTCGTTTTGGAGACGCTTCCATCTCTGGATGGTGTTCTCCAAGCCTCGTCGTAAGGACCGGCTTCCGAAGCGTGGCATGCTCGTTCTTGTTTTGGGTTGGGCTCTTGCCCTGGCTACCCTGGTGGTGCAACGCGACCTGGGCATGGCACTTCTTTTGATCGGCGTCCTTTTTACTCTTTTTTACGTCACCATGGGGCGAAGGGACCTGGTGGTCGCCGGTGTGACCGCGTTCTTCGCCGGTGCGGCGGCGGTCGTGGTGCTTTTCGACCATGTCCGCATTCGCATCCGGGCCTGGTGGGATCCGTTTGCTTTTGAAGAGACTGATGGCTATCAGATGGTTCAGGGGCTCTACGGAGTGGCGGACGGTGGTCCATGGGGTCGCGGCCTCTTCCTGGGACGCCCGCATCTGATCCCGGAAGCCCACAACGACTTCATTCTGGTGGCCATTAGTCAGGAGCTGGGTTGGCTGACCGCCATCGCCGTCATTTTCTGTTCAGCCTTTCTAGGATATCACTTCTTTTCTCTGGCCAAAGAGGCTCGCGGCTCGTTCCGTCGTCTCCTTCTCACTGGCCTTGCCAGCCTCTGGTGCGTGCAGTGCTTTATCATCATCGGAGGGACGACCAAGGTGATCCCCATGACGGGGTTGACCCTACCATTCGTCTCCTATGGAGGCTCTTCTCTTCTTTCCAATGTTCTTCTCGTGGCGTTGATCGCCAGGTGCGGCCGGCATGGAGCTTGAGCGACGCCTAGCCAAGGTCGCGCGCTACCACCTGGCACTTTTTTTACTACCGATGCTCTCGCTTTTGTATTACGGATGGTGGAAGGCTCCCGACCTCGACCAGAGACCAGACAACCCTCTAGGAACGGCACCCATGTCTCGTAGAGGCGATATCCTGGACCGCCACCATCAGCCTTTAGCCCACAGCCAGAATGGCCAGCGAGTTTACCCACTAAAGGAGAAGGTGGGACCACTTGTCGGCTACCATCTTCGAGGACGTAATCAGAGCGGTTTGGAAGCCTCACTGCAGGCGACCTTATCCCCGCCCCCGCCGCCTAAGAGCTTGTGGGGCGCTATCGCGCGCGACCGGAGCAACTCGCGTAAGGATGAGCTGCTCAAGGGTCCGAGTGTCGTTTTGACCATCGACTCAGGACTACAGAGTAAGTTGTATCAGCTATTTGGCAATCGAGCTGGCGTCATTGTGGTGGCTGAGCGAGCTAGCGGCGACATTTTAGCAGCGGTCAGCTGCCCGTCGTTTGATCCCAATCGGGTGGCCGAGTCCTGGCAAGAGCTGCGAGGAGATCCGCGTAGCCCGTTTATCGAACGGATTGGAAGTGGGCTTTATCCGGTCAGGAGTAGCACCGGCACCGACCTGATCGCTTCCGATCTGGTTGAAGGTCATCCCTGGTTTTCCGACAACCCGTTTCCGCGATATCCAGGGGCCTCTTCAGCGCTGACGGTGGAGGGTCGCCAGCTTTTGAGCCCCCTGATGCTGCTGGCGCTGGCTGCTGGCCCGGATTGGAGTTTTCAGCCACGCCTGCTCAGCTCTCCGCTAGAAGAAACGGAAAGCGTGTCCGCGCCTGAAGTTCCTCTTCCTTCTCTAGGAGAGGGTCAAAGCCACAACGGCTTTCAGCTCTTTCGCCTTCTAGGTCCGGCTTTCCGAGAATCTCCGGCTTTCGATGTCGTGGTGGGACGACCCGGTGAGGAGAAAAATGGTCTGGTTTTCGCCCTCGTGGTCGAGGAGCATAGCGAAGGAGCCTCCGAGTTGGGAAAAGAGACTGTGAAGATATTACGTGAATGGTCACAAACGTGGTAAGCTCACCAACATGAAAAATGCCCGTATCTGGCACGCCCTGGCATGCTTGACCCTGACCGTTGGATTAGCCCACGGTGCCGCTGCCCAACCGGCGTCCTGGCTCAACCTTCTTAACTCTGACGGGTCTGGTAGGTCAGTGAAGCTGACAGAAAAGGACGTCGTCTTCGCGCCCAGCGCCGAGACCCGATTTGGTGACGTGGTGGCTGTGGGCTATCGTCAAACCGATGGAACACTGACTCTGGGGAGTCTCATCTGGCAAGGAAAGGTCTGGTCTCCAATGGCGGGCTACGCCGCGATTCTCCGCCAGGCGAACTTCTCTGAAGCTAATGACGAAGAGCGGCGGGAGCTCTTTTTAAGCCTTCTCCGAACCACCAATGAACCGCTGGGGATCTGGATCTATCGCGGACGAGCCTCACGGGAGGAAGATCGACCCCAACCGCCCGCGGCCTTTCGGCAGGTCGACGGTCAGCACAGGTTTGTCGTCTGGTGTTGCAAGGAACCGGGACAACGGGAGGGCCCGGAATGGCGACGGGTGCTGTACTTGCTCGATACCTCGGCTCCTTCGGTTCAAGCTCGAACGCTGTCGAGCTTCCATCCGGTCGCCGAGGGCCTCAAGGGGTTTCCGCCCATACCTTCAGGATCTTCCGAGTGAGCGAGGAGATTGGAAGGGTGCCTTTTTCCAGCATATCCTTTCGCACCGTCCCGATCGGATGAGAACGGCTTGCCGCCAGAGTACGTAGTCTCGTGTCCCATTCACTATAACGGATACGGTTTAACTCGAGCTCTAGTTTGCGGCCACTGATCCCATAACTGAGGCGGCCTAGCGACTCCATGCCATCTTTGACCTCGCGAAGAGATTCCAGCAGGGGAGTGAGCGCCCAGTCTGTTCGATTCTCCTCTCCCACGTCGATGAGGGGCTGGTAGAGTTGGCCGAGAAGCCCGAGCGAAGTCCCCTGGACCAGGCTTAGACGATCTGGCGACTCTTCCAGTAGGTAGACCCGCCCGGAAGTGCGTTTGATGGGATTCTTCGGTCGAGGAACGGGAATGTCTTCGGCGGCTCCCTCTTTGGAGGCGCGGCAGTCCGCTTGAAGGGGGCATCGGCCGCATAGGGGGGAGCGCACTCGACACAGACTGGCGCCGAGCTCCATCACCGCCTGGTTGACCTCACCGAAATCAAAATCAGCGAGATTCTGTTCGAGTTCTCGTCGCACGGCGGCTTGAGCGCCAGCGTTGTCCGCGCGCACCCGCCAGCCAAAGTAACGAAAGAGAACCCGTAGCGCATTGGTGTCCAGGGCCAGATGCGGGCGTCCCTGAGCGATGGAGACCACCGCGGCGGCGGTGTAAGGTCCAAGGCCCGGTAAAGCCAACCAGCCTTCCAAGGTACTGGGGTAACCCGCGCCGTCGCGCAGTTGTTGAGAGGTTTGGTGGAGCCGGGTGGCGCGGCTGTAGTAGCCCAGTCCGCTCCAGGCCTCCATCACCTGTTCGCTGGTGGCGTCGGCCAGGCTCTCCAGAGTGGGAAACCGTTCCATCCATCGTTGATAGAGCGGTACAACAGCCGCAACCGTGGTTTGTTGAAGCATCAGTTCTGAAACTAGAACTCGGTAAGGGTCACGGTCGACTCGCCATGGAAGCTCGCGTCGATGAGACTGATACCAGAGAACGAGCCGGTGAGCTTGCTCTTTTTCGAAAGTCGGATTTGATTTATCTGAAAAATTTCCCACAGATTTTTATGATGCGTATCTTCTGATGGACCTGCCCAGGCTTCTCCGGGTACTCTCAAATCTCTTTTCCGCACTCAAAACCTTGCGACAACGCGAAGGTTCACTCACGACCCGAGGAGAATAGGCCGAGGTTACGAGTTTTAGGACTGTTCTAAGGAGATTCACATGGATAACATGAGCGGTGGTGGTGACGCCTCTCTCGAGACTGGGGTCCTCTCCATTGACGACCTGCTTCACCTGATGGTGGAGCGCGGCGCCTCGGACCTTCACATTAAGCAAGGATCGGCGCCTATGATTCGTGTCGACGGCGAGCTGACTCCGGCGACTTACGAGATTCTTACCGCCGATGCCGTACGCGCGATGTGTGAATCGATCCTGACCGATGAGCAGAAGGCGAAGTTCGTGGCCGAGAAAGAGCTCGACTTGGCTTACTCCGTTCCCGGACTGTCTCGTTTCCGCGTCAATATCTATCTGCAGCGCGGTACTTGGGGCGCGGCGCTCCGCGTGATCCCGGCCCGACCTCTCTCCCTCGACGAACTCAAGATGCCTCCGATCATTAAGGATCTGGCGCTACGCCCGCGCGGTCTGGTGCTGGTGACCGGACCGACCGGTTCGGGCAAATCGACTACCCTGGCCGCGATGATCAACCACATCAACGAAAGCAAGCGCTCGCACATCGTGACCATCGAGGACCCTATCGAGTTTCTGCACAAGGACAAAAACTGCGTGATCTCGCAGCGCGAGGTCGGGTTCGACACTCACTCCTTCTATAACGCGCTAAAGCACGTGTTGCGCCAAGACCCCGACGTGATTCTCATCGGTGAGATGCGAGACTTGGAAACGACCGCCATCGCCATCTCGGCGGCTGAAACCGGTCACATGGTGTACGCTACCCTGCACACTAACTCGGCCGCCACCACGGTGGACCGCGTGATCGACATTTTCCCGCCCTACCAGCAGGCTCAGATTCGTATGCAGCTGTCGGTCACTTTAGAAGGCGTGCTGTGTCAGACGCTGGTGCCGAAGGCCAAGGGCGGCGGTCGTGTGATGGCGATGGAGATCATGCCGGTCATTCCCGCTATCCGAAACATCGTTCGCGAAGGAAAGAGCCACCAGATCCCCAACGCCATTATGTCGGGAAGCCAATATGGAATGCAGTCCATGGACATGGCGCTGCGCAATCTGTATCAGCAGGGACTGGTCACTTACGAAGATGCGGTGGCCAAGGCCACCAGCGCTGAGGAGTTCAGTCGCCTCGTCGCCGGATAGAGCGCCTATCTACTGACCCCAAACGGGCTCTTCTCAGCACGAGAGGAGCCCGTCTTTGATTTACGTCTAAGTTCATCGTTTGACCGGTAGGTTTATCGGGTCTCGATGTTCAAGCAACCGCCGTGCGCGGCGAACTATGGCGCACTACAGTCGAGAACAGGAGAGATCTGCCCCGATGAATGTCGAAGAACTTTTCACAACGATGGTGGACAAGCGGGCCTCCCATCTGCACCTAGTGCCGGGAAGCCCGATCATGATGCGGCGCGGCAGCGTTCTCGAGCCTCTCGACGGGCATATTCTCTCACCTCAGGACACCAAGGCGATTTCTGAAACGGTTATGTCGGAAAGCCTGCTTGATGAGTTTGACGAGAAGATGGAATGCGACTTCTCCTTCTCGGTACCAGGACTGTCTCGATTCCGTATCGTCTGTTTCCAGCAGCGCGGTTCGGTAGCGATGGTCATCTCGACCAATCCGCCGGCCCCTCCGTCGCTCGAGGACGTCAGTGTGCCGCCCGTGTTCCTGGAAACCTTCCAAAAGGCTCCCAGTGGTATGTTCTTAATCACCGGACCACGCGGCTCCGGAAAGGCCCACACGCTAGCCGCCATCGTTCGACACTTGCTGGAGACACGCAATATCAAGATCGTTTCCATCGAGAACCCGATCGATTTTCTTCACAAGAACCGTAAGGGAGTGATCTGTCAGCGAGAGATCGGTACCGACTGCGTCAGCTACGATGCCGCTTTCAAGTCGTTGCTCCATCAAGCTCCCGATGTCATCGTCGTGTCGGGCGCGGACGACTTCGAGGTTGTGCGTAAAGTTCTCGACCTTGCCGCCAGCGGTAACACCGTGCTCTGTACCACCAACTCGCCCAACGCCATGGTCACCATCGAGAAAATGGTCGATATGTATCCGCCTCACTTGCATCAGCAGGCTCGAACATTGCTGGCCGTGGCCTTGAAGGCCGCTTTGGCTCAGACGCTGTTGCCCAAGGCTGATGGAAACGGGTTGGTCGCCGCTTATGAGGTTCTTATCGGAACACCTCAGGTACAATCGTTCTTACGTGAGGACAAGATCTCCCAGTTGCCCGGCATTATGGCCACCAGTGGACGCGAGTTCGGCATGGCTTCTCAAGAGATGGCGTTGCGCGCGCTGGTCAAGAAGAATCTCATCACCGAAACCGAGGCTTATCGCCGCGCGGTCAACCCGGAAGCTCTCAAGAAGATGATGTCTCTACCTTATTAGGTCGAGCCATATTCGGCTGCTCGCGGCCGCCATCGCTAGTCGCGAAAGCTTATCGATCGATCACTCTCAAGGAGTCCTTTCTCGCCATGCTCGACATCAAGGTTATTCGTGACCACGCTCAAGATCTTAAAGACATGCTGGCTCGTCGCGGTGGCGATACCACGGTCGTCGACCGCGCCGCTACTCTCGATATAGGTAAACGTGAGGCCATTGTGGCCGCCGACGCTCTCAAGGCTGAACGTAACGCCGTCAGCAAGGAACTGGGAAGCAAAAAACGCGCGGGTGAGGATATCTCCGGGGAAGCTCAGAGAATGAAGGAGGTGGGGGAGGAGATCAAGCGTCTTGACACCGAGATCGCCGAGCACGACGCCGAGCTGACCTCTTTGATGGAAAACTTCCCGAATTTTCCTCACGAGTCTGTTCCTGACGGAAAGACCGACGCGGACAACGTGGAGATTCGAACCTGGGGCCAGATGCGCCAGGCGGCATCCTGGGAGCTACCGCACTGGGACCTGGGACCCAAGCTGGGGATCTTGGATTTCGAACGCGGCGCTCGTATCTCAGGTTCGCGCTTTTGGCTTCTTAAGGGAGCGGGGGCTCGCTTGGAGCGAGCTCTTATCAACTTCATGCTGACTCTCCATACCGAGCAGCACGGCTATACCGAGATTCTGGGTCCCTCCCTGGTATTGGGTCAGACCCTTTACGGAACAGGCCAGCTACCCCGCTTCGCCGAGGACCTGTTCCACTGCGAGGGGACCGACCTCTATCTGATCCCCACCTCGGAGATCTCCATGACCGGTATTCACGCCGATGATATCCTCAATGAGAGCGACCTCGACATTCACTACTGCGGGTTCTCTCCTTGTTTTCGCTCCGAGGCCGGAGCGGCCGGGAAGGACACGCGAGGTCTGGTCCGGGTGCACCAGTTCCATAAGGTGGAGCTGGTCAAGTTGACTAGGCCGGAGAACTCCTATGAGGAGTTGGAGAAGATGGTCTCGGACGCCGAGAAGGTGCTCCAGCTTCTGGAAATCCCGTATCGGGCGGTCTCGATCTGCCTGGGTGACCTCGGCTTCACCGCCTCGAAAAAGTACGACCTGGAGTTTTGGTCACCAGTCCAAAATCGCTTCATCGAGATCAGCTCTTGCTCCAACTGCACCGATTTTCAAGCTCGTCGCGCCGGTATTCGTTTCCGACGCGCCGACGGTAGTAAGGAGTTCGTGCACACCCTCAACGGCTCGGGTCTGGCGGTCGGCCGAACGATGGTGGCTCTGCTGGAAACGCATCAGCGTGAAGACGGACACGTCCACATCCCTGAGGCGCTTCGCCCGTTCTTCGGGGCCGATCTCATTTGAGCTCTCAACCTCATGTCGCCATCCTAGGAGGCGAGCCCGCGGCCATGGCCTGCGCGGCTCGCCTTTTGCTAGAAGGGGCTCGGGTCACCCATCTTTTCCCGGTGCCCTGGGGGCTTTGGGGCGCCTCTCGAGAGATCGGCGTGGCCTATCCCGAGCTAGGAGAACCGCTCGAACGGTTGGAGTTCGCCTTAGACTCAGAACTCGCGCTCGAGTTCCATCAATGGGGACGGCGTGGAGTCGAGCGCCTGCTCGAGCATGCTCGTGGATGGGAAGGGATGCGCCGCGGCTCGAGGCTTTCTCTGACCAGAAGCGAGCAAGAGTCCGCTCTAGTCGCCTCCGACGCCCTGCATCGTAGCCGCCTCTGTGAGGACACGGTCAGATTGATGAGCGGGGCCGCCGGCTCTAACTATGCTCCGTTGTCCACCGAGGTCCACCAGGCCGTCTTCGAGACCCACACCGTGGCCTTCCCGCCGGCCGGATTGAGTCAGTTTCTTATTCAGAATCTAGCCGGGAATGCTCACTATCGTCCGCTGGAGTTGTCCTCTGAGGTGGATTGGACCGAGCTTGATGTGCGGACTTTTGATAGCGGGGTGAGACTTAATAGGGAAGGGGAGTGTCTGCTCGAGGCCGACCTTCTGGTTGTGGCTTGCGGCCTTGAGACCACTCGCATTCTGAGAAAATTCCAAAAAGTTATGGTACCGCTCCTGGGCCAGGCTTTCCTCTCGCCTCCTCTTCGTGAGGTTAGCCGGGCCTCCGTGGTCGGAATCACCGCCTCGTGGGGTCACGAAAGATATCGTTTTGATCCGGAACGTCGACTGTTGGGGTGTGGTATCAATCCCGGGGATGGCGAATATCACGACACCGCCCTCGCTCTACCCGAAGCACAAGAAGGCTTCCGCCGAAGGGCAGTTCAGATCTTCGCCGACCTCGGAGCTAGCATGGAGCCGGAGATGATGTGGGGGGTTCTCTTCACCGCGACCTGTGATGGCCTTCCTTTACTGGGCCCTTTGCCCGGAGAGCCCAGAATCCACCTGGCGACAGGATTTTCCACCTCGGCCTGGAGCCGGGGCTACGCCGCGGGTGACGAGCTGGCCCGCTGTCTGGCCGGTGGGCAAGCGACGCCTTTGATGCAGCGATGCTCTCCTCGGCGAATGACCTGAGCCGTTTAGTGCGCTTGAAGCTCTCCTTCGGGAGAGAAGAACTTCTCTTTTACGATTTGAGAGAAGACCGGAAAAAGCTCCGGATCAAAGTGGCCGTCAGCCATCTCCTCCATAATGGAAAGAGCCTTCTCGGGGGTGAATTTTCGAGCCTTACCGTCGTCGCCAAGGCGATAGACACGCGGAGTGGTTAGCGCGCTCCAGACATCGGCAAGCGTCATCACTCGAGCAAGAAAAGGGATGTCCTTACCTGCCAGTCCGTCAGGGTAGCCGGTTCCGTTCCATTTCTCGTGATGAGCGCGCACGATGGTCACCAGTTCATCCATGCCTGGAACGGTTCGAAACAAGTCACCCGAGCGCGCGGCATGAGTTTTCATGATGTCGAACTCAGCGTCGGTTAGCTTTCTAGGTGCGTTGAGGAGCTCTTCGTCGATAAAGATCTTACCGACGTCATGCAGTTCAGCCGAGATTCGCATATATTCGCGCTCGGTTCGCGAAACCCCGAGCTTATCCACGATCATTAAGCTCATATCGCGAACATCCATGGAGTGGCGATAGGTGTAATTGTCCTTGATGTCAAGAGCCTTCACCATCATGCGCATGACATTGAGCTGGCTCTGAACACGGATGTCTCCGTACAGGCGGACATTCTTCTCCAGCGCCGCCACCACTCTGGGATTATATTTACTGCCGGCGCCGGCCCGGATGATCTCTAAAGATTCTTCTACTCCAAGGTGACGGTAGACGTACGAGGTCAGCTCCAGATAGTCATCGGCGACTTTGAGAACTTGCGCTTCCAGCGGCATGTCGCGATAGTTGGCTCGGCCCAGGGCTCCTAGGAAGGAGAGTGCTTGATGGAGATCGCGATGAGGCTCCATGATACTGACAGCGTGTTCAAAGATCCTAGAAAATTGAGCCTGCTCCTCGGGCGTGAGCTCCTCGCCTCGCCTCTCTCGTAGAACGAGTTGGCGGGGTAGCGATACTTTGCCGATCTCGTGAAGGTATCCGGCGAAGAGAATCTCCTCACTGAGCATCGGGCAGAGAATTCGGCTCATTTCGCGCGCCAACTGTCCAACTTCGTAACAATGCTCCAGCTGTTCGGCGCCACCGGCCGCGGAGTTGAGCTCCATCATCAATGTCAGGTCAGCGTACTCGAGAGCGAAGGCGCGATCGGAGCGAAACTTGGAGATCGCTTCAGCATCAGCTTCCATGCTTTCCAGTAGAGAAACCCTCTCGTCCACTAGACGATGCATCTTGGAGGCCAGTTCCGGCCAGCTCCGCATCAATTCGGAAAAGTCATCCTTGGTCAGTTTCAAGGCGGTGGTCGGCCCGATGGCTCGAACCGTGGCCGACCGAGGTTGATCGATGAGAAGAGACATCTCTCCAAAACCCTCGGAAACACCGAGCTCAGAGAGAACCAAGGGGCCGTCGTCCGACTCTTTGAGAACGTGAACCCGACCTTGCTTGACTAAATAGAAACTATCACCCGGGTCCCCTTCCCGCACGATATCTTCCCCCGCTCGGAAACAGACAAGCTGAATTCGAGCGGCGATGGAAGCTAGAACCGCAGGGCTCAGGGAATAGAAAAGGGGGTTGGTGGAAAGGAAAGCCTCGACGGTCCCGTCGGAGGTCAGTGAGCTCTCCATAAAGTCACCTCTTGGCTTACTAGGCTCGGTCAAGTTTGCGGATAACTCCGACCACCCTACCGAGAATGGCGCTGGGGTCTTCCGGCGGAGAGGTCAGCCTGGTCAGGCCGGGTCCGCTGGGAGTCTGGGCTAACACCATGTCCCCGCGTAGAGCTTTGTCGGCTCTATCGACAATCACCAGATCTCCTGAAACAATCGATTCCTGCGCATAGTTTCTCTCGACGGTAAAAAGAAAGCTTTCTCGACTTCCCGCCAGCTCCATGGGTAGCGGCATGGTCTCCTGAGGCTGGCCGTCGACTTCTGGTTCAACATCGATCAGGCGGCCCGGGATTTTAGAAATGGGGAGGTCGACGAGCCGAGGACGATTGGATGACCCGTCGAGGAGCTCTATCGAACGCGGTTTGGAGGGATTTCGCTTGAGAAAACCCTTGGTTTCCAAAGATCTCAGGTGGGAGTGGACGGTGGAGCTTGAGGATAGCCCCACAGCTTCGCCGATCTCTCGAATGGAGGGCGGGAATCCCCGAGATTCAACCGACTCGCGGATGAAAAACAAGATTTGCTCTTGTCGACGGCTGAGCCGGTTTTTTGAGGTGGGAACCCCGGGCATTGGCGACCTCCATGATAGGCGTGAATATTGATATAACGGGCTTGTCGAAGCGCCGGAAGGCTCGAAGTATATCACATCGATTTTCGCGACGTAAATGAACTTTATGTTTCCTCAACGGCTTTTGACTGACGTTCGAGAGCCGCTTGAGATAGGGCTTTGCGCATCGTCTCCAAAGACCTTGCTTGAAGTCGAGAAACGTGCATTTGCGAGATGTTGAGGACTTTCGCGACTTCGCTCTGAGAGCGGTTTTCGAAGAATCTCAGATACATCAAAAGCCGCTCGCGGGAGGGGAGAGAAGAGAAGGCTCGATGCAACGCGAGCCGGTCTTCGACCAGTTCCAACTGCATGTCCGCCCGGCCCAGGTAGTCGAGAAGCGAGGAGGTCTTTCGGCTGTCCTCGCTCTCGAGCTCAGTGTCGATGGAGAGAAGGTTGTAGGACTGCCCTAGCTCTTGCGCTTCCAGTACGTCCTCAGCCGACACTCCTAGCTTTTTGGCTAGTTCGTCAGCGGTGGGGACACGTCCCAGGTTAGCCGTGAGCTCCTCCGTGGTTTTGGCTACCGACGCGTTGAACTCTTGAAGACGCCTCGGGACCTTGATAGCCCATCCTTTGTCTCGGAAGTGACGCTTGATCTCTCCGACGATGGTGGGGGTGGCGTAGGTGGTGAATTCCGTGCCGCGCTCAGGATCAAACCTCTCGATCGCTTTGATCAGACCCAAGCATCCTACCTGAATAAGATCTTCGAGATTCTCTCCGCGATTGGAGAATTTCCCCGCCAAATACCGCACGAGGTTGAGATGCTGGGTGACCAACTCGTCCTTGAGCTGGCTGTCTCGTGTTAGGGCGTACTCAGAGAGGAGTTCTCTAGCCTTATCCTTGTCCCAGCGACTTTCCGGTCGAGTTTCACTCATCGATTCTCCGGGACAAATTCTTGCCGAGAATCAGGGTACGTCCCTGATTGACCGCGCGAACTTCATCCATGAGGGCGTGAATGAGGAAGAGTCCCAGGTTGTCCTGGTCGTCCACGGAGAGGGTGTCGCTGCTCTCGGAGAGAGCTCCAATTCCGACGGTGATCTGAAATCTATCGTCATCGCCCCACAGAAACTCCATGTTGATCGGCTCGCCACTCGGGGTGTGCTCTAACAGGAATCCACAGGCTTCCGTGACGGCCAGTTTCAGATCGTCGGATTCTTCCAGGTCGAGTTTGAGCCGGTGGGCGATGCCCGCCACAGTGAGACGGACGATGCCCAGATACTCTGGCTCGCTCGGTATGCAGAGTTGAATTTTAACGGTAGTTCTCCAGCGAGAAGTTTGATCGGCGAACCCATGAAAGACTGGGCCCGACGGGAGTCGAGCATGGCGCGACTAGGGCCGCGGTTTTAGAAAAATCGCTGCTGGATGGAGCTAGCCGGCCGGGGCCAGAACGGCCAGAGCTTCTTCTTCGCTCGCGAAGATCTCGAAAATCTTGACCAGGCCCGTGATATTGAAGATTTTCTTAATCTGCGGGTTGGTACAGACGAGAAGAATGCGTCCGTTATGTTCGCGCACTTTCTTGAGCGCTCCGATCAGCACTCCGAGGCCGGTGCTGTCGATGTAACGAACCTTTTCCAGATTGATCAAGAGTTGATAGTTCTCTTTCTCGATCAATTCGTTGATGGTCTCTTTGACCCGAGGCGAAGTGTAGACATCGATCTCGCCCTGAATTTCTACCGCTTGCGCTTTGCCGTCGAGGCTCCGCGTATTGACCTTGATATCCACGAAAATGTCTCCTTAAGCTTGTTCGGTATCCGACGGCTCTTCGGCCACGGCTTCGGCCTTCTCCACGACTTCGTTGGCGGAGGCGGCGATCTCCTCGGCCGTTTCGGCGACCGAGGCGGCTAATCCCTTACGCTTGGCCTTGGCTCTCTCCAGGAGGTCCCGAGAGTCTTCCTTGAGATCCGCGGCGAAATCCGAGGCCTTATCCTTGGCGTTCTTGGCTCGATCCTTGATCAACTCACGGGTCTCATCTCCGGATTGCGGAGCTAAAATAATGGCCACGGAGGCACCGATAAGACTGCCTACCAACAGGCCAAAGAAAAATCCAAAACCTTCTCTTTGAGCTCCCACGAGAGAACCACCTTTCCAAACCTCTGATGCTGACGCCTTGCCGAGATGGCAACGCTTGCGCTTACAGGATTTATGAGGGGCCGGTTCGACTGGTGAGGATCGAATCCTTCCTCCGCGACCTCACTTTGAACCCGATGCAGGTCGGCGGAGGTCCTGGCGATTTCCGATCAAGGCGTGACCGCCATGGCATCGGCGCCGCCTCCCGCGGAGATCGGTGTTCCTATGGGAGTCAGGTCTCCAGTGGTCGAGTTACGCGAAAAGGCTGCGATTCCACTGTAGTAGACGACATAGACAAAACGCCCTGAGGGGTCCGTGACCACTCTAAACGCGTCGTAAACACTGTCGGCGGCGATGACTCTATCGGAAAGCGAACCATCCGTGTCGATACTAAAGCGAGAAATGGTGCCTTCAGCGACACTTGATACGTAAGCGAAGCTCCCCGTGATATCTAGCGCGATGGAAAGAGGAGTGCCGCCCACGGACTTTCGAGCCACCTCGGTCAGCCCACCGGTGACGAGATGGGTTTCAAAGGCGGCGACCTCGGAGGAGCCGCTGTAAGTCACATAGAGAAAACGACCAGTGGGGTCAAGGACCAATGAAAACGGCCAGGTGTCGCTTTCCATCTCTTCTTTGAGTGTCGGGGCTCCTGTTTCCGCGTTGATATCGAAGATCGACAGTGTGTCGCCGTAGCTGTTGGCGCTATACAGAAATCGGCCGGTGGGGTCCACCGCCAGGGCGGTCGGCCGCTTTTGTCCCGAGTCCGTCGTGGCTACAGTGGCTACCGCCCGCAGAGAACCGTCGTCGCGGTCGATCTCGAAAGCCGAAATGTTGATACTATTGAAGTTGGCGACGTAGGCAAAGCGTCCGTCAAGAGTGATCGTGATGGCCACCGGTCCGTCTCCCGCGTTGACGGTGGTGCCTCCCGACAAAGCGCCGTTCGCGGGATCGATATGAAACATCGAAACCGAGTCGTCGTATTCGTTGGTGACGTAGGCGAATCGTCCGGTAGGGTCCACCGCGATATACGAAGGACCGCTGCCGGCGTCTGTGAGATCCCCGCCCGACAACGTTCCATCGGGCTCAATAGCAAAGCTTGCGACGTTCCCATCGACATGATTGACAACATAGGCGAAAGCTCCAACATGGAGCGTCGCCCCGGCCGACAACCCTCCCAACGTGGCGGTGATGTCGGCACTCTCTCCGCTGGCGGCCGATGGATCTATCGAGGCAAGCCCTTTCGTACTAAATGGCGGGCCATCATTGGCGACGACCACTTTGTTGTGGTCGCTGCCCCAGTCAACCTGTGCCGTCACGTCCTGGGTCGAGCCGTCCGGACGGGTCGCTATGGCCCGATACTGGCGCTTCGTGCCGGGCGCCGAAAGCGCGGTCTCGGGTTCGAGGGTGAGACTGGTGAACGTGATTTCAGGAGGGTCGATGGTCAAGCCGGTCTGGGCCGTCAGGTTCCGATAGCTGGCTGTGATGGTGGTGGACCCGGCTTGCTTAGCCTTGGCCAACCCCACGACCGAAATCTCGACCACCTCGGCGCGGCTTGAACGCCACCGGGTGGCGGTGTTGTAGGTGACGTCAGACGTCGTTCCGTCGCTATATGTCGCGATCGCGTTGAACTGTAGGGAAGCGCCGTTAGCCGCCGTGGCGCCGATGGGTGTGATCTCGAGTTTAGTGGCGGTACGCGGCTGCTTGACAGTCAAGGTGGTATACCCGACCACGGCACGGCCATCTAGGTAACGTCCGTAGGTTCCCGGCACGATGGCTGAATCAAGCCTGACTCCACCAGCATTCCTACCCCTGACCACCACCATGTCCGCTAGGGGGCGGAGTTCGGTATCGAGCCGGGTTTCCATAAAGTGGACGAAGCTGGATTTCTCTCCCCAGGCGGTTTGGCGAGTCACATCCTGGCTGCTGCCGTCGGACAAGTTTGCCCGGGAAGTGTACCTGATCTTTTCCTCGATATCGACGGTCGCTTCGGGAGGAATGATAGACACGGAGAGGACATCGAGGACATTGACAAACCCATTGGCGGTGACTCCTTGAAACTCGGCGGAGACTCTGGTCCGACCAGCTCTTATTCCCAGGACCGTACCAGGTCGTTCGGTAAGAAATTGGGCCACATCTGGCTCCGTGCCACCCCAACTCGCCGCGCCGCTGACATCGACTTTGGAACCGTCTGTAAAACTGGCCCAGACAGTCAGCTGATGAATAGTATCTCTGCCGATCGTAACTTCCTCTGGGGTAATTTCTAGCCCGGTGACCTCGCCCTCGGTCACGGTAACCCGGGTACTCCCTGACGTTTGGATCGGTGCTGGGCCCACCTGCAAAACGTAGACCGCGCTGATCGTGGTGGAACCTGGCTTGTGGGTGGTCACAAGCCCGGTGCTGTCGACCGAGGCTACGTCGGGATTGCTCGAACTCCACAATGAGTTGGTTCCGTCAATGACTCTCCCGTCGTTTACGGTTATCGTGGCTTTGAACTGGTGAATAACACCTGGCTTGAACACAGGGTTGACGGGAGTCAAGTTCAAGGTTCCAAGTGCTCCGTCTTGAGTGAGATCGCAACTGCTACTCAAGAAAGAGATAAGAACAAGCCCGAAGCAAAGAACGAGGCGACCCAAGGCCGAACGGAGAGGGGGAAGGGATGGCATACCAAGGTATACCCCGAGCACTCCCTTTTACCTCTTCTGCGTGATCGAGACGGGCAGGCCCTAAGGTCTTTCGTTACCCCGGTTCTCGGAAAGCCTGGGCAGGCTCCACTTTCGCCGCTTGACGGGCCGGGATCCAGCCCGCGAGTAGGCACACCCCCAGGCAGAAAACGAAGGCGAGAGCCAGCGAGGCGAGGGGAGGTTGGAACAAGGAGACGCCCGCGAGAAGGTCGGGGGAGAGTTTGGATTCTAAGAAGAGAGCTAGGCTGCGACCGGCCACGAAAGCTCCGACCGCGCCCGCGACAAAGCCTGTCAGAGCCACGCTGAGAGCGCGCACGAGATAGAGACCCGCGGTCTGGCCCGGAGTCGCGCCGAGAGCTCGGTAGAGAGCTATCAGCTGTCGCTCTCGGGTGACTTGAAGCTCCAGCGTCGAGGTCAGCCCCAGGGCGGTCACCATCAAGATGGCGCCGGGCAGAAGTAGTCCCAGAATTTTCAAGAGAGAGGCGATGCCGTCAACCCGTTCGGCGATCTCCATGCGGGGAGCGCGCAGCCCCAGGGCCTGCATGGACAGCACCACCTGGCCACTCAATTTCGGGTCTTCGAGCTGAAGGGTCAGGGCGTGCAGCTTGGGAGCCTCCTTGGATAGACGCAAGCCCGCCTCGTAGGGGATGGCCGGACCGCCCGCTCCGATCTGGTCAGAGACCCCCACGATGATGCAGCGCTCGGTGCGGTAGACTCCGGGACGATAGGACGAGGTTCCCAGATAGAGGGTGAAGTGTTTTCCTATCAGCGCGTCGCGAGAAAGCTGCGGGAGTTTGGTGTTGACCGAAATACCGGAGTTGACCAAGTCGAGAATGGCCGACGGCACCACCGCGGGGATCTCTTTCCCCGGACCGGGATCGGTGAAGCGATAGCCCGAAGCGAGCTCGTCGGCCACCTGTCCCTCATCACACATCTCCAGGACCAGATCGGTGAGCAACCCCTCGCCGGCATAGCGGGCGTGGAGTTGGCTCGGCTCGGGGAAATGAGCCTGACGATAGACGGCTTTGACACCGGGGATGCTGGCTGCTCGCTGGGCCGTGTCGGCGGAGATCTCGCCCCCGACGGCCAGCGGTCCCAGGCTCATCTTGGAGGGGGCCGCGCGGATTCGGTCGGGCAGGCTGCCCAGAATTTTGGAACGGACCAACTCTTGAGCGGGCGCGATCAATCCCCAGCTGACGATCAAAAAGAGAACCCCCAGAGCCAATCCTAGAGAGCACAGAACGCGGTCCCGCATGCGGAAACGAGCTCCTCGCCGAGGACGCTCCAAACCTAAGTAGCGCCAGCGACTCATGGTGTCTGGACTCTCTCTTTAAGATGGCCACCCTCGAGCTCCATCACGCGATCGGCTTGTTCTTGAAGGGTAGGATCGTGGGTGACGGTCAGAAGAGAAGCCCCGGCGGCTTTCTCCTTCTCCAGCAGATCGAGCACCAAACGACCGGTAGGCCGGTCCAGGGCTCCGGTCGGCTCGTCGGCCAAAATTAGCTTCGGATTCAGCAAGAGAGCTCGAGCTACCGCCACTCGCTGCCGCTGACCTCCGGAGAGAACACTGACCCGTTTGTCAAGATGGTCTTCCAATTCTAAAAGACGCGCTAGTTCCTGGGCCCGTTGCCGCAACTCGAACCAGGGACGTTGGGAAAAATAGGCTGGAAGCAAAATATTGTCTCTCGTGTTCCGGCTGTCGTCGAGGTGGAAGCTCTGGAAGATCATCCCGAAGGAGCTGGCACGGAGCCCAGACAGCTCGTTCTCCGATAGCCTCGACAGTTGACGACCAAAGACAGTGACCTCGCCGACCGTCGGCTTGAGAAGCCCGGCGGCGACAGACAGAAGCGTGGTTTTGCCTCCACCCGAGGGGCCTGTCACGGCCAGCCATTCTCCCGCCTCGAGTCGAAGACAAATACGTTCGAGAATCGGTGAAGAGTCCTCACGCGGGGACTCTCTCACCGACCAGCCGACGCCGGAAAGTTCCAGGCTTGAGCCGTTCATGAATCGGTGGAAAAACTCCCGGCCGTCCAGAGGTAGAGAAAGCTCGCCTGGTCGCTGAGAAGCTGGCGGGCCGCTTGAGCGGTCAGACTCTCCGGTGTGCCGACCTGGCTCGACAGACCCAGGATCTCCTTAAGTCCAGGGTCTTTCTTGTAGCGGACGATCTTGGCTTCGGGCTCCTTAGCTGCCTCTCGGATGGCCTTGTAGACATCCTCGCGGTAGCCGACCGCGTCAACGAGTCCCACGGCCTTAGCCTGTTCCCCCGTGAAGACCCGCCCGTCAGCCAGCTCTCTGATCTTCTCCGGTTTGATCTTTCCTTTACGCCCCTCGATCACAACTGTTGTGAAGCGCTCCCACATTTCCGTGATCAGACCTTGCAGTAGCTCTTTCTCTTCCGAGGTCATGGGGCGATAGGGGGAGCCGATATCCTTGAAAGAGACTTTTCCCTGGTGATTAAGGCTTTTGATCACATTGACCGAGACGCCGATTTTGTTCATCGCCCCGCTGAGGTTGTAGAACTTTGAAATGACTCCGATGGAGCCGGTCACGGTGGTGGGGTGGGCGGTGATCCGGTCGGCCGCCATGGCCACGTAGTAGCCGCCGCTTGCGGCCACATCGTAAAAGATGGCGTGAATGGGAAGTTTGGTCTTCTTCTTGAACTCGACCAGGTCGTGATAGATACGATCGCTTGCCGTCACTCCGCCTCCGGGGGTATCGATGGCCAAAAGCACGCCGACGACGTTTTTGTCCTCCTCGATGGCTTTGAGAGAGTCACGGACCAGGCTGACCGTTCCAGGGCCGGCACCCATGCTCTCCATGATCAATCCCTCGATGGTAATGACCGCGATCTTCTTGGTCTCGGCGGCTTCACCGTCGACCAACGACTCTTTCATCTTGTGCTTTTTTTGAGGCTCGCCCGAACCGGCCGCCACTCCGGCCACCATACCGCAAGAGCCGGAGAAAAAGACGATCGCGAACAAGACCACGATGACGAGCCACGGTCGGAAGGTCCAGCCTCGGCTGGGAGTCGGCTCCATAGGACGGTGTTCCATAACTTAACCTCTCAAAAGCGCGGTCACCAAGAACCACAAGTTGGCCGGGCGTTCCGCCAGGCGTCGCATAAAATAGGGATACCAGGACTCTCCGTAAGGGACATAGACCCTTAATCTCCAACCCTCTTGCAAAAGTTGGCGCTGGCGATCCTGGCGAATACCGTAAAGCATCTGAAATTCAAAGTCTTCCGGGCCAAGGCCTAGTCGAGAGACGATCTCGAGCACCCCTTGAATCATCTTTTCGTCGTGGGTGGCGATGGCCGGATAGCGACCGTTGGTCAGAAGCTCCTCGGCGGCTCGAAGATAGGCTTCGTCCACGGCGGCCTTTTCTTGGAAGGCGACTTCGGGAGGTTCGGCATAGGCGCCTTTACAGATTCGCACAGGGACGTTTTGGCGATTCAGTCGTCCAACATCATCGATGGTCCGAAGCATGTAGGCCTGAAGAACGGTGGCGATGTTGGGGAACTCCCGGCGCAGCTCGCTGACGATGGAAAGCGTCGTCTCGGTATAGTCCGAGCCCTCCATGTCCACCCGCACCACGATGTCGGTTCCCTGGGTGGCCCCGAGGATCCGGCGAAGGTTCTCCTTGGCGACTTCCGGACTCTCGTCGAGACCCAGCATGGTGAGCTTGACCGAGATATTGCTGACGAGGTTCTCCGCGGTGAGAGCGTCCACCGCCTGAAGAACCTCCTCGGTGGCGGCGTTGGCCTCTCCCAGGCCGTCCACGTTCTCACCCAGGAGATCAAGGGAGACGTAAAAGCCGTCGTTGCTAAGCTCACGCGTCACAGCTATGGCGTCGTCGAGGGTCTCACCGGCTACGAAGCGACGGGAAACTCGGCGAGTCAACGGAAAGCGAACGGCCATCCAGCGGGCCGCCTCGGAGCCGGAGAGAAATAAGAGAAAGCGTCTGAGCAGTTTTTCCACGAGGGCTATCTTTCCGTAGCGGTGGGGAAGGTAAACCCGAACATCCTAACAACCCTAGCCGAATGAACTCGAAATTCTTTCGACCGTATCGCCGGCTGCTCACCTGGGCAGTCACCGGTATGTTGCTGTCCTCTTGCCAACCCGGCTCCGCTCCGACTGGAAACGACGCGTCCCCAACCCCCAACGAGCAAGTCGCGACGACCGCGACTCCTCTGTCATCGCTGATCGCTGGCGAGATTTTAGCAGGCCAGGGGATCAAGGATGTCGGTCTAGACCAAAATAAGACGGAAGTGGAGAAAGTGTTGGGTGCTCCCGAGGAGGTCGACTCCAACGAATACGCACCCGGACAGACCTACGCTCTCTACTATTCGAAGGGGATTGAATTGAGCTACTCTCAGGACAAGCTCAACGTCATCACCCTTCACGGCAATAACGACAAGTGGAAAGCTTACACGGGTGGGACCAAAGAAGGTCTGGGAGTAGGATCGTCGGCCCAGCAGATTTCAGAGGTGCTAGGTGAACCCGATCTGGGAGAGACTTCTCCTCGCGCCATGCGTTACCGCAAGCAGGGGCTCTGGTTTCGTCTAGACGCCGATCGTGGCAGCGACTCGGCCAAGGCCGAGTCGCTGCAAGTCATGAAGCCGGAATAACCCTTCGACGGTTGACTAATCCCCGCCGAAGTGGGAGCGGATGCGCCCTAGCGCCATCAGCGGGAAGTAGTGGCGGTACATGTGGTAGCGCAGCATAAAGCCCCGGCTGAGCTCCCTACCCTGAGGGAGGGTGTTGCCGCCTTGGGTCAGGTCTGTTCTCGCGCCGGCGCCGTAGCCGGGAAATCCGGTTCCGGTGAAGGCCGCTTCCTCCCAGCTTCCGTCCTCGGTCTGAGTCTGGAGAAGATACTGAGTGCCCCTTTCGATGGCCTCTCGGTACCTCTCGCTTCCCTGGGCGACCAGGGCCATCAAGGCCCATCCCGTCTGCGAAGCGGTGCTGTCGCCACGACCGCGCAAGGCGTCGTCCATGTAGGAGGCGCAGGTCTCGCCCCAGCCACCATCGGTGTTCTGACGCTCCACCAGCCAGTCGCAGGCCTTGATCACGTAGTCGGCCTGCATGTTCTCGCCGATCTTTTCTAGGGCCGGCAGAACCGCGCCGGTGCCGTAGATGTGGTTGACGCCCCAGCGTCCGAACCAGCTGCCGTCAGCCTCTTGCTCGGACCGGAGATAGTCAACCGCTCGAGCGACGATCGGATCGGCCATGCTCTTGCCCTGGTATCCAAGCGCCTCCACCACGTGAGCGGTCACGTCCACGCTGGGTGGATCCAGCACCTCGCCGAAATCGCAAAACGGGATGAGCGAGATCAATTTCTCGTCGTTATCTTTATCGAAGGCAGCCCACGCGCCGTTGGAGCTGCGCATCCCGACGACCCAGTCGGTGGCGCGTTTCAGGGCAAAGTTGACCCTTTCGGCCAATTGGGGGTCCTCCGGCTTTAAGCGAGCCAGATTGATCATGGCCACGGCCGTATCGTCAAAATCGGGATAGCAGTCGTTCTCGTACTCGAAAGCCCATCCGCCGCCAAAAAGCTCGGGGCTTTTCATCTTCCAGTCGCCGTCGACGAGAATCTGCTGATCGAGAATCCAATCTAAGGAGCGATCGAACTCAGGATTGCCCAGTCCCTCTCCGCAGTCAAGGTAGGCCAGCTGGGTCAGCAGAGTGTCCCAAACCGGGGAAGTGCAGGCCTGCAGAAAGGTCCCTTCCGGCTCCTCCACCGCCCAGGGAGCGTCAAAGGCTCGCCAGCCGGCTTTCAAAACCGGATGGTCCAGCGCGTAGCCCTCGAATTTCAGCGCCATGATGGCGTAGATCCAGGGGGGCTGAATGCCGGCCCAGCAGCCGTCGGCTTCCTGGCGGCGCACGATCCACTCGATGCACTTGGCCTTGGCCGTCTCTCGATAGGGCTTCCATGGGGACTTGGCCGTGTAGACCGAGAGAGCGCGGTCGGCGAAGTAGAGGAACTTGGCCACCAAGCCGCCGTGCTTGGGCCAGGGGAGACTGGTTTTGACCTTGTTTCGCCCCTGGGGGAAAAGCTCGTCAAGCCTGGCTTCGGGTGGAAAAGGGACCACGGGACGGCGGGCCGAGATCAGGGTCAAAGGCACGATGGTGGCCCGTCCCCACGAGGCGAAGTTGTACAGATTGAAAGGGAACCAGAGGGGAAAGTCCACGATCTCGGGCGGGATGGTAGGGGTGCCGCTCCAGGGCCATTCTCCACACATGGCAAGCCAGATTTTAGTGAAGACGCGGGTCTTGGCCACACCACCGTGGGTCAGGATGAATTCGCGGGCCGCCTTTAGCGCCGGATGATCCGGAGCATGGCCGTGGACTCGTAGGGCCGCGTAAGTCTCCACCGTGGCGTTGAGGTCGCCGCTCTCGGCATCATGATAGACCCCCCAGGCTCCATCGGGACGTTGCGTGTTGAGAAGGCCGCGGATCACACCCTCACGCTTGGGGTCTTCTTTGATCCCGAGAATGTGGTAGGCCAACAGCCATTCGGCTTCCATCGAAGCGTTGGTCTCCAGGCGGGCAGCCCAGTAACCGGGATCGATCTGATTCCGGCGCGACCAATCCAACCCTTTCTGAATACCTTGTTTGAGTCCGTCAACCGAGAGCCCGGACTTGTCGGGAGATTGAGTGCTCACCTGTGCTACCTCCGTGCGAGTGTGGAACCCCCGCTTATAGCTCCGCCATTTTCCTCTGAGGAGAAGTTCCCTTCGACCGAACCGGCGGGAACTTGTTGGGAGTCGACGAAGTCGCCCGGGAAGTACCGTCAAAGGGGGCAAAGATGAGAATCGCCATTGTGGGAGCGGGACCGACCGGCTTCTTTCTAGCCAAGAGCGTCCTGGATCGAGCCAAGGATGACTGGCGGGTCGATATCTATGAAAAGACCCCTTTTCCTTACGGATTGGTTCGCTTCGGTGTTGCCCCGGACCACCCTAAGATCAAGTCCGTGACCAAAGGTTTCGGAAAGACCCTGGAGGACCCACGCTGCCATTTTTGGGGCGGAGTAACCTTGGCGGAGGAGGGTCGAGGAGGAACCTTCTCGGTGACTGACCTCCTAGAGCATTACGACCGGGTCGCTTTGACGGTGGGCAGCCAGGACGACCGAAAGCTCGGCATCCCCTTTGAGGAGGCCAAGAATAGCTTTTCGGCGACTCGCTTTGTCGGCTGGTATAACGGCCATCCCGAGGACCTCGAGTTGTCGCCGGACCTTTCGGTCTCGAGAGCCGCCGTGGTGGGGGCGGGCAACGTGGCCATCGACATCGTGCGCGTCTTGATCTCTCCCCCCGGCCGTCTGGCTTCAACCGATATTTCCGACCGAGCGCTGGAAGCTTTGGATGCATCTTCAGTCCGAGAGGTGGATGTTCTGGTCAGACGCGGCCCCTGGGATGTGGCTTTCACCAATCCCGAGGTCAAGGAACTTCTCGATTTCCATGACGTTCGTTTCTCCTTCAGTCCGCCTTTGGCCGAGTTCGAAGAGACTCCGGCTTATGTCGATCGCCGAGCGACTTCGAACATGGAAGTGTTCCGAGAGCTTGAAAGCCGCCGGGTCGAATCGCCACGCTGTACGGTCAACTTCCATTTCCTGGTCTCTCCGCGGGAGTTACGCATCGACGACCAGGGTCGAGTTACCTCGGTGGAGCTCGGACACAACAAGCTGGAGTCGGACGAGACCACCTCGTGGGTTTCGGATTCCGGACGTTCTTCCACCCTACCGACGGGGCTCTTCTTACGCTCCGTCGGATACATGGGAAGGCCTCTCGCCGGAGTGAGCTACTGCTCGCGCAAGGGTGTGATTCCGGCCGACCCGGCCGGTAGGGTTCACGCTCCTGACGGCGAGCACGTCTCCGGACTTTACGTCAGTGGATGGATGAGGCGTGGCCCGAGCGGTGTGATCGGGACCAATAAAAAGGACGCCAATGACGTGGCCGAAGCCTTGCTGGCCGACCTGAGGCACAGCAAGGTTTCCACCGAACGTGATTTCGAAAGCTGGCATTCCCGTGTGGTTCAACCGGTGGCCATCACCAAGTCGGATTGGGAGCACCTCGACCAAAGGGAGATCGCCCTGGGGCAGCCGAACGGACGCCCACGGCGCAAGTTCCTCTCGGCCGCCGAGGTGGCTGAAGAGCTGGCCCAGAGACGCACTCTCGAGAGGACCTAATTTGTGAAGATCTCCATCATCGGCGCGGGCGGACGCGTCGGTTCCAACACCGCTTTCGCCCTTCAGTGTCTGGGATTAGGTCGAGAGCTGGTGCTGCTCGATGCGAATAAGGCAGCAGCCGTTGGCGAAGCGCTAGACCTGATGCATGGGACAGCCTTCACCGCTTCGCAGGTGATCCGGGCGGGGGAGGAAACGGACCTCGATGGCTCCGACATTATTGTCGTTACCGCAGGGCTCCGGCGCCAGCCGGATGAGCCACGACTGGCCCTGATCAACCGTAACGTCACGCTTTTCGACCAGATTATGACCTCGGTCAAGAAGGCGGCGCTTCCGTCCCGGTGTGTGCTGATCGTGGTGACCAACCCGGTCGACATCTTGACTCAGGTGGCGGTCGAGCGCTCGGGCTTTTCCGCCGATAAGGTGCTGGGGCTAGGCACGGTGCTCGACACCTTACGTTTTCGCTCGCTTCTCGCGGTGGAATTCGGGGTGGATCCACGACAGGTTTCAGCTTTGATCTTGGGCGAGCACGGCGACTCCATGGTCCCGATCTGGTCCACCGCCACCGTCAACGGCATACCTTTAACCTCGCTGCCAGGCTATGACCAACAGAAAGTCTGGCAGATCTTCATGCGCGCTCAAAACAGCGGCGCGGAGGTACTCAAGACCAAGGGAGGCGCCGGTTACGCTGTCGGCGTGGCTATCGCCGAGGTGGTCAAAGCGATCATCGTCGACTCTGGAGCGATTCTTCCAGTGTCGACGATGCAGAAGGGGCTGTACGGCCTGCGCGATGTCTGCCTCTCGATTCCGACTCGAGTGGGAGCCGGCGGCGCCATGGGTACGGTGGAGATGGAGCTCTGGGCCAAAGAGCGTGCCGCGCTGGAAGATTCGGCCCGCGCTCTGAAGGCCACGTGGGATCAGGTGACTCAAAAATCCTAGCCTGGCGGGCCTACCGCGCACTCGATCGGCTGGCCACCTGGGTTATCCGTGGCTCTCTTCTCGTTCTCATGGGACTTTGGTCAGACCGCGATCTCGCTGAAGTCACCTTGATTCTATGGGCCCGCCTTTGGGGACCGTTTCCTGCCGCGGCTTCATATCTTGGTTTCTTCCTGGTGGGGCTGCACTGGGAAACCTCACGCTTCCTGGGAAAGTCGGAGTCTGAGGGCAATCGACGACGAGTCGCGATTCTGTTAGTAGTTCTCGCCTTTTGCAGCTTCTTGGCGAGTTTGCTCTGCCTCCCCCAAATCACGAACTCGGTATCGATCGGACTTTTAGCCTGGATCCTGGTTTGGATGGCTCTCTTCGCTCCATGGTTTTTGCTCAACCATTGGCCCTCTTCGGCTCAAGGCCGGCCTTCGCCGGTGCGTCTCGCCCTATTGGGAATCACGGTAGGTGGCGCTTTCGGCTGGATCTATCTCTGGTCGCCATGGGTCATTCGTGTATGAAACAGCTCCTTGTCACTGTTCGCCGCTCCCAGAACTAGAGCCCGCCTGACTTATCCAGATCGCAGGCAGAATCTCCAGTTTTTGTGCTTACCATCAAAACTGTTAACACTGTGATCGCCGGTTTGCTAAAGGACACCTCGAAGTCCACCCTTGCCGCAGGAGCGCAGCGGCATCAATCCGGATTCGCCGGGCTCGTGGGAGCTCATACCTCCAGAGAGCACGAACAGAAAGAAGAAAAGGAGGCAGTCCATGCGCTTACGTCCACGTGACTGCACTCCCCTGGCAGTGGTCATCATCGCGGCAACGATGATGACCGCCGGGCTTATCTTAGCACGTGTGTTGAGATAGGCACCAGGGGAACCTGGGGCGGAGCTTCGGCTCCGTCCCCTCTCATTGGCTCCACAGGTCGGTTCCCTGACTTATCCAGATCGCGGGCAGAATCTCCGGTTTCTTTAGCTCTTGTTATCGTGGGAGCTCATACCTCCAGAGAGCATCGAGCACCTCGGATGGAGCAGTGAGGAACTCGGTCCTCACCAGGCCAAACATTCCAAACAGAGAGCCGCCTCGTGAACCGCCAACGCCATGATCATCTTGATACAACGTACTCTCTGTGCTCCTTCGTAGGTCTCGGAGCTAAAGCTCTTTCAGTTGGAAATAGATGTAAACGATGAGGCCTATTATGATGAGCACACAATGTAGACCTGTCTTAAGGTCGATTCCACCGAAAAAACCACCCCTACTCGGTTTCGACGAATAGGTCGAGCGGAGCTCACGGAACCAACTTTCTAGACTTGCGTCGCGACAGACTCGTAGCTCGGCGATCTTCTCCTCAAGGAAGGTTGTTTTCTGAGAGTCCTTCTCACTTTTGGCGATTTGCAGGTGGGCTTCCAGGATAAGAAGCGCTCTAGTCTCAGCGTTGAGAGGGTGTTCATCCTCCTTGCCGGCCCTTTGGAGGAGCTCTTCAGCCTCGCTAAGATAAGCCGCCGCGGCCTCAAGGTTGCCCGTCAAGGCTTCAATGTTGGAGAGATAAAGGACAGCCCGGCCTTGGTCTTCAATTTTTGGTGGAGCGGTCTTAGCTTCCGCGAAATACTCTTTGGCGCTCCGCCGGGCTGCTTCCCAATTCCCCTCGGAGCCCGCGATCTTGATAGTAACGTCGGCTATACTGCTCAAAGCCCTGAGAAGCCACTCGCGCTCTCCGTTAGCTCGAGCCATCGCTTCCAACTCGCGACTATAAGTCAAGATCTCATGAGGGTCGGAGCAGTAGATGTCCGCGTCTCCCAACTCGAGCATCAAGTTCGTAATGTCGCCGCTTTTTCGCACCTCCTCTAAGTTTTTAAGGAAGAGAGCGCGGTCTTGCTCTGTAGGCTTCTCGGGGTCGGTGCTACTCATTTTTTCGTATTCGCTCACCAACTCCAATTACTTGCCATAGAGCCCAAGCCTCCCGGTAAGCCCTTGGACTACTGAGGTTCTGGCTTCGGCGCGGGTCGGTATTTCAAATTGCGGAAGAATGATGGGCGGGACGGCTGGGAGAAAGAGAACTGAGCGCCTCAGGCTTGTTCACGAGACCGTAAAGCCAAGTCTTTCATAGCTCGAAGGCTGGGCGTCGGTGTCAGACGAACCTCTTCAGTGTGGAAGAACTGGTGAGTAACAAGTCAACCCTTTTCCCTTGTGATCTCGTCATGAAAGGCGGTGTTGCTAGCGGGGTGGTCTATCCCAAAGCCATCACCGAACTAAAGCAGGCCTTTCAATTCCGGGGGATCGG
Source organism: Selenomonadaceae bacterium (assembly GCA_037189585.1). GTDB lineage: Bacteria > Vulcanimicrobiota > Xenobia > Xenobiales > JADMJV01 > JAEXNA01. The sequence continues at coordinate 201,782 of JBBCJA010000021.1, read as the reverse complement.
AGGGACCTCGGCAGGCGCTATCGCGGCTTCCTTGGCCGCTGCCGCGGAGTACCGACGCCAGACAGCGAACTCGGGAGGGACCGACGACGCGGCGAAAGGGTTCGAACTGCTCGACGGAATTCCTGAGGAGCTTGCCACTCTGGTGAAGGGTAGAACCAAGCTGTCTCGCCTTTTTGTTCCCCAAGCGACAACGGCCCGGCTCTTCAATCTCGGGTGCGCCTTGGCTCAGAGTCGCTCGAAGTGGAAGTCTCTCCTGGCACTCCTGGATTTTGCCGCTCCTGTCCTGCTCCTCGTTCCTAGCTTGACGGTTCTTTTGGTGGTCCTGACGATGGGCTGGTATCGGGACGAGAGAATCGCCGTGGTGCTAAGCGCCTGCGGAGCTTTGTTGTTAGGGCTGCTTCTCACCCTTGGGATGGGTTGGCGCCTCATCAAAGCGGTCAGGGAGAACGACTATGGTTTGTGTCGCGGATTTTCCAAAGGTGATCCGGGACAACTCGTCAACTGGCTTCACGCTAGCATTCAAAAGGCCGCCGGCCTGCTCGAAACCGAGCCTCTCACATTCGCGCACCTTGAGGGGCGACCGGAGCTATCTCAGGCGATCGAGAGCACAAAGATTCGATGTGTCGAAGCGCGGAGTGCCATCAAGCTTCGCATGATCACGACTTGCTTAAGCCACGGTAGACCCTATACGTTTCCGCACTACCAGAATCGGTTTTACTTCGATCCTGACGAACTTCGGATGTATTTTCCTGAATCTGTAGTTAAATGGATGATCCGACCTGGCGGGGTCGAGGCTCTCGAGGTCCAGTGTAGAGCAATAGGATTTGTGGTGGCTGACGGCAAGCTGTTGTGCCCGATTTTTCCCGACACACGTGGAAAGGGCAGTAACATAGACCGCGAGGAACTCTCGTTCTACTCCTTGGCTACCGAGCCGAAGTCAGGGCACGAATCGTTGAAGAAGATCCAGGTTAGTTCGGCGCTTCGCGCGATTGCTGAAAAAAAGACATACTATAAACTCCCGACGAACGGACTTCTTCCGATCCTCGTCGCGACCCGACTGAGCCTTTCGGTCCCTGTCCTCTTTTCGTCGGTATGCCTCTATTCCAAAGACCACCAGCGCCGATTTGTTGTCGATGGCGACAGGCTCAGTGTCGCTGAGAGAGTCCACTTCACGGATGGGGGAGTGTCCAGCAATTTTCCAATCCATCTCTTCGATGCTCTGCTCCCTAAGCACCCGACTCTGGCCATCAACCTTGCGACGTTTCCCCCTCAAGCGCGACCCAACGATACAGACAAAGTCGCATCTGATTCCCCCGACTATGGGATCGGCTATGCGCGAGAGAATGCTTCTGGAGCATCGGTCGAGCGTTGGTATCGTTTCGAGCCTCAGCTTGGCAAGAAAAACTTCGTGGGTCTGTTAGGAGCCATTTTTGAGTCCGCGCGAAATTGGACAGACACCGTTCAGCTTCGTCTTCCGGGATTCCGGGATCGGATCGTCGATATCTATCTCACCGACGAGGAGGGCGGCTTCAATCTGGATATGGACGCAACTCTCATCGCGAAGATCGCCGAGCGGGGTCGCCTGGCCGGGCAGAATCTTCGGGACAGATTCCAACCAGCCGAGTCCTATCAGTACGAGACCAATTGGCGAAACCATCTCTGGATACGTTATCGTGTGGCGATGTTTCTACTGTCTCGCCAGCTGAACCAGTTCCGCGAAATCCTGGGCGATTCCGGTTATCAGGAACTTCTCGACCCGACCACCGAGCTACCGAGTTACAAATTCCAGAGCGCCGAGTTGAAGCCGAGTTGGAACGGTGATCCGGTCGAGGGAAAAGGGACGGTCAAAAAAATTTACCAGGACCAGGCCCAGGCTCAAACTCAACAGCTTCTTGATTTTCTTGATTCCTGGAACTGCGAAGTTTTCTCTCGACCCAACCTCCCGTCTCCATTTCCCATTCTCCAAGTACGAAGTGATGTCTAGTGCGGCTCCTCGGATGCTCGGGCGAGATTCAACAGTCAAAAGTCTCACCTCTCAGCTTTCGCAAGCGGTCTCCGAATTGAGAGGCAAGGGAGCACGAGCGTAGAACGGCAGGGCCCATGCGTCCTAGATTGGTCACAAAATTCGGCGGTACCTCGCTTGCCACGCGTGAAGCGTGGCTTCAAACACTCTCGGTCATCGAGAGTCGAAGGGACAAGAATCCTCTGGTGGTGGTTTCCGCGGTGGGATCGGTTCCAGGTCGCCCCAAGGTCACCGACCTTCTTCTGGAGATGCTCGAGTCCGAGCAGCCGGCGCGGGCTCGAGAAAAGCTAGAGGCGCTGCACCGCGATCTCCTGGAGAGTTTGGAACAGCCCACCGATCTTCTGGACGAGTACTTCGAGGCGCTCCGCAAAGCTGTCGAGAGCTGCTCCAAGGCACCCAACGAGGAGGAGAAGGACCGGGTGGTCCGCTTCGGCGAGGTGTTTTCCGCCGTCTTGATGAGCCACATGCTCAATCAGCGAGACTGGAAGACCACCGTGGGTTGGCCCGAGACCCTCTCGATGATCACCACCGACCGCTTCGGTGACGCCGACCTGTTGGAAGAATCCCTGGAGAAGATGGCGGCCGCCGTCATTAGCACCAGCTCTTCCTCGAGCTTCGTCGTCCCCGGCTTCATCGGCGTGACCGAGGACGGAAGGCCCACAACTTTAGGGCGTGGTGGCTCCGACTACACCGCGGCCGCGCTCGGGGCCGCTCTGAAAAGAGACGTGGAGATCTGGTCGGACGTCGACGGCGTGGCCGCCGCCAATCCCAATCTTTTCAACGCCACCCAAAGACGTGAGGGCCACCCTCGCACCATCGAGCGCCTCTCTCATGAAGAGGCTTACCAGATGGCCGCCTTCGGCTCTCGCGTCCTTTATCAAAAGTGCCTCTCGGCGGCCCGACTGGCCGCGCGTAAGGGTCGTCATCTCCGCATGATTTTGGGCAACACCTTCAATCCCGAGGGTCCCCGCACCATCGTGGAGAGCCACAAGGACGACAGCGCCCGAGCAAAGGGCGTCACGGCGCTGGAGAAGGTCCAGCTTCTCACCGTCTATCTGGCCCGGGACGAGGACTATCGCGAGCTGTACGAAGAAGTCTACAAGGTGGCCACCAGCGACCTCTTGATGGCCTCCTACTCCACCGGCCGAGCCTCCTTTGTTTTCTCCAAACTGACGCCCGAGGTGGAAGCTCTGGAGCGACGTTTCCGAGAAGCCCACCTGTCGCGCGACCAGGTTTTGATCAAGGTGGTGGGAGACGGGCTGGCCCGCGACCACACCCAACTGGCCAAGATCCATCAGGCCATCGCTTCCCTGGACAACCCCGAGAAGTACAAGGCTCCCTTGGTTCACAAGAGCCCCCAGCTTCTGACCTCCAGCTCTTTCGAGGTGATCGCCCTCAAGCGAGGCGCTCACGCCTTGATCAGAAGACTCTATCGCGACCTTTTCCGCAGTGACGAGGTCCAGGTCGCGCTGTGCGGCGTGGGAACCGTCGGTGGGGGAGTGCTGCAGTACGCCGAGAAGCTGTTCTCTCAGAATAAAACGGGGGTGAAACTCAGCTTCCCGCTGGCCTTGGTCCGCGACTCGTCCAAGATGCGCGAGCACTTCAGCGGGCAGTACGTCAAAGATTTCCAGGACATCCTCAAGGACGAGCGGGTCGACGTGGTGGCCGAGCTGATGGGCGGCCTTCACCCGGCCAAGGAGTTTGTCATCCAGGCTCTGGAGTCAGGTAAAGACGTGGTCACCGCCAACAAGGCGCTGCTAGCCGAGCACGGCGCTGAAATTATGGACACGGCCCGACGCCATCGCCGAAACATCGGTTTCGAGGCCGCCGTCTGCGGAGAGATCCCGATCATCGAGACGGTGCGAAATCTCCCCTCGGACGCCGACGTTCAGGGCTTTGTCGGGATCTTCAACGGCACTTCGAACTACATCATCTCCAAGATGCTCGACGGCCAAGATTACGGAGAAGCCTTGGCCGCCGCCCAGGTCGCTGGTTTCGCCGAGGCCGACCCGACCCTTGACGTTGACGGCTCGGACGCGACTCAGAAACTCGCCATCTTGAGCTCCATCGTCTTTCACACACCGGTTCAGTGGCGCACCATATGGCGCCGGGGGATCGAGGAGCTGGAAGGGGGAGACGTGGCCCAGTTCCGCCTCTCTGGAATGGTGGTCAGGCCTCTAGCCTCAGCACGAAGAACCCCCGAGGGCCTGGAGCTCTGGGTCGGCCCCGCGCTCTTGGACGAGCATCACCGCCTGGCTCCGGTGGAAGGAGAGTCGAGCGGAGTGGCGCTGCAGCTTTTTGGACGCGACGAGCCGTTCGCCATGATCGGCAAGGGCGCCGGCGGTATCCCCACCGCTCGATCGGTAGTACGAGACCTGTACGAGCTAGCCCGGAAAGCGCGCCATCGCGTGGTGGAGGTTCCGACCTATCATCAGGGAGAGCCGCTCGACACCGTACCTATGGGCTCCTACACTTACCGTTGGTGGGTACGCTTCAAGGTCCACGACGCACCCGGCGTTTTCGGCCGGCTGGCCGGTGTTTTGGGAGAACACGGGATCAGCATTCGCGAAGCCTTTCAGCGTAGCGAGAACTGCCGTCCCGACACCAGCGGAAAACGTTGCGTCCGAGTTCACCTGATGACCGAGGCGGTCGAATGGGCGCGACTTGAAGCCGCCTTGAGCGGTCTTAACGACTACGACCTCGTGGTCTCGAAGATCGCCTTGCCAATACTGTAAAGGAGAAGCCAAACGATGGCTCTCAACTGGTTTCGAAAAAAAGATAAAGAAGAAGAGTCGGTGACCATCGAGGTCGCTCCCGCGAGCTCGGACCAGGATAGTCCCCCCAGCACAGAGGAGGCTCCTCCGGAGAGCCCGTCCGAGCCCTCGGTGGTGTCCTCCGGTGAGACCGTTGCGGCCTCACCGGAGGGCACCTCGGAGACGGAGGAATCGGAAGAGCCGGCCACTGATGCGGAGAAGAAAGGGTTCTTCCGAGGTGCCTGGGAGGCCACCAAAAAGCTGGCCCTGACTCCGGTCGACCCTTTTTTCGAAAACATGGTGGCTGGTCTAGAGCGAACTCGCAAGAGTTTGTTGGGCCAGCTCTCCTCCGTCTTTCGTCTGCACAAAAAGATCGACGAGGACTTCTGGGAAGAGCTTGAGGACACTCTGATCACCTCTGATGTCGGGACCGACGCTACCGAGCGGATCATGAAAGACCTGGCTGCTCACGCCAAGGAGCACAACCTGTCCAAGCCGCCGGAGCTCACCGAGCGGCTGCGGGAAGTGATCAAGGAGATCTTACTCACCGATGAGGAGAATCGGGTTCTCAACGTGGAGCCCGGACGGGTCAATGTCATCTTGATGGTGGGCGTCAATGGGGCCGGTAAAACGACCTCCACGGCCAAGCTGACTCAATACTTTAAAGCTCAGGGACACTCCGTTTTACTGGCCGCGGCCGACACATTCCGCGCGGCCGCCATCGAGCAGCTGGAGACATGGTCGAAGCGCCTCGACGTTCCGCTGATCAAGCACAAAGAGGGAGCCGACCCCGCCGCGGTGGTCTTCGACGCATGTTCTGCGGCCAAGGCCCGCGACACCGACATCCTGTTGATCGACACGGCCGGACGCCTTCAGAACAAGAGCAATCTGATGAAGGAGCTGGAGAAGATCCACCGGGTGATCGATCGCGAGATCCCGGGTGCTCCTCACGAAGTGATTCTGGTACTCGACGCCACCACCGGCCAGAATGCCCTTTCTCAAGCCCGCCAGTTCTCCGCCGTCACGCCCATCACGGGGCTCGTGATGTGCAAGCTCGACGGCTCCGCGCGGGGCGGAATCATGGTGGCGGTGGCGCAAGAGTTCGGCATCCCGGTGAAGTTCATCGGGGTAGGGGAAGGGATCGACGACCTGCGCCCCTTCTCGCCTAGACTCTTCATTGACGCGCTCTTTGGGGAAAGCTCGATGAACAACGATGTCTGAAGGTTAACATCTCAGACATATTTTCCCTAGTTATTCCTTTCTCAGCCCGGACACGTCAGATACCTTAGGTAAAAGATTCCACTCAAAGGGGTTTGAAATGACTTGTCCTCAACTCTCAACGATCTCTTCAGGGCCTGTTCGGTTGACTTCCCGCTCGAGCACGACCTCGTCTCAACAGTGCGACATGAATACGATTCCCAAGGAGAGCGTCTGTATTTCTGACTCCAAGTCCGAGATCAAACTTGAAGGGACCGGCTTCGCCACGCCGGGGGTTGCTGGAGCGGTGGCTCTGATGGTTGGCTCAGAACCCGGCCTTAGCAACAATGAAATCAAGTCTCGCCTGGCGAATCCAGCTGTGCCCGAGCAGCCGCTCCATCACCCCATCTTCGAGGAAGTTGAAGTCCTCGGCGGGTCGGGCTTCGCGGCCCCCCTCGTTTCTGGGGCTGTGGCGTTGCTGATCTCCAGCGAGCCAGGAATAACCAACGAGGAGGTCAAGAACCGGTTGAGCCAGGCGCAGACAGAATCGGGTGAGATTGATCTCCAAAAGCTCTTGGGCTAGAAGGGTAAGGACTAGCGAGCGCTCGGAATCGTTAACCGGCCGGCTCCTTCTCCCTCTTTGAGGCGAGGGGAGGCGGGTAGGGGAGAGTCCACGGCGCCGACGAGTTCCGATACCGTCACAAAGCGAAACCCTTTGGCTCGCATAGTTTCTATGTAGACCGGCAGAGCTCGCACCAGAGGCAGATTGCCCGTATGCAAGAGCACCACTCCCTCGCGAGAACGTCCACGAAAGCTTCCTTTCAGAAGGTCGTCGGAGGAGCGGATCCACCAGTCTCCAGGATTCACGGTGTAGTCAACCAGGGTGTAGCCGAGGCCTTTCACTCGGGCGATACCCTCAGCCGACATCGAACCGCCAGCAGGACGGAAGAGGTGAGTTCGGACTCCGCAGGCCGTGACCATCGCTTCCTCGGTGTTGAGAAGCTCCTGTTCGAGCTCACCGGCTCCCAACTCGCCTTCACGTCGATGGCTGTAGGTGTGGTTAGCCAACTCGTGACCGTCGTCGGCGACTCTTTTGGCCAGTTCTGGAAACTCCTGAACGCGACGACCGACCAAGAAAAAGGTCGCCTTGACCTGGTGCTCCTTGAGCGTGGCCAAAAGCACAGAAGTGTGAAGAGGATAGGGGCCGTCATCGAAGGTCAAAGCGATGAGCGGCCGCCGGGTCGAGCGTGGCCCATAGTCTCCCGACCCCAGCAAGTGAGCGGGCACCGCGATGGCGGCCTCGGCTCTCGTTCTCCAAATGGAGCGGTCGGGACGGTCCCAGACGGGCAGATTGTCCCGATAGGATCGTCCCAGGGCCCGGTGACCACCCAGTCCGAGAAAAAGTGCCAACCCGAGCGCTCCCAGGCCAACTTGGAAGACTCGGCCGCGAAATCTGTTTCGCGAGGGAGAGGTTTCGGGCGCCATGGTGATCATGGGTGCTTGAAGAAGGCTCTAGCTTCCTCCCGGCGAAATACCATTTCCAGGCAAACGGTCGACTTTTACACCTTGTTAACAAGACGTTAACATGAAGGCAATAGACGAACGTCCTGCTTGTCGGATAATAGCTTCAGAATCAATAGGAAAGTTGGCAGACCATGGCAATTGGTGGCGGTGATTTTAGCGGAAACAGATTCGCTCAAACAGGAATGGGTTTTCCTCAGACGGGTGGCCAGGTCGGAGGGCCGGTTCGTGAGGGTGGAACCCCTGTACGCGAAAGCCGTGAGGACCGTGATCGTCGACTGACCGCTGAAGAGCGGGCCGAGCAAGAACGACTCGGTGATCCTACCGGTTTGCGTCCCGGTACTCAGCAACCGAATACCCAAAGTGTCATCAGGAGAGTCATTGTCCGACGTAAACGCGTTCCGAACGGACAAACCGAGGGCACCAACAATGCTAACGGTTCCAATGGCGCCAACGGAGCTGAGGGAGCCCGTCGAGGCGGCCCGAATCGTGGAGCTGTAGGATATCAGGGCAACACGAGCTTACTGCAGCGCAGCATGTTGGGCCAATCTTCCCTGATTCAGGCCAGCATTTCCCACCAAAACCAGCAAGCTCAGAACAACCCGAATGCCGCTAACACTCCCTCCAATGTCGCTGTTCGAAACAAGATGTTGGCGGGCCTCAACGGCTATATCCAGAACGACTATCAGGCCATGCGCCTCAACCCGGATGACAAGGCTTTCACCTACCGCACCGCTGAAGCTCGCCAGTTGCATCAGACCATCGGAGCGATGATCGCTAGCACCAGCCGTCCGACGCAGCAGGGCGAGAAGAAAGAGACCAACACCAATGGTTTTAACTCTAGCAAAACGCTCACTCCAGAAGCCGCGTCTCGCGGCATGTCGACCTTACGTAAGCTCCAAGCGATGACCCAGGATGGAGTACTGCCCGACTACTTGCCTGCCGATTACCGGCCCTTTGAAGACGTCGCTTAAAGCTGTCCCGAGGAAACCGTCTTGAAAAGGAGAAGAGTCCCGCCCCGCGGGGCTCTTCTTCATTTAGCGCACCGCATAGATTTAAGGGTGGTGGTATTATGTTGAGCAATCTCTGGAAGAGTGACCCCGAGGTCGCCAAAGTCATCGTGAGCGAGACAAAGCGACAGGTTGAAACTTTGGAGATGATCGCTTCGGAGAATTTCGTCTCCGAAGCTGTCCTCGAAGCCCAGGGCAGTGTCCTTACGAACAAGTATGCCGAAGGGTATCCGGGCAAACGCTACTATGGCGGTTGCGAACATGTCGACGTGACGGAAGAACTGGCCAGGCGGAGAGCGTGCCAACTTTTCTCCGCCGACCATGCCAACGTTCAGCCACATTCCGGCGCCTCGGCCAATATCGCGGCTTACTATTCGATCCTCAAACACGGTCAGAAGCTCATGGCTTTGTCGCTCGACCACGGTGGGCATCTGACCCACGGACACAAGGTCAACTTTTCGGGGAGCCACTTTCAGATCGTGCACTACGGGGTGGACCCGAAAACTGAGCGCCTCGATTACAAAGTGATCCAGGAGATGGCCAGAGCCGAGAAGCCGGACATCATCGTCACCGGGTATTCGGCTTACCCCAGGGCGATTGATTTTGCTCCCTTCCGAGAAGTCGCCGATGAAATCGGCGCCTTCTTTATGGTCGACATGGCTCACTTCGCGGGCCTGGTGGCTACCGGCTATCATGCCAATCCCGTGGAGCACGCCGATATCGTCACGACGACCACTCACAAGACTCTGCGCGGGCCGCGTGGAGGGTTGATCTTATGTAAAGAAAAGCACGCTCGAGCTGTGGATCGGGCCATCTTTCCCGGCTATCAGGGAGGGCCTCTCGAACACGTGGTGGCTGCTAAAGCGGTCGCCTTCGGGGAAGCCTTGAAGCCTGGGTTCAAGACTTACATCGGCCAGGTGGTGAGCAACGCGAAAACTCTAGCCGAGGTCCTGGTTGGGGGTGGACTGAGGCTGGTCAGTGGAGGGACCGACAACCATCTGCTTCTAGTCGATGTCACGCCTCTGGGTTTGACCGGAGCCAGCGCCGAGGAAGCTTTGGAAAAGGCGGGTGTCACCTGCAATAAAAATGCGATCCCGTTCGACTCTAAACCGCCCGCCGTGACCAGCGGAATACGCCTGGGGACCCCGGCACTGACCACGCGGGGCATGAAAGATACCGAGATGAAAACTGTCGGCGGTCTAATTCTCGAAGTCTTCAAGAATCCAGAGGATGCGGCACATCTTGCCAGGATACGGGCTCAGGTGGAAGAGTTGACGGCTCAGTTCCCGCTTTACGCCGACCGGTTCGCGGCCAGTCGCTCCACGGAGTCCGTGGCGTGAGCGCGGAAGATTTGCAAGAAGCTCAGCCTCAGGACAGTGTGGAGAGCGATCTCCCCACTATGGAAGTTGAGCCCGAGACGGCGGTTGAAGCCACTGTAGAGACGGAAGTCGAGGAGTCCGCCTCCGACCGTCGCCAAGCCGGGCGAAAAGGGGTCATGCTCAACCGGTTGATCGCCACTCGGGTGGTCGACGGAGATTCCCATCGGGAGTGCTATCTTCACCTGGTGGACATTTCCGAGGGCGGCTTGAGAGTGAACTCCGACGATCCGTTTCCCAAGGACCGTCACTTTGCTCTCGAGATAGGTCTGGCCGCTTTCGGCACCGAGCTTGCCACGCGAAAACCCAGGCTGACATTACCCGTGCGTATGGTCTGGTCGAAGAGCTTGGTGGGTGGGATGGTCGTTTCGGGACTGGCCTTTTGTGACCTCGATGCTGAGGGACAAAGTATCGTGGCGGCCATCATGGAGGGGGCCTCACCAGAGGGCCGTCGCTCTCATTTCCGCCTCAATCGAGTTCTGGGAGTGGAACTCGCTGGGGGAGAAGATGGTGAACGTTGGCTCTATCCTCTAACTCTGGACCTCTCGGTTGAGGGGATGAGAATCTGTCTGTCGGAACCGCTGGAGGTGGGAGCCAAGTTCCCCATCAAGATTTTTCTTGAGTTCGATCTCCCTACCGTCGCCACCACGGCCGAAGTGATGTGGCAAGATGTGATGCCCTCGGGACGCATTCAAGTGGGTTTAAGATTCGAAGGGACCTCAGAGCGCGACTCTCTGGCTATCAAGACCTATATCGACCAATGCGTTGAACAGGACCAGACCCATCGCAGTCTCTGACCGCGACGCCCCCAACTTCATCTCTAACCAAGGGGCGACATGCGCCCTCAATATCGCGGAAGACGGTCGCTGGGGGTGGTCCTACGCTGAGACGGGATCGACCGTGGTCTGCGCCGGTATGCCGACCGATGCGCGAGGGCCCGAGATGGCGATCGAGCGACTCCTGGGCTGGGCGTCACAGCGTGACAAAACTCCGCTTCTCTTCGGTGTTGAACCGGCGGACCTGCCGGTGCTTTCCGGTTGGAAGATTCGAGAACTAGGCAGGCAGCCGATCTTCATCGCGGGACCGCGACACGATCCCCCGCTTACAGGGAGAGGGCAGCCTGAATTGGGGCGCGAGATGCGTCGACAAGCGCGTCGCGCTCTGAGTAAAGGGGTCAGCTGGACAGAAGTCCCGGCGGCCGAATTTTGGGAGTATCGAGAGCGTGGCGACTTAGAGTCGCTGCTCAAGACCCGATGGTTTCGCCAGCCGCTGGCCGAATTCTCTTTTCTGGTCGGCCTTCACTTTGCCGCCGGCCAGGCCTATCGCCGGTTCTTTTTATTGTGGCAGGAGCAAGGTGGAAAGCCTCTCGGATTAGCGCTCCTCGTTCGAAGTGATCGGGGTTGGCTGTTGGAGCACCAGATCGTTGGCGCCGATGCGCCCAACGGAAGCGGAGAGCTCCTGGTGGCCCAGATTCTCAGTCGATATCTCGAACAGGGACAATGTCTTTCCCTGGGTATCACTCCGCTCTACCGAGCTTTGGCCTCTGATTTTTCTCATGGCGAGATTCCGGCCATCTTAAGTTTCATACCGGAGCCGATGAGAAATGCGCTACTGGCGGCTTGGGAGCCGCTCTACGGCTTTCGCCGCCTGGAGAGGTTTCGCACCAAGCTTGAGCCTGATCGGTGGGAGCCGGTGTACTGGGCTCAGCACCAAGGCTCCTCGGGCGCGGCGCTTTGGGCGGTCCTCAAGGTCTTCGCCGGAGGTTCCATGCTGAGATTTGGATGGGCGACGGTGGTGAAGCTGCTAGGGAAAGTGAGCGATTCTCTCTCATCCCGAGGCCTCCTCGCGATCAACAATTTCTTTCTGATCTCTTTGTGTTTTTGGATCCCGATTCTGTGGCATCTCGATGGCGAGTGGCTTTTCGGCACCGCTGTGGCGACCAGGATGTGGGCACTCTACGATGTCGGCCTGGTTGTGGGATTTGGGCTTCACGGTCGGCTTCTGCGGGTCAAGAGTAGAGCTACACGGATCCTCTCGGCGATCATGTTGGGCTTGGTGGGAGCCGATGCCGGACTGTCGATGACGTGGAGTCTTCTACTATATTTCAAAGAAGAGACAAGCTTAACTGCTGTTCTCTTTCTTTTTCTATTGGCCGCCGCGCCGCTAGCCGCCAGCCTTTATTTTCTGGTCTGTTTAGCCTATCCGACCAATTTTCTTCGCTATGGAGGGAGCAGGAGTGAACTTGAAAACCTTTAGAGGCACGGAGGTTCGCTATGCGCTTCAATCGCTTCAAGGGATTTTTGTTGTTCGCGGTGTTCGGGATACTGCTACTCTCCACGGAGAGTTCTTCTGGACAGCTGCTCTTAGCTTCGGGAGAGTATCGAGTGGTCTCGGTGGATTCCGACCATGCTCGGATCAGTGTGGCACTTTTAGAGTCAAAGCCAGAGGAGCATCAAAACTGGGTCTACCTGACGGGTACGACCAAGGTGACCAAGCGACACTCCAGTGGAGACGGATGGTTTCGAGATGAGAAGCTTTCTTATGAAGGTTTCTTCAACTCGGTGCGGCCCGGAGACAAGCTCCGGGTTGAAGGAGGCAGGCGTTGGGACGGTGGGGTCACAGCAAAGAAAATTTGGATGTGAGCGTCCCACGCCAGGTTGGGTAGAGAGCGGCTTCGGCCGCTCTCTTTTTCTATCAGACGACCTGCCGGAAACTTTGCAAGTGGCCTTGACGGTCGGAGATTCATCTCCTATACTGCGCTTGTTGTTGCCGGGTCGTCTAATGGTAGGACAGCGGGTTCTGGTTCCGTACGTGAGGGTTCGACTCCTTCCCCGGCAGCCATAGCGCGCCGCGTTGGTCTAGAGGCTTAGGACGCCGCCCTCTCACGGCGGAGATCACGGGTTCGAATCCCGTACGCGGTACCAAACAGCGTTGAAAAAGGAGCTCACCCGAGCTCTTTTTTTATGCCCTAACGCCAGCATGACGGGGGTTGAAAATGGGAGCTCTCACCATCGTGGTCTTGATCGCCATCGGGCCCTGGTTTGTTTGGCGAGGGCTGGGCATGCGCCAGGAGCGGGCCCTCGCCGTCGGATTAGCTTGCTCGGTGCTCCTGCATCTTCTTTCCGTCACCCTACTGGTGCAGGCCGGTATCGAGTTGACCCGCGCCGTCTATCTCTCGCCTCTTCCCTTGATTTTCTTCGCCCTCTGGGGGCATCTCAGACCCGCCTCGGCAAGATACGGGCCTGGGTTGTCGCGGGCGGAAAGGTATGGTTTGGGTCTTGCCATGGTTTTCATTTGGCTCCTCACCAACCTGGTGCAGGTCGCTTCGGTGGATGACGATTACTGGCTTCACACCCCGGTTCAGGCTCGCATGTTGCGAGGGACCCTGCCGCCGACCAATCCGTACTTTCCAGAGCTGATTCTAGGGGGTCACTTTTCTCGCGACCTGTTGATCGCCAGTGCCTCTCTTTTGACGGGCCGGGACACCTTTGGAGCTCAAGCTTTGGTTGCCAGCGTGTGTCACACCCTGGGCTTGGCGGTCCTCTACCTGGGACTGCGCGGGCAGGGCGGAGCGGGTTCGGCGGCGGCTGGAACGGGCCTGGTTTGGTTGGGGATGAATGTCTCCGGACGAGTCGGACTGATCGATTTTTTCCACAACAACGGCGCTCTGACTTATTTGACCCTGGCTCTGCTGATATTTCTTTGGACCGAGCTATGGCGCGACCCGGAGGTTCGGCTGGCCATCTTTCTGGGTACGGTGCTGGGCTTTTTCTCTTTGATCTACGAAAGCCACTTTGGCCTGGTCGTGTTGGCCGTTCTCACCCTTATGCCATGGCTCGATCGCTCGGCTCGCCTGGCGACGGTGGGCGCTTTAGGTCTGTCCGCTCTGTTGGCTTTAACCGGTGGCGGGGTACTTTCTCGAATGGCGACTCAGCGAGTTCCTCTGGACCAGGCCATCGCCAACCAAACCCAAACGGTGCGAATCTCTTTTCCGAAGGAGCCTTTTTTCGCCTTGCGCATCGAACGTTGGGACCCCGGGCCGGTCTCGGTGGGCTATCGAAGCGGGATCGGAGTTCCCTTGCTCTACCTTATCGATCGGACCCCCGCCCGTGTCGACGACCACTACGTTCGCCTTTCGGGCTGGATGGTGTTGCGGATGCACTGGCTGGGGATCTGGCTGGCTCCCTTTTCCGCCTGGCTCTTGTGGCGACAGCGAAATCGCTTCGGCCAATTCTTATGGCTGTTCGGATTCTGGGCTTACGTGGTACCGGGTATTTTCGACTTCGGAAGTATTCACGAGTATGAGTGGTACCGATGGGAGTTCGCCGCTGGATATGGATTCGCGGGCGCGGCGGGAGCCGCCCTGGGCTCTCTGACTCGAACTCGTCGCTCCGCAGTCGTCCTCTTCGTATTCCTGGCGCTATTTTCGGAGGCGGGACTGCGCTGGACCGTGCGTCAGATTCAGCAGCTTCCCACGGTTTCAGGCGCGCAGATTCTCGGTCTAAAATTCCAGACCCGAGCCTGGCTATTGCGTCACGGCGCTTACCTTCGTCTCGATGAAAGCGACTTGAGAACGCTGGCTTGGATCCCCAGCAATCCGAATTTGGGTCGAGGAGCCCTGATCGTCACCACCAAGTCGACCAATCCCTGGGATATTTTGTTCGAATCCACCGTGATGGGCCTCGTCGACGTTCAGGCGCTGGGGCACCGCTTGCCCCCGGACACCGATCCTATCGGCCTCCCACCTTATCGAAGGACTGAGGCCTCCACAAAGTTTCTAGAATCTCCGTCCCCTGCTCGGGCCCGCGAACTAGGAATCGATTGGCTCTATCTTCGAAGCGACGATATCGAGCTTGAGAGTCGTCTCTTGAAGGCCTTGCCACTGGTTTATCTCGATGGCCTATCCCACGACGGGAAACGGCGTTTTTTATTCGCAGTCTCACCAGAAACACGGGAAGTGCTCCAACTCAAGGTCCCTAAGGTTGACTGTATTCCCATTGAACTTAGGGATGTGCCACTGGACGCGGAACAACTCGGGTTTGCTTTCTTGAGCGCCGAATCGGGTCAGACTTGGAGTCACCCTCCTGTTCCACGCTTCGAAGGTGAATTTTGGCTGGGGATACCAGGTTCAGCCGATACCGTCAAAATGAATTTCTGGGGACGCCATGGCTCGCTTGGTCAACGTACCCTTTCAGTGAACGCCTCAAAAACGAGTTCACCATGACCTTCGACGGCGCGAGACGAAATCGGTGAGTTCCTCGAGCACAACTTGGGGGAAAGAGAGCGGTTCCATCGGCGGGACTGCTTTAAGAAGGTCATAGAGAAGCTTTCCAAAAGTCGCGACTTGATGTCAAACCCCTAGGGAGGATGAATTGTATGTGGAGTGCCCTTCGCCGCGGCGCGATCGGCTTGCTGTTGCTGGCTGTCGTCTCGCCCGTCAAAGCCGAGATGATCGACAAGGAGTTGCCTTCCGGCTTACGTGTGGTCGTGATGGAGAATCCCGCTTCTCCCACCGTCTCGGTGAACATTTTCATCTCGGCCGGGAGCTTGGACGAAACCCCGGCTCAAGCCGGACTGGCCCATTTCTACGAGCATATGTTTTTTCGCGGCACTCCAACCTTGAGCGGGCTTGATTTCAAGAAGGCTATCGAGAACCTGGGCGGCACGACCAACGCCACCACGGCCAAAGACATGACTCACTATTTCATCGGCCTTCCCGCCGAGCACGCTGAACGAGGTCTAGAACTTTTGTCCGATGCTCTGCAGAGAGCCGAACTAGAGTCGGCGGGGATCGACGTCGAACGTGAGGTGGTTCTGGAAGAGTATCGTCTCGGCCAGAACAATCCCGGCCGGATAGCCGGAGACAAGCTTTACAAGATGGCCTATGGAGACCATCCTTATTCGCGCTCGACCATCGGGACCAAGGAGACGATCAAGTCGTTTCAGCGGGCCGATTTCGTCAAGTGGCGTAACGAACAGTACGGCCCCGAGCGTTGCACCGTGGTGGTGGTGGGGGATATCTCGGCAGCCAAGATCTTCGCCAAGGCGAAGCTCCTTTTTAGTGGCTACAAAACGACCGCCGGTCCAAGAACACTGATCGACCCTCCGGTGGCGCCGGAGCAGCCGGTCATGGAAGAAGGTCCGGGTCCAGTGGGCTCTCCCGTTCTTTTTCGTGGCTATCCCGCTCCTTCGGCTCACGACAAGCCTGACGTTTACGCCGTCGACGTTCTCTCGTTTCTGCTGGGTCAGGGAAAACAGAGCCTCCTGCACAAGGCGTTAGTCGACGGCAAGGACCTCGCCGATTCCGTCGATGTCAGCTTTCTGACTCCCAGACAGCGGGGATTGATCATCGTCAGCGTCGCCATTGTGGACAAAAAACAAGCTGAACTCGTGAGCGCTCTCGACGAAGCTATCGCCTCCGTCATCGCGGGAAAGTTTGAGGATAAGGACCTGGTTCGGGCCAAGGCTCATCTTCTGGGCAGCTACGCGCTGCAGAACGAAAGCAATTCCGGCGCCGCCGACTCGATCGGTTTCTACGCCGCTCTGGGTGTTCCGGGTTTTAGCGCCACCTATCCGGCTTCCATCGAGAAGGTTACCAAGGCCGAGGTGGTAGCCGTCGCCAAGAAGTATATGGGAGGCGGCTATTGGGGCTACCTGCTCAAACCCGGTCGAGGAGGGCGCCGCTCGTGAAACTCAAGGCCCCATCTATCTGGATTCTAGGCATGCTCTTATGTCTTGGTCTCCCGGCATTGGCGCAATCCGTCGAACCCACGCGAGCCGATATCATGGCCGCTCGAGCCACCCCCGCCCGGCGTGTGGTCTTACCCAACGGCATGACCATTCTTCTCAAAGAATCGCCGGCTCACGATTTCGTAGCCGTTGAGATGCTCTGCCAGGTGGGGCTTGCCAACGAGGAGACTCCAACCGCCGGCCTGATCGCGCTGTGGGAAAAGCTGTTGCAGGAGCGCTTAGACGATGCCACCGCGGAGAACTATCGCGTGGTCTCGAAATCAGTCGAACTAGAGCCTGACTTTCTCCGCTTCACCGTGGTCGGCCCATCCAAGGACGCACCCGTCATGGTGAAAGCGTTGGCTGACATCGTGGCCAACGACACCTATGATGAAACCGAAGTTAGCAAGAAGCGTCGCCAACTAAAAAACGAGATCGAGAGTGGGGG
The DNA here is from genome assembly GCA_037189585.1 of Selenomonadaceae bacterium. Classification (GTDB taxonomy): domain Bacteria; phylum Vulcanimicrobiota; class Xenobia; order Xenobiales; family JADMJV01; genus JAEXNA01. The sequence continues at coordinate 184,725 of JBBCJA010000021.1, read as the reverse complement.
AGGGACCAATAACCAGCTCTACTCCATCTTTCGGGTCCTCTTCTATCGGATTCATCCTTATCGGCGCCAACACACGGGTGGAACGCTGGCCTTAGACCGGGTGAACGCTAAAGTTTTGAGCGAATTTCACCAAAAGTATCTCGTTCCCAACCGTCTTGTCATGGCCGTGGTGGGTCGCTACGAGCGAGTCGACACCGAGCAGGAGCTCAAGGATGTCTTTGGGCCGCTCAAGTCCAATCAGACGATTGACCTTTCCGTCCCCTGGGAGCCCAAAGCCCAGGAAAAACGGATCGATCTCAACACCGGCGCGGATCTCGGTTGGGTGGTTTTTGGATATCCCGCCCCCACCGCAAGCTCGGAGGACCACATTCCGATGATGTTGATTCGAGCCATACTCTCCGAAGGGCTCTCCTCCCGCCTTTTCAACGAGATCCGTGAAAAGCGCGGACTCTCCTACACCATCTCCTCTGTCCATCCCGACCTCAAAGGTCCGGGCCACTTCCTGACCTACGTGGTGACTCGTCCCGCCGACGTGGGCAAGGTCCGTCGCGAGATCCTCAAGCAGGTCGAGATCATGCGCAAAGAGCCGCTGCCGCCCACCGAGTTGGTGGGGGCCAAAGAGAAGATCCGAGGCGCTTTTCTGCTCGAGAGCGAGACGGTGCAAGGCACAGCTTTTCGTTTAGCCCGGGCTGAGATGATCGGCCTGGGCTATCTCTATGAGGAGAACTTCGAGAAGAATCTCAAAAAGGTGACCTCCGAGGATGTCAGAAGGGTGGCCGAGACTTATCTGATCAGCCCGACCATCATTATCGCCCGGCCGGCCGGCCGGTTCTATTTCGACGGATAGAGGAAAATCCATGCCCTTACAGATCGCCATCGACGGGACCGCGGCCAGTGGTAAATCCACCGTGGCTAAACGTCTGGCCGAGAAACTCTCGATAGCCTATCTCGACACGGGAAAGCTGTATCGCGCGGTGGCGTTGGCATTTTTGCGAGAGTCCGATCTTGCTCCACAGCAATGGAACGAGACAGCCGCCGGGGGGATTCTGGACCGCACAACACTTGAGGTCAAGCCGGCTGAAACCGACGAGTGCCGGGTCTTTCTAGGCGATGTGGACGTCACCGACGAATTGGGTGACCCCGAAGTAGAGCGAGCGACTTCTTTCGCTGCTTGCCTGCCCGTGGTTCGGGCCTGGCTTTTGGAGCTCCAGCGCGATCTGGGCCGGCGCTATTCCATCGTGATGGCTGGCCGCGACATCGGCACAGTGGTCCTGCCGGAGGCTGACCTCAAGATCTTTATGCAGGCCGACCTTCGCGAGCGAGCCCGACGGCGCCTAATTCAGCAAGGTGTGCATTTTGGCCCGGAGGAGCTCCAACAAGCGGTTAACGATCTGGCCAACCGAGACGAGAAGGATGCCAAGCGAGATTGCGCCCCGATGGCCTGCGCCGAAGATGCCTTGCGACTGGACTCGACCCAGATGACTCCCGAGGAGTTGGTCGACATGATCCTGGCTCAGTTGGAGCCGCGACCAGCATAGGAGCCGCGAGCCCAGGAGACGAACGGCGCCGCATGAATCGCATTCCGCTTGGCGAATTGACCGCCGAAGCCTTTCTCTCCGAGTATTGGCAGAAAAAACCGTTACTGATCCGTCAGGCCTTTCCTGATTTTGTCTCTCCCCTGGAACCTGACGAACTGGCGGGGCTGGCATGTCGTCCCGATGTCCTCTCCCGCCTTATCTTGGAGAAGGGAGGAGACTACGAATGGCAGGCTCGCCAAGGTCCTTTCAGCGAGGACGACTTCGCCAAGCTTAGCGACAGCCACTGGACCGTGTTGGTCCAAGAAGTGGACCGCCACGTGCCCGCGGTGGCTGATCTTTTTGATCTGTTCGACTTTGTACCTCACTGGCGCAAGGATGACGTCATGGTCAGCTTCGCGGCTAAGCAGGCCGGAGTCGGGCCTCACATCGACTCCTATGATGTCTTCTTGCTTCAGGGATCGGGGCGACGTCGCTGGGAGATTGCGCCTGCCGAAGGCGATCACCGCGACCGCGAGGGTCTCGACATAAGAATGCTGGAGAACTTCGAGCCGACCGAGGTGTACGAACTCGAGCCCGGCGACATGCTCTATCTCCCGCCGGGAGTTCCGCACAACGGCGTGGCGTTGGAACCTTGTTTGACATTCTCCTTTGGATTCTTGGCTCCCTCAAGAGCGGAGGCTCTGCGCGACTTCGCCAGTTGGTACGAGGAGAAACACGGGGTGATCCGCTACTCTGATCCCGATCTTTTCGACGACGATCACCCGGGACTGATCGACCAGAGCGACATCAATCGAGTGCTCAGGCTGATCCGGGAGGTTCCGTTGGAAGCCTCCGATGTGGCCGAATGGTTTGGAGCCTTCATCACTCAACCGCAGAGAGGGCCGGTCGAGACCGTAATCTTCGAGGGGAGTCCGGAGGACTTTCTAGCCGACTTCGAGGCTTCCGGTCAGTGGCGCAGACATGAGGCGCTTCGTATCGCGGGCTGGACCAGTAGCGGTAAGGCTCACCTCTTCGCTGACGGTGATCTGTGGCCCGAAGACCTCTCCAAGAAGCTGATCGAGAAAATCTCCTCGCAAAGGACGTTCACCTTCGAGGAAGCCAGGGGCGATCAGACTCTTCTCGATCTCCTTTACGCCTTCACTCAACGCGGATGGGGCTATTTCCCCACCGACAGCGATGATGACGACGACCCGGAGGAGGACGAATGAGCGCCAGTTTACCGGTCGTCGCCATTGTCGGTCGTCCGAATGTGGGCAAGTCCGCTCTTTTTAATCGCATTCTCGGGAGACGCCAGGCTATCGTGGCCGATCGTCCCGGAGTCACCCGCGATCGTATCGTGGCCGAGGCGGACTGGAGCGGACGAAACTTTCTCCTCATCGATACGGGCGGCATGGACCCATACGACACCGACGAGCTTCGCCAGGATGTCTTTCGCCAGGCCGAAACCGCGATGCAGGAAGCTCACGTCATCTGCTTTGTGGTCGACGGCCAGGAAGGGATTCATCCCTTGGACGAAGAGGTCGCGGCGCGCCTGCGCAAGACGTCCGTCCCTGTTCTGTTGGTAGTCAACAAGACGGAGAGCCCTAAGGTCGAGGCGGAGCACTACACCTTCTATGCCCTGGGACTTGGAGATCCGATCCCGATTTCGGCTATGCACGGAACCAACACAGGCGACTTTCTCGACACCGTCATCGCCGCTCTCCCTCCGAAAGAAGAGGACGATGAACGGGAAGAAGAGATCGCGATGGCGCTGGTCGGGCGCCCCAACGTTGGAAAATCGTCCCTCCTGAACAGGCTGTCAGGAACCACTCGCAGCGTGGTTCATGACCAGGCCGGGACCACCCGGGACACCATCGACAGTCTGGTCCACGAGGACGGGCAAGCCTTCCGAATTCTAGACACCGCAGGAATGCGTCGCAAAGCGAAAGTGGACGATGAAGTCGAGTACTACTCGGCGCTGCGCGCCACCAGCTCTCTTGAGCGCGCGCAAGTGGGTGTACTGGTCGTCGACGCGATGGACGGCGTCACTCAACAGGACAAGCGGGTGGCGGGACTGATCGCCGACGCTGGTCTTGCCGTGGTGGTTCTGGTCAACAAGTGGGACCTCATCGGCACCACGGCTGACACCACGGTCCGGCGTGAAAAGTTTATCCAGGAGCTATCCAAGGATCTGGATTTTATGTCCTACGCCCCGGTTCTTTTTCTCTCCGCGGTCACCGGCGAGGGGTGCGAGGAGATCTTACCGACCGTTGCCGCCGTTTACGAGCAGTGGAGCAAGCGGGTGGCCACACCTGTCCTCAACGAGGTCATCCAGGAGGCGGTAGCCCTGCGCCCGCCGCCCTCCTACAAGGGTCGGGTTCTCAAAGTTCTTTACTGTTCCCAACGGCGAAGTCAACCTCCGACGTTTCTTTTGAAGGTCAACTCGGCGGAGTTGATCCACTTTAGCTACGAGCGTTATCTCGAAAATCAGTTACGGGCGGCTTTCGGCTTCGTCGGAACCCCCGTGCATCTTAAATTCGCGGGGTCTTAAGTCATGTTTGGATTGTGGACCGTGGTCTTGCTGCTGGCCGCCTACCTTCTGGGCGCCGTCCCGTTCGGTCAACTGGTAGCCAGGGCCGGAGGCAAAGATCTGACCAGTCAGGGTAGCGGCAACACGGGGGCCGCCAACGCCTATCGCACTCTAGGGGCTCGAGGAGGAGCCGCCGTCCTGTTGGCGGATCTTCTCAAGGGCACGGTGGCATGTCTGTTCGCCTACATCGCGCTAGTACCCGGATTCGCCGTTCCCACCGCCAAGGCCATTTTCGGACTGCTGGCGGTCCTGGGTCATAACTACAGTATCTTCCGTGGTTTCAAGGGGGGCAAGGGAATCGCCACGACCTTCGGAGTGGTTCTGGCTATGTCGCCTCGAGTGGCTCTTTTGGCGGCCTTGATCTGGATTGCATGCGTGGCCCTGACCAAGTACCCTTCGGTGGGGTCGCTCGCCGCGGTGGCATCCATGCCAATCCTGATGGCCCTACAAAAAGGGGACCTCCCCTCCATTCTTTTTTGTGTCGCCGCGGCCGGACTTGCGATCTTTCGCCATAAAGAGAACTTGGAGCGGTTGCGACAGGGACGAGAGCTTCAGTATGACGAAAGAGGGGGCTAATACGGAGTCGGCTTGGCTTGCCAAGAGTTCGTTTTTCGCTTGAGCCTTTAAGGGAAATTAGGAGATTGCATGATTGAAATTGAAAGCATTCGTGGATTGCTGGACCAGGTTCTCACCGTCTCGGTTAGAGAGAAGGCTAGTGACGTCTACATCAAAGCCGGCAAGACTCCGATGCTGCGCATCGAGGGAACTCTGATCCCTATCGAGTGCGCCGCGCTCACTCCGGAGATGATCGAGCATCTGGCCATGACGATTATGCCGACTCATCAACGTGAAAAGTTTGAGAAGTTCAACGACGCCAACTTTATCTACGACATCGAGAACGTCAGTCGTTTCCGTGTGAACGCCTATCGCCAGAAGGGGTCGGTGGCGATGGTGATGCGACGTGTGGAAGATGAGATCTTAGAGTTCGAGACACTGGGTTTGCCGGATATTTTGGCTCAGTTAGCCATGCAAAAGCGCGGCCTGGTGCTCTGTACCGGACCGACCGGTTCCGGTAAGTCCACCTCACTGGCCTCGATGATCAAGTACCGTAAGGACCGATCCACCGGGCATATCGTGACGCTGGAAGACCCGATCGAGTATCTGCACGACGACCAAGAGACCTGTATCGTGAGTCAACGAGAGATCGGTCAAGACGTCATGACCTTCAAGGAAGGCCTCGAGAGCGCCGTTCGTCAAGCGCCCGACGTGCTGCTGGTCGGTGAGATGCGCGACCCCGAGTCGGTGCAATCGGCTGTTTACTTTGCCGAAACCGGTCACTTGGTGCTCTCCACTTTGCACGCCAACAACGCCTATCAGACCATCGAGCGCATCATGCAGTTCTTTCCGGAAGATATGCAGGCAGCGGTCTTGGCTCAGATCTCCTTGAATCTCCGTGGCATCATCGCGCAACGGTTGATTCCGGGTGTCGACGGCAAGCGCGTGGTGGCCTGTGAGGTTCTGATCGGTAACGCGCGTATGGCCGAACTGATCCGAGCCGGCCAGTTGACCCAGATGAAGCGAGAGCTCGATATGTTCCATCCCGAAGGCATGCAAAGTTTCGACTTCTCGCTGATCAGCCTCTATCGCGCCGGCCGGATCACCGCTGAAGAGGCGTTGCGCAACTCCGATAACGCTAACGACCTGCGGCTTAAGCTCAAGTCGGTGGCTATGCCGATGGGAGGACAAGGATAGATGAGTTCGGGGGAATCTCAAGAAGACGACGAGGTCATCATCCATGAGGCAGTCGTGGTGCCGGCGGGAGAAACGCCAGGAATGCCCGCGGGTGAAAAGGTTGTTCGATTTGAACGCGCCACGCCGCTACCGACACGGGTGCGCGACGGATCTTTTCAAGAGGCGCATCTCGACGCCGGTGGAGAAACCATCCCCTGGTCCTCGGTGCGTCGCATTTCGCTGGGCATCATTGAGCAGATGGTCAAAGACAGTGAGCTAAAAAAAGGTCCATTGCGCAAGATGATGCAGAAGGTGACCGGCGGAGAAGATTCCAGCTCGGCCAAGGATCGGGCCAAGCAGGTCCGAGAGGTCTATATCCTGGATCTCTTCACCGACCTACAGGACCAACCGTTTCGTTTTGAGGCGGGAAACATCAACTATAAGAGCTTCCTGGACAAAGTCGGCTACGTCTCCCACCATAACTTCTTCCGTTTTTGTGTGCACCTGGCGCGACGGGTTCCTCACGCTCAGGTGACTCAGTCCACCGTGGCGTTTTTGAATAAACGACGGGAAAAGGTCGCGCGATTTCAGGACTTCCACGACTACGAGCTCGAGACCGACCAGCAATTTAAAACCGATCGTGACGTAACCACTCTCGAGGAGGTGGACCTGTCTAAGGACAGTTGGATGGACGAGTGGTCTGACGATGAGTGAATCACATCTTACATTAGAGCAGGCACGTCACGTCGCAGGGTTGTCAAAACTTCATTTCGAGGAAGAGGAGCTACGCGATCTCAGGGCCGAAATGGAAGCTATCCTTCAGACCGTCTCCAAGCTTTCACAAGTTCCGGTGGAAGGCTTGGAGGCAACCCTTGCCGTCGGAGCCTACGCGAATCGTTTCCGTGAGGACGAAGTGGGCCTGAGCATGCCCGTCGAGGAAGCTCTGGCTAATGCGCCGGCCCAACGCGATGGCTGTTTCGAGATCGTCCGAATCCTTTCCAAGTCATCCGAGGCCTAAATCCATGACCAACATCATTGCCTCCGTTGAAGGTGTCCACAAGTCCGGCCAGCCCGAAGCGCTCGTCGCTGAATCGCTAGCGACCATCGAACGGCACGAGCCGACTCTCGCCTGTCTTTTGGACAATAACCGAGATTTCATCGACCAGCAGGTGGAAGAGCTCAAAGGTCGACTTTCGGCCGGAGAAAACCCCGCTTTAGCGGGCCTGCCGATCATCTTGAAGGACAACATCTGTGTGCGTGGCCTACCTACCACATGCGCTTCCCAGATGCTGTCGAATTTCGTTCCGCCATACGACGCCACGGTGTGGGAGCGCCTACGACAGGCCGGAGCGATCATGCTGGGCAAGGCCAACATGGATGAATTCGCCATGGGAAGCTCCACCGAGAACTCGGCTTTCGCGGTGACCCGCAATCCCTGGGATCCCGAGCGAGTTCCGGGAGGCTCCTCAGGCGGCTCAGCGGCGGCCGTGGCTGCCGGGTACGTCTTGACTTCCTTGGGTTCAGACACCGGAGGCTCCATCCGCCAACCAGCGGCTTTTTGCGGCGTGACGGGGCTCAAGCCCACTTATGGAAGAGTCTCTCGCTACGGCCTTGTGGCGTTTGCCTCCTCGCTTGACCAGATCGGGCCGATCACGACATCAGCGACCGACGCGGCGCTAGTGCTGTCGGTGATAGGTGGCCACGATGCCAAAGATAGCACCAGTTCCGAAGACCCTCTCCCGGCGGAGCTAGCCGACCTGGAATCGGCTCCCAGCCTGCGGAACGTCCGCTTAGCGTTGCCCGACGTTGTTCCCAAACTTCTCTCCGATCAGGCTCGTGCGGCCTTCGAGGCAAGCCTGGCCGAGCTTCGAGAAATGGGCGTGACGATCGAGGAGGTGTCGCTACCCTATCTGGAGGAGGCACTCTCGGCCTATTACGTGATCGCCCCCGCCGAAGCGTCCTCCAACCTGGCTCGTTACGACGGAGTGAGGTACGGGGCGCGCCCCGAAGGGATCGACTTCGAGAACATCTCGGATCTGACCACCAAAACTCGAAGCGCGCTATTTGGAGCCGAGGTCAAGCGGCGTATCATGTTAGGAACCTACACCCTCTCCGCCGGATATTATGAGGCTTATTACAATCGGGCGCAGAAGGTCCGAACGGCTCTAAGAAACGTTTACGACGAAGTTCTTTCCAAGGGCTTTTTGGCCGTGGTCACCCCGACCACCCCGGGCCCGGCCTTCAAAGTGGGGGAGAAGACTTCCGACCCTGTCTCGATGTATCTGTCCGATGTCTTCACCGTGTCGGCCAACCTGACCGGTCTTCCGGCACTTTCCATCCCCTCCGGATTTTCGCCCGAGGGCTTGCCGTTGGGTCTCCAGCTTCAGGGACGTGCTTTCTCCGAGCTTGAGCTTTTGACGCTGGCGCGAGACTATCAGCGGACTACTGAGCACCATTTGCGTCGGCCGCGGGCTGCCGCTGCCCGCTAGGGTCCTTGCGTTGGGGAACGTTACCCCTTGGCTGGGGAGCTGGGCGTTGGGAACGCCGGTAACTTTTCTCGCCCGGGGGCGAGGGCTTGGTTCTTCTTTTCAGGGAGGGAAAAGAAGCAAAACCTCTTGTCGCCTCTGTGGCCGGCTTGGCCAATAACTGGACTTGCGCTTTTCGCTCGACCGCGGTGGCTGGGTGAGATCACTTTTCGCAAGCGATATACCAACTCAGTAAGTTGGCGAGTCGCTTTGGAAGTGCTCGTCTTGGAGATGTTCCAAGTACCAGCCCTGCTGCTAAGTCGGTTCCCGTTTTCTACAGGTAGCTTACCAAATGACCTCGGTCGAGCTCCGAGCGCAGTCCTGAAACCTTGGCCCAGCCGGCCATTGAGGCGAAGGAGCTTTGGTACTTTGCCTCCTTGCAAAGTACGCTAAACCACGGGCGTCACGCCCATGCCCCACCCAAGGTCCCAGACCTTGAGTTTCTAAGACTCCTTCCAAAGGACGCTAACCACGGGCGTTACGCCCGTGCCCCACACCAAGGTTCGACGACCTTGAAACTAAGGCTTAGCAGGCTCCTGGGGAGGAGTTGAGGGCGACTCCTCCCCAGGAGCCGTGCTCTGATCAGGCCGGTTCTGCTCCAAGCCGCGAATCGGCACTCTATCGGACTCTTCGATGGGGAGAAAGGGACCCAAGGTCTGGCCGGCGGGCTCCGTGGAGAATTCCAGGGTGGCAGACTTCATCGGAATCCCTTCGGCGTCGAGGCGCTCTCGAATATAGGGAGGGAAGGGGACTTCAGCTGGGTATTCCGCCGCCGTGACCTGCCACCAGCTCCAACGTGATTGCAAGAAGTTGGCTCGTGCCGTGGCAAGATCAAAGCGAGCCTGGGAACGGCTGGCCTGGGAGTCGAGCAGCTCGGTGTTGGTCGAGATTCCGTTTTGGTATCTTAGGATGGCTACTCGAAGCGCTTCGTCGGCCTGACGAACGTTCTCCTCAGCCACCGAGATCGCCAGCCAGCGGTCTTGAAGTTGATTGAAGACCTGTTCCACCTGTAGGGTGACATCGCGTTCGTTCTGCTCGAGATTCTTGCTCAACTGCAGAACGGCTTCCTTGGCCTGCTCGGCCTGGACGTGAGAGACGCCACCGTCATAGAGCGGTACGGAGAGAACCAAAGCGGTCGTGTTTTGAGTTCCGGGATTGAAGCCGGCGCCGTTACGATTAATTGTGGAGTTTTGCAACTCGAGAGTTGGATTGTTACTGGTTTCCGCCACTTCCACTCTAGCTTTTGCCTGCTCGACCGCCCAGCGGGCGCTACGCAGATCGGGGCGAGATTCCAAGGCACGCGACTTGGCGTCGGCAAGTCCGATTTCGGCGGGAGCGTGAAGCTCCAACGCTTCCAGACGAAGCGCTCGGTCGAGAGGCTCATCCAAGAGGCTGAGCATACGGGCTTTGGCGTTCGTCTCCGCCGTTCGGGACTCGATCAGCTGCTGTTGAGCGCGAGCCACGGCGGCTGAGTTGGAGAGAACGTCGAACTGGGCCGCGACACCCTGCTCGAACAAGAGCTGGGAGGTTCGAAGGTTGGCTTGCTGGGCTTCAAGGTTGTCCTCGGCGATGGCCACGGCATCTTGTGCCAGCAAAGCTTCAATGTAGCGCTGGGCGGTCAATTGAACCAGACGATTGACCTCGGTTCGGTACTCCTCCTCGACGGCTCGCTGCTGAAGCTTGGCGGCAAGTGCCGTCCACTTCAAGCGGCCGAAGGTATAGATGGCTTGGCGAATGGTCAGACCGAACTGATAGTTGTCGGCGGGACTGATGACACCGATCCCGGGAACCGAGACAGCCGGTTCGACACGCGTGTACTGAGTGGAAAAAGTTACGGTCGGATTGACCAGAGTGTAGGCTTCATCAACCTGATATTGGGCCTGTCGAATACGTGAGAGAACCCCTTCCATCGTCGGGCTCTTTTGCAAAACCGCGGAGATCGCGCTGTTGAGATCATAGCTCACAGGGGGAGCCTCCGCCGGTTTGGCCAGAGCGGAGTTTGGCGGCGTCTGACGCGGGGGAGCCAGGCTTTCCGGGTTGGCGATCTTACGACCTTCCTGAGGAATAATAACACTGCTTTCGGGTTCGGCGATAGCTGGTCCGGCAAGACTGGCGAGAAGAAGGGCGGTGGCTAAGATTTTTCGCCGGCCGCCTGTGGGGGGAAGACTCACGACTTGATCCCTTTAATAAAGATGTCCACCATCGCGCAGATCATCTCCCTTTCGGGAGTTTCGGTCAGATGGCTGGAGAAAAGAGCGCCCATCAGCATGCGAGCCGCGATCTCAGGCGGAAAGTCCCGAAGTTCTCCGGCCTCTTGACGAGCTCGCAGGTAACCGGAGAGGGATTGCGAGCATCGCTGCCGCTTCTTCTCCACCTGTTCGGCCACCGTCGAAGAACTGCGCTGCTCTCGAAAGAAGATCCAGATAATCTCGATATTCTCCCGCAGATCGTCACAGACACCTTGAACAAAGAGAGGCAAGACATCTTCCACCGGTTTGTCATGCATCTCTTCCAACTGGGGAAGTTTGAGGGCCCGGTGCTCGAAGATGGCCTGCAGTAGCGCGGCTTTTCCGTCAAAGTAGTGATACAGGAGTCCCACCGAGATATCGGCGCGCTCGGCGATCTGCTTGATCGTCGTCCCCTCCACGCCCCGCTCGGCAAACAGCTTTAAAGCGACTTCCAAAATCTGGATCCGTCGCTCGCAGGCCATTCCATCGTCGGTATTTCCTGATTGAACGCTCATTCAATGGAGTGAGCATAGTGACTATTGACTGAGGTGTCAATACTTTTTGAGGGGCATTTACCGACCGGAAAAAGGGCAGGAGCGCGGCCTTCTCACGGCGCAAAGGACCGCAAATCTTTAAGGTGGTGAAGGCATGGAACCCTGGATCAGAGTGGAAGAGATCGGCGGCTACGAGGGCCAAAGAATCGAGCTGCGCGGCTGGTTGGCTCAGATCCGCTCCTCCGGGAAGCTGCACTTTATGCAGGTACGCGACGGCAGCGGAACCGTTCAAGCCATCGTGACCAAGGCCGAGGTGTCCGAAGAGCTCTTCGCCAAGGTGAAGAAACTGGGACAGGAGAGCGCTATCGTCGTTCGAGGCGTGGTTAGCAAGGACGAGCGGTCCAAGTTGGGTTTTGAGTTGCAGGCCGACCAGGTGGAGGTGATCAGCGAATCCGAGGGCTATCCCATCACTCCTAAAGAACACGGCACCGACTTTTTGATGGAGCACCGTCACCTCTGGCTGCGGGCGCGACGTCAGCACGCTATCCTGCGCATCCGTGCCACCATTATGAAGGCGATGTGCGACTGGCTCGACGATCACGGATTTTTACGCGTCGACACTCCTATCTTGACGCCCGCGGCTTGCGAGGGGACCACCACTCTGTTCGAGACCCCGTACTTCGAGGAGAAGGCGTATCTGACCCAGAGCGGACAGCTTTACAACGAAGCCACAGCGGCCGCTTTCGGCAAAGTCTACACTTTCGGGCCGACCTTTCGGGCGGAAAAATCCAAGACTCGCCGCCACCTGATGGAGTTCTGGATGTGCGAACCGGAGATGGCTTTCTGCGACTACGCTCAAAATATGGAGATTCAAGAGCAGTTTCTCTCTTATGTCGTGCAAACGGTGCTGGAGAAGCGGTCTTTTGAGCTCGATACCATCGGCCGCGACGTAGAGAAGTTGAGACTCGTCAAGGCGCCCTTTCCTCGCATCACCTACGACGAGGCTGCCGACCGGCTGATTGCCAAAGGCGTCGAATTCGAGCGCGGCAACGACTTTGGTGGGACGGACGAGACGGTGTTGTCGGAAGATTTTGACTGCCCGGTCTTCGTGACTCACTATCCCACCGCCATCAAGGCCTTCTATATGAAGCCGGACCCGAACAATCCTGAGCGAGTCCTCGGCTCCGACCTGTTGGCGCCCGAAGGCTACGGAGAGATCATCGGTGGGGGAGAGCGTATCAGCGATCTGGCTTTGTTGGAGCAACGGGTCAGGGAGCACCACCTGCCGGTCGAATCCTACCAATGGTATCTCGACCTCAGGCGTTACGGTAGCGTTCCCCACAGCGGCTTTGGAATCGGGCTCGAACGCACCGTCAGTTGGATCTGCGGCCTGGGCCACGTGCGCGAGACCATCCCGTTCCCTCGCATGCTGACTCGCATGTATCCTTAAGATAGAAAGAGTAAGACAGATGGCAGGGCATTCGAAGTGGAATAACATCCGCATCAAAAAAGGTCGGATGGACGCCAAGAAAGGGAAGCACTTCACCAAGCTTTCGCGCGACATCCTGGTGGCCGGTAAAGACGGCGCCGATCCTGAGAGCAACTTTCGCCTCAAGATCGCCATCATGAAGGCTAAGAAAGAGAACCTCCCCGCGGTCAATATCGAACGGCTGCTCAAAAAGCTCGCCGGTGACGGGGCTGACGAGGTGGAGGAGACCACTTACGAAGGCTACGGGTCTGGTGGGGTGGCTATCATGGTGGAAGCGGCCACTGACAATCGGAACCGTACCGCCGCCGAGGTGCGTCTGGCTTTCAACAAAAAGCATGGCAGTATCGGAGAGGCTGGATGCGTGGCCTGGCAGTTCGACCGGCGGGGCAAACTCTCCATTCCCCGGAAGGAAGTTTCCGAGGAGGACCTATTTCTAGCCGCCACAGAGGCCGGGGCGCTGGACGTGGGGGAGGACGACGAGGAAGAATACTTCGCCGTTTTGACCGAGCCGACCGAGCTTCATCAGGTTCGCCTAGGACTAGAGGCGTCCGGAATCAAGACCGAGGATGTCCAGTTTGTCTTGATCCCCAAGACCCGGGTGGAAACTTCGGCCGAGGACGCCATCGCCTGCTTGCGGCTGATCGAGGCTTTGGAAGACCTCGACGACGTGCAACGCGTGACCTCCAACATCGAGCTTTCCGACGCTTTGATGCAAGAGATTGAAGACAAAGTTTGAGCGACTCTGAAAGAACACGTCTGCTCGGTCTTGACCCTGGAATCGGAAGGACCGGCTTTGGAGTGATCGAGACCTGGGAAGACCAGGTGCAGCACCTTGAGCATGGGGTGATGGAGACGGTCATCGGCGAGTCGCGGGACCTGCGCCTTCTGGACCTCTACCAGCAGTGTTGCGAGCTGTTGGACCGGACCAAGCCGGACCAGGCGGGAATCGAGCATCTGTACGCCGGGCGCAACGCCACCACCGCGATCCAGGTGGCCGAGGCTCGCGGAGTCCTTTTGCTGGCTTTAGCTCAGCGCGGTATCCCCTCGAAAGCCTACGCTCCGGCCACCATCAAGTTGAGCCTGGCCGATCATGGCAAAGCGACCAAGCAAGAGGTGAGGGCCATCGTGATGCAGCAGCTCGGATTGGAAAAGCCACCTCAGCCTGATGACGCCTCCGACGGTTTGGCTTGCGCGTTGACCTTGCTTTATGACTCACTCGGAGGGGAGGACGACCTATGATCGACCACATTCGGGGCGACCTGGTTCGCCGGGAAGAAGAAGCTCTGGTGGTGCGCAGCAACGGCATCGGCTTTCGCCTGGAGACGCCGGCCGGCGCCTATGCCGAGATCCCCCTGGGAGATCAGGTCGAAGTGCCCACCATGCTGGTCCTGCGTCAGGACGGGGTCAATCTTTATGGTTTCAACAGCGCCACCGAGCGAGAGTTTTTCGGGCTTTTGACCAGCATCACCGGAATCGGACCGAAGTCGGCCCTGGGGATCCTAGGCAACTCCTCTCCCTCGGAACTCGCCGAGGCGATTATGAATGAGGATATCTCGGCCCTGGTCGGCGTCAAGGGGATCGGGAAGAAAAGCGCTCAACGCATTCTCATCGAGCTTCCTGAGAAGATCAAAGCGCTCCGTCCCGGCTCGGCTACGACCTCCGGTAAGAAATCCGCTCAGGCCGGCTTGTTCGGGGAAGCAGCCAAGAACGAGGCTCTGGAGGTCTTGCTCTCGCTCGGCTGCACCCGCGCCGAGGCCGAGGAAGCCTTGGAAGCCGTGGCCGGCAAGTTGGAGCCGGGAGAAGAGGACGCAGACCTCTTGGTGATGCACGCTCTCAAGGCCCTCGGTGGACGGTGACTTGTTGGACTTAAGAATCAAACGAATCTATGACCCCGTCGATCCCGAGGACGGATTTCGAGTCTTGATCGATCGACTTTGGCCGCGCGGTCTGTCCAAAGAGAAGGCCAAGATCGACCTGTGGCTTAAGGAGATCGCCCCCAGCACGGAGCTTCGCCAGTGGTTTCATCACGAGCCGGAACGATGGGACGAGTTTCGACAAAAGTATCTCCAAGAACTCGACCAGCATCCCGAGGCGGTCGCACGGCTCCACGAGCTGATCACGAGTCGTCGTATCACCCTGCTTTTCGCCGCGCGCGATACCGAGCACAACCACGCCCTTGTCCTCAGAGACTATCTGTCCGCGTCAGGCCCTTAATAGTTGGGAATCAAGGACTGGTCTGGTAGGTCGCCGTCGCGGAAAAGAATCCATTGCCGGTAGGTGGGATTGGGTTGGCTGGGAGCATTACGTAGGGTGGAGCTGAGATCGAGTTCCCCGTAAATTCGAAATCTTGCTCTAGGCTCGGCTCGAGATCCCAGGACGCCCTCAGATGTGACTTGGAGTAGCCAGTAGGGAGTTCGGTCCAGCTTCGAGTCACATGTGATGGTATAAAAGCCGTGAGGTCGACCGTCGATGTCACTAAAGTCCTCAGTGTAGGAGTAGAGGGTTTGACCTTTAGGACGTGGTGGAGGGAAAGAGCGACTTTTGGCTACCTTGAGCTTAAAGTCAACCAAACCGGCCTGAGCGATGGCTCTGGCTTGATTCGCCAATCCGCTCTTGACGACGGCCTCATATTGGGCCGATTTCTGAGATAGGAAAGCCATGCCCATGATAAGGAGCATCGTCATGACCAGAAGAGCCGCGATCATGGTCGAACCACGGGTTACTTTATCCACAAATGAGCTCCAGTTTGGAGGGTGACCACGTTCGAGCGCTGCTCGAGGCTGATCCTGAGCTGGACATAGCTAACCGAGGGGCGAGAGGCGGAAAATCCGGCAATATCGCGAGCGACTGTTTGTGTCGTCGTGGGACCGGCGCTGCGGATGAGGTCGCCGTTGACAACACGATAGTCGATCTTCTCTCGATGAGGGGTAGCTCCAAATGTCCAGGATTGAAATCGAGTGGGAGAATCAAGAGCGAGCAACTCAAAGGAAAGATGGTCTAAGTTGACTTCGAGCGAATTTGGACTCAAGAGGTTTGCCCCTGAAACTTCGCTGGCTATGCGCTGTAGCGTTTCGGCACAAACCAATTTCCGGTCTTGTGACCGCGTGAATCGAAGGACACGATAGTATTCATTCGCCAGCTGGGCCAGCAAACCGATAGCTAGACCTAAAAGTGCTAGTGAGACAAGGACTTCCACGAGGGTCAGGCCTCTACGGAACCATGTTAATGACTGGCGAATAACCGATCACCTCCTGGTTTTCGTAGGTGGCCAGGGCCGCGACCTTACAAACCCCTACTGTCGACGTCAAGGTGCCGTCTTCAAGGCGGGTGAGGTTAACAACCTCCGCGCCACGCGTATCTCTGTCGGGAACAACTGTGCCGGTCGCTGACATAGGCTCGACCCACCAGATGAAGCTCAACCCATCTTTGATAGGAAGGCCATCGGAATCTGAGGCCTGTACGTCAAAGCGTGTTCTCCCGCCGGCGGAGATAGGTCCAGAACCCGTTACAGTGACGGAGGCTAGACGTCTCGGTGCCTCAGCCATAAGTGTGACAAGGCGGACCGTTTTGGCTCCAGAATTCCATGTCACGGTAACCTGAACCTTGGCTGCACTGCCTTTAATTTGCCGTTTTTCAGTATCGGAGTACTCCCTCTCCTGGCCGGAACTATCGAGAAGGAGATCTGCCGGCCTCGCGGCAACGGAGACCTGGAACATGGTGTCCTCTGGATAAGGATAGGTGCGCTGGAAGGCTGCGACATCGGAAGCGGACTTAAAGCCGCCTTCACGCATTTCAGCCCTAATTTGCTCTGTTGTCTCTCGCGCTATCAGATATGCTTGGCTTTCCACATGAATAGCTCGCGACCGCTGTAGACCCGAGTGGAAAAGAATGATCACCAAGAGGCTGGCTGAAGCTAAGACGAAGAACGCCAGCAAGGTTTCCAGTAGGCTCAGTCCATGGGTTTTATTTGATCCAATCCGGTTCATAAGCCCCACTTGAAATCATCTTTCGCCCTCCTCCCGCGGCGTCAACAATGCAAAGAGAGCTGCCCTCTTGGTAGAGAAGGTGATCGGAGTAAGGTGACCACACTCCCCAAGTGTGGCCTGCTGACGAACTAGGAATGACAATGAAACTTTTGGCCTCGACATTGACAATCATCATCCCAAAAGGCCCGGTGGACGGACCCCCATAGCACGACATGTACTTTCCGTCGTGCGACCAACCGACTTGCCAGATACTGTTGACCGATGTGTAGAAGTTGTAGGTAAGCTTGATGGGCGTCGTTGACCAGTCTTCATCGACGACATGAAGGCCTTCATAGGGATAACCGTAGCCGTAGAAGCCGATATTGACCTCCCCGGACGGAAGAACAGGAGAGTAGGCGGCATACAGAGTTAGAGTATTTGATAGTTGACGCTTGTTGCTTCCATCGGGGTTGACGCACCAGGTACGGCCTGACCAGACATTTCCTGTAATAATGGTGCTAAAAATAACTCGACTGCCACGCGGATGCCACCCGAAGCCACCAGAAAGGGAAAGATTAGAGGGGAGGTTGGATATATTGGTTCGATTGGCTCCATCGGCATCGACGACGTAGAGAACATTTCCGCTGGAATAAAGGATTCGGGTACCGTCAGGAGACCATTTCGGTGAATTGATAGTGGCTGTTTCACTGAGGATGGTTTTCACCACACCACACCCCGGAATAGCCAAGGTCAACGATGTACCCGAAACGGCGAGAACTTTGGAGCCGTCTGGCGACCAGACCGGCGCTCGCAGCGAACCTCGGGCTAAAAGCTGATCACTAGAGCCGTCTGCTAAAACCTCACGGAGCTCACTAGCGCTGCCACGATAGACGACCCTCCCAATTTTTGGAACGACTTTCGTCGTCACAGGGGGAATGACTACGACATTGGCATTCCCGTAGGCATCATTGATACGAACGGAGATCTCGAGCTGGTCTCCAACATGAGAGCCGCGAGGTGGACTCCAGTCGACCTGGGCTTTCCATTCGCCTAGCACCGGATCCCAAGCCATGGGAATTTGGCCCTCATTCGAGAACGATCCAGGGCCGCTCCATTCGGCAAAGAGTGGGGTACCCTGAGGACTCCATCCCTTAGCCTGCAGAGTTAATTGTCCATCCTGAACGACCACCGCATCTATCCCTGGGGTCGGTTCGTTGGGTATCGGATAAGCTTTGTGGCTTAAAAGCTCAGGTGACACCGTCGGAGGTGGAGAGGGAGGCGGAGGAAGGATAGAGTCTGAAGGAATCGCCGAGACGGATATCATACCTTCGCCCTGGGGTAAACCCTTTTCTATCTCGACGCTCCCTTCCTGGCTAACGGTTATGGTGACGGGGTCGTGAGCTGCTGAGAGCACAAATCCAGGACCACCGAACCCCGATGGACTGGCTTGAAATCCTCGAGAGACCACGACGGAGTAGAGACCGTTGGTATGTGGTGTGGGGCTAGTGACTTTACCATTAGGAAGAAAAATCAGCATGGGGTCGGATTGGGGTGGGTTCCAGGCATCGAGGACGAAGTCGTCTCCCGTGGCCAATGAGGTCGGGTCGGGTTGGCCGCGCCCTTCCCAGTAGGTCAATCCGAAGTAGATGCCAGGGTTTTCCACATGGTATGTCTTCGATTGCGTGATTCGCGGAAAAACGTACCCTTCCAGTTGGTAGGTTGCCTGACAGGTGGCTAAGGTACCATTTTCGCTCGGGAAGGCTAAGGCGACAGGGTACCCAGCGCTGGCAGCCTTGGATTGAGCGGCCCTCAGTCTGTCGGCTAGGACTTCGGCAGTCGCCATGGGGGTAGAGGTTCCACCGGACGACGTACCAAGTAGCCCTATACTTAGCACAAGAGAGAGCAAGGCGAGAGAGGCCAATGTTTCGAATAACGAGAATCCTCGTTTGTGTTCACCTCGGAGATGAGAGAAAGATTTCCCCATTATGTATTTATACTTCAACAAATAGGGTTTGCCTGCTGCCTGGTAATTCTTTGTAGTGGGTGTAGAACCGAGACTCAGGTTGATTCCGATGCGACTCCACGAGCGCCTAAGCCGCCGTCGTCGGAAATCGTGAAGAGAGTGGAGAGCGGAGTTTCCCGTCAAGACTATCTTCAAAGAACTTCATCTCCCTTGGCGGCTCGAAGGAGTGCCGTGAGCAGCCCATCGCCTAAAGTTTTGGGTGGACCCCATGGGCTAGGAAAACTTGTCTATCGCGGGGTGTTCGCCCGTATGCCCGAGTCGTTGAGGCAGCGCGGGGACCTTGTGATCGTTCCGACTCCTCAAAGCGATGAGGTTCATGTCTACGAACCGTATGCTGGGGAGTAGTCCAGGAATTTCAGACGACTGATACGAAAAGTCGTTGGTGGGCATAGGGATCCGAGTTTTTAATTTTGAGGAGACCTGCTCTCCTCAGATCGTCATCAATTTCACTCGGCAGATTACCGTCATGTTAGAGTGCGGCACTCCTCTAGCGGAAGCTCTTAAGATCTTATCCCATCAGCCGGAAAGTGAAGAGTTCGCCTCAGCTGTCGAGGAGATCTCTCGGAGTGTTGGCGCGGGGAAAGAGCTTCGGGATTCCTTCGCCAGTTATCAACATTTTTTTTCACCAGTTTATCTCGCTATGCTCGAGATAGGGGTTCGGACCGGCCGACTGGGCGAATGTTTGGACCACTTGGCCATTTGGCTGGAGCGCGATGTCGGCCTTCGGCGCAAGCTAAGATTAGCGATGACCTATCCTTGTCTCATTTTGGCTCTCTCTTTTGCCTTGGGAGTTGTGCTGTGCTGCACCGTTTTGCCGAAGTTTGTGGAAATTTTCGCGGCGCTCGACTGCGACTTGCCCTGGCCGACGAGGATTCTCATCTTTGTCATGGCGGTTCTGAAAAACCCTGGCTTCTGGCTTATCTCACTGGGGTTAAGCTGGGGGGCATGGGGTTTTTGTCGCGATGTCTGGACCGACCCTAAGGGAAAACGACAACTCACGAGTTGGCTCTTAGCTCTACCGATCGTGGGACGCCTGATGAGGCACGCCGCTCTAGCTCGTTTCTGCCACGCCGCTAGCATAGGGACAGCTGCCGGCATGGACGTTGTGACGACCCTCCGTCTAGGCGCGTTGGCTAGTGACAACGCGGTGTTGGATTGGCATATCGACGAGGCTTGGAGAGCGGTGGCCGACGGCGATACCATACACGAAGCCCTAGCGCGCCATTCCGAGTTTTTTGATCAAACCTTAGTGGGTATGCTCTTCGCCGGCGAGGAATCAGCCCGTCTAGCAGAGGTCTTTGAGCAGGCGGGTGAGGTCTACGTTTGCCAACTTGACTCGGAACTATCAAACTTTACCAAATTGGCAGAGCCGGTTCTGCTGATGGGAGTGGCGGCTGTGGTTGGCTCGATTCTCCTGGCCGTCTTCTTGCCCCTCTATTCCTATTTGGGAGAGCTATAGGTGTGAAGCAGTTTCACTTTACTGCCTATGACGCTCAGAGGGATAGATGGTTTAAAGGAAAGGTGAGTGGCGCGTGTCGTCGTTCTGTCAAAGAGACACTAAAGTCGCTCGGATATAGCCGGATCAAGAGTCTGGAGCCAGCCAACGAGACCTTTCTGGAGGAGATTTCCCCACCTCCAGTGATGAATAAGGGCTCTTCCAACCCTTGGGTTTCCAAACGAAATCAAATAGCTGGATTATTAGTCTTCCTGGGACTAATTTTGTTTGCATTGAACTGGTCAGGCTTGCAGCCCGCGCGCGACAGGCTCTCTACGGCGAAGGAGGTTGAGGTTCTTGTCGAGGGGAGGTTTCACACTCTTCCCGGAGAGAGCGCTAGGTTGATGATTCGGTTTCCAGAGCTTCCCTACCAGCGGGAATTGGCGGCTCTGGAGGCCGTTCAGAAAGCCAAGGATTTTCAGCTCAAATCAAAATTTCGTAGTTCGAGAGTTCCCTCATATTGCGAGCTGATCCTAAATTCTCCCAACTTGCGCGAAACGTCTCGTGTTCGTGTGACGCTCTCCGGAACACCGCTGCGGGGCCAAGTGGGCGATTGGGTTTGGAATTGAAATATAGACACCCCGAGTCTTTAGAGACCCAACTGGGAGATGTTGGTGTAGAGGGGAAGAAATAGGGACAAGACGATGATTCCCACCATGGCGCCGACCAGAGCCAGAAGAAGCGGCTCTAGAGTCGCCCCCAGGGTGTCCACCCTGTGGTTTACCTCCTGAGCGTAGTAGGCGGAGACCCGCAGGAACATCTGAGCCATCGATCCCGATTCTTCTCCGACTTTAGCCATGTGGGCCAGGACTTTGGGGTAAACTTCAGGGCGATCACGCATGTGGTCGGAGAGCGATTCCCCGCTGGTGATGGAGTCAACCAATCCCGGAGCGTCGGCGATCAAGAGTGGACTGTTACTCGCCTGACTCGCCATCTGCAGGCTAGCCAGCAATTCAGCCCCGCCCGAGAGCATGGTTCCCAGGCCGCAGGTGTAGCGGGCCATGCAAGCGCTATGAACGAGTGGTCCGACTCCAGGCACCAACAGTAGCCACCGATAGAGAGTGGAAGCGCCTCGCAGGGTGCGACCGTACTCTCTTAAGGACATCAGGGCGAACCCGCCTCCGGCGATGACCAGGACCCAGATTCCCGGATTCGAGACGGCCCTGGTCAACCCCACGACCATTCGGGTCAGCCACGGAAGCTCTACTTTCATGTCGGTGAAAATTCCCAGAAACCCGGGCATCACCGAGTGAAAGAGCAGTACGGTCATTCCCACGGTCAAAGCGACGATAAAAATAGGATAGCTCGTAGCGCTACGAATTCTCTGAGCCCATTCGTGGTCGCGTTCCATCCAGTCAGCTAAGACATCCAGAGAATGGTGAAGAGCTCCCGTCTTTTCCCCGACCGCGACCATAGCGATGTAGACTCGCCCGAAGACGCGGGGAAACCGTGCCAGCGACGAGCTGAAGGTGTGCCCTTCCGTGACAAGTCCTGTGACCTTGTCCAGGATCGCGGAGAAACGGGGATCTTCCTGAGAAACGAGCCCTTCAAGCGCGGCCCCCAGCGGGATCCCCTCTTTGAACAAGACGGCCAGTTGGCGGGTGAAAAGGATCACCGAGATAGAGTCACAGCGAGCTGATTCCATCCAGTTCGCCTCCGGGGTTGGACTCACAATCCGCCATGGTCCTGAAAGTGCATCAGCCGACCAACCTCGGGGTTGGGAACAGGGGTGGCTAAAGACTCGGTGCCACGAAGGAATTCCGCTTCTTCCCATTCCGCCGTCACTCTGCGACTTGAGATGGGCGGGTTATCGGGATCGCCCCAATATCCCCAAACTTCGATCTTGAGAATGGAGGAGGGGGGGCCTTTCCAGCGCGAGTCAATGGTCACCGTGTATGATCCTACCGCCTGGCCGCCGGGGTCGCGCAGGATCTCGGTGTAGCAATATTGGGGCTGGTCAACTTCTCCGGGGGGCGGAAATTTGAAATCCTTCATCAGCTTGACTCGGGCATCTTCCAGTCCCGCCATAGCGACCTCCAGAGCCTGGCTGGCGGCCGCGGTTTGTGCCGAGGCTCGATAGGTATCGGCCTGTTTGCCTAAAAAACCGAGCCCCATCACCAAGAGCAAGACCATGACCAACAGCCCGAAGGCCAGCATGAAGCCTCGGTGAGATCGCTGTCTCATGGTCTCACCGCGAACAGATAGACGCGCGTGGACAAGGTTTTCACGGCGCGGCCTTGAGCGGTCGAAAGTTTCAACATCAGAGTGAACTCATCTGGTTTTTCCATCTTCAACATACTCACGTCCCGGGCCACCTCAAGCGACTCGTCACTGGAGACTCTCCAAAGGCGCTCACTATCGTCCCGCCTATAACTGACGTTGATCATGTCGGCGGGTCGAAAAGGCTTCCAGCTTGTCTCAACGATCCCGTTGTTAGGAAGGCGTTGGCCCTGATGGCCAGGATCGGGGTTCAGACGTTTGAGTGTCAAAGTCTGAAAGGGCTCCGCGTCTGAAATCGTGACTTCTGAGGCCTCGGTCGCTTCCCCCGCCATTCGAGTCAAAGCGTTTTGAACAAGCTCCAGGCGGGCGGTCTGACTTCTGCCGGTCCGAAGAATCTCGGAATACTCTTTCATCAGTCCCGCCATCAGTCCCATCAGCACCATGACCAGCGTCATGACCAGCATCGTTTCGGCCAGGCTCAGACCCTTATTGAAGGACGAATTTAAGCGGCTCATCGTGCTGATAGTTCCTCCCCCCATAACGGCATGTCGCACCCAGCGGAACTTCACCAGGAACCTGGATGGTTTCGGGTGGGTCGGTGAAAGGGTTCCAAGTGTAAACGTGTTGGAACAAGACCTGGTTTCCGACTCGAAGTCCGTCGTTGACGATCGTTCCGTTTCCCCGGCCAGGACCTGGCTGTCTGGACCAAGAGAATCGGACTCCGGGGATGGGGTGGTCGAAGCTGTCGTGAAGCTCGGCTCGCAGAGTCACCTCGCCTGCTGGCGGTATTGGGTTCGGACCGGAAACGCGAGTCAGGACGACGGGTTTCTCGGCAAGTTTTCTCAGGGGTTCGCCTACCTGGCTGACCAGAATCAGCCTCTCGGGTCCCCAGGTCACGGTCACTTTGATCGGTACCACCGCTCGCTCGAGGCGATAGGCCCGCGAGTCGCCTTCCAGACGTTCGAATTCCGAGCACGGCGAGGTCAGCTGTCCATTCAAGACATCGCATTCGAGTCTGGCCTCAAAGTTGGGAAAGTCCTCGTCCTTGAAGACTCGTCCTGTCAAGTGAGACCAGTCGGTATCGTAGTTTTCGGGCGTACGAGCCCAGTGGCGTATCTCGGCTATCACTTTGCGGCCGAAAACCGCCGCCAGCGTTCGATTCTCAGATCTCTGTCCGTAGCGAAGTGCCGAGTGGTAGAGCGTGACCGTGATCATGATGGAGGCCAGGATCAAAAAGACGGCCACGATCGCTTCTCCCAGGCTGACAGCCCGCTCCAGGCGGGATCTCACGGTCCCCAACTGGCCTCCAGGGCGTTGTTCGGTCCGGTCAGTGGCCGGGGGGTGCCCCCGCTGGGAGGGATGCGGAAGATGCGGTCTCCCCTGGAGAAGACCAGCATGTCGCAGTGAGGAGACCAGGAGGGAGCCGCGATGTCGGAACCGGACGCGATGACGTTCCCCTGGAGCGCCCTACTTCGAGAAGGGTCGTAGTCGCCAATCCACAACTGGTTATTCTCGATCCAGGCGACTCTCCCGTCCAAACTCGCGGCGATGTCGGTAATGTACCTCGGAGGATTGGGAGGAACGTCATGCTTGACGTCACCATAACCTAGCGAAGAAAGAGGGAAGGAGAAGTAGTCGCCGTCGTAAGGGCTAGTGAACAGGAGATACTGGTTGGACAGGTTGGCGGGATTGTAGTTCCCCTTAAAACACCAGGCCACTTTCACCGCTCCGGTGACGCTAAGCCCTTGGTCGTCGTTGGCTCGGACCCGGTTGGTTCCGTCACTGTCGCAGACATAGACGTCGAGTCCACCGGTCTCCCCACCGTATCGCGCGATCACGGCGCACTGCGTGGCGTCGGGGGACCAGCAGCTCGCGATAATGGACTCCATGGGCTCGCCGTTGGCCTGATGAGGGGGAAGTTGACTCGCCCGCAAGATCCTCTTGGGATCCTGGCCCTGAATGTCCATGGTCCAGAGCTGCCCGTTTCTGGTGTACAGGATACGGGTCCCATCGGGCGACAACTGGGGCCAGGCCTCTTCGGCTAACGTATAGGTCAGACGGACCTCATTGGTTCCGTCATTGTTCATCCGGTAAATTTCCCGGTTGCCGTGCCGCTGGTTGTCGACAAAGAGGATAGTTCCGGGTTCCAAAATCTCGATCTTTTTGAGCACTGAATCCAAGTCAACATTGACTGTCCCTCCGTGGCCGTCGGTAACGGTGGCCGTCAACTCAAACTGATCTTTGGCTTGAGCACCGGGCGGCGGTCGCCACTCCCAGGTTGAGATCTGATATCCATCGACGATCTGACTGTGGGTCTCGATGGGGGAGGAGAAAGTTCCGGGGAGGTTAGTGACGGCGGCCCTGACCACTTTGACCTCCCAGTCCACCTTCAGAGAGTCGCCATCGGCATCACTCATCTTCAGTTGCACGGTGAGATAACTGTCCAGAGCGACTGTCGCTGTGGCACCAGTGGGCCGGGTCCCCGGTTCGGGTTTTGGAGAGACCTCGACGTCGAATATCACCGGAGTACTATTGGTACTCCGCGGGGTGGGCGATAGAGGGGGCTGGACTTGTGTGGTGATGGGCGCTACGCCTCCCAAAGTCACTCCCGACTGGCTCGCCAGGCCGGGCAGGAGCTCGACCTGTCCGGTCTTGGAGAGTCGTAGAGTCACGGGATGGTTGACAGCATTCAACCGGGCGGAATCGACGTCTCCTACCTGCTGGGATGACCAAGTCGCGCTTTGACAGGCCACCAGGTGATAGGCGCCGTCAAACTCCACCTGATTGGAGAGCAAAGTCCCCAATGGCGTATAGGCGTAGACCGCATGGTCGCCAGGGGGTGCCCAGGTCTGGAGGTTAAGATCATACACGTTCGCACCCTTGAGTGGTGACGGTTTCGAATTTTGTCCCGAACCCAGCGGCCAGTGACCCACAAAAAGATAACAGTCCGGAGCTTCGCTAGAGAATCTGATCGAGCGCTTGACTTCAGCTTTCAGTGCGCCGTCAGCCAGCGCGTATCCGTCACACAAGGGGGCTCCAGAGGAGACCGGGAGTAGGACGCCCACGGGTTTCCCACTAGCCACGGCGGTCTCTCGAGCTTGCCGAAAGACCTCCGCCATCCGCTCGGCCAGAGCTTGCGAGGAAGCACGGGAGCGCGCCTGACCGGAGGAGAGCAACAGACCGGTTCCAACCAGGGAAAGGATGGCGATACCGACCATCATTTCCATCAACGTGAGCCCCCGCCGCTTCCCGATCATCGTTTCAAGTATAACTTAGTTTATGGGAAGTGTCATGGTGAAAGCGGTGTGGCCGGGTCGAGACAGGACGTCCAATTTCCCACGGTGTTTTTCCACGATCTGCTGAGAGACGGAAAGGCCCAACCCGGTACCTTCCCCCATGGCCCGAGTGGTGAAAAACGGTTCAAAAATACGCGGTAGAATCTCTGAGGCGATGCCGGGGCCTCGGTCGGAAACCGACATTCTGACGTGACCATCCTTGGCTTCGAGATGAATCAGAATCTCTTGAGGGTAGTCTCCGGTCGAGAGAGCCTCACATGCGTTGAGGATCAGGTTGCTCAACACTTGATGAATTTCGTTTTCGTTGCCTCGGACCGCCGGTACGGGCCGCAGATCTTTGTGCAGGCGAACTCCCGCTTTTTGCAGGTGGTGAGCCAGCAGCTCCTCGGCGTCGCGAACCACGGTCGCTAAGTCCACCGACTGGTCCTCCAAGGTTGCCTCCCGTGAGTAGTGCAAAAGCTTGGAGATGATGGCGCGCGCCTTTTGCCCGGCCTTGGAGGCCAATCTCAGCCTCTTTTGAGCCTGCTCGGGGTTTTTTTCCACAGATTGCTCGGCCGACTCGATAGCCATCAGCATCGAGCCTAATGGAGTGTTCAGCTCATGGGCCACACCGGCGGCCAACTGTCCGACCGCCGCCATCTTGGAGGACTGCACGACCTGAGACTCGGCCGAGCGAATCCCCTGATACAGACGAGCCCGCTCGAAGGCTCCACCGAGTTGGTAAGCTAAGATTTTGACCAACTCCAGGTCAACGGGCTCCAACTCGTGACTTGCGCGCAGGACCAGCGCGCCCAAAGGATGCCCCTCGTAGACCACGGGTACGGCCATCAGCCCCGGTTCCAGCAAACCGCTTCTTCCTTGCTCCATAGCGGCCAGGATCTCGTCGAGCTCTCGGAAGCCTTCACTGACGCGCCGACTGGGAGGCTCATGACAGACGACGGCTTGGTCTTGATGGAGCACCATCCGGTGCAGCACCGGCCCCACGGCGTCGAGCACGTCTCCGATGGAAAGCCCGCTCGCGAGCGACTGGGACGCTTCCAGCAAGACGCGCAGGCGGGCCAGCCAGTTTTCCATCTGATCCCGCTCCCGGGTGACCGAGCGCAACCTGTCTTGCCGGCCTTTGACTTCGCGCAAGGCAAAACCCGCGGTGGTGGCGATGGCGGTCAAAAGCCCCGCTTGCTCTTGATTCTCCACCCCTCGAACCTCCAACCATCCGGCCTCCGATAGCGAGTAATAAGAGCAACCGGGCTGTCGCTGCAGCGGATCGCGACGGTCCCAGGAGAGGTAGAGGGCGGCCGACTCGGGGGCGCAGTACTCTCGGACCGTTTCTAAAATGGCGCGTTCGGCTTGCGCCAGGTCGTTCGACCTGGTCAACCTCTTACTCAGCCCTTCCAGTGTCTTCAAGCGCGAGACCCAACGCTGCTCGCGCTCACGGGTAGAGCGTAGTCTTCCTTTCATCGGCTCTAGCTGCCCTCGTAGTAGCTCAGTCACCGCGCCGCCGGCCAGAAACCAGGCCAGCAAGGCCAAAGCCAGGAGCCAGGCGGGGTGAGCCGGGAGCAGGACCAAGCCCATGGTGGCCAACACCGGTAAGACGATGGAGGCTCTCAAGAAAGCCCAGCGGAGCTCGGCCCAGGGCACGACCAGCCCCCCCCGCTCGGCCTGTTGACCGGCCGCGAGGTTGAGGGCTAGAAGATAGACCAGGCCGCAGGCGGCCATTCCTAGGGAGAGGGGCTGCCCGGCCAGCAGCTGGTTCGATATGGCCGCGCTAAGCAAGACGGGGAGAGCGCTGAGGCGAAGCTCCGCCCGCCAATCATCACCCAAAAGTCCGACGCTCAGGGCCAACCCTAGAGTAACGGCTAAGGCACCGGCTGACGGCGAGACCAGGACGATGAGAAGAAGATAGAACACGGCCGCGCTGGGGAATCGTCCCAGAGGTGTTCGAGGTTGGACCAGCTGCAAGGTCCAGGCCGCCAGCGCCAGCCCCAGGGAGATGGGATCGACCCTCAGTCCGGTGTGGGGCACCAAGGAGGCCCCAAGAAGGAGCGCGGCCAGCAGCGCGACACCGGCGTTCATATAGCCAACTTGGCCTGGTGGAAGGCTCGGATCAGATCGGTATTGGGCTCGATCTCAAGCTCTTGTTGAAGAAGTCTCTGGCATCGTTCGAAGGTCCTGATCGCCTCCTCGGGGCGGCCTATCCCCACTTGAGCCTCCATCATCCGCGAGACGGCTTGTTGGCAGAGAGGATCCATCTGCACGGCCGTCGCGGCGACCTCGAGAGCGTCTTGAAATCTGGCTTGTCCTAGTCGAGTCTCGGCCAGAGCAAGCCAGGCTTCCAGCAAACGACGATCGAGATCTCGGCGAAGCTCTAGGGCCCAGTCCATATAGCAGCCCTCCATGTAGGGTCCACGATACAGCTCGAAAGCCCGTTCATACTCCTGGGCGGCCTCGCCTTGGGGCAGGCGGCCGGCCCGAGTCAGGCAGTCCTCGACCTCGCGCACGTCATGCCAGCAGGAGAGGTTGGGGTCGAGCCCCAGGCTGCTCCCTTCCCGGGCCACGTAGCGAATCTCGGCCGTGCCGCCGGGCGGCTGCAGAGCTTTACGGACCACCAGCAGTAGTTGGGACAGACTCTTGAATCCGCGTTCGCCGGTGTCCGGCCAGAAATGGTCGACCAGGGTCTCGCGGGGCACGAACTGGCCCAGCTTGGAGGCCAGAAAACCAAGAAAGTAGATCGCCTTTTTGCCCTGCCAGGCCGCCATGGGAACCTGGCGGTCACCCACAAAGGCTTCGAACTCTCCGAATCCGTACAGACGCAGAGCGGGTGCGACCGGAGCTCCGGAGTTGTGAAGCAGAAGCTTGCGAGCTCTCTCCCGGACGCTCTCTCTGGGGTCTTGAGCCAGTTCGCTCAACAGACCCTCATACCCCGAGGCTCCCGCCTCGGCCATAGCGTCCAGGGCGCGGCAGACCACCTCCGGAGAGCGAGACTGGCGCATCCAGTGAGTAACGAATCCCGGAAGATCGCGAAAGTATCGTCGAAGGCCGCGAGAGACCTCACGTTCGCCCTCGCCTCGAGAGCGCGCGATGAGAAAGGGAAAGAGCCAGGCCGCCGATTGGAAGAACGATTCCAGGTTCTGAGGGGCGAGCATGATCGCCAGCGCCGGCTCGGTACCGTCCTTGGGCCCTTCGCCCAGCGCCAGAAGCGCCAGTTGGGCTCGAGCCGCTCCCACCGCTCCTCCCGTCTTGCCAAATCCCTCTTTGGCTCGGCGAAGCCCTTCCAGAGCCGGCTCACGTTGGCCCAAGCGCGCCAGCAAGACCCCGCTTTCCAGCTGCGCTTCCGCGGCGAAGACCGAGTCCTTCTCGGCGCTTACCACCAGTTGGAGCTCTCGCAGCGACTCTTGAGCCTTGCCCCGGGCGAACAGAACCCGGGCCCGCCCCAGATGCCCCTGGACGGCTTCGCGACGCCTACCGGAATCGCGCGCCAGACGGGAGAAGACACGCTCGGCTCCGTCGAGGTCTCCCGAGCTTTCCAACGCCAACCCCAAGGGGAGAAGCCCTCGGGCGCCGGGCTCTTGAACCTGGCTCTGTTGGTAGGCTACGGTAACGGCCTCCGAAACCTCGGTGGCTCGGGCCTCGGCTAAAGAGACGCCCAGGCGGACCAACTGGTCCTCCAGCGAGTTGGCGTTCGTGAAAGAGTCGATGAGACCGGCTACGGGTCGAGGGAGGCCCTTGAAGACGAAAGGGATCCCTCCCGGCTCGCCGTGGCGGCGAACCAGCGCGGCCAGAACAGCCAGCCGGATATTTTCCGCCTCAACCTCTTCCAACCCGCAGCCCAGAGCGGCTAGGCGGGCCCGCCGCGCGACCTCGGCCGGGGCTTCGAGCTCAGGCAGATGGAGAAGCACCGATTGCAGGGCCCAGGCTAAGGTCTCCAGGAGGGCCATCTCGCGCTCTCGAGCCTCTCGCTCTTGGAGCAGGCGTTGGACCAGCGCCTCCACCGCCAAGAGAAAGTCCTGGATGGTGAAGGGCTTCTTGAGATAGTTCCCCACTCCGAGTTTGACCGCCCGGATAGAGTCCGCCTCGGTGGAGTAACCCGTCATGACCAGGCCTTGCAGGTCCGACTGGTGGTCCTTGATGCGGGAGAGGGTGTCCAAGCCGTCCATGCCGCCCAGCTTGACGTCGGCGATCACCAGGTCGAAGGTCTGCCCGTGGGCGGCCTCCAGGGCTTGCTCTCCACTGGAGACGGCGACGACCTGGTAGCCCTCGTCCTCGAGAAAGCCGGTGAGAAGCTCGCGAAACTCTCCATCGTCTTCGATCAAAAGGATTTGGATCCGACCCGCCGCCATGGTGTTCAAGTTTGAACAGTGGGGGAGGAGCCTCCTTTTTCGCGAAACCTCTTCGCCGTGGCGCGTTTTCGCTTCAAGGTCGCCGACGCGGCGGGGAAGGTTCGCTCGGGGGTTATGACGGCGCCCGATCTCGAGTCCGCGCGCCGCACGGCCCAGGCTAATGGATTTAAGGTCCTGGAGCTAACTCCGGTGGCGGAGCGCGGACGAGGCGCGTCCTACCGGCCTGGTCCAGGGGAGCGCTTCGAGTCATGGGAACGCTCGCGAGCCTGGAGAGGTGTTTTTCTCTTGCTGGCCGTCCTCGGCCTGGCTTGGGCCGTCGCCTCTGGAGTTCGGTCGGGCGCCGCCGGTTCCAAGGCGAAGATGTCCCCCACCATCAAGCTCCATCTCTCGGGAACAGTCGGTGTGCCGGAAGGTCAAAGAGAGAACGCGCTCCTGATTTTCTATTTCCCGGAGGTGCCGATGACGGTGAGCCGCCGCCTAGTCGACGTGTCGGACGGAAGTGGGAAGTACAGCGTGGATTTAGAGTTCGAAGCGGTTCGAAAACCGGCCCATTTCTCTTTGACCCTGGTGGTTGATGGAAAACCACTGGCGCAGACACCTCAGCGGGCTTTGACCGGGGACCCACTTCAGGGCAAAGCGGACTTGTAAGGTTGAGTTCTCCCTTAAAGGCCACTCAACCCTCGCCGAACTCCCCGAGGGATTGACTCTCGTGGGCCGAAGATCTCCTTATGGCCGAACCCAAGAAGAAACCTGATACCACCGCCAAGAGTCGCCGTCAGAGCAAGTGGCCGAAGAAGCGTGCCGCCGCCGATAGCGTCTTGCTCTTGCGGCAGATCGAGGCGATGGAGAAACACACGGATGCTATGAACAGGTTGGCCGACAAGATGGCTAGTCGGCGGCAGGGTGATCATCCTAACCAAGAGGGAGACTTCTGGGGGGGAAGAAACCACTAAAGAACCGCTAGACGAGGTTCTTTCCTCTATCGAGCCTGGGCTGTTTGACGATGTTAAGTGGGCACGAGAACGTCAGTGTTCGTAGTCGACACATGTGTTCTGATAGATGTTCTTCGAGCATATCTACCAGCTATCGAGTGGGTTCGCGATAACTCCTCAAAGCTGTATGTCCCGAGCATTGTCATCCTTGAGCTTCTTCAACCAAACCTGAACGACAAGCAACGCCGTGGCGTGCTCAAGCTGGTCCAAGCGTTCGAGCCAAAGCACCCCACGGACGCTGATTGGAAACGGGCTATCAACATCTAACGAGAAGGATTTTAGGCTGATCAAGGGCTGCAAATGGGTGCGCCCCTACCCTTAGTTGAAGTCGGGACCCGCTTCGGGGCAAAGCGGACTTGTAAGGTTGAGTTAACAATCCGTTAACATGTTTTGGAGTTTCTGATAAGGCCGTCTGAGATCTCCCTGGCATTCTCAATTCAGAGATTAACGCCAAGGAGTCAACTAAATGTCCACCATCAACACCAGCCAGAACAATATCTCCAGCCAAAGCACCACTCGTACCGAAAAACAGCGCCCCGCGTCGAACTCGCCTTCCACCACCAACAATGTGAACGCGACCAACGAGCGCGGGTCCGACCAGGTCAACATCTCCCGTGAGGCGCGTGAGAACTCCGGCTTCGAGGGAGCCCGCCTGTCTTTGCTGGACGGGTTGAAGGACAACTTCGCCAACGCCAACTCGGTGGCCGAGACTCAAGGAGAGTCCAAGGCCCAGACCGCCGAGCAGAAGATCGAGGGATTGAAGGCGACGCTGGATTCTTTCAAGGGCCTCAAAGGAGAGGAGCTCAAGGCCAAGCTCGACGAGCTTAAAAAGTCCGATCCGGAGCTCGCCGCCTATCTCGAGAAGCTGTTGGCCAAAGAGGACAAGAACGCCGCCGAGGTCGGCAAGGACGAGAAAACCGCCGAAGCCAAGGCGGCGGAGAAGGCCAAGTCGGGCGGTGACGACGGCGCCCCCAGCGAGACCTTCCTCTGGAAACCGATCTCCGACAGCGATGGAAAGCTCGTGATTCTCCTACCTTCGAGCGTGTCGGCTCAGAGCGTCAGCATCAGCGGACCCAGCGGCAGCGAGACGGTGGAGAAAGGCGGACGCAACGGTTCCCGCGGCAACGGCCAGCGCGAGCACTACCGCTTCAGCCAGACGGGTGAAAAGATGAAGGGGCCCGTGCAGGTGACGGTCGCCTTGGAGAACGGCGGAAGCAAGACCATCAACATCAACAACCCGGCGCAACGCAACGAGGGCGGATCGCTCAAGGACAGCTAAGGACTTGGTCCTGAAATCTATTGGGCGTCGCCACCCTTTTCGGCCGAGCTAGTGCTTGTCGAGCGGCCTTGGATATAGAATGCGGTGGCTACCGCGGCGAAGATGGACGAGCCCAAGATAGGCACCAAGAATGAGCTGATAGCGGAGTCGACACTGTCATAGAATCCGGAGAATGGCTGGGCCAAAAGGAGGTAGGGGATTCCAGCTCCCAGATAGCCGGCCGATATGACCCTCCCCCGATTTTTTCCAGCCGATATCCCGCGCACTAGAATGACCGAGAGTATGGCCAGCCCGATCGAAAGAACGACAAAAAGTATCAGGAAGATGAAGGCGGCGACCTCAGTTTCCTGCTCTGGAGATGGTCGCCGATCGGCATGAGCCGCCACGGCGAGAGAGACGGCGAGGCTGAGTGTAGGGAGAGAGTTTTTCAACATACCCGGTGACACATTCTTCGGGGGTCGAGAACTCCCTGTGGTCATGTCTCACTCGGAGCTGTCTTGAAGGGATACCGGTCGAGCTAGAGAATCTTTCAAGATGTCAGCACCTCAGCGGATCCTTTCTCCGCGCCGCATCGAACGTGAGACCGAGGATTTCGACCGCAGCCTGAGGCCCCGCAACTTAGACGAGTATGTCGGTCAGGACGAGGTGGTGAAGAACCTCCGGGTCTACCTTCGGGCCGCGAGGGAGCGGGAAGAGGCGGTGGACCACGTGCTTCTCTCCGGCCCTCCGGGGCTGGGGAAGACGACGCTGGCCAACCTGGTGGCCAAAGAGATGGAGTCCAACTTAGTGGCCACCTCCGGGCCCGCCATCGAGCGCCCCATCGACCTGCTGGTGCTGCTCAACTCTCTAGGCCCGCGGGACGTACTCTTCATCGACGAGATCCACCGGATGTCACGGACGGTGGAAGAGATCTTGTACCCGGCGATGGAGGACCTGGCCTTTGACCGGATCATCTCCAAAGGGGTGAGAAAGCGCGCGGTTCGCCACAAGATCGAGCCCTTCACCTTAGTCGGAGCGACCACCAAGTCGGGCTCCTTATCGGCTCCGCTCCGCTCGCGCTTCGGGATCCTTTTCCATCTCGAGTTCTACCAGTCTCATGAGCTGGCCAACATCTTGCTGGGCTCGGCCCAGCGCTTGAATCTCAAGCTGACCCCCGAGGGAGCGGCCGAGCTTGCCGGTCGCTGCCGAGGCACCCCGCGAATCGCCAACCGGTTACTCCGTCGGGTGCGCGACTTCGCCCAGGTGGAAGGCGCCGACCTCATCGACCTGGAGGTCAGCCGCACCGCCTTGGACCGAATGGGGATCGATCGGGGAGGGCTAGACCGGCTGGACCAGCGCATCCTGCGCAGTCTGACCGAGGCTTTCGAGGGGCGCGCCGTGGGGCTCAACACCCTGGCCGCCGCGGTGGGGGAGGACCCCGACAACCTCGAGGAGATGTACGAACCGTTCCTCCTCAACTGCGGCCTCATTCAAAAGACCCCCCGGGGCCGAATGGCAACCCGACGCGCCTTCCGTCACCTGGGATTGGCCTGCCCGTCCTACCTCGAGGACGTGGGTTAAAGGGTTCCTACATCGTCAAGGCCACGGGAGTGTTACTGATGCGGGCGGTAGCCTCGTTCAACGACATCCCGCCCTTCTCCGCGTACCATTGGGCGGCATCAATGGGCTTAATGTCGGTCTTGGCGGCAATGATATCGGCGCCCCGGTCACCAGCCCAGAGTCCACTCATCACACCGGCACCGACACCCAGTAGGCTGCCGATCTGCCCAAAGGAGGCACCGATGCCGTAACCGGCGGCGCCTCCGATGGCGGCGCCCGCCAGCTGAAAACCGGTCTTCCACAGGTTGGAGCGGCTGGCTTCGGCCACAGCCTTGGTGAGGCCCCTCGCCTCCTTCATCTGTTGACCGGGATAGAGCTCAGTGTTGGTTTGTAAGGAGGTGATGGGCTCCTTAGCCAACAGCCCCTTCTGTCTCAAAGTGGCGCCACCCAGGACAGGCAGTGCGGTGGCAAGACGAGCAAACTTCAAGTGCTTGCTCCAGCGGGCCATCTTTTGAGACTCGGGAACAACTCCATTGATCAGGTCGATGTCGGCAGTGTAGCAAGAGTTAGTCAAGGTATGGTACCACTCGCCCAGACGGTCCTCGGTGGCCGCCTTCAGGCCATCATGGACCATCTGCTCCTTCTGCTCTTTGCTCAACTCCAAGCGGTGCAACACCAACTTATGACCCCGCTGACGGCTAGTCTTCTGCAACTGGTCGGCAAGCGATCCCATCTGGTAGACGATACCAAATTCCTTTTTCATGCCGGTCATCAGATTGTAATTCTTTCCTTTAGGGAGACGGGCCTCAACAGAGAGGGCGAAGCCAAAGTCCGTCTGTCCAGTGGAACTCGTCACATCCCCGTCATTTTCCATCTCAAACACCAAAAGGCCGTGAGCGGCCACAACCTCGGGAGCGAACGGCTCCAAGGTCAGGTAGATGTCCTTCACCTTGGAGGCGTCGATGGTAGTGTCCGCGGTGCGTGGCGTCCAATCGAGGTTCTCCTTACCGGTCTCCTCCACCCAACCCCAGCGAAAATTGGAAATGGTGTATTTATCCCCCTCACGCTTGACCAACTGAGTGGGGGTTTGATGAACGTTCCAGTCGATGGCCAGGTGGTCTTGACGATCCTGCTCGGAAACCTTGAATTCGGAGCGATAGCGGTCGCGACGCGAGACCTGCTTGTTCAACATCAGAGAGTGGGAGGCGGAGCTAAGGACGTTCATTCTCCTATCCTAGGCGACCCTGCTGAGAGAAGTCTGAAACTTTTGTTAAATAGCCCCCCGAGTCCAGCAGGATTTTGAAGGAATGGTCCCCGATAGGCCCTAGCAACAACGCTGGAGCGGATGGATCCGTGTCGAATTGGTGGACGGGTCAATGCACAGTAGGTTAGTTTCTTGGCGTCAACTTCTTCCCGTGCGTGCGCAAAAAAAAGAGGCGGGCGCGATGCGCCCGCCTCTTTTTTTTTGCGCTCCAGGGCTCTACTGTCGTCTAACAGTGAAGACCTGAGTAGGACTGGTCCCTCCGTCGCTGACGGTCACGCGCATGGTCTGGCCGGCCTTCACTGCCGAGGCGTTGATCTGCACGTCGAAGCGTCCGTTGGATCCGACCAGAGTGCTCTGGCTGATCTGGCGGGCCTGTCCGGTGATCACTTCCAGAATGTTGTCCGGAGTGTACTCGACCAAGACGTTAATCTGTCGTCCGGCCTGAGCGCTTCCCTGTACGTTGAACACGGGCGGAACAAGAGTACCGTTCGTGAGGTTGCTCACCGACAGGTAGTTGGCTCCGGGATTGGCTGTGCTTCCCGTCTCGATGGTGAAGTTCCACTGCTGAGTTACCTGACGGTTGGCGCTGTCGGTTCCGGTGATTCTGGCCCGATGGCGTCCGGTCTGAAGGTCGTAGGTCGGGGTCCAGATGAGCCCGTTAGGGTAACGCTGGACTCCCTGCATGTTGGTGACGTCGACATTATCGACGGTCAAGACGACGTTGCTGATGTTACCGTTGAACAGAGCACCTATCTGGGGACGAGTGGTGGACACGGCTTGACCGTTGTTGGGACGAAGTTCCGATACAGCCAGAGCTCCACCGCTGTTGGCGGCGTTGGGGTCGATGTTGTAAGCCCATTGGTAGTCGAGGGTGCGTCCCGAGGTCGCGGTGGCGCGCACCTGGACCTGATGACGGCCCACAGCGAGATCGTACTGGGGGTTCCAGGTCAACTGATTACCCGAGAGTTGCGCCTGCTGAGAAAAGTCGATGCCGTCGACGTAGAGTCGGGCGGTTCCGGCTTGCACGGCTTCGGGAAACGTTACCGACAGCTGAGGCCGAACGGCGTTCACGGTGCTGTTGGAGACAGGGTAGGTCTGCCACCCGCCGGGATTGTTGGTGCCACCTCCCGCTCGCACGGTGAGCTGCCGGTCGGCTTCCTGGGCCGATTCGCGACCGTTCTTGGAAAGCGTGGCTAAGATGACTCCGCGCTGCACCTGAAGGCCATTGGGAATGGTGTAGCGAGTCTGATAACGCCCCGAGGAGACCTCGGGTAGACTGACGGGCTGAATATGCCCCATGATCTCGAAAGTCGCGGTGGAACCTGGTTCGCCATAGACGATGACCTCCAGGACATCGCCCGGATTCAAAGGAGCGGTGCCGTTATGAACCACGCGGTCGATCTTAGGCGCGCCCGCGGGTTGATTATTGTTGTTGCCGGTATTATTTCCGGGGTCGGAGACCGCCCCGCCTGAATTGATCACCACGGTCCGGGTCGAGCCGTTCCACTTGACGTCGGCTCCGAGGGCTTCGGAGACGAAACGAAGGGGAACCATGGTGCGCCCTCCAACCGTATCGGCGGGAACGTCGAGGTAAACGGTCCGCCCATCGATCAGAGCTGTGCGACTGCCCAACTGTAGCTGGACCACGGTGCTACCTTTAGTCGCTTTGATCGAGCGCGTGGCCGCGTCATAGAGTACGTCGGCCGACAAGGCCTCGAAAATTCCGCGGAGCGGAACAAGCAGGCGTCCATCGATAGATGCCGGGGGTTGGTCGAAGTTGATGGTTCGCCCATCGAGTTGCACCGAGATGGGCTGCGCTGTAGCGACCCCTCCCAACAACAAACCGAGAAGCGCCACGAATAGTAATTTGTGAATGTGGACTCCAAAATGTCTCATGGACCAAGGATTTCAAGAAACCCGCTCTGTCCCTTCATCTTATAGTATGGGGATGGGGTATCTGATGGGGTATACTTATGTATACAGAGTCCACTAAAAATGATAGCGGAGAATCACGGGAACACTGCGTTCTCCCTTGGGCGTGGTGGCGAAGACCGACATCACGACCGACAGATTGGGCAGGCTGATGGGCACTCCGTAGTTGACAGTGAAATAGCCCTCTTCGTCGGCCCGCGTCTCAAAACTTCCGTCGCCTCCACTGCCCTGCGTGCTGGGGGCTCGGGTGGTGGCTTGAAAAGACAGTTTAGGGACGAAGGTGACCTTACTACCTGGACGTGTTCGGCCCTTGATGTCAAAGTTGTTGGGGGTTTGAGTGCCCGATTTCGGACTGAAGATCACCACGCGAAAGAGATGACCGAAAAGTGTGGCGGGTTTGTCCGCGTTCTTTCGTTCGACGCGCTGGCCCAGATCGAGTTCGCCGATGACGGGCTCGCCCAAATAGAAGTCGCCCGGCGCCACAATGTAGCTCCCCACGTAAACTCCCGGACTCTCCTCGACCATCGGATGAGGCTTCTTGTCGTCCTCACCGACTAAAAAACGAGCCTTGTATCCCGGCGCCGCCTTCATCGTGACGGTGAACTCCTCGTATTCTCCCAGGGACTCGTTGGTGGCCGAATGGTTAACCGACTCGATCACTTGAGGGGCCACGATCTCAAAGGCCCAGGTTCGCTCCACTCCGTTGGGAAACTCCAGTCGCGCCTGGACCGTCCCCGGCTCTGGGGTTCTCAAAGGCCGATAGGTGAGAAATCCATCCGAACGTAGACATTGCGCGGTGACCTCGTTCCCGTCAAGAAAGAGCCGAGCGCGGCTCAGGTTGAGGGTTTCGGCCAGCGGGCCGTTGACGGAAATCGAGACCATCACATCGTCGCGACTGACCGAGGAGTCGGGGAGGGGACTGACCGACAGGCTGGTTCCCTGGCTCAGAGCGGGACCGGCTAGAAAGGCGACAAGCGCGATAAAGACGAGAAGGGACGGAATCCTCACTCCTATCGTTTTCGTGGCCGGGACAAGGCGAACCTTCGAGCAGGAGGGGCAACCGGTGAGGAGAACGGGCCGAGATGAGTTTGCCCCGCGTTGTCGTCACTGGCTTTGGAGTTGTCAGCCCCATCGGTACGGGGGTCGATGCCTTTTGGGATTCCCTACGGTCCGGACGTAGCGGGATCGATAAGATTACAGGTTTTGACGCCTCGGCATTTAGCACTCAGATCGCCGGTGAGGTTCGTGACTTTCAGGTCGAGAACTTCATGGACAAGAAAGAGGCCAAGCGGACCGACCGGGTGATTCAACTCGGGGTCGGCGCGGCCAAGTTGGCTGTGGCGCACAGCGCCCTGGACCTGGACGGTTGCGACAGGGATCGCGTGGGAGTGATGATCGGCACGGGAATCGGCGGGATGGCCACCTGGGAAGAGCAGCACTCAAATTTGCTGGAGAAGGGTCCGCGCCGTATCTCCCCCTTCTTCATTCCGATGATGATTCCGAATATGGCCGCTGGACAGGTCAGCATCTTGCTTGACCTGCGCGGGCCAACCTATTCCGTGGTGTCGGCTTGCGCCACCGGGGGGAACTGCATCGGTAGCGCCTACGACGCTATCCGTCTGGGTCAGGCCGACGTCATGCTGGCCGGCGGTACGGAAGCGGCGGTTACCCCGCTGGGGATCGGTGGTTTCTGCGCCATGCGCGCCATGTCGACGAGAAACGACGAGCCTAGCAAAGCTTCGCGACCCTTTGATACTGGTCGCGACGGCTTTGTGATGGGGGAGGGAGCCGGCGTGATCGCCTTGGAAAGCCTGGAGCACGCTCAGAAGCGGGGAGCCAGAATTCTCTGCGAGATCCTTGGCTATGCCTGCTCTTCCGATGCCTATCACATGACAAACCCTGACCCCGACGGGAAAGGTGCCGCGCGAGCCATGACACAGGCCTTGAAAAATTGTGGCAAAAGCCCCGAGGACGTGAACTACATCAACGCTCACGGAACCAGCACTCCAGTAGGAGATCCTTGCGAAATAAAGGCGATGAGATCAGTTTTCGGAGAAGGCCTCTCGCGTCTGGCCGTCTCTTCATCGAAATCGATGACGGGGCACACCTTGGGCGCGGCGGGAGCCATCGAGACGATCGTTTGCGGATTGACTCTCGGTCACCAGGTGATCAGTCCCACCATTAACGTCGAAGAGATCGACCCGGAATGCGCCGTCGATGTGGTGCCCAACGTGGCGCGCGCTCAAGAGGTCAATTTCTGTCTCAATAACACTTTCGGATTCGGCGGTCACAACGTGGTCTTGGGACTCGGCCGCTGGTGCGAGGAATAGCGCTCTGAACGAACCTTCCTGGGAGCCGCTCTATCACCGGCTGGGCTACACTTTTTCAAGGCCCGAACTACTAGCTCAGGCCTTCATCCATGAATCGATGGTCAACGAAGGCTTGGCCGAAGTCTCCAATGAGCGGCTAGAGTTTTTGGGCGACTCCGTGGTGGGCCTGGTAGTGGCTGAGTATCTGTATCGCAGCTATCCTCAGCAACCCGAAGGCCAGCTGGCCCAGATGAAGAGCTACCTGGTCAGCAAGAAGCACCTGGCCATCTGCGCCGGACGTCTGGGGCTAGGGGAGTACCTGAGGTTTGGAAGAGGGGAGGAGAACTCCGGCGGCAAGCGCCGCGAGAGCCTTCTGGCCAACTCTCTAGAAGCCGTTTTGGGAGCGGTCTTTCTCGACGGAGGCTTCAATCAAGCCCGCCGTACGGTAGTGAAGTTTTTGGGTGAGGATATGGACAAGGGTCTCGGCTCCCTCAAGGATGCCAAGTCTCGGCTCCAAGAGCGCGTCCAGGTGATCTTCTCGGCCGTTCCCGAATATCGCGTCGTCTCGGCGACGGGACCCTCTCATCAGCCCCATTTTGAGGTTGAAGTCGCCTTTGGTGGTGAAGTCCTGGGGCGGGGTGAGGGAAGTTCCAAGCGTGACGCCAGCCAAGTCGCGGCTCAAGATGCCATCAAACTGCTGAAATCCCGGGGTGAGACCTGGTATGAACCGTATCTCGGACTCCTGCCTCGTTCCGGCCGTTCGGAGGCTTGATGATGTTGTCGCTGACCAGCAAAGGACGGGTGCGACTGGCCCTCAAGCTCTTCCCGAAGAGCCGGCAGGAGGGGCTCGACGGGGTTCACGACGGGCGCCTTCATATCAAGCTGAACGCGCCGGCGGTCGACGGAAAGGCGAACGCGGCTCTGGTGAGCTTTTTGTCGAAGCTTCTCGAGGTCAAGAAGACGCAGGTACTCTTAGTGAGTGGTGAGAAAGCCCGCCAGAAGATCGTCGAGATCGAGGGGATCACCCTGGAGCGGGCCAACGAGATACTGGGTCAGTCGACGACCGATACCCAAGGTTAGCGAAGGACACAACAGTATGGACGCCAACGCCTTTTTGAAAAGCATTTCCCAACAGGTGGTTCCCCAGGAGACATCCTCAGGCGGAGCCCCCGATGGCGTCAAGCTTCAGTTCTCCGTTCCTTGTTACGAGGTTGACTACGAGCAGAAAAAAGCGCCCTCGTTCCAGTATATTTTTTACGACCTCCCATTTCCACAGCTTCCTCAGTATGTCGGTTTTCATGTCGCCAACGGCTGGATCGGCGGGACGGGACCTGGACTCCACCAGGTCATTAAAATTCTGAAACCGGATGGGACAGTTCATCTGGAGACTCCACGCCAGCCGCTGGAGTTTAAAGATCAGTACACTCCGTTCTTAGCTATCAATCGATTTCCCGACATCCCGTTTGAAACCGAAGGGCATTACTGGATCGTCGTCCATCTCGAGGATCAAGTGTTGCTCCGTTATCCGATCTCCTCAAGAGTGGTCGGGTGGGAGGCCTATGGAGAGGCCGCCGGTGAGATGAAAGCGCGCTACGAAGCCGAGATGGCTGAGCGCGCCGCCGCCGCCGAGGAACGGCAAAAACAGCAACAAAAGCCCCCGAATCCTTTCAATCTAGGCCAGTAAGAAGAAAGAGGCTTCTCGGAGCCTCTTTCTTCTTATAAACTTTGGATCGTCAAAGAAATGTTTGGCGATCCAAAATGTGGGGTTCAGAGATTTTCGAAAGTTTCCACCAGGGTCGAGTCATCCAAGGCCAACTCAAAGTCCCGCAGCCAACCTCGGACGTATTCTCTATCCAGGCTCTTTCCCTGACGACGCGAGACTGAGACCGCGTCCGCGTGGTCTCTTGGCCTGGTGGACAAAAGCTTGTAGATGATCAGATCTTCTGGAGTACAAACACGAGGATTTGCCGAGCCAATGGCAACTCGCTTGGCTCGCGCTATGGCTTCTTCGTCGAAGGCCAAGTCTGAGAGCATGATGTCAATACGGGTTCCATCGGAGTCTTCAAAAAAGAGAACTCCCATGCTTGCGGCAGTCTCTATCTCATGGATCGGAGTGTATTGTTCTCCCAAGGCTTTAAGAACCTCCGTCGCTTGATGGCGCTTGATGGCCACTTTGACATCGACGTCCCGAGTCAGGCGCGGCTCGCCCCAAACCGCGACCGCCAAGCCGCCGATAACGGCCCATTCAACATCTGCGTCGGCTAAGCGCGACTCCAGACGCTCTAAGGAGCCGAAGAGTTGGTCCATGACTTACGTCTTTCAGCGGCTTTGAAGAGTTTGGCCTGCAGTTCCGCCAGGGCTTGGCGTCGCTCGGGTCCGAAAAGCTCTTCCGTCTCGTCCAAGTGTGGCTTGAAGACACGATACATTTCGATCAGTTGATTAACCCGCTCCTCGACCGTCGTGTCGCTGACGATCTGGCGCTCCAGAGCCTCGGCTTTGGCCCAATCCTGGCGCAGTTGTCGAATTCTATCCACGCCGATAAACTTCGACATAGGGGGCGAACTTTCCGGGTGTTGAAAAAACTTCGAACAAGCTGGTTGTCGGCCAGGATTTTTGGACATGAAGCGATAACCTCAGGTTCTCGCCGAGAGATCAGGTTCATTTCGCTTGCCAAGCGCGAAGTGACGTGATAGACTCGGCCGCGTTCTTGTTATAAAGAGAGAGGTTTAGCTCCCATGAGTGTGATCGACGAGATCCAAAATGCTTACAAAAAGTCCGACATTCCGGCTTTCAGACCTGGAGACACCGTTCGTCTCAGTCTTCGCGTGGTCGAAGGCGAGAAAGAGCGAATCCAGGCTTTCGAAGGTGTCTGCATCCTGCGCACCGGACATGGACTGACGGAGAGCGCCACCATTCGTAAGATTTCCGGTGGCATCGGCGTCGAGCGCACCGTTCCGCTGCACAGCCCCAAGGTCGCCCAGATCGAGGTTTTGCGCCGTGGTATGGTTCGCCAGGCTCGCCTGTACTATCTCCGCGACCGCATCGGTAAGAAGGCTCGCATCAAAGAGAAGCGGGATTTCCACAAGGCTTAGACCTTCGAGGCGGAATCCAAAGAAAGAAGAGGTCCCAGTGGCCTCTTTTTTCTTTGGCGGGAGAATCCGCTGAGTCGAGTAAGGATGAGAGCATGAAGAGGCGTTTCTCTAAAACGAAACCGGCCCCGAGAGCGAGGAAGAGCCCTCAGCCCGCCGCGGCGGGAGCCGAGGAGCTTCCTGAAGACCAGATTGTGGTCAAAGACCGGGCATTCTCCTGGTATCCGGGTCACATGGTCAAGGCCAAGCGAGAGCTGGAGAACAATCTCAAGCTGACCGACGCTGTCCTGTTGATGCTCGACGCGCGCGCTCCCCTATCGACCAGCCATCCCGAGCTCGAGGATATCCTCAAGCAGCGCAATACTCCCTTTGTCCTGGTTCTCAACAAGTCCGATCTGGCCGAGGAAGCCGAGACCGAACGTTGGCGTCGAGAATTGAGCAGTCGTGGCTACAACGTCGTGGAGATGAGCGCGCTCAGGGGACACGGCGCGGGGCCCCTGACACCGATGTTGAGTAAACTCGAAAAGGAGCTCACGGAGAAGCGGGCGAGCAAAGGACTCTTGCCCAGAGACCCTCGACTGATGGTGGCGGGGCTTCCCAATTCGGGAAAATCGACCCTACTCAATCGCCTGGTTGGACAGGGTCGCTTCAAGGCGGGCAAAAAGCCCGGGCTGACCCGAGGCGCCCAATGGGTCAGTGTGGCGGGCCGTTATCAATTGTTGGATACCCCTGGGATCTTGTATCCTCGAATCGAGG
Organism: Selenomonadaceae bacterium; assembly: GCA_037189585.1. Classification (GTDB taxonomy): domain Bacteria; phylum Vulcanimicrobiota; class Xenobia; order Xenobiales; family JADMJV01; genus JAEXNA01. The sequence goes on along the minus strand of JBBCJA010000021.1, from coordinate 141,655 downwards.
GGAGAAAGGCTCTCGCGGTCCTTTCGGCTATCGGCTCGGTTCGGCGCGACGTCCTCCCTTGGGCGGAGGTGGCACGGGAACTTCTCATCGAGCTCCGTGACCGGGGACGCTTATTCGAGCTTCTCCCCCGCTTTGAGAGCCTGGAAGAAAAGGTCTGGACAGAGCAGCCTCTGGAAAGCCTGGCGGAAAGCTGGGGCTTCACCGATAAGGGTGGAGAACACCAGACCCGCCGCGCTTTCGATCGCTTTCTCAATCTCTTCGGAGAACGAGCGTTCCGCATCACCTGGCAGCGAGTCTGACTGCTTGTTCTGATGTTCAATTCTCGTTCACATCTCAGGGCGCGCGGCTGAGGTCGTGCCAATCTCCGGACCACCTGTCCCAGCTATAGTGCAAGTCGAAAAGAACTTCATTTATAGAAAGAAGAATACTCATAATGATACTCCCCGATTACGCTCGCAACATTGTCCCAGGATTTCTACAAAACGGCGCCCCAAGACGCCAGGAACTCGATAAGAAAGAGGCTCAAACCAGCCTTGACGAGATGAAGGACGAATTCCAACGCTGGCGGGATCTTGATGAGACCGAACAGGACCTGGCGAAAGGTGTCAAGGGTGAAGTTCGCGTGGGCGGCCAGTTAGCCGGCGGAGAGACAACGGCCGTCTTCTCAGGCAACACAAACCATGGTGACCTTACTGTTTTTAAGAACGAGCCTAACGCCTACTACGGTTCCACAACTGTGTCGGCCACCCGCCTGCGCCCTCAAACAGCTGATCGGCTCGTCATTCTCAACAACAACAACGTCGCTGTGACGACCAGCCACCTTCACGTGGAGCACCAAATCAGCTCCGACGGCCCCGTGGTCGTGAAGGGTCCGACCGAGGTGACACTCAAAGATCTGGCCTCCAGCGGCTACATCCTCTACACATAGGCTCTCGCTCAGTTGAGCCTTTTTTAAGGCGAGGCGGCTATGGTCGAAATGTGAACATCACTTCGGCCCAGCCGCTCTTTCCGCCCATAGGACAGAAGCCTCCTGGATGGTCTCTCGATACCGAGGGAGATTGGCACCATGACGGTGTTCTGGTTGGAGCGAACTCCACAGAGCCCGGTGATACTCCACTGGATCAGGTGGACGCCTTTTTGCCCAAGAGCGGCGTGGAAGTTCGCGGGACAGCCGTAATGATCAACGGCATTATGTCCGATCTCGAACTGCAACGGGCCGACCTTCAAGCATTGGCCGACATGGGCTACAAGGTTGTCGGTATTCACAATGCGACCAAAGGGATGTTGCGGGATGTCCTTCAGTGCGCGGGCGACAAGTTGGGCGTGGCTGAGAACAAGGCCGTGGAGACGACCAGCCGGGTTATTCAGGACGCCCTGCGCGAGGGAAAACCACTCCATCTTGTTGGCCATAGCCAGGGAGCACTGATCGCAAGTCGCGCGTTGGGTGAGGTTTTGGAAGACCTTCAGGAGGAGGGTCTGACTGGGGACCAGGCTCAGAAAGCTCTCTCCCCTATCACCCTGACCACTCTAGGCGGCTCGGCCTGGACCTTTCCCGAAGGTCCTACCTATCACCACCTCTACAACAATCGCGATCTGGTTCCACTTCTGACCGGACGAACTTTCCCGGGTAAGTTCTTCTCACAACCTGGCGAAACTTTTCAGAGTTTCTCGGAAATCAAAGAGGCGGGCGAGCTACCCCCCTGGAAAAACGGCTGGGTCAATCGCTTCGCTCGCTACGCGGATGCTACCACCCATGGTGCACGAGCCGTCTACATTCCCCGTCTAGAGACCGAGAGGGCTTCCTGCCCCGGGGCATGAATTCGGCCCCATCCGTAAGATCTTCCAGCAGACCTATCAACTCCTCGACCATGGAGCCGACCGTGAAAGGCTTCAGCGTGCGATTCCACCAACCGGTGTGGCGGGACGCGCTCTAGAGGCAGCCCTCTCCCACTTTGACGCGACGGTCGACTTTGACCGCCAAGCCTTTTCTTCCACTTCCATCCTGGTCGGGATGGACGAAGTGGGCCGGGGCCCGCTGGCGGGTCCCCTGGTGGCGGTTTGCTTGGTCCTCTCCTCTCCCCCACCGTTACTCCCCTTTTTGCGCGACTCCAAAAAGCTCTCGCCGGCCGAGCGTGAATCGCTGGTACCAAGGATCAAAGCCGTGGCCTCTCATGTGGGCTTTGGCATTGTGGAAGCCGAGGAATTCGGTGGTGAGACCAATCTTCATCATCTCACATTTCTAGCCATGTCCCGTGCTCTTGAATCAGCCGAGCTTCCGAAGAGTTGCTCCTTGCTAGTGGACGGAAAGTTTCCCCTCCCCTCTTGGAGCGGTCCTCAACGCGCGGTCATCAAGGGAGACGATACGAGTCTGAGGATCGCGGCGGCCTCAATTCTAGCCAAGGTTTACCGAGATGCGTTGATGACTGAGGCTTGCCGAACCTACCCTCAGTACGGATTCTCCCGCAATGTGGGCTACGGAACCGAGGAGCATCGTAGGGCTATCCTAGATCATGGTCCGTGTCCCTTGCATCGTCGCAATTTTATCCGGACGCTGGTTTCTAACCAAGGCAAACTTTAGTGGAGAAATCCGCTGCCCGAGAATTTCATCTTATAACTAAAATTGCCACCTACGACAACTTTCAGAATAACCTTCTGTTTGGAGAGTGCCGTCGAAGACATCACTCTTCTTTCCGGGGTGCCTTGGGCGGAAACCTGATCCCATTTTATTCTTTCGAATTTAGAATCCAAGTAGAACCATTGGATCAGCCCACCACCGGTTTCTTTGGTGGGCTCTATGTCAACAGTGAGATCGAAAGGTCCCTTTTGAACATAGAAAACATAGTAGTAGACTTTATCGTCGTTCAGATTTCCACTCACCGAGCCCTCGATGACACCATTGGTTACAGGTGACGGATTGTCGGGATCGGTTGACTGGGCGAAACTTGGGTCTGTGAAAGCCGCGATGATAGCCATCAGCAGTACATATAGAAAGAAGCGAGCTCGCATACCCGGAGTTTAACACTTCCGAGGTAGGCGAGAAAGGCTCCCCCGGTAGAGGCTTTCTTGCCAGGGAAGCGAAGCGGCCGCCCATGACCCGCCGATGCCCGCGTTGTAGCGCCGAAAATCTTCCGGAAGCCAAGTTCTGTGAGAGCTGTGGTACGGATCTTGATGCCGAGGTTCTCTCCGGAGAGCCGACTCAAAGTCTAACTCCCCGCCCCGGTTCTCTGCGCGAGGCGATCCCCTTTTTGACCGGCGGTGTCGACCAGGCTAAAGCGCGCTTCGACGGTTGGAAGCAGAAGAAGACTCGCACCGATACCGAGAAGTTGCGCGAACGTCATTTCGAGGAGCAGCGCCAAAAAGAAGAGACGACCGGTGAGGGTCGTCAGAAGGAAAGCTTTGGTCGCACCGTGACCCGAGTTTTGATAGGACTTCTAGCTCTGGCTCTTTTGATCTATCTCATCGTTCGACACCCGAATTTACCGCCTTGGATGGCTCAGCGGATGGTTAACCAGCTACTCGAAGACTGGGATCTTTCTCTCTGAATCACTTCTTCTCGCGAATCGTTTTTGCCCTCACGGGTGCCCGTGAGGGTGAACAGGTCCGCGTCGTCCTCTGTTTCGCCGCGCTACTTTGTCTCCTCATATCCTACTATCTCATTAAGCCGCTGCGAAATTCGCAGTTCCTCAAAGAGTTTGACGCTAGCTTTCTTCCCGTGGTCTATCTGGGAGTCGCGGTCCTCTGTTTTGCCATCACCAAGCTGTTCAATATCTTAGCCGACCGGGTGGACAAGTACCGTCTGGTGGCCGGGGCCTATGTCGCCATGATGGTGGTCAAGTTGGGTTTCGGAGTGGCTCTGGCCCATCCCGGAAAAGTCGCGGTCGTCGCCTTCTATTTTTTCGCCTCGGCCTATTTCGCGCTGGCCCTCGCGGCTATGTGGGCCTGTATCAACGATATCTTTCTGCCCGAGCAAGCGGAGCGTTGCTACGGTTTCATCATGGTCGGAAGCACCCTGGGGGGAATGCTTGGATCCGGTCTGTCAAAGATGCTCTCGGATTCTGCCTGGTCGGACTATCCGGCTCAGGCTTCGGCCTTGAGTATGGGTTTGGCTCTGGTGCTTCTTTTTCTTGGCTCGCGCCAACGTCGCCGTGAGCGCGCCCAGGAAGCGCCCGACACCTCGGCATCGAAGGAGACAGCAGGTCGAGCGGAAGGGGGAGACTTCTGGGGAGATATACGCGAGCTTTTGAGACGGCCCTACGTCCGCCGAATCGCCATCATGGTCTTTGTCCTAGCGGTGTTCAATACCGGAGTTTTGGATTTTAGCTCCAATCGTGCGATCGATCAGGGCGTGGGGCGAGAACAGTTCGGGCAGGTCTTCACTTACCTGCCCGCCGACAGCTATCAGGCGGTGCACACTCTCAAGCGAAAGAGTTCCGAGGAGGTTTCCTCCGAGTTGGTCCGCCTGGCTCAGCTCTCGGGGCAGACTCCGAAAACACTTCAAGCGGACTACCAACGATATCAGGTCGGCTGCGAGAAGCGCACGCGAGGCGTCTTTTCCGACATCTACTTCTACCAGGGCGTGTTGGGAATCGTCTTGGTTCTGGTGGTGGCGCGCTTTCTCTTTCGTTTCGTGGGTGTGCGCTACGCCGCGGTGGCGCTACCAGTGCTCGCCGCGGGCGCGGCGATAGCCTTCAGCTTCCCGTTGGACATCCTGGTGGTGGAAGTGCTGGTCGTGGTCGTGGGGTCGATGAACTACAGCTTGAATAACGCCACCAAGGAGCTTCTCTATTCGGCCACCGACGAGGAGACAAAGTTCAAATTCAAACCCATGATCGAGGGGCCGGTCATGCGGTTCGGTGACGCGGGCGCCTCCTTGCTGGCCTTAGCCCTGGTTTCACTGGCCACGCTCATGGGTTTCCCCGAGAAAGTCGGACAGCTCGCGCTGCTGGGTCTGGTTCTTGTGATGGTGGCGTTTTGGGCTCAAGCCGCCTATCTGGCGGGCCGGCAGTTTGACGACTTCCGAGCGAAGGAAGAGCAGGCTCCACAAGACGGTTCGGAGGTGTAGATGGCGCGACTTGAAAACTCCAAAGTAAGTCCGGTACTACGGATCTTCGACCTGGCCAAGGCTCGTGAGTTCTACCTTGATTGGCTGGGCTTTCAGGTTGATTGGGAGCACCGATTCGAACCAGACATGCCCTTGTATATGCAGATCTCCATGGGAGACATTGTCCTGCATCTGTCCGAACATCACGGCGACTGTTGTCCGGGAGCCAAAGTCTTCATAGAAACGCATGGTCTGGAGGCGTATCACGCTGAGTTGATAGCCAAGAACTACCGCTACAGCCGACCTGGACTGGAAATCTCTCCTTGGAACGCCCGAACTGTCTTAGTCGGAGACCCTTTTGGGAATCGACTGCTCTTCTCAGAGCCGCTACAAAGCTGACGAAAAGACAGCCTAAGCTGTCGCGTCGACGGACTTGTCGCGTAGCTTCAGACGCACCGTTCCCTCTTTGGGATGGATGGAAAGGTTGGAGTGGAGCTCCACTCCGGCACCCTTGTGGTCGTCGGGTAGGATGTCGAAGTCCTGAGCCAGTCGGGCCAGCATGAGGTTACCTTCCAGACGACCGAGAGACTGGCCGGTGCAGGCGCGCTTGCCGGCTCCGAAGGGGATGAAGCGCTCGTCGCCTTTGGAGTCGAAGCGGGCCGAGTGGAATTCGTGGGCGGGGAAGCCGGTTTTCTCCTCTCCCCAAGCGTCTTCATCGCGGTTGGTCTCGTACAGGCTGCTGACCAGGGTCGTGCCTTTCTTGACGTGAACCTGCGAGCCCGGCGCGCCGATGGTGACGTCCTCGGTCGCTTGACGCATGAAGAGATAGAACGGCGGAAACATTCGCAAGGTCTCGTTGATGATGGCGCCCGCTCGGGGTAACCCGCGAACGGCTTCCTGACCCGGCGCGTCGGCCCCCACGACCTGGTCGATCTCGGCCTGCAAAGCTTTGTACTCCTCGGGATGTTTGGCCATCATCAAGACTGACCAGCCCATCATGGAGGCGGTGGTCTCATGACCTGCTTCCAACAGGGAAAGAATCTCGTGCTTGAGACGTTCGTCGGACAGAGGTCCTCCGGTTTCGGGGTCCTTGGCCTCCATGAACGAGTCCAGCACGTCGCCGGGTTTGTTGGGGTTGGCGCGGCGCTCTTGGAGCATCTTGTCGGCCAGTTTGTCCAAGGTGCTGTAGGCGTTTCTCAACTCGCCCATCCCGGGCAGCTTGGAGAGAGAAATGTCGGTGGGGTTCACCGTCTCCTCGGGCAGCCAGCTCATCTGAGTGTTGAAGGCTTCCTGGAACTCTTTGAGCTCTTCTTTGGGCAGCTTGGTGGAGAAGAAGAGCTGGAAGGCGACGTCGAGCACGGCTGTCTGCATCACCGAGCGCGCGTCGAACTCGATGGTGCCGTTAGGGGACGCCTTGGCTTGCTCCTTGAGACCCTTGAGATGGTCGTCGAAGATTCCGGTCAGCTTGCCGACCATCTCGGGAGAGTTGACCTTTTTGCCCGTCAGGTGACCGCGCAACGCCGTCTGAACCACCGACCAGTCCTCACCATTGGAGGTAAACATGTTCTTTTTGCCGATCAGAAAGGCCGCGCCGTGGCCTTGCAGCTCCGACTTCTTGAAGCGGTTGTCTCCCCCATCGGTCTCCTTGAGGGCGTCGGTGATCACGTCGGTCCGGGTGTCGAAAAGAAAGTTGCCATGGGTGGGAGTGTTCACCTCGAACGAGCGGCCGTGCTTGGCGTGGAACTCCTGTAGGAACTGCAGCGGACTCCCGTAGTGTCGCGCCATGCCGCGAGCGAAGGAAAGCAGGCCGACCTGGGCCGGACTTCCCACCTCGGCCAGATCGGGGGCCGCGCCCGCCTGGGCCGACACGTTGACTGGAAGGCCTGTCATCGAGTCGGCGACCTGTTGGGCGCTGGCCATACCCTGAGCCATCAAAGCTTGCTTTTTGGCTTCCTTGTCGGCCGCGTGGATGAGAGCCCTGAGTTCCTCGATACTGCCGACCGGATTCCAGTCGCCGCTGGCCGAGCGCGCCTCGAAGGACTTGTAGACCGAAGCTAGCTCCACCGCCTTCTCGGGGCTGAGCGTTTTGAACTTGGTGCGCCAGAAGTCAAGTCCGCGCCCCGTTTTGCGGAATTCCAACCCGAGCCCCTTAGCGACCCCAAGCAGCGGAGGAGACGGAGTGGACCCGAGGGCGGCCTGACGTCCACCGCCCTCAGAGCTCTCCTTAAGGGTCTCCGTCGCGGGCGGAGTCGGCTGGGCGACTTTGCTGAGTTGAGCCACCGCCTCCAGCTTTTTCTTGGCGGCCATGTAAGGGCACCCTTCGACAGCTGAGGCGCCGGGGCTGAAGTTTTCACCGCTAAAGGGACAGACTTCATTCGACTTCGAGGCCGCGGGTTTGCCGGTCGTCGGGGTCGAGCGGTTGAGGGATCCGGTGCCCGGAAGGCTCCCCAGGGAGTTGAAATCTCTCCGCATAGCCTTCCCCTAGGTTTCCGTTTTTCCGTCGGACGGCGATTCGAAGTTGTCGAGGTAGAACCCCCACGAATCCTTCGAGCGCCAAGCCTTCTCCGGGGGCTTGGCTTTGGGTTCCTGGGCTTCGGCCAACAGGCCGGCGAAGCCCTTGACCTGGCCGAGCGACTTGACTTCCAGTTCGCCGTCGGCGGCGGCTTTGGCGGTCTCGTCGGTGAACCAGCCGGTGACCCATCCGGCGATGCCGGAGACCACCGAGCTTGCGATCTGTTGAGCCTTGGCCAGAGCCGCCTGGGCTGTGTTGAAGGTTCGCAGGCTGACACCCAGACGGTGTCCGATCGCGAGACCCACGACCTGGCCCTTGATCGACTGATCCAGTTTGTCCCCCAGCACGTACTGGCGGTTCAAAGCGAGGATCCAATGAACGGTCGAAAGCGGAACCTCCGCACCTTTTTCCGAGACCAAAGCCAGGAGACGGATGAAAAGATCCATCTTCTGCTTGGAGCCCTTCCACAGCTTGCGGATGTCCTCTTTCTGGATCCCCTCCCCTTTCTTGGCCTCGGGGAAGAAGCGCTTGTTCAGCATCTTAGCCGCGCCCTTGGCCGTATGGAGCTTACCCAGGACCGTTATCAGGTCAAGGCCCAGCTCTCGCTCCTCATTAGAGATGGGGACCGCCTGTCCAAAGTCGAGCACGGTGACAGTCTTGGTCTCCTCCTCGATGAGAACTTGTCCGTCGTGAATGTCGGGATTGGCGAAGTTTGGCTTCGGTTTGAAGTTCCCGCTGGCGTCGCGACCTTTGAGCAGGTTGAACTCGGCTTCGGCCATGTGTCGCATGGCCTGCTGGTATAGCTCCGGCTTTTCGGTCAAGATTTTGCGCGCCGTGCGACCCTTTGCCTCTTCCATGAATAGACCCAGGTTCTCCGCCTTGTAGGCGTCGATACTGCGCAAGGTCCAGCCGTCGTCGAACTTGTGCTTGTAGAGCTCAAAGGCTTGTTTTTGCACGGCCTTGGCCGCTTCTTTGTCGAACTCTAGTCCCACCGAGGCCCGAATGATGTTGATCAAGCCCTTGATGAAGCCGAAGTTCTCACGACCTTCGTCGGTAGCCACCAGGGCGTCGACGAATTTGTTGAAGCGGTTGAAGTCATAGTCGGTCTGCTCCACGATGTCTTGGCGTCCGAGCGAGACCACCTCGCGTTTTCCGGTCGATTCGTCGGTGTAGCGGATAGCCACGTTGACCGAGCCGCTGCCCAGGACTCGGTCGACCTTGAGGTCGGCCGGCCACTCGTCGCCGAAGCGATTTTGGATCAGGCGCAGCGTTTCGAAGTAGTTGAGAGGGTTGGCGGCGTCCTGGGCCGACTCGAAGGCTTCCCGGTACTGCTCGAACTGACTGGTAAAAGCCAGGTACTGCTTCATCTTGATGCCGGGAACGCCGTACGAGTCGAAGACGCGGCTCAAGATGTCGGCCTCGGTCAGCTTGGAGGAGTCGCCACGTTTTTTCGGTTTCTGCCCCAAGACGGCGGCCACGGCCAAGCTGTCGGCGTCGCCCTGGGAGGCCAGAATGGCCTGAGTGATGGGTCGGGCTAGTTTTAAGGAGCGCGGTTCCACGCCGGCTAGAAAGTGGCTGAGCACAGCCTCCTTCCCTTCCGGCGACTTCAGTAATCCGTTCGGTCCGGCTAGAAAGCTGTTGGCCACCATGACTCGTACGGCAAGCTCGGACTCTCCCAAAGACTGGCGGGCGTTACGGATGGTTTGAGCTACCGGACCTAGCGATTGATCCTCGGCCGCGCGCTCCAGAAACTTCGGCATCTCCTCACTGCGCCCCATCAAGTATTCGATGGTGGCGAGCTGGTCTTTGGGTCCGTGATTGCGTGTCATGGCGATCAACCCGGAAAGACCGGTCAGCTGGGCTCGGAACTGGGCCAGGTAGTCGACCGGCCCTTTCTCTTCAGGCGGGAAGACGGAATCGAGGTTTCCGGGCTGCAGTTTGGCCGTCTCGGTCACCGAGTCGCGCATCATTACGTAGGCTAAGGCGTGCTTTTCTCTGAGTTTGAAGGTTTCGTCCAGGTCCGACACGGCGGCGCCCAGGGCTCCGATGGAGCCGCCCGGTTTAGCGGTCTCTCCCAACAGCTTGAGGAAAAGCGTGGAGGCCTGATCGGGCTTGAGAGTATCGAGGACCCGGTCTTTCCCTAGCCATTCTCGCAGCGCCTCGGGCTCTAGCTTTTCTAGTCGGGCGTAGAGGGCGTTACCCATGCGGCTTCGAGTGTCGGCTCGTGACTCGATCGCACCGGGGCTGATCTCCCCCGTCCGTGTGGCCATCTCGTAGAAGGCGTCGATGGTCTCAAAAGACGGCTCCACGGCGAGAAAACCGTCGATCAAGAAGGTTCCCGCGTCGGTACCCACAACCTCAAATCCGTTGCCTCCAGCGACTTTCTGAACCACCTTGCTTCGCTCCACGGCGGCTTCGGCGCTTTGCAGTATGGAAAGAAAATCGTCCTTGGAAAGGGTCTTGGCCACAGCCAGACTGGTTTCGGTATCGTGACCCAGCACGGCCAGGCGAGAGAGGATTCCGCGCGCCTCTACCGGTGCGAGGAAGCTGGTGAGCTCCTGCATCGACTTCTGACGCGCCTTGTAGGCATCACGGGCTTTGTTGTACTCGGTGCGGTCCTTATAGTTCTCTCTCTTAGGTTTGAACTCGCCCTCGGAGACCCGCTTCTCGAGGGCCGAGAGACTGGCGGTGCCAGCGTCGGGCAGGGCCGTCTCGGCCAGTCCGTAGCCGTCGAGCAGAGTCTTGCGGAGAAAATCGGAGTGTTGCGAAATGTCTTGCTGAGACAGTTGGCGCACCAATTCGCCGTGCTCTAGTCCCGCCAGGTGCTTGGCCAGCTCCACGGTGTGCTCTCGGCGGGGGCTCTGGGTCGGAACGCGAAGTTCGTGATTCCAGTTGCGATGAAGGAAGGTGGAGATCTCTTCTTTCTCCTCGGGCTTGGCCGTTTTGAGCATGCCCGAAAGCCGGCGCTCCAGCCCGGGGTCCATCGGATCGGGGCGCCCATCGGCGAAAACGATGTCCGATTGATGATTGCAGGTTCGGGCGAGGTCTAGGAGCAGGGCCGGAAGCTCGGCTTCAAACTTGGCGCCGAAGCTGCCGGCGGCCTCCGAGGCGAAGAGGCCTCTGAGGTAGTCGTCCAACTGCTTCGGCGCACTGATCGGGGGGCGCAGGCGTAGCCGTGCGTTGTCCTCGCGCACAGCGTTGGAGGCCTCCTCGATCGGCTTCATACTTTCCCGTAAGCGCAAGGCCACAGCGGGATCGGCGTTCTTGGCCGCGCCGCGAATCTCGTTGGCGAAGGCGAGTCCTCGGGGCAGGCCGGCGACGTTGGTCTCTTGAGAAAGAGCCGCCGGGTCTTGCCCTTCGATCACGGTGAAGAGAGCCTTGTTGTAAGTCTCGTGGAGAGCCCCGTCGCGCCGGTCCTCCATGTTGTTGAGGGTGAGGAATTCCGATAGACCCTCAATTTTGAACTGGCTCGTCGCGGAGTCTCGGCTGTAGTTGACGGGAGCCTGCTCGACAAGCTTGGCCCAGGCCGACGGAGCACTGGTCAGTGGCGAGCTGATCTGTTGAAAGGTCTCGTTGAGTTGAACTTCCTCGGCGAAGCGTCGATGCAAACTGCTGCCCTGAGGTCCGGTCAGGCTGGAGAGGAAGCTCTCCTGGGTCCATTCGGCGTTAGTGTTGAGAAAGTCGCGAATGCCAGCCATCCCCTCTTGGGAAAAGGGCGTGGGGAAAGGCTTCCCTTCGAGGGCCAGGGCCAAGCGCAGTAGCCCGTTGACGCGGTGCTGGGGATTGTCCGAGGTGGTATTGAGGTGCTCACAGACCCCGAGCAGCGCCTTTTCGTATTCGGCCGGATCGGGGTCAAGTTTCTTGAGAAGCTCCACCGCCGGATTGGCGGATTTTCCTCCGAACATCCACTCGGGAGTCGTGTCCCCGGCCAGGTCTTCGGCCACGCTGTTCATAGCGTTCTGGAAAGCGGCGAAGTTCTCCAGCGGGCTGTCGTACTCGCCGGTGGCCTCGACCACGATTTCGTTAGGAATCTCGTTGAGCGGATTGGCGGTGGAGGGATGGCCCGTGCGCCGCAGGTTCTCCACCTGCAGCTGCATGGCGGAAAAGCGAATCCCCTCGTGCTCTTGAACCTTGGCCGCGGCTCCCAAAGCTGCCCGCTGGTCGTCTTTGGAATAAGTGGGACCAAACCTACTATAAAGTTTATTGAGGGCGCCGAGCGCGCCTTGCGGATTCAGACCGGCCTGAACCATCATGTCTAGGGCGGCCGAATCGTTTTGCAGCTGAAACTGGCGTGATTCTAGAAAGGACTGCTGTCCGACTTTGAGGGTCTCCTCATTATTGGGGTCCTCGGCGTTGTGGGTTAACAGCACCTGCAACTGGTGAGCCACCACGAAGGCCAGCTCCTCCCGCGTCTTGAGAGTTTCCAACATCCCCTGGGTGACGGCCAGCCGGTAGAGCGGCTTCTCCCCTTCCTTGGGGGCCTGCAGCCAGGTTCGAATCGGCCAGGGCTTGCCGGGATTGTCTTTCTCCCAACGCTTCTCTTGCTTACTATCGTCGTCAAGCCCGATCTGGGCGACATCTCCGGAAAAAACTTCGACCCTCAGAGCGATGCCGTCTTTTTTCAAACGTTCACCGGCCAGATCCTGAACCAGGCTGTCGAGATAGCCTTGCGCCGCCTTGGCCTTAGGCCCCGCCGCTCCGGCTGGGGGGGATTTCAGCAAGCCGAGCTCCGGCTGGGAGCGCTTGACCCATTGATCCAACTCCTTCTGCTCTTGAGGATCGAGCGGAGCTTCCTGAGTCGGCTCCGCTCCCTTTCGCGCGAACTGCGTTCCACGAAGGCTGGAAGAAGAGTTGGAGATGGCAAGGCTATTCAACATGGAACCTACATTATATGAATTGATCCCGAAGATCTTGAACGAAGAGTTACCAAAACCTCCGATTGATGAAAAGAAGAGAGCCCGCCGGGACGAGCTCTCCTCTTCGTGTGTGCTTCTTAGGGCGGCTAAGGGTGCTCTTCAGCCAATACCACGGCCAGGAACACGCAGAGCAGACCGTTGGCCACCAGCCACAGACGTCCCAGAACGGCGGGAATGTAGAGCACGCTGACGGTGGAGAGCGCCGCCGCGAACAGCAGGTGCGCGGCGAAGCCAGCCGCCAGGCCGGAGACCAGCGATCGGAGGGTGGGTTTCTCCACCACCACCACGGAGAGCAGCATCGGTAGCAGGCAGCTCAAGAAGATAGGATTTCCATGATGGGCCGCTCCCATCAGCGGGATACCCCAAGAAGGTAGACCCAGAGTCCAGAAGTTGGACCAGGCGGTGACACACGGAAACAGGACTGCCAGGAAGAAGAGGCCGCTCGATCCGAGCACCGCGGTAGGTACGGTCAGGGCCAATTGGCCGAAGGCTTTACGGCGTATCATCGGTATTCCGGCGATGGCGACGATAAGCAGTGCTAGAGCCAGTTGGACGGTCTTGAAGGTCACGCCGGTCAGGTTCACGGCGGCTTCGGCGTCGAGGATCCCCGCGCCGTAGCCGGCCTTGGCCGGAGCGTCGATGGGACGCGCGGTCTTTTGCAGAACCCACTCGATGGTGTCGGGCTGGGTCACACCGGTGGAGGCGACTAGAGCAGCCGCTCCGGCGGCGTGAGGGGCGGCCATCGAGGTCCCCTGGAAGAAGAAGTAGTTGGATTCCTTGTAGTTACCGGGATGGATGGTGTTCTGCAGAACGCCGCCGGAAGGCCCGTTGGCCCGGGTATCCCCGCCGGGAGCGGCGAAGCTGATGCTCTCCCCCCGGTTGGAGTAGAAAGCGATCCCGTCGTCTTTGTTGATCGAAGAGACCGAGACGGCTTCATCGAATCCGGCCGGGTATTCCTTGCGCTCGGTGGCCGAGTTGCCGGCCGCGCAGACCACGATGGTACCCTTTTTATGGGCGTAGGCGACCGCGTCGGCCAGACTGGCGCTGGGGAACGGTCCACCCAGGCTCATGTTGATGACGGTGGCGCCGTTGTCTGCCGAGAAACGAATTCCGTCGGCCACATCGGCCAGTGTCCCGGAACCGGTACGAGAGAGCACCTTGACCGGCATGATCGTGGTTCCGAAAGCGACTCCGGCCACACCCTTGCCGTTGTTGGTCGACTGAGCGATGGTCCCGGCCACGTGAGTCCCGTGGCACTGATCGTCGAGCGCCTCGACCCGCTTGTTGACGAAGTCATAGCCGGTGACGAAGGCGGTCTGGTCGAGATCTTCCACCCGGTGGAAGTCTTGGAAGTTCTGATAGGCCACGCCGGTATCGATCACGGCGGTCACGACATCGCGGCCAACCGAGACGGGCCAGGCCTGTTGCACATTGATCTTTGTCATGTGCCACTGCTCGTCGAAACGAGGGTCGTTAGGGAAATCTTTCTCCCCCTCCATCGGTAGCGCCGTGAGCTGGAAGAGATAGTTGGGATCAACGGTTTCCACCCGGGGATCGGCTTCCAAGGCGGCGATCACCTCCGGCATCCGTTCTTCCGAGACGGTGGCTATAGTGTTGTTGTGCTTACGACCAGGATCGCTGGAGAAGCGAAGAGCGAGGCTGTGCTGGGCGGCGAACGCTTGAAGCTCAGAGCTGGAAAGCTCGTCCTTAAGGTCGACGACCAGCTCTCCCTCAACCCGCTCGGGACCAGCCGGGCGCACCCCCGCACCGTCCGGGTCGCTGGTTTGGGAGAGCTCAACGCTGGGACGGGGATCTTGGAGCCCCTGGCGCGCGCTGGTGATATTGGCGCCCATCATGGTCAGAACCGCGAGGGCGGAAACCGAGGCCACGGCCAGGCGGCTTCGTTGGCTGCGTAGTAACTTCAAAAGGTTGTACCTCCGAAAATTCGAGTGAGAAGGCGATTCTCTGGGCGCCTCGGTTGCTCCTTGGGCCGCTCTCATCAAACCCCTCAAAGGGGAAGAGTTACCGCTGAACGCGAAATTTCATTCACAGATGCGAACCGTGCTGCGAAAAGCCATTCTCATCCGGGTTATAGCGGATACGGTTTTGGTCCATGCGGCCGTCTTTGTCGCTATGCTGATGAGGGCCGTGAATTTGGTCAACCGCAACCCGCAAATGGGGGCGGCCGAATTGCGGCAGATGTTTCTCGAGTATGTCGAGATGTACATTCCTAACGCCCTACTCTTGACGGCTTGTTGCGTCGGCGCCTTTCTGATCAACGGCTTCTATACGTATGGGCGGGCCTATGCTCCACAAGCCAAAGGATTTTTGATCCTTCGTTGTGTCACCTTGGCCTATCTTTTTTATGGAGCCTGTGCCTTTGGACTTTCCACCGGATTCAACATCCCCAATATCATGCAGGTCCGTTGGGGGGGTGGGCTTTCCGTCACACTTTGGTTGACCTGCTGGGCTCTCACCATACTTTTTGTCGCTGGCGCTCGACTCTGGTCGGTGGGATGGACGGCCCTCAAACAAGCCGAGAAGCTTCTAGATGTCGAGCCGGAACGGTCCGTTCAGAAAGTTCTGTTGGTCGGCGGCGGCGGCTATATCGGCTCAGCCTTGATACCTAAGCTGGTGGAGAAAGGCATGAAGGTCCGACTGCTCGACCGAATGATGTACGGAACCTCCCCTATCGAGCCGTTTCTCGAAAGCGGTCAGGTCGAACTGATGCGAGAAGACTTTCGCCAGATAGACCACGTCGTACGGGCGGTTCAAGGGATGGACGCGGTCGTTCATCTGGGGGCGTTAGTCGGCGATCCGGCTTGTGATCTCGACGAAGATCTGACCATCGAGATCAACCTGATGGCCACTCGAATGATCGCTGAGGTGGCCAAAGGAAGTGGGGTTTCTCGCTTCGTCTTCGCCAGCACCTGTTCGGTCTACGGGGCCAGCGACGAACTGCTCGACGAGAACTCCAAGTTAAACCCTGTGTCTTTGTACGCACGCACCAAGATCGTTTGCGAACGGTTGCTCTTTCGGATGTCGAGCGACACCTTTGGGGCGGTCTGCCTCAGATTCGGGACGATCTACGGTTTTTCCGGACGAACCCGATTCGACCTGGTGATCAACCTGCTCACCGCCAAGGCCTGTCGAGAAAAGAAGATCACCCTTTTTGGCGGAGACCAGTGGCGACCTTTTCTCCACGTGGACGACGCCGCGCTCAGTGTGTTGAAAGCGCTGGAAGCTCCACTTGACGCGGTGCGGGATCAGATATTCAACGTCGGCTCCAACGAGCAAAACTACACCTTGGAACAAGCGGGGCGTCTCATCGCCGAGCAGGTCGAAGGAGCCGAGGTCGTCGAGATGGGCACATCGGAAGATCGTCGGAACTATCGAGTCGACTTTTCCAAGATTCGACGAGTGCTCGGTTTTGAGCCGAAGTGGTCTCTGGCCGAGGGGATCGCTCAAGTCAAAGAAGCGGTTTTGAGTGGCCGTGTGGAAGACTATCAGAGCGCTCAGTATAGTAACGTGAAGTCGCTGATGGAGCTTCCGACCCTTAAAGCCGGTGAATCGGACTGGGCCAAGAGGGCTCTGGAAGAGACTGCGTGGCGGTAGTTCATTTGTTTGTAACAACTTTGTAACCCAGGGCGGACGACAGGAGTGGGGACTTGAAGTATAGTGATGAGGCAAGGAGAGTCTAGGCTTTGTTAAACAAGATCGACAGTATTGAGAACCGTATTCGCCAGATCGAACAGAAGCTCGATCGTGGGCCCACCGTTGATTCCGCCGTTTTCAACGAAATGATGGCAAGCCAGGCCGCCCCCGAGGCCAAGAACGCCATTAAAGGAACCGACCCGAACGCGGCTCTCGGCAAGTTGAGCGCGATGGGGATGAACGGAGCCTATTACAACCCCTCCATTCGCCCCTCGGGTGCTAGAGAAGTTTCTCCGTTAGCTCAGTCCAACGGCGTTTCTTGCGGACAGACCAGCGTGGCGATGTGTATCAACTCTTTGACCGGTAAGTCGATGACCGACATGGATGTCGACCAGAAGTACGGTTTCGGTCTGCTCAACGCTTTGAAATCGGAAAGCGCGTCCTCCGGTTTTGACTGGCACGATAACGGAAACTTGAGCGCCAACTCCTGGGCGATGATCGATCAGAAGGTCAATCAGGAGAAGCTTCCTGTCATCGTGGCTCTCAACGGCCCCGAATTTTCTCCGTCCGGGCGCGGTCACATCGTGACCATCGTCAAGACCGAGGGAGACATGGTGACCTATGCCGACCCCGCCGATGGAACGATGAAAACGACTTCCAAGTACAACATGCAGACGGCTCCCTCGCACCCGGACGGAAACTTCGTGTTCGTGGCGGACCGTCTCAACGCGGCTCCACCGAACATTCCCGTTTCAGAGCCGATGGCGGTCAACCCCTACCTGATGGGAATGGGTATGAATCCCATGTCGTCTCCCACCATTCCTATGAGTCCGGGACTTCCTGGAATGCTCTCAGCCATGAGTGACGATCAAGAAGATCGCTTTTAGTTAAACCGAATCGATCCGAAAGGGACCTCGTTAATGCGGGTCCCTTTTCTATATCCGGGCACAAATGGTTCCCTCGACATTCAAAGACTGTAGCGAAGGGATCGGTTCAACAATCCCAAACTAACGCAGAGTGAGTGCACCTGCCCCCTCCAAGCCTATCCGACTCGGCATCACCGTTCGAGAAAATCATCCTGGAGCAGCCGAAGCCGCGGAGCGCGCCAAAGAGATGGTCCGAAGTCACGGGGGCGAAGCGTTCATGCTAGAGGAAGTGCTCGACGGCGAAGCCGTCGACTGTTTGCTGGCCCTGGGTGGTGATGGAACGCTTCTGCATGCCGCGCGCCTGATGGCGGCCGACATGGTTCCCGTGATGGGGGTCAACTTCGGCCGTGTGGGTTATCTCTGCACGGCTACCGAGGCTCAGATGCAGGCCGCTCTGGAGTGCTTACTAGCGGGACGCTATGTGGTCGAGGAACGGGCCATGATTCGGGCGACCGTGTTCAATCGTAGGGAAGAGGTTTGGAGAGTCGACGCCCTCAATGAAGTTCTCATCGGAGGCAGCAATCGCACTCTGACTCTCGAGCTTCGAGTCGATGGTCAGCCGATCGGAGAGATCGTCGGTGACGGCATCATCATCGCCACACGTACCGGTTCCACCGCCTACGCAATGTCGGCAGGGGGTCCGGTCGTTCTCTTGGAGTCGATGGTCTTAGTACCATCCAACGCCATCAGCTCTTCCCTATTGGCTCCCACGGTTCTACCGATGGACTGTAAAATCTCGGTTCATAACAAAACGAAAGTCACTCGTCCTTACGTGATCGCTGACGGCCAAAAGGACTACCAAATCCTGGACGGGACTGTCATCCAGCTCGCTCGATCCCCGCTGGTGGTTCGCTTGATCGACCCTCGATTGGTTAATTCTTACGGCAAGATCACCAAGAGCTCACTGATCCGCGGATAGAACTCCGAGGCTCTTCGTAAATTTTCTTTCAAAAGCAGGAACGCGCCTTGTGGAGGAGAGGGTAACTTGCTATACTGCCAAAAGGCTACCTCATGGGATTGGGTGCCGTTGTCTGTTGGGGGGAAAGGACAGACCGTGTTATCACTACGCCAGCGTGGATTGAGCCTCGGCTCGCGAGTCGGCCTCAAGACCAGCCGAACTCAGAATGGGCAATGGGTCGCTTGGATCGAACTCGACGGCGAACCTGTAGTTGCCGAAAGCGGCAAGCCCCGGCTCTTTGAAGGTCCGACTCGTTATCAAGCGCAATGCCGAGCCTTTCGTTGGTATTCTCCCGAGAAGACCTTTAGTTCGCTGATGCCGCGGGTACAGGCTGCTCGAGCATCGATTCCAGGAACGGAATTCCAATAAGCGCTGATGCGACCTGGAGGCCGACTTTCTGCGTCTGTTCGGGGGCGATGGGTTTGGGAAACTCGATCTGGCGGAGCATGTTGTCCTGGCCGCCGCTCCCGCGAAACCCCAAAGCTGTTCGTGCTTGAACAAACACGGAGTTTGGCGCCTCGGACGGTGCTATCAGCACATCCCAGCCCTCATCACGCCGCCCCAATGGAGTAACCTCCAACTGCTCCGGCTTAAACTCCAACGAGTACCCCCCGGAGTTGACGCCCGGGGATCGATCCCAGTCGACTTCGGCAGTAAAAGCCGCGTCTGATTGTCGCTTGAGGTTGTAGGTGGTGGAATTTCTTAGGCCCGTCGTTACGCTGATCATAGCGCAAGTATACAATTCAGCACTGAACTGAGAGTGGAGTCGAAGCTAGGATTTTGAACAGCTTGTAAATTGTCTTTAAGGCGTGATAGCCGGCTCTGGTTCATTCCGCGGACGAAGGCCTATCCGAGTGGCGTGCACAGGCTGGCCAAGAAATCTCTCAGCTCTTCGTTCAAAAGCCGTGGGTTCCCCACTGACTTGATAGACAACCTCACCACATCGTGGAAGTCCAGGGTCGCTTTCCCAGCTATCGAGAACTCGGGGTATCAGTGTCGCAGGATCCACGATTTGGATTTTGTCTTCCAAGAGTGGAGCCAGAACTGGAAGTAAAATCGGATAGTGAGTGCAACCCATAATCACGGTATCGACACCAAGCTCGAAAAGTCTGTCCGCGTAGGAGCGCAAGATTTTCATAGTCTCGGGACAGTGGAGGTCCCCACCTTCCACGATGGGAACGAGTTCGGGGCATCCGATCTCGAACACCTCCGGCATGACCCTCTCCCCCATTCGCTCGGCCGCGACGTGAATCCGTTCGGCGTAGACGCCGGACCTGGCGGTCAACGGGGTGGACATCACCGCGATTTTCCCGACTTTGGTCAGACTGGCGGCTTCATTCGAACCCGGATCGATCACTCCGACCACCGGCACCTCCACCACCGTTCGTAGAGCATTCATGGCCAGGGCCGAGCTGGTGTTGCAAGCAACAATCAGAGCCTGACAGCCTTCCTGAACCAGGTGGCGGGAGATCTCCGAGGCCAGGGCGATCACGTCCTCGGCATCACGATTACCATAAGGGACGTGAGCCGTATCGCCAAAATAGATATAAGAGCGGTCGGGATGTGTCCGCAGCAGTTGCTTGAGGACGGTCAGGCCGCCCAGGCCGCTGTCGAAGACGCCGATTTTCTCGATAGGGGTCATGCTCATCGCGCTGTGAATTCTTCGGTCTGGAGAGCCAGACTCTTTCCGTCGGGAAGACCCATTCCCTGAAGGGCTTCCAGCGCCACTAAAGCGGCAATCTCGACGTGCAATCTGGCCGTCCCGCCTTGCAGGTAGCAGACGTAGGGGGGGCGCTCGGGACCGTCAGCGGAAAGTTCGGCTGAGGAGCCCGAGATAAAGGTGCCACCAGCCATGAGGATCGGGTCGCGATATCCGGGCTGAACCACCGACGTCGGAGTGGCTCTAGCGTCGACGAGTCCCACGCTTTGCACGGCTTTACAAAAGGCGCGTTGCGCCTTGATCGAGCCCAAGGCTACAGCTTGGATGGTGTCGGTTCGTACTTCGTTCCAGGTGGGAGAAGTGGGGAAACCGGCATGTTCAAAGAGCCAGGCGGCGATAACCAAACCTTCCAGACTCTGGCCCACGGTCTGCGGGGCTAAGGAGAGAGCCTGAGCCATTCCCCGGCCGAATCCCAGGGTCGGTCCGACATGGCCGGAAAGGCCCGGGGCGGTGAAGGCGGTTAGCGTGCCTTCCACCGCTCGAGCCGAGCCGGCGACGTAAGCGCCGGTGGAAACGATGGTGGCTCCCAAATTTTTGATCAAAGATCCAATCACGAGATCGGCGCCTTGTTGGCTCGGCTCCTGGATCTCCACCATCTCTCCGTAACAGTTGTCGACGAGGACGACCACTCTTTCTCCGGCCCTAGCCCGCACCACGGCGATCGCTTCGGCGAGCTCGGCGACCGACAAGGAACGACGCCAGGTGTAGCCACGAGAGCGCTGAAGAAAGACGACTCCAGTCCGTTCGTCAATGGCTGACTCCAGGGCCTGAAGATCGATCCGCCCCTCCTTTAAAGAGACTTCGCGATAGTCGACACCCCAGGAGGCCAGGGAGCCCGGGTAGTCCACCGGATGTCCGATGACCGGTAGCAGCGTGTCATAAGGAGCACCCGTGCCCGCGAGCAGAATCTGCCCGGGTCGAAGGTTCCCGCGCAAGGCCGAGGCGATGGCATGAGTCCCACTGACCCACTGAAGGCGAATAGCCGCCTGCTCGCAGCCAAAGACCTCCGCGGTCAAGCGGTCTAGCCCTTCACGAGCGCTATCTCCATAGCCGTAGCCGGTGCTTCCGGCCAACTCCGCTTCTGAGAGTCCACAACGCCGAAAGGCTCCCATGACCTTGGCGAAATTCGCATCGGCCATGGAGCGTATTCCGGACCGGACCTGTTGGGTAGCTTCGCGCGCTTGGCGCCAAAGCGCTATAGATTCCTTGGAAAGACCCGCTTCGAGGAGCGCTGCTTCTTGCATTCGGGCCGGTTCGAACGGCGAAAGCGGATTCCTGGCGCCAACATCGGAGTAAATGTAAGTCTTGACTCCCAGGAAAAAAGAATATAATCTGCTAAACTATTCAAATGGCCACTCGTGTCATGATCGCTGAAGATCATCCTCAGGTTCGTTCGGGGTTACGCTTGCTTATCGACGCCGAGGAAGACCTCGAGGTTTGCTGCGAGGCCGCTGATGGCGAGGAGGCTCTGCGCAAGGCTAAAGTTTACGAGCCGGATCTCTTACTCCTGGATCTATCCATGCCGCTCAAAGGCGGGTTGGAGGTTGCCCGAATCCTTAAGGACGATCATCCTGGCATCGCGATTTTGGTCTTAACCATGCATGAGGAAGAGGGCTACTTCTATCAACTACTAGAGGCGGGAGCCAGTGGATACGTCGTCAAAGGCGCGGCTCCGTCAGACCTTCTCTCGGCCATCAGGGCTGTCAGTCAGGGCGGAGTGGTTCTTCATCCAAGCCTGGCCAAAGGGTTAGTGGAGCGCTTTCGAGGGCATTCCTCCGAAAACTCTTCGGGTACGAAGGGTGTGGAAGCGCCGCTGTCGCCGCGCGAAAGGGAGGTCTTGGATCTGACCGCTCAGGGCCTGACCGCGCGTGAAGTCGCGACCGCTCTAGATATCAGCTCTAATACAGTGGAGCGACACCGGGCCAACATTATGGCTAAGCTGGGAATCTCCAATCGCGCCCAACTGGTGCGATATGCGGTCGAGAGCGGCCTCGTTCGTCGCCCTGACGACATCTGAGCACTTTTTTGAACCTAACCCTCATCTGGGAAAGCGCAGGTTTTTCCATACCCGCTAAACCTTCAATGTCCCCTAAAATAAAGCAAGCCCCTCTGCGGAGCAGAGAAGGCTTCGGCGGATGCCCCTTCTTCCAGCGACAATGTATCAGAAATTTCGTCACTTGCCATCATGGAAAATGACCAATTTCCTACCGAGCAACCAATTTGTATGAAAATTTCCCACTAAGCCATGGTCGGAGCGCCGCAAATCATCGTCGCGAACGACGAGAAGCTCGGCCTTTGGCGCCCCTGTTCCCCGGTTCGCCGGGCTTGGGAGGCGATTTCGGTTCGACCTTCGGTTGGGTTTTTACGGTGCCGATGCCGACTTTCACTTTGCCGAGCTCTTCGGTCATAGCGATTCTCTCCGCGATGGGGAGACCTTCGAGTTTGCGATTGAGCTGTTTTCTTACCGAAAGCATCTCGTCCCGTAGAGCCGCCGCCGCCTCGAACTCCAGGTTCTTAGCGGCGTCAAGCATGGCTTGCTCCATCTGTCCCAAAAGTTCCCGAAGCTCTTCAAGCTCCATTTCGGCATGCTTGTCTCGTCGCTCTTGGCGCGACTCTTGAACCTTATAGCCCAGGGTGTCGAGAATGTCGTTGATCGCTTTGCGCACGGTCTGAGGAGTAATACCGTGCTTTTCATTGTAGGCGGTCTGAATGGCGCGACGACGTGAAGTCTCATCCATGGCGGCCTGAATCGAGCCTGTCATACGGTCGGCATACAGGATGACTTTCCCGGAGACATTGCGAGCGGCACGCCCTATAGTCTGGATGAGAGAGGTGGAACTGCGTAGGAAGCCCTCCTGGTCGGCGTCAAGAATGGCGACCAAACTGACTTCCGGCAGGTCCAGTCCCTCTCTTAGGAGATTGATTCCGACCAGCACGTCGAACTCTCCCAGGCGAAGATCGCGCAGGATCTGAATGCGTCCCAGCGTGTCGACCTCGGAGTGAAGATAGCGAACCTTGATCCCCAACCCTTGCAGATAGTCGGTGAGGTCCTCGGCCATCTTCTTGGTCAAAGTCGTGACCAGAACACGTTCGTTTTTCTTTTCTCGCTCTCGAATCTCGCCGATCAAGTCATCCACCTGACCCTTCACGGGCCGGACGTCAAGTTCCGGATCGACAAGGCCGGTGGGACGAATGATCTGTTCGGCCACAACCGTGGATCGGGTCCGCTCGAATTCGGCCGGGGTGGCCGAGACGAAGACGACCTGGCCGACTTTCTCGAGAAATTCATCGAAGGCCAAGGGACGATTGTCATAAGCCGAGGGGAGGCGAAACCCGTGCTCGACCAGGCTGTCCTTACGGGACCGGTCACCTGCCAGCATGCCGTGAAGCTGGGGCACGGCCACGTGCGACTCGTCAATGAACATGAGAAAGTCTTTGGGAAAATAGTCGAGCAGCGTGTAAGGTGCGTCGCCGGCTTTTCGGCCGGAGAGGTGGCGCGAATAGTTCTCGATCCCGTTGCAGTATCCGATCTCTTGGATCATCTCCAGGTCGTACTTGGTTCGCATCTCCAGCCTTTGAGCTTCCAGCAACTTGCCTTCCTTTTGAAAGAAGGCCAGGCGGTCGCGAAGCTCATCCTCGATACTTTGAACGGCCTGGTCTCTCTTGTGGCTGGGGGTGACGTAGTGGCGGGCTGGATAGACCACGATACGCTTGGGCTCCCCTAGAATCTCTCCGGTGACGGGATCGTAGCAGCTCATAGAGTCGACCTCGTCTCCGAAAAATTCGATACGATAGACCCGCTCCTCGTCCACCGGATGGATCTCAAGGACCTCTCCGGTCAGTCGGAAGGAGGCCCGCTCGTTGACCGTGTTACTACGACTGTACTGCATCTCGATCAAGCGGTTGAGAAGAAATTTCCGCGGCAGCTCTTCCCCCGGCCGAAAGACCAGAATGGTGTCTTTGTAGTCTTCGGGAGAGCCGAGGCCGTAGATACATGAGACCGAGGCGACCACCAGGGTGTCACGCCGCTCCAAAACGGCGTGGGTGGCCGAGTGTCTCAGCCGGTCCACCTCGTCGTTGATGGCTGAGTCCTTCTCGATGAAGGTGTCGGAGTTGGCGATGTACGCTTCAGGTTGGTAGTAGTCGTAATATGAGACGAAGTACTCCACCGCGTTTTGAGGAAAGAAGTCTCGAAACTCCGAGCAGAGCTGGGCTACCAGAGTCTTGTTAGGCCCCAAGACCAGGGCCGGACGGTTGAGCGCCGCGACGACGGAGGCCACGGAGAATGTCTTTCCGGTACCGGTGGCGCCGAGTAAGGTGGTGAATTTGTTCCCCGCCTCGATGGAGGCGATGACCTGCTCGATGGCTCGAGGCTGGTCTCCCTTCGGAGGGAACGGGGCTTGCAACCGGAATCTGTCCGCCATCGTGGTCGGCTCCTCTTTCTCTTCGCGTTTAGGTTGGTCCAACAAGCTCAAGGCTGTTGGGTCGCGGGTCTCCGCCAAGCTTTCTCAGCTCAGACGCGGAGGGCCTTTCCGAGGTGCTGTTTCAAGATTAGGACTCGCGCTAGCTTTTTGTAGTCTTCTGGCGAACGCGGCGATGGCCGATGAGATCCGGATCGCCCCCGAGGACTTGAGGCTACGCTCGAGCGTCTCCACCCTCTTGACCCCCTCTTTGCGACTTCAGCTTCGGGATATGGCCGCCGGCACTCCCCTGCCTCGGGAAGGCGGAGTCGTCCAGACCGACCAGATACTACGCACGGCTTTCGCCGAGCGGGGTTGGGATGCGGACCGGCAGGATCTAGTGCGCTACTACTTTCTGGTGGCCAGGATGGAAAAGAGCCGCGCTTTCTCTGAAGAGTTCACGCGCCGGCGTTCCACCACCGAGAAGGGCCGAGAGCTGATGCAGTCCTATCTCGTCGACCTCAATAAGGCTATCTCTCGAGCGGTTTTCGTCCCGGAACAATCGGTGGACCTGGGGAAAATCAGAGATTTCCCATTGGTCAAAGCCGAATGGGAGGGAGAAGGTCGACAGCGTCGTCTTCGGGTGCTTCACGACTTTCCGCCCGTCGACACCGCGCTCGGCCGGGAGACTTTACGCTCGATTCGCGATGTGGCCGGGTCCGATCTCGAACTGTTGGAGGTCCAACTTTCCGACCTGGATGAGGCCGAACGTGAGTTCATCGAGGAGGTCTCATTGATCGGTAAAGAGCTGATCGCTCTGCGACCCAAGGTGGGCCAGCTGGTGCGACTGCCGCGGGCAGGACTCCCCTTTTCCTTCTGAGAAACTGCCCCCATGCCTGATGCTCAAGATTCCGAAATTCGTGAACGTCTCAAAGAGTTAGCGGAAGTGAGCCGCGACCTCGATCGCCATACTCAACTCTCACGTTCGGCGAGCCACCCCATTCAGGCTCAGCAGGTCCGCAAACGCATCGACGAACTGACCGAGCGGCAGAACACTCTGATGAATGGCTTGGTTTCCGAGCACCCCTCGGAAGAAAAGCGTAACGAGTTTCAGAAGCTTGGCGCCAAAGTCGACACCTTGAAAGAAGAGATTCGAGGCTGCGAGGACAAGGAAAAGCTGGCTGAGCTGGATGCCCAGATGGAATCCGTGGTCGACAACTGGATTCACGGTTTTCAAGTGATCGTCTCCGAACTCGCCGGTGTGAAGCCGCCGGATAAAGCAGTCTACGACACGCCTAGCTAACGAGCGGCCAGCAAGGCTTCCACTTCGTCGGCGGCCACCGGAAGGTCGGCGCTTAAGAGCTCTCCCCCGTCGGCCGTGACTAAAACCATGTCCTCCAGGCGAATACCTCGGACGTCGTCATACTTGGCCAACACCTCGCGGTCGACGTATTCGGCGAAGCGTTGACCGAGCTGGCCGTCGAGCAGCGCGGGGATGTAGTAGTAGCCTGGCTCGATGGTCACCGCCATCCCCTCTTCCAATTCGCGAGAAAGACGTAGGTACGATAGGCCAAACTGCTCCGAGCGATTCTCTCCCTCCCCGTATCCGGCTCGGTCTCCCAAGTCTTCCATGTCGTGGACATCGAGTCCGACCAGGTGCCCTAATCCGTGGGGAAAGAACAAGGCATGCACACCCCTTTTGACCAGTTCGGAAGGCTCTCCCTTGAGGATGCCGAGCTCCACCAAACCCTCGGTAAGAACTTTCGCGATCCTGAGATGTAGGTCGCGAAAGTGAACGCCTGGGGCCACACCTTTCACCCCGGCTTGACGTGCCCGGTCAACGACATTGTAGATCGCCTTTTGGCTGGAGCTGAAGGTCCCGGAGACGGGAACCACGCGGGTCAGGTCGCCCGACCAGCCGTTCTCGAGCTCAGCTCCGGCATCGATCAAGAGCAGATCCCCGTCTTGCAGGGTCCCCTTGTAATACGGGTTATGAAGGACCTCACCGGCGGTGGAGATGATCGGCTGAAAAGACGGGATGGAGCCGTTCTCCGCCAAGACGGCTTCGAAAAGGCCGCGCAGGGCGAATTCCCTGACACCGGCTTTGGCCGCCAGCATGACCGCCTTCTGACCTCGCACGGACTCCGCCGCTGCCTTTCTCAGCTCTCTCTGTCCATCCTCATCGTGACGTAACCTCAATTCTACCAAAGCGTCCACCAGGTCCGTGTCGGGATCCGCCTCGTGAGTGGGAACGCGGCCCAAGAAAGAGGAGAGAAAATCGTTGGAAGCCGGATCGGAGGAAGGAACGGAGAGGACTTCATCGAGACCGAGGGTGGAAAGGTCGGACTTGAGTTCCTCTAGACTTTTCACCGCGGTCAGATCGTACTCTCGAATCAGCTCTTCATCATCGACGCCTTTGCCGTGCCAGACTTCATCATCGACGTCGCTGGGGTGGCGGTAGAGCGTGACGTCGCCGTTTAAGATTAGGAGAAAATGTTCCGGTTCCGGGGGCGCTCCGAAATAGAGATAGTGGCTGTGGGCTCGAAAAGGATAAGTGGCGGCTTGATAGTTGCGCGTTCTGGCTTTGCCGCTAAGTAAGAGCACCGGAATTCCCGGCAAAAGGTCGGCCAGCTTTAGCCTGCGTTCGGAAAAATTCGTCATGAGCCGGGCATTTTCCATTACGTTTCTAAGGCCTGCAGATCTTGGTAACTCTCAATACGAAGCAGCATGGACTTTCGAGAACCGGTCTAAGGCTTTGGGGAGGCGCCCTCGGTCTAGAGGTAGTATCTGCCCCCATGAGTGAAAATCGTCCGCCCTCCACGCTAGAGGGGGCTTACTGTCTACATCAGCTTTACACCATCGACCGGCGTGGGCTTCTCCTCCTGAATCCCAGTGATCGTGATGACATCCTGGTCGAAGCCTCTCACGTTCTTAACGCTTTGAATCGCCGGGGAGAGGCCGAGGAGTCGGGAGCTTGCTATCGTGTGTTATCCAACGTCGCCGACTTGATGCTAGTCTACTTCCGCCGTACTCCAGACGAGTTGGCCGAATTGGAGCAGATCATCTCCGAGTTGGCCGTCTATGAGTACCTGCAGCCCGTCTACGGCTATTTCTCCGTGGTCGAGCTCTCGCTTCACGGGGCTCGGGAACGCTACGCCAAACTCCTGGAGAAACGCGGTCTTCAGGACGGAACCATGGAGTGGGAACTGGCTCTCGAGGAGCAGTTGGAAAAAGAGCGCGACACCCAGCGTGAGCGACTTTATCCGATGATCCCCGACGACCCGTACATCTGCTTCTATCCGATGAACAAAAAGCGTGGAGAGAACATCAACTGGTTCACCCTCTCCCCCGCCCAGCGCGGAGAGTTGATGAAATCCCATGGTCGCACCGGCCGCAAGTACTTTGGCCGGGTAACCCAGATCATCACCTCGTCCTGCGGATTGGCCGACTACGACTGGGGCGTCGATCTCTTCGCCAAAGAGGCGGTGGATTTCAAAAAGCTGATCTATGAGATGCGCTTTGACGAAGTGAGCGCTGTTTACGCTGATTTCGGCTCGTTCTTCATCGGGATCCGAACCGTTCCCGAGGAGCTATTCGTACCGAAACTACCAAGCTTTGCCGAGAAGCTGACGGTCTGAGAGGTCGTATGAGCGGATTGGAGTGTCCTACTCCAATATAAAAAGGGCCTGCTGTCAGGCCCTTTTTATTGAAACGAAGTCGCCCTTACATTTTGTCGCGTGGCACCGGCTTCAGTGTCAGCGCGAGGCCGATCAGAGCGAGTCCCCCGACGATACCCGTTACGGTCGTCCCCGGATGCAACGCCAGGTAGATATTCTTGCCGGTGATTCCACTCGTGGCGCAAACCACCCACAAACAGAGAGACATCGCGATGAGTCCCCCGCCGATAATGAGTGACTCAACCTTGAGCGCGGGGATAAACTCCCGAAAAAAATCGATCAAAACTTTAATTGCATTTCCCATAGCGACAGCCTCTTCACAGTCGATCAACGTTCTCCTTCAAACGAAATGAAAGCGCACACTCCGAAATCACCACACGCTAATAAAGCCTCTCGTCAATATCCGCCGTGCGGCGCTGGTCTTCTTGACCCACAAGAACCGAGGCGATGGTAAGCCCACCCGAGATGAGTCCTCCGAAGACCCATCCCGGCGGCCCAAACCAGGCTGAGCCGAGTGCTACAGCCCCAGCGGCCGCGGACAAGCCGCCGGAAACTTTGCCTCGGGTCGTGTCGGCGGTGAAGGTATCGTAGAGACCGAATCCCAACCCGATGGCTCCACCAGCTCCGCCCAGAAATTTGCCTAGAACGGTCGACCCTTCAGACAAGGTTGAAAATCGGCTAGCCGTCGTGCCTACACGCGTGCTTCCGCCCCAGGCGGAGGTGGCGGCGGCCAGGCTGTTCAGACCTCCCGCGATGTCTCCCAAGCCTTCCACCACAGCTCTACCGTCACCCTTGCCAATCCCTGAAAACAGGCTTTGGGTTCCGGAATAGACACCAAAGATGTCGGAGACACGGCTAACCTTGGCTAGGTTCCCCGCCTCTCCTGTCAGACTAAAGCGACCACCGGCGAATCTACTGAGCCTTGGAGCATCCTGTCCGGCTTGAGCCACGCCCGCCACGAAACCCAGGATGTCTTTCGCACCGAGCTCGTCGTCTTCGAGCATTTTCCTGAAATCGCCGTCCGCGAAGTCGAACTTTCCGACCTCTTTTCCGTCATAGGTCAATTTGCCCTTAGCATCAACCTGAATTTCACTGCTGCCGGTCACTCGGTAGCCTCCGGAGGAGGTGCGCTCCCTTTGAGTAACGCGGCCGCTAATCGGTGGGTCATCCTTAGGGTCAGTGACTGTTTTTAGACGTGAATCCTTGGCATTTCCGTCTTTGTCGAACTGCTGATGATAGGTTTCAGAAACGGCATAGCCACGTTCGTTCTTGACGGTGAAAGATTCTATGTCATGGCCAGGCTGTAAGGGATAGGCCTTGCCTTTACGATCTTTGCCTTCGTGCAAGTTTCCGTCCTTGTCTTTCCAAGGCTCGGCGTGTTCGCTGTGACGCTCCATGTAGTAGGGCGGACCGTCCCGTAGCATGCGACTTAGCTGCGCGTCGGTCAACTGACCGTCTTGCACGTATTGGCGTAGCGCCTGTTCGGAAACTTTCTGGCGAGAAGTGTCGCTGGTCGCGATCTTTTTGTCGCCGTCGCGTGTTTCCGAGCTCGTCTTGAACTGCCCCGGACCGGTAACTTCGTGCCTCTCGTAGACCGAAAGGTCAGTTCCCTCGAATACGGTCTGCTTCTTGTAGTTCTGGCCGTCGTTGGAATAGTTGGCGTAGGTCCAGCTGATCTGGCCGCCGGCCTCGGTACCGGTGATGGTTCGCCCATTCCCCTTCTCGTCCGTCTCGCTCACGGTGACGTTTTCCGAGGTGGTCTTCCCCTTGGCGTCACGATTGATGGTCACGCTGTAGTCCAGGGGATCGTACTCTCGCCCCTCCTTCTGGCCGGAAGCGCCGCTTAGCCAGTCGGGAGCGCCTTTGAGGTAGGCGCCTCGAGGATTGACCTTGCCGTCGGGAAGCTTTAGCTGTTTCTTCTGTCCACCGATGGAGACTTTGAAGGCGGAGTCGGGAGATTTCGAGAGATCTCTGCCGTGATCTATACCCTGGAAGCCGTCCGTGGCGAAGGTGCTGGAGCTCTCACCTTTGCCATTCCAGGATTCCGTACCGGTGACACTCAGCTCGCCCCCACCGTGTTTATCCGAGCGCCTACCTTTAAGGGTCACGCTTTGGGAAGCTCCGGTCGATTCCACCAGCTTTCCGTCTTCGTCCCGAGCGCGCGCCTTTGTTATCGTTCGGGTCACTGACCCGTCGGCGTTCTCCAGCCCGTCAATGGGAAAGTAGGTGCTAGGTTCGTAGTCGACATCGGTGGAGGTTTGAGAGTAGGTTTCCTCAGAGTACTCGAGTTTTTCCTTGCCTTTGGCGTTGGAGGTGCTCACTTCCACCTCTCGCACGACCGTCTCCTCGCGCTGACCGGATGGAAGGTCGGCTACCCTGCCTTTGGCGGCACCTGGAAGTTTGGGCTGCCGTACTCCCTGATCGGCCAGGACATCTTCTAGCGGAGAGTCGACACGGTAGCCGCGCTCGGTTCGAGTTTCGGAAGTTCCATCCGTCGCCTGATCGGTGGTGCGGTTAACGGTGCCCTGGTCGCCCTTGTATTTGTAGACTTCCTTCACCCGCCCGTCGGGTTGCTTTGTTCGGTTCAAAGTCGCCAATCCGCCGTCGGGGCGGCTAACCGTTTCCTCCACGGTTCTTACACCGTTGGCTCCCAGGGTTACTTTGCGAACCTGGTAGTCCTTCGGCCCATAGATCTCCGAAGAGTGGGACGAGTCGGTTTTGACCTTACCCTTGGCATTGTACTCGATGGTTCGTGATTGGACGCCGTCTCCTGTTCGTTGCTCAAGTTCGACTTCGGAGGTGCCGTCCTTATTGACTTTGCCGCTATAGTCGACTCCGTCCTGGGTGTAGCTGGTCGTCACCTCACCTTTGTAGGAGGTCCGGGTATAAGTGACACCGTCTTTTTCAAAAGTTTCGACTTTACGGCCGGTTTCCGAGACCTCTTTGTGAGAGGGTTTCTGCCCCTCGAAGGTCGGGAGCTTCGGCTGCGGACTGCCCACTCGGAACGGCTTGGGAGTCTTGACATCAGTCCGTTGTTCTTCCTCAAGTGGGTTGTCGACCAGATGAGCCTGGTCGCCCTTTTTCCCATCTTGGCCAGAGGAGGCCTTGCGCACCGGGCCTGAGACCGCGCCGAAGCTGGAGGGACGGCTGGTGAGAGAGGCAGCCGTGGAAGATTGGCGACGAACGAGATCGCGTGAGGCCGCGGGATTGCTAGGTACTCCATCGGATTTGCGGTCTAGTGCCTTAGCCGGAGTCGATGTCGGAGTCTTCTCTTTAGCGACCGGCTGGCTTTCGGGTGATGATTTCTTGGTGACCTTGGGTGTCGTGGTCGCATCGCTGGTTTTCGCGCGCCTGGTTTCTGTGGTCCTCGGGCTGCTACTTTCGTCTCCAACTCTCATAGCTAGTTTCCCCAGGCGGCGGCAAAGCGCGACACAGGATCCTGGGTCTCCTCTTCCATCAGTTGCACGGCGATCAGAAGGCGCTGACCCATTTCGGCCAGTTCCATGACACGCGTGTGGTCAACATCATGAATGTTGTCACGAAACTCGACTAACGCCGCCATCCAGTACTCGATTCCTTCAAGCAGAAGGTGATGACCGAGGACCGATTCGGAGGTGATCTCCGAGTCCAAGACATCGCTTCTTTCGTAACTTTCCCAGGCGCTCAAGAAGGCCTCTTCCGTTTCCTCAAGCCAGGGTTCAACCAGATGGTGCTCTCCGTCTCTGACGGCCTCCAGGGCCAAGTGGAGGTCACTCCAGGTACCGCTATCGAGCTGGGCCGTTCCCAAGCCAGCGGCGCGAGCCCGCCATCGCGCTTCTAAGGGGAGCCCATGGAGATAGTGGTGATAAAGAGAAAGCAGCCGGTCGATCTCAAGGGAGCTATCCCGCTCCGCCGTTATGGCGGCAGTCAAGCGTGCCAGCGCTTCGGCGATCTGGTCCGCGGAGTGAGGCTCTAAAGTGTCGTCGAACTCCAGTTGTTCGGTCACTTGTTGAAACCATGTTCGCCAACCCGAACCGAGCGAGTGCAAACCGTCATTTTCCAAGTGCTGTATCAAGCAGTGCAGCGCGGGCATAGGTTATCTCTTTCCAGCGATGATCTCTTTCCTCTATAAACTAACGTCCAAGAATAGTGGAGAAACAGCCTCGGTGTGAGAAAGATGAACTTTATGTAAAATTCTTCCTTTGAATTCCCTTCTCACCGCGCTTGACAGAGAGAGAGCGGGTCCGTAGAATAGCCGCATTCGCCACGGGTAGGTGGCCGAGTGGTTAAAGGCGGCAGACTGTAAATCTGCTCGGGTTTCCGTACGGCGGTTCGAATCCGTCCCTGCCCACCAAATAAAACCCTTGAGAAATCAGGGGTTTTCTGCTTTAAGCCTCTTGATGACTTAGAGCGACAAAGACGCATAAGTGGGCATCGTGTGGAACACGTATGTGATCAAATTGAGATCACGCGTCTTGGGGTAAGAACCCCGCCCGGCAGGTGGCCAACCTGCCGGGCAGCTATATGCGATTGTCAAAGAACATCGTTAGGGCCCGCCTCTAGATTCCCAGCCAAGAGAATTTGCTAGAGGATGAGGCCTTTCTTTTTATGTCTCGTCAGAGGCCTCCGCCGACGTGGCGGCCTTCCCCAAGTAGTCGTCAGGAGGAGCAAGAAGATGGGTCGACCTGTTTTGACAAAGCCAGAAAAGGGTGCTATCCCGGGACTCTGCGTGGATCCCAAGGGCCGCTACTGGGTACGAGTGCGAGTAGGGAAGAAAAATATTGAACGCCTTGTAGGGACGAAAACCCAGGCAACTCGATATCTTATTAGATCAAAGAGGAAGCCCGGCTAGCCAAGTTGTTTCCTGAGGAACGGGTGGCCAATGTTCAGGCGAACATGAGGATCGTCGACCTTTGCAAATGCCTAAGAGTCCAGGATGAGTTGACAAACAAAGATTCTGGCAATCATGCGGCGATGGAAGCTGAGTGGATAAAGATTTTGGGTGAGGACATGCTCTGGCATGAACTCACGATTGATCATATCGCTACTCAGCAGGCGGTCTGGCTCGGTCATGGGCTCTCGCCAGCTAGAATCAACCGGTATACAACCCGACTTCATAAAATTTTTGCCGAAGCCGTTCGTCGCCGAATGATCCGCTTCAATCCCATTTCAGGGTATGTATGTCTCAAAGAACCTCGCGGTCGACGAAGAAAACTTGGACAGAATGAAGAGCTCCTACTCCGAACCGAGATGACTGCCGACGAATGGCGTCTCGTGGATTTCGCCATATCCGGCTTCCGCCAGGAAGAGCAATTCCGTTGCCGCGTCGAGTACGTTGACCTCGTAGCGAATACTATCAGCTTACCGGAAACAAAGACGGTCGCCCTGATGCACGAAGGTCGAACCATTCCCATGAGTCAGCGGCTTCGAAGGGTGGTTGAAGAACAGCTCAAGCTGGGAAGTCAGTGGCTCAAAGGATCTGCTGCATGGCTCTGGTGTCGTCGTTCAAAAGCATCTGACGAGTGATTTTGACAATCGCCCCTCTTGAGTCCGGAGAGTACTGGGTTAGGGCGAAGAGGTCACCTCCGGATCGTCGAGTAGGCCTCCGAAAGAGAGGGGCAGTCCCCTTGCGAGGACTGCCCGAGGGATTGACTCCCGCGTTACCGCACCAGTAAACTGGAGACGGCAAGAATCATTGCGGCTGCGACAACAGCCACAATGACCCCCACGGGAGTGCAGTCGCGTCGACGGAAAGACATCGGACTGCGCTCCTTCTTTTTGATATCGCTCTGCTCTCCCGAAGCCGTAGCCCCGTGCTTTCAGAGCGCCCCGGTTGCCCGGGGGTTCTGTCTTTCCCAAAGCCTGTATTGTCCGCCGAGATCTCCGCTCCTCTGGGAGCCGTTTTAGGAACACTTGTGATCGTTTTGAGATCACCCACCGTGAGAACCTTGAGAAGACAGGGATGGAAGGCAGACTGTAAATCTGCTCGGGTTTCCGTACGGCGGTTCGAATCCGTCCCTGCCCACCAAATAAAACCCTTGAGAAATCAAGGGTTTTATGCTTCTCAGGGGTGCCTGTTGTGCGCTCTGTATAGTCGGAACATGAAAAACTCCGGGTACATCTTGGGGACAAAATGCGGAACAGGCGATGGCGACATGGGTCCTCTTTACCGTCCCAATCCGATTTCGAAGCGTCCTTTCGAGTCGGCGGCACCGCGTGCCATTCCGGTGGTGTTGAACAGTAGCACAATCTCACCATTCTTCCCCACGGCGATGATGCCGCCGGTGTCGTCGGGCAGGCTATCGAGCGCCCCTTGTGCCGCTGCGGCTAGGGTATCCTTACCGTAGAGCATGCGGGCACTGATGTCGTGAGCGATGGAACGACGAATGTACTCCTCGCCGGTCCCGGTGCAGGAGACGCCACAGGACTGATTGTCGGCGTAGGTGCCGGCACCGATGACGGGAGAGTCCCCTACCCTGCCCCACTTCTTGTTGGTCAGTCCCCCGGTAGACGTGGCGGCGGCGATGTTTCCATGTTGGTCCAAGGCGGCGCAGCCCACGGTGCCTTTGCTTTTCTCGAAGGCGGCTTTCGCTTCGGGGGTGTCGAACCAACTGTTGTCGACTCGCTCCACTCCTTGTTCGGTGGCGAACTGTTCGGCGCCATCCCCGACCAGCATCACGTGTCGGGTTTGGGTCATCACCAGGCGGGCCAAACTGACCGGGTTGCGCACGGTGCGAACTCCGGCGACAGCGCCACACGACCGGTCTCGCCCATCCATGATGGAGGCGTCCAATTCGTGCTTGCCTTCGGAATTGAAGACCGCGCCCTTACCGGCGTTGAACTCCGGGCGCTCCTCGAGGACGAGAACCACCTTCTCCACACATTCGAGGGCCGTTCCTCCATTCTTGAGCACGTCCACGCCTGTCTGGAGGGCCTGGGTCAGCCCTTCCTCAACCTGTTTGATCCGCTCGGGTGTCATAGCGGCGGGGTCATAGCCGGCGCCGCCGTGGAGCACCAGCGCCCAGCGGGCCTCCGGTTGGGCCCAACAGGCGGTCAGTAGAACAAGTGACAGGAGTAGGCTGCGAAAGGTAAGGGAAAGTCTCATTGGCGGAGATTGCACGCTCCAAGAGCAAAACCTTCGGAGGTCACGGTAGCTCTTCCTTAGGGTAAGAAGTTCCGAAGCGATACTTTGACCCGTTGGAAAACCGGAAACTTTCCCCGTCCCAAATGTACTCGGGGGGATCTCGGTGCAGCTCGCCGTCCGGCCACTTCCAGACCCGGCGAACCGCTAGAACACCCCTCTCGTCTTGCAAGAGCTCATAGGCAGGAATTCGCGAGCTCCCCCAGGGAGCCGAGAACAGGGAGAGCTGGGCCTTTCCGAGTGTTGGGTTCCACATGATCGTGGACAGCACCCCGCCCTCGCTGTATCCAGCGAAGCCTAGTCCCGCCGCGGCTCCTCCATCGACCAAAGTTGTCGTGAGGATTGTGCGCGAATCCCAAGCGAAGTCGAGCTCGATGGAAGCTACGACTTCAGGGCTTCCATCCGTGCCCTTTTTTTCTAACTTCAGGAGTGTCGAATCGGTCCCGTGATCCTCCCTGCCCTCGGTTTGCATAATCAACGTCGTGTCGGGAGTCAACGAATATACTGTACGCCCCTGATTGTCTGAGAAGACAGGCTCTTGAGCGCGAAGGTCGGTATAGGCCGGCCCCCGCGTGGAAGTCGCCGGTCGATCGATTTGAATTTGGCCTACGGCGAATAGAGCTTTTTTGAGAGCGGCATCGTTGGACATCAGTAGAGGTTTAGACAACGTCTCGATGTCCGTGCTGGACAATCGGCCGTAGTCCAAGCGCGGATGGACAAAAAACGTCACTCTGGGCAGTTGACTTTCCAGAGCTCCGCCAAACCAATTGAGGACCTCGCCGGCATCCTCTTGATAGACACCTCTAAGAGCAAACGGTTTGCCGTTGAGTTTTTGTAGCTGGTCGATAGTCGAGCCAAGGCGGAGGCCGTTGGGCAAGACGTAGCGCGAGTCTTTACCGCGTATGACGAGAAAAGCCGGACGTTCGTCGGGATAATCCGCAAGGCATGCTCCCACGCGTCGCGTTGGCTCGTCGGGCCACACCCAGATGAGGTCCCAAGCCCGGTCTCGATAGAAGTGGTAGCCCTCGTAGACTGGGCCGAGTTCTAGGATCTGTGCCTCGGTCTGCTCAAAACGAACTGGTCCGACAGAGTTGGGGACAGAGACAATCACGTCGCCTTCTCGACCCAGAGCGGTCGTCGCCAGTGGTAAGCAGAGCAGCAGTATATTGAGAAGACAGACTTTCACCACGCCTGGCTTTCAGGGGAGATCAGGACAGGACCTTCAATAAAAAAGCCTCTCCCCGGTTACACGAGAAGAGGCTTTTCGAAGCTCCGAGGACTCTTACTTGAGTCCACCCAGAGCGGCGGCTTTGGCCGTGTCGACTTTCACGGGCGGACCCATGGTCGAGGTGATAGTAACCGAGCGAAGGTAGGCGCCCTTGGAAGAAGATGGCTTGGCCTTGACGATGGCCTCCATCAACACTTTCAGGTTGTCTACGATTTTCTCGGTTCCGAAGCTGATCTTACCTACCGGGCAGTGCACGATTCCAGTCTTGTCGGCGCGATACTGGATCTTACCTGACTTCAACTCGGTAACGGCTTTGGCAGGGTCAGGAGCGACCGTGCCAGCACGCGGGTTCGGCATTTTCGGTCCCAGGACACGTCCAAGGTTCTTACCGATCTCAGCCATCATGTCAGGCGAAGCCACGGCGATGTCGAAGTCGGAGAATCCGTCCTTAACCTTCTGGATCAACTCTTCGGCGCCAGCCTCATCAGCTCCGGCGTCCTCAGCGGCTTTGATGCGATCACCCTTGGTGAAAACGATCACGCGAGGGGTTTTACCGGTTCCGTGCGGTAGCACGGTGGTTCCACGGACAGTCTGGTCACTCTTACGAGGGTCGATGCCCAGTTTCACGTGGATCTCGACGGTTTCGTCGAATTTCGCGAAGGCTACCTTGGCCACGGTGTCCACGGCGTCGCTTATGTCGAAGGACTGATTCTTGTCGAATTGCTCCAACGCGGCTTTATACTTTTTGTCTTTCTTACCCATCTGTTACCTCCTGTGGTCCAACGGCAAGCCGGAATCGGCCCACCTTCCACTACACTTCGAGTCGTGTGCGACGACTCAGCGCGTCGTCGGGGCTACTTGACGACTTCGAGACCCATGCTGCGAGCGGTTCCTTCGATGATCGCGATAGCTGCATCAATGTCGTTCGCATTCAGGTCAGGCAGTTTCATCTCAGCCACTTTGCGGATCTGCTCAGCGGTGATCTTGCCAACCTTTTTGGTGTTGGGTTCGCCGGAACCCTTGGCGATGCCGGACTCCTTGATCAGGAGGCGGGCCGCCGGCGGCGTCTTGGTGATGAAGGTGAAGGAGCGGTCTTCGTACACGGTGATTTCCACCGGCACGATCATCCCCATCTGGTCGGCGGTACGTTCATTGTACTGCTTGACGAACTCCATGATGTTGACGCCGTGTTGACCGAGCGCGGGACCGACGGGAGGGGCGGGGTTCGCCTTCCCAGCGGGGACCTGCAGCTTGATCATGGCTTTGACTTTCTTGGCCATTGTCTTTCCTTTTCTCTTTTCTCAGGCGTTGGTATCAGAACCCCGAAGGGTCGCTAGCTCAGCTTCTCGACCTGGCTGAAGTCTAGCTCCACGGGAGTTTCGCGGCCGAAGATACTGATCAGCACGCGCACTTTCTCGCGGTCGGGGGCAACCTCGTCGACCACGCCATGAAAATCTTGGAAGGGTCCATGAATGACCCGGATGGATTGTCCCACCTCGAGATGGAGCTTGACCCGAGTGGGTGCCTCCATCCCCATAATTTGTTTGATACGCTTGACTTCGTCGTCGGGAAGCGGCACCGGCTTGGAGCCCGGGGACACGAAGCCGGTCACGCCGCGAGTGTTTCGCACAACGTACCAGGAATCGTCGGTGAGGATCATCTCGACGAAGACATATCCAGGATAGACTCGGCGCTGAACAGTCTTACGCTTGCCGTCCTTGAACTCGAGCTCTTCCTCAGTGGGAACCAGAACCTGGAAGATCTTGTCTCGCATTTTCATGGTGTCGATACGGCGCAGGATGTCGTCACGAACCTTGTTTTCGTAGCCCGAGTAGGTATGAATCACGTACCAAGCGGTCCGCGGGTCCTTCTCCTCTTCGCTGGCTACCGCCGCGACATCGCCTTGCGAGGCGGATTCTTCCACGATGTGGTCTTGCACGTCGTCATTGACGACTTCATCTTCGTTTTGCACGGACATTTCGTCTCTCCGATCTACGGCTCTACCGGCGGGTTATAGTCCCAACCGCGTGGTCAGCTTATTTAGCAGAAAGTCCATTCCGCCGAGATACACCGAGAAGACCACTAGAATGAACAGAGTGATCAGTGTTCCGCCACGAACTTCGTTCTTGCCGGGCCACGAGACACGCTTGCTCTCGGCGATGACCCCCTTGAAGTAGTTTCGGAGTCGCTCCAACACGCTACCCTTGGGCTTGGTGGAGACAACGCCTCCTCCACTACGCTGGACTTTGACTTCTTCTCCCCGAGGAGTGGCTCCCTGGGATTTATTCTTCTCGCGACGCGCTTTAGCGTTCTTATGAGCTTTTGTTGCGTCCTGGGCCGTCATGGGCGGGTCTCCCTAGATGTATATGGGCTCGGCTGACCGCGCGAGCTCAAGCCTTCTACCCGTCAGGCGGTTTCACCAAACCGGAGAGAAGGCGCCAATTATGCAGTACGACCCGCGGGGCGGGTCGTACTTATTGTGCCCTTGCGGGTCCGCGCTCTTTCGGGTAAACCCTACGGAGCGCATTTTTTGGAGCTGAGGAGCGGGATTGAACCGCCGACCTCTTCCTTACCAAGGAAGTGCTCTACCCCTGAGCTACCTCAGCGTTGGAGCGGGGGACGAGGCTCGAACTCGCGACATCCAGCTTGGAAGGCTAGTGCTCTACCAACTGAGCTACCCCCGCATAAACGAAAGGGCACTGGGTTCTTCCAGTGCAGACGCAGTATAGTCTGCGCCCCAAAGAGTTGTCAAGAAGGTTTTTCACGAGTTTTCCGACGAGATTTGTGATTCCATCTTTTCGGCGGCTTCCCGTAGCAAAAAGGCTAGTCGATTTAAATCCACGGTTCGTTCGCGAGGTTCCTTTTGGAGCATTCGAGAGACCAGGCCAGTGAGCTCTTCCGAGTACTGGGGGCATTCGAGGGTGACGTCGGGAGATGGCTCGTGGAGTACTTTGTACAGATACTCGATAACGCTTCCAGCACCTAGATTCGTTGGCTCGCCAACGAGAGTCTCGCGAAGAACGATCCCAACTTTGTAGAAGTCCGAGCCAATAGAGCCAATAGGATCGGTAAGATTACCACTTACCTCCTCCGGAGCTACATAGACAAGTCCTTCATTGCTTGGATTGGTATTGACCATGGCCATTCTTTGGCGTAAACGATTTTCAGCCCAGGCGACTGCCGCATTTTGGAATCTGACCGTGTCGTCTAGTCCAATCAGAATATGATCGGGAGTAAGATTGCCGTGGCCGATTGTTGGATGGAGACATGCCAGTCCCTCGACGATCCGCGCCGCAATTTGAAATTGTCGGGGTCGGCTGATTCTCCAGCGCACGTCCTCGAAGGTCGGATCATTGACGATTGGCATAGCCAGGCAGACCTCGGTCGGCGCTGTCTCGTTGTCGTAGTAAATTTCATAGATGGGGAGCATTGGAGGGGCTTGCGAAATGTGATAGCGAGACAACTTGTCATCCACCGGGTAGACTTTCAAATACTCTAGATTGCCATTTCTGAGCGCCAGGTAGTGGCCATGGTAATCAAATCTCGCCAGCGGAAGACGACCGTCTTTTCCTAAAAAAGGTGCGTGAAATTCCTCGCACGGCGTGGTTCCCGTGACCAGGCCTAGTCCTTGAAAAACCATCTGGCTCAACGTCTGAGATGGATTGGCCGCCTTACCCTTTCTGACCGGCGAGATCTTCTGCCAGAAGGTTAGTAGAGGGCCTTGCAGTTGCGCGATCTCGTCCTGAAGGCTCTGGAGGAATTTCTCGTGCTGCTCGTCGCGGACAAGATGTCGGCCGCTAAGGTCGGTAGTAGCCCAGTCGGCGTGTTCAAGAACCTCGAGATTTGAGGTTCGCTCCAACTCTTCGTAGGGTAAGCGGACCCCATCAATGATGAAGGTGACCATTGCGCGACCCGTGTCGTAAAGGGGTCGGCGAATGGCTCGTGAGAGTCGCCACCGACCGCTCTCCGCGGGCGGCGTGCCATGCAGACGTAAGAACCATGCGGGCCGTCTTCGGACGAAGGCGGTTTTGGGACGGAAAAAGCCTCGGCATCCACTCCAAAGAAAACCCTCGGACATTGGCTCCATCTCTTTCATAGGGAGGCTTGGGAGAGTGAAGCCACCTTGCTCGGCGAAGGTCAAGGAGCAGAACAGGTCCGAGGGGTCGCCTAACTGCAAGAGGGGGGGTTTGGTCTCATCGGAGAGCCATGGCCCGAAGGTCCCCAAACCGTCGACGATGATC
The DNA here is from genome assembly GCA_037189585.1 of Selenomonadaceae bacterium. Classification (GTDB taxonomy): domain Bacteria; phylum Vulcanimicrobiota; class Xenobia; order Xenobiales; family JADMJV01; genus JAEXNA01. The sequence continues at coordinate 101,262 of JBBCJA010000021.1, read as the reverse complement.
GGAACCGGGCTATAGCGAGTGCGACTCGAGACCTCCTCTCGGAGTCGAGTCGCCTCGAGTCCAGAGAGGGAGACCTCCCAGCGAAAGCCGGAGTCCGGCCTGGAGCTTACTGATGTGGAGATCTGGGCCCCTCGGCGTTGGGCCTCCGTCACACCGCTTCGAAGCGTCCACTCCTCCGGCGCCAAAGCCAATCCAGCGGCCATGTGAGACTGTGCTCGAGACAAACCGGCCTGAGCTCCCGTCAGCCAAACCAGAAGGTCCTCGATATCGCCCAGGTCTTCCTGATGTGAGATGGCCAATCGATGCCGCGTGATGCTGATATGAAGCGCCGGAGCTCCCGCGGCGACTCCAGCCTGGATCGCTCGGAGGGCGAACTCATAAGGTTGATTGGCAGCCAGCTCCCCCATCTGCTGGAGAGCGCGAGCCAGGTTCAACGTGAAGACCCCCTCGGAGTCGCTCGTGCCTTCAGCCCTCTGCCCGTCCAGGTACTCTCCTATCTCCATTCAACTTTCCCTAAGACTTGAATTAATGCCGGACACCGCTTATATAAAAGTAGACCACATCGCTGTGGCCTTCTTTGCTATGGAGCCCCGGGCCGGACTCGCAAGCCGCAGGTGCTCCGGAAGGAGCGTAGCGACTGAGGACACCGACAACCTTTCGCTTATATAAAAAGAAGACCACATCGCTGTGGCCTTCTTTGCTATGGAGCCCCGGGCCGGACTCGAACCGACAACCTTTCGCTTACAAGGCGAGTGCTCTACCAATTGAGCTACAGAGGCAACTGTTCGCGGCTCAGCCGAATTCACGGACGCCGCGACAAGACTTAATGTCTCTTCTCGCCCAGTGTTTTTTCGATCTTGCGCTTGACGCGTTGCAGCGCGTTGTCGATCGACTTGACGTGGCGATTGAGCTCTTTAGCCATCTCCTGATAACTTTTACCCTCAAGATACGAATGGAGAACCTGAGACTCCAGTTCGGAAAGATTTTGTTGAATCTTCTCCCGGAGGTCATCGGAGAGCTCGTGGGAGATGAACACTTCCTCAGGATCGGTGACCTTGGTGCCGGACAGAATGTCCAGCATCGTGCGGTCGGAATCCTCATCATAGATCGGCTTATTCAGCGAGATGTAGGAGTTCAGAGGGATGTGTTTTTGACGAGTCGCCGTTTTGATGGCGGTGATGATCTGGCGGGTGATACAGAGTTCGGCGAAGGCCCTAAACGACGACAGTTTGTCGGCGCGGTAATCGCGGATACTCTTGTACAGCCCGATCATCCCCTCTTGGATGATGTCTTCTCGGTCGGCACCGACCAGGAAATAAGATTTGGCTTTGACGCGGACGAAGTTCTTGTACTTACTGATGAGATACTCCGTGGCGAACTCATCTCCGTTCTTGGCCAATTTGACGATCTCTTCATCCGGCTCGTTCTGAAGATTCGCCATATAGGAACTCTGTTGAAGCTTTAGCAAAACCGCACCCTCCGTTCGGCATCCGTATTTGGCCGAATCAAGGCCCCATTATAGGAAGGGGTATATCCTTCGTCAAGAGAACTAGGGGCACAGACCAAGATGCGCGAGGTTGATGAAGATCCCTTGTGCCGATATGCCTTTGCGCCCGAGGACTTCATCTCTCGGAGCATATCATGCGTCCCCATCAAAGTAAACTTTCCTGCTCGTGAATCTGAGATTTTTTTTACTGAGTTCATGCGGCTTCGGACTTGAGGCCGAGCGGATTGGAAGGTCGCCAAGGTAAAACGTTCTCAGGCCTAATCGGACCGCCTATGGCGTACCCAGGTATCCCGGGTGATTTTCCATTGTTCGTAGTCCATCGTTCCTCCGACAAAGGCCTTGGGAAAGACGGAGATCTTCTCGAATCCTTGAGAACGCTTGAGCCGGCTCGAGGCGATATTGCCAGCGGCATTACCGGTGACAAGATGAGGCCACCTGAGTTCGTCGAGGACATAGTCAGTGATGCGGTCGCTGGCCTCCCGCATAAAGCCTTGACCCCAATGTTCCGGCGCTAGCCAGAAGCCGCGGTTTTCCTCTCCGGCGTTGCTGATGCTGATGGCTCCGATCAGTTGGCCTTGGGATTCGATGGCCCAAGCGCGCTCCCGCCCTTCTTTGACCGCCGGGAGTAGGACGTTCTCCAAGAACGAGCGGGCTCCGTCGGGCGGATAGGGCCAGGGGACAGAGACGTTGAGATAACGGGTCACCTCAGGTCGCTCGAACTGCTTTTGGATGGCGGGCGCGTCCTCGAGAGCCAGTGGTCGTAGGAGGAGGCGTTCCGTCTCGAAGGTTGGGGTCGGATCAAGAAAATCCGGCAGCGTGCGCGCTCTCTGGCGAACCGCTTCATAAAGCATGATCGAGCCGGAGCTCGCCACGTTGAGCGACTCCACTCGGCCCAGCATGGGAAGCTTCACCACCACGGTGGCGGCCCGACGAAGATGAGGAGGCAGCCCCCTCTCCTCCCCTCCCAAAAGGATGATGGTGGGGCGACGAAAGTCGATCTGGTGATAGTAGAGGTCGGCGCGTGGAGAGGTGGCCACCACTTGATAGCCGCTATCCCGTAACTCTTCTAAAGAGACTCCCATTTTGGGCGTGCGCCCGATCACCAGGTGCTGGTCGGCCCCGGCCGAGGTTTTGGAGACAGTGGAGGTCAGCCCGCAGGAGCGCTCGGCCGAGAGCAGGATGTGCCGGCAACCCGCGCCGTCGGCGGAGCGGAGCAGGGCTCCCAGATTCTGAGGGTCCTGCACTTGATCCAAGGCCAACAGAAGGCTCGCGTTCTCGGCTTGAACCTGCTCGCTCCACTGCTCATAGGTCAAGATGGAGCGCGCGCCGAGTTGAGCCACCACTCCCTGATGGTTGCCGTTACGGCTCAAAAAGTCCAGCCGATCCTTATCCGTACGGACGATCGGGATACCCAGCTCCTTGGCCATATCGAAAAGCTCGCGCGGAAGCCCACTGGCGTCTTTGCCGACCTGAATGCGCTGAACCGGGGAGCCGGCCCGAAGAGCTTCGGTGACGGATCTCCGACCGAAGACTACGCCCGAGTCCTGGTCCAGCGGATCCCTTGAGGCGTGTCCTCGATCTCGATTCCCGCGCCCTTGAGTAGGTCGCGAAGTCGATCGGACTCCGCCCAATTTTTGGCCGCGCGGGCCTCTTGTCGGGCCTTGAGCCATTGTTCTTCCTCCTGGCTGAGTGTGTCAGCCTTCTCTTCGAAAAGACGCAGGCCCAAGACCGCGTCGAGTTTGGTCAGTAGCTGTAAACTGGCGGCGGCAAGCGAGGAACTTGCTGAGTCACCGGCGTCGAACAGTTTGTTGGCCGAGGTGACCAACCCGAAGAGCGCGGCTAGAGCCAGCGACGTGTTCAAGTCGGCATCCAGAGCTTCACGAAAATCGCGCAGCGTCTCCTCCACCAGAGGATGAAAGGTCTCACCTTCGTCACCGGCTATCTCCCGGCAACGCGTCAAGAAGCCGCGTAGCCGATCCAGATTGGCCTGAGAGCTATGCAGCTCGTCAAAGGTGAAATTCATGCGCGAGCCGTGCGGGACTTTTAGAAGGGCTAGGCGCACCGCCATCGGGTCCCAGGCCTTGCCCGAACTGTTCTTTTCAGCTGAGAGCAGGTCGCGCAGGGTGTAGAAGTTACCCAGGGACTTGCTCATCTTATGGCCTTCGACGTGCAGGTGCTCGGCGTGGACCCAGGTGTTGACGAAGCGCTCGCCGGTGCAACACTCTGACTGGGCGATCTCGTTTTGATGATGGGGAAAAAGGAGATCGATGCCGCCTAAGTGCAGGTCGAACTGCTCGCCTAGATAGAGGATCCCCATGGCTGAGCACTCCAGGTGCCAGCCGGGCCTCCCCTTGCCCGTCGCCGGGTACTCCCAGAACACGTTGCCGTCTTCCGGAGTCCAGGCTTTCCAGAGGGCGAAGTCGCAGGCGTTGTCCTTTTCGTACTCGTCGTTGGCCACCCGCTCGCCGCCCCGCATCTCCTCGAGGTTGAGACGGGCGAACTTGCCGTAGTCGGGAAAGGTGGAGATGGAGAAAAAGATCGAGCCGTCATCGGCCTTGTAGGCGTTCCCTTGCTCGAGCATCTGAGCGATCATCTCGGCCATCTTGTCCATCACCTCGGGATCGGTGGCCCGAGGATGGTGGTCGGCCCGCTCGATGTTAAGCTTCTCCAAGTCCTCGAAGAACGCGTCCTCATACTCCTTAGTGAAGGTGAAGGCGTCGAGTCCACGCTCCTGGCTCTTACGAATAATTTTGTCCTCGACGTCGGTCAAGTTCATCACGTAGCGGACCTCATAGCCCGAGAACTTGAGGTAGCGACGCAAGAGATCGCAGAAAACGAAGGTGCGGAAATTCCCGATGTGGGCGAAGTCGTGGATGGTCGGCCCACAGGCGTACATCTTGACCTTGCTCGGCTCGATGGTGGTGAAGTCTTCCACCTGTCGGGTTCGCGCGTTATAGAGTTGCAACGGCATGGCGGCACATTGCACCGCCTCCCCTGGAAACCCTGGTTGGGCTGGGCGGCCCGACCACCCGCCGATCCTCATCCCTTCGGATGGGACTATCATTCGCACGGTGCCACGTGAAGATATTCGAGAGATTGGGGAGGCGGAGGACGAGGCCAGACTCCTGGACGTTTCAGCTCCGTTGACTCTGACCCACTCCACTACGATGTTGATGCGGCGCTCAGCGAGGTCGCCCCAGCGGATAGAGTTTAACGCAATTGAAAAGAATCCAGGAATCGAGCGGCGTCGGCGGGCGGCGCGCCTTTCGGATTGGTCACAGAGACACTATACGAAAAGCCGTTGGCCACAATGACGATGTCGTTGATTAAGGATGTTTCCGATCGCGCCCCCTCGAAACTCCCAAGCCGAACAACCTTATGACCAGGCTCTTTCTTTCTTGCTAAGTCCACCCGCATCTGGACGATATTTGTCTGACCAGGATTCGCCGGACTGATCATCACCTGATAGTGAGCACCGTCGGACTTAGTGAAGCTGACAGTACACAATCCGGCCGCCTCCGCGACCATCGGCCGTCCCGGAAAAGACGCGGTGAAGCGCTTGTTTGGGGAGTTGTAGGGGACCCAGTTCTGCGCCAGAGTTGGAGCACAGAGAAGAAATAGCAGTAAAAAACTACGGAGATTGAAGAAGTTTTTCATGCCTTGACAATAGACTCGGAGCGCGCTCTCGCGTAGGGTCATTCGACCCCCTCGAACTCATTGGGCAACGCTTGGCAAGCCGGTAGCAAGCTACTATCTTGCTAACGGCGTCACCGTGTGCTCGCCCTATCCCACCACGATGTTGACCAGGCGCTTGGGCACCACGATCACTTTTTTGACGGTTTTGTCCTTGAGGTACTCCACGGCGGCCTCGCGAGCTTTCTGCTCTAAGATCTCCTGGGTCGCCTCGGCGTCCACCATCACTTTGACCCGCAGTTTGCCGTTGATCTGAACGGGGAGCTCGATCTCGGCGGCGCGGCACAGGGCTTCGTCATAGGTCGGCCAGGAGGCTAGGGCGATCGACTCGGTGTGACCGAGCATTTCCCACAGCTCCTCGCCCAGATGAGGGGCGAAGACACCCAGCAGGCGAGCGTAGCGGTCCAACTGGCCGCGGGTCAGCTGAGCAGTCTTGGGGGTCGCTTCGTTGACGAAGATCATCATGGCCGAAACCGCGGTGTTGAAAGACATCCGCTCCAGATCGCCGGTGACTTTCTTGATGCACTGGTGGAGGGCGCGCTCCACCCCGTCATCCGGGCTCCCCTCCCCTTCCAGGTTGGACTCGGCGAAGAGTCGGAAACTACGATTCAAGAAACGGGTTACCCCGTCCACGGCACGCGGGTTCCAAGGCTTGGAGGCCTCCAAGGGACCCATGAACATCTCGTAGATGCGCAGGGCGTCGGCTCCGTGCTCGGCGATCACGTCGTCGGGATTGACCACGTTCTTGAGCGACTTGCTCATCTTGGCCGTGGTCTGCCGCAATTCGCGACCGCTGGAGACTTGGCGATACTTTCCTGGCTCGACCTCTTCTACCTCGTCGGAGGGGATGAGATGTTTACTCTCGGCGTCCTCGTATGCAAACGCCGTGATCAAGCCCTGATGAAACAGCTTCTTAAAAGGCTCCGCGGTGGAGACATACCCGCGGTCGAAGAGCACCTTGTGCCAGAAGCGAGCGTAGAGCAGATGGAGCACGGCGTGCTCCTTACCGCCGACGTAAAGGTCGACCGGCATCCAGTACTGCTCTTTCTCCTTGGCCCAGGCCTCCACGTCGTTCTTGGGATCGAGGTAGCGCAAGTAGTACCAACAGGAGCCGGCCCAGTTAGGCATGGTGTTGGTCTCGCGCACCCAGCCGTCACCGACATCGACCCACTCCCCGGCCTTGGCCAGAAGAGGTTCCGGCTTCCCGGTGGGCTGAAAGTCCTTCAGAGGCGGAAGCTCCAAAGGCAGCTCCGATTCCTCCAGAGCTTTGACTTCTCCGTCAGGACCGATCAAAATGGGGAACGGCTCTCCCCAGTAACGCTGGCGAGAAAAGATCCAATCGCGCAAACGGTAATTGATGCGGGCCACTCCGAGGTCTCGCTCGGCAAGCCAGGCGATGATGGCCTCTTTGGCCTCCCCCACTGACTTGCCGTCAAGAAAGCCGGAGTTGATGGCCACTCCGTCACCCGCGAAACATGTCACGGTGTCACCGTTTTTGTCCACCTCGACCCGCTCCGGCTCGCCTTCTTTTTGATAAACGTTCAGGATGGGAAGCCCAAAAGCCAGCGCGAAGTCGAAGTCCCGCTCGTCGTGGCCGGGGACAGCCATGATGGCGCCGGTTCCGTAGCTATCCAGCACGTAGTCGGCGATGTAGATCGGTAGAGGCTGCCCGTTAACCGGATTGATCGCGTGACCTCCGGTGAAGACTCCGGTTTTCTCCTTGGCCGAGGTCCGGTCACGCTCACTGCGACTGGAAGCGGCCTTACGGTACTGCTCCACGCCAGCCTTGTTCTCAGGCGTGGTGACCACATCGACCAGCGGATGTTCGGGCGCCAGAACCATGTAGGTGGCGCCGAAGAGCGTGTCGGGACGGGTGGTGAAGATGGCGAAATCGACCCCCTGGCCCGAGGGATTGACTCGAAAGCGTTCCTCCTTCAGCTCGTCAGATGAGAGCGAGCCTTCAGGCAGGCTGAACCAGACCAGGGCCCCACGGCTACGGCCGATCCATTCCTGTTGCTGTTTTTTCGTCTCGTCGGGCCACTCCACCGTCTCGAGGTCTTGCAACAGACGCTCGGCGTAGGCGGTGATGCGCAGCATCCACTGGCGCATGGGCTCGCGAAAACAAGGATGGCTGCCGCGCTCGGAGTGTCCGTCGATGACTTCCTCGTTGGCAAGCACCGTACCCAAAGCCGGGCACCACCAGACGGCGATCTCGTCGATATAGGCTAAGCGCTTGGAGTCGATGAACTCGCGGCGGGCTTTTTCATCGAGACCGTCGGGAAAGGGAAGTTCCGAGATCGGTCTCCCCAACTTCAGCTCTTCATCGTACCAGGTGTCGAAAAGCAGGCGAAAGATCCACTGGGTCCAGCGGTAGTAGTCCGGCTCGGCGGTGCTGACCTCGCGCTCCCAGTCGTAGCCGAAGCCCAGAGCCTTGATCTGGGCTTTGAAAGTCTCGATGTTCTTCTTAGTAGTGATCGAAGGGTGAGTTCCGGTAGCCACCGCGTACTGCTCGGCCGGTAGGCCGAAAGCGTCCCAGCCCATCGGATGCAGTACATTGTCGCCCGACATACGGCGCCAGCGCGCGAGAATATCGGTGGCGGTGTAGCCTTCAGGATGGCCGACGTGCAGACCCGCTCCGCTGGGATACGGGAACATGTCCAGCACGTAATACTTCGGTTTGCTGGAGTCAAAATCGGGATCTCCAGGGCCAGGCGTTCGGTAGGTGTTGTGCTCCTCCCAGTACTTCTGCCATTTTGGTTCGATCCTCGCGGGCTCGTAGCGGCCACTCATCGTCAGTCATCCTCCGAGAACAATCATCTCCCCCAGAGACCGCCAACGCCGCGAAGGCTAACCTGGTTGACTTAAAACTCGAATCTCTTCATCAAGTCGGGCCAGGAATTCCGCCGCTCGGCCGGTCGCCGAAGCGACGCCCTTTCCTGACGCGTGGGCAAAAAGCCTCCGCAAAAGCGCGGAACCGTCGCGGCGGCCCAGGGAAGGCAAGAGCCCAATGAATCGCTGCCAGACGAGTTCTCGAACAGCTCCCGTCGCATCGCTTGCTCGTAGCCCCGCCAGTACCAGCAGCTGTCCCAACTCCTTGAGAGCCACGGGGCTCAGCGAGCCGGAGCAGAGCAGCGTACGTTCCAACACTTCTTCTAAGAAACGCCAGTCGTTTTCCGTGTCCACGTGAAGTTGACAGCGATGGGCCACCAGGGTCAAAGTTCGCTCCATCATGGAAGGCCAGTCCCGATAGTCTCCCAGTGAGCGTAGCCAGCCCAAATCCAGAAGAAGGTAAGGGAAAGGTTGCCCTTCCCCTCCAGCCACACGGAGATATTCCTCCAGGAGGTTAGGTTCAAGGTTTCCACCAGCTCTGACCAGCCCGGTCATCAAAGAGCCGACACGGTCGAGCAGTTCCGTCAAATCCTCGTAAGCTTCCTCAATGGAGAAAAGTGAACGACGCAGATGGGTCGAGGCGGCCGCGTGCAGATCGCGGGACAGTAGGAACTCCGCCAATCGCAGGTGGGCCCGAACTTTGGCTTTACCCCGAGTCTCGGTGGCGCGCAAAAGGTCCACGATCCCCACACCTCGATCGCCCCGGTTTAAAGCCATCTCCGAGCGCAGCAACAAGAGACGTCCAGAAGCGGGCGTGGCGCGAGTCGGCAGCATGTGGCTTAAGACGAGTTCTGCCTCGACCAAGCGACCTTCGGCTTCCAAGCATTGATACTTGGCTTTGAGAAGCCGTTGTAGCTCTCCGGTATCGCTAACCGAGGCGCCGCGAAGTCCGGAGTTGGAATTCTCTCCAGAGGCTTGACTGAACGATACGATCAGAAACGTTTCGATGATCTGGTTCAACCGTTCACTCTGCCACTGGAGTTCAGTGAAGTCGTGATGGGTGACCAACTCGGTTACCAGTTCGCGAAACCATAGTCCGAGCGGTGTCCGCAGCAGCCAATCGCCCAACTCGCAGACCTGGGCCAGACGGCGCGCCAGTTCCTCTAAAGAAAGCTCCTCGGATTCTTGCCACGCGGTGACCCAATCTTCGGTCAACAGGCCCAGTTCGCTAATGGAACCGAGGGGGCGGTGAGATTCCAGAATTCGGAGCCGATCGAGAGCTTCGTCTCGCTGTCCCGCCCTCAGATGAGCCACCGCCTGGTGCAGAGCCCCCCGAATGAGCAATTCTCGCCCCTCCTCCTCTTCTTCAAAGAGAGCATTCTGGGCAAGCTCGAGAGCTGATTCCAGGTTTTCAAAGGCGGCCTGATGTAGGCCGCGCAAAGACAGAACCCGTCCAGCATCCATCAATCTCTCCGCGCGTAGCGAGGACAGTCTGGGATGCCCGGACAAGCGGTCGAGCACTTCTAGAGCTTTCCGATATTCGGCTAAAGCGCCTTCGGCTCGCCCACACGCGGCCTGGCTTCCTCCCAGCCAACTGTGAATGCTGAAACGGTCAAAGTCGCTCAGGATACGTTCCGGTAGGGCTGAGAGTTTCGCCGCCCAGTAGGCCAGGCTGTCGAAATCGCGCCGGGTCTCGGCACTTTTGGCCACAAATTTGAGAACCGCTCGGTATTCCTCCAGTCTTTCTCCGGGTGGCGAATCCAGACCGGCGAAAAGTTTCTCGTACCCCAGTGCCGCTTGTTCAAAGTAGGCCGTGGCGAATCGCTCCAGGTTGAGACGACGGGTGGCTTCTCCCAGATGGAAGTAAAGACGCGCCGATTGGTAGAGCTCACCTTCGAAAGGGTCCTCCGGTTCGGAGACGTTCGAGCGGCTCGTGGCGATGAGGGAAAAGGCCGGAACTTCCAGTCCACTTTCCGGATCGGGGGTGGTGGTCTTCTCGGACAATTCCAGCGCGCGCCGGCCAGCCAGGACCGCCAGGGCGGGTTCGTCCAGGCTGATGTAAAGGCTGGTCAGTTGCCGGAAAGCCGCCGTCAACCCATTCCAAAGAGGAGGCGAATCGGTGCGACTGAGCTCTTGCTCTAAGAGTTCATACTGCTCGGTGGCTTCCCGCAGGTCGTCGACCGCCCGAGCGAAAGCTCGCGCGTCTTTCCAGCAACGGCCACGGGATAAAAGCAGGTAGGCCAGCAGAGCACGCAGGTCTCCTCGGCCTTCGTGGCGGATCCCGTGGCGGGCCCATTCCACGAACTCGTCTAGCGCCCGAGCCTCTTCCTCGGGGACGCCCACCGAGGTCAGGGCACGACGCGCGGCGGTATAGGCAAGTAGCGGTTCCAGGTCCAGACGCCCAGTAAAAACACGATAACGAAGAATGGAGACAACCCGCTCGAGATCCAGGTAAGCCGCCCCCGGGTCACCGGTTTTACTCTGCAGACGCGCCCGCAATAGAAGAGCCTGAATACCATTTTCCAAGGTGCCGGAGCGTAGTAGGAGTTCCGAAGAAGCTGTGAGTTCAGCGATCGCCTCTTTCACTCGTCCTAGTCCGGCCAGAGCCTCGGCTCGGTACCAACCCAACTCTCCCTCGACGGCGGATAAAGCGACAGGTTCATCCGTTCGGTCGAGGTCTCGCAGTAGCGAGCCGGCTTGATCGGCCGCGCTGAGCGCAGCCGCCGGATCCCCGTCGCGCAGACGCAGTTGGATGCGCTGCAATAAGGCTATAGCGGTGAGACCGCGCAGTTTGTCCGATTCGGCGATATCCCGCCCCTCGGCCAGGATGGTCAGGGCCGCGTCGGAAAGACGGTCGGCTCGTCCCAAGTTCTGGCGCTTCATGGCTAACTCGCTGAGCCTGTTCAGAGCCGAGCCGATGGAAGATACCATCGCCACCTCGCCGCCGGCGAACTGAGCTTGAAAATGTTCCAGGGCGATCTCGAGGTCGACCGCCGCCTCCTCCAAAAGTCCGAGCTTGAGAAGAGTGAGTCCTCGGGCGTTATGGAGCCAGCCCAGATCCTCACGAAGGTGACCGGTCCCGGTCTCGATGGCCTCACGGAGCGAGGACTCCGTGGCGTCCAGCAAGGCGACACGCTGGAAATATAGGCCCTGCTTCCACAATCTGGCCAGCTCTTCTCTCCACAGATGGGCCACTTCGCTATTGCCAAAGACCTGCTCGATAAGTTCACTACCGCCACTAGCCTGGGAGAGCCAGCGGAGAGCGGGCAAGAGCTCCCCTCTTTTGGGGGAAGCCAAGAAGTCTCGAGTCAGCCGCTCCGCGATGATTTCCACCTGGCCGGAACTGTCGAGGAGAAGCGAAAAGACCGAGCGATGAGATAGACCCAGGGCTGGCTCGGGTTCGTTCCAGAAAGAAAAGAGTGAGGGGAGTTCGTTGGTGGCGACGTTGGCGACCTCCGGGTCGATCCCCAGGCTTTCCAGGATACGTAGGGGAACGGGGCGTTCGTAGAGACCCAAGATGGTCAGAAGCTCCACCAAGCTTTGACGTCTGGCGTTGTCCGGAAAAATCTGACGGCTCCAGGCCAGGACGTCGTCGAGCACATTGGAGCTGGGGTGATAGTTGTCATGGTTTTCCACCAGGTCGGCGAAGGCCCGGGCCTTAAGTAGAGAGCCACCAAACCGTTGAAATAAGATACGGCGTTGGTTGGCGTCCAGTCCGGTATTGCCTAGTTGGGCTGAGAAGGCCGCGCGTGAGGTGGACTCCTGGGAGAGATCCCACATCTGGGCTGTAAGATAGGTGGTGCTCTCGCCGCGGTCGGCGAACTCCGAGCCGGTGACCACCAAATGGATGCCCGGGCTGAGAACTTTGGGGACCAGGCTCGCGGGGACCATTTCGAAGCCGTCGAGGAGTAGAACGAAATCCCGCCCATCATTGAGCTTTTTGAGGTAACGGAGATAGCTCGACAACCGGCAGGCTAAGGGAGCGCTAAACTGGCCGAGGTCGGCGAGATCCTTAGACAGACGTTCGACTTCCCACCCCATGGATTGGAGGGTCTCGGCCGGGACAGGGATCCAGTTGAAGCGCTCCAGGCTAGATTCCGAACGGATGTGATCATTGAGCCGTTCCACCACGGTCGAAAGCCGGGTTTCCGGGAAGCGGTCGACTTTGAGATAGAGGACCGGGAGATCGGGGGGCAGAGGGCTGTAGTTGGCATGGGCCAGGGTACGGCACAGCAGTGTCCTGCCGCTTCCCGCCTGTCCCCGAATCAGGCTGATGGTACTCGCTCCGCTAGGAGCGCTTTTGATGAACGAGGCAATTTCCCGGGCGAGCTCGATGGGACGACCCTCAGGCCCGGCGAAGGTTCGGTCGAGACAGCGCTGGGCCAGCTCCTGAGCGAGTTCGGTTGGCCAGGGCGCACGGACGGGTCCTTGATTGTCCTCAAAGAAAGAAGGCCAGGGCGACTCCTCGATCAAGCTATTCCCCTCTTGATCCGAAGGTGCCGAATCCGTGGGGGTTTCCCAATCACTGAAGGGGTCGGAGTCTAAAGCGCCGCCGACCACGACGCCGGTCGTGCCTTGTTCTATCCTATGACCCACAACGACGTCGGGCACCCCCCGGATGCGCAGTCCGCTGGGGAACTGACAAACGGTGACCTGAGAGCCCTCGAAGCCTGTTTCGATCTGCAGTCTGGCCGAGGACCAGAGCTGACGGCTGGCTTCTAGAAATTCGGCGAAAAGCTGGAAGAAACGCGGGATCTGCTCGAGAATTTCATCGGCTCGATTGGCCGCGTCGGGTCGAGCCAGGGAGAGGCTCCATCCGATCAGTCCTTGCAACGGACCGGGAACACCGTCAACGCCAAGCCAACGAGTGACCCGCCTAGGTCTGTCGTTTTGGAAAAAGACGGCACGAAGAAGTTTGGCTTCCGGATGGTCGATTTCGCCCAGGATCCGGTGAGCGTAGGAGAGGAACAGTATAGTGTGGCCGAGAGACCCGCCCGGCCTCAAAACGGGGTCGAGGGGGGACGACTCGGCGAACTGGTGACGGAGATACCCTCCGGCAAGACTAGCATGCAGGCGCACCAGGTACTCCAAGCCGCGGAACAGGCCGCGACCGAGCGACAAGAGCTGGTTCTCTTCGTGAGCCTTGAGCAGTTCCGAGATAAAGTCGCTCAACAAGGGAGGGTCGTTGGAACAAAGCATGATCCGAGAGTCAAGCCTAGGAAGCCGGCCACTTGAGGCCTCTTCTGTTCGACGGCTATCGGACACTGTGGTTAGTTCGCTGCGGTCGAGCCAGACGGAGTATCGAGTCGGATCGATCAGAGGCTTGCAGATGACGCTTAAAGGCCCCCGCGCCACGTTGGTGCCGAGATAGCCGTCCTGTCGGGTAAAAGAGACGATATCCCAGGCTGAACACAAAAGAGTGAACTCAGCCATCCAGATGGCGAAGGTTTCTCCGATCTCCTCCGACAGTGCCGAGCAACGCGCGGGGTTGTCTTCGCGGATAGCCGTTTCGGCTTCCATCATCCAGCTCAAAAGTCGAGGCTGGGATTCTAGTCCGGCCCATTCCAGAAACGGATTGAGATCTTTACCTCGAAACAACAGGTGAAGAGCCGGCTGTGCGTGGGGGTGGTCCCAGTAGCTTCTCAGCTTGCGGGTGACCTTCGCTAGGTCGCCGATCAGTTGGGCGGTGGTGGGGGCGAAGGGACCAGGGATCTCGGATTCGGTCACCGCGGCCCAGCATCCCTGGGCCAATCCCGTGGCGAAGCGAAGAGTATAGTCGGTCGCCTCCAGAGTCGCGAGCAGTCCTCCGACGATATCGTTTTCAGCCTGCGAGCGCTCTAAGCGGCGTAAAACAACGCGCAGGTGAGCCGGAAGCGAGGCGGAGTTGGTAAAGCCGTGACGGCGCTGGTGCTTTCCAAAGAGCGGTACGATCGATGACACGTTTTCCCCTGGAACCTCCCTTGGGATAGTCTCCTTGACATGGTGGTCGAGAAGTTCGGTATTCATCCCGAAGAGTGGTGATTCGAGTGGTTCGAAAAATGACCGAACTCGGGCGATGGCATGGTCGAGGGAGTTGGCCAGGTCTTCTTTGGGACGAGTCAGATGGGGCCAGATTCTCGACCAGACTTCGGGCGCGACGGCGACTTCGATCCCCTCTGGAGTGAAAAGTCTATCTCGCTCCACAGTCCAACTTTGAAAGAGCTGTCCGAAAGCTGTCTCCACCACTGCCTGCAAGGCGGAGAGCTCATCTTCCGGAGTTGAAATGACTCCGGCGTCCGACCACCATTGCACGAATTGATGGGCTGGGCCCCCAGGACCGAAGTGCTCTCGAAGCTCTTGAAACCGCCTCTGATCCGACAAGCTGTCGCGAAGAAGGTCACAGAGGCGATGAGGAAAACAAGCTCCAGCCAGGACCGACTCCAGAAGGTGTCCCCAGTCATTGAGACCGGCGGCGGTTTGGCGCTCTGAAAGCTTTGGGCCCTCACTCATGGTTTGACCTTCGCCTCTTGTTCGCGCCCTCCTCGAGGGGCCAATTAGTAAGTCTCGAGGACGACGATCGGAATTTTACGGGTGGTGGCGGCTTGATACACTTCGTAGCCCGGATAACACTCGCAGAAGTCAGCCCACAGTTCATCGGACAGTGGAGGCTCCACGTCCTTAGCAAGAACGGAGAGTCGCTGGCCCTTGACTTCGACTTCGGCTACCGAAGTGGATTGAAGGTTCTTATACCAGGCCGGTGCGACCGGTGAGCCTCCGTAAGAAGCCACGATGGCGAAACCGGGATCGCGACCGTTGGAACCCGGCACGGGGAGGTAGCAAAGGGGAACGGTTCGCCGCTTACCCGACTTGCGCCCGCGGGTGGTCAAAAGTAGAACGGGCAGGTTAGCCATCGTTCCTCCGATTCGCCCACCGGTGGCCCGAAAAAGAAAAACATGAAACGCGATCATGAGTCGCAGAACGGGTTTCTTGGAAATCATGCGGCGACTGAGGTCCGCGACGTGACGAAGGTCCATATAAACCGAGAGAGCGCCGCCCGACTGGGCAACGCTCTACTGTTCTCCCACCATAGCAGTTTGGCGCCAAGAAATCAAGCACCAGATCTTTTTTGCCCAAGCTGGCCCGACCTTAAACTGTTTTGGGAAAGTTTTTTTATGCTCCTTCGGGACGAGTCATCGAGAGAGGCTCCAAAAGCTCGGCCAGCTTGGCTTCCCCGAGGTTGGTCTCGCGCAGAGCGACTTCTCGGATCGATTTACCTTCGGCCGCTGCGGTCTTGGCGATTCGGGCAGCCTCGTCGTAGCCGATCACCGGAGCCAGAGCCGTACCCAGCATCAGACCGCGCTCCACTCCGTCAGGTCCGGCGCTGGTCGCTTCCAGGCCATCGACACAGTCGGTGGTGAAGGCGCGCACCGCCGCCGACAGAAGGTCGATGGCGCGATTGAGATTCTGGGCCGAGACCGGCATGTTGGTGTTGAGTTCGAAGTTACTGCCGTAAACGCCATGAGCCACCGCGGTGTCGTTGCCGAAGACCTGGGCCACCACCATCAGGAGAGCTTCCGACATAACCGGGTTGACCTTTCCGGGCATGATGGAGGATCCGGGTTGGACGGCGGGCAGGGCCAGTTCGGCCAGGCCCGCGCGCGGACCACAGCCCATGAAGCGGATGTCGTTGGCGATCTTGTACAGACTGCAGGCCACCGTGCGGACACAGCCTGAGGCGCTGATCACGGCGTCGATGTTGTTCTGTCCGCAGAAGTGGTTGTCCGTCTCGCGCAGCTCGACCCCCAGCTCCTTGGACATCCGAGCGATAGTTTTAGAAGGGAAATCCTTGTGAGTGTTCACGCCGGTTCCCACCGCCGTGCCGCCCAAAGGAAGTTCGGCGAGCTCAGAGACGGCGAAGTCCAAACGGCGTTGAGCGCGGGCCATCTGACCGGCGAAACCGTGGAAGACCTGGCCCAGGGTGATGGGAGTGGCGTCCTGCAGGTGGGTGCGGCCGGTTTTGACGATGCTCTCGAAGGCCTTGGCCTTGACCGTCAGACTCTTCTCCAGGCCGGCCAGGGCGGGCTTGAGGTCGCGCACGATCCCGAGCAGAGCCGAAACTTGCATGGAAGTCGGGATGGTGTCGTTGGAAGACTGACCTCGGTTGACATCATCATTGGGGTGGACGGCTTTGCTGCCGCGCGCGTTCCCCAGAATCTCTCCGGCTCGGTTGGCGATCACTTCGTTGGCGTTGGTGTTGGTCGAGGTTCCTGAGCCGGTCTGGAAAACGTCGACGACGAACTCGGCGTCCCATTTCCCCTCGGCGACCTCGGTGGCCGCGGCGGCCACGGCCTCAGCTTTCTTAGCCTCTAGGAATCCCAGCTCGTGGTTGGTCTGAGCGGCCGCCTTTTTGAGCGAGCCCAGGGCCAGGATGAAGCGGCGAGTCAATCCCTCGCCGCTGATGGGAAAGTTTCTCACGGCACGGGCGGTGCTGGCTCCGTACAGGGCGTCGGCGGGGACTTCCATCTCCCCCATCGAATCTTTTTCTATCCGCGTCGCGGTGGTGGTGGTCATAACGACGATCCTTTCGGGTGTTGTGTGGCGCCGCCTTTCGCTTCCCGTGAAAGGTCTCCTCGCCCCATGCCGATCCTATTGGAAAACAGTTCCGAGCACCTTCATGAGTTGGTGGAGTTTTGGAACGCCTGTGCCGTCGAGCCGTTCTGGATGGACGCGCTTCTGATGGGCCAGTATCTCAAGGTTCCGGGCGCTCGGGTCTGGGTGGACGGCTCTCCTTGGAAAGGAGCGCTTTGGGCGAGATTTGGCTCTCGGGCGACCACCCTCGACGCCCTTTGGGTCCGTCCCGAGATGCGGCGGCGAGGCGTGGGAGGAAGTCTCCTTGACCGATTCAGAGCTGAAGTCGAGCCCGACCGAGCCTGGCGCTTTGGTGGAGGTGAGCATCATTTCGTCCCCGGAGTGCCGGAGAGTCTGTCAGAGTTTCACCCTTTCTTTGCCAAACACGGCCTGGTGGCCGACTGGCACGCCCACGATCTGCTCTGGACCCACCAGTCTGCAGCAACGACGGACTGGGACGATTCCGTCTACCGCCTGATCGAGCCTGGCCAGATCGATGAACTGGCTAGGTTATTGGAGTATTTCGGGGCTCGTTGGCAGATCGACACCGCGGCCCGCTGCCAGGATCCGCTGGAAGGCCGAGCCGAAGAGATCATGGGAGCCTTTCAGGAAGAAAGGTTAGTGGGCTTTTGCCATATCTGGAGCCCGCGCTCGCGTCGCCTGGGACCGTCCACCTTCTGGCTACCCCGCGATAGAACTCAAATGTGGGGTGGAATCGGACCGCTCGGTGTTCACCCCGAAATGCGCGGGCATGGATACGGCGCTGGCGTGGTGGAGGCATCGATGGCCTATCTGCGCTCACGAGGGGCCGAGGTCATCGGGGTGGACTGGACCGGCCTTCCCGACTTTTATGAAGGGCGAGGTTTTCGCCGTTGGTTGGACTATCGGGGCTACCACCCCGAGGTCGACAGGGGATCGGGCGGGCCTGGTCAATAGACCGGCATGAAGCGTCGTGTTCTAGGTGCCGCCCTGTTGGCGGCCTTTCTTCTCGCTCCTCCCCTCTCGGCCCAGACCGCCTCCCCCCCGACTCCGGCCTTTCGAGAGGACAATAGCGTTCTTCTCGAGGGAGACCAGCACCAGCCGATCCGCTTCGAGAAGGCGATGGTGGTGGCTGGAGAGCCGATCGCGACCAAAGTCGGAAGCGAGATTCTGGCTAAGGGAGGTAACGCCGTCGACGCTTCCATCGCTACCGGATTCGCTCTCGCCGTGACGCTGCCTCGTGCGGGCAATATCGGTGGGGGCGGCTTCGTCTTGATCCGCGACAAGGACAATAAAGTTTATGCCCTGGACTTTCGCGAGACCGCGCCCAGAGCACTTTTTCGGGACTTCTATCTCAAGCCCGGTCGGTCGTCCACCGACGGTCCGACCGCCTCGGGAGTTCCCGGTACGGTGGCCGGTTTGTGGGAGATGCATCAAAAGTTCGGCAAGTTGCCATGGGCTGATCTGGTGGAGCCGGCCCGACGTTTGGCCAGCGAGGGATTTCCCATCTCGACCTATGAGAGCGGCGGAATCGCGGCCAATCGCGAGCGATTCTCCCGCTATCGGTCCACGGCCAAAGCCTTTCTTCCCGATGGAAAGGCGCCCGCTCCCGGAGCTTTCTTTCGCCAGCCCGAGTTGGGCGAAACCTTCCGCCGGATCGCCGCCGACGGCCCCCGAGACTTCTACCACGGAGAGACCGCGCGCCGTATCGCGAAATCGATGAAAGACTCGGGAGGAGTCATGACCGAGCGCGACCTGGCCGAATACAAGGCGGTCTGGCGAGAGCCGCTGGAGACCGACTTTCGCGGCTATCGCGTTCATTCGATGCCGCCTCCCTCCTCGGGTGGGCTGCATCTGTTGCAGATGCTGGAGATGATGGAGGAGTATCCCACCGTCGCCTTCGAGCACAACAGCGCCCGGGATCTCCACCGCATCGCCGAGGTCATGAGACTTGCTTACGCCGATCGGGCTCGCTTCTTGGGCGACCCGGACTTCGTCAAGGTTCCGGTCCAGAGACTTCTCTCCCCCGCCTATCTCAAGGAGCGGGAGGCCCTCATCGATCCCGACAAAGCGGGAGACAGCCAAAGTCTGGCTCCCGAGCTTTTTAAGAAGAAGCCGGCCGAGTCGTTCGACACCACCCACTACAACGTGGTCGATGAGAACGGAATGGCGGTCAGTCTGACCTACACTCTGAACTTCTCCTTCGGCTCGGGCTTCGTGGCCGAGGGGACGGGGATTCTGATGAACAACGAGATGGACGACTTCAACATCAAGCCGGGCGAGCCGAACTCCTTCGGCCTGATCGGGGGCGAGGCCAACAAGGTGGAGGCCCGCAAGCGTCCTCTCTCCTCCATGACCCCCACCATCGTGACCAAGGACGGCCAGTTCGTGGCCGCCGTGGGGGCTCCGGGAGGCTCGAGGATCATCAACGGGGTCTTCGAGTGGCTCTTGAATTTTTTGAGCTACCGCTACAATCCCCAATCCTCGGCCTCGCTGCCTCGAATCCATCATCAGTGGTATCCCGACACCTTGCGCTACGAGGTCGGAATCTCTTCGGACACCCGGCGCCTTCTGGAAGCCAAGGGGCACAAGTTGGAGAAGATCGACGCGGTGGCCCACGTGCTGGCCATCGTGCGAGAGCCCGGAGGGTATCTCGAAGCGGGGCTCGACCCTAGACGTCCCGCGGCCGCGGAGGGGTATTAGTCATGGAAGTCGAGAAGCCCGAGACGGTCACCGCGGCACTCATCATTATCGGTAACGAAATTCTATCCGGCAAAGTCGAGGAAGCTAACGCCCGCTATCTGGCCCAAGAGCTTTTTGCTCTGGGGTGGCATCTCAAGGAGATAGCCGTGGTTCCAGACGAGCGCGCCCTGGTGGTCGAGTCGATCAGGCGTCTGGCCGCGACCTACGATCATGTTTTTACCTCGGGTGGAGTGGGGCCGACCCACGACGACATAACACTTGCCGCGGTGGCCGAGGCCATGGAGCGCCCGCTGGTCGTCTCCTCCGTGTTGGAACGACTTCTCCAGAAATTCTATGGGGTGCAGCTTTTGACTCCCTCCCAACAACGCCTGGCCTTTGTTCCTGAAGGGGCCGTCCTGCACTACGGTTCGGCCTCGCAATACCCCCAGATGATGGTGGACAACGTCTATCCCTTACCAGGCATCCCCGACCTTTTTCGCAAAAAGTTCGCCGAGCTCAAAGAGCTCTGGCCACCTGCAGCTCCTCGCGAGCGGCGATGCCTGAATCTGGTGGCGATGGAGACCGAGCTTGCCGACCTGCTGGCGGCGGTGGCCGAAGAACATCCCGAGGTCCAGTTAGGCTCCTACCCTACTCTCAAGGACGGAGAGTGGCATCTGGAATTGGTCTTAGAGTCCACCGATTCGGCTCAGTTGGCGAAAGCTTTGGACATTCTCACCCGGACCCTGGGTGTCGAATCTGTGGCTGGCTAGGGCTTGTCAAGGCGGTCAAAGTTGTGTAGAAGTTCTCCGTTTAGGAACTTTGTTCAAGACCACGGGTTAGGCAGCCCAAATAACGAAGAGGTTTATCGCATGAAGAAAATGTTTTCCCGCTCCTCCATTCGCGTCGTCGGGCTACTCGCGTTGGCACTTTGCCTCGTGGCCTCCACTGTCAGTACCGCCTGGGCCGAGGGGAAAGAGTTCAAAGGAGACCACCCGCTCCGGATTTTGAAGGCGAGAGCCCAAAATGACAACCTGCGAGCTGGTGGCGCGTCGGCTCGTGGTAGCCTGACCATCTGGTTACAGAATATCACTTCCGTGGTGGTCGATGGAGTGGAGATCGAAGTCGAGCTCTACAACGACAGCAAGCGCAAGGTGGAGACGCTCAAGCGAACCATCGACAAGCTGGAGCCGGGACAAAAGCAGGTTATCACCTTCCGCTGGGACGTGGTCGCCGAGGACAACGTCAAACCGAGGTTTTTCGTGTCTTACAACGCCAGAGGTTCGCAAAAAGCACGATTCGAGGGGGACTCCCCCTCCTGGCAGTAATCCACGGTCCCCTCGGACACGTAGTATTGCTCAGCGAAAGCACGAGGCTCGGAGTATTCCGGGCCTTGTTCCTTTTTAACCCTGATGATGCGTGGCGGACCGAAGAATAGTGTTCTCAGGTGGTCCAAATGCAAGGATGGGCCACATGAGGACGCCAGGCGAGGTTCGTCCACGCATCATCAGGATTTAAGGAACTTCGGGAAAATTTTCCAGATAGGTCCATTCACCCAGCCAGCGACTTAAGTCGGCGCTTGCCTCAGC
This sequence comes from Selenomonadaceae bacterium, assembly GCA_037189585.1. GTDB lineage: Bacteria > Vulcanimicrobiota > Xenobia > Xenobiales > JADMJV01 > JAEXNA01. The sequence continues at coordinate 80,379 of JBBCJA010000021.1, read as the reverse complement.
GTCAAGCTCTAGCAAAGTGCGAGTGGTCACTAATTGTAGAGCTTCGAGGTCTTTTTCGATTTCTTCGAACAGCTTCTCGGTATCCGTTGTCTTCATGAATGACTCCGTATTGAAATTTCTTCAAAGTCGACCTGATTCCTGCTATTTAACGAGCGCAGGAACGGTCGTCCGATTCTCAAATGGCCGCCTCTATGATCACGCTTGCCACTAGAGCCAAGACCCTTAACCCCTCTTCTACCCTGGCGGTGACCGCCAAATACAAACAGATGCAAGCCGCCGGTCGCGACGTGATCGGTTTCGGCGCCGGCGAGCCTGATTTCGACACGCCGGAGGGGATCAAGGATGCGGCTATCGCCGCCCTCAAGGCGGGAAAGACTAAGTATGAGCCGGCTCAAGGGTCGGCGGACGCCCGGGCCGCCGTTGCAAGGGTCTATAGCGAGCGGTACGGCGTACCCTTGTCGGCCAACAACGTCTTGATCTCCTGCGGCGGGAAGCACTCGCTCTTTCTCGTCTTTCTCACTCTGTTTGAACCCGGCGACGAGCTTTTGTTGCCCGCGCCGTTCTGGGTTAGCTATCCCGAGCAGGTCAAACTTGCCGGCGGCACCACCAAATTCATTCGCGGTTCGGTGGACAACGATTTCAAAATCACCCCGGAACAGCTCAAAGCCAGCATCGGTCCGAAGAGCCGGGCGCTTCTTCTCAATTCGCCCTGCAATCCGACCGGGACGACCTATCACCCGGAAGAGCTCGCCGCTCTGGTGACGGTCGCCATCGAGGCCGGCCTTTTCATTATCTCCGACGAAATTTATGACCAACTGGTCTACGACGGCCAAAAGACTCAGAGTCTTTTGTCTTATCCCGAGCAAGTTCGCAAACGCTCCGTGGTGGTTAACGGTCTCTCGAAGGCCTATTCCATGACCGGATGGCGGGTTGGATTCACCATTGCCGAGCCCGAGGTTATCTCGGCCATGGCGGCGCTGCAGGGCCAGATGACCTCCAACATCACCTCCTTTGTGTTGGCCGCCATTCCTGAAGCTTTGAGCGCCCATGACGACGATGTGGAGAAGATGCGACAGTCGTTCGAGCGCCGGGGCGCTTTGACCCACGGACTGCTCTCACAGATCCCCGGAGTCAAGTGCCCCAAGCCGACCGGCGCCTTTTACGTCTTCCCCGACATCAGCGCGTTCTTCGGCAAAAAGGACAGGAGCGGCAAAGTTCTCGACAGCGCCGCGGCCTTGGCCGAGTCGCTTTTAGAAGAGCAAGGCGTCGCCGTTGTCCCTGGCGAGGACTTCGAAGGTCCCGAACACATCCGTCTTTCCTTCGCCACCGACGACGAGTCGATCAAAACCGGCTGCGCCCGGATCAGAACTTTTCTCGAGTCACTTCAATAAATAACGTTGAGCCAACAGTCCAATCTCGAGCAGCCTATCGGGATTTTTGATGCTGGTATCGGCAGCTACGCTATGGTGGAGAGGGTTCGGAGTCGCTATCCGAGTCAGGACATTCTATACCTCGCTGATCGAGCCAGTTTTCCTTATGGCTCAAAGAGCAAAGCTGAGTTAACGGCTTGCGTCGAAGCCACGATTCGGTATCTCTTCCGAGCAGGTTGTCGCACGGTCGTATTGGCTTCCAACGCACCCTCGGTGATGGTGCTCCCAGAGCTTCAGAAGCGTCTTCCTCTACCCGTTTTGGGAATCTATCCACCGGTCGTCTCGGCTCTACGAACTTCTAAAACCGGGCAGGTCGCGGTGCTCGGTGTGGCTTCTTTGATCGACAGCCCGGAGATTCGGACCTACGTTTATCGCCAGGTGGGAGACCAGCATATCGGCCTGATCAACGCCTCCTGTTTGGTGGCCCTGGTGGAGGACGGGACCTTCTTGAGTGATCCGAGTAGGACTCGTAAAGCGGTGAGCGACTTCCTGCGGCGCTGTCGTCATGATTTCCCGGGACTTGATGTCTGCACTTTGTCTTCGACCCACCTACCCTGGCTTCTCCCCTACCTCGAGGAAGCTGCCCCCGAGCTTACCTTTCTCGACCCCTGTGACCAGGTGCTGCTTCACCTCGTGCCTCACCTTTCCCCAGGAAGCGGCACGGTCGTCTGTCTAGCAACCGAGTCGCTGGAGTTTCCGCTGGATGGTTTAGTCGAGATGTTGAAGCGGCTCGGAGTGAGTCTCACCCCGCGGCGGATCTCCATCGATCTGTGATACATTAGGGCCGGCTCATCCTGGCTCCGGAATGAGTCCGTGAGTTGACCCCACTAGCGTCCTCTCCTGTCTAGCCACGCATCGCGTCCGGACCTCAGTACGCCGAGGCCCACTTAATCCGCGGAAGTTATGCTGTCGAGCAAAGGAACTTCGCGGTATAGCGCGGCGGCGAGTTCGCGTTGGGTCGTGATCTGGGCCGAGGCGCATCCGGCGCAGCCCCCGCCTAGTCGGATTTCGAGACGACGGTCTCGATAGCTCGCGATCTCAACGGTCCCTTTGTGGTCCTTAAGAATGAGGTCCGCCTGGTGGGTCAGCACCCTGGTTAGTCTCTCTTGTTCCTCAGCAGGGTCTGAAGTTTGTCCGCCGCTATTCCAAAGTGCGACCTCTTCGGTCATGGGCTGCGATATCCGCACCGCTTCATGAAGATCTCGCGGCAATCCACGCAGGGCGAAGGAGTGCGGGGTGACCATCACCATCTCCAGGGTGGGAAGCGCTTCGGCCAGAGCTCGTAAGCGAGGATGGGAGAGTATCTCCTCGCGCTTCCAGAGAAGCCATCGACTTTCCACTGGGAGCCTTCGGCGATAACGCAATGTTTCGCCGTCAGCCAGGAGATGCCATCGCCCTGGCACTTCTCGAAGCGGATAATTTATGGGAAAACTTTCATCACAACAAATACTCCAGCCAATCAGCCCCCCTTCCAGGTGTCCGGCCGGTATCCCAAAGCCGCGCAGATGGCGGGAAGCCGAGGGGGATTGGCTTCCGTCGGAGCAGACCACCAGGAGACGAGCGGGAGGGTTGGCCCGCAGTTCAGCGACCACCGGGGCGGAGAGTAGGCGACTTCCAGGAAGTCTGCTTCGCTGATGATCCTGCTCAGAGCGAGCGTCGATCACGACCGTCGTGTCTAACTCCAGCGACAGTTGCCGGGGTGAGATCCGATGGTCCCAATCTTCAGCGGCGAGAGCATCCAAGCGCTCACACGCTCGCGCCGCGTCGAAGATCAAGTGGCGGCGTAAGAGGTCGTCGAGACGTTCCGAGGCGGCAAAGCCCGAACGCTCCCGACTGCCCACTCCGAAGTGAGCGAAAAGCGCCAGCTCCACTCCGGGGAATGTCTCCTTGAGCCGTCCCAGAGTCCAGTGCGGCTCGATGGTTTCGCGTCCAGGCTCGGAGAAATTAGGTTTCATGAGACCATGGCTCCATCAAATTTAGCCCAGATGATGGCGGTCACTAAATCGTCAACAGAGATTGGCCCGGAAGCTCGGAGGCCTCGAGTCCGAAGGCGTCCAACACGGTGGCGCCGACATCGGCAAAGGTGGGCCGGTCACCCAGGTTTTTGCCCTCCGAACGGGCCTTGGTCGCCATCAACAAGGGCGCGTATTCCCGCGTATGATCAGTGCTGGGGATGGTGGGGTCGTTGCCGTGGTCTGCCGTGATCAGGAGAAGATCGCGTTCGCTCATGGCTCCCAAAATTTCCGACAGGTAGCGGTCAAAAGTCTCGAGAGCCGCGGCGAATCCTTTGGGGTCTAGCCGATGACCATAGAGCATGTCGAAGTCCTCGAAGTTGATAAAAAAGAAGCCCTTCTCATGCTCGGTGAGAAGTTTCAGGGTCGCCTCGTAGTGCTCTTCGTTGGTCTGAGTGCGGAAGGCGTAAGAGAACCCACGATTGTCGAAGACCTCCGGTATGACGCCGATGCCGGCGGTGAAAACTCCGGCGTCGGTCAGGTGGTCCAAAACATTTCGAGGCGGTGAGAGGGGAAAATCCTTGCGACGTTCGGTCCGTCGGAAGCTAGCCTTGTCCTTCCCTTCAAAAGGCCGGGCGATCACTCTCTGCACCGCATGCTCACCGTGCAGAAGCTCTCGCGCGGCAAGGCACATCTCGTAGAGCTCCTCGATAGGGATGATCTCCTCGTTACAGGCGATCTGAAAGACCGAGTCGGCGCTGGTGTAGACGATGGGAGAGCCTGTAGCCAGGTGCTCCTCCCCTAGCTCCTCGATGATCACGGTGCCGGAGGCGGCCCGATTCCCCAAAACCTTTCGTCCTATTTTGGCCGAGAAAGCGTCGAGCAGCTCCTGGGGAAAGCCTTTGGGATAGGTGGGGAACTTCTCTTCCGCCACGATCCCCATCATCTCCCAGTGGCCCGTGACGGTGTCCTTCCCGCCCCGACTCTTCTCGCGCAGACGAGCGAACGATCCCTCAGGTGTCTCCACCGGGCCGCCTCCTTGAAGCTCGAGCAGATTGCCTAGCCCCAGTCGGCGCAGGTGCGGGATCTTCAGACCACCGACGGCCTGAGCGACATGGACTAAAGTGTCGCCGGGATGGGCTGGGTCGTCGCCAAAGTCGGAAGCGTCGGGAGCGACTCCGGCGCCACACCCATCGAGTACCAAAAGGAGAACACGGTCAAAATTCATGCCCGCCATTTCCTAATGGCCCCGGTGGAAACCTCTCGAGAACCGGTTTAGCGACGCGAGACGATGTCGGCGACCTGCTCGGGCTGTAGTGGTGGCGAGAGTAGGTTGCCCTGGGCGAATCGGCAGCCGGTTTTGGCCAGCCAGTTCTTCTCCGCCTCGGTCTCCACACCCACCGCCACCGTGATGCGACTAAGATGGTGTCCCATGGTTAGAGCCGACATGACGATGCCCGCGTTCTCTTCGTGGGCCGGGACGCCACGAACAAAACGACGGTCGATCTTGAGCACCTGGAACGGTCCGCGCCTTAACTCTTGCAGAGAGCTCGCCGAGGTTCCGAAGTTGTCCACGGCCAGTCGCACTCCGACCTGCTGCAGGCTGGCCAGAGTGTCTCGAAGACGAGGCAGCTCGGGCCCGCTCAACTCCTCGGTGATCTCCAAGAGGACCCGATCAGCCGAGCAACGGAATTCGGCTAACGTGCTGTGCACCAACGGAACCAGGTCGGCTTGCAGCAGTTGGCGCCGCGAGAGGTTCAAGGAGACGAAGAGCCCCAGGCCCGCCTGCTGCCACTGGGCGGCTCGCTGAAGGGCGGCGCGCATGGCCCAGTTCCCGATCAAGACGATGATACCCGACTCCTCGGCGACCTTGAGGAATTCGTCAGGACCGATAGAGCCAAGTCGTGGATGGTTCCAACGTATCAAGGCTTCCACACCGACCACCTGTCCGTTGGAGAGATCGAAGATCGGTTGGTACAACAGTCCGAACTCTCCACGTTCCAGGCCGAGCTTGAGCTCGTGATCGAGCTGCATACGGGCCTCGTGAGTCGACTGAACCTCAGGGGTGAAGTACTGAGCTTGGCCTCGGCCGGTTTCTTTGGCTCGCTTGAGAGCGACTCCGGAATGCTGCATCATCTGCTCGCCATTGGCGGCATCGAGCGGATAGAGAGAGACACCGATCGAAACGTTGATAGAAATATTCTGGTCCTCGATGGCGAACGGCTTCTTGAGCATCTGGTAGATCCGCTTGATGACCGATGCCGTGACCACCGAGGCTTCCTTTTGGTCGCTTAGCTCGGAGAGCAGGATGGCGAACTCGTCCTCGCCGAGCCGCCCCAGGACGTCCGAGCTTCGCACCACGGCCGAGAGACGTTCGCCCAACAAACGGATCAACCGATCCCCCACCTCGCTGCCGAAAGTGTCGCTGATGGTTTTAAAATTGTCACAATCGATGCGTAAAAGCGCGGTGTAGCGATCGTAGCGCACCGACTGCTTGAGCATGAAACCCAGGTAACGATGGAGAATATTGCGATTGGGAAGACCGGTGAGCGGGTCTTGAAAGGCCAGACGTTCCGTTTCAGGATCGTGGTCGACAGGGCCCGACGCCGACTGGCGATTTTCCAATTCGCCGATACGGCGCTCTGAAGTTTGACGCAGCTCGGCTAACAGCCGTCTCTCCTCGATGAGTCGCTCCTCGGCTTCCTCGGCCCGGCGAAGGGCCCCCTCCAGTTTACGCTCGAGCTTTTCAGCCTTCTCGCCCTTCTCGGCCTGCGCGCCCGCCTCATCGAGTTGGGCGACCAGCTTCTGGACTTCCTTTTGCAGGCGTTCGGCCTCGGCCGCGACCGGCTCGAGCTCGGCCAATCGCCCTCGAAGCTCCTCGGCTTCCAGGCTGGCGGCCTCTCCAGCCGAGCTTTGGGACAGAAGCTCCTCGTGAGCTTGTCGGAGTTCGTCGAACTCCACCAGCATGCTCTCGGCGTCGGCGGCGATCTCTCGAAGGCTTTCGAGCTCCTCCACTTGTTCCCGCATCAACTCCCCAAGACGATCATTTTCCTCCCGAAGCTGAGCTACCAGCTCCTCGGACTCTTCCGTCTCGGCTCGCAGTTGCTCGGCCAGCTCGTCGGACTCCTCGCTGCGGACTCGAAGCGTTTCCTCCGCCGTTTCCAGCTTTCCGCGCATCGCGTCAAGCTCGGCCTCGAGAGCGCTCTCCCGCTCTTGGGCCTCTTGACGAGCGGTTTCAAGCTCTTGGCGCAGGTGCTCGATGTCGTGGCCTAGGGACTGGGTGTCCCCGCTTTGCGCTTCGAGACGGGACAGCAGTTGGGAGTTCTCGGCCTTTAGTCCAGAGAGCTCTTCTTCCTTTTGGCTAAGCCGCTCGGTCAGTTCGATGAGCTCGGTTTCGCGTTGCGAAAGTTGGTCGGTCAGCCGCGACAGCTCTTCGTCCTTGGCCGCGGACCGCCCGCCATGGCTGGTCAGCTCCTGTTCGCGCTCTTGGAGCTTTGACAGAACAGAGGCCAGCTCGTCCTCCTTGGCCTCGACTCTGTCGGTGAGGATGGCTAGCTCCTCGTCCCTCGAGGCGAGGCGCTCGGCCAGTTCCACCACTTCGATCTCACGGGCCCGAGCTAGGTTGTCGTTTTCCCGCTCGCGGCTTTCGGCACCCTCGCTCTGAGCTTGCAGCGCGGCGATCGACTGCTCGGCTTGAGCGCGCCATTCGGCGGCTTCTTTCTCCCACCGCTCGGCCTGTTCTTTAAGAGTGGCCAGCTCTTGTTGTAAAGCTTCCAGCTCCTCGCTGGAGATCTCGGAGGCCTCGCTCGAGAGCTTCTCGAGTTCGGCTTCCAAGCCGTAGGCTCGCTCTTCAGCGACCTCGGCCTGCTCCTCGGCCACCCGAACCCGGTTGCGAGCCTCGGAAAGTTCTCCCTCCAAAGCCCGGATCTGATCCTCGGCCTCGCGAGCCAGGGACACGGCGTGTTGGAGTTCGGCTGCCGTCTGATGGTCCCCCGTGACAACTTCCGATTGGAGCTCGTCGGCCCGTGTTTCGGCCATTTCCAGAAGCGATTCCAGTTCGGAGAGCCGCTCGTCGAACTCCTCACGCTGATGAGCGATCATCTGCTGGTATTCGTCCAGCCGACCTGAAAGTTCGGCTTCCCGAGCTATCGCCGCGGCGAGCTGGTCGCGAGTCTTCTCGAGTTCGGTGGAGCCGGCATGGTCGACGGCCGGCATCTCCTCGCGACTCTTCCATTCCTCCAGCATGACCTCGGCCGAGCGAGCTTTCTCCAAGGCCGACTCCAACTTCCACTCCAGGTGGAAAGCTCCGGCGCTCTTGAGAGGTTTGAGGTGGACCAGATTAGCCTCGAGACCCGCCCAGGTGATGGACTTGACCAGCATTTCGACGTCGAAGTCGCGCATGGTTCCGTCTTCGAGAGGGTAAGGGAAAGGCTGGCCCAGACTGGTCTTGGCTTTGAGTTTGATGAGGCGAAAGCCCGGCTTGTTACCGAAGATGATCCTCTGCTCGCCGTCTAAGACAAAGACGCCCTCTGGAAGCTGTTCCAGAACGCTGACTAACTCGTCGCTTCCAGCGGCGACTACTTCGGCGGACATGCCGGGACGTTCACCCAGAAAGGAGAGCAAACCTGCTGTTCTTGTGAGTTTGCGAGAGAAAAGGGCGGCTTTAAGACTCCTCGGGCTCTTCTCCCGAAAGCTCCTCCAGAACTCCCTTGGTCCTCTCCTCATAGGCCTGGGTCGCTTGATGGAAACGGGCCAGAAGCTCGGCCATATTTGGAGGCAGAGGAGCGGCGGAGGCCACCGCTTCAGGTGGCGGTGAGACCTGCGTTGTTTCCACGACGGGAGGCGGAGGGACAGGAATCGGTGGGGGCTCCACCGCCGTCGCCGGGACCTCGACTCTAGGAGGCGGGGTGACTGGCGATGGCGTTTGAGCCGGCGGCGGCGTTACTTGGACAGGAGCAGTCTCGTGCCGCGGTTCCGAGGCGGACGGAGCCTCCCATGGCGGGCGCGACGGCAACGGTGCCTCGTCGACCTGGGCTTCCCAGGGCGGACGGCTCGGTAAGGGCTCGGCTGAGACTTGTTGAGGTGGCGCGGGAGGTGTGACCCCCGGACCCTGGACGGGAATCAGAACTTGTTCTTTGGTGCCGGGAGCCGGAGGGCGCAGTTCATCGACCCGGTCTTCCTTTTCAACCCAGAACTTCGATTGAAGGTCGCTTTCCTGGTAGCGTTGATTGAGATAGTCGTCGAGCTCACAGGCGCCAATGGCGACATCGAACATGTCCCATTGTCGCTCACGTTTCATCGGAGCCATGAAATTAGAATTCGCCTCAGAAAAGTTTCGCGAACCGAGTCAGCCAAAATTTTAGCTTTTCCTTCGCCTCGTCAAGGTTCTCCGTAAGAAGCCCACGTCCTTGGTAGCCGAGCCCGTAGGCGCGCACTAACAACTCGGAGTAAGGCGCGACCTGGGCTAGTCTGAGCAAAACCACATCGGTGAGCTCCCCCAACTGTTCCGGATCTTGGGAAGTACCCAGAGCGGCGTGGAGTTGCCTCATTTGATTCATCAAGGCTTGGCGCAACTCGGGATCTCTTTTCAGAGCTTCTTTAGCCACTACCTCGGGTGCTCCGCTTCGAGCCTCGGCTGTCACTTTGGCGGCGAGATCCCGTGGCGTCGGTAGCGCGGGTTTGGCGGGGGGGGGCGACGTTGAAGGCGGTATGGTGGTCGGTCTTTGAAATCCGGTTGGGACCGATGAAGGCTCCGACGGGCGCAGGGCCACGGGCCGGACCGGCCGGTCCGGTGTCGACGGCTCGGCTGGAGCGGTGGAAATGGTGGGAGGAGCGGAGATGGTGGGAGGAACAGGAGGAAGCGGCGGTAGCACCGCGGTTCCACCGTGTTGGTGAGATCCGACACTGGCCGCGGGACTCACCGGTTCGGGTTGAGGAAGGGAAGGTTCGATGGTGGTGGTGGCCGTGCCACCGCCTAACATCGGTTTATTGAAGATCCCGTCCTTGACCGAACCTGAAAGTCGATTCTGATGGCCAAGCTTGGAGCCGAAGACGGTGGCCGACTTGCCCAGGGTGTCTTTCATCTTGAGTCCACCCCGCGTCGATCCGAGCGAGCGTCCACCCTTGATCCCCTTTTGTGACTTCTGCTCTTCCAGGAGTTCATTGGCGGATTTGGCATTCTCGTCGGACTTTTCCACGATCTTGAGCCATCTCCACGGCTCGAACTGGGCCGCGAACCTGGGGTCCTGACCGCTATTGTCTTTGATGATCGCGGCGGTATGGCTGTTGGTGAGAAAATACTCCTCGGAGAGATTACGGACCACGTTTCGTAGAATGCTTTTCTCGGCGCGATCAAGCATGCGGGCTTCGTCATCGAGTTCGCCGGCTTTGACCATGGCCCAGATCACGTGCAGAACCTTGTGAAAGATCTCTTTCGGTTCGACCTGCTCGCTCCAAGAAACGCCGTGGGAGGATTTTCCTCCGGCTTCAACCCCGCCTTTTCCCGTATGCAGACCAAGAATATTGATCGGTCGTCGAGAGGAGAGTCCACTAGGATATTTAGGCGTCAGGCTGTCCCCTTGGAAACCCAGTCCACGATCCTGGATCCCCACAATTTCTAAAACCGGCTGTCGAGTCTCCTCGAGAAGTCGTTCACAGACCCGCGAGACCGACTCCTCAGAAAGAGCGCGAAAGGCGCGCCCACCAGTGGCCTTCGCGGCCGCCCGGGCGAAATGGGGATCGGCTTTTCGTCCCAGTATAATGGGAAAAAAACGCAGGTTCTCTCGTGAGCCCTGGAGCAGACGGTACAACTCCGGCTCGTTACCGAGCCGACCCGCGGTTACCAAGACGATGGACAGGACGCTGTCGGGCTGTTTGGGGAGTTTGACCACGCGTTCGAGTAGCGCCTTCAGGTCGGCCACGCCCCCGAACTTGTACTCCCTGAGCCAGGCAAGCGCTTCATCAGCCAGCCGAGTCTCCACAAAATCGCCACTCTTGAACCCCGCGACATCGCGGTTAAAAGTGACCAGAGCGAAGCTGTCCTGAGGTCCCAATCCCTTTAAAACGCCAGAAATGCAGGCATGGCACCTGTGGGCGCCGATCTTGTTCATCTCTTCGGAACCGTCCACCAAAAAGACGATGCGGCGTGGTAGACTTGGCGTCTCTCCCTCAGGGGGCAAGAAGTTGAGCAAGAAGTGGCGACCCTGGCTGCGTAGCCAGGCTTTGGGCCGGGGCCCCGTCCACAAGTGGTAGTCGACGACGAAGTCGCGCGCTTCCAGCTGTTTGGAACGGTCGTACTCGATGGCGAGGTCTCCATTGGCCTGAGGGGCCACACCACAAACCTGGGAGGTCGAGATGCGGCCGGGCTGCAGGTCGGAGGCTTCTATAAGAATGGAGACGGCGACCTGCGCGCCACGCTCGAGCCCTATGGCCAGAGCCGTCTGCTCGACCTGGTCGGGGTCGAGAGTGGTTAGGGCGCGCGAGGCCATCAAAGGTAGACGAAAAGAGAAACCCCTCCCCTCTTCCCCACTTTCGGAGACAAAACAGGCATACAAGATCTGAAAGTCGACCTGACCGCCCGGAGCGACCTCTCCCAGGCTGATGGCCAGAACACGTTCTGTCTCGTTCTGAAAGAGCCGGGCTAGCGGTACGGGAAGGCCTTCGCGCAAAGACTCTTCCGGACTGTCTTGCGGATTGGGGCTAACCTCGATCTCTATCTGGTGAGAGCCGTGTTTACCGCGAAGGACCACCGGCGTGACCTCGCGGTCTAAGGGGAAAAGGAAGTAGGCTTGTTGAGGCTGAGTGGTGGGGTTGACAAAAGAGAGAAGCGCTTCAACCGCGCCGGTGGGTCCCGAGAGACGCACGCGGTAGGCCAATTTTTGAATAGGAAAGCAGATCCCCGTTCCCAAGTCAGGATTCGAGAACCAAACAACACCCGGTCCCAGCGGGATTTGACGCTCGCCGTAAGAGCGCACCCGCTGCAACCTCTCGGCGATCTTAACGCTCACCCGAAGCGCAGTTTTCCTTTCCCCGTGCTCTTTTCCGTCCTCGCGGCCGTTCACGATTCGTGAGGCCCGTTGACTTGCAGCCGGTTTCGACGCCATTTGGGCCCGTCCCTGGAGACAACCAAACGAACCTATAAGTGTCGGGCTTGGACCTTCCAAGCCCGAGAAGCATTCCCCTTCGAGCTAGCTTGCGGGAAACCGCATCATCTCTACGAAGGGGCCGGTATGTCCGCGACCAGCCTTAAAACCTTCCGCGATCCGGTGCACGGGAATATGTTTCTCCCCGACCCTATGATTCTCGATCTCGTGGACAGTTTCGAATTTCAAAGGCTTCGCAGAATTCGACAAACCGGAAGTTGTTTTCTGGTTTTTCATGGCGCGGAGCATAGTCGATTCCAGCACGCGCTAGGGACTATGTGGCTGATGCATCTGGTGCTGGAGAGGTGGCGAAACTCGGGACAGCTCAAGGTCGCTCCCGAGGTGAAGAAAGCCGCCTTAGCCGCGGCCCTACTGCACGATATAGGGCACGGCCCTTTTTCTCATGCTTTAGAGCACACCTTCGTCGGGGTGGACCACGAGCGGATCGGTTTTGAGATCATCACGGGTCCACTGGCCGGCTTGTTGACTTCGCACGATTGCTCACCCGAGGACGTGGTGGATCTTTTGACCAACAAGTTCCGCGAGCCCGTCCTCTGCGAGCTGCTTTCAGGCCAACTCGACGTCGATCGCATGGATTATCTGCAGAGAGACAGCCTCTACACCGGAGTGCGATACGGACTTTTCGACGCCCCTCGCATTCTGGAAACTCTGGTTCCACTCCGGGTCGCGCTAACCCAGGAAGACCTTTTCGCTGAAACCCGCGAGGGATTGGTGCTAGCCGTCGACGGCAAGGGGATCATGGCGGTGGAGGAGTTTTTGTTCTCTCGCTACTTCATGTACTGGCAAGTCTATCTACACCGGGCTGTGCGCTCGGCCGAGCTGATGTTGCGGCTGGTCCTCGAGCGAGCCCGAGAGCTGTTTCATCAAGATCCGGCGAATTTATGGCTGCCACCAAACCTGGAGTTTCTCTTTCGTCTCGACCGCGCCGCGCCGCCGCCGTCTGTGTCCGGCGAGGCTAGGGACTTTTTGACCAACTTCCTGGGCTTGGACGACTTCGACCTCTTCCATGCCATGAAGATCTGGAGAGGTTCTAAGGACGCCGTTCTGTCCGATCTCTCCGACCGGCTGTTGTCTCGACGCCTCTTCAAAGGAGTGGAGCTGTCTGTTCGGCCGGAAATGGCCGGGCAATTAAAAAAGAAGGCCAAGGCGAAATACGGGGAGCACTGGCGATACTACGTCCAAGTGGACCCGCTCGACTCGGCCTCCTACGGAATCTATCGCCCAGGGACCGACAAGCCTATTCGCACGGTCGTTCCCCCCGTTGGGGGCTGGCAGGAGATCTCTCGAGCCACTCATTCCACCGCTATCTTGGGTCTTTCTCAACAAGCCTTGACCTCTGGCGGCTTTCTCTTTTTCGGGCCCGAACTGGTCTAGGGGATCGATTGGTTGGCGAACCGGCCGCTATAGGTAGCCTCACCCTCGCACGTCTCGAAGATGAACTGGCACAGCCTCGTGCCCGGATGGAGCGCCAGTGGAATACTGGAGACGTTGGAGATCTCCAACACCTGGTGATTGTTAATACCAGGCTGCATAAACCCGGCGGTGATGTGGACCATCAGTCCCAAGCGAGCGAAGCGGCTTCGCCCTTCCAAGCGACCGCACAATGAGGGAGCGAGCTTGATTCGCTCTTTGGTCACCCCAAGCACGGTTTCCCCGGGCATCAGAACAAAATGGTCCTCAACCTCGACGAGCTGGGTGACTTGGTGAAAGTCGGATTCGTCGGTGACGTGATAGATCTGGTGTAGTTTTTGAAAAACACGGAACTGATTACCGAGATGCAGATCGACCGAGCCCGGCCCGACGAATTGTGGAAAGTAAGGCTCGATCTCGATTCGTTTGTCGGCGATCGCCTTGAGGATTTCATCTTTGGTCAAAACACCCATGTCGAGCGATTTCGATCAGCATAATGAGCACCCTGCCCGCGAAAAGACTAAGGGCCTGCGCAGGAATAAGATGTACAATTGAGCGTGGCGAGGCGCCCCGCCGGCAAGGAGCGATGAGGGCGAACCTCGGTCCCGCTAGACGGGATACTTCGCTGTATTTAACCGAAGAGCGACGCAGCTGGAGGGGATGACTCGATGCGCTCAATGTACAGATTATTTCTGCGCAGGTCCTAGCCTAGCGTCGAGACGACGGTGATTCCGTTGAGTTCCAGGTGATAGAGGAACACTTCGTGGAGCAGATCTCCGGGATGGGGCATGGCGCCTATCTCAAGCGCTGTCTCCACGGGAAGATCGTAGGTGGCTACTAGGTCGGCCGGGACCACGATGTCCCATCGCAGGCCGCTGCTGTTGGCTAGAAATCGCAGGCCGCAAGCCAGATGGTACAGACACAGGTCGGTGCAGTCGCCAAGACAGAAAATCTTCTGGAACTGGTCTCCCTGAAGCCGAGTGGCAAGGCCCGTCTCGATGAGGCTCGAGACCGAGCGTTTGTCGACGCGTTCGAACAGTTCAGAGAAGGGCAGTTCGCGCAACTGGCCGACGATCTCGGACTCCACCGTCCCAGCGATACAGTGAGGCGGAAAAGCGCCGAACTCCGGGCTGTCGCTCTGGTGGGCGTCACAGGGAAAAAGAAAGTCCCGAATGCCGGACTGATGGCAGCGATGAAGAAATTCGACGGTCCGGGGAACAAGTTCGGCGACTCGAGGGCTAGCTAGCGCTCCTGTGTGGCAAAAGCCTTCCAACAGGTCCACCACGACCACGGCGCAACGGCTGGGACCACCAGCCCCGGCGATCATATCCGAGAGGGAGATAGAGGGGCGAGATTGCGAGTGCTGGGACAGCCAGGTCCAGAATTGGGAGTCTTTCATAACAGGTCGAGAAGATCTCCTTGGGCGTTAGTGGCTCGCGGATTTTCGCGAGGGGCCGCTCCGGCCACCCGACGCTGCTCTTTGGCCAGGCGAAGCTCTGTCTTACGGTCGGCCACCTGAGTGGCGTCCTGGTAGCTAATGATGCCGTGGTCCAAGAGAGAAATCAAGGATTGGGTGAAGGTCTGCATCCCCTCGCTTTCTCCGCGCTGGATGTACTGATAGATCTCATGGGTTTGCCCATCGAGGATGTGGGAAGCCACGGTTGAGGTATTGACGAGGACCTCCACGGCCGGCACTCGCCCACGACCGTCCTGGCGATTGATCAGTTTCTGGCTTATCACTCCCCGCAGACAGGAGGCTAACAACATTCGAACCTGTTGTTGGGTCTGACCGGCGAACGAATCCACGATGCGATCGATCGCCTGAACGGTGTTCGGAGTGTGCAGGGTGGACAGGACGAGATGCCCCGTCTCGGCGGCGGTGACCGCTGTCATGATAGTCTCCGCGTCGCGCATCTCACCGAGCATGATGACGTTGGGATCCTGGCGGAGTGCCTGTTTGAGAGCTTCGGTAAAAGATGTGGTATCGGTGCCGACCTCACGTTGGGAGATGTAAGCGGTCTTGTCCTGATGGTGAAATTCGATCGGGTCCTCGATGGTCACGATGTGGGCTCTCCGGTGCTCGTTGATCCAATCGACGACCGCGGCCAGCGTCGTACTTTTTCCCGCGCCCGCCGGGCCAGTGATCAAGACCAGCCCGTCCTGGGCCGAAGCGAGGCGCTCTAGAACGGGCGGTAGCCCGAGTTCTCGAAAGTTGGGAACCGAGTTGTTGATCCGTCGAAAGGCCGCCGACAGATTACCCCTCTCCAAAAAAGCGTTGAGGCGAAATCTCACGCCGAAGGCCACGTAGGCATGATCGACCTCGCGCAAGCGCGTCAATGGGATCCGTTTTCGGGGCGGAAGAGAGGAAAGGACCAGATAGTTACATTCCTCTTCACTCAGGAGACGGTCCCCGATGGGGACAAGAACTCCGTCGAGCCGGACGGTGGGCGGAGCGAGAGGTTTGAGATGGAGATCGCTGGCTTGGTTTTTGATGACCGTGCGGATCAGGTCGTCGAGACCGAAGTTCATGCTTGCCGGTCGAGCCAACGTTTCGGACATCGGCAACTCCACCGAGGATGCCGCGTCGTGATTTCCGCTTCCGGCGGAAACCATCTGTTCGAGCCGGAAAAGTCGCTCCTCCAGCCGGTCGAGTCGAGACGTTTCCTCGGACTGGGGCGGCTCAGGCGACGGCGACGCGGGAAACAGCTCCATGTCCGGCACTTTCTTCGAGGTTGCCGAGATTCCTATAGATTCGGATCAGGCGTGGGCGATGGAGTCGCCGGCCTGCCGCTAGGGGTCGGTTCAGGGTCCATGGTCGGAGCGTCCGTCCCGGCGTCCTGATCGGGAGCGAAAACCGTGATCGCCGAAACCTTGTCCACCGGTAGGGCGAATGTTGGGTTGATCTCTCGGCGGATCTCGAACTCCAGTCCCTCGGCTGTGATCTTGCCCCGGTAGATGGCGTAACCATCGGCTCGCGTGGTCAGATAAGTGAAAGTCGGAGTGGGGACGGCGTCTTCGCCATAAGCGGACTGAAGCTCTTGCAGGAGATTGCCGACCCCAAATCCTTCAGGAAGTTTGTAGCGATCCGATGTCGTACGAATCGACTGGATACGTCGGCCCAGAGAATTGAAAGTGAACTCCAATCCGGGAAAGTTGGTGGGCCGCAGAACGGCGGGCCTTTCCGGCTTGGAAAAGTCAGGGGGAGTATCGAGCTTGAGATGACGTTGGAGAATCCGATAAGGGGCTCCCAGGTTGAACGCCCCGATCGAGCGGCCCGGCACAATCTCGATCTCGGTTCGATATTTCTCCCCACGCGCGACTTTCTCGCGCTGTTCTCGCGCCTTCTCGGCTTTCGCCTCATGGGCTTCGACCTGGGATAGATAGGTCTGGGCTTGCACGCTCAGTTTGTCCTCGACTTTGCCGCCAACCACCTCCTTAAGCCGCATGTGAGCGCGCGTTCCACTGGCCAGCTCCCGAGGATTGGCGGCGATGTAGGCCCGAGCCAAAGCGAGCTTGGCCTGCCGGTCTTGCGGACTTTCCTCCAGAAGCTCCTCCAGTTCGTGGATCAGGCGGGCTCGTTCCGAGACCTCCATGGCTTCGAAGTCGCGACCCTCCCAATCCTGTCCTTTGACCGTGGCCGAGAGAATCACCTCGAGATCTCGCTGCACGATGCGGCGCGAGTTGACAACCGAGACACCTGGGCCTTCCAGAGCCTCCCCCCATAACCCGGTCACCCTGCGAACTCCCAGCGGAGAGCCTTCCGGATCGAAAGTCACATGAACCTGGTAGAGGTTTAAGCCGGTGAGCTGCTCGAGATTAAAGTCGAAGAAGAAGCTCTGATGGCTGACCACCGCGGTGTCGCGCAGCATCACCCGCCCATCACGGGTGCGCAACTCCGCCTTGAGCGGTGAGCCCGCGGGGAGATTGGTCCGACCTTCCACCACCAGGATGTGGTCGGCGGTGTTCGTCGCCGTGAAAGACATCTCGACTCGGAGCGGTGTTACGGAATCCGAGCAGCCCTGAAGGCAAAGGCCGGCCATGATCGCCAGATTTAGCAACCGGCGCGACAGATCCACTTATTCTCCCGCGGGGACTCGCAACGCGGCGACGGCCTCGGCCAGATCTTCGGCTTCGAAAAGGTAGCTTCCGGCTACCAGAAGGTCGGCGCCGGCCGACACACAGGCGGGCCCCGAGGCGCGGTTGATCCCGCCATCCACCGAGACGGTGGGCTTGCGTTCCAAACCTTCGGATAAACTACGAGCCGCCTCGATCTTGGGGAGCATTTCCGTCAGGAACGACTGGCCGCCGAAACCCGGGTTGACCGTCATAATCAAGAAATTGTCCAGGTATTGCTGGAGATACTCCACTCCTAATAAGGGAGAGTGAGGATTGTAAGCCAGTCCCGCCCGCATCTCGAGACTCTGAATTCGTTGCAAAGTCCGATGGAGGTTCGGACAGGTTTCCCAGTGCACGCTGACCTGGTAGGCTCCGAGTTCGGCCAGCCGGTCCAAGTAGTCGTCCGGGTTGGTCACCATCAGGTGAACATCGAGCTTAAGACTGGGAAACTGGCGGGCCACCGCCTCGGCGATGGGAAACCCGAAGGATAAGTTCGGTACGAAATGGCCGTCCATGAAGTCGAGGTGAAGCAGGTCGGCACCCGCATCCAGCATACGGCTGATCTCCTCCCCCATTCGAGAAAAGTCACAGGCTAAAAGCGACGGGGCGACGAGCACCCCGGGGGCACGTAGTACATTACTAGACATCAAGAAATCTCCGGCCAATCCACTTATCGGTAAGCTCGACGCACGGTCAGGTGAACCTCTTGCCCTCGTTGGACCTGCTTGCCGTAGCCAGGGTTCTGCTTGGTAACCGCTTCATCCTCGCCATAGGCCGCGTCCACGAAGGTCACTTTCCCCAGTCTCAGTTTGGCGTTGGATAGGGCGATTTTAGCCGAACGCAGCGATTCGCCCTCGAGCTTCGGAACTTGCATCAGTTCCGGTCCCAAAGAGACGGCCAACAGGATGGTTCGTCCCTGGCGTACTTTACGACCGGCCGGAGGGTTCTGGGTCAGCACGATTCGCTTAGGTACCTTTTTGTCGTATCGCGACTCGTGAACCTGAATGGTGAGACCTTCCTTCTCGATGGCTTCGTAAGCCGCTTTGATCTCGAGTCCAGTCACCTTAGGTACCTTTCGCTCTTCCGGAATACGAAAGTAATCCTTGTAGATGGTGATGGCGAAAACGCTGGCCGACCACACCGTCAAGGCTATTAGCAAAATGGCGAGGGCCACGGGAAACAGTTTGCGAGTCCAGTGCTCGCCGGCGGCCAGGATCGCCTCGGAAGCCGGTGGAGTGGCCAGGACGTTGGTCTCTTGATTTTGATCGTGGGAACTCATGTCATTTCCTTTTACTGCGCCCAGGGGGCTGGAGTAAAGGCTGGGGTGGCCGCGGGACCCTGAGCCGACGCTGGAGCCGCCTCGGGATCCGAGATGACGAGGTCCACCGAGCTTCCAGCCACGGCTTCGATTCCAGCACTGGGACGTTGGTCCAAGACCTCTCCCAGAACGTCGCCGCGAGCGCGTTTGATCGAGCCTACGGTGAAGCCCGCCTTCTGCAATTTAGCCCGGGCCTCGCTCTCGCTCAGACCGCCCAGACTGGGTACGACTCCGGCTTCGGAGACGCGGATCACTACCGAGGGGGAGGTCGCTGGCAGGGGATCTCCAGGAGGGGGATCTTGGAAAGTGATGACCTGGCTGTTGTCGGCCGAATCGGCGAATTCCAGGATCACACCCTGCTCTTCGGCCAACTTTTTGGCCGCGCCCACCGTCATCCCTTCGAAACGCGGCGCGTGAGAAGCGCCCCCAGCGGTCGAGGGGGTACCTCCGCCGGTTCCCACGGGCGGTGCTATGGGTAGAAAAATCGTGACCTTGGAGCCCGCGCTCAGGGTGGAGCCGGCGGATGGTTCCTGGCGCAGTACATAGGCCGCGTCGCCGTCGCGAAAGCCATCCTGGGCGACCCGGGAAACCTCCAGGGTTAGACCCAACGCTTCCAACGCCTGACGCGCTTCCTCCAACGTCATGTTCGTCAAGTCGGGGACCGCGATGTCACCAACCCCACCGGAGATGGTCAGAGCGACCGATGTCTTGGGTTGAACCTTGGCTCCGGCGGCCGGTGTCTGGCTGATCACGCGTCCGATGGGAACCGCGTCGGATTCCTTTTCGGTAAAAGTCACGCTCATCCCCATTCGGACCAGCGTATCCTCCGCCTCGGAACGGGTCTTGCCCACCAGGTCGGGTAGCGGGAGACCCTCGGGACCTTTAGCCACGGTCAGAGTCACCACCGTCATCTTGGGAACGGCGGTGCCACTAGCGGGAACTTGAAGGAGGACTTTGCCGTCCTGTTCAGCCTGATCGGTTTCCTGCTGCTTGACGATTACGGAAAGTCCGCTGGACTTGGCCAGCTCTCGAGCCTCGGCTTCGGTCTTGCCGACCAGAGAGGGAACCAGAACTCGAGAGGGTTTGAGTAGGAGATAGCCGGCACAGGCCGCCACAAATAGCAGCAAACCGACCACCACGACGCGCCCGCTCCCGTTGTCTGATTTTTTCTTCCCCTTCTCTTTTTGTGTCTTCTTGGCCACCCGACTCTCCTATCTGTATGGTCGGTGCCTTTCGAAGTCGATCAGGCCTGGCCTGCCCAGGCCCGAGGAGAAGGAGGCTAAGCCGAGGCGCGGAAGGGTATCGGGTGCCGGACTCCGAGAGCGTTCCGGCCCATACCCATAGCTTCGGACAGGAGACGCCCCTGTTCGTGGGGAGTGAATCGTCGATGAAAAAAAAGATGGGGTCGAGTGGTCACAAGCCGGACCTTCCCTTGCGCGGAAAACCAGACAAGCCGGGGGAGCCTTCCAAGGGCCTCATCGCCAAGAGCAGCTACTCTCGGGCTACCGGACAGCGCCGCGAGGATGGTGATAATAAGCCCCTGTTCGGAGACGTGGCCGAGGATGAGCTCGACTCGGTTTTAGATGAAATCGAGGCCAAGCTTGTCGAGGATCCCAGCGACCGAGAGCTGCACATCCGAAAGTACAAAGTGCTTCGAAAAATGGGCGAGCGCGGCAAAATGCGCGCCAGCTTGCAGTTGGCCGCTCGTGAGCTCAAGGACCCATTCTTCGGGATCAAGCTTGCCGAAGCCCTCGAGGAAGAGGGGCGATATCAGGCGGCTTTAGAGTGGAGGCGCTGGGTCATCCAGTTCGATGCCGATGATCCCGATTCCGTAAGACGCCTCGCCGGCACCGCGGTTCGCGCGGGCGACTTTCAGACCGCCGAACAATCTTACTCCAAACTTGTCGACCTTCGCCAGGATGAGGACAATCCGCTGGGCGGGACCTTTTACGAAGAGATGTTGGGTAAAGGCTTCGAGCCCAACAAGCGCCGCGAACTGCAAAAGATCGGACTACGGATCCTGGCCAAGGCGCTTGTGGCGCAGAGCAAAAGTGGTAATCTGCTGGAAGCGGCCGCTCGGCTCTCCTATCGGGTGCGCGATCTCGAGGCGGCCCGCAGTTTTTACGACCGTGCCATCTCCACCAACCCCCACCATCGCAATATTCGCGACTGGAAGTGGGAGCTGCTGAGAGTTTACGCCGCTTCCGGGTTCCAAAAAGAGTGGCGAGAGATGAACGCCACGTTCACCGCCGAGCTGCAGGAGCACCTCAAAAATCATCGAGGAGACTCCCGAGCCTGGACCATTCTGGCCCGACAGCAGATCCAGGGCGGGCAGTTCGAACCGGCCATCGAAACGCTCAAAAGCGCGCTTCGGGCCGACAGCCGAAACGAGCAAGCTCTGTGGGAGTTGGGCCGACTGTATGTTCGGATGGGCCGTTCTCAGGATGCCGTCGACTACTACTCGGAGATCATCTTCGATCCCAACGAGAAACGAACGGTTCGCCGCGCCATCGAACGGGCGCTTGCCGACCTTTACTTCAAGACCGGCCGTTTCCGCGAGTCGCTGGAGATCTATCAGCGCGAGCTCGAAGCGAACCTGACCATGATCGCGCCCATCTACGAGGCCGTCGACGAACTGGAAACGGCCGAGGAGTACTACAAACGCTCGGTAGAGCAGAGTCCTCGAGACGCTCGTGCCCATCTTGGAATCGCGGAGTACTACGTGCGTCGAGAACAGTGGGACAAAGCCATCGAATCAGCCCGTCGAGGCCTGGAGTGTACCTACGCCACCGAGGAGGTTCACTCCAATCTGGCCGTGGCGCTTGCCACTTCGCAGATGAGAACGGGCCAGGTGGAAGGGGCCCTCCAAACCATGGAGGAGATCTGTCAGACCTATCCCGATTCCATTCATCAGACCTTTCGGAAAGTCAAAATTCTCGTACTGCTCAAGCGTAAGGACGAGGCCCTGGCTCTAGCCGATGAGGTGCGAAGCTCGGCCCAGCATCAGACGGGTTGCGCGCCCGCCGAGTCGTCTCTTTGGAGTCTTTTGGGTGACTGTCATTCGCTGTTAGGCAACACCAGGGCGGCCGAAGAAGCCTATAGCAACGCGCTCAAGTACGATTTTATGGATTCGATCGCTGTCCGCGGTCTGGGGCTGGTGGCCGAAAAACAGCAGGACCACAAACGCGCTCTGGACATGTTTGGACGCTTCGTGCTGTTGGACCCCCTCAACCTGGCGACTCCGACGATTCGTCAAAGGATCGAGGAGCTACGTGAAAAAGTCGGTCCACTCGCGCCCGAGGCCACGCCCGAGCCGACTTTGACGGGCCCGAGCTTTCAAGAGCCCGCCATGGGTGGGGGCGCCTCCATCTCCGACATGCCGAGTCGTAACATCACGCCGCCACCTGTGGCGGCCGAACAGGATCGTGAGGGCTGGCTGGGCGGTGGAGATGACGACGACTGGTTCGAACCCGATCGATAGCCAGTTCCCTCCTCTTGAGCTCGACCCACTCGATATCCGAGTGGTCTCGAGTTTCTCCGTAGAATCGTCCTTTCTCGGCCGCTTCTTATCCTTGACGGGGCTGGAGAGCGTGGCCCTGGACAAACTCCGGTCCATCGACCGGTCCGACCCGGATAGCGTGATGCTGGCGGGTTTCTCGCTTCGTTCGGCAATACTGGCCGCTGAAATTCCGGCCGAGCTGAACCAACCACTGGAAACCAGCTACCAGAAGCTTTCGGCTGAAGCCGGGCAGTCCGAGGCCCTGGTCACGGTCCGCCCTGAAGGGGCAAGCTCACACCAGGGAGGACGGCATCGCGGAGCCGTTGCTCTGAGCAAGGCCGTCGTGACCGCCTTTGCCGAGCATCTGTCACGCGCGGTGATTCAAGACGGACTCGAGGAACTACCGGAGATCGCTAACTCCGCCCCACGTTTGGTGGTGGCTCGCGCGTTGGGCTGGGACTGCTCGGGGGTGGTCTCCACCTTTGACCCAAAGGCGGGAAACTCCGACTTCGTGGTCGTCTACTCCACCTGGGGCATGGCGGACGACATCGTCCGTAAAGAACTGGCTCGCGATGAATATACCTGGCACAAGCCGACACTGGCGACGAGCCATCGCTCCCTGGTTCGCCGCAGAGTCGGTAACAAGGAGTTTCGTCTGGACTTTGATTTCTCGGCGGGCCGTATGCGCCACGCGGAAGTCCCCCATGAACGTCGACGAGAATTCACTCTCACCCCGGAAGAGGCACGCCGTTTGGCGTTGGCGGCTTTGGAATTAGAACGCGCCGTCGGGACGACCGTCGAGCTCGACTGGGGAATGGAGGAAGGCTGGTCGCGCCAGATTCACCTGTTGAACTACCGTCGGGTCTCCCCTCCTCCGCCTCGCAGCTTGAAGGTGTTCACTATTTCCGGCCACGGAGAGCCCCTCCTGAACGGTCAGGCTGTCGGTACCGGAGTCGCGATGGGGAAAGTTCGAGTGGTCGAGGAGCGTTCTCAACTCGAAGACCTTCAGCCGGGAGAGATCCTGGTAGCGCGTAAGACCGAGCCCGATTGGGAGCCGTTCTTTCGTCAAGCCGCGGCGATTGTGACCGAGGCCGACACCAGGGTCTCCCACGCCACCATCCTGGCTCGTGAAATGGGAATTCCGGCCGTTCTGGGAGCTAGCGGCTGCACGCTTTTTCTCGACACGGGGCAAACCGTCACGGTCTCTTGCTGTCAGGGCGATACCGCGCAGGTCTATGAGGGAGAAGCCGAAGTCGCCTGGGAAGAGTATGACGCGCGCCATCTTCCCGCGCTCAAGACGAAACTGATGGTGAGCCTCTCCCTGCCGGAACGAGCCATGAGCGAGGCTCGGCAGCCATGGAGCGGCGCCGGACTGGTCCGCTCGGAGTTCATCTTCACCGGGTGGATCAGAATTCACCCTTTAGCCTTATTACATCCCGAGCGTCTCGCCCCCGAAGTCCAGGGCACTCTGAACCGGCTTTGTCGGGGCTATTCCTGCAAGCGGGAGTACTTCTTGGACCAGATGTCTCAAGCCGTTGCCACGGTAGCCTCGGCATTTTGGCCTCGTCCCGTGGTCTTACGGCTGTCGGATCTTAAATCCAGCGAATACGCGCGGCTTGTCGGCGGAGAGAAGTTCGAGCCCGCTGAGGCCAACCCGGCTCTCGGTTTTCGCGGTGCCTCGCGCTACCTCCATCCCGACTACAGCGAGGCTTTCGAAATGGAGCTTGAGGCGATCCGCAGGGTTCGCGAGGATATGGGATTGATCAACTTACACTTGATGGTCCCCTTTTGCCGCACTCCCGGGGAGGGTGAAGAAGTTCTGGAAGTCATGCGAAGAGCAGGACTTCAACAGGGAGTGGAGGGTCTGTCGGTCACCATGATGGCGGAACTTCCCTCTCACGTTTTTCTGGCCGAGGAGTTCCTGGAGCTCTTCGACGGGATGTCGATCGGAAGTAACGATCTGACTCAGACGGTCCTGGCCGTCGACCGAGACAACACCAGGGTCGCCGCGGCCTTCGACGAACTTCACCCCGCTTTGATGCACTGCTATGAAAGCTTGATTGAAGCCGCTCACCGGGCGGGCAAACCGATCGGGTTCTGCGGACAAGTCGCCGACGAGGACCCCCTGTTCGCGGCCACCCTCGCGGAGATGGGCATCGATTCCGTGTCGGTCCCTCCTGACGCCTTTTTCAAAACGTTGGCTAGCCTGAAGAAAGCCCCTTAGGACTTGGTCCGACCTGCTGTTGGCATAAAACAATTTACAATCTCGCAATATTCTTCGAACGGGCTCCAGATCGAGCGAACTCCCTTTTCCTATGGTGGAGATAATGAAGATCGTTTTCAACGAGAGCAGGCGCCTCATTGACCACAACAAGGCAGTATCGCTTCCCCAGCCGGAGGCTCGTTCCAGCGCCATCAACCCCACGGAGCACCGAGACGAGACCGTGCTCTCGCGCGAGGCTAGAAACTTGAGCAACGGGGGCGGAATCTTCTCGAAGATTGCCGACACCGCCATCGCCATCGCCAGATTTGGTAAAGACGACAAAAAAACCGAAACCAAAGACAGTAGAAGAGCCGAAGATAAAGATGAGAACGCCACCATCGCCGTCTTCGACGAGTTCTATAACGCGGACGAACCTGGGGTCTCCACCCATGGGGAACGGGTCGAGGGCGTTCTCCAGCAAAAGGGAGGTTTGGGAGACGAAGACATCCAGCGCTACCAGATTAACGAAGGATCCGGCCATAGATTCGGCGATGACGCCTACGGCCTCCATGACCTCGTCGAGTCATGTTATTCCAGCCTGCTCGACGACACCAGCGACAGTATCGAGGAGATCCTCAACGACAAAGATTCCAAAATCACAACCATCAATCAGTCCCAATACATGGCCGGAGGCCTCATTGCGGAATATTTCTGGAGTAATTGCAAAGAGAACCCGAAGTTTCTCGCCGATCTCACCGAGCATCTCGGTCTAGATCCTAAGGTCAGTGAACGTGAACTCGCCCAGACCATGGTTAACGCTATCGGGGATGTCGTATCGAGCAGCGACATCATCGCCGAATCCCAAGAGCGCTTCCATGACGTCTCCAAGCGTGCCTCAGAAGCTGGAATCACCCACGTTGTGTGCTCTGGAAATCTGGGAAGTATAGCCGGCGAGTTCCGCCGCCTCGGCGTGGAGACTGACCAGCAGTTCTACACCAGCGCCTTAGCCAGCGGCCACACCTTGGTCGTGGGGGCTTCCGACGAGACTGGTAATTTCCCCGTCAGCGCCTCCTTTAGCTCTCCCAACGCTAAGGCCGATGTAGCGGCACCGGGTGTCAATATCGATATTATCACTCAGGACGGTGTCCAAACGACCGGCTCGGGAACTTCCTACGCCGCTCCGGCTGCGGCCGTCCTGGTAGCCAAGATCAGAGCCAACGATCCCGAGACCACACCTAGCGAGATCGAACTGCTCCTCAAGCGTACTACGAATCCCATTTTCGGCTTAAGGAATGAAGCCGGCAGCGGAACCATCAATCCAGAGAACGCCTTAGGCTACTTAGTAGCTGACAAAGGGTCTCACAATATCCACACTATCACTCCGGACGATGCCCAAGCGACCGTCTCGAGAACCTCCTTCACTCCTCCGGTCGTGACCGCCGCCCCCCCATTCCAGCTCGAACCCAAATCGATCGCATCCCCATATCCCGATATCACTCCTAGCGAGCTCAAACTGATCCTCGAGCGCACTGCGGAACCGATTCTCCTGCTTCAGGAATGAAGTCGGCAGCGGAACCGTCAACCAGGGAAGGCCTTTTTGGCCGGTTTAGAGTACCCTGGGCCGAAAGTTCTCTGCAAAGGTGCGATGGTAAATGAACAACTCTGAACTGGCGGCATACTTGAGCGCGGCGGCCTGGGCCGATGGGCCGGTCACCGACAGCGAGCAGAATCTGGTCGAGAATCTTCTCTTTTCTCTGGGTTTAGAGCGAGACGAGGCTAAAGGGCTGCTCAAACAGTGGGAGTTCAAGGCTCCGGAATCCCCCGACCTTTCCGCCCTCTCTGATCGCGGCCAGGGTATCGGGCTCTTGCGAGCTCTTCTTATTTTGTCGTACTCCGATGGCCACTTCGGTATCGAGGAGCTCCCCTATCTGAGTAAGATTCTCGACCGCTTCAAGGTTTCTTCAGAAGAGCTGGTGCAGCTACGCTTGCAGGCTCGCTATTACCTCGACCCGGAAACTCACAACATCGAGATCGATCCGGCGCTAGTGGAAGGTGGGCGTTGGGACGAGGTCGAGCGTTTGGCTCAAGCCGCCAAGATCAGGCTTCGCGAAGAGGCCCGTCGCCGTATCGCCGAGGAGCTCGCGGTGGCTGACGAGGCGACGCTGCTGCTAAGTCTCTATCGTGGTCGAGACTTCGACCCGGAATATGCCAGGGCCGAGTTCGAGAAGCGTCGCGAGGACCTGATCGAGCGTCACGGCCCGAAATACGATTCGCAGCTGTTGCAGGCCCAGATCCTGGTCATGACGCTGGCCAAGTGGGACCGCTTGTATGCCGACCGTTGCGCCGGTTGCGGGCTCAACGCTCCGGGGCGCAAGGGCGACCTGTGTCCCCGCTGTGGCGAAGAGTATCGGTGAAATTCAAGGATTGGTACAACCTCGAACTCATCGAGGACCTGGCCGAGCGCTTTGACGCCGCCTTCGCGAAATTTCCCCGCCGCCGATTCGTCGAGCTAGCCTCGGAAGGGCTCGAGGACCTCGAAATGATGGATCGGGTTCGACTCATAGCTTCGGCTATGGAAGCGACTTTCCCCAAACCGACCTCTGTCGCTTTGGGAGGTCTTCAAGAGTGTATGGGACTGGCTCTCGACCAAACGGGTGATGACGCCGCACCGGTGACCTCCGGCTACGCCCTCTGGCCTTTCGGAGAGTTCATCGGGAAGATCGGGCTCGACGACTGGCAGGCAAGCTGGAGCGCCATGGACCAGCTGACCCAAAGGCTCACTTCGGAATTCGCGGTCCGTCCGTTTCTGGCCGCGGATCTGGCGCGGTGCCTGGAGCTCTTCCGGAAGAGGTTGGACCACCCCAGTCACCACGTTCGCCGCTGGATCAGTGAGGGGACCCGCACCCGCCTGCCCTGGGCCAAGGCGGTCCCCGAGCTTCGCCGGGCTGTAAGGGAGCGGCTGGAGCTGTTGGAATATCTCAAGGACGATCCCAGTCTTTACGTACGTCGCTCGGTGGCCAACCATCTTCAGGACATTCTCAAGGACGACCTCGAGCTAGGGTTGGAAGTGGTCGAGCGCTGGTTCCAGAGCCCTGATCCGGGGGTGGCCTGGGTGGTGCGCCACGCCTGTCGCGGCCTGCTGAAAGCCGGGCATCCCGGGGTTCTGGCGCTCTACGGTTGGGATCGGTCAGTGGGGCTGGAAGAGTTTCGAGTAGAGCCCCAGCAGGTTCTATTGGGTCAGAAGGTTTGGATGCAAGCTCGCTTCGAGGCAAAAAATCCGGAACCGTGTGCCGTGCGTCTCGACTACAGCCTGGAGGGACCGACCCCCTCTGGTAGGCGTTTTCGCAAGGTCTTTCGTTGGACCGAGCTCATTTTGAAATCAGAGGATATCGTTGAGCTGGAAAAGTTTCATTCGATGGTTGAGCGCTCCACTCGAAAACTGCCGGAGGGCGACTATCAGTTCAGGCTTCTCGTGAACGGACAGCCAAGCCAGGAGCAGCGGATCCGGTTGGTCCGCTGAAGGGTTGTCCGACTTCCGGCAGAACGGATTCGGCGCTTATGTCTGCCAGCCAGAGCATAGATGGACTTGACCAGGCGACCGTTCCTTTTTCTCGTCGCCCCCCGGAAATGAAGAGGCACCTATCGCTGCTTGACCTTTTCCTGGTTTTTATCGTTGTAAGTCTCGGTTTTGTGCTACGCGTTCACAATGTCGGCCAACCCACCAAGATGTATTTCGACGAAATCTATTACGTGGACGCCGCGGACAAGTTGTGGTCCGGCAAGATGGATCCAAATTCTGTTCATCCCCCCCTCGGAAAATGGCTGATCGGGCTTGGTATCAAAACGGTGGACGCCGCCGGTGGCAAGACGATGGGACAGCCGTTCAAATGGCGGTTCGGGTCGGTCCTGGCCGGGACTGCCATCGTGGGTCTGACTTACGGCTTGGGACTACTGCTTTTCAACTACAATCGGACCGTCGCCACTCTGGCCGGACTGTTCGTGGCCACGGACCACCTGCATCTGTCTTGTTCTCGCATCGCCATGCTCGATCCGTATCTAGCTTTCTTTTGCCTGTTAGGGATCTGGGGAGCCTTGAAGTATTTCCTGGGCGGCCATGAACGATGGGCGTTATTTAGCGCCTTCGTTCTGGGGCTGGCCACGGGTTGCAAATGGAGTGGGCTGTTCACCGCTTTCGGGTGCTTCATGGCCGGCTGGTGGATCGACCGGCAGGCTCTCACCCGAGAGCGAACCCAACGATACTTTTTCTGGCTTCTGCTGCTGGTTCCAGCGGGCTTTTTTTTGACCTACCTGCACCTTTTCATCGCCGACGGAGCCAGTTTCGACGACTTGAAGACGATCTTTGGGCAGAGCGAACGGATGGTGAAATTTCGGGCCGACTCCAAGCAGTTCACCCATCAGTACATCTCTCATTTCTGGTCCTGGCCGCTGATGCTTCAACCGATCTGGCTGTTGTTTGACGAGACCAAGTCCAACAACACGGTCAACGCGATCTGCGCTATGGGTAGCCCGGTCTTCTGGTGGGGCTTTCTGCTACTTCTGGTCGAGCGAACGATTCACGTGATCAGAACGGCGCTTCCTAAAGACAATGCCGGCCATGTGGAAAGCCGACCGGACCCGGTTGTGGGCGCCCTGATCATTCTCTACTTCTGTCAATGGCTGCCCTGGGCGGTCTCTTTTACCGGCGGCTTCTTTTATTACATGCTGACCGAAGTCCCCATTATGGCTCTCTTGGTTGGGAAGTTTCTCGCGGATCTTCTCAACTTCGACGACGCTCTCGGCGAAGGGCGCTGGCGCGGTTGGGTCTTGATCGGACTTCTGGCGGCAAGCGCTATGATCTACTATCCCTTCGCCGTGGGACGGACCACCCCGAGACCTTATTTCGAGAAGGTCTTCTTCTCCAATCAGTGGATCGTCGGAAGCAAGGCTAAATAGCGAAGTAGCCTACTCCTCCGCTTCGGAGACCAACGCCTTGAACGGCATGCTCCAAAGACGTTGCAGTCGGAGGCGAAGCTCAGGATACTTGGCCAAGTTCTCCTCTTGATAGAGCCAACTGAATCCAGACTCCTCGAGGGCTTCGAAGTCCTCGGCCTCCAAGGTGTCGCGAGCGATGGCGAAACTTGCCACCACCAAACCTGTCTGCTTGGCCGCGAAGCTATCAGCTAGCGGGTCGAGCCACTTTTTATGCAGTTGGCCGTCGTAGAGAAAGTCGGCCAGCTCCATGAACGAGTCGCTCTCGGTCGCTTGGTAGACGGATAGGAGCGTCTCTTCCAACTTGGATTTGAACTCTGGACTTTGTCCTCCGTCGGCGGCCATTCCCTCCAAGTCGCCAAGTTGAGCCAGCAGGTCGTCGGAGATAGAGAACTCCGCTTCCTTGTGAATCTCGAGACACGCTTTGACAAAGGCGTAACGCAGGTGGTCGTCGAGTTGTGCCGACAAGTGAGCGAGATGACTGTGCCGTCGCTGCATGCTAAAGAGCTCGCGCAGAACGAGAAAGCGGAGCTCTTCCGGAGGAACGTCGTCGACATCGGAGCCGAAGAGCAGGGTCGGCTTGGGCTCGGGAGAGGAGCGAAGTAGAAAGTACTCTTCTCCATCGTAAGACAAGACCTCGATCTCATCGAAGAATAGCGTGTAGTCGACACTGCGGAGAGCCTGGCGCAAGGCCCCCACGAAGGCCGCGGGTTCGGAGTCGCTGAGGAGATCCTCGAAGGCCTCGCTCGGGAGTTCCATTTTCAGATCCGTTCTGGGCAGCAGGTGTTCCAAGAAAACCTGGACCAGAGCTTCTTCGCCCGGGTCGGTCTCGGTCAGAAGATCCTCTAAGGTCTCCTCCCCTACTAGCAAGCTCTTGGCCGGACCTTCGGCTTCAAGAGCTTCATCACGAGGTGAATTTAGGAGCCGATCGGTCAATTCCGACAAGGGAGCCAGTTCCGGATAGCGTTCCAGATTCTGGCGTAGAAGCTCGAAGATTTCCGGCTTGTCATGCAAGCTGTTCAGGGCCTCGATGAGGTATTCGGTGATATCGTCCTGGTCAACCCTGGCGCGGGCTTGAAGCAGGCTCAGCCGTCCTTCCGCCGGCGTACGCAAGCCGATCTCGTCGACCTCGTCGAGATAGGCCTGGACCCGGTCAGGGTCACGAACGAAGTCCACCAGCTCGATCAGTCCCAGTTTGCGGGCGACCAGGGTTTCGCTGAGCTCGACCCGTCCCACCAGGACCGCCTCGAAGGTCTCCAGGAACAACTCCTCGCTGTCGCCGAGAGAACTAGGAACGATGCCCTTGCCAAGAGCATAAGCCTCATCGTAGCGCTCGAGGCCGGCCAGGGCGGAAACCTCCCCAACCAGATAGGTGGTCTCCTCGGGATTCTCCTGACGAAGTCGCTGAAAGATTGGCAGGGACGTTTCATAGTCACCATTTTGAAGAGCCGCCGCTGCGACCTCAAATCCGGCCTCGCCTTCCTCTTGGGCCGCACTGGTCACGTTTTCCTGAGCGACATTCTCGTCCATCTGACCGACAGGCTCCGATTCGGGCTCGGACTGGACCTCTGGCTCGGATTCGGCGGCTAAAGCCTCGTCGATCGAGTCCAGGACGACCTCTTGGCTTTCCTCCAGCGGTTGACTGACAGCCGGCATATCCTCTTCCGTGACGGCTTCAGTGTCGAGGAGCGAGGATTCCACCGAAATCTCGTCGGAACTTTCCGGCTCGGCCTCCGGTTCAGCGGCCGCGACCTCCTCGGTCACCTCTTCCAAGACCTCGGCTGACACCTCGATGGCCGCGTCCTCTGTCACCGGAGCAGGCTCGGGCTCGGATTCAGGCTCGACCTGGTCTTCGGCGACAGGAGTTTCCTCTTCAGCGACAGGAGCATCCTCAACGGGCTCGCTCACCTCAGTCTCGACACTGGTCTCCGCCTCCACGACGGCTCCGGTCTCCTCAACCGCTTCAATCTCGGCGGCCGCCTCGGATTCGACCTCGGAGGCTTCTTCAGCCGCAGGCTCCGACGCTGTGGGGGCCTCTGGTTCGGCTTCAATCTCGGGCTCCGACACTGTGCCGGCTTCTGGTTCGGCTGCCGGTTCGGCTTCAGCGCTCGGCTCGGGTTCATTCACCGCGGGGGTCGGGCTTTCGATCGCCGTCGCTCCGGCGGAGAACTCTCGGCCGTCCAGGCCGAGCTCCCGCCAGGCTGCTCCCAAAAGTTCCGAGAGTTCACGCTCTTGCTCGGGACTGCGGACCAATTTGGCCGCGGTGTCTTGAAGCGCCTCGAAGGCTTCCTCCAAGACGGTGGGGTCGCTGGTAGCCTCGTCGGCGCCGCACAAGCGAAAGACCTGCTCGACCATCGCTTTGCCCGGAAAGCCTAACAGACCCTCCATCTTGCCGCGAAGCAGATTGAAGGCCTTCCCCTGTTCCACCGCCGGCGGAAGAGAGACGATCGGAGAAGCGACTTCCTGGGAGAGAAATTCTTCCTTGAACAGCTCGACTCGGCGTTCGAGATTCTCGACTTCCTCAGCCTTGGCCTGGAGCTTTCCGGTCAGGTCGTGCTCCAATTCGGATTTTGCCTTCTCCAGATTCTCCCGAGTCGTATTGAGCTGAGTGTCATGCTCGGTCTTGAGACGCGCGACCTCCTCGGCGTTGGCCGAGATGGTACGCTCGAGCTCCTGGGAGAGGTGAATCTCCTGGGAACGGTGGACCCCGACTTCCTCCGTGAGTTCTCCGACTCGACCCTCCAGTTCGGCCACGCGGGTTGTCAGATTGGCCACCTGACTTTCCAGGTCAGCTTTATTCCGCTCAAGTTCGGCCTTGCTCTGCTCCAGTTTGGACTTGAGCTCCTCGAGGGCCGCCTTGGACTTCTCGAGGGTTCGAAGGGTAAAAGTTTGAGTGACGCACTCCTCGGCGAGTCGAGTGACCTCTTCCCGAAGTTTGGTCGTCTCCTGGCGGAGTTCTCTATTCTGAGTGAAGACCTTAAGGTCCGAGCCGGAGAGCTGCTCTTTGAGCCCTTCGAGTTCAGCCAGCGCCTCTTCTAGGGTTATCGCGCTCGAGGCGCCGTCATTTTGGGACATCTTCGTCTTCTCCACTCCGCAGTTTGACCGCCTATTCCTCACCGGATCAGGGGCTCCTACCCTTACGGAAGCGCTTTTTCCATAACTTCCAACAACCGTTCCACCTCGGGTTTCGTGGTCATAAGATGAAGGCCGAAACGAAGTCTTCCTCGTGGGATTCCGGCTTGGATCCCTTCCTGGGATAGGCGAGCCGCCAATTGGAGGAGATCGCAGCCTTCAGGGGGATCGTAGCATAGCAAGGCGCTTCGTCCGGCGGACGCCGAACTTCGAAGTCCTCGGAAGCCCAATCCCACCATCCCCTGGTCCAACGGGTCCTGCAAAGCTTGAATGTGCTCAAAGATCTTGGACACGCCGGCCTCTTGAAGAAAGGCTAGCGAGGCGGCTAAGCCGGCGTACCCTAAAGTGTTGAGACTGCCTCCTTCCAGGACTGTCGGATCTCCCACGCGGGGCACTTTCTCGTTGGGATTAAGAGCCGGCTCGCCCCGGGTCAGAAAATCCACCGGATCGGGCAAACTCAACCAGCTTCCCATTCTAGGAACCCAGCCCGAGGCAGCTCGCGGAGAAACCAGTAGAAAACCGGCTCCCTCGGGACTCAACATCCCTTTGTGGCTGCCGCCGGCTACAAAATCAGCCTGGCCCATCGAAAAAGGAACCGTGCCGAGAGCTTGGACCGCGTCCAGAAAAAGCAGGGCTTGATGACGGTGACAAAGAGATGTAAGGCGCTCGGAGTCAAGCCGGAATCCACTCCAAAAGGAGACGCTCGAGAGGGCCACCAGGCGAGGGCGAATGGCCCGCAGCATGGCCTCGAGGTCAGACCATGCCCGCTCTGGCTCGCGACGCAGCCGGTCCTCATCGAACTCGACAATCTCCAGTTGGAAGGTCTTCGCGGCCATTTTCCAGGGAACGGTGTTGGCGGGGAACTCCTGGCTTCCCAGTAAGATTCGGTCGCCCTTTCGCCAGTCCAGGGAATAGGCGACGCCCAAAGCGACGGCTGAAATGTTGGGAAGAAAGACCACCGAGGTCGAAGGCTCGGCCTTCACAAAGCTTCGCAGTTGGTCGCGCAGCTTCTCTCTTTCCTCGCGCAGCGCTAAAGTGCCGGCAAGCCCCTCCCGAGCGAGTTTCCCGGAGGCGCTGGCCACAGCTCGCTTCACCGCTCCAGGCCAAGGGCTCACCCCGCAGTAATTGAAGCAAACTTTCTCTTGAGTTCCGTGAGCTCTAGCGTACCATTCGGACAGTTCTTGGTATGGGATCTCCGAGAGCGGCCGCCCCGCGAGTTTTTCCATCGCCTCCAACCGATCGCTGAGCCGAGTCGAAGCCTTGACCAGAGCGGACTCAGCGTCGATCCCTTCCTCCATCGCGGCGGTGGCCAAGGCCAGGAGCAAGTCTCCCAACTCAGCCTCTCGCTGTTGAACCTCCGGCTGTTCGAGCGCCTGACAAAGCTCGCTCCATTCCTCAGCCACCTTGTCCCAAGCCGCCTCCACGGAAGGATAGCGAAAGCCGGCGTTTCGGGCGCGAGTGAGAATTTTAGCGGCCTTTTTCCAGGCGGGTAGAGAGGCCGGTAGGTCTCGATCCATTCGCCGGTCTGTCCGGGCCGGATTTTCCGCTGTTTTCAAGCTCTCCCAGCGGCGCTTGATCTCCCCTTCCGTTATCTGCCCTTCGGCTTCTCCTTTGGCGAACACGTGGGGATGGCGCGCGATCATCTTCTTCACGACGGAATCGACCGCGGCGGCGCGACTGACTCGGGGGGCCAGAGTCTGCTCCAGGAAGGTGAAAGTGAAGGCCAGATCGCCAAATTCCCCAACGATCTCCTCGGCATCGCCTTTTTGCAGAGCCTCTTTGAGCTCGTGAGCCTCGTCGATGACGAAGTCGATGATGGATAGTGCCGTCTGTCGCTGGTCCCAAGGGCACCCGCCCGGGCCTCGAAGCACCGCTACGAGATGCTCCAGACGCACCCTCGGAGGCAGATTTTCGTTATTTTCTAAGAATTCTCGCGGACTATCGACGATCATAGGGCGCGACTTGGCCGGTTTGAAAGGATCCCCTCTACCCTCCCAGAAGGGCCGCACGCCGTTGTAGACATCGGCACGCCATCGTACGAAAATACGGCGTCGAAACGCCGGGAGGAAAAAATGAAATTCAGCATTTTTCCAAAGGAAGAGAAGTTCTACGACCAGTTTGCCAAACAGGCCCAGTTGGCCCTAACCATCACCGAACAGTTCAAAGAGCTACTCAACAACTTCCACGCCGACGACCTGACTCCATACGTCGATGCCATTCGGGCGACCGAGGACGAAGGCGACAAGGTCTGTCACGATATCCTGGTCGCTCTGGCCAAGACTTTCGTGACCCCGATCGACCGTGAGGATATCCATCTCCTGGCCAGTCATATGGACGACGTTCTCGACTACGTCCAAGGAGCGGCGGTTCGTCTTCGTCTTTTTCGCGCCCAAATTCTTCACCCTGGCATTGTCGAACTTTCGGGGATCCTTCACGAATGCGCCAAGCTCGTGGTGGAAGCGGTGGAGCGACTGCCCAAGTTTCAAGACATTCGTGACCTGCGCAAGAAGATGCGCAAGCTCGAGGTGCAAGGGGACGAGGTCAACCGTCAGTCGGTAGCCCAACTCTTCGCCGAGGCGAAATCCGTCGAAGATGTCTTGGAGCTGATCAAGTGGAAAGAGATTATCGAAAAGGCGGAAAACGGGGTGGACAAGTTCGAGGACGTGTTAGACGTACTCGAGGGCGTGGTCATCAAACATGGATGACCATCTTTTTCTCCTGATCGCGGTCATCGCGATCGCTTTAATCTTCGACTACGTCAACGGGATGCACGACGCGGCCAACGCCATCGCCACGGCCATTTCCACCCGTGCCATCTCTCCGCGCAACGCCGTGTTGATGGCCGGAGTGCTCAACTTTGTCGGAGCTTTCGTCGCCGAGGGGGTGGCCAAGACGATGGGGTCAGGGTTGGTCTCTCCCGAGATGGTCAAGGACCAAAGGATTATCCTGGCGGCGCTGATAGGAGCGCTGCTCTGGAATCTGATCACCTGGTGGCTTGGACTACCGTCCTCATCCTCTCATGCTATGGTCGGCGGACTGGTCGGAGCCGGGCTTTACGCCGCCGGAATCGACGGAGTTCTGTGGGGTGGAGTGACCAAGAAAGTTGTCATCCCCGGCCTCGTCAGCCCGCTGTTGGGTCTGTTCGGAGGCTTCTTGATGATGGTTCTCTTCATGTGGATCTTTCGTCGAGTCGCCCCGGCGAAATTAAACCATGTCTTCCGAAGACTCCAGGTCTTCAGTTGTGGCTATCTGGCCCTGACCCACGGGATGAACGACGCGCAAAAGGCTATGGGTATCATCACCCTGGCCCTAGTCACGGCCAATCATCAAGACCACTTTGAAGTCCCCTTCTGGGTCAAGTTCGCCTGTGCGCTCATGATCGCCTTGGGCACCTCGGCCGGCGGTTGGCGCATCATCAAGACCTTAGGCGGAAAGATGGTGAAGCTGCAGCCCATCAACGGTTTCGCGGTGGAACTCACCTCCTCGGCCATTCTGTCTTCCACCGCCCTTCTCGGGATGCCGGTTTCGACCACTCACGTGATCAGCTCCTCGATTATGGGTGTGGGAGCGACCAAACGACTTTCCGCGGTTCGCTGGGGTGTCGCCGGCAACATCTTGATCGCCTGGGTGCTAACGTTGCCGGCCTCTGCCGCCATGGGAGCGATTTCCTTGATCGTAATCAACGGTATTTCCAGTTTTTTCTAGCTCTTTTCGGGGAATAGCCTGGGAAGAGATAATTGAAAGGAAGGTTCAACAGATGAGCTACATCGTATCCATTGATGCCCGCGAGATTCTCGATTCACGCGGCAACCCGACCGTGGAGGTCGAGGTGATGACGGAAGACGGGTCGGTCGGACGCGCCGCCGTCCCCTCGGGAGCTTCCACCGGAGCTCACGAAGCCGTGGAGTTACGCGACGACGAGGAATCTCGCTTTCTCGGTAAGGGTACCCAGAAGGCCGTTCAGAACGTGATCGAGGAGTTGGCTCCCGAACTGATCGGCTACTCTGTCCTCGACCAGATGGACATCGACCATCGCATGCTCGAGATCGATGGTACCGAAAACAAAGCCCGCCTGGGCGCCAACGCCATCCTGGGCGTGTCGCTAGCCACCGCGCGCGCCGCCGCGGAGAGTTTGGGACTGCACCTGTTCCACTACCTGGGTGGACCGTTCGCCCACACTCTGCCGGTACCGATGATGAATGTCATCAACGGTGGGCAGCACGCCGACAACAACGTGGACGTGCAGGAGTTCATGATCGTCCCGGTTGGCGCCGAGACTTTCGCCGAGGGCCTGCGCGCCGGCGCCGAGATTTTCGCTCACCTGAAGAAAGTGCTCAAGAGCAAAGGGCTGGCCACCGGAGTGGGCGATGAAGGCGGGTTCGCTCCCTCGCTCAAGAGCAACGAGGAAGCTCTCGAGCTTCTGATGACGGCCATCGAGAAGGCGGGCTACACCCCGGGCGAAGACATCTTCCTGGCTCTCGACGTAGCCGCCACCGAGTTCTACAAGGACGGCTCCTACATCTTCACCAAGAGCGACAACTCGGTCCGCAAAGGCTCGGAACTGATCGGTTTGTACGAAGACTGGATCAAGAAGTACCCGATCGTTTCCATTGAGGACGGCGTGGCCGAGGACGACTGGGACAGCTGGAAAGAGCTGACCGACCGTCTGGGAGATAAGCTTCAGCTGGTCGGTGACGACCTGTTCGTGACCAACGACCAGCGCTTGCAGCGGGGCATCGAGCAAGGCATCGGAAACTCCATCCTGGTCAAGGTGAACCAGATCGGAACCCTGACCGAGACCATGAGCTGCATCGACCGCGCCCACCGCGCCGGCTACACCACCGTGATCTCCCACCGCTCCGGCGAAACCGAGGACAGCTTCATCGCGGATCTCGCGGTGGCGTGCAACTCGGGCCAGATCAAGACCGGCTCTTTGTCGCGCTCGGACCGCACCGCCAAGTACAACCAACTGCTGCGGATCGAGGACTTCCTGGGTGAGGTGGCCCGCTATCCGGGTCGTCAGGCCTTCAAGGTCTTGCGCCAGGGTGCTCGTGAGGCTGTCAAAGCCTAACAAGCCGGTCATCCGATAGGAACCAAAAGGCGCTCCTTTCGTAGGAGCGTCTTTTGTTTGTCAGCGTAGCGATCGCATGCTAGCCCAACGCCAGAGACGCCTGTTCACTCCCGAAGAGTACCTCGCCATCGAAGAGAAGTCTTCCACCAAGAGCGAGTACATTGTGCCGTTCACCGGTGCTACTCTGGTGGTGGAAATTCCCTCCCCCACCACCGAGCTCTACGACCGGGGCGAGAAATTTCTCCTCTACAAGGGCCTGCCGTCCTTTCGGGAATACCTGCTCGTCTCTCAAGACCAGAAAAAGATCGAGCATCACGTCAAGTCTAGCCAAAACAGTTGGCGCTCCGACATCGTTGAGGGCGATACCACTCTGAAGCTTGAGTCCATCGGCCACGAGCTCGACCTGGAAGAAGTCTAACGGGGCGTCAAGCTTTCGCCTCCCTAGTGAGTTTGGAGGAGTAGCCAGACGACAAATCCCATGCTCAGAATGCCTGTACCTTGGAAGAGAAACCGCCGCGCCCGGGGGCGCTGGAAAAGTTCCGTGAGAGAGCCGGTCCAGACAACCCATACGCCATGGCAGAGTAGGACCGCGAGGACGTGAAAGAGACCTAGTGCCAAGAACTCCCAAGACGCCGAGGCTTTGAGTGATGAGGGAAGTACGATCAGGAAGACACCCGCCATCAACGGATTGAACATTCGCCGTGGGTAATCGAGAATCGACCATCGAGGGTCATGCCGTCGATCCGTCCGCCCTGGCGAAAAGCAAAGGTCTCCCCGTCGAGCTGAAGGCAAAGAGAGACTAGAGTTCCTCGCTCGGATAAGCTCAGTCTCCCCAGATGCTCCTTGTGGGCTCCCGCCTGGGCCATCGTCGCGCATAGGAGCAGCGCGACGATCCCAAGAGAAAGACAGTCAAGTCGAGCTCACCGGTATCGAACCGTAAGATTCGTAAGATTTACTTCATCTTCTTCTTGCCCTTGGATTTCGCTGGCTGCTTTTTGGAAGACTCCACTCTGGGAGGCGATTCGACGGCGGGTCCCGGCGGAGGGTCGCTGGGCAGGACAGTTTTTGTTTCAGGGGCTGGAGTCTCGGTTGTCTCCGGCTCCGTCGGCGCGGTCGATTCGGGTGCGGGAGTTTCGGAAGGTTCCGTCTTTTCCGCGGGGGAGACCGCGGGTGCGGAAATTGAGGTGCTCACCACAAACTCCGGAGTCGGGCCGCTGGCGACCTGGGCCGGTGCCGGACCGTCGGCCACGGTTGTGGGACGTCCTGAGTCGGCCAACAACGGCACTCCGGCGGCCGGATGTTCCGCGAAAGGATGGGCCAGCGGGGCCTCGCCGGTGTGCTCTTCCACCAGCAAGAAATTGAGGTGGAACCATTCGAAAAGCGTTTTACCCATGGCTGCTACCGGGATACCCAGGAGCATTCCCCAGACGCCGGCGATCTCGCCTCCGGCGAAGGCGGCGAACATCACGAAGAGTTCCGAAACCCCGATGGCGCCACTCATCAGTCGTGGCTGCACGGTGCGGTCGATGAGGACGTTGACCACGTTGATGGTGGCGAGCACCCACACTCCGAAGCCGACCTGACCGGCGGCCACGAAGCCCAGCACGCCGCCGAGAATGGAGGTCGCGATGATGCCGATGACAGGGATCGGGTAGGACAACCCCGCCACGAAACTGACCAGGCCCTTGTAAGGGAAGTCCTTACCCGTGACGAGCTCCAGTAGCAAAAGAGAAACGAAAGTGGCGATCATACAGGCAATCGCGGTCAAAATCGTGGCTTTGAGATAGCCCCCAAAAATTTCGTTGAGCTTGAGCGAGAGCGAACGCACCTCGCGCTGGTACTGGCGGGGAAGCTTCTCCAGAAAATCCCCCGCCAGGTTATGCCAATTCAACAGCATGTAGAGCGAGACCAAAAAAGCTGAACAGACCAGAAAAATCGCGGAGAGTATCTGGCCTAGGAAGGCGCCGATCGAGGTGATGATCTGGGAGGCCCAGTGTCCGATCTTCGAGGCGCTCTCTTGAATAAGAGTGGTTGCTCTGGTCATCACCTCCTCACGATATTTTTCCGGAACCCGAGAAAGAATCGGTTCGGCTTTTTCCCGCAGAAGGGTCGGAAGCTCGGCTGGGTTCCCCAGGCTCTTCTGCAAAGAGATGAGTTTGTCGACCTGGTCCGACAACTGGGGAATCATCATCGCCCCGGCGGCGAGTACCGCTCCCAGCAGCAGCCCGGCCACCAATCCGACCGCCTGCCCTCGGCTGCAGGCCTTGATCGGGCCGATCCGCTGGCCGGCCAGCCGATCCACGGCGGGGTTCAAGAGATAAGCGATGAGCCATGCCATGGAAAAGACGATCAGCGTGCTTGGAATCTTCGAAAGCGCCCAGATGCCGACCACCGCCACGGCGGCCCAGAGCAAATGTTTCCAGATGGGTGCCTGAAGAGATGGCTTGAAGCTAAGATTGAGAGCTTTGGGCTCGCTTGATGTGGTCATTTCGGCTCCGCGCGAAGTGTGATTCCGGTATCCAATTGGTTGGCAAGCTCCACGAAAACTTCCAACAGTTCGAACTCTTCCACGAAGGCTTCGTCGGCCGGAACGCTTTCCATGACCAGCTCGGCCCCGACGTCGTTGGGCATTCCCCAGCTAGGATAGCTGCCGCGGGTGACGGGAAATCCCACCGTCTCACTCGAGGAAGAGAGACCGAAGAAACCCCGGTCCTCGCGCCACATCTTAGAGAAGGTATGGGGGATCGGCGTTCCGTGAGTGGCTTTGACCAGGAGCCCGTGGCGGCTCAGAAAGACCTGGTATCCGTCGTTGAAGTCCAAAAGCGCCGGCGGTCCCTGTCCATCCCAGCCGAAGAACTGAGGACGAACCTCGGGATCGAAATCTCCTTCTCCGTAGGAAACCCCGAACATTCGAGGTTGGGCGATGGGCCAGTTCTGTTTGTGGAGTTGCTGTTTGGTCCAGGGAAGAGATAGAGCTAGCTCGCGTAACTGGTCCGGATAGATCGGCGTCTCGTCGATGGGCACCTCGTTCCAGGGCGAATCGGGCACCAGCTCGTTGAGGGCTCGAAACAGGACGTCCAGGTTAGGAACCGGTCCGCGACACCCCTCGAGACCACCGAAGACCGAAAGGGGACACGGCTCGCAGTAGCCCAGAATGTCGGTGCGCCCCTGGAAGGCCAGCTCTTGACGCATGGCTTCCCACTGGAAGAGTGGTCGTCCGTCGCTGAGATAGTCGATGATCCGCTCCTGGGGTTCTCGACAAGCCCGGCCATGAACATTGAAGATATCAATGGCCAGATCCCAGGATTTGCTATACGGGGTGGGGAGCATGGCCGACGTTTTCTCTAAGCCTTGGGAGGCCCCTCCCCAGGCGCTGGCAAAGCCCGTCGACCGCATGAAAATCTTTGCGATGAGCGACTTTCATCTGTCCTTATCGGGCGAGAAACCGATGGATAAGTTTGGCCCGCATTGGCAAGACCATCCCGAACGGATCGCCACGGCGTGCCGGGAGCTGATCACTGACCAAGACCTGTTCCTGATCCCTGGAGACCACTCCTGGGGCCTGCGTCTCGAGGATGCCGAGGAGGATTTGCGCTTTATCGAATCTCTCCCCGGACACAAGATTCTTTGTCGGGGCAATCACGACTACTGGTGGCAGGGGATCGGAAAGGTTCGGCAACGCTTCCCGGGATTGACCTTCCTGCAGAATGACGCCGTCACGCTCGCCGGGGGGGTCTCGATCTGCGGAACTCGTGGCTGGTCACTGCCCGGCACCCCGGGATATGTGGCGAGCAAAGACGAAAAGTATCTCTCCCGAGAAGTTCAACGCCTCCGGCTTTCCCTCCAAGCCCTGGATCCCCAGGCCCAACTGCGAATCTGCCTGATTCACTACCCTCCCCTCATGTCGAATAGCCTCTACACTCCGTTTTCCGAGGCCATGGCGGAATTCAAGGTCGACCTATGCGTCTATGGCCACATTCACCTGTCCAAGACAGGGAGCGACGATGTGGCCTGCTTTAATGGACGCCACTTCGGCGTCCGGTACCAGTTGGTTTCATGTGACGTTCTGGGCTTTCGGCCCTGGGAGTACCTCCGAAAAGACCTTTAACCGAAACTGTTGAACGGTAGGACCGGTTCGACTTCCAGCCCATAGTTGAATATCTTCTCCCGAGGGGCGTCCGGGGCGTCGATGAGAGATACCGAGCCGCTTCCCCGGACCACCCGAGCGCAACGAACACCGCTGTCCTCAAGAACGAGTTCGGGAAAGCAGACCCTGTCGTCTTCTTCAGGAAATCGGAGGAGATGTCGAAAGGTCTTCTCCATTCCTGTCGCCGGAAGCAGCACGTAATCCGGTTCATCCGAGCGCGCGTCCTTGGTCCGCTCACCATTGTTGTAGATCTGGTAGCCGCCCGTCCCGCTGTGCTCGATCTTCCAAGAAAGACAGAGCCGCCCACACTCCTTGCTCGCCTCCTTAGCCAACTCCGCCAAGTCGAACCACTCGTCGGACCAGAAGCCGAAAAAGGCTCTTCCTCCCGAGTGATCAGGGGCTTGTCCGGTGAGAAGATAGATGGTTTCTCCCGGAGCGTCCTTCAAGATGTTTTGTCGCGTCCAAAAGTCAGAGGATAATGGTTTTTCACAGAAGCCTATACAGAGATCCCATGCCATACACACGGTTTCGCGGCGCCACCACGCCTCCCTTCGTGGGAAATGTCATGCTCGGCAAGCTTGCCGGGATACAAAAAGCCGCCGAGAGCTTATCTCGAGCGGCCTTTTCCCCTCTGTTCCTCAATGAAACGAAATTAATGGAACGAAACGTGAACGTGATCGTAGTGCTGAATACGGTTGTATTCGCCAGGATTACTCTTCTTGAGGGCCTCTAGCTGAGCCTGAGTCTTTCCAGGATAAGTGTAAGGCCTCCAGGCCCAGTTGTCTCGAGACGAGGCGATTTTTCCATCGAGAATCACGTACTTAACCTTCATTTTTCCAGCTTTGCCTTGTTGCCTCATGTATTCGGCGAAGTCTTTCATCTGCTGAGTTCCACCATTAGAGCCAGGCGCTCCGATAGGTAGGGTGCTGACATCGATGGCGTCGCCGTGGTTGTGGTCTGAGGTGCCGCTTCCCGAGCGTTTGCCGCTGACTAGAGGTAGACCGAACTTGTGAGCCTCGGCTAGTCCCGCTTTGGCCGCGTCGGAGAGCCCGGCGGTGCTGGTCTTGTCCTTGACGGTGCTCGGGTCGACGGTTCCGGGACCGACGGAGCCGCTCGAGCCGCCCACACTTCCGTTGGAACTCGTGGACCCGCCACCACTAGACCCGGAAGAGCCGACCGAACCGCTGGGGTTTCCGCCACCCAGAAAACTGTCGATCGGGGAGCCACCAGCGGTGGCACCGAACTGCCCGGAACCACCGGCAAGGCCGGTGCCGCCCATCAGCGACTGCATCAATTGGGTCATCATCGTCATCATGCTCATCATCAGCATGTTCATCATCATCCCGTTCATGGCGTCCATTCCGCCAAGACCGTTCATTTGACTCAGGGGGCTGTAACCGCCCATCTGACCCATTCCGCCGGAGCAGCATCCGCAGCCTGTCTGTCCGTATCCGTTTTGACCGATCATGTTCAGCATATTGTCCCCTTACACGCTGGAATTCTTGAAACAACTTTAGGAAAAGCAAGTGGAACGTTAGTGGAAACGGATTGCGCTTTTGTGAAACTTTTCCAGCCTGATGTTTTGTGGGACTCGACCAGGGGTAGTCCATGGCGATGCTTGAGGTGGAGACGCCTGCGAGCCAGGAAGGAAATGGAGTGACACAACCCCGACAAGTGAAGGACTGGATCTTTCAGTTCGCGATAGGACGCCGCCTCATCACCCTGGCTGTCCCTCCCCGCCTTCTGCTCGTCGTGACGCTGGTGGGACTGCTGGGCTTTCTGCTGGGGAGCCAGCGGGTCGGCGCCGAGCAGCGGAGGCAGACGGAGCGCCTCGCCGCCCTCGAGCAAAAGGCCCAAGAACTGGAACGCTCCCTGGCCTCCAAACAGGCCGAACGAGACGAGATGGCGGCGTTGGCCGAGACGCGTCTCGAGGAGTTGGCCCAGGAGTTGACCGATCGAGAGCACGAATTGACCCGGCTTTGGAGCATGATCGGACGCGCGCCCCGCGATGAACAGCGCCGTGTGTCTCTGGCTTCCCGCTCGGGACAACGCACGGCTCAGAGCGTGCAAGGCCGCTACCAGGAACTCAAGTCCAAACTCGAGGCCGGGCGCGACGACTTATCCCGACTGTCCAACGCGGCAACAGTCTTGCATCGCAAGCAGCAGGCGGAGGCGGCCAAAAAGATCCCCAATCGCGTTCCATGTCAGGGAGAGATGACCTCGGGGTTCGGCGGTAGGGTCCATCCGATCTACGGTATCGGCCGCCAACACAACGGCGTTGACTTCACCTCCGACTATGGAACTCCCATTCACGCCACCGCCTCGGGAAAGGTCGCCAGCGCCGACTGGCTGGGCGGATACGGTCAGACTGTGGAGATCGACCACGGCAACGGCTTGAAGACCCTCTATGCCCATTGCGAAACCTTAAAGGTCAAGAAGGGCCAGTCCGTACGCAAAGGCCAGGTGATCGCGACGGTAGGCACCACCGGGCTCTCCAGTGGCCCGCACTGCCACTACGAAGTCCATAAGGGCGGTAAGCCCGTCGACCCTCTGGCCTACCTGCCGCCTGGGACAGCCAAGAAAATCCCTAAGGAATAAGGTTTTTAGGAACGCCTTGCGGATAGAGCGAGGCGATCGCTGTCTCGATCTGCTGCTTCCGGTTTTTAGGATTGGGATGGGTGCTGAAGAATTCCGGCGGTGATTTTCCATCTCCGGCTTTGGCGAGAACATCCATCACATCCAGAAGCGCTCTCGGGTCGTAGCCGGCTTCGGCGGCGAGTCCCAAGCCGAGCCGGTCGGCCTCTAGCTCGTCCTCGCGGCCAAACTTCATGTTGACTAGTTGCCCTACTAGAACCGCCATCTGAGCGCGCTGCCGGCTGTTGGGGTTGTCGGGATCGTAGGTCGCGATCAAGGCCGCTCCGGTCAAACCCTGCGTCAGTTGGGCCTTGGCGATATGTTCGGCCCCGTGCCGGGCGATCACGTGAGAGATTTCGTGGCCCAGAACTCCGGCCAGCTGCCCATCGGTGGTAAGCTGGCGGTAGAGCCCCTCGGTGATAAAGACCTGTCCTCCGGGAAGGGCGAAGGCGTTGATGGTCTTCGGGTCGTCGAGCAGATGAAACTCGTAGGCGTAGGGCAACTTATCCTTAATGGGGGCGATCAGTTTTTCTCCCACTTCCGAAACCCGGGCAGCCGCGCCCTTGTCCGGGTCGAGACCGCCGTACTCCGACATCATTTTCGGCGCGGACTGCCGGCCGATGAGAACTTCCTCCTCAGCGGTCAGACCGACCCGTTGCTTCTCCCCCGTGATCACGTTCTGCGAGCTGCTGGTGCAGTAGGAGAAGACGGAGAACACCGCGATCAAGGACGCTATCACCATTCGGACCAGGACTTTCATTGGGGCTTCACCACTCGATCTCCATCATCAGACAGTTGAGCCCACTTCCGATGCCCATCAATCCTAATCGGTAACCTGGCC
Source organism: Selenomonadaceae bacterium (assembly GCA_037189585.1). Lineage (GTDB taxonomy): Bacteria > Vulcanimicrobiota > Xenobia > Xenobiales > JADMJV01 > JAEXNA01. The sequence goes on along the minus strand of JBBCJA010000021.1, from coordinate 35,475 downwards.
GGATCAGACCTCGTTCGACCGCGATGGCCAGGGTCAGGGGAATTGACGCGGGCCCGACGTTACCTAGGAAAGGATAAGTGACGAACGTGCGAGCCTGGTCCAAGCCGAAAAGCTCGAAGAGCCGAGCGAAGTGCTTGGCTCCCACCTGATGGCCCACGATGAAGTCCAGGTTGCTGGAGGTCCAGCCCAGCAGCTTCTGGCCCATCCCCCAGGTTTGTCGCGCCAGCATCAGGCCGGCCTTGAGGAGCTCCTGGGCGTGAACCAGCATCTCGTGAGGTTTTCCCACGCACAGATGGCGATGCACGGTGTCGGCCAAAGAGACATGTCCGACCAAGCGATGTCGCTGTCGTCCCACCTGGCGATGGGTCAACACCACAGCCACGGCCCCCGAGCCGAGGGTCAATGTGGGAAAGTTCAAGCGCAAGTCCTCCACCCGCACATCGGGACGCTGAAGACGGGCCACCGTGGCCTCGACCACTTCCCGAGACGACTCCGCGTCGACCACCACGCCGGCACGAATGCGACCCAGCTCGATCAGGTCGGCGATCAGGGCGATACCGTTGAGAAAGCCGAGACAGGCGTTCCCCACGTCCAGATTGAGGCAGCCGGGCGAAAGTCCCAGCTCCCCGTGGACCATGCTGGCGACCGACGGCTCCACGTAGTCTTTACAGACCGAGGTGCTGACTAAAGCCCCGATGTCCGCGGGATCGATCCCCGACTTTTCGATAGCCCGCCGGCTGGCGACGGTGGCGGCGGAGACGATGGTGGTGTTACGGCTCCAGAAGCGACGCTCCTCGACCCCGGTGGCCGCCATGATCTGGCCGGCGTCGATCCCCAATCGGCGCGAGGTCGGCTCCAACTGCTCCACGATAGACTCGCTAGAAACGATAAACGGGGGGAGATCGTAGGCTATCGCTTCTAGAAAGACGTTGTTGAGCACATGGATATAACGAGACTAAAGCGTCATTTGTTGCAGAAAGATTATTTGGCCCTCCTTGACATTGGGTGTCCATTATTGTCCAATAGGTGTCAAGGAATGGCCAACTGTGTTTCTGAACGTGCCTGAAGCCGCCTCCCTTCTAGGGGTTTCGGAGAAGACCATCTATCGCCATGTCAAGCAGGGCAACGTGCCCTTCTACCGGGTCGGCGAGCAGTATCGGTTCAGCCGGGCGGAACTTCTGGCCTGGGCCACTTCACGGCGTCTCGACGTGCCCGAGTCTCTCTTTCACGACAGCTTGCACTGCACGGTGCCTTTGCCAACCCTGACCGAAGCTCTCAAGGAGGGGGGAATCACCTACCGCGTCGAGGGCCATGACAAGGAATCGGTACTGCGCCAACTGGCCGAGGTCGCCCGCTTCACCTATCCCGTCGCCCGCGACCATCTGTTTCGCCTTCTACTGGCCCGTGAAGCTCTAGGCTCCACCGGGGTCGGCCACGGGATCGCGGTGCCTCAGCTGGTCTATCCGACCACTCTAGACCTGGAGCGCCCCACGGTCAGCCTCATTTTCCTGGAAACTCCGGTGGACTTCGAGGCTCTCGATGACCGTCCCGTCGTCTGCCTGTTAGGTGTTTTTTCCGCCACCCCGCGGGGACACTATCACCTGGTGGAGAGGATTCATTTCGCGCTCAGGGATTCGGGAGTGCGCGACGCGCTCGAGGGTCAAGCCGGCAGGGAGGATATCCTGCGCGAATTCAGCCGGGTCGAATCGGAGTTGAGGAGTCCCATAGCCTTTCCATCGCCATGACGACAACCATCAAGGATTCCCTATCCAGAGTGGCTCGATGGGTCCCCCACCAGGGACCACTCAAGGACTTCATCCATCACAATACCCTGCACGCTTTCCAGGAATTTCCTTTTGTCGAGGGGTGCCTTCGCGCCTCGAGACTTTATGGCGCCTGGACCTTCTTGCCACTCTCGACTTACCGCGATCTGTTTCGAAATGGTGAGGTCTCGGAGCTTGCCGTGAGGGAGTCGGTGGAGGAAAGCGACCTTCCACTAGCCCGGGAGTTGCGCGAGCGCCAACCTTCCGACTCCTGGAGCCGAGGGCTTTTGTCCGATCAATGGGGAGACTACGCGCCCGCGCCTGGAGTGGCGGAGACCGGACTTCGAAGCCGTTGGAGAAGTCGCCATCGACTCAAACTCAATCATCGAATTCACCCCAAGCTCTTCCGCCTTCTGGGTCAGTTTTTCGATCAAGGGATCGCCATGTGGGAAGCGCCCCACCCGGAGTGCAGGCTTTACGACTTCGTCAGAGACCTGGTGGTCAAATCTTGGATGCCTTTGCGCCCCTGGTCGAGTTCGCCGGTTCGCGGATTGCTGGAGGGAACGCCCGAACATGCCATCGAGACAGTTCTCCTGAGGTTTTTGGGGCCCAACTCCGAGCCCTACTTCGAGCGGTATCTTCTGGAGATGTGTTTGGCCCATCCGGGATGGTCCGGCATGGTCTCCGAGCTAGAGCACCATCCCGAACACCTGCTGGACCCACGCCGGGTGTCCCTGACCGAAGTATGCGCTTTGGAGCTTATCGCCGAATACGCCTACATTCTGATGGATTTGGGAGCCGACTTTGAGCCTTTGATCGGACCGGAGAATCCGCCGCCCGGCCCCCTCCCCTACCAACCCGACTACCAACTCGAGATCACCAAGCCGGAGCAGGTGGCCTGTCTTTGGCAGCATGCTTTCGAACGTTCCTATCGTTTGGGACTCATCGATCTACTGCGAGAGCACCGAATCAATCGCCCGCTCTTCGCCCTGCCGGACTACGCTCCGAAGTTTCAAGCCTTCTTTTGTATCGATGACCGGGAGGGCTCGCTTCGTCGCCACCTGGAGGCCCAAGATCCCGGGATCGAGACATTTGGCTTCGCCGGCTTTTTCGGTGTGGACTGTGTGTACCAGGGGGTCGACGACGCCTTCCCCTCCAAGCAGTGCCCGGACCCGGTCCATCCCAAGCATCGCATTCGGGAGTTTCGGGTCGACTCGCGTCGGGACGCTAAGTCTCTCCATCATCCCGAGATTCACGACGACTCTCACTCCTTGGTTCGCGGATTTGTCATCAGCCAGACTTTGGGACTTTGGTCGGCGGTCAAACTGGCCCTGTCGATTTTTCACCCCAGCCTCAATCCTCTGGCCACCAGCAGCCTTCAAAAAGTCGATGACACTTCGACCCTGGAGCTTCATCGAACGAGCGAATCCGAAGAGGAGGGTTTTTTTTCCGGCTACAGCTATGAGGAAATGGCGGACCGAGTGGAGCGAGTTTTGCTCTCTTCCGGACTGACGGCCGGGCCTATGGCTCGCCTGATTCTTTTCGCGGGACACGGAGCCAGCAGCATCAATAACCCTTACTTTTCCGCTTACGACTGTGGGGCATGCGGTGGGCGCGGAGGAGGCCCCAACGCCAGAGCCGTCGCGATGATGGCGAATCGCCCCGAGGTCCGAGAGCTTTTGAGGCTGCGTGGAATCGACATCCCTGTTTCGACCTGGTTTCTCGGCTCGCTGCACGACACGACCCGGGACGAGATGCGGTATTTCGACGTCGAGGCCATCCCGCCCAGCCATCGAGAGCTTTTTTTCGAACTTCAAGGATTGATGGAGATAGCGGTCGGGCTCAACGCTAAGGAGCGTTGCGGACGTTTCGCCAACATCTCTCCCAAGATCGACCCGCGCGACGCGATTCTGGCCGTGCGCCGGCGCTCGGTCTCTATTTTCGAGCCTCGTCCCGAACTCAACCACGCCACCAACGCGGCTTGCATCGTGGGACGCCGTTGGATGACCAGGGGACTCTCCCTCAACCGGCGCTGTTTTCTTAACTCTTATGAACCGAGCCTCGACCCGGACGGCACCATTCTGGCCTCCCTGTTAAGCGCTCTGGTTCCGGTGGGTGGAGGAATCAATCTGGAGTATTACTTCTCCCGCCTCGACCCCGAGGTCTATGGAGCCGGAAGCAAGCTTCCCCATAACATTCAGGGCTTGATCGGGGTGATCAACGGCACGGAGGGAGACTTGTTGACCGGGCTTCCGACGCAGATGACCGAGGTTCACGACCCTTTGCGCCTTCTCTTGATCGTGGAGCAGACCCCGGAGCTCGCTTTAAAAGCTATTCAGGCTTCCGCCGAGGTGGAACAGTGGGTCTCCCATCATTGGGTGCAGTTTCTCTGCTGGGACTATTACAACGGCACCTGGCATGAGTTTCGCCAGGAGGGCTTCCACCCTCTGGCGATTTTAGAGGCCGTTTCGTGATCTCGCTTCCCCTTTATCTAGCTCCGCTGTTGTGTCTTTTTGGCAGCTGCCTCATCGGGTTGGTGCCCTGGCGCGATGAAAGGCGTATTCACCAGGTCGCCTTGATAGTGGCCACCCTTTTTGTCGCTTTGAGTCTTCTTCAGATCGGTCAATGGCTTGCCGGAATAAGCGCTTCCGTGCGCGAGACGATCTTCACCTGGGGTTCCTATCGTTTCGAATTCACCCTGGCTATGGACCGAATCGCCGCGGTCTTTTTCCTCGTCACGGCTGTCCTGGGTGGATTGGTGATACGTTTTAGTCAGTATTACATGCACCGGGAGCCGGGACAAAAACGCTTCTTCGCCACCATGCTGATCTTCATGGGGGGAATGACCATCGTGGTTCTAGCGGGTGACATCGTCACCCTGTTCACCGGATGGGAACTGGTCGGAATCGGAAGCTTTCTTCTGATCGGCTTCTACCGCCACCGGGAATGGCCGGTCCGCAACGCCTTGAAGGTCTACTCCATCTATCGGGTCTGTGATGTTGGTCTTTTGATCGCGGCCTACGAGGAGCACCGCCTCTTCGGCACCGGAAATTTCTCCGAGCAGGGGCTTCAGGCAATCTCCGCCCAGGCCGTGCTACCGATCGCTCTCTTGATCCTGTTGAGCGCCGCCGGGAAGTCGGGACAGTTCCCCTTCAGCTTTTGGGTGGCCCGGGCGATGGAAGGTCCGACTCCCTCAAGCGCCATCTTTTATGGAGCCATCTCCATTCACGTGGGCGTCTTTCTCCTGATGCGCACAATGCCGGTCTGGGAGGTCTCCGAGATAGCGCGAGTTTGTATCGCCGTCGTCGGGTTGGTGACCGCCGTGGTGACCACCATCGTGGGCCACGTGCAGTCCAACATCAAAGGCCGGATCGGCTACGCCTCGGTGGCCCAGGTGGGATTGATGTTCGTGGAGCTCGCCTTGGGATTGGAAACTCTGGCTCTGATCCACTTTGTCGGCAACGCCTCGCTTCGTTGCTACCAGCTCCTGGTCTCTCCCTCCGTCGTGGCCTACATTTTGCGTCTGCAAAGTAGCGCCACCGAGAAAGGTCGTCCCGGCCCCGATCGGACGTTGGAGTCTCGACTCTTTCCGAAACTTCGGGCCACCCTCTACGTCTGCGCCACTCAAGAGTTCTTCATGGAGTTCATCGTCAATCGGGTCTTCCTGGAGATTCCTCAGTGGACGGCTCGCCATATCATGGCCGAGAACAGCACGATTCTCAATGTCTGGACCCGCAGCTTCCTTCTCAATCTCTTCTTGGTCGGGGGAGTCAGCTGGGCCGGCCGTGACTATACAACCGCTCTACCGTTCACTCTCGGGGTCGGGGTCTCTTATCTGATCGGCGTGGTAGGCATCTACCTTCTCCCTCGTCGGCTCCGCCAACAATCGCTCGACCACCTGGAAGGACTGTCGGCTCACTACAGCCTGTCGGCCCGGTTGGTCTTCATCAGCTTTCTGGGAATGAGCGGATTCCCCATCACCCCGGCCTTTTGGGGCGCGGACATGCTGCTGGCCGAGTGTATGAAGATCGGCTTACCGGTGGCTCTTCTTTTTTCGGGCACATTCTTCCTCAACGGAATCGTCCTGGCCCGGACCTTCACTCGGCTCTATCTCGGACCCGCGGGTCACCATCACTTATCCCGACCAGAGCTCGAGGCTCGAACGTAGGCTGAAGGCTTTCAAAGAGGCGTGGAAGGGTCCGGCTAAGGCCAGGCACGGTCGCCCCCTGGTCGGGAAAAGATTACGAAAGCCTGTCGCGGCGTTGGCCTGTCGCAAGAGATGTCCGGTGAAACCTTCCTGAGCGGCCAACTGCGGTAGCAGGCTATCCAGCCCACCGGCCAGCCGGCGCGCCACACTTAGGACCAGCTTGTCGGGGAAGAAGGTCCAGGCGTCGCGGGCGGCCCACTCCGAAAGCGAGCCAGCCCGGTCGCCGGCACAGATGATCTCGATCTCGGCCGCTCCCGTCGGACCCACTAGCCGAACCGGACCGACCAGAGCCCCATCCTTGACCCACCAGACCCGGGCCACACCCTCTCCCGGTCGAACGACGGCCAGCTTAAAGACCAATCCACAGCGCTTCATCTCCTCCTGACCGTCGGCCTGGTCGACCAGACGGGGAGACAGAATCTGCTTGGGATTACCGGTCGCCTGAAGAAACGGCTCGCCTCCCAGGGCCGGCTCCATCCAACTCATGACCGTGCCGGGGTCGCTGTAGCAGCCCCCTTGGGCGAGGTTCTTCTTGGCCAGCAGCACCGGGATGGGGCAATAGTCAAGTCGCCGGCGGAGAGAGACAAGCTCAGGCTGCCACGGGGTGGCCCAGAGTTTGGGTTTTTGAGGCAACTGGGCCCGGATTCCGAAATTACCGGCGCCTCCTTCATACCGTTCCTTGACCACTTCCAGATCGCCGTCGGGATGAATCGTGACGGAAAACTTGGTATGGTCGTCACGGCACATCAACGTGGGCACAAGCTTGAGCGTGCGCAGGTGGCGCAGACTCATGACCCAGTGGCACTCCACCAGTGAACGCGGCTCCACACCCGTCACGACCTGCTGGGCAAGCTGGCGGGCATCTGTACGGATGGGGCCAAAGAGATCGATCTCGAACCGTCCCTTCTTGATCTCCACCGTGGCGCGGCTCGCTCCGGCGGCGACCCCGCCCTGAATCCACTTGACGGCCCAGAGCCCGTCGGAGTCGGGGGTCGACTCCGGTGGACGGGGCGAAAGACCCTCGGCCCATCGCAGTTTGTCCAGCAGGCTTTTTAAGGTCTCTTCACTCATCCCCTGAGAGGGTTTGGTGGCGGAGGAAATCCCATCCTGCTTGCAAGGAGGAGCCGCTCATTTGAGTCGAAATTCCCAGCTACTATGGCAACTAGCGGACTTCTGGCTGTTCTGGATGATATCAGTGTGATCTTGGATGACGTGGCGGTGATGTCCAAAGTCGCCGGAAAGAAAACCGCGGCCATCGTGGGCGATGACCTGGCCGTCAACTCCAACGTGGTGATCGGTCTCGACCCCAGTCGAGAGCTACCGATCGTGGGAAAGATAGCTTTGGGCTCGCTAGCCAACAAGGCGGTTCTGATCCCGCTGGCCCTGGCGCTGCCCCAGAGCGTTGTCGGCCCTCTTCTGTTGGCTGGTGGGGCATTTCTGTGTTTCGAAGCCTGGCATAAGGTCTCGCACAAGGAGAGCAAGGCCGACAAGGAAGAGCACGAGAAGCGCCTGGAGGCTCTGGTGGATGAAAGTCCCGACGCGCTGATGAAGCTAGAGAAGAAGAAAGTTTGGGGCGCCATCGGCACCGACACCATTCTTTCGGCCGAGGTGATCATCGTGGCTCTGGGCGCCATCGCGACGGCCCCGCTTCTGACCAAGGCTCTGACATTGACCGTTGTGGGGTTAGTCATGACCTTGGGCGTTTACGGTCTGGTCGCGGGCATCGTCAAGGCCGACGACCTGGGACTTCATCTGCAAAGTCGGCAAAGTCCCACGGCGCAAAAGTTGGGGCGTTTCCTGGTCTGGGCTATGCCGAAGTTCATGAAGGCGCTCTCCGTTATCGGGACGTTGGCCATGTTTTCTGTCGGCGGCGGTCTACTGGTTCACGGCGTGGCTCCGCTGCACCACGCCATCGAGCCCCTTCCCGGGCCGGTCGCTTTCATCGCGAACACGGTGGTCGGGGTCATCCTGGGTATCATCACCTCACCCATCTTCAATCTGCTCGGCAAGCTGATCTCGGCGGTGATGCCGAAAAAGAAAGAGAGCTGACCTTGCGACCAGCCCTCTTTCTCTGGTTGTCTACCTCGTCGCGACCGGTGTTTCGTTCAACCAAGCCTTAGCCTTGGCCACATCCTCGGCGGTCAACTCGTGGCCGGCGGGAAGCTCGGCGAGCTCCACCGTCGCTCCGAGAGCTCGGAAGGCTTGAGCGAGATCGCGTCCGCTTCGCGGCGGGACCACACTGTCCTTAGCGCCCACTAACAGCAGCAGTTGGTGACCTCTCAAGTCCGTCTCGGCCGGCGGAGTCCAGCCCAGCATCGGCCGGATAAGAACCGCTTTGCTCGCCACTTTCGGATGGAACATCATCGCGTGAGCGGCGATGTTGGCCCCGTTGGAGTAGCCCACCAGCACTTTCTCGCCTCCCCGCGCGGCGATAAACTCGGAGAGTTCCCGGCTGCGCTCGGCCAGGTCTTTCTGGTCGAACACGCCTTCTCGCAGGCGGCGGAAGAATCGGGCGTACCCGTTCTCGCTGACCTGCCCGCGCAGAGTCAGAACCGGAACCTCCGGAGACAGCTCTCGCAGCAGCGGGACGAGGTCGTGCTCGTCTCCCCCGGTCCCGTGCAGCCCGACCAGCGTCGTGTCGCCCTGTCCCGGGATGTCAACCGTGCGGAAGGGCGCTTCCAACGGTGCCAGATAATTCTCCAACTGCTGGCGATACTTCTCGTACTGGGGAGGCAGGCGAAGAGTTTGGCCCATCGTCTCCACGCTCTCCTCATCGATCAGCATGCCCGGCGGATCGGTGGCCAACTCGTAGAGCACCCCTTCGGGTCCCCGGAAGTAGATAGAGTGAAAGTAGTTCCGGTCGGTGATGGGACTGACCTGATACCCTCGCTCGACGAGAATCTTCCTCCACTCCTTCTGATTGGCGTCGTCGACAAGTCGCAAGGCGATGTGGTGGACGGTCCCCGGCCCACCGGTGGTGGAGGCTCTCGGAACCTTCACGAGTTCCAAGAAGTCTTCCCCCCCGGGCACGGACATCCTGATTCGGTCGCCCTCGGCAGCCACTACCTGGTAGCCTAGGAACTCGAGCAGTTCGCGGGTCGGATCCAGGTCGACCAGTGAGATGACGGCCTTGTGGAAGGTCCCCAGAGTTTCCGATTTGACCGCCTCCGACTCGCTGATCTCCACACCCATCCCGTGAGGGTCGGTGAAACTCAAGACTTCCTCGCCGAACAGCCGTCCTCGTTCGGTGACGATCCCGTGGGAGGCCAAACGCTCCTCCCAAACCGAGAGCTGTCCTTTGGGCACCGCGTAGCCGGTGAAGGTCACCTGACCCGGACCGGGTTTCCCCTGTCGACCTTCGTAGGGGAAGAAGGTCAACAGGCTTCCCGGACTTCCGGTGGCATCCCCGTAGTACAGGTGATAGGTGCCGGGATCATCGTAGTTGACCGTCTTCTTAACCAGCTTCAGACCCAACACGCGAGCGTAGAAGTGGTAGTTTTCGTGGGGGGCTCCGCTGATGGCGGTGATGTGGTGGATACCAAGAACCTTGTGAGTCATAACTCTCCTTGTTCGCCCCTACCCTGTCGTTAGGCGGCGACGAGCTTGCCGGCCAGGTCTGGCCACGCGCTCTCCCTGTAATCTTGCAGAGTTTGTCTTCGCCCTCATCATAGATTACTTTACAAAAATTGACTAGACATCAATTTTTAGACATATTGTTGTTATGCAAGCAACAATAAATCCGTTTCATGAAATGCAGATTCTGGTCACCGTGGTGGAGTGCGGTAGCTTCACCGCGGCCGCCCTGGCCCTGGACCTTCCAAAGTCCAGTGTCAGCCGCCGCCTGACCGGGTTGGAGGAACGGCTGGGGATACGCCTGCTCCATCGCACCACGCGCTCTTTGCGACTGACCACGGCGGGCGAGATGTATTACGAGACGGCTTCTCGCTTGCTTCGAGAGCTGGAGGAGTTGGAGACGGCCGTCGCGGGCTTTAGCGAGGAACCCCGGGGGCTGCTACGTATGACCTGCCCGGCCGGGTTCGGGGCGGCCAACGCGGAACTGTTCGCCCGCTTCGCGCGGGAGAACCCCAGGGTCAGGCTCTCCATCGAAGAAACCGACCGTTTCGTCGACCTGGTGGCCGAGGGGTTCGACCTGGCCTTTCGCGGTGGCCGGGCACCCGACGCTTCCCTTTCGGGCTTCCAACTCCTGACCTCGGAGCGCGTCCTGGTCGCTTCACCCGAGTACGTCGAGCGCAAGGGGCGGCCGGTCAAACTCAAAGACCTCTCAGAACACGATCTGTTGGTTCTCTCGGCGCGCCACAAGGACACCTGGGCTTTGCGAAGCGGCAAACGCCAGGTCAAGCACGAGCTGGTGGCGGTGCTCGCCACCAACAATCTGCGCACCCTGCAGGAAGCGATCGAGCACGGGATGGGCATCGGTCTGCTGCCTCTAGTCAACGCGGGCCCCGCCATCGAGGATGGACGTCTGGTTCACATACTTCCCGAGTGGACGGCAAGCGCCGCCACCATGTGGGCCATCTATCCCAGCGGCCGCGGACTGGCCTCATCCTTGCGCGCCTTTCTTGACCTTCTCAAGGAATGGTCGTTTCTTTGCCTGTGAGGGAAGAAAGCTCAAGGCTTAACGACCAAGCTAGGCGAAAGGATAGGTCAGTGTTTGCTCAAGTCGCTCCCCGCAAGCTCGTTCAAGTTTTAGGAATTCTTCTCTCTCTTAGCCTCTTCGGATGCCAAAAAGAGGCTCCGAAGGTCAATCCGTCGCCCCTCTCCTTCGCTGGAGTCGAGCAACGCATCTTAGAACGGATTCCGGCGCTCGAGTCCGTGACCCCACGTCCGATTTACTTTCAACAGCGGGTCAAGATTCCGATCAGAATTCGAGCCGGCCATACCCTGAGCCGGGAGCAGGTTCTCGAGTGTATGGATATGCTGGCCCAAGAGCTCCAGTCGCTGGCGGAAAGTGTCGTCCTTATCGATCAGATGGGGGTCGATCATAGCGCGAGATTGTTATGGCTGGACGGGCGAATCGTACGTGAAGGACAGCTTCTCGAACTGACTTTGGCCGAGGAGGCGCGGCGAACCCGAAAGGCCCAGAACGCTTTGGATATAGCTATGCCTGGACGCACCCGAGTGAGTGTCAGCCTACTGGTGGATGGTTGGAAGACCGCCGAAAAAGAACCCAGGTGGACGGGTCGTGGCATGGTCGAGCCGAGGGATGACGGTCCTCGCTACTTCAGAACTCCAAACGCCTTCGGGTTCGATGTTCCAACACGGAAAGTCCCCAATATTGTCGGCGGAACCATCATACTGATGACGGACAATCTCTCCGAGAAGGAGGTGGCCGCGGTCCGGGGTTTTGTCGGGGGTGCCACCGGTTTCATCGAGGATTTCGGCAAGATTCATGTCGACAACCGTCCCTGGCCCTCGCCCCAAGTCGCCTGCGAGCCGGAGGAGCACTCCAGCGCCTTGAACACCAGTCTCCTGGTGGCGCTCCTGGGCATCCTGGGAGCACTCGGGGTAATCGCCTTCTGGAGTGGCCTGGCCAAACGCCGCCGCCGCGTTTCTTAAATCTCTATGTCCTGAAAAGAGATCGCTTCCTCAATGGGCTCCAGGTGGGTCAGTACCGAGGCGCCGTCGAGCTGCTGGCCGATCTTGGCCTCGATCTCGTCGGTCAGTTCATGACCCTTCCTGACACTCCAGTCGCCCGGCACCAGGATATGCACGGAGACGAAAATTCGAGCCCCCGCGGCGCGACTGCGTAAGGCATGATAAGCGATGGAATGACTCCGGCGATAGTCCTCGAGAACTTCCTCGATCTTGGCCTGGGCCTCGGCCGGAATGGCTCGATCCATCAGCCCCGCGATCGAGCCTCGGACCAGCTTCGCCCCGGTCCAGAAGATAAAGCCGCTGAGAAGTAAAGCGATGATCGGGTCGAGCGGCGGCCAATGGGTGACGTAGACAAGACCCACCCCGACCACCACCGCCACCGAGGTCCAGACATCCGACATCAGATGGGCGGCCTCGCCGGTCAGCGCGGTGGAGCGAGCCTGTTTCCCCGCGTTGGCCAGCAGCCGCGCCATCCCCACGTTCAGAAGCGCCGCCAGCAGACTGGAAGCCAGACCAATGATGCCGGCCTCGAGCCCTCTGGGATGGAGGAAGCGATCATAGGCGGCCGTGGCGATCCCCACTCCGGCCAGGATGATCAGGGTCCCCTGAACTCCATTGGCGAAATATTCCGCTTTGTCATGCCCGTGCGGATGGTCGTCATCGGGCGGGGCCTTGGCGATTCTGACCAGAATCACCAGCACCACCGAGGTGACCAGATTGACGATCGACTCCATCGCGTCGGCCAACAGGCCCACCGAGGCGGTGATCCAGGCCGCGTAAAATTTTATGCTGAGCGTCACCAGAGCGACGACGACGGTGAGTAGGGCGTAGCGGGTCGGTAACGTTGCCTCGGTGTGTGTCATCCCTTGCCTCCGTGCGGGTTCAAAACGGTCGCGCTCGATTGGTTATTGGCGTGACCAGCGGTGCTAGAGCGCCGGAGTTGGAGGGGGGCGGGGATGGTCGGGCTCGAGACATTGCGGCGGAAGATAAGCTAAGGGCCGCGACGGAGGCCGCTGTGAGTCCGTGTAGCGAAGCGGGACGAGCAAGAGCTCCGAGCCCGATAAGATCGGTGTCGTGATAGCCTGGACCACCCGCTGACCCTGGTCGGAACCCGGCGAGGCCGAATACGAGACCTCACCCAGCTGGCGGTGATGATGCCCGAACAGCCAGTCGTGACCTCCCCAAGCGTGGAACAGTCCGGCCAACAGAAAGAGGACCAGGACGAGCTTACGAGCGCGTCGCGTTAGCGGGTTCGCCATGCTTTAAAGAAGTCGCGACCTCACTCGGATTCCCCTCCAGCCCGCACCGTGTCGAGCGCCAGGATCGACTCTTTGATGGCCAGCAGTCCCGCGTCGAGATGGTGGGGATGAGTGTCCTCCTCGGGACAGTGGCTGCGACCGTTGATGGAGGGAACGAAGATCATAATGGCTCCGTGGTCGGATATGTGGCCTGTGTCGTGGCCCGCGCCGCTCGGCATGACTATCGCCAGAGGGTCGACCTTCTTGCACGCTCCCTCCACAATCTCTAGTAGCCATCGCGGAGGGCGCGCCGGGGGGGTTCTGGTCAAGGAGACCATCTCGAAGCCGATCCCCCTTTGCCCACAGACCTTCTCGGCCTGAAGGAGAAACGTGTCCCATAACCGCTCGAGAACCGTCTCCTCAAGATGGCGGACCTCTGCGGTCATGGTGATCAGGTCGGGAACCACGTTGCTCTGATTTGGACTAACCTCCAGGCGGCCCACCGTACCTACCGCCCCGCCGGTCGCCAGGCAGGTGGTTTCCAGCAGGCCGACCAGCTGTGCCGCGGCGGCTAAAGCATCGCGCCGCAACGCCATGGGAGCGGTGCCGGCGTGGTCGGCCCGGCCGCGCAGCTCGAAGGTTCCCCGAACAATGCCGACGATACCGCTAACCACAGCCAGGCTGACGCCCTTCGATTCCAGCAACGGTCCCTGCTCGATGTGAAGCTCGAGGGCGGCGTGGATGGAGCCGAGAGGCAGTCTAGCCGAGTCGATCTCCTCGGGTCGCCCTCCGGCTTCGCGCATAGCCTCCCCCAACGTTGTGCCGTGGGCCGGGCGGCTCAGCCAAGCTTGTTGGAAGGTTCCAGCCAGAGCCCGGCTTCCCAGGCAAGAGATCCCGAAGTCGTTGGCTTCCTCGGCCAGATAGTCCACCACCACCAGAGGGTGGAGAAGCGGCGGTAAGGTCCGCGCGACCTCGAGCGCGACCATCACGCCCAGGGCGCCGTCGAGATGGCCTCCGGCGAAGACGGTGTCGGAGTGCGAGCCGACCATGATGGGAGGCAGATCAGGCTCGCTTCCTTCCCTGCGCCCGAACATGTTACCCGCCGCGTCCAAGCTGACGGTCAAACCCGCCTGTTCCATTTGCCGGCGGATCCAGGCTCGCCCCTGAAGATAGGCGGTTGAAGGGAAACGTCGTGTCGTGCCCGGAGTGCTGGGCTCGACGAAGGCGCGTAGCTCGGTCAAGAGGTCGTGCAGGCTCATCAGCGTCGTAAAAACCTCCCGCTACCGGCCGCGGCTCTGATCACGCCTTTCTCGAAAACGATCCGTCCTCGGGAGATCGTGGTCGAGACCTGGCCCTGAAAGCTCCTCTCCAGATATAGACGGTCCACCTCGGCGGCTCGACTGACCATACGCTCGCGCGAAAACCTCACCACCGGCCGAGGGTCGTAGATGCAAAGGTCGGCATCCGCCCCTTCCACGATGGCTCCCTTGCGGGGATAGAGTCCGAAAAGCTGGGCCGGCTTGCTGGAGATCAACTCCACCGCGCGCTCTAAAGGGAGACGACCGGTCAAAGCCGCGTCGAGCATACTGGGAAGAAGCGTCTGAGCTCCCGGAGCGCCGGCGGGAGTACGCCACATAGACTCCGCTGCTCGCTCTTTCTCGTGCAACAGATAGGGAGCGTGATCGGTGGTGACCAGGCGGAGCGTGCCGTCTTCCAAGCCTTCCCAGAGCGCCGCCTGATCTCGGGGGCCTCGCACCGGAGGGTTGATCTTCGCGAAGCCGCCAAGATGGTCGACGGAATCGTCGGTGAAAAAAAGGTAGTGAGGACAGGTTTCTCCCGTGGCATCGACTCCCGAGCGTTGGAATCGCCGCAGCACCTCCAGGGCCTGCCGACAAGACACGTGAGCTACGTGGGCCGGCGTTCCGGCCGCCTCGGCCAGGGTCAGAAAGCGCGCCACCGCGACGGCTTCCACCACGGGGGGGCGTGAGGCCAGGTGGCCCTTGAGGCTCCCTTTCTCGTCGGAACCCTTCTCACGGGCAAGTCCCGCCTCGAGCATCGAATCGCTTTCACAGTGAGCGACCAGACGGAGCCCCGTTTCCTTCACCAGAGCCAGAGCTCGGAACAGCTCTTCGTCCTCGGTCAGGCAGATGCCGGCGAACTCCTCTTCCCGCCCCACCGGTGCGCGGTGCATAAAGATCTTATAGCCGATGGCTCCTTCGCGGGCCATACCCAGGACGTCCTCGCGGTTCAAGGTGCCGGGGGCACCGTAGAGAGCCACGTCGATGACGGCCTGCTCCTCGATGAGGCGCCGGCGATTGAGAAAGGTCTCCACGGTGGCGCAGCCGGGCACCGAAATCGGCATTTCGAAAATGGAGGTGGTGCCGCCGGCCGCCGCGGCGCAGGTCTCGCTGTGGAAATCCCCCCTATCCTCGTAGCCCGGCGTACGGCAGTGGAAGTGAACATCCACGGCGCCGGGCAGCACCAGCATTTCCGAGGCGTCGATGGTTCTGGTCGCCCGGGGTAGTGTTCCGGGAGGGGCCACGGTCACGATCAGACCTTCGCGAACACCGATATCGAAATAGCCGGAACGAGATCCGATAACCTTGCCGTTAAGAATGCCCAGGTCGAGCCCGCTCATAGCTCCGGCATCCCGTCGAGGAAAGAGGAGGTCTGAGCGAGTTCCACCATCTCTAGTAGCATCTTACCTGTGTAGCTGTCCTGCTCCATCTTGGGCACCTGGGCTCTCACCCGTTGATGCAAGAGGGCGGTGCCGTCGCCTAACTGCAGACCCGGAGCTCGATCGCGAATCAGGTCGATAGCCTGGCAGGCGCACAGAATCTCTATGGCCATCGTCATCTCCACCGCCTCGAGAATCTGCAAACACTTGCGGGCGGCCGTCATTCCCAGACTGTTGTGGTCCTCCTGATTGCTCTTCGACGGAATGGATCCCACGGAGGAGGGTGTGGCCAGCACCCTCATCTCGCTCACTAGAGCGACCGCGTTCGATTGAACCAAGGCGAACCCGGTATTCATCCCATGCTTTCCGGCGACCAGATTCATGGGCAAGCCATGACTCATATGAGGGTCCAGCAAACGGGCGGAGCGGCGCTCGGAGAGCACCGCGAGGTCCGTCAGTACCACCGCCGCGAAGTCCATGCAGTAGCCCATTCCGGCGCCGTGGAAGTTCCCGCCGCTCAAGCCTTCGTAGGTACCGTCCGCCTGCTCGAAAAAGAGGGGATTATCGGAAGCCGCGTTGAGCGCCCGCTGGAGCACCGATTCGATGTACACCAAGACGTCCCCGCAGGCCCCGTGAACCTGAGGCGCGGCCCTATAGCTGACGGGGTCTTGCACCCGAGGACCCGCCTCGAACAGCTCTCGCCCCACCGGTGAGGTGAACCGGGATCCGTTGACCATCGCGCGCACAGCCGAGGCGGCCGAAATCTGTCCTGGAACGCCGCGCGCCAGGTGAACGCGAGGGTCGTAAGCGTCCATCTCGCCTCGAAAGGCCTCCAGGGAAAGAGCCAGAGCGGCATTGGCCAACCGCAGAATGTCGCGAGCCTTGCCCAAGGCCCAGACGCAGGTGGCCAGCTGCACGGTACTTCCCGAGAGGAGAGCCAGGGCTTCCAGACGATCGAGCCCGAACTCCACCGGTTCGATTCCGGCCCGGCGTAAAGTCTCATCCGCGGGACCGACCTGACCTTGATACTTCAACTCCCCTTGAGGGCTCCCCACCAGGCAAAGCCCTAGTTGAGCCATCGGCTGCAGGTCGCCGACTCCGAGAGAGCCGATCTGGCGCATCATCGGTTTGAGCCCCCTCTGCAGAAAGAGCATGATCCTTTCGACCAGGTCCGGACGCACGCCCGAGTAGCCCTGCAAGAGCACGTTGGCCCGGATCAGCATGCTCAGCCGGCAGATATCGTCATTGAAGTATGGACCGATCCCGGCGGCGTGAGAGTTGAGAATGTTGGTCTGAAATTGGGCCTGGTCGCCCTCTTCCACCAAGAACTCCTTGAGACGTCCGAGTCCCGTATGAAACCCGTAGATCCGCTTCGAGCCTCCGCGCAGAGTGCTTTCCACCCCCAGATGGGAAGCTTTGACCCGCTGTAAGGCCTCAGGGCAGACCCGCACCGCGGTCGGATTGTGAAGAAAAGCCAGAGCTTGGTCGACATTTAGTGTATGGCCGTTGAGAATCAAAGGTCGTTCGCTATCCTTCGAGGGCGTAGTCGGCGATGGAGATGCCCATCGCTTGTTCCACTTCAGGATAGACAGTGGCGTCGAAGACACCGGCCGACAGGGGAATATGTCGCTTGTGCACCCGAAGGACCACGACCTCCATTTCAGGCAAGACTTGAAAGACGTTAAGAGGCAGCCCGCTTTCGGCCGAGACCACCGTGATGACGTCCGGATAGGTCGTCAATCGCTGGCCCGACTCGCTATCCACGGCCATCCACTCGTTCATGGTGTGCAGCTTCACCCGTTTGTGCCGGCCATCTTCCACCAGGCAGTGGCCGATATCGAAAGCCCCTTGAGTGACATACCGATTCTCGAGGACTTTGCCGCGAGCCACCACCTCGGCATGGCCCACCCTCTCGATAGCCTCGATGACGGCCTCACCGCCGCTCGACTCGGCCTCGATCATGGCCCGGCCCAAACGCATAGCCTGGCTGATCCCGCCCAGGGCGGCACGCTCTCGGATGAAGGCGGCGGTCACGGGGTGGCGAGCGCAGGTGATAAAGCTGCCCGACTCGACCGAAGCCAGGCGAAGAATATTAGCCGTCGAGGCCACCGAACCGCGAGCCACCACCTCTAGGTAAGCTCCGCTCTCGCGACGTCCGCCCACGGCCACCTGAATGGTCTGATAGGACTTGTCTTGGGCCAGGCCCAGCGACCCCATCTTGCCGGTGGGATGCGCTCTCATATCGCCCACCGCGTCGACCACCACCAACCCGAGAGCGGCCGACTGCACCCATCCGTTGATGGAGGAAGAACATCCGTTTTGAGGCGTGATCGTACCCACCACTTTCCCCTCGAAAGATTCACAGAGCAGACGCACCGAATGGATGTAGTCCTCGGCCAGCATCTGCCAGTCTTTCGCGGCGGGCGCGCCGATAGCCGACACCGTGATCACGATGTCGTCGGGATTCAACTCATCGACCGTGGCCAGACGCGGAGTACCCATCTCCACGGCCGTGCGGCCGATGTCGAGACCGTGATCCACCCAGCCTCCCCCACCGCTGGCATAAACCGAGCCCCCGCGCACCGCGGCGCGCACGTCCTCCCAATTCAGATCCCTCATAACGTTTCTCCCTTATGTTGAGCTTGCAATCCTAACCCCGCGGCTTGCGCCGTGGTGATCGCTTCACTGTAGCCGGCATCGGCGTAGCGCAGCACCCCCAGGCCGGTATCGTTGTCGAGGCAGAGGCGCAAACGCTCCGCCGCCGCCTCGCTTCCATCGGCCACAAGCGTTACCCCGGCTGAAGTCATATAGCCGGCGTAACCGCCGCCGCCCGAATGGATGGCTACCAGATCGGCTTGGGACGAGCAGTTGAGCATCGCGTTGAGGAGCGGCCAGTCGGAGATGGCGTCGCTGCCGTCTTTCATGTTCTCGGTCATGATGTTGGGATGAGTCATGGAAGCGGCGTCCAGATGGTCGCGAGTAAAAGCGATCGGTGCCGCCAAATGGCCGTTGGCCACCAACTCGTTGACCCTTAGAGCCAGTTGCGTCCGTTCTCCGTGGCCCAGCCAGGCGATACGCGCCGGCAGCCCTTCCACGGGAATCGAGCCGGCAAGCTCTATCCAGCGCCGGACACGCTCGTTTTCGGGAAACTCTTCGAGTAGTAGGCGGTCGATCCGCTGAATGTCGCTCACTTCGCCGGAAAGAGCTATCCAGCGAAAGGGACCGATCCCCCGGCAGAACAGCGGGCGCAAAAAGGCCTCGGTGAAGATGTCGATCTCGAAGGCCCCTTCAACTCCATACTCGGCCGCCTGACTGCGAATGTTGTTTCCATTGTCAAAGACCACCGAGCCCTTCTCTTTAAAGCCCAGCATCGCCCTCACTTGACAGGCGATCGACGCGCCGGCATCGGAGATCACCTGAGCGGGATGGCTTTCGCGCTCTCTGTGCCACCTCTGCAAGGTGTAGCCTTGAGGTAGATATCCGTAGCGGAGGTCGTGCGCGGCGGTCTGGTCGGTGACCACGTCGGGATAGAGGCCGCGCCGGAGAATCTCGGGGTAAACGTCGGCCGCGTTGGCCAAAAGCCCCACCGAGACCGCCTTCCCCGCGGCCCGAGCCTCTTCCACCCAGCTCAAAGCCTGGTCCAACGAGGAGGTCTTACGCTGCAGGTATCCGCGCTCCAATCGCTTATCTATCTGGGCCTCGTCAGCCTCCACGGTGAGGATGGCGGCTCCCGCCATAACTCCGGCCATGGGCTGAGCCCCTCCCATCCCTCCTAAGCCCGCGGTGAGCACGAAGCGCCCCTTCAGGCTGCCCCCAAAATAGCGTTCGGCGATGGTCTGAAAGATCTCGTAAGTCCCTTGAATCACTCCTTGCGAGCCGATGTACTGCCAGGCGGCCGCGGTCAGCCCGCCCCAGATGATCATCCCCTTGTCCCGCAGTCGATAGAAGTTTTCGCTGGTGGCCCAGCGACCCACCAGATTGCAGGTGGCCATAAGTACGAGGGGCGCCTTGGTATGAGTGGGTAATACCCCGATCGGCTTGCCGGACTGGATGACCAGCGTCTGGCCTTCCTCCAGAGACAGAAGCGCTTCCACCGTGCGGTGGTAACTCTCCCAGTCCCGGCTGGCCTTGGCAAGCGAGGCGTAGACGATCAGCTCTTCCGGCCGCTCGCCGTTTTCCAACACATTCTCGAGCAAGCGTAACAGCGCTTCCTGTCGCCATCCCTTGCATCGAAGTCGCGAGCCGCGCTGGGCCGTCACTCTGGGCTCCATAGCTTAAAGCCTTAACCCCCGGGGCACGACAAACCTCTCCAGGCCGTCAAAGATCGCCTGCACGACCAGAGCCAGAACCGCCGCGGGGATAGCGCCTTGCAAAATGAGGTTGTGGTCCAGCAACTGAATGCCCGCGATGATCGGCTGTCCCAGACCGCCAGCGCCGACCAGGGCGGCCAGAGTCGCGGTCCCGACATTGATCACGGCGCTGGTTTTGATGCCGGCTAGAATTGACGGCGAGGCCATCGGTAGGCGCACCCAGAAAAGTTGAGAGCGAGGAGTCAGTCCGATCGCTTCGGCGGCTTCGCTCAAGTTACCGGGGAGAGTGGTCAGACCCGTGTAGGTGTTGCGTACGATGGGCAGCAGGCTGTAGAGCACCAAAGCCACCAGAGCGGCCTTGACCCCGACCCCCAAGAATGGAATGAGAAAGGCCAGGAGGGCCAGGGACGGGATGGTCTGCAACAGCCCCGTCATGGAAAGGGTGAGGTTGGCCAGCGCGCGAGACTTCGAGGCCAGCACGCCCATCGGGATCCCGATAGCGATAGCGATGGCTAGCGAGCCCGCCACCAGCTCCAGATGTCGACGCAGGTTGATCGCCAGCGCTCCCCAGTTCCAACCGGTCTCCTCGAGCCGGCTTTCGGGGGGTTGCCCACGTCGCGGCAAAACCGCCGACAAAAGGGAGTCGGCGGCAACCTTGTCACCTCTTTTATCCACCACCTGGACCGCGTTGGCCTGGCTCATCTGCTGATCCGAGATGGCTCCCACCAGGCCGTTGAGAGCGGCCCAGGCGCGGGGAGAGCGGGAAGGCAGGTCGGCGCGGTAGAGGTAGACCGCGTCGTAGCGAGGGAACGCTTCCCGGTCGTCGACTAAAGCGCGAAGTCCCAACTTGCTGACCTGCCCGTCGGTGGTATAGACGTTGATCACATCCACTTCGCCCGCCGCGATGGCCGAGTAGCAGAGCTCGTGCTGCAGCTCCAGCACGGCTCGCGGCTTCATCCCGTACTTTGCGATCAGCAAGGGCCAGCCGTCCTGGCGGGCTCGAAACTCGCCGCTCATGGCGATCCGAAGCTCGGGATGAGAGGCCAGGTCGGAAAGGCTTTTCAGCGAGCTCTTCTGGGGCACCGCCATGGCGAAGCCGTTGTTGAAACCCAGAGGATAGCTCATTCCGATCCCGTCGGCGGCGAGCGCCGACAAGACGTCGGCGTCACTGGGATCCTCGAGAGTCTTTAGAAAGATCTTTTTGATGGTGCCCACGTACTCGGGATAGACATCGATCTTTCCCTGCCGCAGGGCCTGATAGATCACCTCGGTGGCGCCTAGATTTTTCTCGTAGTTCACCCGCGCCCCGGCTTCCCGGGCCAAAATCGCCATCGTCTCCCCCAGCACCCATGACTCGGGAAAGGCCTTGGAGCCGATGGTGAGCGACTCGGAAGTTTGAGCGAACAGACCGGTGGACAGCTGAAGGATAAAGAGCAGAGTCCAAAGCCGGTGGCGCATCAGTGTCCCATCTCCGTGTTCAAGAACTCGGTGACGAACGGGTCGGCCGGATGTTGCTGCAGCTCCTCCAGGGTGCCGCGCTGGACGATCTTGCCGCCGCTCATCAGGGCCACGGTGTCGCCCAGATAGGCCGCCTCGCCCATATCGTGGGTGACCACGATGACGGTCTTGCCCAGGCTTTCGAAGATGCTTTTGAGCTCTTGCTGCATACTCTTTCTCACCACGGGATCGAGCGCCCCCATGGGCTCGTCCATCAGAAGCACCTGTGGGTCCAGCATCAGCGCGCGCATGATGCCGACACGCTGGCGCTGGCCGCCACTGAGCTCGGCGGGATATCGAGGCAAAAGATCGGGCGGCAGGTGGACCAAAGCGGCCAGCTCTTCCATACGTTTATCCCTGCGGCCCACGTCCCACCCCTGCTGCTTGGCCACCAGAGCCACGTTCTGAGCCGAAGTCAAATGAGGAAACAGCCCGCCGTCCTGAATGACGTACCCCATCCGAAGCCGCGCTTGTCGGATGTTGGCCGGCGACAGCACGGTCCCGTCGAGCGACACCGTTCCGTCGTCGGGACGGATCAAACCGATCACCAACCGCAAAAGGGTCGACTTTCCGCAGCCGCTAGTCCCGATCAGGGCCAAACTTTCTCCTTGCTCCACCCGCAAGGTGATGGGGTGCAAGACGGTCCGATTCCCGTAGACCTTGGTCACTCCATCAAAGGCAATCACCCGAGCGCCTTCGGCCTGCCCGCGAGCGGTCCCTGTGTTAAGGACGAGCGTGGCCTAGAGCCAGCAAAGCCGTCCGAACCTCCTCCAAGGCGGAAGGGTCCTCGAGGGAAGCCGGCGGCTTGAAGTCCACTCCATCGGCCAGCCGGCGCATAGTCCTACGAAGAATTTTTCCCGAACGTGACTTGGGCAGACGAGAGACCACCGCCGCCTGGTGGAAATTGGCTACCGGGCCGATCGTCTCGCCGACCAGCTCGATCACTTCGGCAACCACCCGCGCCGGGTCCCGGGAGACTCCGGACTTGAGCACCAACAGTGCCAGAGGAAGCTGGGTTTTCAAGGCGTCTCGCACGCCGAAGACGGCGCATTCGGCGACGTCGGGGTGAGAGGTCACGACCTCTTCGATGCTGCTGGAGGAGAGATTGTGCCCCGAAACGATGATAACGTCGTCGAGGCGGCCCTCGATGAAGACGTAGCCGTCCCCGTCGACATAGCCGCTGTCACCGGTGGCGTAATAGCCTGGGAATGGAGAATAGTAGGTATCCTCATAACGAGAATCCTCTTGCCACAAGGTGGTGAAGCAGCCCGGTGGGAGAGGTAGCTTTAGCACCACCGCGCCGTCTCTGTCGCCGACCTGGGGGCGCCCGTCATGACCGAGCACCTCGACGGCGTAACCGGGCACCGGGCGCCCGGGGGAACCCGGCTTCACCGGCAAGCGCTCGATTCCGAGACAGTTGGAGGCCACCGGCCAGCCGGTTTCCGTCTGCCACCATTGATCGATGAGCGGGCGGTCCAGCAGACAGCGAGCCCAGTGATAGGTGATGGGATCCAAGCGCTCGCCACTAAGAAAGACAGCCCGCAGCGAAGAGATATCATGCCCGGCCAGGTAGTCTCCCGCGGGATCTTCCCTCTTGATGGCACGAAGCGCCGTCGGCGCGGTCAACAAAGTGGAGACCCGGTGTTCGGCGATCACCCTCCAAAATTCTCCCGGGTCCGGCGTACCCACCGGCTTGCCCTCGTGGACGAGCGTGGTGCATCCTCTCAGTAACGGCGCGTAAGCCAGGTAAGAATGGGCCACCGCCCAACCGATGTCGGAAGCGGTCCAGAAGACCTCGCCGGGCTTGACGTTGTAAACATGGCCCATGCTCCAGAGCAAGGCGACCGCATGGCCCCCGTTGTCGCGAACCACGCCCTTCGGCTTTCCGGTGGCGCCGGAGGTATAGAGAATGTAAAGAGGATGCTCGGCTCGCAGGGAAACGCAGGGAACAGGCTGGGCGGAGGCCATGGCCTCCTGCCAGTCGAGGTCTCGACCTGCCCGCAATGGGCACGGCTGCTCGGGTCGCTGCAGCACCACGCAAGTCTCAGGCTTATGGCCGGAGATTTCGATGGCTCGGTCGAGCTTTGGTTTGTACTCCACGATGCGCTGTCCCTCGATCCCACAGGAGGCGGTCACCACCACTCGCGGGGTTGCGTGTTCGATGCGGCTGGCCAGCTCTTGCGGCGCGAAGCCCCCGAAGATCACCACGTGGATCGCGCCGATGCGAGCGCAGGCGTGCATGGCTATCAAGGTCTCGGGAGTCATGGGCATGGAGATCAACACCCGGTCTCCGCGAGCAACCCCCAGACTGGTCAAGAGACCGGCGAAACGCGCGACCTGCTCGAGCAGTTGGGCATAGCTTATCACCAGCTTCTGGCGGGTGACGGGGCTGTCGTAAACGATGGCGGCCTGTTGGCCGCGCCCTTGCTCGACGTGACGATCGACGCAGTTGTAACAGGTATTGAGTCGACCCCCTCTAAACCAACGGCCCTTCTCGTCGAGCACCTCGTCATACGGTCTCTCCCAGGAGATCGCTTGGGCCGCCTGAGCCCAGAATCCGTCGGGGTTCTCGAGGGAGTTACGATACTGGGCATGGTAGGTCATATCGGGTTCGCTTCGTTCGCCGGAAGAAGGGTCCTGGCTGGCCTCGCGGCTCAGGCTCCCCTCCCCGGCACCTCGAAGGCCACCGTGGGCCCTCCGTCGTAGGGCCGCTCCCACAGTCGCATTAGACCATCCTCGTCCACCAGCAGGATGGTGGCCGAGCGCGAACCGTAGGGGCCTTGAGCCGGGAGCCGGATGGAGGACAGGCGCTGCTCCAGCGACTTGGACAGTCCGGTCTCGGGAAGCTCTTCCTCTCTCGCGGGAACGCTGTCGTCGAGGAGCTCGAACAGCCGCTCGACCTCGACCTCCTCTCCGGCCAGGGCCTCCCGCAACAGCTCCTTCCCCCGGGTGACCTTAGGCCAGGGTGTGTTCAGCAAGGCGTTGGAGAGACCGTGAAGCCCAGACCCCAGGGCCGTGAACCCCGGTCCTCGATTGCTGAAGTGGAGCAATCGCCTCCAGGGGCCGAAGATGATGTTGAAGCCGGCATAGGTGGCGCCATGCTCGCGCAGGTAGGTTTCGAAGTCGCCCAGCTCACCGCTCAGGTAGCCGGACACCAAAGCCCCTCGACTCGGTCCGTCACGAGTGACCTCCGCCGGCTCGCGATAGTTGGTGAGCAGAGCCAGGTGGCCCAGCTCGTTCACTCCCAACCAGGTGCCTCCGGCTTGAAGGTCCCTTCCGGCGATGATGGTAGGACGGCCCTCCCAGGAGGCCATGGCCAGAGTGGGACGAGCGAACAGTTCGTCGCGGTTGGCCAGCACGATCAGAGGGTAACGAGGGTGCGAATCCACCGCGAGGAAGGCGATGCACATGGCGTTTCAAGGCTTCAATCCACGGTCGCCGCGCGCCTCGGCCAGTCGATGCAGCTCTTGCAAGTGGGCGGTGACCGGCCACAGGAACAGCTCGTCGGTGCCGAGCGACGCGATCTCGTCAATGGCCTGGCGAACGGATTCGGGTGTTCGCAGCATTCCCTCGAGGATGGTCTCGATGAACTCCTGTCCTCCGAATCCGTAGTAGTCCCGCACGTTGCTCTCCGCCTCCGGAACCAGGTCGGGGTCGAGCACGACGTAGCGAGAGGCGGCCAGGTAGGGCTTTCCCTTCCTCTGGTTCTCACGCCAGGCTTGGCGCACGAGGTCGAATTGCCGGCTTAGCTCGGGCACAGGAACCGGAGTCGCGATGAACCCGTCAGCTACACGTCCAGCCCTGGCGATGGCCGTCTCGGCGCGGCCCGACAAAACCAGGCGGGGCCATTGTGGCCGCGGGCCTATTGGATGCTCGGCTCCGCGCACCTTCCGGCCGTCCCAAATCTCTTTGATCAAAGACACCTGCTCTTCCAGTTGGCTGCCCCGGTCACGATACTCGGCCCCCGTCACCGTATAGTCTTCCTCTCGCGCTCCCAGGCCGAGCCCTAGGGTGAACCGCCCCGCCGAGAGCCGATCCAGAGTCGCCGACTGTTTGGCCAGCAACGCGGTCTCGCGCACCGGTCCCAGCAACACGGTCGTCATAAGCCCGATCCGCTCGGTGACCGCGGATGCCGCGGCCAGCGTCACCAGCTCTTCATAATTGTCATAAGCGATGCGGCCGATGGTGCCCAGGGTGGAGAAGCCCCAGCTTTCGGCCGCTCGCGCCCAGGCCGGAAAAAGGTGGCCGGGCATGCCTTTGATGGTGTTGGGAATTCCCACGGCGATCTTCATCTCTCCGGCTTGGCGATGGCTCAGGCCTCGCCCTCCAACCCAGAGTATCGGAGATTTCCCTCCAGGGGATAGCTACCACCCCCTCCAACGAAGTCTCCCAAAGACGTGAGCTCCTGGAGGAAGCTGTTCAACGCCACGCTATCCAACTGGCGGTCGCACCGCCTACCATCGATAGAGACTGAACCGGAGACTTCGGTCTGGGCCGCAGTCCGGACCCGTACTTCCTGCCAGCGACGAGGGTCGGTCTCCAAAACCATTCGTCGGGCGTTTGATTTGTAGCCCGGTTCGCTGGCACGAATCCCGCAACCACGGCCTCCCCCAGTGTGACCTCATACACGTGAAGTGTCGACCGTGGTGAAGATGCTTATCGCTACTGAGAGGTCCCATCGACGCTGTTGTTTCCCGATGCCTGACCCGTGGAGTTAGACTTACGGAAAAAAGGTCACTCGTTTGAAAGGCCAAAATACCGGACGAGCATGCAACCCGTCACTTTCGAACAGTGGGTAAACGATAACAACCCAGACCATTCCCTGGCCTACAGCAAAGGTTGGTGGGATACCGTTGAGTTCTTTTTTTCTGAAGGAGCAGTTGGAAGTGGAGGACATGATCGTGGTGGCCGTCTTCACCCTCGCAACTCCGCCCCCTACCGAAGAGCTTATAAGCCCCATAGTCCGTCTAAGGACAGATGATTTCACGGCCTACCTGAAGGAGGATTTTGGCGAGCCCCTCATTTGGTGGACCATGAGCCTGCAAGCTCACCGAGACATCGGAAAATTCGACTTGTCTCCATTCCTTGTCCGGCGCGAGCCAAAAGAACGGGCCCTGGAAGGCTTCTCTCCTGCTTGGTCCCACGGCCCCTATGAACCCGGCACCCAATCCTTTACGGCACGGCTCGAGCACAAGTACGATGCCTACGGCGTGCTTCGACAAATCAGCCGAAACGCGCGATGGATGGAGAAACGGCGGTGACTCCCACCTTTATCCTCATCGCCGGGCCAAACGGAGCGGGCAAGAGCACCTCCGCCCCTCCGCTCCTGTCCGATCAGTATGAGGCTCTCGAATTCGTCAACGCTGACGACATTGCCAAGGGCCTTTCCGCATTTCATCCTGAGAAAGTGGCTATCCCGGCAGGTAAGATTCTCCTCGGACGGTTCCAGGAGCTTGCCGAGGCCACTGAAAGTTTCGCGATAGAAACGACCCTATCCGGCCGAGGATACGCCCGTCACATAACGGCGTTGAAACAGAAGGGCTATCGATTCGAGCTAATCTTTCTATGGCTTCCGTCCGAGGAACTGGCCGTTGTTCGGGTTGCCCAACGCGTCGCTCTCGGTGGACATAACATTCCCGAGGCCGTGATCCGACGACGCTAGAAGGCGGATCTTCAAAACTTCTTCCGCCTGTATCGGCCGCTGGCCGACCGGTGGAAATTCTACGACAGTTCTCAGCCGCACCCCCGGCTCATCGCGTACGGGAACTCTCTTGACGAATTCACAGCGGAGGCAGAATTATGGCATACTGTTAGAGGTCCATACTTATGAGTCTTCTCGACAACCTTCAGGATAACAACTGGGTCACCGCCGCTATCCAGCGTGGCGCTCGACAGGCACTAATCAAGCACAAAGCTCTGGGCGTGTCGATCGCTATCTGGCGTGACGGTGCCGTCGTCTTGATCCCACCGGACGACATCGAAATTCCAGAGGAGCCCGAAGAGCACTCATCCACGCGGGCGCGGGGATAGGCACTGGCATAGGCCTCCATCTCTGGGGTCTTACGGGTTAGATACTGAGCCCCAACCAACCACTGGTGCCCTGCTGAGTGGCCCGGGGAACTTCCCCCGAGGCTCTCGCAGAACCGGACTTGAACCTCTCAGCTCATCCGGCTCCTGACGAAACACCGTTCAAACTACGTCAGATTAGTCCATACTTTCTCGGTGAGGTGGCTGGACCCCAATGAGCAAAGAACTCCGGGCCCCAGAACATCTCTATCCCAAACCGACAACCCACCTGAACTGCCGAAGAACTCAGTCCGCGCCGAGACGCCAGTGAGCGACCCTGTGCCTCTATCCTCGCCGGTGCCGAGGGGTGGAAGGTCGGCCGGTCGATGATGTGGACCGTTTCCTCAACGAAACCGGACTGGGGTTACTCTGCCTGGATAGGGACGAACTCCCCTTCCTTACTGACGATCTGTCCCACATGCTCAACCTCGACGCGGTACTGAGAGGGTAACGCATAGCCGTCCTCCCCCACCAGACCTAACTTTAGCGAGTCGCCCATATGGTCTCTAACCAGGATGTTGGCGGCCGGAATCTTGTCCACGCTTTGCTCATAAACCAAGGTCCAGTCAGTGCTTCCCACGGCCCGCGCGAAGAACCTGAATTTGACATCGCGCAAGGTACGGCTCTCCAAATTGCGGATGCGAACCCCCACGTGGGTCAGGTACAAAGTTTTACCGCCCACCTCAAAACGAACATTGTCGATCTCCAGTCGCCCCGGAGTGGTGTCCGCCACGGGCTCCGGCGCGCTCACCGGTCGCAGGCCGAACCCCGCCGGCTCGGGCAGCCGCGCCTCCTTCCCCGCTTGGGTTAAGTAAGCGTTCATAATCGCCGCGCCGTGCCCGACCTTGGCCCGACGCACAATAGCCGAGCCAAGGACTCTCTTAGGACCAAAACGTGCGGGGCTTCCCCATTCGACCACGCACATGACGGGACAGTCCTCCGCCTTGAAACCCAGCCGGCCGAGATGCCCGCGGTCGGCCTCCGAATCGGCGAATCCCACAAACTGGATCGGCATCTCTTCCTCAGACAGACCAAGGTCCGCCCGCAGTCGCGTCAGCTCACCCTCAAGATCAGTTCGCATCGGATCGTTGTGACGATGCTCCGTGACCACCAGGAGCACCGTCCGCCCGTCCAGCTCGGTGGCCCCCGCCAGACCCGTCATCAGTAGCAGTAATACCAAGCAAACCCAGCGCCTCATCAAACCTCCAACAATTTCGAGCTATAATTCCCCCGGATAGCGTCTAACCCATCGGACCACCAGAATGATTCACCGCTTTAGCGGAAACCGCCACATGGCTCCCCTTGGCTTGGCCTACCCATTGAGGATCTTGCCCCCGTAGATGTGGAGTGCTCCCCAAGTCTTCCACTGACCTAGTAGACTCGGATGCCTCGGCCGACGGCATCGTCCCCTTTCAGCTCGGGGCTGCTATCATACGCCGAAGCCATCGAAGCTCCAACACCTACACCAGGAAGCCTGATAGCGGAACATCGGCGGGGCTGAAGTCTATCGGAAGTCGCTCGTCGCGGCACGCCTCCTGGTTCTCTTGACGCGAGGTGAACTATAGATTGGGCATCGAGTACTTCAGCAGTACCATCTCGTTGGAATAGGACTTGGATTTGGTCACGTGCTTGACGATGCCGACTCCCTTGGCGAACCAGATCGTCTCGTCATTGTTGGTCGACCAACTCGCCCGCTCTCTAGAGCCAGCCTTGACGATTCTTCTAATTCGAACGCAAGTGAATTTCCCGGCCGGAACGCTGACCTCTTCCTGACCCTGAACCTCTGAGGTCTCCGTTCTATCGAGGTCCATACCCCCAAGCGACTTTCCTTCGTACTGCCAGGTTCGGCCAACCTTGGGTGGGAACGAAATCAGAATCGGGCCGCCCTGGGTTTGATAGCTCCATTCGCTCTGGCTCGAAGCCAATGAACCCAGATAGCGTACCGAATCCCGAGACTTCTTGTAATAGAGGTGATGAAAGGACTTCGGATGGGTGACTTTCAGCACAAGGTTGTAGTCGGCATTCACCTCGGGAGCGTTCCCTTCCACCGAGACCTTGTGGTCGTACTGCCCGCCGCTTTCATAGGTCCGGCGATAGTCCCACTGAGCGTCCGGCGGCGCGGGGAAATAGTCCTCCGCAATGGGCGTAAGTCTGGTGACGGCCAGGACCAGCTTAGGGTCGACTTTGGCGGCCACTTCCTCGATTTTTTCCTTCAGCAGATTCGACGACTTCGGGCGTTCGAGCTTTTCGCTCGCGTCGATGGCCCTGTTCAGTAGCTCTATGGTGCCCTTGTCCGGATGAAGATCGGCCATCCTCAGAATCAGGCTCACAGTCTCCGTAGCTCGGGCCGAGCTGCTGCCCTTCGTCGCGGCTTGCTCTAGCGCGACGACTTGCTTCTCCAGCGCGGAGTGGGTGTAAGAAGCCGGCAGCGCTTTCCAGTACCGCAGCGCTTCATCGGTCCTACCCCGCCGCAGGGCTACCTCGGCCAGCAGCTGCTGACTGTCGAGCAGTCCGGCCTGATTCTTCAGCTTGGCCGCGAGATCGAGAGCCTCCAGGCCTTGGCTCCGAGCCTCCTGGTGCGCTCCGCCGTCGAAGGCCTTATGGGCTGCCGCAAGCCGCTCGGACAACTGATCCGAGAGCGACTTTTCCCGCGCGGCCGTAGGACTTTCCGAGGCGCCTGGTGTCACCGCGGCGAGCGTGGGGCTCGCTTTAGGAAAGCTCTGGTCGTTCGGCGCGCAACCAGAGCTCGCGAGCATGACGAAAAGTATCAGTCCGGCCAAGAGGTCCTCTTTGCGCATCCGCTCCCGTTCTCTATCGGAGAATCTGACCTTCGGGCGAGGCCGATCGTACAAACAAAGGACAGCCGAGGTCACTATGAATCAGCTCGCTTTAGTCGTGCCGTATAGGACGGCAGCTTCGCCTTCTCCGTGGCGGCCAGGGCTCGCTTCATCACCGCGGAATCCAGGGGCGTGCGCCCTTCGGCCAGTTCGCAGACAAGTTTGGCCTGAGCGTCCATCCGTCCCCTCGAGCCGGTGGCCAAAGCTTGCTCCAACTCCTCAACCTGGTGCTGGAAGACAGCGTTCAGACGCACCGGAGTGAGACTCCTGTAATACTCCAGCGCCGCGTCAGTTCGCCCGCGCGCCAGGGCGACTTCGGCCAGAAGCTCCAGGCAGTCCAGACGCTTTTCCTCATCCTTGAGATCTGTGGCCAAATCTAGTGCGGCTTTGCCATCCTCTCTCGCCTTCTTAAAAGAGCCGTCTTGATAGGCACCCCTGGCCTGACTGAACAGCTGAGAGAGTCGATCCTGCTCCGTGCTCGAATCCGGAAAAGAGCCGGGAGTGCCCGTGGCTGTCGCGGTAGCCGTCGGGCCTGATGCGGTCCGAGCTTGTCTGAGAGCCCGTTCCATCCGCTCGCCTTTTCGCCGCTGATGATCGAAGAATTGGGACACCAGCAGAACGATAATGAGACCACAGAGAACGAGAGCCTTCCCCCGTACGCCCAGCTCGATGTTGGAGTTCAAATCCCGCCAAAGACTCATCAACGGCCCCCTTGACCCAAAGCTATTAGGGAATTCCCCGGAGAGAGTCCTGAACCTGCTCGTGCGCTGAAGAGGCACATAAGCAAAAAAGGTTTCAAGTCGCGTCTCTCAAAGTGAAACTTGTGCAAAAACTTGCCCTCCTCTGTCTGTTCGCCCTTATCCTTTCCGGCTGCACTTCTCGGAAGCCGGACCCCCAGGCCACGCCCGACCCGTTCCAGACAGCGATGGATAAGGCTCGTCAATGGGAGGAGAAGAAGATATGGGGGCTGGCCGAGGCCGAAGTGCGAAAGGCGCTGGCCATCGACGCTACAAGTCTGGAAGCCCGTCAGTTCCTCTTCGTCACCCTCTCCAACCAGCCAGAGCGCCCCGAAGCGACCAAAGAGGCGATGGTCCTGGCCAAAGAGTTGGAGAGCTCTTATGAGGAGGGTTCGCTGGAGCGCCAGAAGCTAGTGACCTACCAAGAGGCCGAGACCTCGAAGCAGACCTGGTCCGCGCTGACCCAGGCGGTGAAAGAGAAGAAGCCCAACGTCGAGCAACTTCTCGGAAAGATTCCCGAATCGCAACGGAATGATGACTACTGGCGCCTGGCAAGCGAGTTTCGCAAGGATAACCCCGACCTCAAGACCAGGATGGACACTTTCCGCCAGTGGCTCAAGTTCGACCCCGAGGGAATTGAGGCCAGTGCCGCGGCCAAAGAGCTTCAGCGTTACGACCTGGGAATGGGCGACAGCGCGAAAGTGGCTTTCCAGAGGCTGGTCGAAGCCGATCCTGCCGATCGCGCCATTTTTTCCTCCGGGGACAAGTGGCGACTCGAGGCGTTGGACACTATCCTTTCTCAATCCCGAATCCTTGAGGTCAAAGAGGCCAAAGGGGGTAATCTTGACGTGGCCATCTCCTTCGTCAATCCCTACCTCAAAAAGCCTAGCAAGGAGACCCTGACCCTGGTCTATAGGAAGA
The DNA here is from genome assembly GCA_037189585.1 of Selenomonadaceae bacterium. GTDB lineage: Bacteria > Vulcanimicrobiota > Xenobia > Xenobiales > JADMJV01 > JAEXNA01. The sequence continues at coordinate 3,606 of JBBCJA010000021.1, read as the reverse complement.
CACGAGGGGCTTACATCCTGGACTCCAACCGGTCCTATTTCGGGACGGCGATGACCCTTCTCGGAGATCCCGCCCAGGTCATGGCCTCGAACCTTAGTGGGATCGAAGGCATTTTCAACTCCTCCACTATCACCGATCTGGCCCCGCTAGAGAACGCCTACGGCGCCGGCCAAGCGGGAAAGTTCCAGGTGCGCTTCGACCACGGTCGTCTTCTGGCGCATCTCGACAAGAAGTCGTCAAAGTTAACCAGCATCGAGCTTGTCGGCCCAGGTTACCGAACCCGTGAGGGCCTGGGTATAGGCAGCAGCCTGAACGAGTTCGCGGCCTACCATAAGGTCGAGGAGAAGTTATGATCTTGTCCGATACCAGCGGCCTGGTGAGGGCCGTCTCATTCCGACTGTAGTTCTATCCGGGAACCACCAAAGAAAAGAAGAGGGGAAGAAGGGAATATTTGATCATGAGAAAATTTATGATCAAACATTTTCGCTGATCGCGAATATTGTGGGATGGGGTGTGAATTGCGACGTTTGATGTTTCCTCTGAGTGCGTGCCTGGCAGCCACGCTGTTACTGGGGGGCTGCTCGGAAGAGCCGCCGGCCTCTTGGGCCGACATGACCGGTGCCCAGAAGGCCAAGGTTTTGCGGGCCAAACTCGAGTCGGCCCAAGCCGCCGGAAAGAGACATATGAATGGCGATCTCAAGCTGGGGATCGAAGAGCTTCTGGCGGCAGCCGAGAAAAGTCCCTCGCCCGAGTTCACACCGGTCCTGAAGGAAGCGGCCGAAACGGCCGTCGAGTACCGCTTCTTCCAAACCGCCAGTAGGGCGTACGAGGATGCCGGAGATTGGGATAAGGCGGTCGAGTACGCTCAGAAGTTTGGCGACATGGAGCGGGCGCGCGACCTGTTGGTGAAAAAAGAGCAGATCAAACCTGGTGACGGTAACGCCGCTGAAGCGATGCGAATTCAAGTCGCGTTGGATTCGCTGGCAAAGGCCGAGAAGATGTACGAGAGCGAGCGTGACCAGCCCAACATCAAGATTTTGGGTAATAAGCCGGCCCGAACAATAGAGCTATTGGCGAAAGCCCAGAAGGACCTGGAAGGCGTCGGTGTGTCGGAAGCCGACTACCAGCGACTGCTTCGACTGCAGATCGAGCTTGCCGATGGCACGCGAGGGGCCGAGAAGGTCGCCAGGGAGGCCGAATGGACTCCGCCTCGAGGGTTGAGTTCTGTCGATGGAGCATTGCGGAGAGCCGGTTTATGGAGCCAGATGGCCTCGAAGAGCGACGCGAAGCTCGCGCCGATCTTTGTCGCCAAGGCCGACGCCGTGCTCAAAGAGATCGATCAGAAAAGCCTGACGCCGGAGCAGAAGAAGCAGCTGATGGAGACTTTCTATGCGAGCGCTCGCTTCGCCGACGCGCTTGCCCTGGCTCGGGAGCTGTTCGCGAGTGACGAGGGTAAGCTCTCCTACTATAAGCTGGCGGCCGCCCACAAGTCGGTCGCTCTACGAGACCAGCCTATCGACTTTCCCGTCCCGGGAAAGTCCGCGACCGAACAGACCTACGTCACTCTCTACTCACCCAGCGGAGGGTACACTGCTAACGGAGACGAGGTGCTGATCAGTGACCCCGGCGCTCTAACCTGGGAAACCCCCGAGAAGGGGCAGGAGGGCCCGCGGCTTCGTTTCAAGGGGGACGAGGGCACCGTTTACATGCTGGCCTTCACCGGAGGCTATCGACGCGGTTTGAAGCCTGGGATATACGACAACGTCAACGAGATCGGCTATTCTCCGGCCGAGCCCGGGATAGGGTTTGAAGGGAAGACGAAGGTCCGGTTCGGGCAGTTCATCGTGCACGAAGTGGAGTGGTCCGACGAGAAGCCCGGGCAGGTCTCGCGTGTGGCTATCGACTTTTGTGGCTCTGAGACAGGCCGGATGAGCGACGTCTGCTACGGGAAGCTTCGCTATCGCGCTCACTTCGAATAGCCCTCTCCCCACTCTACCTCCCCCAGTTCTCGAGGCCGCCCCGCCGGCTGAAAAGTCTCTGTGCGCGGGAGCGGATCTCCGTCCGGAATCTCGAGGTCGGTGTGAAGGTTGTAGGTGTCGCTCAGGCAGGCGATGCGCATGCTCGCCTCTTTTCACGGCCACCCTGATCTCCTAAGCCCAGGCAGGGGACCGGGTCTATCAGGGGAAGCGCGAGTCGATGACCGGTCAAGCGGAGATAGAGGTGCCCGTCTCGGCCGAGCGAGCCTTCGCCGCTTTCCAGGACTACTCACGGCGGCTGCACTGGGATCCCTTTCTCTGCGAGGCCAGGCTGCTGGGCACCTCGGAACCTCAGGTCGGCGTGGTGGCGCGCTGCGTCGCCAAGCCCCGTTGGCTGCGTCTTGCCATGGATACGGTCTACGTTACCTACTCCCCGCCGGGGCAGACGGCGGTGCGCATGGTGAGAGGGCCGTGGCTGGTGAGAAACTTCGCCGCGAGCCTGCGCCACAAGCCGCTAGAGGACGGCGTCTCGGTGGTCGTCTACCGCTACAACCTCACGCTGCGACCGGCCTGGCTGGGGCGTCTGCTGGAGCCCCTACTCAGGCTCTGGTTCGACTGGGAAACCCGGCATCGCCTGAAGGCGTTTCGAGCCTACCTGAGGGACGGTTCAGCAGCTCTGTAGACGCTCCAGCGTGACCACAGGAATCTGTCGCTCGGTCTTAGCCTGATAGTCGTGGAAGAACGGCATCTCGGCGGCCTGCTGGTCGAACAGGCGCTGTCTCTCTTCTCCCTCGGTCACGATGGCTCTCGCTCGGAACCGCTCCGTTCCCACCTCCAGCGTGACGTCGCGTTGGGCTAGAAGATTGTGGTACCAGACGGGATGACGGGGGGCGCTGGCGAAGGAGGCGATGATCACATAGAGATCGCCATCTCGACTGTAGACTAAAGGATTGACCCGCTCTTGGCTCCCGTGAAGTCTCCTTCCACCCGACCGCCATTGGCTCTGAACTCCTCGATGATCTTCTGATTCCAGCTGTTGAGTTTGTCCTTATCCATGACCCCTCCGTTTCCCAACGCGCCTCCCTCCCCCTCCCCTCCGCTAGGAGTTACTGAATCAGTGGATTCTCCGAATCCGCCGTTAGCGCAGAACTTCTTCGGCGCTAGTAGTGTTCTAACTCAAGGCCACTAGGATGGCGTAGAGGTAAAGAGACAGGTGACAATATTCTCAAGTTTGGACAAGGCCGTGGAGAACGGCTTCTACTGGGTGGAGTTCCGTGCGGATCTCGGCATTCACGTGGTGGAACGCGTCTTCGATCGCGGCGATGGCCGTCTGGCCAAGGCACTGGCGTTCGCTAAACCTGATCTCGCCACAAAATAGAAGGGTCGAGCCCGAGAACCCAAGAGACGGGCTACTCCGCCAGCGTCACGAAGTGGCGGAGCGTCGTGCATCATTCAAGGCCGGACATCAGACCCACGGTTTTTGAGACTGCGGTCTCCAAAACCGTAGGTCGCAGGTTCGAGTCCTGTCGCGCCTGCCAGTCAAAAACCCCGCAACGACGGGGTTTTTCATTTCTGGATGTTCGATTCCCCGAGTGTTCGATTCGACCCTTGACCCCACTGTGACCCCACG
>JBBCJA010000020.1:0-272851 GCA_037189585.1 Selenomonadaceae bacterium | reverse complement strand
GATCCGACTACCGCCCATCAACGGCACCGACTCTCCCACAAAAACCAGGTCGCCGTCGACTTCGAGAAACTGGTCGTCATCGACTTCCAGGGCCCGCAGCCGCGCCTGACCATTCTGAAGAACGATCTCACAGCGCGGAACGGACCGCCAGGGGAAATGATGTTGGAATCCGATATCGCCTGGTCCCAAGACAAGCGTTCCGATCCCGACGGCGGGCAACGTGATGACACCTTCCTGCCAGGGGCCGTTAAGAAACTTAAGTGTCACCTTGGGGGTCGGCTGCCGCTCTCCATCGGCCCCTTGAGTTTCATGCCCCAGCGTATTGCCGGCTTCAGGACAGGCTTCCGGCAAGCCCATCCAGATCCGATAGCCCTGGTGCAAGATCACATCCGAGTCCGCGAAAGCCAGAGCGTTCTCGAAACGAAGCGGCACACGCAGGACTGCCCCCCCCCGCCCCGCCGAGGAGCGCGAAGCGGAAGCCTGATCAGCTTGAACCGGCTCCACCGTGCAGGCGGCGGATTCTACATCTAGCTGAAATCTCAGACCGCTTCCCGTGCGTCCCGGCAATCTCACTTCTTGCCATCCGCTCGGCTCCGACACCTGAACCGTCGCTCGCTCGTTAATAAAAGACAGCACGACGATCGGATTCTTAAGCGGTGCGGAAAAGGTTCGTTCGGAGCCTTCCGTCTGAGCATTGAGCGCTACTTCAGGCCTGGCGGGAGCAACCGGAGCCGAAGATTCCACCAAGTCATTCTCGACCACCATGATCAAGCGACCCAAAATGATCTGATCTCCAGCCTTGAGAAGACAAGGGGCATTAATCGGGACGTTATTGACGATAGTAGGGTTGGTTTGAGACCGGTGGTGTAAGAGGTACGCCTTGACTCCCGATTCCCAAGTCATCACCGCGTGAAGTCGCGACACCGTTGGCTCCGGAAAAGTGAGATAGGATGGAGAACTCACTGTATCGGGCGTGCTGCGTCCCAAAGAGATCACACTTCGCTCCAAGCGGAGCGTCTCACTGTGAGTCCCTCCCTCGAGAATTCTTAGTCGGAGGCCGCTGCGTATAGGTTCCATAGTGCTCATCGCCGGACTTCCCGCCTGCCAAACTTTTCAGCCAGCCGCGCGGCCAGCAAGAACGGATGCCAAAGATGGGACAAAGGTGGTGTATAGTTCAAATCGAGTTCAGAGAAGTCGGATACGGTCATGTCTTTTTGTAGCGCCAGGCTGGCAAGGTCAGCCCAAGCCGCCGCCTGGGGACCCACGAACTGAGCCCCGAGTAGCCGGCCACCGCGCGCCTCTGAAAGAAATAGCGCGACGGAACGGCCACGCGCGGGAAAGGGTGAGTTACCACCAAGCTCGACCGAGATCTCTTCAGCTCGAGACCAATCCTCGGGGTGACCAACCGAGGCGACCTGGGAGTCGAAGAGCCGAACCGCCAGCCCCCCCCAGGGAGCCGGACCACGAAGCGAGCCGCCAACGGCGTTCTCGCCACAAACTCGTCCCCAACGGGCCGCGGTGGTGGCCAAAGGCACGTAGCGAGTTTTTCCCCCATAAGGATTCGGCAACTCCACACCGTCTCCGGCGGCGTAGATTCCGGAAAGACTGGTCTGTCCACGGCTATCGATGACCACTCCACCGGAAGGCCCCAGTCGTGCTCCGGCCCGGGATAGCAACTCCGCCTCGGGGACCACCCCCGGCGCCAAAAAGATAGCATCAAAACCTTCCGACCGTCTTTGCCCCGACGACAAATCCTGAAATTCCACGGTGGCTCGACGGCTGGAAGGGTCGATCAACTTCACCTCGGACTCCAAGCGAACGGTCACTCCGCGTTCAAGGAGCAACGAAAAAATCGCTTGATGAGCAGCTGGAAGCAGACGCATCAAAGTGGCCTGACGATGGAAAACCGTCACCCGGCATCCCCGCTGGGTAAGCACTTCGGCCATTTCGAGCCCGAGATAGCCTCCTCCCACGACAGCGACGGAATGGGGACGGAACCGATCCAATGCAGTCTTGATAACCTCGGCCTCGGCCTGACTACGAAGAGTCCACAATCGGGGCCAGTCGGTTCCCTGCGAAATGAGTGGAACCGTTCGAGAACGACTTCCCGTGCTGACGATCAGACGATCAAAATCAATGCTCTGATGACCGAGATGAACTCGCCGCGCTGCGGGCTCGATCGAGGTGACCCGACTTCCTAACCGGAGATCGATTCGCATCTCGGCTAAAGTTTGCGGGGAAATACCCACCAAGCTTCGCGCGGAATCGATCTCTCCGGCGATATAGTAAGGAAGCGAGCAAGTCCCTCTCGAGTACTCCCCCGACCCCTCCAACACGGTGATCTGGGCCTGAGAGTCAAAGCGACGCGCCCGAGTGGCCGCCGCCATGCCAGCGGCTCCCGCTCCAATCACCACGATCTTTCTCACCCTTTGGCCTTCTCGTGGGGCCAGATATCTTCCTGGGCTCTGGACAATGTGGCGGCGCGCTTGCCCTAACGTCGTCCGAAGAGACCGCCCATCACGTCGCTGAGTCGACGGAAGAACCCCTTGCCTTTCGGACGCGACCATTCCACAGGCGCCTCCACCGCGGATTCTACCGAAACTTCTGGGACTGGCGCTTCCAAAGCGGCCCGAGGACGCTCGAAAATAACGCCGGGCTCGACCTGGAATGACCCTGTCTTTAAGGTCAGTTCGGATTCAAAAGGAACGATGACCGGCAGACTTGTGACATCAAAGCTCGCTGGGCGGCGCTTATTCTTAAGGATCCACTCATCAGCGTTGTCTCTGTACTCATTGGCGATGTCAAGGAAGCGGCCATACACGATCGGCCCGACCTGACAAGCTCCCTCGGCAAGTCCCAGTAGAGTGTTCTCTTTGCATCGCCGGAGGTCAAGACCTAAACGGCCACCGAGATCGTCGATGCTCCCCAGCAGAATCCGACCCGTTTCGATAATGTTTCCATGACTCCGAGCCGTGGCTAGAGCCGCGGCTTTGGAAATGTCCCGAACTCCGTCTTGCCCCGCCGGTCCCCCGGTTAATTCACCGAGAGCGTCCTCGAAAGCCGAGAGAAGATGTCCACGGCCGGAACCGGGCTGTCCCAAAGCTCGATCAAAGATAGCCGCGGCGGCCTCCTCGACGTTGAGCGAGAGAGAGCTCTTGGATTCATGTTTTGCTACTGAGACGGTGGGTTCTGACACAAGAACTTCTCCCAAAATTTTCTCTAAAATTTTTCAACATTCGGGAGCTTCCTTCTGTAGCTGAGGAATCCAGGCCTAGGGTAGGAACAACATCGGTCCCGCCGAAGCGAAACCCGCATCTTCATGTGGACAGGTTTAGCGCAATTTTTTCAACGTCTCTTCGGTGGCGGAAAATCAGACGAGCCGTCTTTTCCGTTCCCTAGCGGCAGCGATAAGATCCGGCAAGAGTTTTCCCACTCTCAAGAACTCGAGGGTCCCGGAGGTCCTGTCACCGCTCGAGAATCTTACGAACTGGCCTCGGAAATCATCGCCGGCTACGATTCCGAGGCCCGGCTGACCAGTATTGAATCGACCGAACCGCTGACCAGCGACGGGCTTTGCGGCGGATGGAATTTCGTCTTCTACCTACCCCAACGTTGGGGTCAAGCTCAGTTCCTATTCAAGATGACGGGCTCCGGCGACACTTTGACCGTCAAGCTGCTTCCCTTTCTGGCCCAGGGAAGCACACTAGCCCAAATGGAGAGCGAAGGGCAGAGCGGTTTCGTGGAGCAACAATGGAACGTGGAACTCGAGCGCAACGCTCCCCTACCTTCCAGCTTCATCGATTCGAGCGTCGTGTTGGCGGGATATGTCCGCCAACACCGGGGCGCGCCTCCTCCCGGCGCGATCCTTCGCGCTTTGACACCTCCTCTCGGTCCAGCTCGGTGGAACCTGCTAGAATCCGCCAACTCGAAAAAGAGTCTTTACTCGTCCCCTATCGAATAAACTCGTATGACGAATCGCGCCCTTGAGCTCTATGAAAGGGCTCGCCCGCTAGAGTCCCTAGAGAGCTCCATCTTTCGCACCGCCCAACGGGCCAGCTTGAGACAGCCTCCACTGTTACGACTTAAAGCCGTGTCCAACCAGGAGGGCTCGTTAGAGTTCGAATATCAAGTTGAAGCTGGTCGACACCTGGAAATCCAGGAAGTCGGTGCGCTCGGAGGGTTCGCCCTGGCGGCCGCGCTGACTCTCCGGGCCCTGGTCACTCGCCGGACCGGTCATATTCTGGGAGCTTTGCAGGCAAGTTCCGTGGCCATCGCTTTCGGGGGTAGAGAAGCCCCACGTCTCTGGCGTAAAGCAACCTCATCAGGAAATCCGAAGTCGGTGCTGTTGGGACTGCGGGGAAGTCGACTCTACTTCAAGGTTCAGGAAGAAGAGGTTTGGGTCGACCTGGCGCCCGTGACCGGACTCACCTTGCGCAGCTTTCGCTATCATTGGGAAAATGCGCCTCCGACATCGAATTTCGGTCAGATTGAGATGCAGGACGGTCGAATCTTAACCGTGAGCGAGTCCGAGGACGGCGTCTCCATCCGGCGGCTGATCCATCAGATCTCGAAGGCCATTCCCGTCGAGCTTAGCTTTCAAAACATCGACCTCTACAAAGAAAAGGAGAGAGTCCGTTGGGAGCTGGGCCCAAGACTGGTCGAACCGGCCCTCAACTGAGCAATCAGGGTGTCCCTCGAACCATGAAGGAATCGATCGCACTCCGGTCAACATGAACAGGTGATGACTTCGGCTAGCATAGCCAAGGATTGGGTTGGAGGGCTTGGTCGTTTTTCCGAACGACTGGCGCAAGCCGTCAAAGGGGAACCCACCTCACTTTTGTTGCGAGCCCAACAGGGGGAAGCCGCCGCGGTCGAACGACTGATCGAACTGTATCAGGACATCATCTTCTCCATGGCAGTCTCCTTCACTCGGAACACTCATCAGGCAGAGGATCTGGCCCAGGATGCCTGGATAAAAATTCTGCGTGGGCTTCCAAAGTTTCGTCACGACTCCAAGTTCTCGACCTGGCTCTATCGGATCACCATGAACACCTTTCTCAACTCGACGCGGGCAGTTCGTCGTGAGGCCGAGGTGATGGGAAGCCTCTTGCTCGACGGAGAGATTGCCGAATCGGGCCTGGAGTCAACCTTGGACATGCAGCGGGCGGTGCGTGACCTGCCCGACGAATTCCGCTCCGTTGTCGTGCTCCGGTACGTCGCCGATCTCTCTTACAAAGAGATCGCCAACGTCATGGAGCTTCCCCTGGGCACCGTGCAGTCTCGATTGCGGCGGGCGCTCGACAAGCTAGAGTCTAGTCTCGGCAAAAGTTGTACCCCAAAGGCACCTGGTACCCCGAGGTCACCTAGCACCCCGGGGGCACCTAGTATCGCGCCGAAGGCGTGACCCGGGACATTCGATCTTGTCGGCGCGACAACGGCCGTCAACAAATCCCGACGGCGCCTTCCAAGCACGAACCGTCCTTCCCTTAGCCTGGTCCTTAATCCTCATTCTTTCCCCCCTATGGGGCCACTCGTTGCGACAACGCTGGAATGAGAACAGCCAGCTCGGGCGACAGCTTCAAGCCCGACAAGCAACTCTGGACCAACTCCGAGCGGTGGCCGTGGCCGCTCGGATCGAGGGGAGAGAATATGACGACTTACTGGTGGAGTTCGCCTCCCTGACAGGGCTTCGGGCTTCCGACCCGTTCCGCGACCCGGCCACAGAGGAGCCGAGCTCCATCCAGGTCGCCGCACTGGTTCGAGCCGTCCAGGAAGCCTCCTGGAAAGAATCCGACTCCGAGAGCCCGAGCCCCATCACGCTCTTATCGGTAACTCCCGGGTCCCGACAACGCTTAGGACCGTTTTTGATGACCGAGTTCGAGCTCAACCTTGAAGGTCGATTCCACTCCCTCCCCGACTTCCTGGATCTGTTGACTCAAGTCGGAAGAAATCGTCGCCTGGCCATCTCTATCGGCTCTTTGAAGCTCTCCAGCCAGCCCTCCACAGCTGAAACCGGAACAATTTCTATCACTTTGCCTGTTCGAGCCTATTTCCGTGAATGAAAGCCAGGATACCGGGCGGGACGCACTGTTTTTCGGCTCGCTGGAAGCTATGGCTTTTTGCTGCCTTTTTCTGACTCCACTCCTACCCGCGGAGAACTCGGCCTTCATCTGGATAGCGATTCCACTCCTACGTTTCGTGGTCTTCTCTCTGAGAGTACTCCCGCTAAGCCCTCACTCCGACAAAGTTGCGAGTGTCTCCGCCAGGACAGTCTTCCGTCAGGGGTGGCTCTACCAGCTCCCCTTCTGGTCCGCCGGGCTCCTCTTTCCTCTTCAGGAGGGACAACCGACCTCATCAGTCTGCGGTCTGGCCCTACAATGTGGCTTGTTCGCCATTCTGGCCCTCTTAGCAAAAGCGCGGCCGCCGCTTGGCTCGGTGTCGATCGTCTATCTGACTACCTTTGGCTGGCTCTGTCTCTGGCAACCTTTGATCTGGTGGCTCATCTCAGCGGGGGTAGGATTTCTTTTGACGCTGGCACCCGGACTCGCCAGGCGTCCCACCACCGCTCTCACGCTCTCGAAAGATCAAAGCCTGGCCCTGGGCGCCTCATGGCTTGCGACCTGGGTTTTGCCACACCTGTGTCAAACCGCCCCCTTGTCGTCACTACTGCTCATGGGATGGAAGTTTCTCTTCCTAACGGCGCTGGTACTCACGCTTCATCAGAGAGCGGCTCAAAGACAGATGGAGCCGGAACTGGCGACTCCAGCGGGGAGCCTCGCGCGCGGATGGCTGTTTCGTCGACAAAGCGCCTGGTGGCTGTGTCCCTGGGGAGCCTTTCTCGCACTGGCGGCGCGAACCCCTTTGGATCTCGGAGTGACGATAGTTCTTTTACTAGCCTGGTGGCGAGCTTCCAGTTTGGCCGCTCAAAACTGGTTTTGCGACGATCGGCCCGTCTGGTGGGTCTCCGCGGAGTCCACCTTGATGTGGGCGTTTATCCTCACGCCATACAAGCCGGCGAGCCTTATCCTTTCGACGCTCTTCGCCGGATTGGTCACACTCAGGAGCAGGCGAACCCACACTCAGATAAACCTCCCCGAACAGGACGGCCTGGGAATTCTCGAAGACCGAATGCGCCAGGAACTTCGCCTGACCTCGCCCGCCGGTCTGTCCGCCAAAGTCCTGGAAGAATCCGCTTCCATCGAACTCGAGGAAGACCTCACGGCCACCGCTCCGGCAGGCTTTCGCCAACGGCTGCTCGATCGACTACGCCAAAGCGAAGAAAAGGAATAAGAAAGCTCGCGGCTATTCCGCGGGTGGCGCGTTCTTCTCTTCGTTAGCGATGGCGGCCGCGATAACGGAGTCATACACTTGCATGTAGACCGCTACCGCCTCTTTCGGGTCGGTAATATTCCGGTTTCGTAGTAACGGGGGGGTAAGAGAAAGCGCGATATTGACAAACTGCGCATGTATTGTTTGCTCGTCCACGGCGAGGAACTTCGCAGGCTCTCCAACCTCTCCTCCCCGAGCCAAGGCCACCCACTTAGGACCTGGCCAAACAAAAAGCCAACCTTGAGAGGTTGGCTTTTTGTGACAGGCATCTTCGATGCCGGTCTTGGAGAGGAGAGTCCTATTTATTGAACAGCGTCGCGGAGAGCTTTACCGGGCTTGAAGGCGGGAACCTTGCGGGCCTCGATCTTGATCTCTTGTCCGGTGCGAGGGTTACGGCCGGTACGGCCTTTGCGCTCGCGAACCTCGAAGCTGCCGAAGGGAATGAGGCGAACGCCATTTCCTTTGGTGAGGTGGTCTTGGATGGTTTCCAGCACGATGTTCAGGGTATCAGTGGCGTCCTTCTTGGAGCTCTTTGTCTTTTCGGCGATGTCGGCGATCAGCTCGGCCTTTCCAACGATCGTCGGGGCCTTCTTCTTGCTGCTTGTCTTGGTTTTTGCCATGATAGGCTTCCTCCCAGTAGGTTGATGTAGACGCGTCAGCGTTCTTGCGTTGCATGTCGTTTCCTTCTCGCGAACCCCGAAATTTCGGACTTTTTTGGACCGTACCCCAAAAAAACCGCCTCAAACCTCGGTTTTGGGACAAATGACACGAAAAAATGGCATCACCACGCCGTTCGCTGGACAACTAAAATCGAAAAATCTTTCGATTTTTTTTCACTTTATCCAGCCGTTCCCAGCAGTTTACAAATCGGTTACCTTCAGGCCCGAGGAGCCTCGTATGATGGCCACAAGAAAGAGAGGTCCAGTATGGGTCCGGTAGCAAGTTTTACTCCATTCCAGATTGCACAAGGGGACAGACAGTTCTCCATTCATTCCAAGCGCTTCGCCGAAGCGGCCGCGATCGACACGGACGGGGACCAGGTCCTCTCTGACAAAGAGATCCTCGACTATCTCGCGGAGACTGACTGCCATCCGCACGCTGAGGATTCCCATGTGCATCTGCATGGCTTTGGACACACTCACACCAAGTCAGCCAAAAATGAAGCCAAGCTACTCAGCGACTTCAAAGCCCATCTCAATGGCGAAGTCTCCCCCCACAAAGGGGCCTATCGAAACTACGAGCAGATCAGTCAGGAGCTGACGGAACTGGCTGAAAAGTATCCCGATAAAGCCGAGAAAGTCTCCATCGGCAAAACCCATGAGGGGCGCGAAATCTGGGCCCTGCGTGTCTCTAGCGACGTCAAGTCGGACGAAACGTCCAAGAAACCTGGAATCGTGGTCACCGGCGTACATCACGCCCGAGAGTGGGCCACCTCAGAGGTTCCCAGCAGCATCGCCCGAGCGACCTTGGAGGGCTACGACAAGGACCCGGCCGCCAAAAACCGGGTGGATAGTGCCGAGCTCTGGTTTGTTCCTGTGGTCAATCCGGACGGCTATGAATATAGCCGCAACGAAGATGCTTGGTGGCGTAAAAATCGCCGCCCTATCACCGAAACCCCTTGCGGCAAAGTCAGTGGTGATGTCCGTGGAGTCGACCTCAATCGCAACTACGCCGACAACAACCCTGAGCACGCTCACATCTGGCGTCCCAAGGGAGACCTCCCCTGCAACACTCGTGACGACGGTCGCGCCACTTCCGACGACCCTCGCAAGGACACTTACCGTGGTCCGAGCGGCGCCTCGGAGGCCGAGGTTCAGAGTCTGCTCAACCTGGAGCTAGGCCGAGGAAACATCAAAGGTGTCTTGGACTTCCACGCCTACGGCGGTATGCTGCTGTACCCTTGGGGCGGAACACGCGACAAGGTCGACAATGTGGACACCTACAGGCGAATCGGTAACGCTATGAATGATGCCATCGGCGACCAGCGCTACCGAGTGATGCAGAGTGTGGAGCTATATCCGACCAGCGGCGGCTCGCACGACATCCATCACGCCAACGGCATCTTCTCCATCACCGCCGAAATCGGTGATAGCTTCCACCCCAGCGCCTCGGAGCTTCCCAAGATCGTCGGCCAGGGGACCCGTATCGGGACGACTTTCATCGACCAGGTCCTGGCCGACAGGAGTCTCATCTCGTAACGCGAGACCCTGTATTGAGAAAGAAGGCCCGGAGCGATTCACTCTCCGGGCCTTCTTTTTTCTCTCCACAGGAGGTTAAGTTGTGACTCCGCCGTCCACACTCAGGACGTGTCCGTTGACGTAAGAAGCTTCGTCGGAAGCTAGGAAGAGATAGGCCGCCGCGATCTCCTTGGGCTCGCCCATCCGACCCAGAGGCACCTTGGCCCCCAGCTGCTCCATGACTTTGTCCGGGATCCCCTCGGTCATTCGAGTTTTGATAAAGCCTGGAGCGACCGCGTTGACCCGCACACCTTTTCGTCCCAGCTCGCGAGACCAGGTCTTGGTCATTCCGATCACCGCGGCTTTGGTGGCCACATAGTTGGTCTGACCGAAATTACCGTAGAGAGCCACCACCGAGGAAGCGTTGACGATCGATCCCTTGCCCCGCTCCACCATGTGTTTGGCCACAATCTGTGTGGTATTGTAGACACCTTTCAAGTTAACCGCGATGACGGCATCAAAATCCGCTTCCGTCATCTTGGCCAACTGCGCGTCGCGCAGAATTCCCGCATTGTTGATCAGGATGTCGATGGCTCCAAAATGAGCCACGATCTTTTCCACAGCCGCGGAGACCGACGACTGCGAGGTCACGTCCATGGCTAGACCAAAGGCGTTCTCCCCCATCTCTTGAGCGCCTTGTAGGACCTCGTTTTGATCCACGTCCACCACCGCGACCTTGGCTCCCTCTTGAAGAAAAAGCTCGGCGGTGGCTCGACCTATACCGCGAGCTCCTCCCGTAATCAGTGCCACTTTGTCCTTTAAACGCATAACGTCTCTTTCTACCCCACCCTCATTGATATCCGCCCAACCATGCTCTGGCGGCGTTGCGGCGCGGTTGCAGATTTGCACCAGCTCCCCTTATCCCTTGCCACTCACCGGAACTTTCGGTAGCCTGCTCGGGTGGCCAAGAGCAAAACCGTCTACACATGCCAGGAATGCGGCTCCCAATCTCCTCGGTGGCAAGGGCGATGTCCCGACTGCGGCGCCTGGAACAGCATGGTGGAGGAGCTCTTCAAGTCCGCTCCTCTAAGCGGCATGACCCTGCATCAAGGCCAGGGAGAGCTGGTCGCATTAGACCAGGTGAAGGGCACGGAAAGCCAGCGCATCGCGACCGACATCCCCGAATTGGATCGGGTGCTGGGCGGGGGCCTGGTCGCGGGCTCGCTTGTTCTGCTGGGGGGCGCGCCCGGAATCGGAAAATCCACCCTTCTCCTGCAAACAGCCAAAGCTCTGGCTAACCGACTCGACTCCGTTCTCTACGTGAGTGGGGAGGAAAGCCCCCACCAGATCCGCCATCGAGCCGAACGGCTAGAAGCCGTGAGCCCGAAGATCCTTTTGTTCAACGAGACCGCGCTTGAGGCCGTGGAACAGCAGATCATCGCCACGAAGCCCGGCCTTGTCATCATCGACTCCGTTCAAACCTTATTTCGAGCCGATCTTAGCTCGGCGCCCGGCTCCGTCACGCAAGTTCGCGAATGCGCCGCCTCTTTGATGAGGTTGGCCAAGTCTCACAACATTCCAACCATTCTCGTCGGCCATGTGACCAAAGACGGTAGTCTGGCCGGGCCACGCGTGTTGGAACACCTCGTCGACACGGTGCTATCCTTCGAGGGAGACCCAGACAACCAGGTTCGCATTCTTCGTTCCTCCAAGAATCGATTCGGTGCCTCTCACGAGATCGGCCTCTTCGAGATGTCTCACGGCGGCCTCATCCCCGTCTCGGAAGCCTCCGCTTTCTTTCTTCAGGAGAGAACCCAAGGTCTGACGGGCAGCCTGGTCTATCCCTCACTTGAAGGTTCACGCCCGATCCTAGTGGAGGTCCAAGCGTTGGTCACACCAAGCTACGCGGCCCAGCAAGGCGCCCCCCCGGTACGACGAGCCGTCGGAATCGACAGCAACCGAATGTCTCTTCTGCTGGCCGTCCTGAGCAAGAAGCTCTCCAATCTAGAGCTAGGCAAAAGTGACGTTTATGCTAAAGTGGTGGGCGGCCTCAAACTGTTCGAGCCGGCTCTGGACCTGGCGCTAGCTGCGGCCATACTCTCAAGTCGCGCCGAATCTCCAGTTCCCCAGGGTATGGCTTGCTTCGGAGAGGTCGGGCTCGGAGGAGAGATCCGTCCTATCGGCGGAACCGAAATTCGTCTTCGAGAACTGGAAAAACTCGGTTTCTCCCAATGCATTCTTCCAGCCAGAAGCGCCACACGAGCCCTAAAATCCGCCACCAAGATGACCCTGCGTCCGGTGGAGGCCGTGGCCGAGCTAGCCTCTATTCTCCACGCTTCTCCTTCAGGCTCCAAGCGCTCGCGCAAAGCGGATACTCCACCTTTTTAGGAAGGAGCCTGAGCCGCTCCTGGGGTAGACCCCAAGATCGTGACTATGCAAAAAACCGTCAGAGTGATGTTCTCTTTTGTCTTCATTCTTTTCGGTGGACTTTGCGGCTACAGCGTCGCACTTTACACTCAGAGTTTCTATGTCACGCTTTCGACTTCGGGCAGAGTCACCAATTTCGTCGCCTTCATCCTTTTAGGAATTCTGATAGGCTTAACCCTGGCGCCGGTATTCACCCGTTTAGCCCTGCGCGCGGTCGATTCTTTCGCCGTTTCGCTCCAGCGGCTGTCGGTACAAGAGGTTCTCATGGGGGCGGCCGGGCTGCTCTTTGGTCTGATCATCGCGTTTTTTGTCAACCTGGCTCTACGGCAGATCGATTTTACTTCCATTCCCGCGGTCGGCCCCTATGTCGGCCCTTTCTTGATCGTAGTATCGACGATTTTTCTGGCCATGCTTGGAGCCTTCTTCGGTAGCCGCCTGGTCTTCATCCATTCGCTGGCCGAGCTACTTCAGTCGGGCATCGGACAGCGTAACTGGGGGGACCAGATCTTCGTTGTGGACACCTCGGTCATCATTGATGGACGCCTGGCCGAAATCGTCGAAACCGGGTTTATCTCCGGCACTCTAGTGGTGAGTCGATTCGTCCTCGACGAGATCCAGGCCAAAGCTGACTCTCCCAAAGATAGCGACCGCGCTCGTGGACGACGAGGGCTCGATCTGCTCGACGATCTGCGTCGCAAGTGCACCATCAAGGTCGAGCAACGCCCCTATCCCGATCTGCGCACGGTCGACACCAAGTTGGTACGCCTGGCCCAGGACCTGCGAAGTCCGCTTTTGACCAACGACTTCAACCTTCAGAAGGTCGCCCGCCTCCAGAATGTCCGGGTCCTCAACATCAACGCCCTGGCCAAGGCGCTCAAACCTGTGTTCGTACCGGGTGACGAGCTCGTGATCCATATCGTCCGCTCCGGAAAAGAAAAAGAGCAAGGAGTCGGATTTCTCGAGGACGGAACCATGGTCGTGGTGGAAGGCGCTCGCAAACATATCGGCGGCGAAATTGTCTGCGAGGTGACTTCGCTTGTGCAGACGGCGAGCGGAAGAATGATCTTCGCCCGATTCTCTAGTAAAGACGTGACAATTCCAGTGGAACAAGCCGCTCCAGAGCCTCCAGATGAGGAGGCGACTCCGGCGTGAAACCAACGAAAGTCTTTGCCATCATCACCGCCGCGGGGCAGAGTCGACGCATGGGCGGGACCGACAAGCTCTTACTTTCCGTGGGAGGCCGGCCTCTACTGGTACGAACGGTGGAGACTTTTCTCTCCTGGCCCAACCTTCACTCCCTGGTCATATCGGTAACACCAGGACGCGAGGGGGAATTGAGACAGCTACTGGTCGAGACCCTCGGCCCAGCGGAAAACTTCCATGTGATAGCCGGTGGCGGGGAGCGTCAAGACTCCATCAGGCTGGCCCTCGAGTTTTTGCAAGGGCACGAGGAGCCGTCGGCCATGGATCCGGTCCTCATTCACGACGGGGCTCGTCCTTTCGTCGATCACGGGCTATTCGACGCCCTGCTCAGCGCCTTGCCCTCCTACGACGGCGTCCTACCCGCGACCCCTGTCCGCGACACCATCAAACGAGTGCGAGGCTCCCAGGTCGAAAGAACCGAGGACCGTGACACGCTGCGCCAGGTTCAGACACCTCAAGTATTCCCCTTTGGACTCATTCACGCTCTGCACGAAAGAGCCAGAGAAGAGCGCTTCTTAGGAACCGACGATGCCAGTTTGGTGGAACGCTACGGAGGGACGGTGGGCTGGGTAGAGGGACCGGCTCACAACTTGAAAGTAACGGTGCCCGAAGATATCGCCCTCTTAGAAGAGCTCGCTCGCCGAGCAAATCAATCACGGGGAGCCGCGACCCGTCCGTGAGCGAACCTACCGTTCCTCCCCCACCTCCACTCGACCCCTACGTCAAAGAGGTCTGGGAGTATCTGCTCGAAGTCCTGGGCGACTACGAAACCTTTCTCGCCAATATCGGAAATCTCGGCTTTTCCGCTCCTCAACTTCTCTACTATCGCGACGAAGTTCAGGAAGGACTCGATGAACTGGCCGGACGCACCGATGTCAATATCACCGAAGCGTGGAAGAAAACCATACAGCTTGACGCGATACTGCGAGGCAAATCCCAGGCGTTGGTGGACGAGATCGGTCACAAGAATTTCATCCAGTACCAGATCCAAAATGATCCGCCTCGCAGCCACTGGTGGTGGTGGCTCAATCGAGTGACGGTCGCTCCTCCACCGCCTCCCAAGATCTGGGAGTTCTGGAAGTTCCAGGCCCAAAATCCAGTCACCGAGACCGCTCAGCCGCCGGAGCCGCCCAAACCCGCGGAGCCGGCTCTAGACGCCAGGGTGGCCAAAGCTTTTGAAGACTTCACCATGGAAGATGTACGCCGACAACAACAACAGCGAGCACGCCCTCGCGTCGAGCCGCCGCCGGAAAATCCTAATTCCTAAGGAGCTGGGCGACGGCGAGTATCCCCGCCACGGTTTTGGCATCCCCAAGTTCCCCCCGCATGGCCATAGCCACCGCCTCGTCCCAGGGCAGGGTGACCAACTCGATAAACTCCCCCTGGTCGAGACGTTGCTCACCTAAAGTGACGTTCTCGGCAAAGTAAAGGCTCAACTTCTCGTTGCAAAAACCCGGGCTCGAGTAGAAGTCCATGACGTGGCGCACGTCTCCACTCAAATAGCCGACCTCTTCCTCGAGTTCGCGCACGGCCGCGGCCAGGGCGTCTTCACCCGGATCGATCTTCCCGGCGGGAATCTCCAGAATCGACTGTTCCACGGCCTTGCGAAACTGTCGTACTAAAACGGTCTTGTTGTCTTTGGTCAAAACGACCACGCACACCGCGTCGGCATGCCAAACCAGCTCACGAACCGAATGAGAGCCGTCCTCGAGCTCCACCTGATGGACCTCCAGGGTCAGCAGGTGACCGCTGAAAATCTCCTCTTTGCTAAGCGTAGTTTCCATGGATTAGAACATTCCGTAAGGATTGAAAAACATCATATTGAGCATCGGTAGTGCCGTCATGGCGACAGTTCCGGCCATCATCCAGTTGTTCTGTCGTTGCATCGAGCGAAGCTGCTCGTCCATGGAATAGGGAGCCTGCTGAAAGCCCGCGGGATAGGGAGCCGCCCCCATCGGACCCTGGAACATCCGCTGTTGATCCTGCTCGCGAGCGGCCGCAGTGGCGGGGTCCCAGGGGTTCTCGTTGGTGAAGGCGGCCTTAAAGCGCTGCCAGAAACTAGGCTGCACTCCCTGAGCGACTCCTCCCGGCCCAGCCAGATAGCCCGAGGACAAGTGCCCCGCCTGGTCGAGATTGACTCCGTCTCCTGAAGAGCCCATCGGCCCTGGCGCGACCTGTCCACCGACCGTGGCCGGAGGAAGCATCGAGTGCGGCAACTGATAACCTTCCGCGGTACCCGCGACCATCAAGCGGTCGGGGAAACGAGGATCGAAGCCCACTCCGGGGGTGCCCGTGGTCCCGCGAGCGGGGTCAAACTCGTGAAGAATTTTGCTTCCGTTGTCGGCGATCGAGGTCAGAACCTTGCCCTGAGGGCTGACGAGCTGGCTCACCTTACCGTCGGCCGAAGTTATGATGGTGTCGAGATTCTGGCTGGAGATGGTGTAGGAAACGCCCTCCGGCGTTCTGACGGAAAGCAGATGGGAAGTCTCGCCCGATTCCAGCGTGGTCTGTCCTCGGCCCACGGGAATCCGCTGACCCTGCGTGTCGATCGCGTACGGCTCGGGACCGGAGATGATCTGATAGCCGTTCGGGAGCACACTGACCGTACCCGAACCGTCGGGAAGAGACGCCCGGGCTTGACCAGGACGCCAAGTCGGTCCGGCAGGTGCCGAGGCGCTGTTGTCGATGGGGGCGTTCTCTACCGCCGGCTGAGCTTGAATCGTAGGGTTAACCCCGGCGGAAGCGGGAGAAAGTCCAAGGAGCTGGTCGGCCAGACCGACTCCGCCGCCCCACTCTTGAGCGAATCCCTCGCTCAGCACGAGTTTCTTAGGGATATTGACCGACTGGGGAGCCGGCTGCATCAACTGGCGGTCGGTCTCCAGCCCGTTGGGTAAGGTGAACTTCATGGAGTCGCCCTCGACCCGCAGATCGTCGAACCCCTCTTTGGAAATCAGCGCTCCATCCTGGGAGAAACTGGCCTTGTGGTAGTATTGCTGGGGCTTGCCCGACTCGGCGGTGTATGTTCCGCGAGCCCCGTATTCGACCGTGCCGTCAGCCTTGAGGCCCTGGGTCATCGAGCCCTGGCGATTGGAAACCTCATAGTCCCCCGTAGTGATGTCGAGGGTATGGCGATTCCCCTGATCATCGGAATAGGCCAACAGCTGATTGTCCCCTTCCTCCACGATTCTGGCGTTCTTGGCCGTGGGAGATTCGCCCAACGTCTCCACCTCTCGGCCATTGGTGCGGAAGCTGTCACCATTTGGCAAGAGAAAGGCGCGGGTCTCTCCCTCATGGCGCATGACCAGACCCGACCGGGTTTCGTCAAAGGCCACTCCTGGCTGGTCGTGACCAGCGAAGAAGTCTTTCTTGATATCGCTCAGTCCGGCGAAAGGCGCGGGCTGTTGAGAGACCGTGCTTTGCTCGTCGACCCGGGGCTGAGCCATCGGTTCTTCAAAAACAGCCAGAGGCGTATTGTTATTATTCGCCGCGGCCGACTCCGTGGCGACTTCCGCTTTAGCGGCCGACTCGAAGGGCGCTTGACCCGGCAAAGGACGAGCTAGCGTCCGTTCCGTCCGAACGCCGTTACCCAGGTCGAAAGACAACTTCTTTCCCTCCACGGCCATGTCGTGAAAACCTGAGGAATCGACCACCTGGCCTTGAGGGTCAAAAACGAGATGATGCTGATAGTCGGTCCTGCTACCGTCAGCTTCACGGAACTGACCGAAGGCCACGACCTCTTGAAATCCGTCGGGATGAAAAACCTGGGAGAGATTCTTCTTTTTGTTGAGAACCTCGTAAGTCAGACTGTCGGGCTGAATCTGAACCGTGTTTTCA
Source organism: Selenomonadaceae bacterium (assembly GCA_037189585.1). GTDB lineage: Bacteria > Vulcanimicrobiota > Xenobia > Xenobiales > JADMJV01 > JAEXNA01. The sequence goes on along the minus strand of JBBCJA010000020.1, from coordinate 255,881 downwards.
TCCTTGTCCGAAAAGGAGATCAGAGTGAGCCCGTCCGCGGTCTTGGTCAAGGCGGGAGAGAGCGACTGATCTTTGGAGGAGATCCCGGAGTCGTCCCAGCGGAACGACTCTCCGCTTCCCAAGGAGATCTCCTTACCACCGTCGGGGTCCGTCGTCATCCCCAGGCCGGAAGCGGCCTTTTGAAAAATAGAGCCGTTGGCGTTCCGCGTGGTGACAACGCCCCCCTCATTGGACGATGCCGCCCCCCCCGGCCGAGCGGGAGCCGGGGTTTCAATCTTGGGCGCCGGTTGCCGCGGGGCGGAAAGCCCTCCCACCACGTTGGCCCTCCCAGTAAGGGGAGATTGCGACCTGACCTGACTTGAGGCAACTGGATCCATCGATTCCTCCGAGCGCCTAACGATCTGGCGCAAAGTAGTGACACAGAATTCTATCGTGTTACATTTCCAGGCTCAAGGGAGAAGCTCCGCCTACGACATGTTAAAACTTCGCCAAGTGGGCCTCGACACAAATTCCATCGTCAGAGCTCGTCTCCAGGTGCCGCTATGACGGTAGCTTCGACGACGACGTGTGCACAGACGTACATTAGGAGTCGGGGGTACCGACCGAAGCGGTAGCGCCTTTGGCTTGCAGGGGGGTGCTTGGGGGCGAGATATTAGATGGAATTTGTGTCGAGTCCCACTGCTAAGAAGGAGCCCATTGAGGGTTCCCTAAGGCGCGGAGCATGACTAGGTTGTGTCATCGATAGATGAGCGAGAGTGAAAACCCGCTCCAACTCCTTTGCGGCGTGGAAGTGGCCGGATGGAGATTGGACCAGTTTGTGGTCAGCCAACTCGAGGTTTCTCGAAGCGCGGTCCAGGACTGGATCAAAAGTGAGCGCGTCCTTTTGGAGGGTCGTCCGGCTAAGCCCTCCAGCAAAATCAAGGCCGGTCAGAGAGTCGAAGTCTCGGTACCTCCCCTGGCTCCCGCTGTTCCCCAACCCGATCCCACTATAGGTCTCGACGTCCTTTACGAGGACGAACACCTGCTCGCTCTCAACAAGCCGCGTGGACTGGTCGTTCACCCGGCCGTGGGAAACCCCGATAAAACTCTGGTCAACGCTCTTCTGGCCCACTGCGGCGACTGGTCCGGAATCGGGGGGGTCAGCCGACCCGGCATCGTGCATCGGTTGGACAAGGAGACTTCAGGAGTCATGGTGGTAGCCAAGCACGACCAGGCTCATCAGGCCCTGAGCCAACAGTTCAGCCAACGCACGGTGGTGAAGCTCTACCACGCCCTGGTTTGGGGAGTCCCTCAACCCAGGAGGGGGCGGATCAACCAACCGCTCGGGCGTCACCCTCAGGACCGGCTGCGCATGGCGTGTCTTGCCACCGGCAAGCCCGCCATGACGGATTACGAGGTTGTGCGAGCTCTGGGTTCCGAGCACGCTCTAGTGGAGTTGCATCTTCATACCGGCCGAACCCATCAAATTCGTGTTCACCTGGCCTGGCTGGGCTATCCGATCGTGGCCGATCCCGTCTACGGACGCCCGGGCAACACCTTTTCACTACGGGGGCAAGCTTTGCATAGCTCGCGCTTGGAACTGAGCCATCCCGTCGACGGAAGGCTCCTGACTCTCCAGGCTCCCCTCCCCGAGGACATGGAAACAGCTTCGCGGATGATGTCCGGAGCGATTCTTTAGCGATTCTTTATTTACCATATGAGTCAAAAATAGTATCATTGCCATATGCGAAAGATTCCCGCTCTCACTTTGTCGCTCATCGTCACAGGACTCCTGGCTAGCCCGTCGCTGGCCCAAAACCGCGGGAGTCGGCCCGTTTTCGAGGCGGGCATAGTCCACCCTCGCAACCCGGTCGTCACCGCCCCGGCTCGGACTCCGCAGCCTCCGACCACACCTACGACTCCCCCCAACGGCGGCGGCGATAAGAGCGGGAGCGCCAACACTACAACCAATTCCGGCCCCCGCAACTCCGATCCGGCGGGACGCTTCCCTCAGTACCCCGGCCCCAATGCCCCTCTTCCCGACCCCTACAGTTCCCAGTACGGCAACTATTACGACCCCTACAATCCTTATAACCCTTACGGCTACTATAATAGTCAGGGCATGTACGACAATTCAAGCAGTCCACTCATCAACGGACCCGGATACGGCCCCAACTACTACAACAGCGGTCTCAACACAGGAACTTACAATAACGGCTACCCAAGCGTGGAAAGCTACAACACTTCTCGGAGACGGCGGTAGTGAAAGCTCCCGCACTACTTATATCCGTCCTATTGCTGGGCGGCACCGGTGCTCACGCCGACAAGGTGACGAGAACGGTCAGTAGTGATGGTGTGCCTAAAATCTCCATTCGGGGAGACGGGACGGCCAAAGCCGCCACTCCTTCACGGCAAGAGCAACAGCCTCCGGCCAAAGAGTTTCAAGTTTACGAACTTGATGGAGGTCCACAGAAAGCGAAGCCCCAAGAACAGCCCACCATCGTGGTGGTGCCGTCTCCGCCTCCCATCGCCCCGAACCCCGCGGCTTACGGGTACGGGTACGGCTATGGATTTGGCTACGGCCCAGGTTTTGGCTATGGATATCCCGGCTGGTGGGGATTCCCCGGACCGGTCTGCCCACCCAACCTACCGGCGGGCTCCCAATACCGTCCCGTGAACTACCAGAACCCACCGGTGAATTATCAGAATCGCCCAGTGAACTATCAAAACCGGCCGGTGAACTATCAGCCAGGACCCCAGCGCCCCTGGCGCTAGGAGTCCGGCCGAATAGGCCGGCGACGCTCAATAGATTGCCTAGAGGTTCGGGCCGGGCCATACTACATATTGTGCTGCCGATAGGATTTCCGGCCGAAACTCTAGGACGCCAAACGGGTCGATGGCTCGACGGTATCTCTCAAGAGTAAAGCGGACAAGAGGTGCTCTCGAGTGACCGAGGTTTTCCCCTGAAGATCCGCTACCGTTCGAGCCACTCGCAACCACTTTTCCAACGAGCGAACAGAAAGCTGAAGTCGCTCTCCGGTGGTTTCACAGAATCTTTCGTCCGCTTCGACAAGGTTGAGAGCCTGGAGAAGTCCACTCCCGCCAAGGTCGCGGTTGAGAGAGCCTCGGTCCAATTGAGCCTGTCGGGCCTTCACCACTCGTTGCCGAACCGAGGCGGAACTCTCGGGCTCCCTGGCAGGCTCCTCTAGATAAGACGTTAACGTCTGGCGCTCTAAGGCCACCAGAAGGTCGAAACGATCACGAATGGGGCCGGATAGCTTTCCGGCGTAGCGCGCGCTCTGAGATTCCGTACAGCCACAAGCGTTCGTACCCGAATCTCTCATCCCGCAGGGGCAAGGGTTCATCGCCGCGACCAGGGTGAAGCGCGCCGGATAGTCGACCCGCATACGCGCTCTGACCACGCTAACCCATCCTGTCTCCATGACCGAGCGCAGAGCTTCCAGGGTATCGCGTCGAAACTCCGGAAATTCATCCAAAAAGAGAACTCCGTGATGGGCGCGAGTCACCTCGCCGGGTTGCTGACCGCCCAGCATAGCGACCGCCGAGGTGCCTTGACCCGGGGCGCGAAAAGGCCTTGCACCGTCCGCCTTGAGATCCTGACAGACACTAGCGATGGCCGCCACCTCCAGTTTCTCTTCTCTCGTCATGGGGGGAAGAATACCTGGCAAACAGGAGGCCAGCAGGCTTTTCCCACAACCTGGAGGTCCAGTCATCATGAGGTGATGGCCCCCAGCCGCGGCGATCTCCAGAGCCCAGCGAGCCATCTCTTGCCCCCTCACCTCCCGCAGGTCCCGACCGTCCGCACCGCGGCGCTGAACTCTCCGAGCCGCCGGAGTCGGCGTCTCCCTCTCCCCGCGGAGAATCGCCACCGCCTCCTCGAGAGTCCCCACCGGACACAAAGGAAGGGAAGGTCCGGCGAACTCTCCCTCGGTCTGTTCCGAGGACAGGATCAAGCGGTCGATCTCAGTAGCGGCTTGAGCCAGCGCGAAAGCGGGAACCAGGCCCTTCACGGCCCTCACCGAGCCGTCCAAAGAGAGCTCACCGATCACCATGGAGCGTTGAAGACTGCCGGGGGGTATCTGTTCAAGCGCCTCCAGAATCCCCAAAGCCAGAGCCAGGTCGAAACCGGACCCTTGCTTACGAAGGTCGGCCGGAGAGAGATTGACCACCACTCGGCGAGGCGGCATGGGGAACCCTGAAGCCTTGAGCGCGCTTCGAACCCGGGCCCCGGCCTCGGAAACAGCGGCGTCGGGCAGCCCCACCACGACAAGGCCGGGTAAGCCGTTACTCAAAGCGACCTCCACTCGAACAAGTTTGGCTTCCACTCCGAGCAGTGTTGAGGAAAATGTGTGACTTTGCATGTCGACCTTTACCGTCGAGGCAAGGGCCAAACCTACGATCAAGGTGTTAACTTTTTGGGTAAATGTCCCGCACGGGACATTTACCTCAGCGTACTTTAAGCGAACGGACTCGACCCGCGAGAGGCCACCACCAGCCAAAGCGCACCGGTGACAAGGGCGCTCGCGATCCAGAAAGCTTGGCCTTTATACTTTTCCCCCCCCAGCGCCGGTCCCAGAGCCAGCAGAGCCCCGGTGGCCGCTCCGCCACCGTGGGCCCAGTGGTCCAGACGTGCGCCGGGCACCATGCTGGAGAACCCTACCACGGTCAGAAGCGCCAGCACAAAGACCGCCACCGACATCTTACGCCAACGCCCAGCGTCATCATCCCAGGCTCGCCACTCAGGAGCCAGAAAAGAGAGCACCAGAACCGCTCCGGCAAAACCAAAGGCCGATCCCGAGGCGCCCATGGCCAGGCTGTCCGGCCCATAAATGTCGGAGAGAAGGCTTCCGGCGAACCCCGTCAACAAAAATAGCGCCAGAAGCTCGAACCGGCCCAACAATTTCTCGAGACATGCTCCCCAGGCTGCCAAAACCAGCACATTACTGATCAGATGCCAGGCGTTGAGATGCAAGAAGACCGAGGCCATCAGACGCCAGGGGTCCTGGGGAAAACCGAGGTTGGCCTTGCGAGCTCCGAAGCGAATCAGCGTCTGGGCGTCCGCTCCAAGATCGACACCCGCGATGAAAATCTGCCACCCGACCAAACCCACAACGAGGGCCCAGGTCAGATAAGGTCTTCCTTCCCCTCTTCGCGACCCGCTCACTCGATGACCGGCTCTTCCCAGTAAGGACAGTCGAAGTCCGCCTCGGGGTGCGGCGTATAGCTCTTCTCTGGAGCCGAATCCATCAGATAGTCTTCTCGTTTCTTCCCGCCCAGGACGGCGCACTCGTAAGTAATGTAGGCGGTATCGGCGATGTGGGGGAACTCGCGTTTGGACTCGAGAACCCGAAAGTGCCGACACAGGGCACAGATACGAAAGGGATTGCGCCTTGCCTTCTCCACGACAACGATACTACTCGGCCTTCCGAGGATTGCCAAGACTTCTTCTCTTACTCCTACTGGTGGTCTCCACGGGGACGGTTCGCGCCGAGGAGTCGACCGATTTAACCCTGGTGGAGGGGAACCTGCCCCTTTTCATCGTAGCCGGTCACGGGGGGAAACTCCCTCTGGAAGGAGCCGAGGTCCGGCGTCAGAGTAAAGTCGAGGACCCTCACTTCGTTCTTTTTGGCGACGCCGAGACCAACGAACTGGCCACGGACCTGGCCGACGCGGTGGCTCAGGAATACGGAGAAGGCCACCGTCCGAGCCTGCTTCTCAACCAGATCCATCGGCGCTTCGCCGACGTCAATCGCAAACCGGAGCTGACCTCTCACGACTCCATCGGAAGAGCTCATCATGCCGCCTATCATCAGGCCATCGAGCACGAGCTGGCTCGCCTGGTGGCCCGCCACGGCTGGGCTCTCCTCTTGGACATCCACGGACAAGCCCGCTATGATACCACGCTGCTCCTGGGCACCGCCGAGAACACCGTCATCGACGACTGGTCCCGGAACGCGCTGTGGGGCTCTGACGGCCTGGTAGTCAACCTCCAGCGGAACGGTCTTTCGGCGGAGCCCGAGACTTTTGACGGCAAACAGCGCTATGGAGGTGGGTACACCATTCGTCATCACGGTCTCAAGCCCGGAGTGGAAGCTTGGCAGATGGAGCACAGCCGAGCCGTTCGTGACACGCTAGAGCCAAAAACCAGATACCTCGAGGTGGTATCTCAAACCCTGGTTCGCGCCATCAAGGGCCACTCGGCTTATGAGTAAGATCACCGTGGCTCTGGCCAATGAGAATCATCCGCTGCTGCGGACCGCCTTAGAAGCCGAGTATGAGGTTCCGACTCTGGCACAGGCTGGAGAGGATACTCGGGCAATCGTGGTTATGGCCTCTCAGGGAGTTGTGACGGAGACACTGGAGCGATTTCCCAAGCTCGAGATGGTAGCAATCTTCGGAGTAGGCACCGATCGGGTGAACCTGGAGGAGCTACACAAGCGGGGACTAGTGGTGGCCAATACCCCTGGCGTCTTGGACGAGGCGGTGGCCGAACACGCATTGGCCTTACTTTTGGCGGCTTCTCGCAAAGTGGTCCAAGCCGACACCTTCGTGCGCGAGGGAGAGTGGCCGCGAGCTGTCTTTCCTTTGGCTCGTGGTTTGTCTGGGCGGCTGTGCGGGGTCGTGGGGCTGGGCCGCATCGGACGACGAATCGCTACGCTTGTCGAGGCGTTTGGGATGCATGTGGCCTATCACGGACGGAGCCGGCGTGAGGATGTCGACTACGAGTACTTCTCCGACCTGTGGGCTCTGGCCAACGAAGCTGACGTACTGATCCTGGCCTTACCCGGCGGTTCCGAAACCCAGGGGGTCATCAACACAGAGGTCCTACAAGCTCTGGGACCCGAGGGGATTCTGGTCAACATCGCGCGCGGCTCGGTAGTAGACGAGGAAGCCTTGATCGAGGCCTTGGAATACGGCGACCTGGGTGCCGCCGCCATGGACGTTTTCGCCACCGAACCTCACGTTCCGGAAGCCTTGCTCGCCCTGCCCAACGTGGTGCTGACTCCCCACCTGGGCAGCGCCACCGAGGAGACCCGGCAGGCCATGGTGGATATGACGCTTGCCAACTTACGCGCCCACTTCGCGGGGCGCGAGGCGCCCGGCCACGTCAACGCACCGTGAGGGCCCCGTTTCGAGCTTTACCCCCTCGCGTCGGAGGACGATTATCATGGTATCAGAGAACTTAGCAGCATGCGTTGGTTTATAGGCCTACTATTCCTTATAGCTTTCCCCCTGTCGGCCGGAGCGGAGCCACCCCCGCCCCCAGGAGACCGACCCGACAAACTTCAAAGCCTCATCCCTGAACTCTCACTTCGCACAAGTTTTGCTCACAACTATGGCACAATGCTCGAAGCTATTGTATATCAGGGCGTGGAGTACGAACCCGGAGAAGCCTCCGCGAAGATTCTGCCGCTACTCGACTGGCAGACTCGAGAAGACCGGTTGGAAGTAGGTCAAGCCTGGATTGAAAGCATCGTCTTGTTCGACTCCGATGTCATTCGTCCAGGAGACGCGAAAAACCCCGATCTTGACGGCCCACGAGCGATCGTCTTACCGGATGGAACGGTCCGTTATACCGCTTGGGCGACCTACATGCGAGGACGGTCGCCCGGCTCGGTTAGAACCCTTTGGCGAGTCGACGTCGGCCCCGACGGTCGTATTACGAAAACGCCACTAGAGACTGTCGCTCCCTCCAGTCCCCCCACTCTGCCTAACTCCACACCCGTACCAGAAAGTTACTAGTACCTGAACTTAGCGGTCTTCACCCATAGCTTGGCCACTGGGTCTTTGGAGTGAGTCACTCCTGCCGTCTATCTCCCCAGCCCAATGAAAAGAGGGAGCCCTGTGGGGACTCCCTCTTCATTGGTGACTGGAGAAACTAGCGGTCGCGCTCGGGTCCACCGGGCGCGGCCGCCTTGAGGGCGGCGTGAGCCGCGGCCAGTCGAGCAATCGGTACGCGGAAGGGCGAGCAGGATACGTAGTTGAGCCCGAGTTCGTGGCAGAACTCCACAGAATCGGGGTCACCGCCGTGCTCACCACAGATACCGACCTCGAGTTTGGGATTGGTTCCGCGGCCTTCGCTGACAGCCATCTTCATCAGTCGACCCACGCCCTTACGGTCGACCACCTGGAAGGGATCGGTCTTTAAGACACCCTGCTCAAGGTAAACCGGCATGAAGGTTCCGGCCGCATCGTCGCGGGAATAGCCGTAGGTGGTCTGGGTCAGGTCGTTGGTTCCGAAGGAGAAGAAGTCGGCGTGTTCGGCCAGTTCGTAAGCCACGGCGGTAGCACGGGGCAGCTCGATCATGGTTCCGATCTTATGCTCGACTTCAATGCCCTTCTCTTTCTGAACATCGGCGCAGATCCGCTCGGCCATGGTGCGGCAGTGCTTCATCTCCTCGATGCTGCCGATACCGGGGATCATGATCTCCGGCTTGGCGTCGACGCCCTTCTTCTTCAGGTTGCAAGCCGCTTCCATGATGGCGCGGACCTGCATCTTGTAGATCTCGGGGAAGACGATGCCCAGACGGCAGAAGCGCTGACCGAGCATCGGGTTAGCCTCGTGCATGGCCTCGACCTTCTCCAGCAGCTCCTCGAGCTTGTCCTGGGTCACGCTATCGTCGTTGCGGCGCTTTTGGATCTCTCCTAGAGCCTTGTCGTAGTCGGCCGAGCCGAGTTCCTTGAGGGTCTTGAGACGGGTCACGTCGATCAACAGATCGCTGTGAGCCGGCAAGAATTCGTGTAGCGGCGGGTCCAAGAGGCGAATGATCACCCAGGCGCCGTTCATGGCTTCCAGGATCCCCTCGAAGTCGCCACGCTGGAAAGGAGCCAGCTTGCCCAATAGCTCGGTGTACTTCTTCCAAGGGGCATCCATCTTGGCCTTGACCCTGGCGATCTCTTCCTGAGCGTCGCGGTACTGGCGGCTCTCGACGTTCACTCCATCCAGACTGGCCTCGATCTTGCGCAGTTGGCGAGCCCCGGTCTCGGCGGCGCTGGCGATCATAATCATCTCTTGAACCACCGGCAAACGGTCTTTTTCCATGAACATGTGCTCGGTACGGCAAAGACCGATCCCCTCGGCGCCAAAGTTACGAGCGCGCTGAGCATCCGTCGGGGTGTCGGCGTTGGCGTAAACCCCCAGCTTGCGATGCTTGTCGGCCCAGCCCAGAACCTTCTTGGTCTCGGGCGACAGCTCGGTCGGCTCGTGCAGCTCGAGCTTGGCCAGGAAGACCTCACCGGTTCCACCGTCGATGGTGATGTGGTCACCTTCCCCAAAGGAGACGTCGCCACAAGTGACCTTTTTCTTGTTCAAGTCGATCTTGAGAGCTTCGCAGCCCACGATACAGGGAATTCCCCAGCCACGAGCGACAAGCGCCGCATGCGAGGAGGGCCCTCCGGTGGAGGTCAGGATCCCCTTGGCCACAGCCATCCCGTGAGCGTCATCGGGAGTGGTCTCGGGACGGACCAGGACAACCGCGTGCCCTTCCTCCGCCTTAGCCACGGCATCGTTGGCTTCGAAAACCACGATACCGGAGGCGGCTCCCGGAGAAGCGTTGGTTCCCTTGGCCAAAACCGTCGCGCTCTTCTTCACGTTGTCCGGAATGAAAGGGTGCAGCAAGCGGTCGAGCTGCTCGGGAGCCACCCGCAGAACGGCGGTCTTCTCGTCGATCAAGCCTTCATCGACCATGTCGACGGCGATCTGGATGGCCGAGGCGGCGGTGCGCTTCCCGGTGCGGGTCTGTAACATGAAAAGCTTACCTTTTTCGATGGTGAACTCCATGTCTTGCATGTCTTTGTAGTGCTGCTCGAGCTTGTGGGAAATGTCGGCGAGCTGCTTCCACAGTTCGGGGAACGACTTCTCCATGTCCTCGAGAGGTAGAGGGGTGCGGATACCGGCCACCACGTCTTCACCCTGAGCGTTGATCAAAAAGTCTCCAACCGGCTTCTTCTCGCCGGTATTGTAGTTACGGGTGAAAGCAACGCCCGTACCGGAATCGTCGCCCAGGTTGCCGAAGACCATCGACTGCACGTTCACGGCCGTGCCCAGGTCGTGGGGGATCTTCTCTTTGTTGCGGTAGACGAAGGCGCGCGGGTTGTTCCAGGACTTGAACACTCCCTCGACCGAGAGCATCAACTGCTCTTTGATGTCCACGGGAAACTCGCGACCGGCCTCGCGGCGGAACTTGTCCTTGAACTCTACGACCAGCTCTTGAAGGGCCTCAGCGGAAAGGTCCTTGTCCAGAATCACGCCTTTGGCTTCCTTCTTGTGCGAAATCAGGTGTTCGAACTCGTGCTTGGGCAACCCCATCACCACGTCGGCGAACATCTGGATGAAGCGGCGGTAAGCGTCGTAGGCGAAGCGCGCGTCGCCAGACTGCTTGATCAGTCCCTGCACGGTGTCATCGTTGAGACCGAGGTTCAAAACGGTGTCCATCATTCCCGGCATGGAAAAACGAGCGCCCGAGCGGATGGACAAGAGCAGTGGGTTCTCGGTACTGCCGAAGCCCTTCCCCATCTTCTTTTCCAATTCGGCCACGCGAGCCATCATCTCGTCCTCGAGACCGGGGGGCATCTGCTTGGTTTCGCTGTAGACGTTACACACCTCGGTGGTGATGACGAAGCCCGGAGGTACTGGGAAGCCGAGATTCGTCATTTCGGCCAGGTTGGCTCCCTTACCGCCGAGGACGTTTCTCATGTCGGCGCGTCCTTCATCGAAGGAGAAGGTGGCCTGACCGCTGGCGAGCTTCTTTTTCCAGTCTTGGCTCAACGTTTGTGTCATTGGGTGTATTCCTTTGTTTAAACTTAAGGCATCACGAGCGGGAGTGTGTGAGTGTCACCCCGCGGGACGCCGAGGCCGTCAATACGTCGTGAGACAGCTTTTTCGCCCCCTTTAGAGGGGCTCGGCCTGGTTATGCGTCCTTACCCCGAAAATCCTGCAATTATGCCTTGAATCAGGAACAAGCCATCGGCCCCACGATGACCTCAGAGCTGAAAAAGGGATAACGAAATGTCCGATACGTAACAAGGAGTTAACATTTTTCCGACAGGGTCCAGCACGACTCTACATGGTCTTCCTATGATTGTTCACAAGTACACTATTGGGATACAAACAGATGAACCTTAATCTTATTGGCAGCCCCAATCCCATCAGTCACGGTCTTGACGCCCTGGTGAGCGAGTTGGAGACCTCGGGCCTTTGCTCTCTCGGTCTCTCCTGGCAGAACTGGTTCCAGCGCGCTGTCGAGCAGCTGGAGACGGACGACAGCATCGACGCCCGTCTGACCGACGAGTTAGCCGAGTCCCTGGCTGAGGCTGAGGAAGCCATCGCCGATGGTTGCGATAGCGGTCCCGCTTTGCGCCGTCTGATCAGCCTGTACCACCGAAACCAGGAGAGCAAGCCGCTGGAGCTACGCTGGCGCGAGAAGGCGGCCAGCCTGGGGACGATTCAACTGGAGAGCCGCACCTGGGAGGATCTGCACAAGGCCTTGGACGCCTCCGCCGCGGGACGGTTGGCCGTGGTCAGTCGATGGATCGACAAGGTGGAGGAGACGTTTTTAGCCATCTGGGAAGGTTACGAGCGAAGCGACGTCTTGCAAGAGGAGATCACCCTGGAATCGGTGCTGGGGCATCGCCTTTTGCGCGAGGGAGTCGAGGGTTGGCTGGAAGCCCTGGCATCGTTCCGGGAAAGCCTTGACAACTTCAACCTCAAACGGACGGCGATCCTCACCCAGGCCGAAGCGGCCCAGCGGCTGTTGATGGTGGTGCAAGTGATCGAGCAGGAAGCTCAGGACTCGGTGGGTCGCTTCATAGCCGCCTGGTCGAATTAAGATCCTAACAGAAGAAACGATACTCAATTAATAAAGTCGGGGGACAAGACGATGAAAGTTGGCGGAAACAAAGGCGGCGAAGAGCGCCCCAGTGCGATTAAAGCGAAGGCGACGAGAGGCGCCGGTCGCGCTCAGGAGACGGGCGCGGCACCAGCCAGTCAGAGCCCCGCGCGGAGTGGGGGGAGCGGAGAAAGCAGCGGTGTCGCCACCACGACGGCGGCCTCTTTGGACCAAGCCAGTCCGACCAGCAGCGACGCGGCGGCTGCTCGCGAGGTAACCCGGCGCCAAGCCGCCGTGGCAAGTACCATGACCAACCCGAACGTCTCCTTCGAGGACCTGTCCGCCACCGAGCAAGCTCCCCTCGCTCGCGGTTTCGGCGGGAATACTCAGGATCCGTCGGCCGCTAGTGAAGTCGAGGAGAGTAACAAACGCGTCGCCGATCTTGTCAACGCCAATACCGACAAGACTCCCGATGGATACAAGAAACTGGCCGAGCAGCTCAAAGACATGGACCCGGACATGGTGATCATCGCTCTGGCCGAGCTTCCTCCGGGGGAAGCTCAGAAAGTCAGCGATGCCTTTCAAGCGCGGCATCCCCGATTTCAGACGGTCTATGAAGACGACGAAGTAGCCGACATTCAGAGGGAGCTTTTGGAAGCCCAGCAACAGGCTCTCGACAGCATTACCCATTTGCGGGAAGCCAATGAAGCACTCCGCTCCTTTCCCGCACTGATGGATGACTTCAACATCCACCCTGAACTTTTCATTCATTCTCCAGTGGCCAATATATCGAGCGAGATGCGAGAGAGAATGGAGAAAAACCCTGAAATCGCCAACCTGATCATGCGTTCCAATGAGGGCATCACCGACGGGTTGCTCGCGGGACTCAAAAACCCCGCCTTCGGAAACTCGGTCTTGAGCGACCTTGCAGGGATGTCTCAGTTTCTAGAGCCCGAGCTAGTCCAACACTTGGCCAACGGCGTGGTGGAAAACCGTAACTTGGTTGGCGACATGCACACTGCGGTACCCCTCGGCGACGTTATCTGGACGGAAGACCTCCCCCAAAAAGCCCTACCCAATGGAGTCAAGTCTCTCTTCGATGTCAGCCAGTTGCCGCCCGAGCTCGGCATCGAAGTCGCCAACCAGCTCCAGAGGGCCGGCAACACCACCGGGGCGAGCGAGGCGGTGAACTTATTGAGCCAAAGCTCGAATGCCCTCGCGACCAGCGTCTCGGACAATGTCAGGGCCGTGGAAGAGGCCAACCAGAACCTGTTCGAACTGATCAGCCAGTGGCAAGGGGTGATGAGTCCAGAGCAGTTGGAAGGGGCGATCGCCGCTTACAGAGAGCAGTTTCCCGCCTATGCCGAGTTGGAGGCCCAGGGCCAACTTGTCATCAAAACCACGGACGCTCTGCTAGGGCTACCCGAGGGGCTGAACTCCGGAGATATCCCCAATTCCTTGGAAAAACTAGAAAGTCAGCTCTTGCCGGTGCTCCAGCACACGAACTCCGCCACCATGGCGGTGGGTGATCTCTTAGCCAGAGACGAGGGAGGGAACAATTCCGCGCCTGGCTTGCTGGAGAAAGTCGATGAGTTGGCCGGCACCCTTGAGGATGGGGCGAATTTCGCGGACCAGATGACCAGGGCCGCTTTCAACAGCACGACCTCCAAGATGACCGCGGCCTTCGCCAGCGGCGATACCTCGGCCGTATCCCGCTATCTCGACGACTTGGGCAGACACGGCCGTTTCGCCGGTGTAAACCCCCATGAGATAAACCGCTTGCGAGACGCCTTCACCGACCTACAATCCGCGACCGCCAGTGGAGACCCTTCGCGTATCAGCGCGGCCGAGAGTCAATTTCGCGCCAGGGCAGATGCTCTTAATCACAACCCCAATTTGGGTTCACCCTCCAGTGCCGCTAGAGGCGCTTTGCACGGCTTGCTGGGGATCACCGGCCTGATCGGCTCTGTCGCCTCTTTCGATGAGGCCATGGAGGATTCCGATCTTGAGACAAAACTTCAGAATTTTCTAGGTACCGCCGTGGGGGCCGGAGCCGTAGCGGAGAGTGCAGCCAATCTCGCGGCCTATCTTCGTTGGGCCGGTACGGCAAGCCCGGGAGGTCCAGTCACACCTGGTTTTGTTCAACCCTTGAGCAAACTCACCGGCGGGCTAGGTGTCATCCTCTCTGGATGGCAGATAAAGACGGCCCTAGAGGATAAAGATATGGAGGCGGTGGCTATACACGCCATACAGGGCGTCGCGGGCGTGGCCATGATGAGTGGCAACCCCATCGCCATGGGAGTGGGCGCCGCGGCCCTCCTTGGTACCGCCGGTTGGTCTCTTGTCAAGGGTCAAATCCAAAAGGTCCAATACAGCAATCGTTTGGAGAACGAACACACAGAAGCGTTCCTGCGAGGAGGCGGTGTCCCTGACCACGCTGCCGAACATCTACGCAACGCGGACGAGAATGGTGTAACCGTGGGACCGGTGATAGAGCAGTTCGCGCTTCACCAAAGGGTTTCCGAGGCCGAGGTGCTCAACTGGCTTTACGGGCTAAGCGACGATAAGCTTAGCAGAGTCGTTGAAATTATGCACGATTTCAACAACGGCTCTACCTGTGAAGAGATGCCTCGGTTACTTACAAGACTGCTCAACCTGGGGTACTCTCCTCCTGACGGTGTCGGCCCTTCGTCGAGTCCGATGCCTCGCTAGAGCCGCCCAACGCTTGAAAGCTCTGTCGTCGCTTCCACGATGCAAATCTGTCAACTGATCCAGATCAGGATTTCTCGGCGAAGAGAAGTCTATGCTGAACACAGCCAACGTGAGGAGCATGGATGGGTCGTCATCTTTTCAGTAAGAATTCGCGGTTACTAAGGTGTGGGCTTGTTGCCCTAATTCTGGGCTTGTGGGGCTCAGCCCACTCCTCTCCGACCACCGGAGCGACGACCACCCCGAATCCCGACCGGGGCCTTCACGTCTATCAAGCCTACTGCGTGGGATGCCACGGCGAGAACGGTAACGGCGATGGACCCGTGGCGGGCAAGCTGTTTCGAGACTTCGGGGTTCGCCCTTCGGACTTGAGCGCCGCCTGGTTTCAAGAGTCTACCAGCGACGAAGAGCTAGCCCGAATCATCAAGGGAGGCGGAAAGGCGGTGCATCGGACGGACTTCATGCCAGCCTGGGGTGGAGCCCTGACCGATCGACAGGTGGGAGACCTGGTCGCCTACCTCCGTGAGCTCAAGCCGATAGCCGGTGAGGTCGCCGCCGCCATCGTGCCCGTGGGAGACGAGCTCGAGCTCGGACGAATTCTTTACACCATCCGCTGTCTGGCTTGTCACGGCCCCCAAGGGCGTGGGGACGGCCCCTTCCTCGAGGGTTTGACCCTGGGCGGCTCCACTTTGGTCAAACTTCCTGACTTTTCCGACTACAGTTTCCTACGTCCCCGTAGTGATCAGAGCTTTATCGACGTTCTGGCTCATGGTCTCGGACATTCCGGACTGCTTCCCGAGGGGGAACAGGGGTGGTGGGACAGGACTCTCGAAACAGACGAGATGCAAGCCCTGGTTTTCTACATTCGCTCGCTACCTCTACAGCCCGCGCGAAGAAAGAGCTAAGACGATGGATCCGTCTCCCCCTTTAGGCCGGCTTCGTGACAGTGTTTCATGGCCGGTCCTACCCGTCACTCCACCACTTCCGTTACGCAAGACCCAGGATCTGGAACCGTTCACCGTGACGGAACAGGCCAAGGCGGAACCGGCGCGGCTTCAGCGGAGGGAGGCGACCGAAGCTCAACGCGAATCTCTCGACGGAGTTTCCATCAGCGACCAGGCCGAGCGCTCCACCCTGGCCGCTTTGATGACCTCGGAAGTGGTGGCGATCTCACCCGAAGCCTCGGTAGCCCAACTTGAGGCCTTGCTGCATGAGCACCGAATCTCGGGCGTTCCTGTCGTCGATCCCACCTCGGGTGAACTTCTGGGAGTGGCCTCTCAAGCCGATGTCATCCGGCATTTTTGTGGACCGGGAACAGAGCTCACCTCCTCGGAAGATGGCGTCACGAGCTATCATCAGACCCTCTGGTTCGACCTTTTTGCCACTCCCATCCCGGCCGACCGAAAAGAGACACCGGTGCGCGAAATCATGACTCCCTACGTCTACTTCGCCACCGAGAGCGCCACTATCGAGGAGGCCCTCGACCTGATGCTCGAGCATCGCATCCACCGCGTGGTCGTCACTCGCGAGCGGCGCCTCGTGGGCGTCGTTACCAGCATGGATCTCCTTCGAAGCTATCGTGCTAGCCTGGCCACTCCATCACAGCTTTCTCAGTGGGATCTCCCGTCGAAATAAGTGGAGTATGCCCAAAACGAATGAGTCCTAGGCCTACCTCCCGCCCATCGTGATCAAGAAGAGACAGTTGCTGAGAGCCTTCACCGAATGTTCCACCGAGGCACTGAAAACGACGCACTGGTGAGGACCGAGCGAGCGCTCCTCCGGTTTGTCTCCGTGGGTGGAAAAGAGCAGCTCCCCTTGCAAAACGATCACGCTGGCGGTGGTCGGAGCATGATGGGCTTTGAGCTCGGAGCCTTCCTTAAGCGCGGACAGAATCAACGACATCTCCTGACTACGCACCAGGACCCGACTGTTCTTTCCGTTCTCGTAGGGCGGCTCGGAGCGCAGTTCCGCGGCTAGCGACACCAGGTCCAGTGAACTAAAGGGGGTGTCCTGGGGGTCGAGCGGTCGATCGGTTAAACTCATCGGGATTCTCCTTGAGGGGGTGATTGAAACAGCGATGTCAGGCGGGTGAAGGGACATCCACCCGCGTGGGTTTCCTTGAGCCGGCGCGCCATCTGATGGTATTCG
Source organism: Selenomonadaceae bacterium (assembly GCA_037189585.1). Taxonomy (GTDB): domain Bacteria; phylum Vulcanimicrobiota; class Xenobia; order Xenobiales; family JADMJV01; genus JAEXNA01. The sequence continues at coordinate 239,196 of JBBCJA010000020.1, read as the reverse complement.
AAGACGGCCCAGCCGACGTAGAGGAACTCGAAGAGAACAAACCAGGCCACGTAGACCCCTCCGCCGGTGCCGAAACCGTAGGAGTGAAGTCCCGTTCCCAGCACATAGTTGACCCCGTACCAAGCCATCAGAACGCCCTGAAAGGCAAGCACGGACCACGCGGTGACGCCAAACTTTCGCAGCCATCCGGCATATCGCCCGTGCAGAATGGCCAGATAGCCCAAGAGCGCGATCAAAGCCCACACCTCTTTGGGGTCCCAACCCCAGAAGCGACCCCAGGAGTCGTTGGCCCAGACCCCTCCCAGGATGGTCCCGGCGGCCAAAAACAGCACCCCTATCTGAACCGCCTTGTAGACGGCGTCGTGAAGCGGGTCGAGCTGCTGGGAATTTCGGCCCCGCGCAGCCTTCCACAAGGCCACGTGGCCAATCCCCAACGCTAGAAGAAAAGCTGCGTAGCCGAGGGTGATGGAAAGGACGTGCACGGTGAGCCAAAAGTTACTGCGCAAGACCGGGGTTAAGGGGTGAATGGAAGGGTCTAAAACCGAGGGAAGCGTGTCGGCTAAGATCAAGCAGAGCGTGGCGCAACAACAAGCCGAGGGCAAGGTGATTCCTCGTGGAGAGAACCACTCCAAGATGAAAGCGAACCCGATCGCGCCAAAAGCCACCCAGATGACCGATTCGTACATGTTGGTGACCGGTGGCCGGCCGGCGATGGCGCAGCGCAGAAAAAATCCGTACAGATGAACCAGAAAGCCCGCCACCGTCAAGGAGATACCGAGGCGGTAGAGCTTGCCGCCGGAGGCCTGCCCCATGGCCACGGCTAGAGTCAGAAAAGCCGCCAAATACAGGACCCAGGCGGTACGAAACGGATGGCTCTGGTTATATCGAACCTCACGCGCCAGATTCCGGACCTCCGGAGTCGGACCGAGCTTGGCAAGCTCGGCGCGCCACTCAAGAGCAGTCGCAGCCAGGCTGGGCTTCTCCGTTCGCAGCTCTTCCCGCAACCGGTCCGAAGCGGTGAGCGCGGCCGATTCTCCCAATTCCGAGAGCCCTCCCCAGCGCTCTTGAAGGCCGCCCGGGTGAGGTACCACCCGGAGGCCGGAGCCGTCGAGGATCGAGTCCAGCAAGGCCGCTCTCTCTAGAACCTCTTGAACCTTTCGATCACCCGGCGGAAGCTCTTCGTCGGCTTTGACGCGCTGGTGGATAAGTTCCCGGCGCTGTCCCAGCTTGGAGTTCTCCGACAGTTCTTCGAGACGAAACCAGCGTCTGTCGGGGTCCAACCCGAGCTCCGACTTTTGAGCACGATCTCGAAACTCGATCAGCTCGGCGCTTCTCGCCTTCTCGGGGTCGGCCCACCACCGAAGGACGGTCAAGACAGGTTCCTCCCCCTTCCAGCGAGCCTTGCCGGTGATGGCCTGCACGCATTCCCGAGAGAAAGTGTCGAGAGGCTTCATACGCCCCCGTGACTGTACCGGAAGCTCCCGAAGAACATCCTCAAGAGTCGCGGACCCGGTCTCTCCCTGAGCCCATCCCGGAACGAGCAGAAGAAGCCAAAGTAGAGTGACCAAGCGCTTCACGAGAGTGACTCCGTCATAGCTTTTCGCTTTCTGAAGGCACGGTCACGCTCAATATTCCATTCAAAGCTCTGGTTGACCCGACGTCCCACCGCCTTGGCCTGCTCAGCTCGAGGCCCTACAAAAAGTGAATCCACCGTCTGAATAAAAAGCCCGATCCAGCGCAGAAAATGGCAATCGCGCAAGGGGATCTTCTGATTGAGATCGAGGTGAACCTTGAGCGGGTGCCCTTCGTAGCTTCCCTCGTCCAGCAAAATCGTTCCCCAGAATCGATTCATCTTAGGCAAATGCTCCTCCAGGTCCACTCCGGCCACGTCGTGAAACACGTGGCGCAAGACATCGTCTCGATAGACCCTGGTGTAAAACTCTCTGACCAACTGAGCCACATCCTCAGCGGTCTCGATATCATGTCGCTCTAGTTCTTCCATATCTTCTCCTTAAGCTCAGCGCCCCCCGACCACGACTCGGTCCGGTCTTTGGTCTCGTCAAGAACCCGTTCCACGACCTCGGGGGACACCGCGGAGGCCTGATTTCCCCAACTGCTCCGCAGGTGGCTGGTGATGGCCGCGATCTCCTTGGACGTGAGTTTCCCCTTGAAGCCCGGCATCACGCCCTTGAAGGTCTTCCCCTGGACTTCAATCTCGCCCTTAAGACCGTGTAAAACGATGGCCGGGACAATCTCTTCAGGCCCCAGCACCCACTCCGACCCTTTCAAGGGTGGAAAGGCCGACCCCACCCCGAGGCCGGTCGGCTGATGGCAGGCCTGACAGTGCCTTTTATAAAGATCCGCGCCCATTTGGGTGAGGTCCTGGCCGGCCCCCACCGGCGCCGTCATGGCGGACCTGGGTGTTCTCTTGTCTCCCTCCACCCAGTCGGTCCGGGTGGTATGAACACCGAGATAGAAGCAGCCAAAGACGATGAGCGAGGCCCACAAGGTGAGAGGGACTGCCATAAACTTGGTGGAGGAGGCCTCCCGCGGATCCGGCTTTTCCGAGGCGATCCTGTCGGCTTCGTAAGGATGGCTCATGGCTTCGTCTCCGAGGGAGCGGGCTGAGGCTCGCCGTCTCGCTTGAGACTCAAGAGGTAGTCCACCAGGGCTTCCGCTTCCTCCGAGGGAAACAGCCATCTCCCCTCGCCCTCCCCCAGTTCGATCGCTCCTTCAGCAGGCTTTGACGGCGACTTCACCTCCCGATAGAGAAAAGGGAAGCCGGGCATAATGCTCCAGTCGACCAGATCTCGAGGACTGTTCAGATGGAGATGATGCCATTCACGACTCGGTTGGCGCGAACCAACATTGGAAAGGTCCGGCCCGGTCCGCGATGTTCCTAGAAGGTGTGGTTTGTCGTAGATGTAGTCCGAGGGCAGACTGGGACGGCCCCAGCCAAAGGAGGCGTCGGCGCCGGCCGCCGGATCTCGCACCTGTTGGGAATGGCAGTAGATACAGCCGTACTCGATATACAGCTTCCGCCCGCGAGCCTGGATCTCGGTGTAGGGAAGCTGAGCGCTGATCCCGGCTTTCTGAATAGGGTCGGCCTGCAGACGAGGAAGTAGCACGAAGAGAAAGGCCGACAGAAGTAGCGTTCCGCTACCTCCCAGAACAAAGAGATAGGCTTTCTTCACGACGACACCTCCTTGCCGCGAAGCAGATCGAAGATGTTGTAGGCGAAGAGAAAGTGGGACAAGAGCATCAAGGTCCCACCGCCGCTTCGCGCCATCAGGTAAGGTAGAGTGACCCGGAGCGAAGCCTCGAAGCTTCCGTCGGGATTACGCAGCTCCATCCCCTGAAGTATTCCCCCGATCCCTAAGGCGACCGCGTAGATCAAGACGCCGACCGAGGCCAACCAGAAGTGGAGGTTGACCAGACCCGGGTGCCTCCAGTCTCGACCCAGAAGCCGCGGCATGGCGAAATAGATCCCTCCGAAAAAGACCATCGTGGTGAATCCGTAAAGCCCGAGATGAGCGTGCGAGACCGTCCAATGGGTGAAATGGGTGATGTAGTTGAAGGTCCGAAGCGAGTGCAGGCAGCCCTGCAGCGAACTCAAGGTATACATCATCGCTCCGAAGACGATGAAACGAAGAACCACGCTGTCCCTCAGCACGTGAAGGTGGCGAAAGGCCGACACATGGTGATTGATAGCTACCGTCACCACGGGCACGGTCATCCCCACGCTCATCACGATGGAGACATTGATGAGCCAGGTCGGACTGGGCGATCCGATCAGGTGGTGGGCTCCCACTTGAGAGTAGAACAGGGCCAGCCCCCAGAAGCCGAAAAGCGAGAGCTGGTAGCTGGCGATCGGCTTTCCGATGATCTTGGGCAGCAAGTAGTAGATGATCCCCAGCCCTAGCGGAGTAACCCACAGACCCAAAACGTTGTGAGCGAACCACCAGTTCACGATCCCCTGCTGCACACCGGTGTGCAGAAAGTGGGTATTGGCGATGACGAAGAGGACGGGAAACCAGGTGAAGGCCGCCAGGGTGTACCACAGAGTCACATAGATATGTTCCTCGTCGCTGCGCCAGACGGTTTGGAAAAGCGGAATGGCGACCAGCGCTCCAGCGATGGCAAGTAAGATATCAATGGGCCACCAGAACTCCAGCCACTCTAGACCGTCGCTAACACCGTACAGAATTCCCAGGCAGCCCAGACAGACGCCTATATTCCAGAGGGTCCCGGCAACCGTCAAGATGGCGGGTCGCTGGAGCGGAACTTTGGCGATGCGGGGGACCAACCAGAGGGCCAGGCCCAGGCCGGCGAAGGAGAGCCAGCCGTAAGCTATGATGTTGAGATGGAGCGTGCGCAGCTTCCCGAAGGTGAGAAAGTCGTACCCTCCGAGAAATTCCGGGGAGTGGAGCTTGATGGAGACGACGAGTCCCAACAGAGAGCCGAGCAGAAGCCAGGCCACCGAGGAGAGAAAAAAGTACAGGATGGGCCCGCGCGCGGACTGGTCCAATGCTTTCCATTGGCGACTGATCGAGCTGGTCTGGTCGGATTCGCCCTGCCCCAACTCCCCCTCGGCGAAGATGGCGGTCGCCGCTCGGGGTGGAACCAGAACCTGTTTTTGGATCAAGGCCACGATGAAGGCGAGTATGCCCAGGGTCGAGATCGCGAAGGTCAAGATAAGAAAAAGAACTTGAGTATCCACAGTCAGTCCTTAGTGAGTCGAATTCCCCCGGACGATCTCCACCGCCCTGGTCAAGCGCTCTCTCAGTTCTCGCTCGATGGAATCACTGTAGAGGGGGTCATGCTGACGAAAGGTCTGGCAAACGGTGTCGATCCAGACATCATAAGTGGCGAAGCTTCCCCCTCCCCTATGGGTATGGCGGTGCCGCTCCACCGCCTGGGCCACTTCCGGCGAGTCGGCCGGAAGAAGCGGCAGACGGAGAAATTGAGGCAGCGTTTGGGCCAACTTCCGCTTCTGCTCGCTCATGTCGACCCCGGCGAACTTTCGCTGCAGCAGTGGCCGATTATGGAAAAATAGCCGATAAAAAGTGTCGAGGTAGCGCCCGTCTTTAGCGAAGCGATCTAGACTTTCCTCAGGGGCATGGGAGAGATTTTGTTGTTCCACGTCTTGTCTCCGGAATCAAATTCGGATAAAGTTGTCCTATATCCGAATTATTACTAGAGCGGCGATCGGAAGTCAACAGCGAAACTCCAGCGACCTATGTTCTCACAGACCACCCAATACGCCATCCGGGCCGTCGTCATTCTGGCTTACCACCGCGACTCGGGTCCGGCGGGGAACCTTCTGCTGGCCGAGAAGGCCAAGATCCCGCCGAGCTATCTAGCCAAGGTGCTACAGGGGCTGGTCAAATCCGGGATCGTTGAGTCGCGGCGGGGAGCCAAGGGCGGTTTTAGCCTGCTGCGCGACCCCGAGGAGATCACCTTACTGGACGTGGTCAACGCGGTGGAGCCGATCCCCCGCATCAAGGGCTGCCCGCTGGGCTTGAAGTCTCACGCCGACATGCTCTGTCCGGTGCATGCCCGTATTGACGAAGCCATGGCCCAGGTCGAGGCCGTCCTCTCCTCGGCCACCATCGCCGAACTCTTGAGCGACCCGAAGCGCCCACCCGCGCTGGTGGAGTCCTGGGGGCGTCTTAAGGAGCTACAAGAAAGGTCGAGATGACGCGAATCTACTTCGTCTCGGGGATGTTTTGCGGTTCCTGCGCCAAGGCGGTCGAGGGTCGGGTTCAGGCTCTCCCGGGCGTCCGCTTGGCCGGCGTCAATTTCGCCAGCCGACTGCTTCGGGTGGAGACGGAGCAGGCATGTGACTGCGACGCTGTCAGCCTGGAGGTCGAGCGGACAGTCCGCCAAGGCGGCTTTGAGATCCAAGCTCAAAGCGCCGGCTGGCTACCCGGCTTCTTGGACCAGCTGCGAGAGGAACAAGCTCGCGCCATTCCAGCGTGGCTTCTCTGCCTGGTCTTCTTTTTCGCCATGTGGTCCTCCACCCTGGCCTTCGCGGGATACCTGGGAGAGCTTCAAAGTCAGGAGAAGTGGCTGCTGGCCGCACTCTCCGCCGGACTGGGGCTTCCCGCCCTGGTGTTGGGTGGGTGGCCTTTCGCCAGAGCCGGACTCCGCTCGCTCTTTCGCGCCCGAATACTGACTCTGGATCTCTTCATCGCTTTGGGCGCCGTCTGCGCGGGAGTGTTCTCCCTTCACAACGTCGCCTCCAGCTCCAGCCAGAGCTACGTCGACTCGGCCGCCATGGTGTTGGCCCTTTTACTAGGAGCCAAAATCGCCGAGGCTCGTCTGGCCGGGCAGATGGCGAGCACCATCCTGGCCTCCATTCATGGGGAGGATCCCCCCGTGCGACGACTAGCTCCGGGAGCGCCGGCAGGAAAAACGGCTAGTCAGATCCGCCGCCAGGATCTGGTCGCCTTCGCTCCCGGAGAAACCGTGCTCTTTGACGGGACCCTGATCGACGAATCGGCTCAGACAGACGGGCACCTGCTCGATGGGGAGTCGACCACCCGTACACTCAGCCGGGGAGATTTCATCCACGCGGGCTCCATCGCATGCTCCGAGTTGACCGTGCGGGTGGAACATCCGGTGGGAAGCCGCCTCATCGACGCCTGGGCCGAGACGGCTTTGACCTCGGCGGGTCGCTCCCACCGCTACAGCGAACTTCTTCGCCGCCTGGAAAGCCGGCTGACTCTGATCGCGCTCAGCGCGAGTATGGCCTTGGGTCTTCTGGGCTATGCCCGAACTTCGAATCTGGAGAGCTCTCTGGAGTCCTTTTTCATCGGAGTGCTCATCTTCTGTCCCTGCCTTTTCGCCAGCATCCTCCCCTACTCCAAGCAGATGGTCCACTTGGCTCTGGCTAAGCGGGGTATCCGGTGTCATCGCGCCGACTGCCTGTTCGATCTTTCGGCGGTTAAGACTCTCGTCTTCGACAAGACGGGCACCTTGGAGAACCTCGAATCGGTTCTGTTGTGCCGGGATCCACGAGGGGAGCCAACCCTACGATGCCTGCTCGAAAGCCTGCGCCAAAGCTCTCCCCACCCGATCCTTGACGGCCTCCCCTCTTTCAAGAGCGCCGAGTTCCCGCCCGAGCCACGGGTCACGGTCATCGAAGGATACGGCGTGAAGGCTAAGTGGGAAAGTTTGGAAGAAAGCTTGGTGGTGGGTCGAGCGAGCTTTGTCTTGGACGCGATCGGGCAATCCGTCAAGCTCGGCGACCATCGCACCCTGGTGGCTCGAAACGGCCGCGTGGCGGCCGAGATCGTGCCCGGGGCGGTCTATCAACAGCAAGCCTTGGAGCTGCTCGAAGAGCTCGGTCGCGAACGGCCCGACCTTCGACTGCTCATTCTCTCCGGCGATCCCAAGCCGCTTTCCGGACCGCTCAAAGAACTGGTGGAAGACGAAGTTGTGGAGTATCGGGGAGATCTTAAACCGCGAGACAAGGCGGCGCTAGTGCCTGCCGAATCTCTTTTCATCGGGGATGGTCTCAACGACATCCTGGCTCTAGCCCAGGCCGACGTCAGCCTGCGCGTGGGAGCGCGCGCGCGAGGCTACAGCGCGGTGGACCTGGAGCTACCTCAGCCGGAATTGGCGCGCCTGCCCTACCTTCTGCGCGCCTCGCGCCGCTTCACGCGAGTGCTGGCCCAAACCGCGGCGATGGCCGCGACCTACAACCTCATGGCCTGGACGCTGGCGGCCTTCGGCTGGTTCTCTCCTCTGGGCGCGGTCTGCGCCATGTTGACCAGCCTCACTTTGATGGCCCTGAGCTGCACTCGCCTGCTCAAAGTGAGCTAGTAGCGGTGCCAGCGTCCCCACTGGTCGTAGTAACCGCGCTGTTGCTGTTGTTGCTGTTGTCTCCAGCGATCGCGATCGCGATTACGATTGTTTCTGTTCCAGTTGGGGTTTCGATGATTGTTCCAGTTGCCGTTGGAGGGGTAAAAGCCCCAATTCTGGTTATAGTAACCGCGGTCGTTGACCTCGCCCATTCCGTTGTTTCGCTGGTACTGCAAGCGTGTCCTGTTCAACTGGACTTCGAGGTCCTGCGCGGCTCCCCAGTTGCCACGAGCTTTGGCCTCATTGACTTGCTCTTCAAGTCTTTGAATGTCCCTGAGGGACTGGGCCTCCGCGGGTGTGCCGAGATATAGAGGGGCCACCACAGCGGCGGCCAGGATATAGGGGATCAGCTTTCTCATGATAACGTCCTCCTTCAAGGGATCTTCTCTAAGAATAACTTGCCAGTGCGGTTCCGGTCCTGAACCTCAGGTTCGGGTTTTCTATTTTTTTGCTAAAGTTTAGTGAACTCGATGGAATCTATATCCTACGCTCATTGAGACACTTTTTAGACACTTTTCTCAAATTCTTAAACAAAGTAAAGCTAAATTTTACATAGGACCTTCTTCGTGAAGAAACCACTCCAGGGGGCTCTATGTGTTCTAGCATTCCCAACCGCGACGCCTACCGCGCCGCTTTCACTCTCGCCGAGGTTCTGATCGCCGTATTCGTGGTCAGCGTCGGCGTTCTCGGCTCCCTCTCGGCGCTTTGGTACGGTATTCGCTCCGAACGATATTCGGAACGACGTACTTCCGCCGTCTACGTCGCCCGGGAGATGATCAATCAGATCCGTTCCCAAAATCTCCCCTTTACCACCAGTACCTTCCCAGCCGTCGGATCGGCCCTCAACGATGGAGACATCGACAACGACGGTGATGACGGCGGCGCTCGACGCAACTTCAACGACCCACCTTTCGCCAACAGCACAAGCTTTGGAATCACTAGCGAGAATTTTCAACGTCGCATCGAGATGAAGCGTCTCTCCACCAACGATGATGACTTCCGAAGCTCCATCGCGTTGGTCAAGGTCACGCTGTTCTGGAACGAAGGGGCAAGCGAAAAGAAGGTGACACTGTGGGCTTACCATCGAAAACCTTAAGGGCCCAGGGGATCACCCTCACTGAACTGCTCGTGGCTATAGCTATCGCCAGCCTGGTGGCGACACTGGTCGCCACGCTCTTTCACACGGGACTCTTCCATGTTCGACGCTCCAGCGGTCGCATCGACCTGGTTCGACGAGTCCGCCTCTGCCTGGACAACACCCAGCGATATCTCTCCGCGGCTGTCAAACCGAACACGGGGTCGGGCGAATATGCCATATACTATCCCGAGAGGTTCTCCGACGACGAAACCGACGCGCCGGTAACGGCGGTGGGTTACTGGACACCTATAGACTTTCTGGGCGGAGCGGTGCTTCCCAGCGCTCGTCAACTCCAGGTATCCCCCGCTTACTACCGCTACGAGCTGGCCGAGATACCCGGAGAAGTCGGTCGAGGTAACGACGTCGTGCTCCGGCGCCTGACAGACTTCGGAGTCCTCGACACCACGGTGACTCCGCGAGTGATCGGTCGAGATCTAGGATGGCGCGACAACAGTGGAGAGTATGTCGACGGTTTCGTCGTCCGCTATCTGCGCGTGGGAGCGCTTCGACTTGACGTGACCGCCAGCGGCTCCCGCATTCATGACAGCCTGGAGCGCCAAGCGGTGGAAAACAGCTCCGGAACCAACCCGGACTCTCAGATGATCGTCCGCCTGACCACCATCATCCAACTCCCCTACTACAGCAACAATTAAGGAGGCCGCTGTGAAGCTACATGGGAAACGACCTCAAGGTTCCATCCTCATCTTGTCGATATTCCTGATGATCGTCCTGTTCATCATATCCCTGGCATTTCTTAGCCTTCTGCCGGTGGAAGCCCGCTCCGCCGTCCGTTCGGAAAAAATCGCGATGGGAGGGCTCGCGGCCGACGCCGGGATCACCGACGCGTTGGCCTGGCTGAGATACCAGCTCGCTCCCAAGGACGGTAGCGCCTCGCGAGAACCTCTGGCCGCGTCGGTCTATCCGAATGAAGCCGCCAGAACACGAACTCTAGGCGGCGGCTGGATCTTCCGTTGGCGGCTGGAAGCTGATAGCGAGACATATCCCAATGGAAATAACAACGTTCGCGGGTACACTATCGTGGCTCGAGCCTATCTTAACGGGGTGGCGCAAAGGGAAGCTCGGGCTCAAGTCATCCAAGAATCCCTAAGCCAGTACGCGGCTCTTTACGACACCTGGCCAGACAACCTGGTTCAACCGGTTCGTTCCGACAGCGCTCCCGCGGGAGGGCCGGTTCACGTCAATGACGTCATGCGCCTCTGGGTCCCGGAGGGGGCCGCCTATTGGAGCTCTTCCGGCCTCCCGCAATACTCCGATGGACTCACCGCCAGCGGAACCTTCAACGGTTCTCAAGACGGCTTCGCCTACTATCAGGGAAACTGGTCTGGAACCAATGCCGACATGAGGCCTTACAATGACGGCGGCCCGATTGAGAGTCGATACAATCGGATGGTCTCGGGCGGCCGTGACGAAATGGTGGCCGGATACGACAAAGTCGAACTGCCCGAAAATACCTTCGTGCTGCGAGACGCGGCCTGGGGCTTCGAGGCCAGCAACACTCTCCCGACCGCGGCCGGAGTCTACCTCAATGAGGAGAGCGGATCGGTCAGTGGCATCTACATCAAGGGAGACGTGGAGGAGATGGAGCTCGGTTACGGCGGCAGCCAACCGGCGGGATCGGGAACGGTCAACTACGGAGACAACTCCTGGGTCAAGCTCGAGCTCCCTATCACTGGTCAGCGGAGCATCACCAATAATCAGAACTACACCGTGGTCACCATCTTGGAATCGAGTGTGACCTTGCCGGCCGGAAGCGTCGTTAACGGCTCGACTCTGAGCGCTCCGACGAGCTATAGCGCCAACACTTCCAGCGGTACAACCACCGCCACGACTCTGATGCGCAAGCCGGATGGAACTTTTGAATACCACGACTCCGAGCTCAACGGAGTGGTCTATACCGACGGTAATGTCCAGGACGTTTGGGGAGTCAACAAGGGCAGAAGAACTCTCGCCGTCTCCAGCGACAAGGCAACAGGTATCACTCACAACATCATCATCGGCGGCAAAGAGTCCGACGCCTCCACCACCTCCGCCGGATCTTTTAGTACCAGCGCGGGAGAAAAGGGGATCATCCAATTCGGGGCGACCGACACCGACGGGGATGGTGTGCTCGACGCCCCCACCACAGCAGACAACGTCCTGGGGATGATCGCCGACAACGTTTACGTCTCATCCAAACTCAAGCACAATAGTAGCTGGTCTAGTTCCCATCCACAGAGCAATCCACTTTATCTCTACGTCACGGTACTCGGTGGGATCGCCGATGCCAACGGGACGTACGGGGTCCAAAGTTACGACTCGGGCGGCGGCGGCTGGGCCTATCGTTATGGCGCGCGCATCCTCAACGCCGCCGGCGCCTGGGGCACCACCAGCGGTCATGGGCTGATCAACGGCAACACCTTCTTTGACCAACCCGCATCCTTGTCTCCCCCTCCCTACTTCCCTTCGACTCCGACCTTCTCCATTAAAAGCTACGAGGATATCGTCGTGACGGATGGAGAGACGCTATGAATACCGCCGTGAGTTTCACCGTACTTCTCTGCCTTGTCGCCGGAGGCTGTTCTCTACGACAAAACTCCGCCGTGAAGGAGGTCTCCCTTGCCGAAAAACCAGTGGCAAAGTCGTCGGCGACCCAACCCACGCTCCCCCCTCCCCCTCAAGGGTCGGAGCAAATTCAAGGATCAGGGCATTTGGAGAGTCCGAACGATATTATTGCCGGCGCGACGGAAAGAAGTTCCCAAATCGTAACTCACCCCGAGACGATGTCTCCGCAAACGAAACTCCACATTATTCCGGGGAAAGACAGGCTGTTCCAGAACGGCCGGACCCAATCCGAGCTCGAACAACATCGAGTCAGGACGGGCAAATCTCTCACTTATCCGGTCGCCAACGTCGGAGCCAATGGCGCTCCACTCCTGGACTCGGGGCTAGTCAGCGTACCCCGATGACACCGGAACTTATACGCTTCTTGAACATTTTCTTGATAGATTATTCAAGAAATAACTTTCACGTTAGAATCATTCCTTCTGGAGGTTGACTTTGACCAAGTTCAAACGAGATCCGAGCCATCGCGGAATGACTCTCGCCATCCTGCTTGTGCTCCTGACCCTGGTCGCCGCCATGTCGGGCAGTATCGCTCTGGTGATGCAGAAGCGCCTGGCCTCCTCGGCTCACCATGATCGAGCTCTCCGTGGGAAGTTCGCCGCCGAGGCCGGGATCCAAAGAGCCCTGGTGGAGCTTCACAACGATCAAGATTTCTCTGCTCCGGCCTTCACCGGAACACTCTCTATTCCGGGGGTCGGCTTCGAAGTCGAGATGCTCAACAACCGACTAGGGACCTCTACCGTGGTCGCACCCGATGGGACCAACGTCCCTCCGGGGCGAGTTTGGATGCGCTCGGTCGGAGTTGTCGACGGGCAAAAAATTTCCGGAAAAAGCGCTCAGGTCACGCGGCAAGCCGTCCAGCCGATTCCAGAGTTCAACCACGCCGTTTATGTTTCCAATAACGGGCTTCGTATGGGAAGCAGCGGTGGAAGCTCCACTATCGACAGCTACGCGGGTCCGAACGCGAGCACCTACACCTCCTACTACCCCTCCGGTCCGCCCCGACAAGCCGCCACTCTCTTCTCTTACGATGGGTATGTGGGCATGGGACAAGCCAGTGACCTAATAGTGGACGGAAATGTCTACTTCTCTTCCACGGAACGCTCCTCAGTCACGGGGACCCTGCCCGCCTACTTCTCTGGGACGGTCGAAATCGACACGGAAAAGAGACCCGAACTGAATTTTGTCCTTCCAATCAGCCTCCAAGGAAGCTCCTCCGCTATCCCCGGCAATCCGATCCCGCCGGGACGCTACGGCCACGCCCCCAATGATCGCGACTATGTTCTCTTACCAGGAGAATACTACTTCGAGAGCTTCTCCGTGGGCATAGGAAAAAGCGTGAAACGGACCAGCGACAGCGGGCCGACCACGATCTATACACCCGGTGTCTTCTTTGTCAGTCAAGACGCGACGGTCAACTACGGCTCCGATCCGGCTGACGGCAAGGCCGAGGACTTTCGCATCTACTCCGTGGCCGAACACGATTCCGGCAATATGCTTCTGACTCTAATGCAACGTTCCAAAGTGGTCGCCGTGTTCGCCGGCTACAATAGCGGACTGGAGCTGATCGGAGGCGAGCTTTACGGGGGTGCCATCGTGATGAACGCGGCTACAATTATCCCCCAATCGAGCCCCGATACCTCAACCGCGCTTCACTACGACGAAAGCCTGAAAAATCGACCTCTGGGAGGCAGTCGTACCGAATGGGTCCTGGTTCACGAGGGCAACAATTGAAAGGGCGTGGTGGATTTTCTCTACTCGAGGCGATTCTGGGCGCTTTCCTGGTCTCCATCGCCTTTGGTGGTTTCGCCGCCGCCTGGATCCTCCAAGAGCAGGCCATGAAAAAGTATCGCAATCATAACTTTGTCCATTTCTTAGCTCAACAAGAGATGGAAACCGCACTGGCTCAAGGTTTCAGCGGAGTGACCTGGTACGCTGCCTCCAACCCCAGAACCCTGGAGGTGATCCGCGAGATCGACCATCAGTCCTCGACCCAAACCTTTGACGTCGCCGTCACCATTCTCAATGAGACCGACCTGTCCAAAGACATCAAGGTCACCGTGGACAACGACCAGGACAACTTACCTCCCTTCTCGGTGGAATCCACCCTCTTTTTCACCTCATGATGAGACGAAACTCCGGCCGTACACTTTTGGAGGTTCTCATCTCGATGTCGCTGATTCTCTTTTTAACCGGCTCTGTGGCTCTCGTCCTGAGACTCTCCCGAGAAAGGATGGAACGTATGGAAACTCAGCTTCGTCTGGAGGAAAGTGGCACCATAGCCATGAGCATGCTGGTCCGAGACCTCGCGGAGAGCCGCCAGAGCAGTGTGCTTAGCGTCGATGACCAGTTGCTGGTGTTTCCTGTTCCCCGCGATCTGGCCGGGCAGTTTCTCGTCGAGCCGGACGGACGCCTTCGATGGAGCATTCTGGTCGGCTATCGAAAATATGAGCCAGAGGGGCGTTCTTATCTTATCCGCCAGGTCGCCGACATCGATGACTCGGTCGAGGGGCCGCCGGAGCCTCAGACGATGTCTCCCATTCCCGACCCGGCGTATTGGGAGACCCAGGGCTCAAGAACTCGGAAAGTAGCCGAAGGTTTTCAGTCGCTTAAGTTCAGTAACGATGGTAAGAAATCCATCCTCGAACTCTACCTGAGCCTGGAAAACCACAATCGGCAATACGGACTTCATCTTAAATCCGGAGTCTATCCACGGAACTAAGAATGGAAGCCGCAACGCCGCGAATACGACACCTGTCTGAAGCAGTTTCCAAGCATTCTGGGATAGTTTTGTTGCCGAGTTCGTGTTATCTTCAAGGGATGGGAGCTTCGTGTCGGCGGCGACGATACGGGGGGGCTTTGATTCTAGAGCTTTTGATCGGCTTTAGCTTAGTCACTATCGCTCTTTTGGCGGTCTTTAGTTTGATCCCCACGGGGGAGAGAGCCGCGGCCCTGGCCGACGTGACTACCCAGGCGCGCCAGTTTGCCAGCACCTTGTTACAAGACCAGTTAGCCCGCGACTATAACGCCTTGTCCGTGGGACAAAGTCAAGGGGACGAGCCCATCGAGCATACTTTACGTCGGGGCGTCAGGGTCACAACGACCTTTCACTACACCATCGACATCACCCGATCGCCTTCCGGCTTGCAGATTTACAACATTGTCGTGACGGTGAACTGGGAAGAGGGAAGCGGAGGTGCTCTTCGAGCCGGAGGCGTCCGGCTCGAGGGAGAAAAGGGCCGGCAATGGTGAGAGGAAGAGCGGGATTCACCCTCACCGAGATAGCCGTCGTCTTTTCACTTTTGTTGACCCTGTTGGCCCTCATGGCGATGTATTTCGTGAAGGGCCAGCAGTACGTGAGCGATATCGACGCCTACTCGACCTTGCAACGAGAGACCGCCGTGGCCTTGCAACGCGTCTGTGACCAGTTGGCCCGCACCACACCTCGATACTTGCACGCCGAAAATCATGTCCAGTCTTCCGACCCGCCAAGTTATGTGTACTGCCTATCCCCGACTCCTAACACCCCTGGAGACCCCTTGGTGGAATTCGGGGGGCCACGGCATCAGGTGATCTGGAAGAAGTGGATCGGCTTCTTTCACGATAGCGCGAAACAGGAGATCGTGTTTGTCGAGATTCCGCTAACCCCGCCGACCTTCAGTCTGGTCTCTCAACCGACCCCCGCTATCAGTTATTCCTCGCTTGTCACGGCGCCTCGGCCGAGAACGGTGGGACGGCGCATCGCGGAGTTCGCCGTCGAAAGGTTCGACAAGCGGCTTTCCGTCACCATGGTTGGTAGAGGCGTATCGCCGGTACCGCTACGAACGGAGAATGATAGAGTCTTGGAGATTCATGTGAACTCTCAGGTTTCTTTGGTAGAATAATGATGCTATTCTCGTGGAGAGGACATTGACGTGCTAATGAAACGAAAAGGGATTGTATTACCGTCGCTGATCATGCTAACGCTCGTGATGGTCCTTCTCTGCGCGGTTCTCGTTTCCAGCGGGACAGCCGGCTTGCGAATGGCGTCCCACGCCAGCCACGGTGAGCAGGCTCTTTACGCGGCCGAGGCGGGTTTGGTCCAGGTCGCCGCACGCTTTGCCCGCGGTGAGGGGAGCGAAGGGACAAGCAGCTACAGCGGGAAGCTCAAGACCGAAGGGGTCTCTTACGCGGTCACGGCAGTGATGAACAAAAGTCGAAGCGAGTCCAAAACGACTCCGGAAGGGGTCAGTGTACCTCCCCAAACGACTTACCTACGCTCCGTAGGAACCGCTGCCGACGGAACCCAGCGCGTGATGGGGGCTTTGTTCACCCTAGGCGCCGGATCGTTCCGAGCTGGAGTGGTCGCCGACAGAATTCATGCCGAGGGGTCGCACTTCGTAGCCTACGATTCACGCGTGAACCTGGCCCCCGACCTCACCGACCACCTGGCCACCAGCCAGGGCATTCTCACCAGCAACAAGCTCGGTACACCAGTCATCGACCCTCAGTTCTCGTTTTTGAATGACAGCACGGTGCTCGGCGACGTTTATACCGCCAAGGGTACTGTCGACCCGTCGACCCAGATCGAGGGGATTGATAGTGTGACGGGCCACGTGGGCATTCTTGATGAGAAGATCGAAATCCCTGAGATCAGGCTTCCCAGGGTCGACCGGGGTGAGTCGAGCGATCCTGACGACGATCCAAACGAACAGGGCGACTTGACTGAGGGACCCTATACTATCGAAGGCATTAGTAGTAGCAGCCTGCAAGCGGAGTGGACTGGGACGCAGTGGTTATTCAAGCACTACCGTCAAACCGCGAGATCACCACAGAACGAAAGTTACGGCGGGCCGTATCGTTTCCAACGTCCAAACGGGAGCTTCACCGATGAATACGTCACTGTCGGGTCCAATGGCGAGGTTTTTTTTCACAACGGTGGTCATGGTGACCATAATGGGAAGATGTCAGTCTCGTTACCCCCTTCAGCCCTGAACCCTCCAACCCTGAAAGATGGCTCTTATAAGAAAATTCGAGTCAATGACGACAATGAAACCAAGCTGCAAGAGGGCGGGGTCTTTGTGGTCGAGGACCTCGAGATCACCAATGGCGGAAAGTTGGCCCTTACCACCGACAGCCCGGTGACGATCTACGTGACCAACAGTATGAAGGTCGAGGGAGAAAACGCGATCGCTAACAGCTCTCGAAAGCCTCCCAACTTGAAAATCTACTATTTGGGAACACAGGATGTGAATCTGGCGGGAGGCTCCGAAGCCTACTTCACACTAGTCGCACCGAAAGCCAACATCAATTTGATAGGGGAAGCCCCCATTGTCGTCGTCGACCCGACGGCACCGGATCCGAACGCTCCGTCCGTGGACCCCACCGCGACTCCAACTCCGACCGATCTCCCCACCCCCACGGACCCAGCCGCCCCAACCTCAACCGCGACGACCTCTTTTTATGGAGCTCTGGTGGGGAAAAACGTCACCGTCAAAAACGCGAACTTCTTTTTTGATGTCGCGACCGACGGGGTCGGTGAGGGAAGTGACAGCAACACTTTTGTTCTCTTGAGCCGTCACCGGATTTAACTCTTCATCGAGATCGGTTCCACTACGCCGTCGCGCCAACGTGTTCCAGTCCATTCCTCCACGGCCCTGACAGGGTCCTCGAGCCGGGCCGGTGGCGAGGGCTTAAGCTCCCACAAGCACAGATTACCGGCACTGTCCGAGACGGCGGCGTAGCGTCCGCCCGAATCCAAGCTCAGGTAGGCCGGAATCGGCTCACCCACAAGATCCGGAAGCAAGGTCGTGTGGCCACTAGTTATGTCGTGAAGACTGATGGTCTGACCGTCAACCATCACCACGCCTCCGTCCAGGCTGAGCGAACAGTTCACTCTCGGGACTCCCGTCCATTTCCGAACCTCACGCCAGTGAGACCATTCGACGACCCGAAGCTCACCTTCGGATGTCAGGACCATCGTCTCTCCCGACACTGCCGTGATCCATTCCCCTTCCCGTAGAGGAAGATTCCTGAGCGCGCCGTCGCGCCAAATCCTGGATCGGTCGACGCCGAAGAGCAACAAACTACCGTCGGATAGGAAACGCCCCCAGTCCGAGGTGGGTAAAAGAGTTTCCACCTCTCCACTGGAAGCGTAGATGTGAAGGCCTTCCGCTCGGGCGCAACAGGCGCGGCCGGTAACCGGGTCGAGGTCCTGGGCGTGCCTCACCCCCGACCGACGCCCCGAGCTCAGGTAAACCTCATCACCGCTTGAGTACCAGTCGGCCAGGGACTTCTCGACCCCGCCCAGGAGCGATTCGAAGGAAGAAAGCAGTAGAGCCACCTCGTGGTGGGACTGGGTGAAGATCACGGCTTCCCCCAAGAGGGGCGAGTGATTGCGATGAACACCCCAGGGGAGCTTCGATGGCGGGGTCCGAGGCTTCTCCGGCTGACCCTTCCAATCAAAAGCCAGCCGAGGGAAAACCGGGCGCAAAGGCCCGAACGGCAGAAGTTGCCGTCCGTCTCCACTGATTTGACAGGGAAGCGACAATTTGACTTTGGCAATAAGACGCGGATGGAGAGCCAGGGTGGCCGGGGTCAGTCGCCGCTGGCGAGCCAAGGCGTGCATGACGAAGGCATAGGGCGGCGTCGTGGACGGAGGCTCCTGACCGTTTCGACAGGCCCACCAGGCTTCCCAAAGCGCCTTGTCGGGCGGGAGGTAGGTGCCACTCTGGCGGCTTAAGGCCATGTACACGTCCTGCCCAGCCCTCAAACGGTCCATCAGAAGCGGTACGGTTCCGGGATAGACAGGACTGCCCAGGTCGAGCTGGCGGACCAGAACTTCGGCCGGAAACTCGGGCATAGCCAGGAGCTGGGCGGGAACCTCTGGTGACCACGGGCCCACCGCCATCGCCACCGCCTTGGCCGCCCCCCGACTCCCCTTTCGCGCCATAGCCAGCAGCCTTTCCCAGTTATCCAGCACACAGCCACTGGGGAGCGCTTCCAGAGCTCTCTCGGAAAGCTGTTCGAAGGGAAGCTGTTTCCAGGAGTGGCGCAAACTTTGCATCGCGAGCGACCAGTCATTGTGGAGGTTGGCCTCGGATCCCTCGGCTCGCCGCGCTTTCTCCAGCAGCACCGGCGTCAAAACCTCCGGCCCGCTCAAGGCCAGAGCTAAAGCGTCCTCGTTGGTGCTCTCTCCCAGGGGAAGAAGGCGCTGGGTCAACTGGCGCCTGGCCTCGAGGTCGCCTCGACAAGCCAGAAGACCCGTGCGCCAGACCTCGGAAAGCCCCTGAGAGGGAAGGTCAGTCGGCGGAGTCAAACCGTGCCGCCCATACCACTCCAGGGCGAACTCGGTGGGCGCTCCGCGTAGCTCCGCGGGGGCATCCTCCTGGGCCACCTCGTGGAAAGATCCGTCTTTCGTTTCGAAGTACCACAGTTCGCTTCCCCGCGAGGGCACGATCTGGAACACAGAGCCGTAGACCCGCCCTTCAAGTCCGTACAAGCGAGACCCCTTGGCCCACAAAGGCCCACCGAGCCTAGTCTCCTGTTTGAGGCTTCCCAGCTTTCTCCCTGACCATTCGTAGATCTCCAGCGCCTCTGTCCACGGTTCGGTCACGACGGCGAAAAAGCTCTCCGCTTTCACCAGGCGCGGCTCCACAAAAGTCTCGCCGAGTTCCAGACGCCAGCTTTCACCGTTGTCGGGGTGAATCCGAAGCTCTGCTCTTTGGCCCTCACGATGAACCTCCAAGGTGGGCTGGGCCCAAGCCATTGAGGCCAAAGCAAAAAAAACAAGAATAAAGGTCAAGTAGCGGTATCCATCCATAGAGCGCGTGGTCGAAATTCGCGCCTTCTTATTCCAGCAGCTGGCGGTCAAGCTCCCTTATACCGCGGGCATTGAGGCTGCCGGTCTCAAAGCTCGATGAGGCGATACCCGATCCCCGGTTCGTTCTCGATGGTCGCGGTCATAGGGTTAAAGCTTTCCAACTTCTTACGCAGATTGGAGATGTGAACGCGAAGAAGCTGGGTGTCCGCGATAAAGTCTTTTCCCCAAACCTCTCCGAGGAGCTCTCGATGAGTGACAACGCTCTCATTTCGGATGAGAAGGCAAGTCAAAAGTGCGTACTCGTTCGGGGTGAGAGCAACCTTGGCTCCCCCCACGGTGACCAAACGCCTGCCTTGGTCCAACACGATCCCTCCGCAACGCAGAACCTGTTCAAAAGGCCGGCCCGCGCAACGTCGCAGAGAAGCTCTTAACCTGGCTAACAAAATATTCAACTGGAAAGGCTTCGTGAGATAGTCGTCGGCGCCGAGATCTAGCGCCTGCACAACCACTTCGTCATCGTCTCGCACGGACAGAACGATGATGGGTGTCCAGGTCCAAGAGCGTAGCCGGCGTATAACCTCACGACCGTCGAGGTCCGGCAATCCTAGATCGAGAAGAATTGCCGAAGGTCGATCAATCTGGGCGATTTTCAATGCCTGAGTCGCGTCGCTTGCTTCCAGAGCCTGGAAACCGTGAGTCCGAAGTCCGATTCGGAGAAATTGACGAATCGAGAAGTCGTCGTCGACTACCAGCACGGGACCCTCTGTCATATCGCCACCAACCCCTCTCGGGCTCGGGGCAGGAAGACTTGAAACCTGGATCCACGTCCGACATCGCTTTCGACGTCAATATGTCCATGGTGCAGCGAGACAATCTCTCGACAAAGATGGAGGCCCAGACCCGACCCCGGGATCCGTTTGAGAGTGGTCCCCCGAAAGAAGCGCTCAAAAATCAGCTGAGACTCATGGGACTCTATTCCGTATCCTCGATCGCTGACTTCGAGGACCACCTCTGTCTCCGTCAAGTCGACGCCCACGAAGATCGGCTCTCCCTCTGAACTGAACTTGAGACCGTTGTCGATCAAATTGAACATGGCTTGGGAAAGTAGTGTCCTATCTCCCCAGAGAGCGGCCCGATGGCTCCCCGGTGGAATCTCCACCTGAATCCTCTCGGTCATTCGAGAATCGAACTGCTGGAGTACTAGTTCTAAAAGGCCACTCACCTCTATCGGCTTGGCCGAGAACCTGAGTCCTCCCCCTTGAAGCTTAGCCAGGCTGAGCAGATTGCGGACTAGGCTCAGCAGACGGTTGGTTTGCGCGAATCCAAGGTCAAGCAACTGTCGCCGCGAAATCTCCTCGAGACTCCCGTGCGAATCTCTCAGCATCTCGAAGGCGCCGCGAACCGCGGAAAGCGGGGTTTGCAAGTCGTGCGAGAGCGAGTCGATCAAGGTCGCCTGTAGTCGCTGGGTCGCCTCCAGCACCGCGGCTCTTTCTTTGACCTCGGTCTGTTCGATGCGATCGAGGGCGGACTTGGCGATGTGCCCGAGGTCGGCCACTACCTCCTTCCAAAAGTCTTCTTCCCTCGAAGAAGATTTTTCGCGAAGTCTTAAGCCGAGGCGCTCCCGGCAAAAACTCTCAAGTAATTCGTGGACCGCCGCCTTATCGGTTTGCCGTGAGCAGTCCTGGCTGAACTCTTTCAACCACGCCATGACCTGGACTCTCTGACGAGAACGCCAACTCTCAGCTCGGGTTCGGTCGGCGAGCCGCGCGACCTGATGAGTGGTAAACAAGAAGATAGCCAAAGAAAGGAAGACCTGGCCTCCGTTCTCGCTCAGCGAGAAGCCGGAATGGCCGTGACCAAAGCTTAGAAAGCCTAGACAGAGCAAGCAGGACACCCAGGCGGGCAAGCGGCCTAGATATAGAGAGACACAGATGACCGCGCCTAAGAGAGCCAACATGTCGTTGTCCTCGGAGACCAATGGACCCAGCAAGCGAGCGCTAGTCACCGCGCAAAGAACCACCATCGCGGCCCCTACTAGGCGGATCGGTAGACTTTTCGCGCACAGACTCCAAGGCGGCGGCTCCAGATTCATATGGAGTAGAGGTATATAGGAGTTCCAGCCCTCGCGGTGCGTCATGGGGAGAAAAAACCGAGCGCGCTCAAGAATGTCTCAGGATCATCTTGAGACTTTCTTTACACCTTGTTCCTTCCGAAGAACTAATGTCTCAAAGCATGCGCTCCTTATACCTCCAACTATGGTTTCTCGGTGTCCTCTTCGCCTCCGCTCTGGCCGAGGAAACCCCTGTCCCCCATATCCCCGAGCCGTTGCTCTTTGACCTGATGCGACCCCTTCACGCCGAGCGAGGAGAACTCGAGGTTAACACTCTGGCGGTATTCCCCCGGCGTGGGAAAGTGCATTGGGCTCCCGAGGCCGAATATGCGGTGGCTGACGGGGTCGCCGTGGAGGTCGAATTCCCGTTGGTCAACGCCAGGCACGACTCTACCAAACTTGGCCTTCAATTTCGGCTAGGGCACGACCAGAAGTCGGTCCACGGCATCCAACTCCTAGGACAGTTCTCCGCCGCCGGTCCTCCAGAAGCGAGCCTAACCGCTCTCTATCTTTATGGACACAGATTCGATGAAACTTGGAGTCTGATGTCGATGACGGGGGTTCAGACGGGATGGGGAGATCGGGAGAGTCAATGGAGAGGGCTTCAAAACCTGACGCTTTTTCGTAACGAAACCCAGAAACTGACCTCTGGCCTGGAGATAAACTGGAGTTTCACCGGACGCGATATGCTGGAGGAGCTCGCTATCACCCCCCAGGTCCACTACTCCTTCGACCACAGTTGGATGGTCCAGGCTGGCCTGGGTTGGAAGAAATCCGAAGGATCTCAATGGAATCCAGAGTATGCCTTGCGGCTCATTAAGCAACTCTGACGGGAGGCGCTGCTTGGCTTCGAGGCGAAGGCGGCCGCTCACATTGTCCCTTTCAAAGGGAAAAGTTCGAAGAGTCCGAGGTCTAAGAAGAGATGTCCGTCCCGTTTCAAGAGCTGATTCTACGTCTTCAGCAGTTCTGGTCCACCAAAGGAGGCTGTTTACTCTGGCAGCCCTATTCCGAGAAGGTGGGCGCGGGGACCATGAATCCGGCCACGGTCCTACAAGTAGTGGGTCCCGAGCCATGGAACGTGGCTTACGTTGAGCCCTCCTACCGCCCCGACGACGGGCGTTTCGGCGAAAACCCGAATCGCATGCAGATGCACACCCAGTACCAGGTGATCCTCAAGCCCGATCCGGGTAACCCTCAGGAGCTATATCTGGAGTCGCTGCGAGCTTGCGGTATCGACACCGACGCTCACGACATCCGTTTCGTGGAGGACAACTGGGAGTCGCCGGCGCTGGGCGCCTGGGGTCTGGGTTGGGAGGTCTGGCTGGACGGGCTCGAGATCACTCAGTTCACCTACTTCCAGCAGTCGGCCGGTCAAGTTCTGGAAACTCCCGCCATCGAGATCACCTACGGTCTCGAGCGTATCGCCATGTTCATCCAGGGTGTGCGCAAGGTCTGGGACCTCGATTGGGACGGGCGCTACACCTATGGCGAGGTGCTCCTGCAGCCGGAGATAGATCACTGCAAGTACGACTTCGAGGTGGCTGACGTGGAGCGCCTCAAAGAGCTCTACAAGCTTTACGAAGCCGAGGCTAAGAATGCCCTAGAGGCTGGTCTGGTCGTTCCCGCCCACGACTATGTGCTGCGCTGCAGCCACACCTTCAACGTGCTCGACGCCCAGGGCGCCGTGGGCGTGACCGAGCGGGCCGGCTACTTCGCCAAGATGCGTGACATGGCCCGGGCCACTGCCGACAACTATTTAGCTCAACGTGAGAAGCTAGGCTTCCCGCTCTTGCAGAAGCAACTGAACGTGCCGGCTCACCGCCGAGGGGGAGAGACGGACCTCGGAACGCCGCCCACGGCGGCCGCTCCCTTTGTTCTTGAAGTCGGTACCGAAGAGCTCCCCTCGCACGAGGTGGTGACCGCTGTCGAGCAGCTCAAAAGCAACCTGGTCGACCTCTTGACCAAGAACCGACTCGAGCACGGAGAGATCGAAACCTACTCGACGCCGCGACGCCTTACCGTCATCGTCCACGAGTTGGCTCCGAAGCAACTCGATCGCGAGATCGAGCTCAAGGGTCCGCCCGCCGACAAGGCCCTGGACGCGGAAGGGAAACCAACCAAGGCAGGGCTAGGATTTTGCAAAGCGCAGGGTATCAATCCCGAGGATCTTCGGGTCGAGACCGACGGCAAAAGAACCTACGTCGCCGCGACCAAACAGGAGCCGGGCCAGCTGGCCGGCGAGGTGCTCGCACCGGAGCTCGGCGCTTTGATCAGCGGACTTCGCTTCGGTCGCACCATGCGCTGGAACGAGAGCAAGGTTTCGTTCTCTCGACCGATTCGCTGGGTGGTGGCTCTCCACGACAGCTCGGTCCTCTCCTTCGACTACGCCGGCTTTTCCAGCGGTCGCACCAGCCGCGGCTTGAGACCGCTCGGTTCTCCGCTCCTCGACATCGCGACAGCCGGCGACTATCTCAAGGTGATGGCGGACAACTCGATCCTCGTCGATCGCGCGGCCCGTCAAGCCGCTATCGTCGACCAATTGGAGAAAGTCGCGGCCACAGCCGGTGGGCGCGTTCCCGAGGGTCAAGAAGCTCTTTTGGAAGAGGTGACCGATCTGGTGGAAGCGCCTTTCGCCGCCCTGGGGAAGTTCGAGGAAGAGCGACTCTCCCTCCCTTCCTCCGTCCTGGTCACGGTGATGAAGAAACATCAACGCTACTTCCCGGTGGAGAAAGCGGATGGTTCGGGCGAGCTGCTGCCCAACTTCGTGGTGGTCTGCAATGGTGAACGCTCGGACATGGACCTGGTGGTTCAGGGCTATGAGGACGTGCTGCGCGCTCGCTACGCCGACGCGGCCTACTTTGTTTTGGCTGACCGTAAGAAAAAGCTCTCCGAGTACCGCGACGACCTGGCCGGACTCACCTTCCAGGCCGAGCTCGGATCCATGTTAGACAAGCAGCAGCGTTCGCAACGCCTGGTCGCCGACCTGGCCGATGAGCTCAAGGTATCTCCCGAAGAGACCAAGATCGCCCTCAAGGCCGCGAAACTGGCCAAAAACGACCTGGTCACCTCCATGGTGGTGGAGATGACCTCTCTGCAAGGCGTGCTGGGCGAAGTCTACGCGTTAGATAGTGGAGAAGAGCCGGCGGTAGCCCAGGCCATCCGCGAGCAGTACCTGCCCAAGGCAGCTGGCGGAACCCAGCCCGAGTCTTTGCCCGGAGCGCTCCTCGGGATCGCCGACCGCCTGGATAGTCTGGTCGGTCTCTTCGCGGTCGGAAAAAAACCGACCGGTTCGGCCGACCCCTTCGGTCTGCGCCGTCACGCCCTGACCCTTATCGACCTCCTGGTCTCGCGCAAGCTCTCCATCGGTCTGGGACGCCTCTTCCAGATGGCGGCGGCTCACCTGCCCGTCGAGGTCAAGGGCGAGCACCTCAAGGATCTTCTGGCCTTCTCTAAAGACCGCATGGTGGTCTGGTTCAAGGAGCAGGGCCACCGTCACGACCTGGTGGAGGCGGCGGTTTACGGCGGTGTGGCCGACCCCTACCGCATCTCCGAGGTGGTGGCGGCTCTCTCCAACGAAGTGCAGGGCGAGAACTGGGAGAGCATGCTCAACGCTTACGCCCGCTGCTGCCGCATCGTCAAAGGCTTCTCGGCCAACGGGGCCATCGATGCCTCCCAACTTGCCGACGAGCCCTCTCAGGCCCTCCTGGCCCGCTACACCGAGGTCAGCGCCGAGCTTCCGCTGGCCGACATCTCCGCCCTGGTGGAGGCGATGTCGGTCTTGCAGCCAGCCATTGACGAGTTTTTCGACAAGGTGCTGGTGATGGCCGACGACGATGCGCTCAAGAACGCTCGACTGGGCCTTCTCTCCAAGATCGCCAGACTGCCTCAGGGCCTCGTCGATCTCAGCAAGGTCGAGGGCTTCTAAGCCGTACGTCGAAGCTCTCCCCCATGCTGATCACGAACGCCTCGACCCGACGCTGGACCAGTGAGGAATTCACCCGCCTAGCCGCGGGTGGATTCTTCGGACCGGAAGAGCGTGTGGAACTGATAGAGGGAGAGATCGTCGTTATGTCACCACCGGGACCGGAGCACAGTAACCCCATTCTCTATGGAACCGATCACCTGATGTCGCTTTATCGAGAAAGCCACCTGGTCGCTGTCCAGCTCCCGCTTGATTTGGGACCCAGAAGCCAACCTCAACCGGACTTCGCTCTGATAGGTCGAGAGTCTATCCAGCGAGGTCAACACCCTAAGACAGCCGACCTCGTCATCGAAGTCTCGGTCAGCTCTTTAGCTTTCGATCGTAAAGAGAAGGGAGCTGTCTACGCCAAAGCCGGCATCCCGGAATACTGGATTATCGACATCGTAGGCCGCCAGGTCGAAGTCTATCGCGAGCCCGGCCCTCTGGGCTACGCTCTGCGCCGCCTTCACGCGGTCGACGACACTGTCTGTCCACTCAAGGTTCCTGGGCCTGCCTGCGAGCTCAGCGCTTTCTTTAGCCCCGAACAAGAGTAGTGACAGGGGAAAGCTACAGGCCCGCGGCGGCGCGATAGGAGGCCGATTCGGCGAGACTCCGTTCCACCTGGCGGCGAGTCGCCAGCATGGCCTCCCTAGCGCGATGAAAGACCTCGATCCCGGCGCCTTCATGACAGCTATCCTCGCTCAAGATTCGTCGCCATACGCGGGCTCCCGGCTGCCCCTGATAAAGGCCCAACAGGTGCCTCACCATACTGTGAAGACTGCAGCCCTTCGCCAGCTCTTGCCGAATGTACGGCTCCACCTCTTCGAGAAAACTCTCTCGAGTCAAACCAGAAGGGGGCTCTCCATAGAGAATCTCGTCAACCTGACTAAGTAGGAAAGGGTTGTGATAAGCCTCTCGCCCCATCATCACACCGTCGACGTGCTGAAGATGCTCTCGGCACTGCTCCAGAGTCGTGATCCCGCCATTGATGGTGATCGTCAGATCGGGACGCTCTTCTTTTAACCTGTAGACGTATTCATAGCGGAGCGGCGGAACATCGCGGTTCTCCTTACAGGAAAGACCGTCGAGCCAGGCCTTACGCGCATGAACGTGAAACATCTTGCATCCGGCCTTCGCCTGACGCTCCACGAACTCCAAGAGAGGCTCGTAGCTATCGTCCCTGTCCACTCCGATACGAGTCTTGATGGTGATAGGAATCTTCACCGCCTCGGCCATGGCCTCGTAACACTCGGCCACCAAGTCCGGATGTTTCATCAGATGGGCCCCGAAGAGACGATGACTTCCCCGGTCGCTGGGACATCCGACATTGATGTTGACCTCGTCGAAGCCGGCTTCCTCGGCGGCTCGGGCCGCAGTTGCCATTCGCTCAGGGTCGCTGTCGCCCAACTGCAAAGCTACCGGATGCTCATCGGGATGGAAGGCGAGAAATCTCTCGCGCTGTCCGTACACGATAGCGCCGGCGTTGATCATCTCGGTGTACAGGAGCGCGCGACGAGAAAGCTTGCGAAGAAAATAACGTTCGTGGCGATCGGTCCAACCCATCATGGGAGCGACCGAAAACCGCCAATCCAACGGGGTAGGATTATCGAGAGACTTCGCCATCGAGGTGAACCAGAGTGACCCGGCTGGGAAGCACGATCATCTCCAGACCTTTGGCCGGGATCTTGGCCGAGAATCCCTTGATGATCCAGAGATCGTCGAGCAACTCTCCGCCTAGCGTTTCCAGCATTTGACGGTCGGCATCTTGCAATCCGTCCTCCGTCTGCACGATCACCGAGACGGGATCGGGCACCCTCTGTTGCTCGATCATATCGATCAGCTCGGGGGACAGTTTTTTCCGCATCGTCTCGTTCATTGTCTATCCAACTTACTTGCAAGTCTTCCAGCCGGGGCAGGAGGCTCACCTACCATACACTAAGATCCCGAGTGTGGTCGAGTGTCGAAATAGCTCCACTTCGGGCCTCACCCTGGTGGAAGTTCTGGTGGCCCTGGGCCTCATCGCGGTCAGCTTAATGCTCATCCTGGGACTCATCCCCGCCGGAATCCAATCTTCACAACGCGCGGCCGACCTTCAGATGGCCGCCGCCTGGTCCCGCCAGTTGCTTGAAGAGGCCCCTCAACCCAACAAGACAACGCCCCTACCTGACCTGGTACAGACGCGACGGATTGGCTCGACAGAATTCAAGGCCGTCCGCAAAATCAAAATTATCGGCAACTATCTCTATCAAATCGAAGTCGAAACCACTTGGAACGCGGGGGTAGAACCGGTCCGACTGTCCCTGACTCGCTACAATCCCGCCGGTCCCCCTTTCTCCGAATGATGTCGAGAATGCCGCATATTCGTCGCCAGTCGGGGATCACCCTGATCGAACTATTGGTGGCCTCTGTTCTGGCCCTGTTGGTTCTATCTCTGGCCATTCAACTTTTCTTTCCTGCCATGCGAGCCTGGAGCGATGGTCAAAAACGCTCGGAAGTCGGCCAGAGTGTGCTAATGACCTCGACATGGATCGGCGACGACGTGGTCCGTTCGTCACCCGGGTCTGTTTCACTAACGCCGGAGGGAACGCTAGTGATGAAATGTGCCTTGGGGCAAACCACTGACCACAACAACCCCTTCTCTCAACTGGTGGCTTACTGGCAAGAAGATGGAAACCTCTACCGAAGCGTTCAAACCCTGGCCGATTCGGAGGCACCTCTACCTCCGACCACGCTCGCGGCCCTTCGTAACGTTACTGACAAGCGCCGGGTCGCAAGCGGTGTGACAAAATTCGAAATCAGCCTGAATGAGGATGAGCCCTGGCTGGTGGGGTTACTCTTAGAAGTCGAAAAAGAGGGGCGCAAGGGAGCTATCGCGACCTCCTACTCTTCTATCTATGCTCCCGCTGACCGCGAAAAGCTCGCGCGGGCAACGCCTACTCCTTAGAGGACTGAACTTCGGGAGTCTCCGAGGCCGGAGCCGGAGTGGAAGCTGGTTTCGCCACAGCCACCGGAACCTCGACGGAAGTCACCCTGGAGGAGGAAGCGGAAGCTTTCACCGGAGCGGATCCGGACTGACCAATCACGACGGCGACCAGTCGCTGTTGGTCTTGAGCGCTGATGGGAAACGTATCTTGAACCCCGCCGGTTCCACAGATCTCGACGCTACGTTTCACCGACACGCCCAGAGCCAAAAGAGCGACGAGGATCATCAAGTAAGAGAGAAATCTCACCGTACCGGATGACCCCTCAAAAATCAAAATCTGAAAGTCTTCAATGACCGGAGTGTTACCCAGGTCGAGATGAAGGCCGAGCAGATAGAGATAGCCGACAAAAATACCCACCATCACCAGTGGATAGAACTGCCAGGAGATACAAGGGCGAATCCAGGCGATCCTACTAGGGTTGAGCAGGACGTCGTAATAACCCCCGTGCAGGTGAAGCCACTCCGGCTCTTTAGAGCGTAGCGTCTGAATCCATCCCAAGAACAGAGCTCCTCGCGTTCCCCGCCGCTCCTCGTAGGACTCCTCAAAGTCTCCGCTGCATCCGATGCGGAGACTGCCCGAAGTCGTCCAGGCCAAAACGATAGGGAAGATCCCCAGTAAGAACTCCACATTGTAGAAAGTCCCCTTGGCCGATTTCATGGCAAAAACCCATACGATACCGAGAAGTAGGGCCGCCACGCGCACACCTAGCTCCAAAGGAGAAAGCCGGACAGCTTTAATCCAGCAGAGTTCGGAGACTCGAAAAAGAGTATTGTGGAACGAAATGGCATCCGATCCCGAGGGGAGGGTCTTTCCCAGCATTAGCGGCTCCTTGGAGTTCACCGGGTTTTGGAATCGAGGCCCGATCTCCTTCATGCCGCTTCGCGGTAAAGACCACGGGATGCCGCCAGGCATAAAGGGGGCACGCGGTTGGAGCAGAATCATCAGGGGATGAGAAAGTCCCCTTCACGCGGATTTAGCCTGCTGGAGGTCGGGGTATTATTAGGTATTCTCGCCCTGCTTCTTGCCGTGGGAGTTCCCGCCTACATCACCTATCGGGGCCATCAAGTGGTGAATCGAGCTCTAGAGATAGCGGAAGGGTTGGCTGTTCGGGCCAAAGAGGAGGCCAAATCCTCAGGCTTCGCCCTTCCTGAAAAACTGCGCGATGATGGAGTGACCGCCGCCGCGAACGGTGAGCGGAGAGTCAGCCAGAACTCGGTGTCGCTACGCCTCAGGAAGAGATTTCGCGCGGGTGAGGCGCCTCAAGAGGTTAGCCTGAGGGCTCTCTCCTCCGGGAGCACTCTGGAATACGAAGTCTCAAAGTTGGGAGTCGTCAATCTCGATGCTGATCCGACTCTGGAAGGCGTCTATCTAGAGCTTCTCGACGGTGGTGAGATCGTCGCCGCCATTCCGATCGACGCCAACGGAGAGTTCTATCTCCATGGAAATGAAAATATCGCGGCGATTCGTTTCCTCCACCGAGACTATCATCGCACCCTAGAACTCACCCGCCGAGGCGTCGCCCGGCCGGACGGGCGATAGCCCCCGGGGTTAACGCAGTGGGACTCGGCCCACTAAGGAGCTACCGGCTGTCCGGAGACTTCGAGATGATTCGCGACTTTGTCGACTCCGGCTGATTTTTTGGCGATCTCCTCAGCCCGTTTCTTGGCCTCTTCGCTGGGAACCGTGCCTCGCAGAACAAGCAGTCCATTCTCGGCCGCGACGGACAGCCCTGAAGCGGCGATCTCCGGGTCTGTTTTAAGATTCATCTGAGTGGTAGCCACCACCGATTGGTCGATAGGTTTAATAGAGTTTGGCGGCGGGTCCGTGGGAACCCCGCTAGCGCAAGCGAAGACAAGCAGGAGAAACAACCAGATCAGTCTTTTCATGGCCGCTTTAGTTCGAGGCATCGTCGGCCATGCCTGCGGCGGCCATCCTCGAACCCCGCTCCCACAACAGCGCCAGACCCCCAATGAGACTCCAGGCGACCAGCAGCATGGTAACCAGAACCGGCACCGCTCCCGCCAACTGCTGGGGAGCCCCGGCGGCCCTGAGAAGAAGGCTCATAACCAGGTCTCTTCCACCCAGCCCCCCGGGTGTCAGGGGGACAGCCGCCACCAGATTGGAGAGCTGGGTAGCCAAAAGACAAGGAGCAAACGGCAGCTCAAAGGCCCCGAACGAAGTAGCTCGCGCCACCAGGTACATTCCCGCCGTGGAAGTCAAGTGCCCGATGATGGAGAGAAGCAAAAGGCCCAACAGCTTCAGCGGCTCCGCCCTGAGCAGGTCGAGCGCATCCGTGGTCTTCGCTATCACCATCCGCACTCCCAACGGAAGGCGAGCGTGGAGACTACCACTCCAGCGGGAACCCCAACGCGAGATCCAAGGCCAGAGAAAAAAGAGGAGCCCGCCTAACAAACCCGCTAAACTAGCCAGGGCGACGACGGCGAGCAGCCCACGCAGTTCTTTTGGGCCTCCCGCGATCATCGCGGTGTTCAAGCCTACAGCGACAATGGAGACGACTAAAAGACCAGCTAGTCCCATCAGACGGTCCAGAAGAACCGTGAGGAGGGCTTGAGGGTAGCGGTCCGCGGATTCCCGACGTAAGTAGACCATCTTGATCACGTCCCCCCCTACTCCCCCAGGGACCAAAAGGTTGAAGAAGAGGCCGATCAAAGCCAGGCGTAGGACGGTCAAGAAGGGCATGTGAACTCGGATGTGCCTCAACAGCAAAAACCAGCGCCAGGACGCGGTTAGGAATCCCACTCCGTAGCAGAGAAAGGCCGCGGCGAAAATTCTATGATCCACCGAGGCCAAGACTTTGACCGGCTCGATTCCAGTGCTCACCACAACCCAGCCGACCAGAGCCAGGGCCACTGCTAAACTGATCCCGGCTCGCAACGCCTTGAGCGCTTTCGTCCGAGTCATGCGTTATCGGACACCGGCGTCAGAAAAGATCTCTCGCAAGCCTTCCACCTGGCAAACGACAAGACGTCGCCCTCGCTGCTCGATCAAACCCTCGTCCTTGAGCTCTGAACACATGCGGCTCACCGTCTCGCGCGAAGTACCGAGAAGCCCGGACAGCGTCTTATGCGAAACCCCTCCGGCCAGCGCTACCCCGCCAGGCACACTTTCTCCCTCTCTAAGAGCCATGTCGACTAAGGTCGCGGCCAAACGCTGGCGAACGGTCAGTAGGGCTAGGTCTTGAATCTTGTCGTTGGCCACCCGAAGGCGCCGGCTCAAGAAGGCTAAGAGAGCGATCGAGGCGGCCGGGCTACGATGCAAAAACGATTGAAAATCCGCTCGACGCAAAACCAAAAGTTGACCGGGTGTCTCGGCCACGGCTGTGGCCGAGCGGGGCTCTCCATCGAGTAGAGCCATCTCGCCGAAGAATCCGCCGTCTTTAAGAATGTCGAGGGTTATCTCGCGCCCTGAGAGCGACTCGCAAGCGATTCGAATCCGGCCCTCTAGCAGAAGATACATCTCATCTCCGGGGTCGCCTTGCAGAAAGACAGGCTGCCCTTTGAGAATACGGCGCGGCATCAAGATACCCGCCAGGGTGCCGCGCTCCTCGGGCTCAAGCACGGCGAACAACGGAATGCTGGCCAGGCGATGCTCGATAAGTTCGTTCGACAGAGGGTCCGCTCTCACGTGATGCTCTCCAGGTAGCTCGGATATCGACCCCTTTCTCCGCGAGAAGAAAAAAGCCCCGCTCCGAAGAGCGGGGCTTTCAAATAGGACTCAACACAATGAGACCTAAGGAGGCGTCACATTGATATCCACTCTCGTCGTGGGAGTAGCGGTATTGCCGTAGATGTCGGTATAGGGACCCTGAGCACGAGCCGGGACCTGAGCATTATCCACATCGAGGGCTTGGACCACCGCGCTTCCGGTCGCGATTCCGTTGACCAGAATCACACCCGTATCGACGGAACTCTCGCTGATGACAATGCTACCTTCACCTGAGGTTACAATGGGACGATAGTCGAGCGAGACATCCACCGGCGACTGGCCGGCACCGTAGATCGCGATCGTACGGAAGTACTGTCCACGTCCCACCTGCAAGTTGAACGGTGACAAGACCGGCTCCAGAGTCAGAACGCTAGCAACGACGATGTCGAAGCCCGCACCCTGGTTGTCCACCGGGAAGTAGGTGTAGGTGATCCTGGCGGCACCCGTATCCGAAATCTCGGCATTCACTGCGGTCGCGGGGCCAAAGGTGTCGTAAGCGTACTGAAATCCGGTAGGAAGCACCGGGACAATACGCCCGCCGAAGCCACCGATCGGAACGACCGATACCTCAAGATTGGTTACCTGAACCGCGTTGTTCACGAACAACGCTGGCAATCCAATGGGAGTAGGACGGTGACTTACGAGATTGGGGTTACCGCCAGAGATGTCGTTGACGAACAACAGGTTAGCCTCGGCCAGCTTGAAGTTCTTGATTTCCGCGGCGGGAGGCGAATAGGTTGGAGGGTCAACGTCATTCTCGCCATCTTCAGCTTGGGCCGCTTCGAAGTCGACCAGAACGTCGAACTCACGAGGTGTACC
This sequence comes from Selenomonadaceae bacterium, assembly GCA_037189585.1. Lineage (GTDB taxonomy): Bacteria > Vulcanimicrobiota > Xenobia > Xenobiales > JADMJV01 > JAEXNA01. The sequence continues at coordinate 206,166 of JBBCJA010000020.1, read as the reverse complement.
GATCAAAAGATTCGGGTCCTCAGGACGATTCGCGTAGGCCCCCGAGGCTACCGTGACCACTCCGATCGGGTCGGTGACGGCTACCTGGATATTTCGGCGAGTCAAACTGTCGATAACAACACCATCAGCATCGAATACTTCGATCTTGAAAAGGTCGAAGTTACCGATGTTACCGCCGACGACAGAAGTCTCACCGCCACCAACTTCTTCGTTAACAACGACGTCGACTTCCACCGTACCGCCGGTCTCGACAGGTTCGTAACGTCTCCAGTCGGCCACGACCGCTCGAAAGGTGTCTTTGACCAAGAAAGCGCTCCGCGTCGAGCGGCTACCGCTGGTGGTTTCCGTGCGCTGATTGAACACGATATCACCTGCGTCATTTAGAGTAGTATCGTTGGCCCGGGGAATGCTATAGGTGTTGTCGAACAACTCCACAGCGTGATTGGGGTCAGGATCGTAGTCGAGAGTCTCGCGGTCTTCGGAAACCGCGTACTCGTTGGCTTCAAGTCTCCGAGTACTCCCATTGGAGTAGGTTCCTATGACCTCGAACACACCAACATATCCACGAGGCAAGTTCACCACGGGAACATCCGCTAGTTCTTTTCCGGCAAACTCTATCTTGATGTTTGTCAAAGTCACTGGAACAACGGTCAAGGTCGCCGTAGCCGAAACGTTGGCTCCCCCGTTCCCTGTACCGGGATAAACGAAGTTAATCTGCCTTGAAGCTCCTGGCACGGTCGCGACCACACGAGTTCCGTTAAGGACCGCACCGGCATCTCCCGTTCCCAAGGAAACCTGGAGATTCGCCGAATCCGTCACGTCAACAGTGCGGTCATCGCTGAAGACCGCCGTCACCGTGAACTCCTGAGCCTGACCCGGATTCAAGGTCACCGACGAAGGGTTCACCAAAAGCTCTCGCACGAAGACAGAACCGACCGAAACAGTCAGCGTCCTGGTGACAGGATCCGAATTGCTGGAAACGGTGAGATCCCCGCTTCCCGCGGACCCGCTCGCCGCCGAAGTCACCACGAGCTTACTGCCGCTCGAGTCAACCGTGAACCGACTCGATGTGGTGGTAAAAGTGAACGCCGAGGGTGGCAACTCACTATCCGTGCCGTCAGAGTAAACTCCCCTGATCTCCACAGGCAAGGAAAACTGCCCGAACGGAATAGAAACCGAACTAGGAATAAAGGTCAGATCCACCAGGGTTTTAGCAACCACGGTGACGTCGATGGATGCGGTCTGCCCTAGATATCGGAAGGTCACCGTCGCGACCGTGCCGGCGGGAACACTACTCGCGATCTGAATCTTCAGGTCATTGGTCACCGTCACTCCAGAAATGCTGGAAATGTAGGTCAAACCGTCATTGAAAGTCACTTCTCGATCACCACTACCCTGAATCGTCGCTGTGATCGTCAACGCCTCGGAGAGAGAGCCCACGGGAAGTGGAAGAAGCGTCTCCGGATCAATGGACAGACCAGTCGCGATGGGTGGAGGCGTCGGACCGGTGTTCACCTGAACAGGTACCGTGGCGGAAACACCGCGAAATGTCGCCGTGATATTCGCCGTGCCCGAAGACACGCTGGACACCACCCCAGCGGAAACGGTCGCCACCGATGAATTGCTGGTGCCGAAGGCCACCTCATCGAGGTGAGTTGCATTCAAAGTGACCCGATCACCGCTGGAAAATACCGCTGTGAGAGTCAGTCGAATTGTTCCGCCACTTCCGAGCGACAAGCTCTGAGGCGAGGCGACGAGCTCGTCGAGAGTGACATTAGAGGTGGTACCATCCGTCTGAGAGATGGTAATATCCTGGTCGTTAGCGATGGTGAAGTCCGAGACGAACTGGACGATCGGAAAACCGTCAGCGTCAAAGGCTGTCACCACCACGGAACGTGACGTGGTGGGAACGTCCTCGACGACGACCCGGTCGTTGTAGTCGCGAGACACTCGGTAGACCATGTTTCCGTCCCCATCAGGGGCATTGAAAAACTCGAATCTCAGACGAGTGGTCCCGACCGGCACCACGATGGGCGACGACTGAGCCCGGACAAAATTAAACGTCACCGTTCCGGTACCGGTGTTGGTATTGTTCCCTCCACCAGCGCCACCGGTGTCCGGTGTAGCGACAAAATTACCGCCGCCTCCATCCCCCCCACAACCGACCAAGAATAAACTTAGAAGTAGTGCGGCGAGAAGCCCGACAGTGGACCTTCTCGTGGAATCGAGAGACGGCAGGTCAAAAATGTTTTGAATTTTCAAACCTACTCCTCCAAAAAGACTTGAGACAAGGCGTCTCGATAGCCAGCGTCACTTAGGCGCCGACGGGACTGTTCCTGCCGTGGGTTCTGCTAAAGAAAAGAAGAGAGCGAACCTTCAAGCTCGCCCTCTTCTTTTTTTCAATGGAATGTCGAAAAGAGGCTATCCGCCTGCGGGAACGATGATCTGTAGAGTCTCAGACACAGTGCTTCCGTTAGCGTTGGAATACGTGGCGGTCACAATCGCGAGTTCACCCTCCACGGCACTTCCACTCACGGAAACGACGCCGTTATTGTTATTTACCGTAATCGAGGGACTACCCTCGATAGAATAACTTACGTAGATGCTGGTCGGATTGATTCCAAGAATGGCGCTATCGCCGGCGCGGATTCCTACCAGAGTGGTCGAGTAAGATCCACCCGCCGCGACTTCGACCTGAGCGACGGGCGCGATGCCCTGTTCCACAATCTCCACGAAGTGAATGCTGCTGAACGTCGAGTTCAAAGACTCGCTAACCTCCACGGTGATCGACAAGGTCTGACCACCGAACGACACGTTCAGCACACCAGTTCCGGCGCTTAGACCGCGGAGTAAACCAAAGTTATTGACTTCAAAGAACTCGGAGCCCTCGCCCTCCGGGGCATAGGTCGCCGCGCTGCCGACAATCAGCTCGGTCCCGTCGTCGTAGGTCGCGATCAGGTAGACTTGCGCGGTCCCTCCCACTTCGAGCTCGACCTGAGTCAGCGGTTCGCTGTCGACGCTGTTGGCCGGCACAAGGTCAAGGCGGCTCAAACTAACGGCGACGGGAGTTCCCGTGGCCGAAACGATAGTATCCACGCCAGCGACGACTGTCACAGACTGGGTGATAGTGTACAGAGGTACACCATCCTGACCGAACCCGGTGATACGAACCGAACGGATCGAAGTCGACAAGCCAGACAAGCTAACTTCCGTAGCAAAATCCGCGTTACGCGTGTCTATCGGATCGCCGACGGCATTCGCATTCTCATAAAAGCGGAAACGAAGACGAGTCGTGCTGGCATCCACTTCGAAAAACTGTTGAGCCTGAGCCACGGGCTGAAAGCGAAAGACCAATCCGCCCGTGGTCGGAGTCGCGCCGGGCCCCGTCGCGACAAACTCGGTGCTGTTACCGGACGAACCGCATCCGACCAGGCCTAGCGCCGTGAAACTGATAAAGAGAAGGGTCATCAAGGACCTAAATCTCATAGCAACCTCCAAAATACTTACTTCAAGTAAAGCGAATAGAGAGCGGCCCGTTCAGGCCGCTCTCTGAAAATCTAAGGTACGACTGTCTCGTCGGCCGGAACGGGAGCCTGGACAACCAGTTGAAAGAAGCCCAAACCGTAAGGGTTCGAAGATTCGACCGCATCCTCAACCCGGACATTTCCAGCGGCGTCGAGAATTCGAAAGGCCTGAACAGATCCAGTGAAGGCACTCGCCAACGTGGTAGGAAAAACATAGGCCACGCGACCACTCGCATCTAGCTCGGGAAAAGCGACCGTTGGAATCGTCCCGTTAGTCGCGGAATTCGTATTGGCGAACACGTTACTCTCGTCAATGGGGAAACCGTTGGCGGGGGTCACAAAGTCCTGGAAAGTGTCAAAGTCGTGTTCATAAGCGGCAATCACAAACTGACCCGTCGGCTCAACTTCGATGTTCGCCAGATTGCGATGTCCTCCCAGCGGAGTAGCCGGTCCACCATTGGCGGCGAGAGCCCCGGTCGCAACATCGATTGTATATCCAGAAACTATTCCAGAATAAGCGCCCAGATAAAGTTGGTCCAGTCGAGGGTTGGCCGCCACGTCCCCCAACGGGTTACCCAAAGTGGCCGGAACCGCGCCGAGCCCAGAAGAAGGGAACAAATCGAGAAGAGCAAGCGAGCCATCAGACCCCACTCGATACCCCGCCAACTGCTGCGACTCACGTCCAGCGACATAGAGATACGTTCCGGTCCGATCCAGCGTGAACCCGCGGGGGTCAGAAACGGTCGCGAGAGTTCCTACCTGAGTCAAGCTGCCGTCGTCAAGATCGCGCGAATAGGTCACAATGGCTCCATTCGCGTTATCCAGGGCAAAAATAAAGTTACCATCGAAGGAAGCGAGTAACTGCAACGCATTATTGAAACCGGTTGTCCCGGCAGGAAACGCCACGAAGCTCGCCGTGTCAATATCTAGCCGGCCGTTACTCTCCAGAAAAGGTGCACAGAGAATATCTCCATTAAAGCTCGCATAAAAATAACGCCCGTCACGACTCCAAGCCCCGGAGACGAATTCACCCTGGCCCGGGACAGTATACCTTACCGAGGTGCGCTCAGGAGTAGGTCCAAGCGCTGGCTGAGGCGGGAAAGTCACTTCCGCGCTAGGCGTGTCGACTTGAAAGACTTGAATCCCTGACTTTGGCGCGCCGTCGTCGGATGCTAGATTATCTTTCGCCCGGGAAAGTCCAACCACGTAGCGCCCAGAGGGGGAAGGATACACCTGATGAAACCCCGCGAAGCCCGCCTCCTGAACCTCTGAAGTGTCCGTCGGCGTACGGTTCGTCGATACACCCGGCTGGGTAAAAGACAAATTTGGACTTGGCACATTAGTAATCCCGGTCAGTTCAAACAATAGTCCCGCGGCGACTCCAACTTGATCTTTTGGAGACACACCAGACTCACGCCCGGCGACCGTGGGCAAACTCCCGCCCGTAGTACCGAAGTTAGCAGCGGGGACCTCCAGTCCTCGCTGGGCAACCAGGAGATACTCCCGCATGTAGCGACGCTCGTTGGGGTCGACATTCCCTCCTGAATTCGAGATATCGCTGGTATCCCGTACCGCTCCCGAATCACTCGATTCACAGCCAACCCCGGCTAGACCGATAGCGGTGGCCGCGATTAGACTTATCAGAAATCTGCTTTTCCTCATAACACCTCCGTGAATCGAGCGGCCTCCTCAACGAGTACCGCTCGCCTCCCCTACAGGTATCCCCCGTACGGGCAAATATGGGCGGGAGCTTCGCAAGACGGATCGAGAATCCTCTCCTACGAAAGAAAGGCCGAGGAATTGGTCGACCTCGGACTCTAACGCGATAGCAGATCCAGGGAAAGCGGCATGGCTCCGTCGAGGTCCAAACTGGCCGGAACCGAGCCTGGGGCGAGACGAAACACCAACTCTCCATCATGGCTTCCGCCGGGGCTCAAGGCCGAAGACGGCAGGGCGCTCCGGCTCTCCACCGGCTCCAGACGGCTACCGTCCTGACAACGAAGCACGAACCTCCCCAGGTTGGCTTGGGTCACCGGGCTAATATTTTTCCGCCGCACTTTCAGAGCCAGGGTTCGGTCCTCAGCGGCGGTCTGAACATCGCCACCCAGCAGAGAAAGTTCAAAGGCCTGATTTTTCACCTGCCGCGGAGTCAAGGCGAGACTACCCGCGCCGCCTCCGGGGATCGGTTGTAAACCGCTGGGGCTACTCGACAGCCCCACCTGAGGAAGAGGAGACACGGCCGACACCGACCCTCCCTGTGGGCCACCCTGAGTGCGGACCATGGCCGGCATAGAGCCCGTCGAACTAGTGGGGAGCATCTGCTCCGGCGGCGCCACCGCGGGGATGCGGGAAACTCTATTGGGCAGCGGTTTGGGCGCCTCTTGGGGGCGCATGGTCCCGGGTACGGGAATCGTCTCACCGGTGGGATCGAGATCGATCACCGGACCGAAAGCCTCCGGCTCCCCCGAATGCTCCTCTTCCCAGGGATGAGCCGGAACCTCCACCTCGGTGTGCATAAACATGATCTGAGTATTCCCGGCCTTCTCCGGAGCGTTGTGTTCCTGAGCTTCGTATTCGTGGCGTCGGGCCTTCAGCATCGCCATCCCCGGCTCCATCCCGCCGTTGCTGAGTCTGGGCTTGATGGGGATATAGACGATCCCGTCGACCACCACCGTATCCATATCCAGACGCGAACCGTCCACATACAAAGTCTTCGTGGCGTGATCGAAGGCGAACTCCACCCCCATGTTGTGCCCCACCAGGGAGGCCGGATACCAGTACTGCCCCCACTTTTTGACCACCGGCATGACCACCGGCTTCCCATCCACCGTGGCCGGCGGTCCAACCGGAATCGGATTGGCCCAGACCATGTGAGATAAAACCAGGCCCACCAGGAGCGATCTTTTCAAGGGCAAACGCATGACCACATTCTAGCGAATCCGACCGCCACGGACAATCACTCTTTTCGCAGAGCCCACACGGTCTCGAAGGAGTCGGCTTCGGACAGCGTCTTATCCGGACGATATCGGCGTACTCGGGCGAATCTGAGGGCCAGTCCCCCCGGATACTGGGGAGAATCCTGAAGGTCGTTGAAAGCGATCTCCACCACTAGTTCGGGACGGACGTGGACCACGCCACGGCCTCGCCGGACTTCTCGCTTTAGCAGCTGCTCGGTTTGCCAGGCCAAAACCTCGTCGGTCAGCCCCTTGAAGGTCTTTCCCAACATCACGAGCTCTCCATTGCGGTCAGGAGCGGCCAGGTGCAGGTTCGACAACCACCCTTTCCGGCGCCCCGATCCCCATTCCGCCGCGATCACCACCAGGTCGAGGGTATGGGTGGGTTTGAGCTTGAGCCAGTCGGCGCCACGCTTGCCGGCTTGATAGGTCCCTCGAGGGTTCTTCGCCATCACCCCTTCAAACCCGTCGGTCACCGCCTGTTCGAAAAATTTTTGAGCCGAAACAGGTTCCTCGAAATAGCTCCCCTTGACCAGGCAAGACGCGGGGAGCAAGCCTTCCAGAGCTTCCCGCCGGGCGGCGAAGGAAGCCTGCAGAAATTCTTGCTCATCGCATAAAAGAAGGTCGAAAAAATGAGGTGAAAGCGGAACTTCATTTCGGCTCAGTTCGTCGGGAGTCGAGCGGCCAAACCTTCTCATCGTTTCTTGAAAGGGGCGGGGACGGCCGTCCTCGGTCAAACTCAGAACCTCTCCGTCGAGGATCAAACGACGAGCGGGAAGACGAAGCACGGCTTCGACCACCTCGGGAACCGAAACGGTGACGTCGCGCAAGGTTCGGGAGAACACCTTGGCCACATCCTCCTCCCGATGGACCTGGATGCGAGCCCCGTCGAGCTTGAGTTCGAAGAAGGCGGGTGACCACTTCTCCAGAGCCGAGACCGCGTCATCACTGGGGCTGGCCAGCATGGGCGCCAGAGGTCGGAACAGCTCTATCTTGAATTCGGACAGGCCCTCCTCACCCCGGGTCACGGCGACCCACCCCGCCTGGGCCAGAGAGCCGCTCAAGGTCACGGCTCGGCGCAGGGAGTCTGGGTGGACCCCCGCCTCCCGGGCGATGGCCGCCTCCACCACTCCCGACAACGCTCCGATTCGCAATCCGCCTCCCAAAAGGTCGAGAAGAAACGACTGCCCTTCTGGCCCACACCGGCGAAGTAGGGCCTCCAGAGCGGTTTGACGTTCGGCCACGCTCCCTTTGCCCGAGATAGCGGACACCCCGGCCAGCTCTTCTTCCAGGTCCAGCAAGGTCAACATCGAGGAAGGAGCGGGCTGTGGGCAAGCCTGAGCCAACTTGCTCACCGCCGCCGGCCCCACGCCGATCCTTCCCTGAGGTAGAGAACCACTCAAAAGCGCTATCAAAACCGCCTGTTCTCGACCCTCGACCTGAGAGAGAAGCCCTCGCAAAAGCTCGATCTTTTCGTTGCGCGAGCTGCGACTCGCGATGTCGCGAGCGCTCTCGGCCAAAGTCTCCAGGGTCATGGCATCAACCGCTCGGCCCTCCAGCCGCCCTCCGAGCCCTTGATGAAAACGAAACGGTCGTGAAGGCGGCTATCCCTTCCTTGCCAAAACTCCATCCGCTGAGGAATGAGGCGATACCCCCCCCAATGCGGGGGACGGGAGACCTCTTCCGGGAATCGGGCTTCAAACTCGCCGTAGCGGTCAAGAAGGACTTGCCGAGACTCCACCCGTCGACTCTGCTCGGAGGCCCAGGCTCCCAACTGGCTCGACCTTGGACGACTGGCGAAGTAAGCGTCGGCCTCCTCCTCGCCCACTTTCTCCACCCGCCCGCCGACGCGGACCTGTCGCCGAAGAGCCTGCCACCAGAACACCATGCTCGCCCTCGGCTCGTGAGCCAGTTGCACAGCCTTGGCGCTTTCGAAATTGGTAAAAAAAGTGAAGCCGCTTGAGCCAAAGCCTTTCATCAGGAGAATTCTGCCGTCTCCGCCCACCTCCGGGTCCCCCGTGCATAGACAAAAGCCGTTAGGCTCCGGGACGCCGGCCGCCACGGCGGTGCTAAACCAGCGTTCAAAAAGCTCCATCGGCTCCTCGCTGAGGTGCTCTCGGTCCAGCACTTCCGTTCCGTATTCCGTGCGGGCGGGTATCTCGGCTCTCATCTTGTCATCCATGGCTCATGACATCCATCTCCAGCCGTGGAACCCCTTTTCCTTAGAGGAGTCTCCCTCGACTTTCGGAACCTCCGGCCAAACATGAAAGTCCAACATTTCGACATCGCCATCATCGGTGGCGGCCTGGGAGGCGTGGCCGCTACCCTGGCTTGTCTGAGACAAGGTCGGCGCGTTTTTCTTAGCGACGAATTTCGCTGGCTGGGCGGCCAGATGACCAGTCAGGCCGTCCCGCCCGACGAACATCCCTGGATCGAAAGTTTCGGCTGCACGGCGAGCTATCGAAAGCTCCGCCAGGATGTGCGACGGTACTACCGCGATCACTACCCCTTGCGGCCGGAGCACGCCTGTGATCCGCGTCTCAATCCAGGGAACGGCTTTGTCTCGGCTCTTTGTCACGAGCCCAAGGTCAGTTTGGCGGTGCTGGAGTCTTACCTTTTACCCTACCAAGCCGGCGGACAGCTGACGGTGGCTCGACGCGAGGTCCCCCGCGCGGCCAAGGTCTCCCAGCAACGGGTCAGCGAAGTGACCCTGGTCAATCTGGACACCGGAGGTGAGCGTCGAGTCAGCGCCCCCTTCGTGATCGACGCCACCGAACTCGGTGACCTCCTTCCCCTTACCGGCACTCCTTTCCGCACAGGCGCCGAAGCACGCTCGGAGTTCGACGAACCGAGCGCGCCCGAGGTGGCGGACCCCAACGACGTCCAAGGCATCAGCTGGTGCTTCGTGGTGGACTACGATCCCGAGGGAGAGCACGTCATCGAAAAACCGGACCAGTGGGAGAGATGGCGAGACTACGACCCTCACCTGACTCCACCCTGGGGCTCGAAAATGCTGAGCTGGTCGGCTACCCACCCCATCACTTTGGAACCCGTGGTACGAACGTTTGATCCGATCAGCCCTCAGCCCGAACGGGGACCGATGGACCTTTGGACCTTCCGCCGTATCGCCGACCGAAAGCAGTTTCGCGAAGGGACCTACCAGAGCGATATCGTGCTGGTCAACTGGCCACAGATCGACTACCTGGAGGGGAATCTCATCGGCGCGACCCCGGAGGAGCAAGAATGCTTTCTCTACGAGGCGCGCCAGCAGTCGCTCTCTATGCTGTATTGGATGCAGACCGAAGCCCCTAGGCCTGACGGCGGCCTCGGCTGGCCTGGGCTGCGCCTGCGCGGTGACCTGACCGAAGGCCCTGACGGTCTGGCCATGGCTCCCTATATCCGAGAATGCCGGCGCATCGTGGGGCTCACCGCGGTGACCGAAAACCACGTGGGACAGACGGCTAGAGCTGTGCTGGGCCACCCATCGGCCGAAGCCTTCGAGGACTCCGTCGGAGTGGGCGCCTATCGCATTGATCTCCATCCGAGCACCGCCCACAAAAACTATCTGGATGTCGGTTCCCTGCCCTTTCAAATCCCGCTGGGAGCGCTCTTTGGAGAAGCGGTGGAAAATCTCTTGGCCGGGGCCAAGAACCTTTCCACCACCCATATCACCAACGGATGCTACCGCCTTCACCCGGTGGAGTGGAATGTGGGAGAAGCCTCGGGACTGCTGGCGGCCTACTGCCTGCGAGAGCGACTCACTCCGGGGAAAGTTCGACAGTCTCGAGAGGAAGTTCTGAGATTTCAAGCCTTTCTGCGAAGTGAAGGCGTGGAGCTTGCCTGGCCGGAACTGTCCCCGCTGTAAAATCTGCACGGCGAGGTGAACGACCCTCCCGTCTCGTATATATGTCCTATCGCGAGAACTCGGAATAGGTGAACAAGGAAAGCCCGACGGATGTCACGGCGCGGTTTAGTTAGCAAAAGCTTTGGCCCACCGGGTGGTTCACCGGGTGGAGCGGCGCTTGTTCCCAAAGGTGAGGGCGGCCCGTCGGGCTCGGGCTATCTTTCGGTGGAAGAGGTCGCCAAGACCCTTCGCGTCACACCAGCGCAGGTCTCCGAGTGGGTCCGCAAAGACACCCTGCGGGGTAACGACTCGGGAGTCAAACCCTACGATCTCAAGAAATTCCAACACGATTCGCGCGACGAGATCGCTCGCGCCCAGAGCCAGGCTCTCAAAGAGGCCCAAAAACCGGTTGAGAAATCCCATCAAAAATCCGCGGGTTTTTTCGCCAAGCTCTTCGGCAAGGGAAAATCCGTCGAAACTCCAGCCGGGAGCGACGCGGCACTAGCTCGCGAGAACAAGAAACTCAAGGAAGAGCTTCGGCGAGCCAAGAGCGAAACCAAAGATGAAGCGGCCACCTCTCGATTGGAAGAGAAAGTTCGTTACCTCGAGGACAAACTGGGTCGCTCGGCCGAGCTCGAGAATGAACTCGCCTCGCTAAGGCGCCAAATGGCCGACACCGAGGCAGCCGGCCCGCCCCGCGCCTCAAACGATGCCGCCCTCGAGCGACAGGTGGAGGAGTTGCGGCGCGAGCTCGCTCATGCCCAGGACGCCGTAAGGCAAGGGGAAGCGGCGCGCCAAGAGCTGTCGCTCATCCATGGAGAACGCGCCCGGCTAGAATCCGAAACAGCCCGCCTGGAATCCGAACTCTCTCTCCTCAAACAGCAGACCGAGGATCCCAATTTCGGCTCTCCCGAGTTAGAATCTCAACTTCGAGAGGCGCGAAACGGGCTCGAGGAGCTGGAGAACCGCCACAGCGCGCTCCAGTCCCATCTGGACCAGCGTGAACGCACTATCGCGGACCTGGAAGCGGAGTTGGAGAATGCCCGGAACGCCTCTTGGGAAGCCTCATCGAGTCCCCTCGAGGATCAGACTCCTCTGATCGAAGAGCTCCTGGCCTTGCAAGAAGGCAATCTCCAGCGCTTCCGTCGCCTCAAGGAGCTGAAAGACCAGGCGGAGCAAAAGCTGGCTCTGGGAGCCTCATCGGAGGAGAGCTCGGGTCCGAGCGACGGAAGCTTCCCGCGGCTACAAGCCGAATTCGAGACCTTGCGTGTTAAACATCAGTCCCTGCTGGAAGCCCGAGAGACTAACACCCCGGGACATCAGGAGTTTGTGGAACAGTTAGCCGCGGCTCGAGTCACCACCACCAGGCTGCGGCAAGAGAACACCGCCCTCAAGACACGCCTGTCCGAGACCGATGTTGAAGGCTGGAAGCAGAAGGTGGAAGAGCTGCAGCGACGTTTGCGCGATGCCGCCGACACCGACCAGAGTCTCGAGCAGATGGAGCTCGAGCTTCGGGCCACTCGAAAAAGTCTGCAAGCCCGAGAGGCTCAGGTGCAAAAGATCGCGGGCCGGGTACAAGAGAACGAACGAGCGCTCAAAAAGGCTCTCAAAGAGTCGACGCGGTTGACCGAGCTCTTGATCGAGCGAGAGAATCGCTTGCGCGACCTCTCCACCGAGTACGAACAAGAATATCGAGACAAGCTCGATAGCCTGGACCGCCAGGTCAGTTCTCTCCAGTGGAAGCTATCGCTACGCGACGAACGAATCGCCAGCCTGGAAAGTGAAGTCGGCGAACTGCGAAAACAGGTCGGTCGATAGTCACGGGGTTCGCAGGAGAGCCCAGGGTTCGCGCCTAACTAGGCCAGGCTTTAGGACGAAGTGAGGATAGCAGGACATGACCTATGGTCGAGCTTTAGGAATGATTGAAACTATCGGGCTGATCAGCGCGGTGGAAGCCGCCGACGCCGCGGTGAAAGCTGCCAACGTTCAACTCAGCAAGTATGAGAAGATCGACGGCGGTATCGTCTCGGTTCACGTGCGGGGAGATATCGGCGCGGTTCAAGCCGCGGTGGACGCGGGGGCGCAAGCCGCCCGCAGAGTGGGTCAACTGGTAGGGGTCCATGTTATCCCCGCTCCGGTAGGAGAGATCGACGACGTCATCTATAAATAGATCATCGTCGAGTAAAGAAGTTCAATTTTTTTAGTTCACTCCGGAACCTTCGACGATCGTAGGGGTTATATGAGATGTCAAAGGATGGAGGTAACGTTAATGCTGGCTGCTGCGAATCACAGTTTGCTTGGCGTTTCGACGAAGGAAGATATCGAGAAGAAGATCGAGCCTCTTCCTCCGGAATTCGCTAACGATATTGATTTACAACTCATGGCCCGTGTGAAGGCGGGCGATGATGAAGCTTTCAATCAGCTCATGCAGCGTCATGAGAAAACCGTGGTCAATCTGGTTTACCGTTTCACGGGCAACAGAGAGATCGCCCACGACTTGGCCCAAGAGGTTTTTCTACGAATCTACCGTGCCTCGGGACGATTTGAAGCTCGCGCCAAATTCTTCACCTATCTCTACAAGGTCACCCTGAACCTGTGCCGCAACCAACGGGCCAAAGCGATGCGTCGTCAAACCACGTCGCTCAACGCCACCCGGAGAGGTCGTGGAGACGAGGAGCTTCCGCTCAAGGAGCTCGAGGATCCGACAGGTTCGGCCGAGGAGCAGGTCTCTCGCCTGGAGCTAGCCGCCATGGTACGAGAAGCGGTGGAGACCCTACCCGATCAGCAACGTGAAGCCGTTGTTCTACAACGTTTTCATGGTCTGGCCTACGAAGAGATCGCCGAGGCCCTGAACCTTTCGATCCCCGCCGTCAAGTCTCGTATTCATCGAGCCAAGCTCAATCTCAAGGAGAAGCTGGTTCCCTATCTCGAGCGAGGAGAAAGCGTCGCCTAGTTATGAAAGGCGAGTGTGAACGTTGGGCCGAGTATCTTTTCGAGCCGGAAGATGCTTTAAGCGAGGTCGAAAAGACCGGCCTAGCCGACCACCTGTCCTGCTGCCAGGATTGTGCGGCAGAACGCGAGCTATTCCTCGACTCCTGGTCGGCGCTCGATGATCTCCAGGGCGAGGAGCTGGAGCCTTGCCCTTTGCTACGGGCTAAGGTGTGGCAAAAGATCCGAGAAGAAGAGTGCCTACCCAAGCCTCTGCTACCCACCTTTCTTGATGAAAGCGGGCAATGGAGACGGCCTCTGCTCAAAATGGCGGCGGCGGCCGCCGCTATTTTACTGGGCTTTGGCCTGGGGCGCTCCTTAAGAACCAGCTCTCATGAGGTTGCCGCCGAGGCGGGCTCCGGTGTAGTCGCATCCAGCTCCAGCGAACGGCTACTTGATCCGGACCTCATTCAGCTCGCCTCCCAGGACGGCTTTTCATTGGAACTCTTTCCGGATTCCACTCAGTTTAGCCCTATCGATCGCGACATGATGTCAGCCCTGTCGTCTCCCCGAGACTCCCGCACCTGGTTAGCCCGAGATCGGGGCATGGTCGTTCCGGTGGAGTACATTTCACAAAATGTGCCCCATCGAGGGCCAAGTCGCAGGTAGATGCACGAAAAAAAGTCCTTGTTCCGTGGAGCAGGCACGGCTCTGGTGACCATCGCTCTGGCCTTAAGCCTTGTCCAAGTCGGCTGGTGCGACCCAAGAGAATCTCTCGAAGCGATACGAATGCGCTACGAGCGCCAACGGCGTGACATCTCTGAAAAACTACGCTCTCAAAAAGTCGAGCTGATGAAGTTGATGGCGCTCGACAACCCTAATCCAGACCACATCAAGAAAAAGCTCAATCAAATTCTAGAAACAGAGGAAGAGCGCCAGCATCTTTTTGTGGATGAAATGTTCGCCGTGCGAGGCGCCATGTCCGACCAGGAGTGGAGAGACTACCGGCGCTCTATCATCTTCATGATGATGGATAAAAAAGCCCGTTAGGCTTGAGTCTCATGCCAGATGCTCGAACCATGCCCCCGCTTTACGAGCCAAAGCTTTTTGATAAGCGCCCCAAGCCGCGATAAGGTCTTGAAACGGTAATCCCACGGGGCCGTAAATGGTACTCTCGTCGCTTTCGCCAGAGCGAATGGAGACTTTTCCCGCCAGGACGTCCCCGAGCTCGGCGGCCACCATTTCCGCCCCACCTTTGAGACCATTCAGAGGACCTTTGGAGGTGGCCAGATCGCGATCGTCACAATAGAAGGTGCTAGTCCTGAGCATCTCCGGTGAGAGTTCTCGCTTTCCTTTCTCGTCGGAGCCGAGGGTGGTGATGTGGGCTCCCGGTCGCACCATCTCGGAAAAAAGAAACGGCGTCCGACTCCAGGTCGCGCAGATCACGATTTCCGCGTCGGCGACCGTCTCAGTCAAGGCGTCTCCGACTCTTACCTCGAGATTGGGATACTTCGAGAGCCGCTCGGCCATCTTACGACTGCGCCGCCGCACCAAGTCGAAGAGCGTGACGCTTTCGAGTTGGCGCATCTCCAAAAGAAATCGAACGACTAGCCATCCTTGAGTTCCCGTTCCCACCACAGCCAGGCGGCGAGCCGTGGGAGCAGCCATCAGATCGGTAGCTAGAGCCGCCGTCAGAGCCGAACTGACGGCCGAGAGATGAGAGCTTTCCAGAAGAGCCAGAAGCTGGCCACTGGAACGATCGTGAAGATGAATCAGGCCGCTAATGGTGGGATTGCCTCCAGGAAGCTTTCCCTCCAACTTCAACGAGTAGGCCGGAATACTAGGGGTCATCCCCAAACGGGAACACGAAAGCGAGCCGCCCCAGATAGGGAAATCGAGCCCCGCCGAAGTCCTCTCCGAGCGGCTCGAATGCTCTTGAAAGGCATCCCCGAGGGCCTCCACCAGAGCCCTGGGATCCAAATTCTTGGTGACAGCGCCGCGATTGAGAAAAAGAATAGGGGAACTCACGGCGACAGGCTTCGTGCAACTTTACCGGTATCCCGCTCGGGGAGCGGCGCTACTACGTGCCCTCCGCTGTATGACAGGAGACGGCAACCAAAGAACGTATGGCCTCCCCACTTGAATATTCTAGAAAGGCTTCCGCTATGAAAACCGCCAAAATTGAAACCGCCCACGGCACCCTGACCATCGAACTGTTTGAGAAAGACGCTCCCGGCACGGTGGCCAACTTCGAAAAGCTGACCAAAGAGGGCTTCTACGACGGCCTGACCTTCCACCGCGTGATCCCGAACTTCATGATCCAGGGCGGCTGCCCCAACGGAACCGGAACCGGTGGACCGGGTTACAAAATTCCTTGCGAGATCAACGCCAACAAACATCTCCGAGGAACCCTCTCCATGGCTCACGCCGGACCGAACACCGGAGGCAGCCAGTTCTTCATCTGTCACGCCCCACAGCCTCACCTGGACGGCGTCCACACCGTTTTCGGACAGGTCACCGACGGCCTGGAGATCGTGGACAAAGTGCGACAGAACGACAAAATGACCAAGGTCACCGTCTCCTAGACCGTATTTTCAAGATGAAACCAAGGAGCCGGTCGATGACCGGCTCTTTTTTGAGAGAATTGTGAAAGAAGAAAACTCGCCTCAAACCTCGGCTCGGGGGCTGCGACGGCTTTTGCAGCTGCTGGCGGTGTATCGTTGGCACACCCTGGGAGGGCTGCTGGGCGTGGTGATAACCGATCTTGTCACCCTGGTCGTTCCCTGGCTGACAAAGCTCCTGGTCGACCGCCTGGAAGCTCGGACCATACAGGAAACCGAGCTGCTCTGGTGGGGAGCATTCATCCTATTTTTGGGCATTCTCTCCTTTCTAGCCAAAAAACTTTGGCGCCATCTGATCCTGGGAGCCTCCAAGCGGATCGAGGCTGACCTGCGTCGCCAGTTGCTGGACAAGACCATGGCCATGACTTCGATTCGCGCCCGAAGCACCGAGAACGGAAAGTTTCTATCGCTTGCTTCCAACGACATCCCCGCCGTTGGGCAGGCCCTGGCCTTTGGGATTATCGCCCTGTTCGACGCGGTCTTTATCACCACCGTGGCGACCGGAATGATGTTCAAACTCTCCGTCGTCTTGACGGGCTGGGCTCTACTTCCGTTCCCGATACTCGCCCTTGTGATGGCTGTCGCCATGCGTCTCATCTATCGACGCTGGGACAGCGCTCAGAGCTCCCTCGAGATCTTGACGGAAAAGACCCGGGAAAGCCTGGCCGGAATTCGGACTTTACGCTCCTACGTTCAGAGTCGCGGAGACATCGTCTCTTTCTCCGAGAAAAATCATCACTATCTAGAGCAGATGATAAGCTACGTCAAAGTTGACGCTAGCTTTAATCCCTTTATCTTGCTGTTGGCCGGCTCATCCACCGCCGTGCTTCTCAAGGTCGGCGGCGCGCTGGTGGTCGAAGGAAAGCTGACGGTGGGGGATCTTGCCGCCTTCATCGGATATCTGGGCCTTCTCACCTGGCCTATGATCGCGGCGGGATGGATGCTGGTACTGCTTCAGCGTGGCTCGGCCTCGATCGACCGATTGGACGAAATCCTGACCCATGAGGGTGAACCGGAACTCGAGCTCCCCGAAACGGGGCTTCCAGCTTGTCTTCTAGAGGTCAAGAATCTGACTTTTTCCTACCCAGGCGCGGCCAAACCGAGCCTGGTCGATTGGTCGTTTGCCTGCCGGCCGGGCCAAACCATCGGGATCGTTGGCCCTGTGGGCTCGGGTAAGAGCACTCTGGTGCGTCTCTTGCTGGCCCTGGAAACAATCCCCGCCCAGTCCGTCTTCATCGACGGGCAAGATCTCTCGAGCCTCGACCACCGTACCATCCGGCAGTTCTTCTCTCCGGTTCTGCAAGAACCGTTTCTCTTCTCCGACTCCATCGCCAATAATCTGCGCCTGGCCCATGCGCAGGCAACGGATCAACAGCTGGGAGAGGCGGTCGTGGCCGCTGATCTGGCCGAAGACCTGGCGCTTTTCCCAAAGGGTTTAAAGACCGAATTGGGCGAGCGAGGAATCTCTCTTTCCGGTGGGCAACGACAGCGCGCGGCGCTAGCCCGGGCGTGGCTCAAGCCCTCCCCCATCTTACTTCTTGACGACACGCTGAGCGCCGTCGACACCCTGACCGAACAGCGTATTCTCAGTCGCCTGCGCGACCGCGGCGAAGATCGACGAGGTCTGATTTTGATCTCCCATCGTTTGAGCGCGGTCATGACCGCTGACGAAATCCTGGTCACTCGCGCCGGAAAGATCGTCGATCGCGGGACCCACCGAGAGCTAGCCGGCAGAGCCGGTCTCTATCAGGAGCTGTTACGCAGGCAAGCTCAGGAAGATGAGGAGAGCGAGCTTGTCTGAGCACAATCTCGATGACGACACAGACGGCGCGCCCACGTTCCCCAGCGGGCTCGCTCTTCGTCGACTACTACCGCTAGCTGGTGGCACCCTGAGCTACCTTCCGATCGCCTTCCTGCTCCTGGCTCTACTGGCTGGAATTCAAGTGTGGCTCCCGCAACTAGTCAAAGCCGCCATCGACGGCCCTCTCGCGGGTATCGGAACCGTTTCCTCAGCCGAGGCGTTGGACCAGCTCCAGGCCCTATCCAACCTGTTCTTAGGCCTTCTCGTGTTCGGCTTTATCGTCGACTACGCGGCGGCGCTTTTGTTGCATCGTTTTGGACAGACCCTGGTTCTCAATCTTCGTCTGGCGCTATTTTCCAAACTTCATCGACTGCCCGTCGCCTACTTCGATAAAAACGCCGCGGGTCGGGTGGTCAGCCGGGTCGTCAACGACAGTAACGCCCTCTCGGAGATGTTCTCCTCGGTGCTAGCGCCTGGACTGGGCGACCTCTTGCTTTTGACAGCCATTTTCGCCACCCTACTGACCACCGATCCACAGCTTGGTCTCACCTTGCTGTGGTTTCTTCCAGCCTTGCTCGGCCTGGTGGCGTGGTTTCGCAAGGCCAGTTCGCCTTTGTACAAAGTCCAGCGGCGGCTACTGGCCATCATCAACGGATTTCTGGGAGAAGTGCTCGAGGGGCTCTCCACGGTCAAAAGCTTTGGCGGAGCGAACTTTCTGCGCACACGCTTCGACAAGCTCAATCGCGAATGCTACGACAACGAGGTCGCCTTGATTCACAAGATCTCGATCTTTCGACCGATGTTCTACGTCGCCCAAACCCTGGCCACCGGAATTCTCTTGACTCTGGGCGGTATCGGAGTACTCCAAGGAAAGATGAGTCTGGGCACGCTCGTCTCGTCCTTGCTTTACGTTCGCCTGCTCTTCTCACCTCTGGAGGAACTCGCGGAGCGGTACAACATCCTGTTGCGAGCCAGCGTCGCCTCCGGCCGAGTTCTGGAACTCTTGGACCTCAGAGAGGAACCGACAGGAAAGACAGAGCCGGCTCATCGCCAGACCATCGAGTTCGAGCACGTCAGCTATCACTACAGTCCGGACAAGCCGGTTCTCAAAGACGTGAGCTTTTCCATCGGGCCCGGAGAGACCGTGGCCCTGGTGGGGCCCACCGGGTCCGGAAAATCCACCATCATCTCCCTGCTTTTAGGCTTCTACCAACTCGATCCCCAGCTGAAGCATCAGGGCGAGATTCGCTACGCCGGAGTCCCCTTCGAGCAGCTTGATCTGAACCTCTGGCGTCGCCGAATGGCCTTTGTCTCCCAAGACCTTTTCCTTTTCAAGGCCAGCGTGGCCATGAATATCGGCTTGTATGAAAGCTTCGAGGACGACCGGATCCAGGCGGCCGTCGAAGGCTCCGGAGTTTCCAAGCTCCTCTCCGAGCTTCCCGAGGGTCTATCCACGGTGGTGGGAGAGAAAGGACACACTTTATCAACCGGACAAAGGCAATTGCTGTCTTTTGCCAGAGCACTGGCTTTTGACCCGGAGTTTCTCATCCTCGACGAGGCCACGGCCAATATCGACTCGGAAACCGAAGCTCAGCTCGAACAGGTCCTCGACCGATTGCTGGAGGGCCGGCAGGCGGTGATCGTGGCTCATCGGTTGGCCACCGTTCGGCGGGCGAATACTATCCTCGTCCTGTCCGAGGGCCAAATCGTGGAGAGAGGCTCCCATGACTCGTTAATGGCGCTCGGCGGGCTTTACTCGGAGATGGTCAGGAAAGCTGAAAGCCTCCACCGCGACCGGTGAAGGCTTTCAGCTCGTTCACAAATTCTCTCTTAGCTTAGAGAAGGTCGGCCGGTGGATTGAGTCCCGCGCGGGTAAGGGTATTCGGAGACAGACAACGCTCGAAGGCCGCCTCCACTGAAATTCGACCGTCCTGCACCAGGTTCAACAGGTGCTGGTCCATGCTCTGCATCCCCTCACGAGATCCCATCGTGATGAACGAGGGAATCTGCGACGTCTTAGCCTCACGAATGAGACCCGAGATACCCATGTTCACCGTCATGATCTCCTGAACAGCCACTCGTCCCTCGCCGTCGGCGGTTTTGAGAAGCTGCTGAGCGATCACGGCGCGCAACGTACCACTGAGCATCGAGCGGATACTGTCTTGAGCGTCAGCCGGAAAGACGTCGATGATACGGTCGATGGTCTTGGCGGCCGAGTTTGTGTGCAGCGTTCCGAAAACAAGGTGTCCGGTCTCGGCGGCAGAGATCGCCTGGGAGATAGTCTCCAAGTCACGCATCTCACCGACCAGCACAATATCGGGCGACTCACGCAGGGCCGCTCGCAGCGCCTGAGCGAAGGTCTTGGCCTGAATGCCGACCTGCCGCTGCTGGATCATCGAGTTGATCGAAGGGTGGGAGAACTCGATCGGGTCCTCGATGGTGATGATGTGCATGGCTCGGTTCTGGTTGATGTGATTGATCATCGCCGCCAGGGTGGTGGACTTACCGGAACCGGTCGGGCCGGTGACGATCACCAGTCCCTTATTGTAGTCGCAGATCTCGTAGAGCGACTTGGGCAGATTGAGCTCTTCCAGGGTGGGGATACGCGATGGGATCACACGCATCACCATTCCGTAACCGTAGTGCTGAAGCAGAAAGTTGGCGCGAAAACGAGCCAAATCTTTCACCTCATAAGCAAAATCCACGCTTCCCGTCTTGAACAAGGTGTTGAAGTGGCTCTCGTCGAGAACTTCCTTACACAAACCCTCGGTCCGGCCATGAGTGAGAACCTCCTCGTCGAGGAACACCACGTCGCCCAAGATACGAATGGCAGGCTTGGCCCCTGTCTGCAGGTGAAGGTCGGACCCGCCCTTATCCACCGTCATGGTGAGATAGCGGTCGAGCTCAGCGGATTGTTTGATCATAAAGCGGCTCCTTGGACGAGTTTGACACGCTCGGCGAACGAGGTTTTATCGTGGGCCCGGTCCAGAGCATCTTTGGCCGAGACCTTTCCTTGCTCCACTAGCTGATAGAGCGATTCGTCCATCATGCGCATCCCGCGCCGCGAGTTGGTCTGAATGACCGAGTTCACCTGATGCATCTTATTCTCACGAATCAGGTTGGACATGGCCGAGGTGCATAGCATGACCTCCACCGCCGGCGACCGTCCCGAGCCGTCCGAGTGCGCCAACAGCTGTTGCGAGATCACACCGCGCAACGAGTCGGCCAACATCGTGCGGATCTGCGACTGCTGGCGAGGGGGAAAGGAGTTCACGATTCTGTTCACGGTCTGGGCCGCGCTGATTGTGTTCATGGTGGCGATGACCAAGTGGCCGGTCTCGGCCGCGGTCATGGACAGCGAGATCGTCTCCTCGTCACGAAGCTCACCGACCAAGATCAAATCCGGGTCTTCACGAAGGGCGGCTCGCAGAGCCGAGGCGTAAGAGTCACAATGCATCCCCACCTGACGTTGAACCACCAGACTCTTCTTCGGTCGATGGACGAACTCGATGGGGTCTTCCAAAGTGATGATGTTGAGAGCTCGCGTCGAGTTGGCGAAGTCTGTCAGAGCCGCCAGAGTACTGGTTTTACCAGCCCCGGTCGGTCCGGTGACCAGCACCATGCCTTGATGGTGCTCCATCAAACCCTGGCCGATGTCGACCGGGAGATTCAATCCCTCGAGCGTCGGAACCGAGCGAGGAATCGAGCGAAGCACCACGCTCGGACCAGACTTCTGAAAAAAAGCGTTACCGCGAAATCGACAGTGCCCCAACGGGCCGAGCTGAGCCTGATAAGCGAAGTCCATATCCTTGGCTTTCTTCAGGTTATTGATCTCGGCCTCGGTCAGAATCTCCTTGAGGATATTCTGCACCTCGGCCACGGTGAACTTGGGGCGGTCCTTAAAGGTCTTGAGGCTCCCGTGCAAACGATAAGCGGGGTGATACCCGGCGGCCACAAGTAAGTCCGACCCGCCGTCCTGAATCATCTCCGTCAATAGTGAACCGATATTCTGCTCCAAAGAATGCCTCCCGAAACTAAGAAGTGCTGCTCGCACGGATGCCACTCCGTTGGAACTCGGACGAGATAGGGAGCCCCTGAGTAAGCTGCTAGAGCTTCCCTTCCGGGATCACGAATCCTTTTTTTCAAGAGTTTAAGCAGCGCGAAAAAGGGGCAGGTCGCTTTCATGGAGTAAACTGGACGGCGGTTCAGTGTGAATCCAACCTTAAGCGGGCTGCTTAGGCGCCAAGCATTACTCGAGGAGACCCTTTTGTCCCAAACCAATTCCCCCGAGCTCCACGTGGGAGCCAATGTCTACACGATCGACGGCGAAAAAGTCGGAAAACTAAGATTTATCATGGTGGACCCCGACACCGCTTCGATCTCTCACCTGGTCTTGGAGAAATCCAGCTACGTCAACGCCGACGTCATGATCCCGACCGCTCGGGTCGGCCAAGTGCTCAATCGCGGTATCTATCTCACCGCGACCCTGGGCGAACTTATCGACATGGAAGAATTTCCGGAGTCCGCCTATACCGGTCGTGAAGCCCAACGCAGCGACCGCATGGAGCGCGATTCACGCCCTGAGCGTGGAAACGACCGCAACGGCGGTGGTGGCAACCGCAATAATCGAAACAAGCGATATCGCCGGCACCACAACTAAGGATTTGGTCCGGAATAACTTTCCGGTTTCGAGTGCGGAGGCGCCACACTGGCAAGGCGCTTTAGACGCTGTTTGTCCGACACAAATGAGGAGAAAGCAACGCTGCTAGCGGGGATGGATCCGTGCTCCAAATTGGGAGGTTTTTTCGGACCAAGTCCTAGGTCCTACGTGGGTACCACTTCGGCGCCGCCCATGATGCGCTCCTGAGCCGCCACCACGTCAGCGTAGACTTCCTGACGACGGGTGTGACTGGACGCATTCTGGTCGGCTTCTTTGTGCTGTTTGGCCTTCTTGATCACACGATCCCAGTGAAAGGCTCCGGCGGCGGCGCCCAGGGTTCCCATCACGGCGACACCTTTCCAGCCCGCGACCATCCCTGTGGTGCCCAGAGCCAGGCCTCCGGCGGCCGCGCCCACCATCACCTTCTGGCCGTGAGATAGGGTGTGCTTTTCCAGGTAAGGATCGACAAACTTCTTATTGATACCCTCGATCATATCCACCTGGGCGTTGCGCATCACCTGACGCGTCGTCGTGCCCAGGATGGCGCCCACCGGAGCTGCCAACGCCCCGGCGATGGCCCCGGTCAAAATCCCTGACGGTCCGGTCAAAGCTCCCACAGCCGCTCCGGCCGCCGCGCCTCCCGCGACTCCCAGAATAGCCTGTCCAACTTTGCTCTCAGCCCGGGCCGCGAAACCGGCCGCCGCGGCTGAGGAAAGACCCAACATCGGATTTCCCACCATCGCGCCGGCGGCCATACCCGCCGCCATGCCGCCATACACGCCGTCCTTCGGCGCCGCGCGAAGACTTCCGCCGATGGTGCCGGCCGCGCCGGCCAGTCCACCCAGGACCGCCGACCCCACTAACACGGCGACATTGGCTTGCCCACCGACAAGAGCGAACAGACCCGCGGTGCTGCCCGCGCCCACCAGGGCGCCCGAGGCCGTTCCCGCCAACATGGCCAGAGGAGTGGATCCGGTTCTCTCCCCGACTTCGAGTCCGACGTAGCCGCCGACCGAACCCGCCGCCATGCCGGACATCCGATTTCCAACGAATCCTTGAATTCCGCCCGACATCACGCCGGCTCCACCGGGAGCCGAAGCCAGAGTTCCAGAAAGTCCAGCCATTCCACCACTGACAGCGGCGATCAAGAGATTACCGGGCTGCCCTCCGAAAGCGGCGGCAAGACCGGCCGTCAGGGCTGTCGAGGTTAACGCTCCGACGGCCGTCCCGGCGGCGGCTCCAGCCAACATATTCGTCTTCTTCGCTACCGCGGCGCCTGAAACGCTTCCGATGATACCGCCGGCCGCTCCGCTGATCCCATCCAACAGATAGCCTTGAATTCCACCCGCTAAAACTCCAGGACCGGCCTTGCGTTCGATGGAGTTGCCCTTGGCGTCGACGACCACTTCGTCACCGCTGGTGTCGACACCCGTCTGACGGTCGACTCGAGGCGCGGTGTAGCGTTGAATGTTGGAGATAATCTTCACCCTCACATCTTAAAACCATCACCTGAAAAAATCGTGAACAGAATTTTAAGAAGCGGGAGGGGGCTTATTTTCGTCGAACCGGCTCACCCATGAGCGATCCTTTCCTCGAAGCCTTCGAAGGGAAAAGACAGGCCATCGAAGAGCGACTAATGGGGATGCCGGAAGCGCGCCAGATTCTCGCTCGTTTTGGTTCAGGACCCGACAGCATCGGCCAACGTTACCTTCATGCCCTGCCTACCTGTCTCTCCCTTCTTTCCATCATCGCCCAGTCGCCCCGGACCTCGGGCGCCTTTCGCGATCGCGTGGAGCGTGCGGGACCCGTGCGGGTTCGACACCATGAAGAGGCCAAGGCTTTCACCTGTTTTGGGATAGCCTATCTCTTCAAGGCGATCGTCAATCGATCGGGCCAGCCGGAACTGGGCGTTCTGCTCTCGCGCATGGCGACCATCTCGCTTTTGACCCCTCGAGAGCTCGAAAGGGTCGACCTGGTCACACAGACTTTTGGCCATCGGGGTCCGGATGGACGGCGAGATCGCCTGGCGCCGGCCAATCTCTTGCTCTGGTGGCTCATCGGGGGAGAGTCTCCGGCTAAGGCCTTTGAAGCCGATACTTTCTTACAGCTCCTCTCGGACTATCTCCAACAGGTCCTCGATCGCGCTCTCGAATACCAGATCCACATGGAGTTTCCTTGGTAGCAGTCAGAGGGTTTCGTGGTCTTTTTCTGGTCTGCGCCGAACTCCGGAGGAGCGTGGAGTTTTATCGCTCTCTGGGGTTTTCTCTAGAAAAAACGACCAACCGTTCCTCCGTACTAAAGCTGGGAGACTCGCTGAATCTACACCTGCACGAGTCGTTGAGCCCGGCCGAGCAACAGACCTTCGGTGTCGGTTGGCAAAAAGGCTCGACCGGGATCGTACTTCTCTTCACCTGTCCCGACCTCGAAGAGCTCTGGCGCTCGGCTCCTGAAGAAGCTAAAGAGGTCGCCCCGGTCAACACCCCTTGGGGAGACCGGATCGCCATTTTGCTCGATCCGGATGGATATCGCCTGGAGTTTCGCCAGGGGGTTTCTTGAGCGACACCGATACGGGGGGAACTTACGGCGAACTTACGACCACACGCCCGATCAGTTTCGCGAACTGGAAACCCGGTGACGTCATTGACGGCCGCATGCAGATCCAGGAGCTGATCGGAAAGGGCGGCATGGGTGTGGTGTGGCGTGTTTACCACCGCGAGTGGAACCGGGAATTGGCCGTGAAGATGCCTCTGCCGGCACTCGTCGGCTCCCCCACCGCGCGCGACCGATTTCTCCGCGAAGCCGAAACCTGGATCGATCTAGGTGTGCATCCTCACATCGTCCAGTGTCTGTTCGTGATGGACATTTCGGGTCTCCCCTCGTTGTTTCTCGACTATCTCACCGGCGGTTCGCTCAAGCAATGGATCGAGGCCGGTCACGTCCGGCCGGGGCAGTGGGAAAAAGTCCTCGACATCGCCATTCAGATCACCCGAGGGATGGCCTACGCGCACTCCCACGGAGTGATCCATCGGGATATCAAACCAGCCAACTTGCTGATCCGCGGAGACGAGCGAGTCTGTATCACCGATTTTGGCATCGTCAAGACGGCGACTTCGGTGGATGAACCGATCGACTCGGGCCCGGTAGCGACACAACTTCCCAAAAACCTCAGTATCACCTCAACCGGGGCCTTCCTCGGAACCCCTCAGTACGGAGCTCCGGAACAGTGGGGGTCGGCTGAGGAAGTGGATGTCGGCGCCGACATCTACGCCCTCGGTGTCACCATCTACGAAATGGTCTGCGGACGGCGCCCCTTCGATAGCGAGCAGGAGCGGCTGGCTCCCGAGGTGCTGATCGACCGCCACCTGACAGCCAAAGCCCCCGATCCCAGAGAATTCTATCCCGACATCCCCGCGGATCTGGTCCAGCTTCTTCTGCTCTGTCTGGAAAAAGACCCGAGGCGCCGTCCCCAAAGCATGGAGCGCCTCCAAGAAGCCCTTGAGGGAATCTACAAACGTGTCATCGGTCATCCCTACTCCGGTGTGATGGCCGACGCCACCGAGCTCCGTCCGGACACTCTCAACAACCGCGCCGTGTCGTTGTACTCCCTGGGCAAGCGCGAGGAGGCTCGCGAGGTCTGGCGCCGAGGGCTACGCATCGAGTCGGGCCATCCCGAGTGTCTCTACAATCTGACGCAAATGGACAAGCGAGCGGGTCGAATCGACTCCGAGGAGGCTCTACGGCGCCTTCGCCAAGCCCGTGCCGGACTTCCCCTGGCCTTACTTTGCATTGAGGAGGGACAGTCGCAAGAGGCGGCCGATGTCCTGAGAGGTCTGTCCTCCGAGTCGGCGCAAAACGGGCCGATCCAAAGAGCCCTGGGGGATGCTCTGATGTATAGCGGACAATACTACGCCGCCGAAAAAGCTTATCGCTCCGCGCTGACAGCCATGCCGGCCGACGTCGGTTCCCAAGAGCGCAAGCGCCTGTCCACTCAAGGGAAGCGCTCTCTGGGCGGACGCTTTCTTTTCCCCTCGGCCTCTTCGGCCTATCACGTGGTGCCCTCGGACGGCGCGGTCTCCGCCATGATTTTACCGGACAGCTCCGGCATCATAGGGGTTAACGAGAACTCCATTCTGATCTGGGATGTCGATGAGGAGTGCGTTAGCCAGAGGACAACCCGCAATCAGGGCGCCTCGCGCGTGACCCGTGGTTGGTGCGCCAACGGCCTGCTGGTGGTCGAGGACGCCACGGCGTTCGAGATGAGACGTTTGCCGGACCTGAATCTGTTAGGCCGCAAAGAGGGACGGCTCCTGGCCATTACTCGGGAACTCCACCGGATGCTTGTCGCCGACAAGAACGGGCTTTTTTTGTTCGACGTCCGAGAGTCGCGCCTCAACAAACTCGATTTCGGTTCTACTCTGGCAGGGCAAGGGCGTCTTCTAGCATGCTTTGATCAAGACGGTGATCACCTCTGCCTGCTACTTCCGACCGGTCAGATCGCCCAACCCGACGAAGATTCCAAGATCCGAATCGAAGATTGGCCACCCACCGTGGAAGATGCCGGTGACGCGACCTGCCTGCTGCTCAACCGTACCGGCTCGACTCTGTACGTGGGTCACGCCTCGGGACGCCTGCAAGCCTTGAATTTCGAAACCCAGGACACGACCTTCGATCTTCGCCTCCCCTCTCCGGTTCGCCATCTGAGCGTGGCAAGCCAGGCACGAAGCCTGGTGGTGCGTATGGACCACGGTTTTGTCATCGTCGATCGGCAAGGACGGATTCTCTGCCAGGGAGATGGACCGGCCGAGATCGATTGGGCCTGCAATCGCGCTCTGGTCTTTCATCAAGGTCACCTGGAGCTGTTCGACCTACGGCCGTTTCGCAAGCTCCGGGTGTGGAATCAGTCCGTTCCCGACCCCCTATCGTTGACTCTGGCCCGGGACGGCCGTCGGGCGGTCAGCGTGGATAGAAACGGCTGCTTGGACGTGTGGGAGGTCGATGAAGACCAGAGAGTCTATGAACGGTCATTTCTGCTGTCTCCGGGAAGAAGCTACTCAGAGATCGTCAGCGCCTCCCAGAGATTTCGTGACTGCCTCTCCCAGGCTGAGGCCGCGTTACAACGCGATCAAGTGCCGGCCGCTTATCGCCACCTCAGCCGAGCCCGCTCCGTGGAGGGGTACGCTCAGTCGCCCGAAGCCCTGGACATGAACTGGCGGCTTCTCACGGTGCTGCGCCGGGAGCGTCTCGAGGCGGTATGGGAGCGTCTCAATATCACGAGTGAAGATGCCGAGGCTCGAACAGGCCCTATCGCCCTGTCGGCCGACGGACGCCACCTGTTGGTCACCTTTGGCGCGGAGCTCACGCTCTACTTCGACACCGGCGTCGAAACCAAAGCTCTTTGGAACGCGTCGGCCACCGACGACGTCATGGCCGCGGCCATGACGTCCGAGCAAGATAGCGAAGCCATTCTTGTCATCGACCGGCGCGGCGAGGGCGGGGTCTACGGACTCAAGGACGGACGAAAGCTACGCGCCATCTCTCTGGAGCGGCACGGCTTGCGCCAAGTCACCCTGCGAGGCCCGCTCGCGACCTATGTCACGGCCGACGGCGCCATCGGCGTTTACGATACCGGCCAGGGCCAACATGTCATCGCCGAGGCTCCGGGTCTGGTTCCACCCTTCGAACGGGTTTTTCCTTACCAGAACGACACCGTCATGGTGGCCTGTCAGGAAGAGTTCGGCACGATCGCCCTGGGCAGCAAGCGACCCAAAATGACTCCCACGCGGCCCAAAGGGCTCCAGTGTGTCTCTCACCTCACCTACGCCTATAACGACCGGCATTCCCCACTACTTTACCTCGGCTTCGACGACGGCAGCCTGGCGCTTTGCGATCCCGGTCGTCATCGAGTTGTTTTTCAGTTAGCTCAGGCCGCTAGCGCCGCTATTTCCAGTTTCGAGCTGATCCCGAATCTTTCCGTGGGGATCGCGGCCACCAAAGGGGGTCAACTGCTTTTTTTCGACCTCCACACCGGCGCCCTTCTAGAAGAGTTTTCCGCCCATCGCGGTCGAATCCGGCAGCTCTGCGTCAGCGCCAACGGGCGATATCTCGCCACAGTGGCCACGGGTGGTCATGTGCGGCTGTGGGAGACCTCCTGGACGGCTCACGAGGATGAGAGCGAACCTCCACTGGAATGGCTACCCACTCCCACCACCTTGAGCAAACTCTCCCTCTTCCTGGGCATCGGGGGCAAAGGTAAATGAACTTCATCTTTCTTGTCACGGATTTCGAGAAGAAACAGGCCAAACACACCACCATTCGACTGGCCCGGGAAGCCACTATCCGTGGTCACCAGGTCTGGTTCACCCAACCCGGCTCCTTTAGCTATGACCTGACCAATCGCCTCTGGGTGGAGGCGCGCAAAGCGCCCAAACAACGGTACATCTCCAACGACGTCTACCTCAAGGATGTCCTCACCGGCTGCACTCCCGAGAGGATCCCCGTCGACGAAGCTGACCTACTCTTTCTCCGGGACAACCCCGCCAAACACGGTTCCGACCGCCACTGGGCCCAGGGCATGGGAGTGCTGTTCGGTCGTCTGGCAATGCAAAATGGAGTCATGGTCTTAAACGATCCCGATGGTCTCTCTCGCGCCTCGAACAAGCTGTACCTCCAGGGTTTTCCCGCCGCGATACGGCCCAAGACCCTGATCACGCGCAGCCTCAAAGAGGTGAGAGAGTTCGCCGAGAGCCTCAAGGGCGATATGATCCTCAAACCTCTACAAGGCAGCGGTGGAGATCGGGTCTTCATCGTGAAGAAAAAGAGTCCGGTCAACCTGAACCAACTGGTCGAATCGTTGGCCGACACCGGCTATCTGATAGCCCAGCACTACTTGACCGCCGCTAAAGAGGGGGACGTTCGACTCTTTCTGATGGATGGCGAGCCGTTGAAGGTCAAAGG
The DNA here is from genome assembly GCA_037189585.1 of Selenomonadaceae bacterium. GTDB lineage: Bacteria > Vulcanimicrobiota > Xenobia > Xenobiales > JADMJV01 > JAEXNA01. The sequence goes on along the minus strand of JBBCJA010000020.1, from coordinate 176,880 downwards.
TCGCTACGCCGCCTTCCGACGCCGCCGCACGGGCGACGACATCCGTTCCAACATGCACGTCGGCGGGGTAATGGAAGGCGTGGAGGTCGACGACAAGATGCTGGCCGTGGCCGAAGCGGTGAAACCAAAGCTTGTCGCCGACGGGATGTTTTTGGTCGGACTCGACATCGTCGGCAACAAGTTAATGGAGATCAACGTCTTTTGTCCCGGTGGACTCGGCGGAATGGAGCAGCTCGAAGGGGTCAATTTCTCCGGCGCGGTGATCGAAGCTCTCGAGCGCAAGGTTCTAAGTTCCGGTTCCCTCCGAGATCCCGACAAGGTCCGTGACCTTAGCCCCCTGGCGAAGCTGAGCGATCCGCTCTCGAGCCGACTTTAGCACCAAAAAGCGTGGCCGAAAGGGGGCCGGCTTGAGAACCGAGCGCGACTGAAGCTCACGAATCAACGGGATGTGGTGGAATCCGATCTTGCCGGCGAAAACGCCGTCGAAATCCTCTTGCTCCGGAATTAGGCGCAGCGTCTCGACCAGGCCCCGCAGATAAACGGAATCCTTGGTGAACCCTCCACCGCGATAGACCCGGGCCACCATCTCGAAAAGCGCCCGTAAAGGGAAGTCGTACTTCTCCTTGAGATAGGTGAAAGTCTCCTCGAAGCTTTTGCCGGACAAAAGACAATCCACCGCCAAGACCCTTCCGGCCAGATGTCTCAGTCTTCCACGGTCGAGCCCTCCCATGGCGACTTCGGCCACGATAGCCATGCCCTCTTGAAAGGGGAGATAATCCGCCAAGCCGACGCTCAACTGCTGCAGCGGTTGGCACTTTCCGTTGTAGCTGGTGACCAGGTGAATGCCGACCTCGTGCTGGATCAAGGCCTCCAGGCGAGAGGGAGAGATCTTGGCCTCACCGCCAACCAAGAGATTGCCTCCCTGGCACATGACCGCCCTCCCCATGTCGGGTAAAATCTTGACCTCAGCCTCGAATCTTTTGTCCAGCCGGCGGTACCAGCGAATCTCTCGGCGGGCCCGCTGGGCGAACTCCTCAGCGGTGAAAAATCTCTCGTTTCCGGTCGAGTGGGGAGCCTTCTCGACCTCTTTTAAGATCTTCTCTGCCAGCGCCTTCAGCTCGGGCTCGACCGAGCCGTACAAGGACAGACTGGCGTGGAGAAAATCCGGCCTTCGGCGATAGGCCAGCATGGTGATCTTCAGTTCGAGTTGGCGACGCTTTTGCTCGAACAGTCGGTAGAACACAGGGTCGTCCACCTGCTCGACGGGGATGCGGAAAAGCTCACCCTTGAGTAGCGCCGGGTCCACCGTCAAAGGGCGATATTCCCAGATGGGATTACCTTGATATCCGTTTCGAGCGAAGGCCTGGAAGGCTCTTTCCACGTTGATCGGGGTGATGGCCAGCAACAAGGAAAAGCTATTCGCCACGGCGGCCAACTCGCTATCGACTTTCCACACCACTTTGGCCATAGAGCGGCTTCCCAGAGCCTGAAAGCTGACCGGCCGCTCCAATGTGTCCTCGATAATAAAAGCGAAGAAAATATGGCGGAGAATGACATCGAGGCGTCGTCGATAGGCGCGAAAAAGTGAGGGAAAAAGTTGGCCGGTGGAGGACCGATACAGTAACGGTAAGGCCAGTCCGAGTTGGTGAACCTTGTACTTTCTAGCCCAGTCGGCGCTGAGCGGTCCATTCCAGGGGTCGCGAGCGCTGGGGTCCTCAAAGTTCAAGGTAAGCTTCTCGGAAAAGCCGAGTGTGGGAAGTCGGATCTGGATGGTCTGCCACATCTCCTCAGCTCGGTCTTGCTTTCGCAACAAGACCGTGGCGCTTTCCGGAGAAGAGGTGGGCCACATCTCCAATAACAAAAAGGCTCCAAAGTGAGGCTGAAGCTTTCGAATCAGACAGCGGAGCAGCCATTGCAGATGGGCCTCCACCTCCTCCGGCTCCACAACGGTCGCCATTGCCGTCGAATCCCAGACCAGGCAGGAGGCGGCGCTACCCAAGAGGCGCGGGAACGACTCCGGGTCCTCCGGGGGGACGCGGACCAGGGCGAGAAAGGGAAGCCGGCGATCGACTCGGAGAAACCCCTGGCCGGGAAGTTTGAGAAAGAGCGGACTAGTCTGGCCTGATTCCCAGGTGGATTCGGCCTCGACGATCTCGCTCTCCCAGACAGACTTCACAGTCCAGCTTTAGCTCCAAACTTTTTGGAAAAATGAGTCAGGCTGTAGGGCACCACGATGATAAAAAAGAGCACAATACCGTAGGCCGAGGCCTCGTAGATCCGTCCCGACTCGATCTCTTTAAAAGCGAAGACCGAAGTCGGATACCAATCCGAGGGGGCGATCATAAGAGTTAGGGCCACGTCTTGCATGGCCGAGATGAAGACCATGGCGGCACCCGCCAAAATACCCGGCAGCACCAACGGCACGGTCACCCGCGCCAGAGTGAGGATCTCGCTGCCCCCCATGGTGCGCGACCCCTCCTCCATCGAAGTTCCGATCTGTTGAAAGGATGCCAGGATGGTTCGGATCGCGTAGGGCGCGCGGGTGACGATATAGGCGATGATAACGAGATACGGGGTGCGATGAAGTTCGATAGGCGGAGTGTTGAAAACGCCGATCAAGGCGACGGCGAAGGCCACGCCCGGCACGACCATCGGAAGAACGGTGACGAAGTCCAGAACCTGCGCTGTCTTCCCGCCTCCTCGAGCGATCAAAAAAGCCACCCCGAAAGCCATAATAAGACATCCGATCAAACCGGGTATGGCTAGCGAGAAGGAGTTGACCAACGGGGAGTCCTCGGCGAAGAGGCTTTTGAGGATCTCCACATAGCGCGACAGGGTGAATTCGCTAGGCGCGACTTCAGCACCCCAGTTCCGGGCCATGGAAACCAGGAAGGTAGAGGCGAGAAAGGCCAGCGGTACGGAGAAGACTCCACAACAAAAAAGAAGCGCCAACCGATCGCCCAGCGTCTGTTTTTCCTCCGGCAACGCGGTTCTGGCACCCGAGCGTCCCGTGACAGTCTGATACGAGCCGCCCTCGACCACGTACTTTTGCAAAGTCAAGAGAATGAGGATCGAGCCCACCATCAAAGTACTGAGCATAGTCGCGCCGCCCCAGTAAGTGTTACCGGAGAGATCTCGGTAAGCCTCGACCACGATCATGTGATACTGAGTGGGCAAGAGAAGCCGCAATGTAGCGAAGTCGCCGAAGGCGCGAATAAAAGCTAGAAATCCACCGGCTAAAATCCCGGGCATCAAAGTGGGCAAGGTGGCGGTGAGAAATCCGTAGGTTTTCGAACCGCCTAGAACTCTCGAGGCTTCCGGCAGAGAGGTATCGAAGCGCTCCAGCGCGGCCAGAGTGGTCAGTGTGACGAAAGGGAAAAAGAGAAAGGACTGGACCAGGCCGGCGGAAAGCGCGCTCTGCCCCTTGAAGGGCTGCCAAAGTCCGATAGCCTCCAGGGCACGCGTGACGATCCCGTAGTCTCCCAGAAGGTTCTTGAAGGCCAGAGCCCCTAAAAACGGAGGGGTGGAGAGCGGTACGATGACCAGCAGGGCGAAGATCGCCTTCCCCTTCATGTTGGTGTTGTGCAAACAGAAGGCGACGCCGACGCCCAGCACCATCGAGGCCAGAGTGACCAGAGGGCAGTAACCGCAGGCCTGAAGGAGACGCACACTGACCGACGACCCATCGAGAATCTTTTCGAAAAGGCTCCCCGGAGCCGCCCACAACGGGCGGGTCGCGGCCATCAGGCAGATGAGAGCGAGGGTGACCAGCATCCCGGGCCCTTTGACCCAACGGAACCGGCGCTTCCAGGCCAGGTCGGAAGCCAGGTGTTCGGCCAGCAAAGCCCCGATGAAAAGCATGCTCATGATGACCGGCGCCACTCCGACCGAGTTAAAGAACCCCTTGTAGTAGCGCGGGACGGTGAAGAACTCGCCAAAGTAGGTTAGCGAAATTTTCGAAAGAGCCGTCGCGAAGGCTCCAAAGTCGAGGTGAAAAGCCCACGACAGTAAAGGTGAGGTCCCACCCACGAAAGCGGCCAGCATCAGGCCGGTCAGCGGGACGACCAGAAAGATGGCAAGGAAGATCGCCAGCGGTAGGGCGATACAGAGTCGAAAAAATTTCACCCCGTGACCACCAAAAGCTCTTCCGGCGCGATCGCCAGCAACACCTGCCCGCCATCGGCGACCTCAGGCTGAGGCTCAAAACGAGGGCGCAAGACTCGAACCTGGCCGAAGGGGACACTAACCACATATTCCACCAGAGTCCCCATGAAAAGCTTGTGAACCAGCGTTCCCTCAATGGAGTTGGTGGCTTCAGAGGCTGCGAAATTGAGGGAATCCGGTCGTAGGACCAGCCAACGTTGGGCCCCCTGGTCTAAAGTGTCGACACTACCGCGTAGTTTGACCCCGCCGTCGAGGGCGTACTCCTTATCGCCGGAGACTCCCTTGACCGGGAAAAGATTGGTCATGCCCAAGAAGTCGGCTAAGAACCGGGACCCCGGAGCGCTGTAGATCTCCGAGGGAGTCCCCATCCCGACGATGATCCCCTTGTTCATCACCGCGATCCGATCCGAGACGGCCAGCGCCTCCTCCTGGTCGTGGGTCACATAGACAGTGGTGATGCCGGCGCGCTTTTGAATATCGCGGATCTCCTCTCGCATCTTCACTCTCAATTTAGCGTCGAGCGCTCCCAGCGGCTCATCGAAAAGAAGTACTTTGGGCTGAGTGACCAGGGCGCGAGCCAGCGCCACGCGTTGCTGCTGTCCACCGGAGAGCTGCTGCGGCTTTCTTTCGCCGTAGCCCGCGAGCTCCACCATAGCCAGAGCCTCGTCGACCTTGGCTCGATCATCGTTAGGCAGGAGCGAAAAGACCGTCTTGTAGAGATACTTGAGCTTGGAAAAGCCTTCCGCTTTTCGGTAGTGACGCGCCATCAAGCCGTAAGCCACGTTGTCGGCCACCGTCATATGGGGGAAAAGGGCGTAGTTCTGAAAGACCATGCCGCAATCGCGCAAATGAGGTGGAACCTGAGCCACGTCGGTCCCGGAAAACTCGATAGAGCCCGAAGTGGGAAGCTCAAGCCCGGCGATGCAACGAAGCGTGGTGGTCTTGCCACAACCCGAGGAGCCGAGCAGAGAGAAAAACTCTCCCGGAGCGATCCGGAAATTGATGTCGTCGACGGCTCGCGACGTGCCGAACTCCTTGATCAAGTTACTCACCTTGATCTCGACGGGAGCTCGCGATGCGGCGTTGTCTGTCATCTGGTCACCTGCTTCTACTCTTTGGGGATCTGCTCAATTTCGTTCTGCCAACGTTTACGAATCTTATCGTCGTTCTCCGACATCCAGATTGGGTCTAGCTTTTGAGCACTCTGAGTCAGCTTCTCCAAATTCCAGTCGCTGACTCCCTCCGGCGGCGGCATCTTGGGATCGATGGAGAAGAAGAAACGATTGACGATCTTCTGCCCTTCGGGGGACATCACGAAGTCGATGAACTTCTTTCCGTTCTCGGGGTTCGGGCCGTTTTTGATGAGACAGATCCCGTCTACACAGACCGGACTGTCGGGCAAAAGGGTCCAGCGAATATTGTCGCTACCGCCGGCCACCGAACCGCCGGCCTGTTCTTCCATAAACTCTAAGACCTGATGCTCGAAGTGAATGCCGATGGGCGATGCGCCGCGAGCCACGTTGAAGGCGGGCTTGCCCTCCACGGTGTAGCCCTTGAGGTTCTGCCAATATGCCTTGAGGTAGTCCCAGCCCGCTTCCTCGCCCTTACCCTCTTGAATGTGGCGTATCAGCACGGAGTCTAAAAACAGCATCGCGGTCCCACTGACGCCGGGATCCCACATTTCGATCTTCCCCTTATAGATCGGTTTGATCAGGTCGTCCCAGGTGGCCGGCACAGGGATCCCTTTGGCCTCGAAAACTTGGGGATTGTAGGCGAAGCCGAGAGCGATGACCGCTAAACCTACCCAGCGATACTCCGGGTCGCGCAGAATCAGGTTTCCGCGCGTCACCGGCATGTCTTCGTAGCCCTTAGGGACGTAGGGTTCTAGAAGACCCTCCTCGGCCAGATTCATGAACGGGATGATCCCGCCTCCGCCATACCACACGTCGGCCTGGGGATTATCCTTCTCAGCCCGCAAAAGGCCGCGCACCTTGGTGGTTCCTTCGGTCACCATGACCACCTTTATACCGGTTTCTTTCTCGAAGGCTCGTTTGAGCTCTTTAGCCGTGATCTCGGGGAAGGGGGTATAGACCACGACCTGCGGCCCCTTCTCCGCGAACGGTGAGCGACAGGCCGAGAGTAAGCCCAAAACGGTAAGGCAACTCAGAGTCACAAGCAGGTGGAAAGGTCGACGGAGCACGGGCGAGGTTTAAAGAAGAGCTTCTGAAAACCTTCCGAAGGTCTGTCCCAGCGCGATCCGGAATTGTTCCTCGATATGCTCGACAGTGTGCGTCACCTGGCCGCCGGAACCGCCAGCGGGGCTTTCCTTTTTCGACCTCAGGGCCCCATGAAAGAGTGGGAGATGGTCGGCTACGGACATTACGGACGCTCCATCACGGCGCTTGCCGCCGACCAGCGAGGGGGGGTCTACCTCGCGCTCGAGCGAGGGATGCTTAGCTACACCGCCGATTGGTCGGCCTGGCGCCCGCTCTACAAAGGACTCCCCTACCCCGACATCCACGCCATCACCCTGGATCATCGCAACCAGAAGATATATGCTGGTACCGCGCCGGCGGCTGTCTTCGACTCGAGGGACAACGGGAACCAGTGGGCCCCAAGCGGCGAGACCTTCCGATTGTCCACCGCCAACGGATGGACCAACCCCGACCCGCCTCATCGCCCTCGGCTCTTTCGACTGATCGCTCATCCCAAGTTGCCCGACACCTTGATCGGAGGGATTCAGGCAGGAGGCATCATCGTTTCGCGCGACGGCGGGAGGACCTGGCGTAATCAGAAAGCCGGGCTGTCTCAGCAGCTTTCCGACCTCCGATTGCATCCCGACCGGCCCGAACGGCTGTACGCTTGCAACTTTCTAGGATTTCACCGTAGCGACGATCTCGGTCAGAACTGGCGCCTTTGCAATCACGGTCTGCCCTACATCGAAGCCCAGGCGCTCTGCGTGCACGGAATCGACCCGGATCGGCTGCTTCTTTCGGTGAAGCACCCCACGGAGCGTCTTTCCGTCTTGTTTTTAAGCCACGACGGCGGCCGACACTGGAAACTCGCCTGCGCCGAACTTCCCGCTTCCGAAGGTGGACTCGTCACCTGTTTGGAATCGGGGGGCGGCGCTTACTTCGCCGGCACCGACAACGGGTTCATCTTTGGCAGCCGCGACGGCTCTCGTTGGGAACTCGTGCGGGCCGCGCTACCTCCAGTGCGGACACTACTGTGGGTGGGTGAAGTGGTGGGCAAAAGCCGAAGACCAGTTGGATAAGGACGCCAGATGAAAAAAGCGATTCTCGCCGTTGCCACAGACAACGGAGTCTCCGTTTTAAAACCGGGCCAGGAAGCCACCGACTACGTGTTAGCGAGTCGCGGCCTGGTGGGGAGGCAGTGCGGTTGCGTGGCTAGGACCGGCGAAGGTAAGTTAGCCGCTGGAACCAAAGATTTTTTCGTTCAGCTATCTCCTGACGGAGCCGAGTGGAAAGCCTCTCTCGAAGGCATCGCTCGCCCCCACATCACAAGCCTTGGGCGCCATCCCAAACACAAACATCTCCTCTTCGCCGGCTCCAGCCCACCGGCCGTCTACATGAGCGCCGATTACGGCACCAGCTGGACCCCGATGGCTCCCCTGGAAAGTCTACCATCGGCCGATCGATGGACCTATCCCGAAGCTCCTTACCGGGCCAGGGTGACCTCGGTCATCTGTCACAGCGAGCACAACGGAGTGATTTTCTGCTCCATCGAAAACGGTGGTGTCGCCGCCTCCAAGGATGGCGGAAAAACCTGGATGGCGCGAGGAACGGGGCTACCGCCGGCGGTGCGCCAACTCGCCTTTTCCGCCAAACACGCCAATCGGGTTTACGCGGCCACGGCGACTGGCTTCTTTGTCTCCGAAGATCTGGGCGCATCCTGGCAAGAGAGAAACCAGGGCCTTCCCTTCACCAGGGTGGATTCTATGGCGGTGGCCGAGCAGAATCCCAACATCGTCCTACTATCCGTGGCCCAAGGAGCCAAAGGACCCTGGACGGTGGTCCTGTCCAAAGACGCTGGTAAAACCTGGGCCGTTGCCAATGTCGGATTGCCAAGGCTCGATTCCCGCGCGGTCACCACGCTGACCTTCGGTACCGGCGGCTTCTACGCTGGCACCGACCAAGGAGAGATCTTTTTTCTTAACAACATGGAAGGCCTTTGGATTCAAGTTGCCACAGGACTTGGAGCGATCAGGGCGATTACGACACTGGCCTAAAAGCGCTTCTCAAAGCTGCCTAAAACAGTTCCGACAGAACCTTCTTCGCGACCGACGGACGATTGGTGATAATCCCATCGATACCAAGGTCGATCAGCCGTTTCATCTCGACGGGATCGTCGACCGTGTAGGTGAGCAACGTTCCATCTCCTCGCTCGAAACGCTCAGCCAGTTCGGCATCGATCATTTTCCAGGAAACCACGGCGCATCGTCCCCGAAAAGGGAAAATCTCAGCCGGGTAGGTCTGAGGTGCGTGGGCGAAGACGATCTCCAGGTCGTCCTCGTGGGGGGGGCCCGTCAAGCGTCCAAACAGAGGAGCCACCGAAAGCTCGGGAATGTTCCGCTTCACAACATCCAAAGAGGCATGAAAAAAAGAGCTGACAAGAATTCTGGGAGCCACATCGAGCTTTCGAATGACCTCGCAAACCGCCGTGACAAGCGGGCGATAGTCGGGGCGTTGAAATTTCAGCTCGATATTGATCGGAACGACCGGTGCCAGATCCCGCAGCGTTGCTTCTAATGTCACGAAGCGAAACTCTTTACCTAAGTCGAGCGAGAGCAGGTACTTCGCTGTTCGGTCGGCGATGGAACCTCTTTTCCCGCTAATTCTCTTGATGGTGGCGTCGTGACAGACCATGGGAATCAAATCTTTGGAGAGGCGAACGTCGAGCTCCAACATCTGAGCTCCTTGGGCGATAGCTTCGCGAAAGGAGATAAGGGTGTTCTCCAAGGCGTCGGCGTGGCCACGATGGCCGATGATGACGGGTGGTTGACCTTTTCTTGGCATATATGCGCCAAAAGGTTCGCGCGGGTCCGCCTTCCGCCTTCCGCGGCAAAGGTCATCAGCGGCTTTTGTCAAATTTTTCTCAAGATGGCCATCAACAATAACTTCAACATCTCCCAGCAGAACTATCAGATGCAAGTTCAAAACCAGGTCAGGACCTCCGGCCAGAATGCCGCCTCGGCCAACGTCGCTCAGGGTCATACCAATGTCTCCAAGCAACAGACGGACAGCAACAAAGGGGTACGGGAAGAGTCGAATCTGAGTGAGGCGGCTCGCAAAGCCCTTGAAAAGTCCGACCTGGAAAAAACCCAGCAGCAAGGTGGCGCCCAAAACGCCGGCAAAGCCGCCGGTCAGGCCAAGGCAAAAGAGAAAGAACAGACTCGAGAGGGAGGCGCCGACATTCGTGGCGGCGGTGAACGTCGCCAGCATAAGGCTGGAGACCTCACCCCCACCGGCGATGGAAAATTCGTCCTCCGGGGTGAGACCAAAGAGCAGGACACCACTATCACGCGCCAGCAAGCGCAGCGCCTGGGGCATCTCGACTCCAAAGAGCACGCCGAAGAGCTCCTGCGCGATATGCCGGAATTCGTGCGCAAAGCTTCCGAGAACATGATTGTCGAAAAGACCGACAACGAGAAGAAGCGGCGCAAACACTCGAAATTCAAGGATGGGTCCAAAGAGTTCGAGGAGGAAGTCGGGGGGATGGAGCTCGACCTCGCCGAGTCGGTGGAGGAAGCGGGCTCTCGCCCTGTCCCAATCCAGAATCCTAAGCAAGAAGCCGCGATGGTCGCCGAAGATCCGTTTTCAGAGGAACTGGTCAAAGAGCAGGCCGCCCAGCAACTGGCCGAGGGGGGCGCACCCGACGAAGCTTTCGTTGCCGGGTCTTAACGTACTCCGCATAGGAAGCTAAGGGATACGGCTCGTTTTCGATTCAGGGCTGGTCTTGGCCGGCGGGATTGAGGGCATCGTGACCGTCTTCGGCTTGTCGAAGCACCAATGTTGCCAGATCATGACCTTCTCCGGTTTTTCTTCGGAACCATCGAGATTGGTCAATTCCTTCATGTAGTAAATCTTAAATTCCGTGACCTCACGCTTACCACGCTTGCCGCCGTTGAACTTACGAGTCAAGTATTGGCCAAAGGGTAAGCGATAGCGGGAATTATCCGCGCTCCAGAGGTTCATCATATATTTTCTCCAGCGCTCGTTCTTATAGGTTCTGGAGATCCATTCTGGCTTCTCCCAGCTGATTTTGTCCGTGCCGTCCATCATATTGACCGGGGTTCCATCCCGCCGGACCCCCTCGATCACGAACCATCCGTCCTCTCGAAGCGGGCCCGGACTGAACATATTCCAACGTTGATCAATACGAAAGACTTGGGCAAGACCCCGAGACCAGGCTGGGACGCGCGGACCATAAACGACTCCCTCGTTGGTACAATTCCAAGCAAAAACATAGAGGACCAGGCCTCCATAAACCGCCTCTCGAAGAGGCCATCCCAGCGACTTGACAGGCCGGCTATCCGGCGTCGCCCTCCCTAGAGCACGGTCGAGCCGACTCGTAATCTTTCGGGCTGGTCGCTCCCAGAACCACGCGGGGAGTAAACTCAAAGGCATGCAGATGCCGATCCAGGCGAAAAAACCGAGCTCCATGCATAACCCAAATCCCATGTGCATCGCGGCGATACCCGAGATAGCCGCGCTTCTCACCTGCCCCCTGTCAAAGGGGAAAAATAGTAAAAAAGGTCCGTAGAATTCCCATCCGATGACAAGGTAGGTCATCTGAGGCAGCCAATCCCAAAACGTCTGCCGAAACCACAAGCCGAAGGGCGTGAGGAACTGGTCCAACATCAAGGCCAGATTGGTCGCGGTGAAGTCGGCGGTCCAACTGGGGTCGGTCTTGGGAAGCGCGGCGAACCAGTAGACCGCCGCGATCTGCACCAACAAGCCCAGACCGACCAATGAGCGTATCGAGTAGCCGTTGGGCGAAATCGAAGGGGTCCACCAGCGAACATCCGAGCGACCTCGTTTGGCATCCCAGGACCAGATCTGTCCACAGGGCAGAAAGAGCATCCAGAATAAAACAACCCGAAGATAGATGTCGCCGCCGTTGAGGACCATGGGATTGCGATTGTGGAGCGAGATCAAAAACAGCCAGCTCCAGAAAGTCATCCAGCGAGTTCGCCAACCCAAAACGAGACCCACGGCAAGCAGCGCCTGGAGCAGCATCAAGGCCGTTACTCCAGTGCGGTGGCCGGTGCCCATATAAACTGAGAACCAGTTCTGATTCCACCCGAGCTCCAAAAGAGTGTAACGAGAAAGTGAGCCGAAATCGGTGTAGAACGGGACGATGTCGCTGGCACGGACCAGGGTGTCGAGCAGAAGAATCACACCCATCAGTACGCGCAGAAGCGCAAGAGAACGCAAATCGAGGTCCAGAACGTGATCGCCGGGCCAGACCCTGGAAACGGTCGTTGTCGATTCTTGCGCGGCTGGGTCTTGATTCATGGTTTGTAGCGACAAAAGGTTCGTTTGCCTACATTTCCAAGCAGGGCGCGCCCGCCCTCTTCGTCAAACAACAAGCACGAGGCCGACGAGGCTTCAACCTGAAACAACCTGGGGGAGCGCTATGAGTAGCGATGAGCAAGAGGGTATGATCGATCGCCCGGATTTCGGCGACAACACGGACCCTCGCTTTTACAATGAGGACATCGCTCCCACGACGCTGGCGCAACGAACCTGGGACAAATGGCATATCGCCGCGCTTTGGATCGGTATGAGCGTCTGCGTGCCTACCTATATGCTGGCCGCCTCGCTCATCGACTCGGGAATGGATTGGAAGCAGGCTGTCGGAACGGTTTTCCTGGCCAACCTTCTGGTCCTTATCCCCATGGTTCTTAACGCCCACGCGGGTACCAAATACGGGATACCCTTCCCCGTCTACTGTAGAGTCGCCTTTGGACTGGTCGGGGCCAATGTTCCCGCCGTCATGAGAGGACTCGTCGCCTGTGGTTGGTTCGGGATCCAGACTTGGATCGGCGGGAACGCTCTTTATACCCTGATGCTCTCCCTCGGAGCGAACCTGCCTCCAGCCAACCCTTCTCATCCCCACGCCGGGCAGTTCGTTTGCTTTTTCCTCTTCTGGCTGATCAACATGGCGATCGTGTGGCGAGGCATCGACTCCATCAAAGTTTTGGAGAAGTGGAGCGCTCCCTTTCTCTTAGGTGTGGGAGGGTGTCTCCTTTTGTGGGCCTACCTGAAAGCCGACGGGTTTGGGCCGATGCTGAGCGAGCCCTCGAAACTCGATACCTGGGCGAAATTCTGGCAGGCTTTCGCTCCAGGATTGACAGCCAACGTCGCCTTTTGGGCCACCCTATCCCTCAACATCCCCGATTTCACCAGATTCGCTCGCACTCAAAAAGATCAGATGCTCGGTCAGGCCATCGGACTTCCCCCGACCATGACGGCCTTCGCCTTCATCGGAGTGGCCGTGACATCGGCGACCGTGGTCATCTTCGGAGAGCCGATCTGGGATCCGATCACACTGTCCGGCCGAATCGGGGAAGGCAGACCTCTGATCATCTTCGCTTCCATGTTCGCCTTCGCTATCGCCACCCTCTCCACCAACCTGGCGGCCAACGTCGTTTCTCCGGCCAACGACTTCGCTCACCTGGCCCCCAAATGGATCTCATTTCGGACAGGAGGAATGATCACGGGGCTTCTCGGGATTCTGGTCATGCCTTGGAAACTTCTGGCCGAATCCAACACCTACATCTTCACCTGGCTCGGCGGCTACGGGTCACTCCTTGGCTCCATCGGGGGAATTCTCTTGGTCGAGTACTGGTTCGTCCAGAGAGGTCGACTAGAACTTATCGACCTCTACCGGCCAGGGGGACGCTATCCCAAGTGGCGGCCGAGCGCCCTCGCGGCATTCTTTCTCGGAGCGGCTCCCTGCATACCCGGGTTCCTTCACTCTATCGGGGTCTACCCCAACGCTCCCCAACCCTTCGTGGATCTCTACATGTTCAGTATTTTCGTCTCTTGTGGCCTGGCTGCCGTGCTCCATCTTCTCTTCTCCTGGTCTAGGAGGCTGTCGGAGTAATCGTCGCATCCGAAAACGAAAAACGACTTCAGACGGAAATCTTTGACTCGCCACCGAACAATTTCTAGGCGGAGAAGATTTTCGAATGCCAGACAGCCCCGGCAACAACTTGATCCACCTCACTCCTCAGCTGCCTTCGAGCCGCTTTTGTTCCGGTTGCGGCCGAACTCTAGCCGAGCTACGGAAAACCTCTCGGGTGGGTTGTGCGACCTGCTACGAGGCTTTTGGCGACCTGCTAGGCCAGAGCATAGAACGACTTCATGGCAAAGCCTCCCATCCACCGCCCCAATCGACACCTAGCCTGGTGCCGCTCTCTTCTCCCTCCCACCCGTTTCAACTGGAGAGTCTAGCGCCTGAGCAGCTCCGCTGGCTTTCCGGGACCGGCCCCGACTCGGATGTCATCTTATCGAGTCGCCTGCGGCTGGCTCGAAACCTGGTCGGCATTCCCTTTCCCGAGGCCGGGGATAAGAGCCATCGGCTCGAGACCCGCCACCTCATACTCGACACTCTTACCAATGCTCTTCCCCATTGGGGTGTCCTACCGCTAGAAGAGCTCAGTCCAGACTGCAAAGAGCAGCTCCGAGAAAGACATCTGCTCTCCCGCTCGCCTCAATTTCACCATGGGTGCGCGCTGGCCAGCTCCCATCGAGGACACTTCTCGGCCTGGCTCAACGAGGAGGACCATCTTCGTTTGCAGTCCCTCGACTCAGGTCTTTCCCTGAGCCGTGACCTTTCCCAGCTCGAACTCCACGCGGACACCCTGGAACGCTCCCTCGGATTCGCACGCCACCCACGCCTGGGCTATCTCACCTCCTGCCCCTCGAACCTGGGAAGCGGTCTCCGTGCCTCTGTCCTGGTCCATCTTCCAGCCCTGGCCTGGTTAGGCGCACTGCCTGAAGTAGCGCGCAAGGTCGCCGGAACGGGTGGCTTGACCTTGCGCGGTCCTCAGGGAGAATCAAGCGAACTCGGCAGCCCTTTCTTACAGCTTTCCAATCAGATCACCCTGGGTCATCAAAACTTGGATCTCGTCGCCGGCGTGGAGGCCGCCGCCCGCTCCCTGGCGGAATGGGAGCGCCGGGCCCGAAAGCGGGCTTTGTCCGAGCAAGAAACGCGCTTAGAAGATGCCGTCTGGAGAGCCTGGGGGGTCCTATCCCACGCCAGACTTCTAGAGCGTGACGAATACCTGGACCTGTTGAGCCTGGTCCGGCTCGGCCAGCTTTGCCGACTGCTCCCGGAGCGGCCCGACCTCTCTCGAGTCGCTCACCTTCTCGTGGCCACCGAGCCGGCCCACCTGCGGGCCTGGCGGGGCACGGCAACCCGAGACGAACCGGAGCGAACTCGGGCCTCCTGGCTACGGACCGTCTGGGCCGAGGGCGGCGACATTTGAGTAACACGTCGTTAGTCTGGCTCGATCAGTACTTCCTTCAAGGAGCCTATGAGGAAGGTCTCGTCAACCTCGACGATCTTCCAGAGACCGACGACTTCGCTCAACAGTCGGAGCGTCGCCGAGCTCGGGCTTGGCTGGTGCTGGCCTTAGGACGAACCGAACAAGCCTACCAGCTCTTTTGGAGCTGCGCCCACCATCCAGGCGGTCGAGCCGGCCTCCTTATTCTCACGATTCTGGCCGGCCAGGTCGAAGCGGGCATCGGTAGCTGGCAGCGGTACTGCGACAGCCTGCGCGAACCGCTCCTTTCTCTCCCCGATGGCTCCTGGCATGCTAAACCCGTTATCCTGGCGGCGGTCGGCATGCTTGAGCGCTACCCCTTCCCGGACGGCTCCCGGGCCGGCGCCTCGGCCTCCATCTATCGAGCTCTCTTGTATCGCGCCGCCAATCAGCCATCGGACGCCTTCATGGCCCTGGCCTCGGCCGCGGAGGTTTCGCCTCTGGCGGGGCTGATCCGCGACCGATGGCTCGACGAGGTCTCGTGCCTACCAGCCCCCGCCTCAACGGCTAACGAATTTTCAGGGATCCCCCCAAGCTCTCATGGCTCGCTGGGCCGAAAGGAAGACGCGGTCGGTGTGGCCGCTCGACTGCTGCTCTATCCTGATCTCGGCAAACTTCAGACCCAGACTCAGCAATTCCTAGACCTGGGAGACTGGCCGCAAGCGATGGAGATGTTGAGGAGATGCCTGGTTCTCGATCCCGAGGACACCATCACGTTGGAAAGGCGCTGGCGCCTTTTCCTAAAATTGAGAGAACCCGAAGCAGCCCTTGAGGACCTTTTCGCTCTGGTGGACATCTACGAGCGACGCGGCGACATCGTTTCGTGCCAACACGCCGCGCTGGAGATGGTGGAGGTCTTTCCGAGCTCCGAGCGAGCTCTTCTGAAAATGTGTTTCCTGCAAGCCCGGCTCGGCGCTCCGTTGGCTTTAGCCCACTATGGAAGAGAGCTTTTGAAGTTGTGCCGTCGACAGAAATTGCTCGACCGCCTGACCAGCTACCGCCTGTGGCTCCTACGGCAACGTCTCACCCCCGACGACCGGGAAGAGTTCAAATCCAAAGCTTGAATTTTTTCCTGTGCGCTAGCTCACAGAAAGAAGCGTATCACCGCGCTACAGTGATAAGTGGGGAGAGGGATGCCCTATAGAAGGAAAGAGAGATTAAGAGCTATGTCAGCCCCAAAGAAGAGCCTCTGTCGACTGACTTACACTGAGCTTGACGAACTGCTCGATCGAAGCTCCATCCTTGAAGGCACTCAGGCCGAGGCTTTCTGTGAAGCCTTGCGAGAAGTGGCCCTCTACAGTTCGGAACCGCGTTTACAGATCACCCACTCCAAGGCGATTCTGCGGCGGATGGAAAGCACGGGCGACTTCCAGGAAGCTCTCGTCCTATCACACCTTCAGGAATCGCTACCGTCATTCTATCTTTCTTTGACCTTGCGCCATGTGTTCGGCCGAGGACTGGTGGTCGCCGCGACCAAAAATCCCACCAATTCCGTCTTAAGGCGAGCGCTGGCCCGCCTTTTCAAACTTCCCGGATTCAACAGCTGCCCCGTTTTGCAGCAGTGCGCCGCCGAACTCTTCCTGTCGGCCCTCGAGCGAACCCAAAATCCTGGTGAGGCCGAAGAGCTACTGCGCCAGATGAAGGGGCTCCCCGGTATGGCCTACTGCTCGGAACTGCAACAGATGGCCGATCGAGGAGCTCGAATCATGCGGCGCGGGGGCCGCGACCCGATCGTCAAGATCGACCTCAACCAATTGATGCTCAAACCGATCAATCGGGTCAAACGCCTGTTCGGAATGGGAGATTTCCGTATGCGAGTGCAACTCAACGGGCTGGAAAAGTACGAACAAGCCGTGGTTCGGGTCCCCGCTTTCACCGAAAAGGCCGCCCGTCGGGCCGCAGGCAAATTCATCGCCGACTTCCTCAAAAATGAAACCGGCCAAGATAGCCGTAGCGCCAAAATCCTCGACGTTTTCCCTCCGGGCTCCACCTGGGAATCAGGCCGCCATCCCATCTTGAATCTTCCCGGTTAAGTCTCCTAAAGAAAATGGACCTGACAGGGTCCGTGTGGGTCTCCCTTCTGGGAGGCCTTCTTTTTTTGGCTGCAGGTCACCACGGTCTTACGCGAGTAGTCTCGTCCATGAGCCAAACTTCGCCCCTGTGCGTCTTCATCGGTCTCGAGGACGCGACAGGTCACGTGATCGACGACCATCTGTGTGAACCTTGTTTCCAGAAGCGCGGTTGGCGCTTGGAGACACGACCCTGGACCAAGCCCTGGGACTGGACTCAAGCTGATCTCCTGGTCTTGCGTTCCTGCTACGACTACTGGCTCAAGCCCTCACAGTTCGATGAATTTCTGGCCGCGCGGGAAAGCGAAGGCGCGAAGCTTCTCAATCCCGCGCGACTGGTTCGCTGGAACAACAGCAAGCGATATCTCATTCACCTGGCCGGACTAGGCGTCCCTGTCGTGCCCAGCCTTATTCTCGATGACAATACTCTGCCCGAGGACCTACCCAAGTTCCTGACGGCCCACCCCGCCAGCAGCGACTTCGTGGTCAAACCCTTGATCGGCTCCGGCGGGTTCGACATGCTTCGATTGTCTCGCGAGGAACTGGCCAACCGGGACTTCGACAAAGAAGTGATCATCCAGCCTTTCCTCCCTCAGATCTCCCACGGCGAATGGAGCGCCATCTTTCTCAACGGAGAGCCGAGCCATCCCGTGGTGAAAACGGCCAAAGCGGGTGAATACCGTGTTCAAGATTCCCATGGCGGCACCACCGAGGCTGTGGCCTGGGAAGACAAGCCGACCCTACTCGAGCACGCGCGCCAAGTCGCCGACGCCATGCGCACTCTGGCTCTTCCCTTACCCTGTTACGCCCGCTACGATTTCATGAACGGTGAAAAAGAGGGAGAGTTGTTGTTGATGGAGGTCGAGGTGATCGAGCCGACCCTCTTTTTATCCCACGATGTGGAAGCGCCACAACGCTTTGTGGAGGCCCTGCTGAGCTACCCCTCGGAAGACAAAGACCAATCTTGAATTTCCTTCTTCTCTCACTAGGGGGAATTCGCCCTCGAGAACGAAAAGGCGCAAGCATAAGCGGGTCGTTGGGGGCATTGAGGCCCAGCCGCGAATAGTGAAAGGACGAGAACAGAGCCCATGTGGGAACCATTTACCGAGCGAGCTCGGCGGTCTATCGTGCTAGCGCAAGAAGAAGCGCAACGTTTGGGGAACAACTATATCGGCACGGAGCACCTCCTGCTCGGGATCATCTCCGAGGGGGAGAGCGTCGCCGCCAAGGTGCTAGAAAACCTGGGCGTGAATCTGCAGAAAGTTCGCGGTGAAGTCGAAGCGATCGTCGGCAAAGGTAGCCAGACGACTCAGCAAGAGATGGTCTTCACCCCCCGTGCCAAACGCGTCATCGAGCTAGCTTTTGAAGAGGCTCGCGCCCTGGCCCACAACTACATCGGTACCGAGCACCTGCTTTTAGGCCTGGTTCGCGAAGGCGAGGGCGTGGCGGCCAGGGTTCTTTCGAACCTGGGCGTGGAGCCGACCAAGATCCGCTCCGAGATCACCAAGCTTCTCGGCGTTGAGACCTCGGTCGCTCCTCAGAAGGAGCGTACCAAGACCCCAACGCTGGACTCTTACGGCCGCGACCTGACCGAGCTTGCCAACAACAACAAGTTGGACCCTGTCATCGGACGCGCCAACGAGATCGAGCGCGTGATCCAGATCCTCAGCCGCCGTACCAAGAACAACCCGGCCCTCATCGGTGAGCCGGGCGTCGGCAAGACGGCCATTGTGGAGGGTCTGGCGCAAAAGATCCTCAAGGGTGAGGTGCCCGATCTTCTACGCGACAAACGCGTGATCGCCCTGGACCTGGCCGGACTGGTGGCCGGAACCAAGTACCGTGGTGAATTCGAGGAGCGTCTCAAGCGCGTGATGGAAGAGATTCGATCGGCCGCCGGTGAAATCGTGCTCTTCGTCGACGAGCTTCATACCATCGTGGGAGCCGGCGCGGCCGAGGGCGCCATCGACGCCTCCAACATCCTCAAACCGGCCCTGGCTCGCGGCGAGCTGCAGTGCATTGGAGCGACAACTCTCGACGAGTACCGCAAGTACATCGAGAAAGACTCCGCCCTGGAGCGTCGCTTTCAGCCTATCCAGGTAGGCGAGCCCAGTACGGAGGAGGCCATCGAGATCCTCAAGGGGCTGCGCGACCGCTACGAGGCCCACCACAAGGTTCAGATCACCGATGACGCCCTGGTCGCCTCGGTCCGCCTGGCCGACCGCTACATCTCCGATCGCTTCCTGCCCGACAAGGCCATCGACGTGATGGACGAGGCGGCCTCTCGCGTGCGACTGCAGGCGACACTGCCGCCGCCCGAGTTGCAAGAGGTCGAGAAGCAGTTGCGCAAGATCCGCGGCGAGAAAGAAGCCGTGATCAAGGCCCAGGAGTACGAAAAGGCCGCCAAGCTGCGTGAAAAAGAAGAAGACATTCGTAAGCAGAAGGAAGACCTAGAGCGCGAGTGGACCGAGAAGAAGTCCTCTCAGCGCAACAACGGCAGCAAGGTCACCGAGGAAGACATCGCCCACATCATCTCGATCTGGACGAAGATCCCCGTGGTCAAGCTGACCGAGGGTGAGACCAGCAAACTCCTCGGCATGGAAGCGACCATGACCGAACGCGTCATCGGCCAGTCAGAACCGATCAAGGTTCTGACCCGCGCCATCCGCCGCGCCCGTGCCGGACTCAAAGATCCCAATCGCCCCATCGGCTCCTTCCTCTTCCTCGGACCCACCGGTGTGGGTAAGACCGAGCTTGCCAGGACACTGGCCGAGTTCTTGTTCGACGAGGAAGAGTCGATCATCCGCATCGACATGTCCGAGTACATGGAGAAGTTCGCCGTCTCACGACTCGTCGGTGCCCCTCCTGGATACGTGGGCTTCGAGGAGGGCGGCCAGCTGACCGAGCAGGTTCGTCGCAAACCCTACTCCGTCGTCTTGCTCGACGAGGTCGAGAAGGCTCATCCCGACGTCTTCAACATGCTGTTGCAAGTCTTGGAAGATGGCCGTCTGACCGACTCTCAGGGGCGCAAGGTGGACTTCAAGAACACCGTGCTGATCATGACCTCCAACATCGGTCTGTCCCAGCTTTCCGAAGGCGGTAACATCGGTTTCCGTCAGGAGAGCAAATCTGACAACATCAGTAAAGAACAAAAGTATGACCGGATGAAGAAGAAGGTGCTCGAAGACGTCAAGAAAGTTTTCAAGCCCGAGTTCATCAACCGTCTCGACGAGATCATCGTCTTCCAGTCCCTGGAGATGGACGAGATGAAACAGATCGTCGGTCTGATGGTCAAGCGTGTAATGCGCGAGGTGGAGACCGCCGGTTACACCCTGGTCGCCAGCAACGAGGCCAAAGAACTGTTGGCTAAAGAGGGCTTCGACCCGCAGTATGGTGCTCGCCCGCTACGTCGCGCCATCCAGCGCCTGATCGAGGACCCGCTGGCCGAGGAATTCATCCGCAACTCGCCTGCCGAGGGCTCCTCCATCCACGTGGATGTTAAGGAAGTCGAGCTCAAGGAAGGCGAGACCCGCAAGGAAGGCGAGGAGCCAAAAATGGAGTTGACCTTCGAGGTCAAGCCACCGGAGAAAAAACCAGAGCCTCCCGCGGAAGAACAGACTGAGGACAAAGAGGAGACAAACTCCTCCGAGGCTGACTCGGACTCCAAGGAGTAAACCGGACCGACATCGGGCCTCGCCAACAGCGAGGCCCGATGTGTTTTACCCTCAAATTCCGTGAAATGACCGGATAGATCTCTAGGATAGTGGGGTTCACTCTTTTCGACTGTGGGGACGAAGCATCATCATCACATAACCTTGGCTCAGAACAAATCGGAGGTAAATGACGATGTTAAGATGGGCCATGCTTTTTCTAATGATCGCGCTAGTCGCGATGCTGTTCGGGTCGGGACAGATCGCCAGCATTGCCGGTGGAATGGGACAGTTTCTTCTGATCGCCTTTGTCGTGATCGCCATCGTGGGAATGATCGTATCCGCCCTCAGGTCGGCCTGAGACACGGCACGCGACCTATGAGAACGAATTTCTCGGACTTCTCGGACGGTACGCCAACTTGAACAACTCTCGACGCCTGTGGATTCACTTACTGGGTATCGGGGGGACAGGCATGAGTAGCTTGGCCCTTCATTTACAGAAAGAAGGGCATAAAGTCAGCGGTAGCGACCGCGTCGCCTCAGCCAATACGGAGATGCTCCAGCAAAGGGGCATCTCCGTATTCATAGGAGATGACTCCCCACTACCCGAGCGACTCGAGCGAGTGGTGACCTCGTCGGCCATCGCCGACGACCATCCTCAAATGGTAGTGGCGCGAGCACGTGGCCTGGAGGTTGTCCACCGTTCCGAAGAACTGAGCCGGCTTTTCAACGCCCGGCGCGGAATCGCGGTGGCCGGAACCCACGGAAAAACCACCACATCCACGCTGTTGACCCACATCTTGATGGCTCTAGGAGAGGCGCCTAGCGCTATGCTTGGGGGGCGCGCCGTCGGCTATGGAACGAACACCTTCTTGGGGGACGGTCCGTTCGTCGCCGAAGCCGACGAATCGGACGGAAGCCTGAACGCCTATCGCCCTGTCCACGCGGTGGTGACCAGCATCGACGACGACGTCAATGTCACCGCTGAAGCCTATGCCGAATGTGGCTATCGGAGGGAGAGGGTCCAAGAGACGGTGGACCGCCTGT
Source organism: Selenomonadaceae bacterium (assembly GCA_037189585.1). Lineage (GTDB taxonomy): Bacteria > Vulcanimicrobiota > Xenobia > Xenobiales > JADMJV01 > JAEXNA01. The sequence continues at coordinate 155,377 of JBBCJA010000020.1, read as the reverse complement.
TCTTAGAGTTTGTCGACCACACGGAAAAAAGTCTGTGGGTATGTCACGACCACGCCCGGGCCAGTGCCCTGTTGGCAGGTCGCCGAGGAGTCAAAAGCTATGGTGTGGACGGTGGCTGCTTCTTGCGAGCCGACACCTTGGAGCGTGGCGCCTTCCACAGCACGGCCCAGATCTATTTGCGACGCAAATCGATAGGTCGCCTTCGCGTCCCCATGCCTGGCCACCACAACGTGATGAACAGCCTGGCCGCCGTGGGGATCGCCCTAGATCTCGGTCTACGCTTTGCTGACATCGCCCACGCCGTGGCTATGTTCCGCGGTGTGGAGCGACGCTTCGAAAAGATTGGAGAGCGAAAGGGGGCTCTGTGCATCGACGACTACGCTCATAACCCCCAAAAGGTGGCTGCCGCGTTACAGGCCGCTCTACAAACGTGTCGCGGTCGAGTCGTCGCCGTCTTCCAGCCCCATCGGTACACCAGAATGCGACTTTTGGGAGACTCTTTTCTCCCCGCTCTCGACGGAGCCGACGAAATTCTTCTGACCGACGTCTATAGTTCGGGTGAAGAACCGAACGGCTTTGACATCGCCCGTTTCCTAGACAAACTCGTGGAGCGCTCCCCCCGAGGAAGTATCCACTGGACGCCGGGGCTTGCCGAGGTCCATCAAACTCTTGACCGAGTGGTCAAGCCTGGAGACCTGGTCATCTCCTTAGGCGCGGGTAGCTGTGGCGCCTGGCTTCGAGAATGGGCCGCGACCCCGGACTAAGTGGACAGGCCCTAAGAGGAGGCGCGCAATGTCGCGGATAAATGGGGTCCATGGCAAAAGAGTTCTCCACCGACCACACCCCCGCGACCGGCTCCTCGAAGTACGAGCAGCCTTACCAGTATCCCCTCAAGAGAGTCTTTCTAGAGCCGGACTGGACTCGTATCCCCGGCTACAAAAATGTCACCTCCGACGAGTGGGAAGACGCCACGTGGCAGCGGAAGAACACCATTAAAAATCTGCGCGAGCTCAAGGAGACCCTGGGCTCTCTCCTACCCGACGATCTGGCGGAGTCCATCCAGAAGGACATGGAAGAGCGGGCCACCATGTCGATGCTCATTCCGCCCCAGATGATCAATACCATGAGTGTCGAGGACCTCTGGAACGATCCTGTACGTCTTTACATGATACCGGCCTTCGGAGACCGGCGCACGGACTATCCGAACCATCCTAAGGCCTCTCGCGACTCTTTGCACGAAGCCGACATGTGGGTGGTCGAGGGCCTAACCCATCGCTATCCGACCAAAGTCCTGGCGGAATTGTTGACCACCTGCCCCCAATACTGCGGCCACTGTACCCGTATGGACCTGGTGGGCAAGGACACGCCACAGGTCAAGAAACATCGCTTTGAAATCAAGCAGACCGACCGGCACGAACTGATCTTGGAATATCTCGCCGCCAACCACAGTGTGCGCGACGTGGTGGTCTCGGGAGGCGACATCGCCAATCTTCCCCCCGAATCCTTGGAATACTTCGTTACCAAACTGATCGAAATTCCTCACATCAAAGACATCCGCCTGGCCTCCAAAGGCCTGATGGCCGTGCCGCAACACTTCTTGCAGGGGAAAGTCTTGCGCAGTATGGAGCGTTTGGCCAAGTTGGCCCGCAAACACGACGTGGACCTGGCGGTACACACCCACGTCAACCACGCCAACCAACTCACCCCGCTGGTGGCCGAGGCCGCCGAGCTGCTTCTCCATATGGGATTTCGCGATGTGCGCAACCAGGGTGTGCTCCTGCGAGGCGTCAACACCACCAGCCGTGACCTGTTGGATCTCTGTTTCACGCTCTTGGACAAGGCCCACATCATGCCGTACTACTTCTACATGTGCGACATGATCCCGAACTCCGAACACTGGCGTCTGTCGGTTCACGAAGCCCAGAAACTGCAGCACGACATCATGGGATACATGCCGGGCTACGCTACCCCACGTCTGCTCTGCGACGTCCCTTTCGTCGGAAAACGCTGGGTTCATCAGGTCTCCGAATACGACCTGGAAAAAGGCATCTCATACTGGACCAAAAATTACCGCACCTCCATCGAGCTCGAAAACGCCGAAGCCCTCGACACCCGATACGCCTACTACGACCCCCTCTATACTCTGCCTGAAAGTGGCAAGAAGTGGTGGGCTAAAAACGAGAACACCCCCTCTCTTGAGGATATCCCGGCGGTTGCCGCTCCGTGAACCCCTTGGAGCTTAGTCTCGAGCAACTTCAGGAGATTGCCAATCTCTTAGGGCAACGCATTCTAGAAGGGCTGGGAGCCGAAAGCCAGGAGATAGGATGCCTACCCACCTACCTTTCTCTACCCAGCGGCAAGCAGGGCGGCAAGGCCCTGGTCGTGGACACGGGTGGCACCAACACTCGCGCCGCTCTCGTCTCGCTGTGGTCTCACGACGGGAAACTCGAGGCCGGTCCCAATGCGCGTAAGGTCCCTGACGGCCGCGAGGGGGCACCGCTCAGCGCGGACTTTTTTTTCGGCACCCAGGCCGAGCAGGCTAACTCTTTTCCTAAAGATCGAGCCTTGCCGCTAGGATACTGTTTTAGCTATCCGGCCCAGGCCACCGGTGACGGAGACGCCATCTTGTTACGCTGGACCAAGGGACTTCGGGTGGATGGGGCTCTCGGGGAAAAGGTTGGAAAGCCGCTCAAAGAGCAACTCGAGGCAAGGGGACACCAGATATCGACCGTCCGCGTGCTTAACGACACCGTGGCCTCCCTTCTGGGAGGAGTTCACCTTTATGCCGAGCCGCGCTTCGGTCAGAACTACATCGGGCTGATCCTGGGCACCGGCACCAATATGGCGGGCGTCTTTCCCGTCAGCCGCCTAGGCAAAATCGACGCGAGCACCTTCGGAGCAAACTCGATGGTGATCAATCTGGAGTCCGGAAACTTCCATCCTCCCCATCTGACCGTCTACGACGACATGGTTGACCAAACCAGTAACAATCCGGGTGCTCAACGCTTTGAAAAAGCAGTTTCCGGCCACTATCTCCCCTTTGTCTTCGACTCCATCCATCCCGGAGTCATCAATCCGGAAGCTGGGACGCAAAAGTTGGTGGAACTACGCGAGCAGGGTCAGGGAGAGTACGCCAGGACCGCGGGTTTGATTCTAGAGCGTTCGGCGAAATTGGCGGCTGCCGGCCTCGCGGGACTAGGCCGCTTGTATCCCGCCGGCGATATCGCTGTTCTAGGCGAAGGGAGTCTCTTCTGGGGCGACCCTCTCTTTGTCTCAACCGTCAAGGCCACACTGCGCGCCTTAGAACCCGAGCGGAACTTCGAAATCGTCAAGCAACGTGACGACGTGAACCTTCTGGGCGCTGCCTCCGCGGCCTTGGCTGGAGGCGGATGAAAAACATCGTCGCGGCTCTCGACTTCTCAGAGCGAACCGAGGCTGTCATTAGCCTGGCCTTGGCCCAGGCGAAAGCCTTCGGTGCTCACCTTTGGCTCATCCATGTCGCAGCTCCGGAACCAGGATTCGTCGGATATGATGCTGGTCCGCAAAGCGTCCGTGACAACGTGGCCAAACATATCCGAGAACGCCATCGGGAGATCCAGGAGCTTGCCGACGGAGCGAGGTCGGCCGGAGTCGAAACGACCGCTCTTCTGATTCGGGGCTCCACTATCAAGGCACTCTTAGCCGAAGCCGAGCGACTGGAAGCAGATCTTATCGTCCTCGGCTCTCACGGACACGGATTAATGCATCGTGTTCTTCTAGGAAGCGTCAGCCAAGCCGTCCTCCAAAAATCGACCATTCCCGTCCTGCTGATTCCCCACCGCGCTCCGGCGAGTTCCGGCGAGGCGCTGGAAAGCTAACGTTAGACCGGCTAGTCCGGTTCTCGAAATCTAGCGAAGCGACGGAGGGCTCGCGACTGGTCTCTGGCCAAAGAAGCTTCTTATACGTTCCAGCCAAACCTGGATCAGCGAATCTCGCGAGGCATCACTTTCAAGCGCGATGGCGGCGTCGTCCTTCGTAACCCTCCGCTCTTCCCTCGTCGTGAAATCCTCTACCTGAAAAAACGGCGGAGGTGTCAAGTCTTGAGCAAACATCTCTTTTATCTCCAAATACTTTATTCACACGTGTGAATACTAGCGTATGAGAGAACTTATGTCAAAGGGGCGAATATTCTAACGTTAATTGGGGTAGCCGTCAGGGTTGGCTGAGCGCCAGGCCCAGGCCGTCGAGACGATCGACTCCAGGTCGGGAAATCTGGGTTTCCAGCCCAACTCGGCCCGGATCCTATCGGAACAGGCGACCAACTGCGCGGGGTCTCCCTCGCGTCGTGGGGAGACGACCGCTGGAATAGGATGGCCGGTGACCTCTCGAGCCACCGCGATCACTTCTTTCACCGTGAATCCCGTCCCGTTGCCCAGGTTGTAGATCAACTTATCCCGACTCTCTAAAGCCTCCAAGGCCAGAACATGGGCGGCTGCCAGGTCCTCCACGTGGATATAGTCACGAATCGCGCTGCTGTCGCGCGTCGGATAGTCGTCTCCGAAGATCTGAATGTGGGGGCGCCGACCCTGCGCGACTTCGAGCACCAGGGGGATCAGATGGCTCTCTGGCCGATGGTCCTCTCCTCTTTCAGGACAACCGCCGGCAGCGTTAAAGTAGCGCAGACTGGCGTAGCGGAGACCGTTCTGGGAATAAAGCCAGGAGAGGGCCTTTTCCACCAGGTGTTTGGATTCTCCGTAGGCGTTGGTGGGCTTTAGGGGCTCGGTCTCCGGAATCGGAATCTGTTCGGGGTTCCCATAGAGCGCGGCAGTGGAGGAGAAGACGAATTTTCTCACCTCGTGGGCTAACATCGCCTCCAGCAACGACATCGTGTTGGCCGTGTTGTTGCGGAAGTGCTTGATCGGATTTTGCATCGACTCCCCCACCTCGATGGAGGCGGCGAAATGGAGAACCCCGTCAATCTTGGGAAGCAACTGGTCTAGCAAGTCTCGATTCGCGACCTCCCCCACCACCAGCTCGGCTCCGGGCGGCACCGCTTGCGCATGCCCATTGGAGAGGTTATCCAGCACCACCACGTCATGCCCGGCTTGAATAAGATGGTCCGTGACCACGCTCCCAATATAACCGGCTCCCCCGGTCACTAACAAACGCATAGCCCGCGCTTCGGGCGCTTCTCACCTTTCCCTACGTCGGAGTCACGTGCTTGTCTTCACCATCGAGCATCCGATTTTTATGGCGGCGGCATCCCCGCATTGGCTCCTCGACGAGGACGGTCCAAGACCTGACCGGTCAACGGCGACTCCATCGAGGGAGAGCGTCCGCACGGACTGGTTCGCCAAAGGCGTCCTGAAGTATCATCGAACTCTTGCCATCATCCTCAATACGCTGCTCGACTCCGGATTCGAACTACTCCGAGTCGAGGAGTTCGCACCGACTCGCGAACAGGTCGAGCAAACTCCAGGCTTCCACTTCCGCATGTCACAACAGAGTCTTGAACTTTAGGAAGAGCGTCTAGGTGACTGCAAATCCCTCGTGGAAAACAACAGTTCCTGAGGGAGTCGTGTCCCGAAAACTCAATCTCATAAAGTACTCGGCCGGAACCCCTTCATATCGCAATTCCGCATCATTCTCGAAGCCGAAACGCCGATAGAAATGCGGGTCGCCGAGCAGCACGCACCCCGCGGACTCCATCTGTTTCAAACGCTTGAGCCCTTCTCGAATAAGCGCGCTTCCGATCCCCTGTCGGTGTAAGTCTGGTCTGGTCGAAACCGGTCCCAAGCCGAACCAGCCCAAGTCGTGCCCGTCGATAGTCACCGGGGAGAACGCGATGTGGCCCACAATTTCGTGGTCGACAGTCGCGACAAGAGAAACCGTCAGCGCGCCAGCTTCACGAAGCGCTTCGACGATGGCCCCTTCCGTACCGCTGGAATGAGGATTGAGCTTAAAAGCGGCATCCGTAACTTGATGGATCGCCTGAGCATCTTCAGCTTTTTCAAGCCGGATTTTGATTTCCATAATGCTCTCCCAGGGAGTTTGAGTCGAGTGACATCGTATCCGCATCCAGCCCAAAACGAAAGCCTGAAGTCCTATTCTCGAGCCGGACTGCATATCTGCAAGCGGTTGCCGAATGGATCATAAAAACTGGCGAAGGTGACAAAGCCCGGGAAAGTTTGCGGCTCATCGCATTTGATCCCGCGACTGCGAAGCTCTGTAACGGCGAATTGGCAATCCTCGACGTCGTCAACGACGGTTGTTCCCGTTGAAGTATGTCAACCGGGTTCAGCCGCGGTCACTGATAAGTTCCCTCGACCTTCGCCAATCGCAAACTCGATCCAGCCGGCCTCAGGCGGGTGTGCCTAAGCCAAGCACTTCTCCATAGAACTGTCTTGCCCGGTTCAAATCGGTTACCGAGATTGAGACGACATTGATTCCGTTAAGAAGGTTCGGGCTCCTCACACCTGGCACTCACAGTTTCCATCGACGGGCAGGAGCGACAGTGAATTCAAATACTCTCTAGCGCCTTAGACGAGTGTGTCATTGTTCACCTCCGAGAGCTCTTAACGTGACTTAACGTTTTTTTTGCGCTTGTCCGTTATCGTATTTTCACGCCAAACTTCAAGGAGACCTTCGTGAAAACTCAAGCCCTCAACAATCCCATCTCCCAGCGACCCCGTTTGACCAAGAAGAACTTGGACAAAATTCTCGACCATGCCTCGGGTGTAAGTCGGGTTGACGAGAACAGAGTACGCATGAGCGGAATGGATGGAAGTTGGGAGGTCTACTACTCCTCCAAAGGCGATAGCTTCTCCGCTTTCCGGCAGGAAGGATCCAACAACCGCTATTTTGGCGTCGACGTGAGAAAAGACGGTGTTTACGTCAGCCGTAAGGATATGGACTTGTATGCCCCTTCCTACTACCATCAGCCCGCAACCAAGGTCTTCGACGGCCGAATTCCCGCCAGTGAGAGTATGCGCGTCGGTATGAATGTCGTCGGTGGTCTCGTCGGTATACCTGTGGCCCTTCTTTCTCCTGACCTGGTCAGCAGCGTTGTGCTCAAATAACGCAGGCATTCGCTTGCATGGACAGTGACTTCTTGCAAGCCGCCGCAATTCGAGTCAGAGCGTTGCCTGGGGCCGATCGAGCTGTGACTCAGGCGGATCTGGAGTATTGTCGGTGGGTAGAAGCATTTTGTTCAGTTGACCCACACCTTCTTCCGTGAACCGAACGACCCAACTGTCCATGACCCAACGCGAGCCTTTTTGAGCCAATTGAAAAGCCATGTCTCCTACCTTGGTCAGGGGACGAGTGACAGGTCCCAGCAGCTCTTTCCCCCGAGCGAAAGCTTTCTTCACAGGCTTAAGATGAGGACTCGCCTTGTCCAAGACGGCTTCCGAGCGAACCGACATCGGATACAGCGCTTGAGCCGTCTTGTCGACAGCGGGAGCCACCCATCGCTTAGTCGTTCTGAGGCGTTGTAGTAGCGGCAACGCGACCCCGCCCAGCATAAGAGCTATGCCAGGGGCGATAGCCACACCACTTGCAACCAACGTCACGCCCAAGGCGGTCAAAGTTTCGCCGGTGCCTTTGGCCCGCAACCCGGGGTCTTGCGTCTCCACGCCTTTCTTCAAAGAGTTCAATCCGCGGAACAGTCCAACCGCGGTAGCCGCGATACCGAGTCCCACGGGTATGGCGGCCGCGACGGGAAGCATTTTGGCGCAGAACATACCGGCGGTAAGAAGGTCGGAAGTCGCGGCGAGATTCGTGGCGCGGTCGTCTTTCTGAGCTCTTTGCAAGCCCCGCATCCCAATCAGTACGGTGCTGGCGGGACCCAGGAGGGCGGCCCCTCCAATCATTCCCAAGCTAGCCAGGGCGCTGGCCGAAACGGCCACGTCCGTAGCTCCGGCTAAGGTTTTTGGCGCGTCACCGTCACGGAGGCCGTTGACCATCTCGTTGAGCCCGGCCACACCACCCAAAGCCCCACCGGTCACACCTAACCCCTGAGTCCAGCCCTTCAGAGCCGGCGAAAGGTTCTTCCCCGCCGCCGACTCTATCTGTCCTCGAGTCTGCAACGGGGTATCCTTCAAAGACGTCGATTCGACGCCGGAAAGATTCAACGAAGAGCGTAACGGATCGACGACATCCTTCTTGAGCTCACCCGCGGCTTTGCTCAGGGACTCAAGGTTCTTAGTTTGACTCTTATCAGCTTTCGTCTTGACGGGACTAGCCGTGAGATTGACCAGTGGAGGCAACACCTGAAGAATTTCGCTTCAAACCTGAAAATCTCCTAGTCTAAGTCTTCCGAACCCAGCGGAGGCACCCCCGGTGAGCTTTGCGACACCTAAAGCAAAAGCCCCGTCCTAAGAACGAGGCTTTACTTTCTGGCGGAGAGTGAGGGATTCGAACCCCCGGTGAGCTCACACCCACAATAGTTTTCAAGACTACCGCCTTCAACCACTCGGCCAACTCTCCAGTTGGGCATCTTTTAGACTCACCCGAAGCGGGCTCCTTCCTTGCGAATGCCCATAAAAGCAGCGGGCACCTTATCCGCCCCGGATCAGGTGCCGCTCTTCCCCTTCGTCAGACCTCGACGAGAGTTTAGCCGCCGGTGCCGCGCTCTCGCTCCTCGAGCTCCCCTTGCCGGCGCCGGCGGGCGTCCGACCAGGCCTTACTGCCCTTCTCTTTCAAAGGACCCTGCAAGGTCAACTGTACAACTTCGGGCGGTAACTCGGTGGAGTCGAGCGAGCGCTCCATCTCCATGCTGGCCTGAATATCGTCACCCTCCTCCAAGAAGAGTAAACCGTTGAGATAATGTCCCAGCGCCTCCACCATCTCGTCATCAGGGTCAGCCAGGGCCGCCTGGACCTCCAGACGAGCTTCATCGTGGCGCTCCAAGCGAAGGAGCGCGCAAGCTCGATAGGCACGTAAAAGAGGGGCGTCCGGATCGATCTCCAAGGCGCGATCCAACGTGGCCAGGGCCGCCCCATCCTCTTTGAGCAACAGTTGAACCCATCCAACCTGCTCGAGCATCTCGGGATTGTGCGGCTGCAAGGCCAGCGCTTCCTCGAAAAGAACCAGAGCCTCACCGTACCGCTCGCGCTGATAGTAGAGCCAGCCCAAGCCGGAGTAAGCTTCGTGAAGAGTCGGATCCAGGCGGAGGGCACGGTTATAGTCTCGCTCCGATTCTTCCATCAGCCCCAGATTCTCCGCCACCCAACCCAGTTGGAAGGCGATCATGGCGGAATTCGGATCGGTCTGACGAGCCTCCAGAAGGCTTTCGTAAGCCTCTTCCCATTGTTCGTTCGCCATGTGCAGCGAAGCGCGAAGCTCTAAAACCGCCGTAGCCTGACCGCCGCGCAACTCCACGCGGGAGAGCACCTGCTCGGCCTGCTCGATCTCGCCAATTCTCGACAAGGCCACGGCACGACGAAGAGACAGCTCCGAAGTTTCCACGAGACCGACCGCGAAACCGCGCTTCCAAGCCCGAAGAGCATCCTCGTTACGCCCCACAAGGTAGTAGGCATCGCCCAAGACCCGACAGGCCTCTGGGACCTCGAACAGCTTAAGGTCGGCACGCTCGAGAACTTCCAGGACCATAGAGGCGTTACCACGCTCGAGATAGAGTTGGGCTAAACTGAACAGAGCCGACAGATGGAACTGGCTTTCGCTACCATAAGCGACCTGAAGAAACTCGACTTCGGCCTGGTCGTAACGACCGTCTTTAAAATAGGTCCAACCCAGGAGCAGACGAGCCTCATGCATACCAGAGTCGAGGTCGAGCGCGTCGAGCAAGTGGTCTTCCGCGCTATCGAAGTCTCCCCGGGACAAAGCGATGGAACCCAATCCTAGACTGGCCTCCGGGCTGCGGGAGCCAAAACTCAAGGCCTGCATGAAAGAGAGCTCCGAAGCCTCGAAATCTCCCTGCTCTTGAAAGATCTTTCCCAACTGGATATAGGGCTCGGAGGTCCTGGGGTTTAACCGAATCGCGGCCTTGAGCTTTTCCACCGCCTGCTCTTTTTGACCCAACTCATTGAGCAGTCGCCCGAAAAGAAATTGAAACGAAGCGTCCTGCTCTTGAAAGCAGGCGCAGTCCTGCAGCAACTTAAGAGCTTCCTCGCCGCGCCCCTGCTGGCGTAAAATCGCCACCAGGTAGTGATAAGCCTCGGTAAAGGTCGAGTCGTTCTCGATGGCTCGACGAAGCTCTTCAGAAGCCTCGTCAAGCATTCCAAGATGAGAAAAAGCTTTTCCCGCCTCGAAACTGCGCGAAGCCATCTCGCGACCGCGTTGCAATCCACCACCCGTCATGCCTGGCTCGACCAGTCCCTCATCAAAGGCTAAGCCCCTTCCTCTCAACACGGACCGGACACGACGAGCGGCACTGAATCTATGACTTGGCGGAACCCTCAAAAGGACCCCGTCCTCGGCGTCAGGCAGATATTCCGAAGCCTGATGCAGATCGCCATCGAGATCAGGGAGAACTCCCTTCAACCAACCCAGTAGGCTGTCGGAATGTTCGCTCTGATCGTCCACTTTAGGAGAAAAGCGCACGCGAAAGAGCACGTAGCTCATCTCGTCACCTCCCTCGAACCCGAACCGTTTCATCGCTTCAGCCTTCGGCTTTTCCAAAGCCCGGAGCGAGGAATGGCCCGATTATAGCACAGAGAAATTTTTTCAACAATCCGAACATGAGAGCATTTCGGTTTTTTTCTCATAGGAAAATTTGGAGACCCTTCATCAGGTTTCCGGTGGGCTCTAACGACGATGGCGAACCGCGCCATGACATGGTTTAGCATGTACGGTCATGTGGGGGGGCATTTCCTATAGGCGAAGGGAAAAATCGCTGCTCTAGATTCCGAGACGCCTTTTCGCGGCAAGAAATCGAACATCGCTTGAGTGGACGAAAAAGTCCCCGCGACCACCGCTTTCAAAAGAGAACGTTGACAATACGGGCTTTTCGATGAAGCCCAAAATTCAAACTCTACTCCTCGTCCTGCTCAGGCTCTTCCGCTGACTCTTCCGAGTCGTTAGCCGCGTCTCCATCAGCCTGCAGGTCCTCTTCATCACGAGGCAGGAACGGGTCGGGGAAGAGGGGGGAGATTCCGCTGTACCGACAGTGAATGTCCTTCTGATAACATTCCAGGATATTCTCGCAGTAGATAGCGCCTTCTGGCCCCTTGTAGTGAGGTCCCTTGTAGTCGGGATACTCGACGAGAATATTGACCTTCTTCTTCATGATGTGGCACTGCCGCTGCTGAGGCTCAAGCGCCTTTTGCTTTAGCTGCTGCGCTTCGGCTTGCTTGGCCTTGCGAAGGATCGGTACTTCTCTCATCTCTTGCTAGTATAACCTTTCTTTGACCACCTAGCACAAGTCAAATCATAGCAATTCCTTGAAAAACTGCTCATCAAGGCCGGGAAACTCCTGCTTGAACCGCCGCCACCTGAACGGCGCGCAGGGTAAGACTGAAGGCGTGGCGTTTACTCGCCGGGACTCCCGTGACCAGGTTCAGGAGTTCCGAGAGCTCCAAATTGACGAGTTCGTGGACGGAAAGCTTGGGGAGAAGGTGCCCCCAAAGCTCCAAGCAGCCTACCACCGGCCAGCAACCTCGCTGTTGATAGCCGTAAGCGACGATTCGCCCTCCGTCCACTTCAATCCAGACCCGAATCTGGTCGCCGCAAACCGGATTATTCATCTCCACGGCCGAGTCTGGCAACTGCTCGCTGGCGAATCGTCTCTGCGCGGACAGTTCGCGGAACTCTTCAAAAAAACCCACCGGGCCTTCCCAAGGACTGCGAAGAGAAAGTCTATCCATGACTTCCCTCCGACAGAAAAAGACCGGCCATGGAGACGACCGGTCCTTTTCGGCGGAGCATTCTAAACTTGGAAAGAGCTACCGCACCCACAACTTTTTCGTGCGTTAGGATTGTTGAACTTAAATCCCCCACCGATCAGGTCGGTGGTGAAATCGAGTTCGGTCCCTCGCAGGTAGAGGTAACTTTTCATGTCGACCACGACTTTGACGCCGTCAGCGACTTCAAAGACGTTATCATACTCGGAGACTTCGTTGTCGAAGCCCAGGGTGTAAGAAAGTCCGGAACAGCCCCCACCTCGAACCCCCATTCGCAGAACGGACTCGGAGAGGTCGTGTTCTTTGAACATTCGCACGACCTCTTTTTTCGCAGAATCGGTGATTGTGACCAAAAGGGTCACCTCCTTTGACTTACTCTGAGCGCATTATATCAACCCGCCCCGTCTATCGGAAGTTCCTATAACAATTCCGGATAGATTTTCGGTTCCAACGAGATCCTACGAACCTCTTTCGGCTCCGGGTCCTTAGAGCCCACCGCGGTCTCGGCCAGGGTATCGGCCACGTTCTCCACCTTGCGGTCCTGAACATATCCCCCGATTCTCTCGGTGGTGATACGGGCATTGTCGCCGGTGGCTTCTAGATGTTGGCGAAAGATGGCCGCTATGGCCAATCGCATGAGAATCTCATGGTCGCCGACACGCCAACGCTCCTTGATGTAGCACAGCATGCCGGTCGCGAAACCTAACGCCCCGCCTTGCCTGAGACCGCGCCGAAAGGCTGAATCCTTTTGCAAAGAACGATGCAGCGACGCCACGAACCCCTGCTCGACCTCCTGACTGAAGGAAGCCAGCCCACCGGTCGCCTCCAGGGTCAATTGCGCTGCCTGCATGTTCAGAGAAAGCTCCTCGTCCGTCCCCGTGTCCTTCCCGCGATAGGTGCCCCCACCCAGGGCCGTCTGCTGGCGCCAAAACGTCTCGCTAACCTCTTGTTTGACCCGAGCCGCCTCAGCGGGGTCGATCTTGAGCGCTTCCGACAGGCCTTGCATGAAGGCCTCCTCGGGCGCCTCGTACCGACCGTCGGAGAGAGCGACCACGTGATTAAGCATAAGGATAGAAATGCGAGTCTGAAGCCCCGTCTCGCTCAAATGCTCTAACGTCTCCTGAAAGTACTCGAGGAGCGCGGCTGAAGAGACCTGTCCCTCACGCTGCAACAGAGCATCGCCTCGCTCTTTCCAGTACAGGCGCATTCGTTCGCGAGCGGAATGAGAGGGGATCAGAGCCGCGGAAGAAGCCTCGATCAGTTCCAGTTTGGGTCCCACCACCCGGGACGGACCGAGATAGGCCACCGCTGAACCAACGGCGAGAAAAGGAAAGAGAAATTCGTAAGACTCCTCGGCGATCTTTCGACGGACCGAGGCCTCGATGTCGTTGACCGAGGCCTCCTCCGGGATGGTCAAGTCCAAACGTTCGCCCAACCAGGCCAGGACGGCCCGCTCTATCTCGACCGGCTCTTTACCTTTGGCATCGACTCTGGTCGCCATCCAGGCCAAGAGCTTTTCCAGAAGAGCCTCTTTAGAAGCATCCTTGGTGTAGACTTGAGTTTCCTTGGCGAAAGCCTCTACCTCGCTCCGGTCTAAGTCGCTAAGTCCAGCTAACATCGCACTGGTCCCCTTTCGTTTGCTTGGCCGTGGCCGCATTCTCCATCATCTTCGGAACCCTTCTTTGAAGTTAACGTTCCGTTAACCTCAGCGGTCGTCCCCTGGTACAAACTCTTCCCAAATACAGGAGTGTGATAATCATGCAGATTTTGAGCGGAGGCGCGACAGTCTCCAACCTTCAGCGAAACAAGACCGCGGCCAAGGGCGAGCCGGCCGTTTCCGCGCGGTCCGAGGTGGCCACCCAGGGGCCGCCCGATGTGGTGAGTGTCGGTTATGACGCCGTGGCGATAAAGGCCGAGGAGAAGAAGCTTGCCCAACACGCCAAGCTCGGAGCCGCCTTTGGTGGAGCCGCCGGGGTGGTCGTGGGCTCCTTGGCTGGTGCCGTCGGCGGCGCGGTCGGCGCCATCGCCGGCATCACCGCCGCCCCCGCTGGCGCGTTGATCGGAGCTGTGGCGCTAGGAGCGGGTGGCTTTATGCTGGCCACCCATAAGAGAGATGGCGGCCTCGCCTTGGTTGGAGGCGTACTGGCCGGAGCCCTCGGAGCGGTGGTCGGAGGCTTCGGAGGCTTCTACGGCGGAGCGGCGCTAGGAGCGCTGGCTGGTTCAGCCGGCGGCGTGGTCGGTGGACTCGCCGGCGCGGTGGGATTGGGCACGCTTGGAGCAGGCTTCGGAGCCGTGGCTAAGGTCGGTTCGGAACTTGTCTCCAACAAAGAACAGTACCCCAATGTGATCGCTCGTTATCGAGCGGAGGAAGCCAAGGAAGGTCGAGCGTAGCCATAGGCGCGAGACTTTATAGCCCACCTCGGACAAGGCGCCCCTCGGGGCCTTGTCCGCGCTATTTCTAGAGCATGTCGACGGAACAGAGCACGATACCGACCAACAATCTCCCTCGTCCGGGCGAGATCTTTGGGCGTTTCCGCGTTCTCGAGCTTCTCGGGCGGGGAGGTATGGGACAGATCTTCCGCGTTATTCCCCAAGATAAAGCCGAGGCCGATCCCATCGCGCTCAAGGTTATCGACTCTCCCAATCTGTCCCGAGTCGACCGGCTACGCTTCGAACGCGAGTTCCATCTGACCTCGCAGTTCGATCACCCTAACCTGGTGAAGGTCCACGAATTTGGAGCCATCCAGGGGATCACCTACTACACCATGGAGTGGGTCAAAGGAGTCACTATCGACTCGGCCTTCGAGCGAGAACGCGAGGCGATGGGGGGCGGGGAGCTTCCCGACTGTGCCGTCGAATGGATCAGCGGCGTTCTCTCAGGACTTCAGGTCCTTCACGAGGCCGGCATCGTTCACCGCGACCTCAAGCCCGAAAACATCCTGATCGATTCGGAGAGTCGGCCCAAACTTTTAGACCTGGGGCTGGCCTCGCACTTCACGGACGAGCGTTCGGTCTCTCGACTGACCATTCCGGGCGCGGTCTTGGGAACGATCCACTACATGTCCCCAGAGCAAGTGATCGGGGCCGAGGTCGATCCTCGGGCCGACCTTTACGCGCTAGGAGTTTTACTCTATAACTGGTTCTCCGATCGACTACCGTTCACCGGACCCGACCCGATCGCGGTGCTCGGCCAGATATTGCATGAGACTCCTCCCCCTCTCGAACCCGTTTTGCAACTTCCCAAAAGCGCCATCGCTCTCGTCGACAGCCTTCTTTCCAAAAGACCCGAGGACCGTCCCGCCTCGGCCGGTCAAGTCCGTGCCCTGTGGAAACAGGCCTTTGGCAACATCACCGACAGCGCGGAGAGAGAGCTGGTGGCTCCCTCTCTCAAAGCTCTCCCTCTTCCCCCTCGGTTCGTGGGAAGGGAAAGCGAGCTTGACACAGTTTTTCACAAACTGACCGGCAGCGGGTCCCAGGGTCTCTCCATTATCTTCACCGGCGCCGCCGGAATGGGGAAATCCAAAGCCTTGAGCGAGCTGCGCGATTGGGCCAAGAGGCGCCGTTGGAAGGTCCTTCAAACCGGCGCGTCCCTTCTGGACACTCTGCCTTTTCAACCCCTGCTGGACCCGCTCAGAGCCAGCTTGCGTCACGGACTCCCTCCGGCCTTGGAGTCTTTTCGCTCGGAGCTGGCCTTAATTCTGCCGGAGCTGGCGATCGACACCTCTAGCGAAGCGGATCACGAGCTCAACCCCATGCGCCGTTATCGGCTCTTCGAGGGGATGCGCCGGGCCTTAAGTTATGACCGGCGCCGTTCGGACGAACCGGTGACCCTTTTGACTCTCGAGGATGTTCAGTACGCCGGCGATGAGACGCTGGAGTTTCTCCATTTTCTCAAGCAGCGTCAGGAGGTCGACTCCAAGGCCGCCTTGATGGTGGTCGCCAGCATGGGCTTGGGTGAGAAAACTGAAATCTTAGGAAGCCGTCTAGAGCAGACCCTGGCCTCGCCCGGACTACTGAGCATCGAACTCGGGCCGCTGGATAACGAGGCCGCCCGTCGATTGATCCTTTCCATGCTCGGTGGGGGAGCTTTGGAAGAATTGAGTCTTCGCGCCTTCATCTCTCAATCCGAGGGGAATCCCCTCTTTCTCATCGAGATGACCAGAGCGTTTCTAGAAGAAGGTCGCCTGCAAAGACATCGCAAGGAAGGCGAGGATGTCTGGCGTCTCCAACTGTCCACCCATTCAGCTAAGAGCACAGCCTCCTCAAAGATCCCCGACACGCTCAAAAGCGTGGTAGCTCGACGTCTGCGTCCTCTCGACAGCGAGGACCGCGAACTGCTAAAAAAAGCGGCCTTCCTGGGCATGAGGTTCTCCTTTCCTCTTCTAGCCGGTCTTCTGCGAAGACCTGAACCAGAAGTCCTCGACCGCCTACTTTCGCTTGCGACCAAAGGCCTGGTCAAAGAGGGAAAAGGATCGGAAACCTTCGATTTCTGCAACAGCGTCATCCCAGCCGTCCTACTGGATTCGACCCAAGCCAGCGAAAAACGCTCGACCCATCTGGCCATCTGTCGAGAGGCGTTGGCCCAAAGCGGGGAACATTGTGATCCCTTCTGGCTAGCCTGGCACTACAGGGAAGCTGGTGAGGAGGGAGAGGCGATCCGCCATCTTCTGGTCAGTGCCGACCGAGCCTTGAGTTCTTTCTCTTTTGCTCAAGCCGCGGCACTTTACCGCGAGATCCTGGGCTCGGGAGCCGGACTCGAGCAACTCGGTATCGACCGAGACGAACTCGAGGAAAAGTGTGCCGATGCGTTGCGCCATCAGGGAGAGCTGGCCCAAGCGGCCACCGCCTATGAAGCGCTGCTGGCCGCGGCGCCCCAGGGAGGGCGCGCGCTTCGCCTCAAGCGCAAACTCGCGTTGACCAAGGACTCCCAGGGAGACTCGGCGAGCTGTTTTAGCTTACTCAAATCTGTCTGGAGCGAGCTTCACCTGGGCAACCTTGAGGAGGCCAAGGGGAGTCCCAGCCTTTTGGATCTGCTCAAGGCGCTCTCCAGCCGTCGCCTCTCTCTGACCTCCCGCTCGCGAGTCGCGAGATTGGATCAAGAACAAAAAGAAGAGATGAGTGCCATCTGCGCCGAGCTTCAGCGGCTTCTCTTCTTTCTTCGCCCGTCGGGCTGGGTTCAGCAGGCCGTCAACGTGGCTCTGACTCAGAGACAGATCAAGCCCGATGTCGACGATCCTTTGAGCGCCGCCCAGTCAGCCTTTAGCGGAGCCTATCTCTGCCTGCGCCTTCCCACCGGCTGGCAAGCCCAGACATTACGTTATCTAGACACCGCCATCGAGAAGCTCAAACAGGCTCCTCAGTCTTTTCGACGCATCGACCTTCAAAGAGACTTGGCTTATCTCTACTATGTCTCGGGACGCCCGGAACGAAGTCTTGAGCTGTTCCAAGAAGTGGCCGAGGAGGGGGAACGGCTGGGCCATCTCACTTCCCTTCCTTCAGCTTACGCCCTATCGGCCACCAACTTCATTACCATGGCCGAATTTGAAGAGGCCATCGATATCGGTTGGAAAGGCTACCACCTAGCCCAGGCGCTGGAGAATCGGCGCGACCTAATTTTAGGCACCTGCCAGTTGGTTCGAGCGATGATCTACCTGGGCCGCTGGGAGGAGCTCGAGCCGCTCTATCAGAGCCTCTCTGAACGGGACTTCGAGCTCTTTCCTTATCTCAGGGTCACCTGGCTACAACTTAAGGTGGAAAAGGAGATCTGGGAAGGCCTGCCCGGCGGCATCGAGAGAGCCGAGGCGCTGGCCCTAGAAGGGATAACACTCTGCGCCGATCTCGACGAGCTGCGCTACTACAAGGCCTCACTCCACGTTTTGTTGATCGAAACTCGCCTTAAGGGGAGCGCGGGGGCCGAGAGTATGACGGCCTCCGACTGGGACGACTCGGAACGCCATCTGCGCCCCTTCGCCCATCTGCGGTTTCGCCTCAAACTGATGAAGATGATGTGGCACTTGAAACGAGCAGAGCTCGATGAAGCGCGATTGCTGGCTCAGCGTCTTCTAGAGCGACCCGAGAGCAACGCCTTCAGACGGAGCCTCATTAAACGACTCCTTTCTGAACGATAGATTTCACGCCATTTCCGCTCGTTTTTCAGTCTTCTTTCAGAGCTCCCGCGGTAATCTGACAGCGTGAACATCCTGACTGGAAAGACGAGCTCAGCCTCAGTCCGCCCTCCGGCCAAGACACTTCCGGCGCTCATCGAGCGTCTGCCCGGAAAAATGCCGGACTGGCGTGAGGTGACGATCAACGAAGTCACGGTGGAGGTCCCCCAAGCCGCCATCGACTACTTCGATATCAAAGAACGCAATCCGGTCGTGGGAGGGGTTGCCCAGTCCGTCGTCAGCACTTTAGCCTTCGCTCGCGCCTACCAGGGCCTCTCGGGTAAGTCTTTGGAACAGAAGATGGAAGGAGCCTCCTCCCTGGCCTTGGGGCTCTCCGGCGTCATTTCGATGCTCCCGGGACAGTTCGCGGCCAATACGGCTCAAGCGCTGAACCTGGGCCAGGCGACCCTGGAATTAAGCCTGGGAGTCCGTGAGCTGCACGAGGAGATCTTCGTCGACGGTACTCCGGACTGGAAAGAGATCGTCACCGGCTCCTTGGATACCATCAAAGGCGCCTCGGCCTTCGTTCCATTCTTCTTTCCAGCGACAGCCGACATCGTCACCGGCGTTCAGGTCGGAGCTATGTTGACCAAAGCCGCCTTCGAGAGCACCATTAACCGCTCCACCGACGAATAGAAACTTTTTGTGGCGGAGCGGTAACTTTCAGGTAATTCTTTTCCTCGCCCAACACGATAGATTCGCAAAAATCGTTAAAGCAGGTCATCCATGTTCATCAGCAGCGCAAGCTCCCAACTTCCTCTTCGCCAACTTTCGCGCGTCGCGAGTTCTTCCGTGGGCCAATCCGAGGGCGGCACGCCCCAGGTCCAAGACGGCTTCGCACCATCGGCGTCGTCCTCACCGCTGTCCAATCTGCTCCAGCAGCTCCAAGCTTTAGGTGGCAGCACCAGCGCCAAGCCAGAAACGGTCTCGGTCGACATTAAGGATGTCCAGGATCAGCTGAGCGCCGGACTGCCAGGAATCGGCATCGATTTTCTCCACACCGACAACTTCGACAAACTCAACGGTCGATTGGCCACCGTGGGTGAGCTCAAAGAGATGATGGCCGCCCTCTACGACGAGTCGAACATTCCTTACGGCTACATCACCGACGGATGTTACGCGCGGGCCCACATGATGGACGAGAGTTTCCGCCAGCACGGCATCAACAACGCCAAGATGTTCTGCCGCGGCGACCTCGAGGCCAAGAACGACTTGATGACGGCCCGTTGGTGGTATCACGTGGCGCCGCTGGTCTTCGTGGACGGCGGAGACGGTAAGCCGGTTCCCAAAATCATCGACCCCGGCTTCTCGCGCGAGCCGATGGACCCCGAGCAGTGGGTCAAGGCCATGAACAAAGGCCCCAACGTGGAGATCGATCTAGTCTCGGCCGAGCAGTACTATCCTCGCGATAGACGTCCGGACGACAACTTCTCCCGTTCGCTCACCCCGGCGGTCGGTACCTTGCAGGGCTACGCCAAGCGTCTTCATGGCATCAAAAAAGCTGCCGGACACCCTGTCGGCGACTTCGTCAAGCCGACCTGGGATAAGCCCGGCTCCGGTGGCGATTTTGTGGTGGGCGGAAAGACCTTGACCGTCTTCCCCGACGGTGTGGAGACCAGTCGCGAACCAGCCTACCAGCTGCACACCACGATCGGTGGTGCTCTGGTCTTAGAGCCGATGCCTGAGCAAGAACCCGTCTCCGCTTCCTGGGACAACCGTCCCGCGGGCTTCGACCCTTACAAGAGCCGATAGTAGACTCCCCGCTTCGGCGGAGGAGAATCGCCATCGCCAGGAAGAACACTCCTTGTCATGCTGGCCGGTAGCGACCTTCTCGACTTAGCCCGTCTTTGCCTTAGAGCGGACGGAATAGGTTTTTGGAACCGGACCTGGCGGCTCGGTATCGCTCCCGAGTCATTGCGAGAGAACATCGAATCCGCGCTCTCCAAAGGAGAGAGCGAGGGAGCTCACTGGGCAGCCAGTCCCGGCGCCATGCCGGGCTGGCTGGTCGTCTGGTTCGATCCCGCGGCCGAGCGGCCGGTGGAGTGGCGCGAGATTCTGTCCGGCTTCGCCCATCAGCTGGGAACCCTCGGCAACGACAAGCTCTGGCGGGAGCGGTTTGACCTGATCCAGGCGCGCCTGGATCAAACCGAAAAGACTCATCAAGCTCTAGAGAGCGCTTACGAGCAGGAGCACGCACGTCTGGAGATGGTTATGGAAGGGGTCGATCTGGGTGTCTGGCTTTGCGACCTTCCCTTGTCCAACCTCGTATGGGACACGCGCTGCAAATCCCACTTTGGTCTCCCGCCGGACTACCACGTCACCATCGAGACGTTCTACGAGTGCATGCTGGAAGAAGACCGTGAACCGACCAGACTGGCCGTCGAACATTCGATCGAGAACGCCGCCCACTATGACACGGTGTTTCGAACTCGCGGCCCTGACGATATCCTACGATGGATCCGTGCCATAGGTCGAGCGAACTATGATCCTCGGGGGAAACCGGTTCGTTTCGATGGTATCACTCTGGATGTCAGCCGCGAGCACTTGGCCGAACTAGCTCGACAGAAAATGGAAGCGAGGTACGTTTCATTGGTCCGCGCCACTTCCTCCATCGTATGGACCTGTGACGCGGACGGAAACTTCATCGAACCTCAAGTCGAATGGGAGCGCTATACGGGGTCGGCCTGGGCCTCTCATCGCAACCATGGCTGGAAAAGCTCGATTCATCCCGAGGATGCGGAAATGCTCTCTCGAGGGTTTCGAGACGCGAAAGAAACACCAAATATCTTCCTGGGCCATGCCCGCATCTGGAGTCAGGAGCATCAAGGCTATCGCTACAATGAGATCAAAGCCGTGCCGCTTTTGACCGAGTGCGAGGTGGTGCGTGAGTGGATAGGATCCACCACGGACGTCCACGACAAACGGGAAGCCGAGCTGGCACTCATTCATGCCAGCCGTATGAAATCACAGTTTCTGGCCAACATGAGCCATGAACTGCGCACGCCTATGACGGGAATCCAAGGCATGCTCGACCTGCTCTACGATACTCCGCTCAGCGACTTCCAAAAAGAGAGCCTCGACACGATTTACGAATGTTCACGGAGCCTTCTGGCCATCCTCGACGACGTTTTGGATCTCTCCCGCATCGAGGCGGGCAAGCTGGTCCTGAGCGAGAGAGTCTATGAACTTCAAAGAAAGATCGACAAAACCATGGCGCTGTTCCGTCCTCAGGCCGAGGAGCGAGGGCTATGGCTGCGAGCCGCCATCCATGAGGACGTGCCCAATACGTTGCTGGGAGATCCTGACCGAATTCGCCAACTCCTGGTCAACCTGGTCAGCAACGCCCTGAAATTCACTCAACAGGGTGGAGTCGACCTTAAGATCAGCCGCCACGGTTCGAACTTGCGTTTTGAGGTCAACGACTCCGGGATCGGCATCGCACCGGAAGACCTCAAAAACCTATTTCAGCCTTTTGTCCAAGTGGAAGGCTCCACGTCGCGAAAATACGGCGGAACCGGTCTGGGTCTGAGTATCGTGAAACGACTAGTGGAGCTGATGGGTGGTACCCTGGGGGCCTCTAGCGTCCTCGGAGAAGGCTCGACCTTCTGGTTCGAGATCCCGCTTCGTGAACCGAGCGAGCGAGAGCTAGCTCAGACAAACATCTCGTTGCCTTCGAAACGTTCCCTACCCCCAGCCAGAATTCTAGTGGTCGAAGACAACCTCGTCATCTCCAAGGTCCTGGTCTCCCAACTCAGCAAACTCGGGCTCGAGGTGGAAAGCGTGGACCGAGGAGCTCTAGCCTTGCGTAAGGTCGCCTCCGCTCCTTTCGACCTTATTTTCATGGACTGTCAGATGCCCGAGCTCGACGGCTACCAGACTACGGGAAAGCTGCGCGAGGGCGGCTGCCAGCTCCCCATCATCGCCCTCACCGCTCACGCCATGTCGGGAGAGCGAGAGCGCTGTCTGGAAGCTGGAATGGACGACTTTCTGACCAAACCGCTCTCTATCCAGGACCTGCGGCAAAAACTCGAGCACTGGCTTCTCGAAGTTCCTAAAGAGCAGTACGGCTCTGTAGAGTAACCTTGCTGATCACGTCGAACAGTACTCCCGACTCTCGATTGAGCTCGAGGGTCGATTGAGAGCTCAGCACGTGGCCCTGCTCTAGCGAGAACTCGAACGTCGCGGCTCCTTGAGTCTCCTCGGAGTCGTCTTCCTCCTCGACGACCGATTCGGAGAGTACCACGAGGCTGAGCACTCCGTCCTGTATGGCCTCGACCAGGTATTCCAGCGACTTGGAATCATCCGCGGAGCCGCTGATGAACTCCTCGACCTCCCAACTGTCCCCTGCCGCCACGGAGTCCTCGGGAAACACCGGCCAGCGCACACCCGAGGCTTCCGCTCCTCCCACCACGACGCCCCATGCGTTCATGACAAACTCCCGGCTTTCGCCCCGCATGGTCTGAGGGAGATTCTCGGAGAGGGGCCCCTCGGCCTGAACGACCCGAGAGACGGTTTGGAATCTCCAGCCCTCGGCGGTCTCCTCTAGGACTCTCACCCTTTGCTCTAGCACCACGTCGGCGAAGAGCTCTTCACCTTCATCATCCTCGGAGGCTAACAGTCCGAACTCTTGACGGTATAGCAATTCGTCGCCGGGTGTGAAGCGGTAGAAAGACATACCCAGCCCTTCTCGTTTTTAGGGGACCAACCTTGCCGAGGTTCTTGTTCAATTCTTTAACCAGAGTTTACTTTTCGGCAACATCTCGAGCCCGATCCGAAATTCCTTCGGAATGGCGGAGCGTAATCTGTCCTCAAGAGACACGACGAAAGGACACCAATCACTATGGACAGCCTCACCCTCACCCGCCCCACTTATTCAAACTCCACTCTGAACAGGACCAGCCTCAGCAGCAACACCTCCAACACGGAAACCGAGACCAGCAACCTCTCCGAGTCGACCCCTCGCGATCAGGTCAATCTGAACGGCAACTCTCAAGATAGTCCCCAGATCTACAAGAAGTACGTCTTCCAGGAGACCAAGTTGCCGGGCGAAGACCGCGTCAAGATTGTCGAACAGAGTAACAACGTCAAGAACGGGGCGAGTGAAGTCACCCAAGAGCTGATGAACCGCCGGGCCGACAAAGTCTGGAATCAGAATCAGCAGAAGATCAACCCGCTGAACCTCAACGGCACCAATCCAGCGGAGACTCCGAAGCTCACCCGGGCCGACAAGATCTGGAACGCCAATCAACAGAAGATGAACCCCTTGGGTCTGAATCAGCCGAGCAAGCCGACCACTGTCGACCTCCCTGACAAGCCTACCAGCCTGCCAGGAAAGTTCGACAAGCTGATGGCCCCGGTCGGCATCCTGACCGGCTCCAAGGACATCATCGACGGCGTGGACCGCATCAAAAACGGCGACACCGTCGGAGGAACGATCAACATCGCCAAAGGAACCTCATCGGTGACTGGTGGAGTCCTGACCACCGCCAGCATACTGACCAAAACCAGCTCGGTCCCCTCTATTTTGACCACCTCCACGGCCGCCACGACCACCACCGCCGCCGCCTCTACCCTGGGCAAGGTCATTCCCGTGGTGGGGGCGACCACCGCTATCCTTGACGGCGTCTCCACCACTTATGACGGCGTCATGAACGGCGATACGGAGAAAGCCGTGGTCGGAGCCGTCAAGACGGCTGGGGGCGGGATGATGATGGCAGGCCTGGTCACGGGCAACCCCATCCTCGCCGGGGCGGGTCTGGTCACCTACGGCGGCGCGGTGCTTTACGAGAACCGCGAGGCTATCGCCGACGGCGCCAAAGCTGTGGGTAACTTCGTGGCTGAACAAGGTGGCAAGGCCATCAACGCCGCCACCGACCTTGGCAAGAAGGTGATGGACACTCAGGTCCAGGCCGCCAAGACCGTCATCAACGCTGGTAAAACGGTGGTCGACGGCGCGGTGAACACCGGTAAGACAGTCGTGAAGACGGTGGCCCGTAAGATCGACCAGACCAAGGACGCCGTCGTGACCCAGGCCCGAGCCGTCAAGCAGCGCGTGGTCAAGACCTACGAAGCGACCAAAAAGCGCATCAACCAGGGTGTGCAGACCGCCAAACGGGTGGCTCGCCAGGGTGTCGAGACCGTCAAGAACGGCGCTCGCTACGTCGCCAACAAAGTGAATAACGGCGTCACCTACGCCAAGAACACCGTGGTCAACACCGCCAGCACCGTCTACAGGGGAGCCAGCCAGGCCGCCAGCTACGTCTCCAACACGGTATCCAATGCATCGAAGACGGTATGGGGCTGGTTGGGGTACTAAGTGGCAGCTGACAGAAGTTAAGGATCTGGTCCTAAAGAAAGTGTTGGCCCAGCCAGGCTTGAGCTTCCACATCGACGACCAGGAAGCGACCGAGGTCGTCGCAGATGTAGGTCTGCCGTCCGAAGGTCCGAGCACGAGCCCAGCTGGCGTCCGGGAGGTTCAGGACGAACTGCTTCTCGGGTTCTTTGAGGTCAAAGAAACATAGCGCCAAGGCCTTACGGTTGGAGGATATCACCACTCCTCGCGGGGCCTGATAGTCGATGCCCACGATCTCTCCTAGATGAACTAGCGGGACT
Organism: Selenomonadaceae bacterium; assembly: GCA_037189585.1. Lineage (GTDB taxonomy): Bacteria > Vulcanimicrobiota > Xenobia > Xenobiales > JADMJV01 > JAEXNA01. The sequence continues at coordinate 130,761 of JBBCJA010000020.1, read as the reverse complement.
CCCTTGAAAAAGAGCCTCCCATCACGAAGGGAGAGTTGGTAACTTTTCTTCGGGGTGATCAGCCAAAGAGCGGGCTCTGGTCGGAACAGTGGTGAGGATGAGGCCAAGTGTGGACAGTCGAGGACGTGGATGTCGCTCTCGGTCAGCACGGTCGCATTTCTGGCTCCCACGGCCGCCTTCAGGAGTGGCGAAGCGAAGTCGCGCTTTTCCAAAGCTCGCCAATCCGCACTAGACTCCAGAGAGGTCAGATCGATCTGATACAGCCAGGTTCCGCGCCAGACCAGCCAGTGATATCCGTCGTGGGCGTCCGCGAACCCGTCGAGCGTCGAGCGGCACCAGGGGCGACATCGCTCTTTATGAAAGGTTCCTACTCGCCCCCCACTCACGGTGAGAAAGAGCTCTCCCTCCAGGGGAGCGACCAGTTGATGTACCGGATCGGCGAACCTTTGGGCGATGGCGCCTCCAGCCGAGACCACGGCAAGACCCGCTTGGCCCAACGCCAACAAGGTGCGACCGTCACCCAGAGCCGCGACGTCGAACAGCGGAAGTTGACCTCGCCGTTCCACTCGCTCGCTCCACCGATCGAGCCGGCCGGCGAAGCGAGGAAGGTTGGTCGGTGTATCCGCTCTCAGCCAGGGGTCTGCCGACAGCCCGACAAGATTTGCCAGCGCCCGACTGTCGCCCAAAGCGAACGGTGTGTTGGAGCTTTTCATCACCCTGCGCGCCGTCCGGCCGGCCCAGGCCCTCAGAGCCGTGTTCGAGCTTCGAGCCCGGCCCTCGGCCAGGAGTTCCAAGACGGTACGGCGCCGCTCCAACGTCAGCAGGCTGGGGTCGTCGAACCAATCGGTCAGACGCTGGGGGATGTCGAGCTGCTCGGACAACCCAACATCTGAGGCCGCCAGCGCCAAAGCCTGGCAGGCCGCGAAGCCTCCGTTCTCTAGAGCCTCCTCCATCCAGGAGGGATATTCGGGGATACTCTCTCGCGCCTCCCATCCCACCACCAGGGCATGTCCGATCCTCCCCGCACCGACCAGATCTTCGGCCCAAGCGCGTCGAAAGGCCGGCACCAAGTCGGGATACTTGGACTGCAAGGCGAGAATCGCCTCGGCATGGGCAAAGTGTCGGCGGGCTAGGAGAAGCGCCATATCGACCCGGTCGGCCAAAAACCAGAGCCGAACCTGAAGGGCGGCGGGCAGACCCTTGATGGTGGCCAGACGCGCGGCCTGTTCATAAAAGCCGTGGCTCTCCAAAAGCTCGACCGCGGCGGCGGTCGATTCCAGCAGCTCGCCCAAGATGAACGCCGCCTCCTCCACTCGACCTTGCGCCAACAGCTCGTCATAGGCTCTTCGGTAGGTCGCGCGCAACAGCTCAAAGGCGTGCTCGCTCGACTCGAAACTCGATCCCACCTGACTTCGCGCAGTGAACTCCAACCGCTCACGCGCTTGCAGAAGACCGGGACGCTCCCACAGAGCGTCCCTATTCTCATCAGAAAGCGGTATGGCATGGCGCAACGCCTCAGCCCAGTTCTTCTTCTCGAACTGCTCCATCATCCGCTGGAGATAGCGCTGATTCTCTCGACTATCCCAGTGAGCTCGCAGCAGGTCGAAGAGACCGAGCAAAGGATTGGTGCCACGTCTCTCGGGTATCTCCCGATGCAAGCGTTGCAGCCACTCTTTCTGCTCGGGCGCGGCGTCCGGTACCGCAAGAAAAACCTCTCGAGCATCCTCCTGTCTCACCTCCACGAGCACGGGCTCGCCGTCGGCTTTGGAGCGAGGGCGGGCCCCCTCGACATATCGCAACGAGGTGCTGTCCCAGAGCGTGGCAAGATCGAGCGGCGATAGCTCTCGGAACGGATGGCTCGAGACCTCTCCGGCCCAGTGGAGGACGATTTCGTCAGCCTCGGGGTTAGCGCCGGGGAAACTGCTCCAGCCTCGGCCGAGAGGAAGAAGAGGGAGAGCGGCACCTTTTTCAGCGCGTACAGAGAGGGCTCGAGGAAAAACCAAGAGCGCTCCGCCGTGGAGCGACCAGGCGCGCACGCCCTCGCTCCACGAAGCGAGGATTCGAGACGGCGTGGCCTCGTCCGGAGAAAACCACACCCCCCAGGCCTCGACCCTTCCTCTCCACCTCACCGTTCCGCCATCCAGAGCGGCTTCTTTAAGATGAAAGAGTAAACTCCCGTGTCTCCTTCTTCCGTACGGTAGGCCAGCACTCCCCGAGGGTGAAGCACGGCTTCCTTGACCCGCCCCTCCAGACCCACCGCCTCTGACCAGTCGGCTCCCTGAAGGCGCAGGCGTCCTTCGCTCTGAACCAGGAGGGCCAGGCGTGGGATATCGTCGCGGACCACCCCCAGCACCTCTCCGTTGATATGAAGGTCGACTGTCTCCTCCAGCCAGTGGAGTCTCCACACCCCGTCGGGCATCAAACATGCCATGGCCTGTCCGACGCAGCCGGCCGTGAGGGGATATCGCGGGGCCAGGTAGGCTTTCCTGGGAAGCTGCTCCTCCAGGGTGTGAAGAGTCTGCTCGAAAGCATTGACGATCGTCCCCTCGCTGGTGACCAGAACACTGGAGAGTCCCAATTCGGTTCCGCCAAGAGTTCGGTCAAGTATCTTCAAGCGACCTTCGATGGGATGAAAAAGGTATCTCTCGACCCAGACATACCAGCGCGCCGGCCAGTGTCTCCAGCAAGTGCCGAGCTCCACCGGGTCGGGGACACAGGTGCCTTCGGTCACCAAATGCCTCTGGTCGGCCCGAGGCGGGTTGAGCCAGTAAAAGCTCCAACTTCCCCGGTGAGACTGAACCACATTGATCGCGCCTCCTTGCATAGACACGGCCACCACGTGGCACCCTGGAAAATGGAGGGGATAGTGTCGAAGTCGTCCGGGAGGAGCGTTGGGGGACTGAGGCAGGGGCAGTACGCTGACGGCTTCATTGGTGACAAAAAGTAGCTTCCGCCCACACTCGGAGAAGGCCATTCTCCCCTCACCGCCCAGCGAGGTTACCACCTTGCGCTGCAATCCCCAGGCTAGCGGCTCGCGCAAGAGACGAACGGCGCGTTGGCCGGCGGGAAGAGACAAGGAGAGCCTGGTCGTTCCCTCGGTGAGGGTGACCTTCGACTCATCTTCTTGGCTGAGCGCCAAGCGACGAAAGTGCCTCGGAACTTGACTGATCCAGTCGGGCGAGCCCACGCACCAAACGGAAAGCCCGGGAAAAATCAGGGGTGATCGGCTGGGAGGGTCGAGAGAGCGCGAGCCGAGAAAACTCTTAAGTTCGCTTGCTCCTAAACTTTCATACGCCTTCTCGGATGACTGGATGCAGCTCCAGTAAAACTGCCCACCACCTCGTATCGCCACTTTCTGGAGCCAGAGCAAGATCGCGATCTGAACCAGGCGGCAGGCCCCCAGTTGGTCAGGTCCCACGTCGAGCCAGACCCAGATCGCGTGGTGAGACTCGCTCTCCTCTTGAGCCAGCTCCCAAAAGGAAAGCTCCCCCTCGTCGGCCCGCCGAGCGAACTCATCCGGTGAGGTCTCGGCCAGCGCCCATTCCGAGGGTAAGAGGCGACTCCAAGGCCCTCGGCGGGCGACTCCCGACCAGCCTGCCGGCTGTTCATTGGTACTCGCCGGGGCGGTCAGGCTCAGCCCTCTTTCCAGTTGGGAGATCAAGCGGCCTATGTCTTCTCGCACGTCGGGAGCCAAAAAGTCCAGGCTCTCCCACCACTGCTGGACCTCTTGGGGAGCGCTCACAAAAGCACCTCGGCCTGGCTCAAGCCGATCACTTTCCCCGAGGGGAGCAGCGCCCAAGGCGGGTCTCCGAAGTATTTCAGACGTGCTTCCAGCCACTCCCCGGGAAGATTAGGCTGCCACAGGGTCGGTAGGTAAAGGGAGCCGACCCGCCCCAGATAGACCAACCCCTCCACCCAAGGCAAGTCGGGCCCGAATAAGAGCACACCCTCCGCGATCTCCACCGCTCGGAACTTGTTGCGTGAGGTCGCTTCACGCCGCACCAGATTCCGGCGGAGCCGTTGGGCCGACTCCCCCTCGGCCAGACAGCCTTCCACGGACAGCGGAACCTGGCGGGGCGACCAGTGAAGCTCGAGTTTCACGGGATCTACTCCAGAGCGGCCTTCAGGCAAACTCTCATCTCCGCCAGGTTCCTGGGTAGGGACTCCGGAGAGAAGCCAGCGTCGATGTCACGCAGCACCCCTTCCACGCGGAGAGGATCGATCGGTTCCGTCAAGGCTTCGGCGCCGGCCTCGGTCAATTTCCTGGCTCGAACCAGCGGCCCCGCGGAGACCTCCTCGGCCAGGTGATGGAGAGCGTCGTTGTCGCTACTTTCCAGCAAGCTCTTGAGGCACTCCCGGGCGACCGCCTGCTGGGCCTCGGTGGGAACGGCCAGAACCAGCGGCCAGAGATCGCCTTTGCTCGCGCGGTCCCTCCCACTGATGGCCGCGGCCGCCGCTATCAGATTCTGACTTCTCACCGCTCGGCGGTCGGAGAGGGCGACATTTTCCTGCCGGAGTCGTCTCAGAGCTTGCGCCAGCAGGGGCTGAATTTGGGACAGGTCGACCTGCTTGGCCAGCGCGATCAACCGGTCGAGCTCGCTCATCTCTCCCGCTTGGATCTCGACTCGTTCCCGGCCCCCGGCCAAGAGGTCCTCGAGCATGGAGTCGCTGACCGGAGCGACGAAGCAGCGGACTAGGAAACGGTCGGCGAAAGCGGCCAGACTCTCCCCTTCCGGCAGAGTATTACTGGCTCCGATACAGACCCGAAGAGGGCAGGCGATCTGGGTGCCTCCGCGCCGAAAAGTCCGCTCGTTGAGCAGCCCCAGCAGGGTGTTGAGGATGGCGGTGGAGCCGGCGAAGACCTCGTCCAAGAAGGCCACCTCCGCCTCCGGCAACATCCCCTCGGTGGCTGTCTCCAGAATCCCCTCCTTGAGCTTGCGCAAGTCGGTCGGGCCGAACAGCTCCGAGGGCTCGGAGAACTTACCCAAAAGGTACTCGAAGTAACGACCTCCCAGTCCCCTGGAGACTCGTCGGGCGGCCTCGCTCTTGGCCGTGCCCGGGGGACCGATCAAAAGGACGTGCTCTTGGGCCACCGCGGCGAGCACAATAGCCTCCACCACAGTTCGACGCTCGACAAGACCCTCACTGCAGCGAGACACAAGGTCGGAAATCATGCTCCGACGCTTCGGTCTCTCAAGCGCCGGTCCTTGGAGTCATCGGTTTCGAGTCAAGCTGTCCTCGACAAAGTGCCGAGCCACACCTCGCGCGGGTAGCGCTGCCCGTTTTCCTTGATAGCGCCATCTCGCGCGGGCAGCGCTGCCCGTTTTTCCTGATAGCGCTACCTCACATGGGTAGCGCTGCTCGTCATCGCCATCTCGGAAATCACCCGCACGGGACATTTTGAGGCGGCGGAGTGGTGTCCAAGAGTTCTCTCAGCTTCTCCTCGCTGACTAGCGAGTAGGGTCGGAAAGTCTCCAGAACTCCCGGTTTGTCTTCATCCAAGAAGATCATGCGGTTGGGTCGGTCCAGCTTAGAGGCGGCGGGGTCGTCGACCAGAGTTAGACTGTCTTGAGCGCTCAGCGGGCCGACGATGCGGGCGTTGAATTCGTTGAGCGAACGGCGGTCCAAGGCTTTCATCAAGTTGGCCACGGTGTCGCACCACAGCAGAGTGTGAAAGCCGACGTCCGGCCCTTCGCGGACGAACTCGGAGAAGAGCTTGGGAAGCGTTGGGGTGTCTCGGTCGTAGCCGTACCCTCCGAAGTCGTCGCTTTGGCGCAAGTCTCGCGCTTGCTGGAAGCCCAGAAAGACCAGAAATTCCGAACGAGATTTGGTGGCGCGCTCGCGGTCGGCGTGGCGGGCGTTGATCTCCTCCACACCCTGCTGCAGCATCCCCTGCAGATCTCGGCGTCCCAAGATGTTAACGGTATGAGGGAGTAGGTTTTTTAAACTATCGGCAAGCTTCGCGTATGGCCCGTCCTGTCGGGCGAAGTCGACAATGTGGAAGGTCGCGGATTCTGGGGGGAGCTGAACGGAGAGCCCTAGCAAAAGAGCTTGAAGCACGCCGCAGCCCGCTGCCTCGTCCCGATGAATCACCATCAGGTTGCAACCGGATCTGCGTTGGAGGCGGACGGCGGTGGGTGGGCGGATAGCTAAAGGGTCACCGACCCAAGCGTCCGCGGCCTTCAAATTCTCGCGTGGACCTTTGGACAACGCTTCGAGAAGCGGAGCGCAGGTCTCCAGTCGGGCGGGCTCGTGTCCTTCAAAGATGACGGGCTTGGCGCAATTGGTCTTGGCCATCAGCTTTCGCAATGCCTCAAAATGCTTGCCTCGGTCCTCTTTGGAGAAAAGCGCTCCCTGAAACTTGTGGTTTCCTTCGACCAAGCCTCCGGCATCGTTGTAAATACCCTCGCCAGGACGGGATAAAAAGTGAGCCTGGGGGTTGTCTTCCGCTAGGACCAGACGAGAGTCGGCGTCGCTGCACTGCAGCGCGATACGAACATTCATCTGGTCGAGCATTCCGCGATGCGGACCGGCCACACCGGCCAGGCTTTGGGAACCCAGAATCAGGTGAATGCCGAAAGCAGCCCCCTGGCGAACAATGCGGTCCATGAGGGACACACATCTCTGCGAAAGACTATCGTCACCGGTGAAGAATTCTTGAAACTCATCCACCAGGATGATGTAACGAGGCATCTTCTCCCCCGAGGCTTCGCGATAGTCGGCCAGGTTCTGCGCTCCTCCTTGGGCTCGGAACAGCTCACCCCGCTCGTGAAGCTCGCGGTCAACTCCCTCGAGGACGCTCAGACCAAACTCGCGCTCGCTTTCGATAGCGATGACTTTGGCATGGGGCAACGGTAGGTTGGCGTAAGACTTGAACTCCACACCCTTCTTGAAGTCGATGAGGGCCAGTTGCACTTCGCTGGGCGGATAGATTCGCGCGATGCCGGAAATGATCACGTGCATCAGGTTGCTCTTACCCGAACGGGAGCGTCCTATGATAAGGGCGTGATGCGACATGCCGGTGCCCAGGGTGAAATGCTGAACTTTCCGCGCCCCCGAAGGGCCTAGCGGTACGCTGACGCCATTCCTGGAGTCTCCCGTCCACCATTCCGCGTTGTCACCGTGAACCTTATCGAAAGCCACTTCGACGTGTTTCCCGGCCTTGGCTTTCGCACCGAAGGTGGCTATCAGGTGATCGATCAGGGGTGCTAGTTGAGGGCTGCCTATGTCATCAACGAGGACAAAAGGGGGCTCTCCCGATAGTTGTTTCTGAAATGTAGAATCGATAGCAGTGGGAAAGATTAGGACGCGCCCGTCACCAACTGCCGCTCCATTGGCGTAGTCTCCTTCAAAGTCTGCGAGTTCTTTCAATTCGCGATGATAAGCGTGGTTTCTCAAAATGATGGGAATCACCCCGCAACGCGGTCCATGTTTGACCAAGCTGACCATGCGCCGAGCGCTTTCCGAAGTCAGACCGGCGGGGTAGTCGAAGTAGACTAGAACGCGGTACGGTTCGGCGATCTCGCCTGCCTTCTCGTTATATTCCTCCAGGGTACGATACTCGGCTTGGAGGTATTTCTGGATGACAACCTCGACGTGCTCGGTCCACTCTTGAAGCTGCTTCTCGATGTGGTGAGGGTCGGACCAGGCTCGGTGAGAGATAAGCTCGGGATCGTGATTGGCCAGTGGCATGAAGTGAGCTACGTTCTCGCCGAGACCCAAGGGGTCGATGAAGAGAAAGCGCAGCTTGCCCGGTGGAAGACAAGTTAGGAAGCGAAACAACAACGAGGTGATGAGTTGCCGAAGTACCTCCTGTCTTTCGTGATCGACATATTGCTCAAGCACCAAAGCACGCCAAGGAATGACGACTGGAATGTCTTGGTCGAGCGGTAGGTTCGCCGCTCCCACGCGAAGCACTGGAATCCGTTCGCTTGGCGGCTCTAAACCTAACCATTCTGGGTGCGACCACGATCCTCCGTAGAGACCGAGCTCGACCTTGAAGGCGACGAAGGCGTGAAAGATCTGCTCGAACTTTTTCTCAAGAATTTCCACCTCCCGTTTGTGTCGATTCCGAACAACAGCCTCGGCTGCACCACGCGCGGTGGCTCGTTCTGACTGAAGCACTCTGGACCAATCTTGAAGCTGCTCAAAGGTCTCGACAGCAAGATCCCCCATCTCTACATTAATTTTTTCGAAGCTCCAGAGTGGATAGAGTGCTCCCACGAGTAAGGCCACGCCAGCAGCAAACAGGGGAAATCCGCCAAGCGCATGTCCCACGAGTATCTCGGTGGATATACCGACAATCAAGAACCCAGAGCATCCCCATCCGCACCCACGCCAACCAAGTGTTCCCTCTGACTTAGACAATCTGAGTTGCTCCAGGGTTGCGAGTGAGTTCTCGAACATCTCTTCCGAATATAATACTTGGCTACTTGATCTGTTTTTCGCCTTGGTAGCTTTGGATCGAAGTGGAGCCAGAACCGTGGCAGGTTGCTCCGTTTCCTTGGATGCTCCATCAAACGGCGGATAGTTTTTGAGTTCACGATCAAACTTTCTCACGAGTTCTATGTCCCGTTGCTCTTGCTCTTCGACGGCGAACCTCGCCGCTGCAAGCTCCTCTTCAAGCCTCTTGTCGAGCAGAACCCTCGGCAGGACAAACTCTCCCTGAAACTGCTGCCACAAATCCCAAAAACGGGTCGCCGGATCACTCATGCCAAACCCTCGCTGAGACACGTTCGAGTTCTTCATCCAGAGCCGCCATCACCCGGAGCATCTCGGGTATTTTCTCCTCCCACTGCTGGTAGTGTTGTCGTTCAAACTTGTCGGCCACGGGGTCGCGCCAGACCTCACGGGTGCGGTCCCATTCCTCCTGGAGACACCTGTACCCGGCCTGTATCCGGTCTGTGGGTGGGCGTAAGAGACCCATTAGCTCTTCCTCCGTTTGAGCAGTTCGCCGACTCCCAAGGCATAGAGGAGAGGGCTTGCCACCTTCAGAGCGGTGCCGAGATCGGCGTCGGCCACCTTCACCCTCATCTCGCCAGTCAGGCCGAGACCGAACCCACCCAAGCGAAGCCCCAGTTCGGTGATAGCCTCTCGCTTGTTACGCGAAAACCGACCTCCGAGCGTGGCGTCACTGCCCACATCGACAAGCTCCTTCTCCAACGACAGCTCTAGAAAGCTGCCGGCGGCAGTGGCGGTACGCACGGTTCCCTTCGCGGAAATGCCGGCCTCGGCTCCCCCTTCCAGATCCACGCCCACGGTGAACTCATCTTCATTCACGATCAGTTGGTGGCCAGCCCTGGCTTGAGCCTCAGCGTAGACTCTGGACTCAATCTCAAGGTCCGCCGCCACCACACCGACGTGGCCTCCGACGCTACCGATCTTAACATCGGTACTCTCTCCGACCTTAACCTCGGCACTCTTCCCGGCCACAATCCCTGAAACGATGCCGGTGCCAGCGACATCGCTGAGACTAGGTCCGGCGACATCGTTCTGAACGGCCAGGTATTCAAGAACAAGATCGTGGGTCTCTCGCAGAGACCTACACGCTCGAGGGGTGGCTCGGTTGGACAGCTCCTCAGCTTCGCGAAGGGCCATTCGAAAGCGAGCGATCAAGGGCTCCAAGCGACGGAGCTCACTTGCCTGTCGTTGGGCTCGCTCCCGCAATCGCGCGGCTTGCTCTCTCTCCGACTCGGAGGTCATGTGCCTGGCGCGACTCAAGGTTTCATCGATATAGTGTTCGAGCTCTCGCAGTCGGCGCTGGAGAAGTCTGTCCGCCTCGGACATGTGCTCTTGAAGAGCCGAACCGAAGCTCCCCATCCGTCGCTCCAGGACGAGCAACTGCTCGACCTGGCGTAGCTCGGCCGCCATCAGCGATTCAGGTAGTTATCAGCGGCTCGGGCCTTGCGTTCCAGGAAAGCACTGAAGCGCGACGCCTCTTTCTGGAAGAGCTCGATCTGTTTCATGGATGCCTCGAGTTCCCGTCCGAACCGCTCGTACTTGGCATCTCGCCAGAACTCGCCCAGGCTGGAGAATTTCTGGCTCAAGCTCTTCTTTTGCCCCTCCATGGACCCGGCCTCGGTTAGCAGCAGGCGATTGAACCTGCGCAGCTCATTGGGATCGACGATAATCTGACTCACAGGATCTCCCCTCTCACATCTGGGTCTGTCGAAGCTCGTCGAGAGCCCTCGCGTCGTTCTCGAGCTTCGGCAGCATGGCTTGCCCTTCGCTTGCGAACTTTCTCAAGCTTCTCCGAGTGGCCGCGAAGGTATCTTGAAACTTTTGAAAGTCCTGATCCCTCCAGCTATTGCCCAGTTGCGAAACTCCGACCGCTAGGCGCCCCTCAAAAGAGTCCAGAAAGGTCAAGAAGTTTGCCAACTGGCTACGAAAATCACGGATTCGCTGCGGATCGGCGTGAATCGGCATCCGGACACCCCCTCTAAAATTGCCGTGAAAGGACCCTAACAAGGTAAAAAAAAGCTCGTGTCAAGGTTCTTTCTAAGAAATATTCTGGGTGCTTCCTTTGTCACGAAGCTTCACCTCACGCGGGTAGCGCGGCCCGTTTTTCTTGATAGCGTCACCTCGCGCGGTGACCATACAATTCGACTCCGACACCCAGCCGAGCTATTCGTCTTGAATTCTAGAGACCTCAGTGTTAGGCTGAGACTGTGACCAACCAGACTCGAGCAGCACTCAATCTCGCGCTAGATTTAGACACAAAAGAACGGGCTGCTTTGGTTGTACGCCTGCTGCAAAGCCTAGACCAGGGTGATGAGTTGATCGATGGTTGGAGCGACGAATGGGAACGTGAACTTGATTCCCGCGAGCAAGATTTGAAGGAAGGGCATCGTTTGCTCATCCCAGCCGATCAGGCTCTGGCAAGGATTTTCCAACATCCGGCGTCGTGAATCTTACCTTTGAAGCCGAGGTCGAAGCACGAGAAGCTTTCCTGTATTATTTCGACATCGACGTCGAACTCGGCCTCCAATTTGAGCTGGAGTTTCGAGAGTTACTAGAGCAGATCAGTACTCGCCCCCATTCGTTTCCAAAATTCTCAAACTACAGAAAGGCTGCCAATGACTCGCTTTCCGTTTTGCCTCTTTTTCAAGTTTGAGGGCGAAGATGTAATCCTGCACGCTGTCGCCCATCAACGGCGACGACCGGGGTATTGGCAGAAGCGGTGAGCTTGGTCACTGGCTCTCGAGAGCCCATTGACGCGACAATCGCTTTCACGAAAGCTCGAGACCACTTCAAGGGGTGACCATGCAATTCGACCGCTAGCACCACATCGTACGGGCAGTGTTGCGCGTTTTCTTTGATAGCGCCACACTTGAAAAAAGCCTAGAAAGGGGAGCGCTCCTTCAGGTTAGCAGTGATCCACTGTGGATCTCGAGCCGTGTGAAAAACCGCAAACACAACGACTCGTCGCTCCTCCCGCCGGAAGTACATCGCGTAAGGAAAACGCCGAAGCAAAGCACGTCTCAATTCACCGTGAACTCTCCGGTATCGCTCTGGGTTTCGACCGACCTCGACCGCTTGGGCCAGAAAGGCCTCTCTGAACTCGGACCCTAGATTTTGCGCCTTTTCATTGTACCATGCCATGGCCGACGCCATATCATGTTCGACTTGTGGAAGAAAGTACAGTTCATGATTCACTCGTAGTGCTCAAGCCGTTCGCTTAACTCTTCCAGAGTTAGAAGGTTGTGAGGAGCCTCTTCATAGGCGGCTTGTCTACGCTCGAGTTCGTCGAGATGAGAGTGGGGAATGAGGACAGCCACCTCGTCAGAGCGAATGGCATCCCACAGGTCTCCGACCAGCAAGATCTTTTCCGCAGTTGTTAGATTCGCGATCTCTGGGATGTCAGTCACTTTCATATCTAATAGCATTCGTCGTTGATGCTCCAACGCCTACAAGAGTCCATCTGTGTCGAGCGCGACTTCACTCCTAGAATGAAGAAGCTACCCCAATTTCTGAGAGCCACCGCCGGGCACATTTTTGGGCGGTGGCTTGCGAGGAGACGTGTGCGGGTGGTCCCACGGCGGCTCTCCTCCCCCCATCGGCCCACGCCGCCGATTCTGTAGGTCTAGGGAAACACTGACTCTATTTCGCCCCCCGCGCTTAGCGACATACAGCGCGTCGTCGGCCGCACGTGCCAGGTCTTCCTTCGAGTTCGCGTCGGTCGGGAAACAGGCTAGGCCAATGGAAGCGGTGACCTGAATCTGATGGCCGCCGAAGCGAAGCTGGAAGGCCTCGCGAATCCGCTCGCACATCCGCGCCGCATCTTCTTTTCGCGTGTTCTTCAAAAGTAGCGCGAACTCGTCGCCTCCGTAGCGACACACGATGTCGGAGGGTCTCACCTTGTCTTTGAGCAGGGCGGCGATCTCCTTGAGCAACGCGTCCCCGGCGGCGTAGCCAAGGGTGTGGTTGTAAGGCAAGAAGCTATCCAGGTCGAGCATGACCAGCACGATGGACTGGTTGTGGCGAGCCGCGTATTCGACCTCCTCCTCGAGCTTCTCCTGGAAGAGGCGGTGAGTGTAAAGGCCGGTCAAACCGTCCGTCAACGCCATCTGTTGGGTCAATTCGTGAAGGCGCGTGCATTGCAGCGCCATCACCGCTTGATAGGATACCGTCTCGACAAAGCCTCGGTACTCTTCGGTCAGCCTATTCTCCGTAGAACAGCCAACGTAGAGCGCACCCAGCAGCTCGGCCTGGGACTCATCCCATTCCAGAGCCTCCTTCTCACCGACAAACAAAGGTGCCACCACCACCGAGCGCTCGGCTCCAAGCAGGTTCGGCACGTCGTACATCTCGGTGTCGGTAACCAGTACGGTACAGCCAAGCTCGATAGCCTTAGCAAGAATCCCATCGTCATCACGTGGTGCCAGGCTATGCACATAGTCGGCGAAAGGCGTGTCGGTATACACTGCCTTCAAACCATGCCCCGTGGGGTCTTCGGTGTCCCTTAAGAAGAGAATGACGCTCTGAACTTCAGGAATCGCCTTCCGGATCGCGGCCGACACGAGCTTGCAAATCTCCGAGCTTTTGGTGACGGTACTCAGCTTCCGCCCCAACTCCTGGAGGGCGTTCAACTGTACCGCTGGAGCGTTCGAAGCCATCTTCCTCATTTCGATTCCGGAAAACAGGCTCCTGGCCCGGTGAACGTCACACGATGTTAACATCAGCAGGCGCTTTTTTGACGTTTTCTTCACGGTACGGATCGTATGATGTACCTATGCTAATGATCTCCGCCCTGAATATCCAAACCGAAGCCCAAAATCGCGACCTCCTCGATGTCACCGCGAACGACCTTAACCTCTGCCCGGAAAAGGCGCAGGCCGCCGAATTCCTGCAGCTGATGGACGGCTGGCTCTAGATCGTTTCCAGTCCGCTCGACTATGGTAAACTCGGCCTATGGTCGATTCCGAGCATCTGCGAGACTTTCAAGAGAGACTCTCACAGTTGACGGAGCCCGAAGCGGTTAAAGAGGCTTATCTCGCCTACACCAGCCTTTCTTTCTCCGGCTACACCCTCAGCAAGACCCCTCCAGCCTTGGCCAAGAGAGGTGTCCAGCTTTCCGAAGACCCTCGCGACCTAACACTCCTTGGACTTTCCGCCCCATTCGATGCCTGTCTTTATGACGAGCTTGTTTGCATCGCGGGGCGGCGCGGCTCCCTGGGATGGGAACTAGCGGCCTGGTTGGAGAAGCCCCGCGCCCTCACTCTCGACCGCCTGCAACGGCTCTGGCTGCTTCCCTCGACCGAGGCGCTCTCTCCCCTTCCAAACCAGACAGACTTTCATCGCCGGCTGCAAGAACTCACCCACCAAGATTCGACTCAATTCGTCGGTCTTCTCATCGCCGTGAGCCCGAGCGACGGCCTCGACGAGGTGCTACGATCAGAACTTCCGCTTCAAGCGAAGGCCTTCACTTTCACCGACTCCATCCTAGCCGCTTTGATTCCCGATTCCCGAGAGTTACTCTGTCGCTGGTCCGCCCACAAAGCCACCGAAGGACTACGAAAGGTTCTCCAGCAGCTCAACGAACCTCAGCGCCCGGTGGCCTCGGTCGCCTGTTGGCCCGACGATGTCGACTCCGTCCCAATGATGATGCTGGTCCTCCAACAAGGACTTCAAGACGCCAAACGACTCGACGAGCTCCCCGGCTCGAATCCACCAACCATCGTTTACGCCAGCCAATGGTTCAGGCTCCCCAATCCCGACGACTCCACCGGCCCAGAAACTCTAGCCTCCAGACTCCCGCCCGATCCCCACCTCAGCGGGGGTCATGCTCGCAAGCTCGAAGACGAGTCGGTGTAGCTTCGCCGGCCTCAATCAGCGAGCTCTCGTCAGTATCTTCCTCCACCGGTAAACTGAAGGAGATAGCAGTCCCGGCTCCGGGGGAAGAGCGGATGTGGAAGTCGCAGTCGGGCCCGAGCAGGGTCCGCAGTCGCTGGCGCACGTTGGAGAGGCCGACTAGCGTGCCCGAACCGGCTCCCCGCGCCTCGACTCCTTCCCCGTCTCCGTCGAGGGGGCGCCCGAACCCGACCCCATCGTCCTCCACCACGACTCGCAGCCGCCCCCGGGTCATGGCGACGCGCAAACGGACCGTTCCCCCATCGACGTTGGGAGCGATCCCATGGCGGATGGCGTTCTCCACCAAGGGCTGAATCAGCATCGCGGGAACGCGCTGCCCGAAGAGCGAGGGCGGAACATCCACCGAAAGTTTCAGGCGCTCTCCAAAACGAGCCTTCTCGACCCCGAGGTAGCTGTAGAGCCCCTCCATCTCGCTACCTAAAGACGTCTGGTCCTCGTTACCGGCGAATCGACTCCGCAAAGAGCACGCGAGGTCCAGCAGCAGGTCGTGGGCCTGCCGAGGATCGCTTTCCGTCAGAGATGCCACCGAAGTCAGGGAGTTACGCCGAGAACAACTTCGGCTACGATGGGTTTGCCTCGGTGGCGGGTTCGCGCGTCACCGAGCCTGGATTTGCCCGAATGCGACTGACCCCTGACGGCAACTTTACCGTGGCCAGCGTGAATTCCGAAATTCGAGTTCCCACCGTAGTCTCCAAAATGAGTACGGCCAACAATACGGTCTATACTTACGAAAAGAGAAATGACGGCTGGTATCTGACGGGCCTTGACGCCGGCGCTCTCACCCAGGTGCGTTTTGCCGCTCGAGTCGGACCCTCGTCGGAGATCTTCAACAATCACTACGCGGCCTTGTCTTTAGACTCCGACGGGAACAGCGTATGGATCGGAACGGTGCTCGGGGTCACCAAGGTCACCCTGACACCCTAAACCGGTTCTCGGAGGGGCCGGCTTCTATCAAGAAGAAGGCTCCTTTCGACCATGAGATTGGACGCGTGCCATATCGAAAATTTCCGGGCCCTTCAGCGGGTCCGGATGTTTTTTGACGACACCACGCTTTTGATTGGAGAGAACGGTTGTGGGAAGTCGAGCCTTTTGAAGGCGGTGGAAGTCTGCCTGGGTCGGGGTGCGCCCGAAGGCGGCTTTCACCTCACTCCGCGCGACTTTCATCGCCCTCGCGGAGGTCAGCCCGCGAGCACGCTTTCCATCGATCTCGACTTCGTGGAGAACGACAACGCCACCGAGGCGAGCTACCCCAGGCTTCGACAGCCGGAGCTACTCAACGAGAACGATTGGATCGAGATCTCCTTGAAGGTTCGAGCCACCCGTCGAGACGAGGTCAGCCCTCCAGAGGTAACCTTCTCCATCACGGGACCCGGTGGACCGTCTCCCAATCCCCATGAGATCCTAGCCGAGCTTCGTCGCGTCCTCCCTTTTCTCGTCATCCGCCAACCTCTGTCCCGCCCCAAGCCGGAAGACGGGCTCTCGCCCGAGGAGAGAGCCCGCCAAGAAGTGGAATGGCATCTACGAGCCGCGCTGACGGAAATGGTGGATACGGACGAACTTGCACCCGAGACCCTGCAACAGGTCCATAGTGCGCTTGACGAGGTGGTGGAACGTTTTGAAGGGCGAGTTAGTGGCGAAGTGCGGGACAGCGAGAGTCTCATCCTGGCTCCGATGTCGTCGGCCACTTCCTGGCAGGCTCTGGCCACCCTACTCAAAGGCTCGGGCGCCCGAAGCTACGCCATGCTCGCCTTTGTGGGCGCCTTTCTGCGAGCCAGCGGCTTTCAGAGCATGGACACCGATGTTCATCCTCTGGTCGCCATTGAAGAACCGGAAGCCAACCTGCATCCGCTCATGGTGACGGCGGTTTGGGATCTGGTGCAGCGCCTTCCCACGCAGAAACTAGTCACCACCAACTCGGCTGACCTCCTGGCCGCGGCTTCCATCGACGGCCTCCGCCGCATGGTGCGAAATGCCCAGGGCAGCGTCCGCGTCTACGCCGTCGGTCCCGACCAGATGACCTTAGACGATCTTCGGAAGGTGGCCTATCACCTACGAGTCCGAAGGGGTATCGCGCTCTTTATGCGCTACTGGATCTTAGTCGAGGGAGAATCCGAGTTCTGGCTGCTGACCGAAGCCGCTCGCTCGATGGATATCGATCTGCGCCAAGAGGGGATCGATTGCCTGGAGTTCGCCCAAAGCGGTCTGATACCGCTGGCGACCCTGGCCAACCACCTCGGGATCGAATGGCAAGTCTTAGCCGATGGAGATAGAGCCGGAGAGCAGTATCGGCAGCAAGCCGAGCCTCTGGCCCGAGAAGGACTCGGTCGGGTCACCATACTGCGCGACCACGACTTGGAGCAGTGCATGTGGCATCACGGCTATGCCGATGTCTACCGAAAGGCCTCCGGTCTGACCGGACGGTCGCGCCGCGACAAACCGCGCGACATCATCGCGGTGGCCGTGAAAATGAACTCCAAGCCGCGTCTCGCTTTGATGCTGGGCGACGCCATGCGCGCCCCCGGCTCTCCCGGAGTGCCCGAACCGATCGCCGAGATCATTCGTCACGCCGTTCGCTGCGCCCGCTCCCACGGGCCCTAGAATCGTTTCAACGCTCGTCGTAGCCCCAGTAGCAGACCGCCGGCCAAAAAAGCGAGGGCTACGAGATGGGTGGAGCTTAACATCGGTCGGTCGCTGCCCGGAGTCACTCGATGCCCCTCTTTCTTGGCTGGACTGGCTGTGGCGTTCGGCGTTCCGGGCTTCTCAGCTTCGGGCGGCTCGACCCCGTGCTCGGAGAGCCATTCTCGATAGATCTGGGCCCGATATTCGATGGTGTCGAAGCCTTTGGCCAGAAAGTAAGCCGGAGTCCCCGTGTTGGACTTCTTCGCTTCCTCGATCTCCATTTGCAGTTCCAAAATATCCAGGGGGATCTTATCCAGGAGAGCCTGCACAAATTCCACCTGCTCTTCCTTGGGAACACTCGCGAGCTGGGCTTCCAAGCCCTCCTTAGCCATAGCGCGGTGCTCCTCGGGGCTGACGTAGACATCCGCCAACACACCAGGGGCCAAACAACAAAGAAGAATGAGTTCTAAAATTATCCGTCGCATCGTAACGAAAGTCTTCATCGAGGCAAGTTTATTCCACCCTCGTCATCACCCTTTCTCATACATGCTGTAACATGCCGGAAACCACTGAGATCGACATGGTCGTATAGATTCGCCCTGTCATGAATATCATCTCCAGTTTACCTCGCTGGGCCCAAGCACCCACCCAAAAATTTATCTCTCAAGGTAAAGTCGACGGAACCAAGGCCACCCCCCTGGATCAAGACACCTTCGATCAATCCTTCAAGCTTGCCTCGGGCGTGGCACTACTTGCCTCCAACGACGAGGTCCCCGGTGAGGACAGCGCCCTGGGTCAACCCGGCGTGGTTCGCCGTAACGGCGTCACCGTAACCTTTGAAGGCGACTCCAGCAAATCTGACGGGGCCCTCGAGGCCGTCATCAGCGGCACGCGTCGCGGAGTGGAATACGCGACTTACGTGCAAACTCGCCCCGACGGCTTCACTACTTTACAGCTGACCAACGATGACGGCTACGTCGAAGTCGCGGGAAGCGTCGTTCAACAGCGAGCCGACGGCATCGCCGGCTACATCCTGGCCGGCCAGTTCTCGGCTTAAAAATTCCTCACGGCTCAGAGACATCCAGGTCAGGAGTAAAGCGCGAAGCCTTCTTTATCAATTTTTTGTCAAAAGTTCGAAAAGGCAATGTTCCAGCATTGGCAAGGTGTAGCGCATCAGCGAAGTCCATCCCGCGATAGTACCACTCCAAAGCTATCTGCACTCGATCTCGTCCTTGCATCTGTATATTGGGCATACCGAGCAAGGCTACGAATGCCCCATGAATCTCCTCCGTGGAGAACGAATAGGAGAATCGCAAAACCCATTCGGCTTCCAGCAGTACAGTCTGGGAAAGCGAGACGGTATTCTCCAGCAAAAGTTTACGAGACCTCTGAGCTTGACGGGGTTCATCATCAACAAGAAACCGAACGAGAACGTTAGTGTCGATGGAGATCAACAGCCCTCCTGTACCCCTTGACGAATGGCGTCCTCCATGTCCTCCAAGGTCTTTGCTGAGCCCTTATAGGCAAGTATTCCGAACACTTGGTCCACGGACGTCTGGGCTATCCGATGATGCCTGGGCTGGAGAAGGATCCCCTCCTCGGTCTCGACCACTACAAATTCATCCCCTGCCTTAAGTCCACACCGCTCACGTACGAGTTGAGGAATGACAACTTGTCCTTTGTTTGACAGCTTCGTAGTTTGCAACATTCTCTCCAGTAGAGCTAAGATAAGACCATTCTAGCCTATTCCGTAAACTTTCTATACCTTCGCGGTCCTACTGAGCGGTCTTGGTTTTCTCGAGACGAGAGAGCTCCGCTCGTAGCCATTCGTGGTCTCTCTGGATCTCGATGAGCTTGGGTATCTGAGTCGCCAACTGCTTACCTTTAGCGACTTCCGTTTCAATATGCGCCATCTGCGTGTCGTTGAGTCGTGAAAGGTCGACTGTCAGGAGTTGTGGAGGGGTTATAGTCGGGGGCAGTTGAGCGGACTTTCCCCGAACCATTTTCTGATGCTCTTCTTCCGACATTTTCTTACCCTGTGATGCCAAGAGCTCGCGATGTGACTTGGCCAGGGCCGCCGTCTCCTGGCGAACTTCCGGCAGCCCCTCGATCGCGCTCATCAGCGCCGCGTTGTAGACCTCCTGTTCGGCCAGGACCTTCTGATAAAGCTGGGGGTCGCCGTTGTTTCCACAACCGGAGAGAAGAAGCGACAAGATGAGGACAACGCGGAAATACTTCACTAGTGAAATTTCTCTCTCAAAATCCCCTCCCCTTCTCCCTGGAAACGACGACGCAGGCCTGCCTTCCCTACCTTACGAACAGGCGGCAGATGTCACAGGAGACGCTCGACCGAGTCGCCATCATCGGCGGTGGGCCCGCCGGTCTGATGGCCGCGCAAGCCCTTGGCGGAGGTGTGGTTTTCGATGCCATGCCCACGGTAGGACGAAAGTTTTTGCTGGCCGGGCGCGGGGGCCTCAACCTCACCCATTCCGAGCCTTTCGAGAGCTTCCTCAAGCGATACGGCTCCCGGGCGGCCATTTTGGAGCCAATGCTGCGGGAGTTCGGTCCCGCCGCCGTCCGAAAGTGGTGTGAAGAGTTAGGTTTCGAAACTTTCATCGGCTCCTCCCGAAGGGTTTTCCCACGCAGTATGAAGGCGGCTCCCATCCTGCGAGCCTGGCTTGGCAAACAGGGTGTGGAAGTTCGTCCACGCCATCGCTGGGTGGGCTGGGACTCCTCCGGCGCGCTCTCCTTCGAGACCCCCAACGGACGGGTGGTCTTCCGGCCCAAGGCGACCGTTCTAGCCCTGGGCGGAGCCAGCTGGCCCAAGATGGGCTCCACCGGGTCCTGGGTTCCACTCTTGCGCGAGCGCGGCCTGGAAGTGCGGGAGCTCCAACCCGCCAACGTCGGTTACGACGTCGAATGGAGCCCGCACTTCGTGGAGCGCTACGCCGGGCAGCCCGTCAAGTCGGTGACGATGAGCTTCGAGGGGAGGACCCTTCAGGGAGAGTTCGTGGTCACCCGACACGGCGTGGAAGGAAGCCTCCTCTACCCCTTTGGTCCGGCCCTTCGCGAAAAGTTGCCCTGCACCGCCACTTTGGACCTTCTGCCCGGAGTCTCCCTGGAGAAGCTGGAGGCGTCGCTGGCGCGTGAGCGGGGCTCTCGCTCGCTCTCCAAACACCTCCGCCAACGAGCCGGCATCGAGGGGGTGAAGCTAGGACTGGTCAACGAATTCCTGCGAGGCGGGGTGAGCGCCGCGGGTCTCAAGGCTCTCCCCCTTCCCCTTCTCCGGCCACGACCACTGGAGGAGGCGATCTCCACCGCCGGAGGAGTCGCCTTTGAGGCCCTAGACGAGAATCTCATGCTCAAAGCTCTTCCCGGAGTGTTCTGCACCGGCGAAATGCTCGACTGGGAAGCTCCCACGGGAGGCTATCTTCTGACCGCATGTTTTGCCACCGGACATGCGGCCGGGCTTGGGGTCCGACGCTACCTCGAAAGCCTTTCCTGAAGTGCTTGATAAGCTTCCGGCCCAACCTCAACGAGAAGATTGCGACGCAAGATCGCCCCTACCGCCGGAGTGAAGGCGCGTCGCCCCTCCCCACTCTCCGCGAAAGTGGCGTCACCAAGCCGCCGTAGCAGCGACTCCAACTCCTCACGGGAGCGTTCGGAGAAGAGCTTCGCCAGCTCGGTGGGAGTGAAATGCTCGAGCAGCGAGGCGCGACGAAAGTCGCTCCAGAGCTCGCGAGGCACTTCCTCCAAAATACGCTTCCCAAGGATCTCGCTGGCTTCCTCGACGCTTGAGATATGAGCGACCAAGGAGAGAAAGAGCGGTAGGCCCCCGGTCAGCTCATACAGCTCGTCAAAGCGAGCTTCCGGCGCCTTCAGCTGCTTGAGGAACTCCAAGGCCGTCGACTTAGGAAAGGGCTTGAGCTCGATCACCGTCATCGCGGAAGAGAATTCGGCCCAGCGCGTGTCCACCTTCAGCGGATGGTCGCGCCCCGCCAGCACGACCACCGTCTGGCTCTTCGCGAACAGGTCGTCGGCCAGAAGCTGCGTGCGAAGCCAAACGTCGACCAACGGGGCCAACCATTCGTAAGTGTCGAAGACAAGCACCGGGCGCCGCCAAAGCAGAACTTGAGAACGCTCCCGCTCGGACCACTCTCGCAAGTCGTCCTTGAAGGCTCGGGTCAAAGCCAGAACCGCGTCATCCCGCGCTAAAGCCTCCGACTGCTCCTTCACCTCCTCATTCCAGGAGGCCAAGAAGGTCGCTCCAGCGCTGGCGGCGCCCAAAACAGGATTGATACCCGCCGCCGACTCGAGAGCCTTACGAACGTGGTTGAAGATCCCGCCCTGCGCCTCTTCCGCTCCTCGACTCTTTTGAAATCTCAGATACTCTTTGCGGAAACCGCTCATGGAAAGATTGAGGCTCTCCAGGCCTTTGGCCAGCGCGGAAAGTGTCTTGGCGATGAACTCGACGCCGTCACCCACCTGGCCCAGGCACTGGTGGTCCACTCCAGCCCAGATGACGCGGGACTCCACCTCCTGCTTAAGGGCGCGCAGGAAATAGCTCTTCCCCGTGCCGCCCGGCGCTGCCAAGGCCAGTAGCCCACCTTCGGATGGGCTAGGGGTGAGAAGAATCTCGCGGGCCAGCGTCAGCTCCTTATCTCTTCCCAAGAGGGGAGTCGAAGCCTTGGCCACTTTGAGCTTAGTGGGCAGCACCTTCTTGCGGGCGAAGCTTCCCCCTAAAGTTGCCGACAGCCAACGCTGGCCGAGGTCCTGCGCGGAGTTGCGAGGACCGATCGCTGCCGCCTGAGCCCAGACAAGACAGCTCACGCTTTTGGGCTCCGCCGTCAGTTCGGGAGGCCAGCTCCGAACCAGCAACAGCTGAGCGTCAAAATGCTGACCCTCCAAGGTGGGGAAGTTGGACTCGAGAGCCGCCAGCGGGCGCGCCCGCACGATGAAACGAAAGCGCCTTCCCGTGATACCCGGCTCTTCCATCACGATCTCGAAGAAGCTGTGGATCTGTCCCAACTCGCTCAGCTCGACGGTGGAAGGCTTCTGTTGCTGGAGATCGGCCGTCCCTCGACATTCTTCGACCAGCCATTGGGTCAACGACTCCGCCATGGCTCTCAACTCCCAATGAGGAGTCTCCTCAACCTCGCCGGTGAAGGTCAAACGGACTCGGTCTCCGGCTCCTTTGACCGTCTGCCCCGCCGTCTTGAGGACTCCCTCGGCGGCCCGACCCGCCGCCTGCCCCACGGAGCGAAAGAGGCGCCGGGCAAAGCCGGCCTTCTTACGATGGGGGATGTCGGTAGATTCGCTCACGCTCGGGCCCTTCGAACCCCGTCTCCGACTCCCCTCGCTCAGTGGGCCTGGGCGCAAATTCCCTCTTGACACGGTGAACCATAAGTTCTCTTTTGTCCCGAACCATTCTGCCATGGAGGAAAATGAAGAACCTTTACAGAAAACCCGGGAATGACCTTGAATGTGAAAGATCCTGAGGCGCACCGGCTGGCAACGGCTATCGCGGAGTTCACAGGAGAAACGATCACTCGGGTGGTGCTGGAAGCACTACGGGCGCGCTACGCTGAGATTCAAAAGCGTGAGGGTCGCGCCAGCCTGGAAGAGCTTACAGCCATGGCCGAGCGAATCTCACAACATTGCCGGGAGCCCTATGTCGATCATGCAGCCCTGCTGTATGACGAGCATGGCCTTCCTCGATGATCCTCGATACCTCGGCCTTGGTAGCCATCTTCTATCACGAACCGGAGCGGGAAGAGTTTCTAAGACTGCTCTCCGAGGCTCCTGTGTGCGCCATGAGCATCGCCAACTTCCTCGAGCTATCGATGGTCGTCGAAAAGCAGCTCGGCGCGAATGCCTCTCGACAGGTCGAGACCTTTTTCCGCCGAGCCGGGATCTCGCTCGAACCGGTCACGGTCGAGCAGGGGTACCTGGCCCGCCAGGCGTTCCTTGACTTTGGAAAAGGCCGACATCCCGCCGGGCTTAACTTCGGTGATTGCTTCGCCTATTCACTAGCCAGGGCCATGAATGACCAGCTGCTTTTCAAGGGCGACGACTTTTCTCTAACCGACATCCGGCCGGCCGCAGGTCCTAAGGACCTGGGCAACAATAACCTATCCATTTGAGGCGGCGATCCATCCCCGTTGACAGCGTCGATTTTCGCTGAAATATGTCGAATATTAGGCACTCAAATCTCCTTGTCAGCCGGGGCGCCTCGCCACCCGAAACGGACAGGTTATTATTGCCCGGGCCCTTAGTGAGCTTGGGTCACTTTAGATCCCGGCGCCTTCCTCGAAACCTTCTTGGCGCGCCTTGCGTTGAGTGATTCGACTGCCGGCGGGGACGCTCTCGGTCAACCAGACGTTCCCACCGATCATGGAGCCCGCCCCCACCGTGATCCGTCCTAAGACCGTCGCCCCCGCGTAGATGACCACGTTGTCCTCGATGACGGGATGGCGGGGAGCCCCCTTGATCGGATGGCCGTTCGCGTCCACCGGAAAGCTTCGGGCTCCCAGCGTCACCCCTTGATAGACAGTGACATTTTTGCCGATGACGCAAGTCTCGCCGATCACCACACCTGTGCCGTGGTCGATGAAAAGCCCCTCGCCGATGGTGGATCCCGGGTGGATATCGATCCCGGTCAAGGAGTGGGCTTTCTCAGCGATGATCCGCGCGATCAAAGGTACCTCGAGACGGTAGAGTTGATGGGCCAGACGATGATAGGTGATGGCCGTCATGCCGGGATAGCAGAAAATCGTCTCCTCCACGCTCCCGGCCGCCGGATCGCCGGCATGGGCGGCCTGAGCGTCGAGCGCCAACGCCTGACGAATCTCAGGCATTGCCTCCAGAAAGGCCGCGACCTTGGCCCTCGCCTCGGCTTGGCAACAGTCCTGATAAGGCTCCTTACGGCGAAAGCAGAGGCCTCTTTTGACTTGCTCGACCAGCTCCGCGGCCACGCTCTCCAACTCGCATCGAAGGCGCTGTCCGTACTCTCGAGCACAGTCGGCGCTCGACTCGAAATATCCGGGAAACAGGAGAGCCTGCAACTGCTTGGCCACAGCGTGGACGGCCTCCCGAGATGGCCGAGGATTCGCGCTGGGAAGCTGCATGAACTCCGGCAGACGCTGCCCCTCGAGCTTCTCGGACAGAGTCTTTATTTCAGGTGAATTCAGACTCAACTGTTCTGCTCAAAAAGCGCCGTGCTGAGGTATCGCTCTCCCGTGTCGGCGATCACGGTGACGATCATCTTCCCCTCGCTCTCGGGTCTTGCCGCGACCTGCAGAGCGGCCCAGACATTGGCCCCGGAGGAGATTCCGCACAGGATCCCTTCCTCTTTAGCCAGGCGGCGAGCCACCTCGACCGCGTCCTCGAAGCGAGCTTGGATGATCTCGTCCACCGAGTCCAAGTCCATGACTCCGGGGACGAACCCAGCTCCGATCCCCTGAATTTTGTGCGGCCCCGGCGAGCCACCGGAGAGGACGGGAGAGTCCACCGGTTCCACCGCGATGGCTTGGAAAGTGGATTTTCTCTCCTTGAGCACCTGACTGACCCCGGTGATGGTCCCACCCGTCCCCACACCGGCGACCAGGATGTCGACCGCGCCGTCGGTGTCCTGCCAGATCTCCTCGGCCGTGGTCAGGCGATGAATCTCCGGATTAGCGGGATTCTCGAACTGCTGCAGCATCAGGTGGTTAGGGTTCTCCTCCACCAACTGCTTGGCGCGCTCGATAGCCCCCTTCATTCCGTTGGCGGCCGGCGTCAGATGTAGCTCGGCTCCGAGAGTCTTCAAGAGGGCCCGCCGCTCCAAGCTCATCGACTCGGGCATGGTGAGAATCAGTTTGTAGCCGCGCGAGGCGCAGACAAAAGCGAGCGCGATGCCGGTATTGCCGGAGGTAGGCTCCACCAAGACGGTCTCGGGAGTGAGCTTTCCCTCGCGCTCGGCGGCTGCGATCATGCTTAATCCGATCCTGTCCTTGACCGAGGAGAGCGGATTGAAAGATTCCAGTTTCAAAAGGACGTTGCCGGGCAGTCCGGCGTCGAGACGCTTCAAGCGCACCAAGGGGGTGCGTCCAACAAGTTCGGTGATGTCATCATAGATCCGTGTCATACCGGCGAGCCTTCCACGGATCTCAGATTCCCCCTGGAGTCAGGCTAGCCCAATTCGAAGGTCGTGACCCCAAACCAGCGCGTGTGGTCGAACTCCGGTTGCTCCCCGTGATACATTCGA
Source organism: Selenomonadaceae bacterium (assembly GCA_037189585.1). Taxonomy (GTDB): domain Bacteria; phylum Vulcanimicrobiota; class Xenobia; order Xenobiales; family JADMJV01; genus JAEXNA01. The sequence goes on along the minus strand of JBBCJA010000020.1, from coordinate 105,527 downwards.
GCCGTTTCAAACTGCCTGGTCATGCCGTGGGTTCGAGCCAACTCCAGAGCCTCGGAGTTCGTTTCCGGGACATCGAGAAAGACAGGAGTTTCCGGGGCCAGCCGCGCGCATGCCGAACCTAAAAGCCTTCGCGCCTCGTCGATGTTCGGCGCCACCAAAGGTCCGATCTTGTAGCCGTTTAGGCAAGGGCGGCAGACCAGAACGCTGTCGCTCCCGCGAAGGGTGATGGCCCGAGGCTGCCGCAGCCAGCGGCGAACGTAGGTCGGCCGCGACGAGGGGGCCACATCGAGAGCCTGCACCGACTCGAAGGCAGAGTCGACCAGCTCTTCTCCATAAGCCTCCCCCGCCAGCGCGCCGGCCGTCCCCTCAAACCTTAAGTTGCGATGAGCCAGGCGAAAGCCCGAACGGGCATAGTTCTCTTGCTGAGCCACCACGCCGTCGAGCCCGATCGTCTTGCCCTCCAAACGCTCCATGGCCGCCCGCCAAAGTTGAATTCCGTAACCTTTTCCGCGCAGCTCCGGCACAACGATGTAAAGGCCGATAAATCCAAAACCGCTACCCCAATCGACGGCCGAGATCGAGCCGACCGGGCGCCCATCCAGCCATCCCATGAGGAATCCATCGGGGTCGATCTCGTGGAAGCTCTCCACGTCCTGCAAGCCGGGATTCCACCCTTCCGAGGCCGCCCAACCGATGGCCGTCCTCAGGTCGTCGGCTGACATCGTTCGAATCTCGAAGTTCCTAAAATTTGACACTGGTCACCCTCCAAACTCCCTCGCTACGATAGACTGATACGGTGATCTCGCCTTTCGATGTTTTGAAGATCGCGCCGTGCACGCCACCGGAAGCGCGATGGGAAAAGATGAGCTCGGGCTTCTGGTCTTTTAGAAAGTCGGAAAGCCGGCGGGAAATCTCCCCTGGTTCCGCGGGCCTGACGCCAAGCCGTACCGGATTGGCCATCATCGCCTTCGCGTCGTCCAAGCGACGTTCCTGACACGCTTTGAGAAAGTCTGTCGCCCACTGCAACGCCTCGGGAGAAGCCTCTTCAGCCACGCTCGGCGCGGGAAAGAGAAGAAAGAGAGAGCTCAGGAGAAAAAGTAGCATTCGCTTCATGACGAGGCTGTTCGTCCACGCCCATCGGCCACCTGTCCAGGGCTCGCCTTCCTCATCCCTCGTGTGTGCGCCCACTCACCTCCGCGATGGAAGGAGACCCTCGCCGGCGTCAGAATCGCACACGCCATATGAGTAAGGTTCTAACGTCTCTTCCCGTCGGCGAACGCGTCGGCATCGCCTTTTCCGGTGGTCTCGACACCTCCGTCGCCGTGGCCTGGATGCGCTCCAAGGGCGCCGTTCCGTGCTGCTATACCGCCGACATCGGGCAGTACGACGAACCCGACATCTCCGGGGTGCCCGCGCGCGCTCTGCAGTACGGAGCCGAGCTTGCCCGCGCGGTCGACTGCCGGCGCCAACTCGTCGAAGAGGGCTTCGCCGCGCTCGCCTGTGGAGCGTTTCACGTTCGCTCGGGGGGTCGAGCCTACTTCAACACCACGCCTCTCGGACGCGCCGTCACCGGAACCATGCTGGTCAGCGCCATGCGCGAGGACGAGGTGCACATCTGGGGCGACGGCTCCACCTTCAAGGGCAACGACATCGAGCGTTTCTATCGCTACGGCCTCTTGACCAACCCCGCTCTTCGTATCTACAAACCCTGGCTTGACGCCGACTTCGTCAACGAGCTGGGCGGCCGCGCCGAGATGAGCCAGTGGCTGGTGGAGAACAACCTTCCTTACCGCGACAGCAAGGAGAAAGCTTACTCCACCGACGCCAACATCTGGGGCGCCACCCACGAGGCCAAGACGCTGGAGCACCTCAACGTCTCGCTGGAGACGGTGGAACCGATCATGGGCGTCCGCTTCTGGGACCCGGCGGTCGACATCCCCACCGAGGACGTCACCGTGCGCTTTGTCTCCGGTCGCCCTGTGGCTATCAACGGCAAGAGCTTCGACGATCCCGTGGCCCTGGTGCACGAGGCCAACACGGTCGGCGGGCGCCACGGACTGGGCATGTCGGACCAGATCGAGAACCGCATCATCGAGGCCAAGTCTCGAGGCATCTACGAGGCTCCCGGGATGGCGCTTCTTTGGATCGCCTACGAGCGACTTCTCAACGCCATTCACAACGAGGACACGGTAGCCAACTACCACATGGAGGGTCGCCGCCTGGGTCGCCTGCTCTACGAGGGGCGCTGGCTGGACCCTCAAGCCTTGATGCTGCGCGAGTCCATTCTACGCTGGGTCGCTCCCCTCATCACCGGGGAGGTCACCTTGCGTCTGCGACGGGGTGAGGACTACTCCATCATCGACACTCAAGGACCGGCGCTCTCCTACCATCCCGACAAGCTTTCCATGGAGCGCACCGAGAACGCCGCATTTGGACCGGTCGACCGCATCGGTCAGCTGACCATGCGAAACCTCGACATCGCCGACTCTCGCTCCAAGCTCGAGCAGTACGCCAGCTTACCGGGAGGAGAGCTTGATCGCAGCTACCTCTTCGGAGAGCTCGGCTCGGGTGACCTCACCGCCGGAGGGGCCAAACAGATCGCGGCCCACACCGGAGCCGCTCAGCCCGACGAAAAAGCTTTAGACGGCGCGGCCATGGAGTTCGGAGGGGACTAGATGCACGTCGTCTGCCCCAACTGCCAGGCCATCAACCGGGTCGACCCCGAGCGGAAAGACCGGCAACCTGTCTGCGGTAAGTGCAAAACCGCCCTGGAGCCGCGCGCGCCCGGCTTCCCCGTTGAAGTCACCGACAGCGGTTTCGAGCAGGAGGTGGTTCAGGCCGGCGTGACCGTTCTGGTGGATTTCTGGAGCAACACCTGCCCGCCATGCCGTCGTCTCGAGCCGCACCTTAAAGACCTCGCCCGTGAGATGGCGGGAAAACTGAAAGTGGCCAAGGTCAACGTCGACTCCAATCGGATGGTTCCCGGCGTTCTCGGGATCCGCGCCGTTCCCACACTCATCCTCTTTCGCGGCAAAGAAGTCGCTCGCACCAGTGGCTACATGCCGCTTTCCGAGCTCCGCAGCTTCGTCAACTCGTAAAGCTGGGCCCAGGTCACCCCGCGGGCATCCCAGACCACCCATCGGGGGTCCTGGGGAAACTCGGGGTCGCCCAGGCTGCCGACGTCGACGATGTAGCGAACTCCGGGCCGCCATTCCAGGCGCTGTCCCACCTGGGCGGAGGTCCATATCGCCGCTCCCTCGCCCTTTTCCCACCAGCCTGGGCGGTGAGAGTGCCCGACAAAAGCTCGCTGGAAAGTCTCCGAAGCGAACATCGCCTCGGCATTGTTGAGATTCTCGACGCGCTGAAAGCGAAAACCGGTGTGCACGCGATCGAGCCAGCAGTGATTCAACAGAGTTTCGCCCTCTCGCAACTGGTGAGGCCAACTCTTGACCCAGACAGCCATCTCTTGGGTGAGTGAGGGTTCGTAGATCTGCCAAAGGTCCGTTTCATGATTCCCCCGGACACAGGATACCTTACGGGAGCGCAACACTTCTAGGCAGCTCATCATGTCCCCCAACCTTCCCAAAACATCGCCAAGACAGATCCAAAAATCCTCACCGTGCTCTGAACAAAGCGCCTCGAGAGCCTGAAAGTTGCCGTGAAGGTCAGAGAAAACGACGGTCTTCATCCCTAACGGGTTCTCATCGAGCAAAACCTTTCCTGGATTCATCAGCAGACTTGCACAGAAGCGGAATGACCAGGTAAAATGACCATACCATGGGATATCGAACTGTACCTAAATCGGTGTTTAAAGCCCAAGCGCTCCAATATTTCCGTGAAGTCGAACTCTCTGGGGAACCCTTGGTTATCACTGACAGGGGAAAGCCAGTTCTCCGCCTTCTTCCGTACTCAGAGGAGAGTCCTGATGAAGTCCTGGCATCCCTGCGAGGCACAGTAAAGGACTACCAGGCTCCTCTTGAACCCGTTGGGTTGGAGGATTGGGAAGGCTTGTCCTAGTGGTTCTTGATACTCACGTCTGGCTCTGGTGGGTCAGTGAGCCATCCCTTCTTTCCCCACCCGCCCGAGAATCGATCGACGCGGCCACCAGCCAAGGCCAAAAGCTTCACCTGTCCACAATCTCAACATGGGAGATTGCGTTACTCGTTAATAAGGGCCGTCTGCATTTGACTCTCCCCGTCCGGCACTGGGTTAGTAAAACAGAGGCCTTGGGTCTGTTCGAATTTGTCCCGGTAACCAACTCGATCGCGCTCCGCTCGGTACAGCTGGAAATGCATCCCGATCCCGCGGATCGCATCATCGTCGCGACAGCTCTGGAGCTGGGACTACCCCTGGTCACCAAAGACGACAAACTCCGCCAACTCGGAATCGATACTCTTTGGTAAAATGAAGCCACGGGGGGACGGAGTCGTCTAGAGCGAATATTAAGGATGATGTCGCGGCGCTCTTTAAATCATTTCCTGTACGGCCAGCGAATCGGCGAGTTTGACTCTCAAGGTGAGTTTACTCTCAACTCCACGGAAGCATTACGAAAGTTAGCTCACCACCAGTTGGTAGCTCCTACCCAAGGGCTAATAAAACTAGTGCAGGCCGGAGTGTGCCTCGGAGCGAGCGAGATCAGCCTGAGCGTCACGAAGCACTCGGCGGTGATCCGGTTCTTTGAAACCGCTACTGTTGATGGACGAGACGTTGGTCGCTCTTTAATGTCGGGAGAGCTGCCGGATGAGTCCTGGAAACTCCATTTAGTCATCGGGTTACGCGCCCTCATCAGCCTGGAGCCCCTCGAGCTCTCTTGGCTCGACTCCGATGGCCGATGGACCAATGTCGGAGAGGGTGGTTCATCAGTGGAGCGACTCTCGGCCAGCTTCCTGATTCATATTCAGCTTCAGCCGCTTAAAGGAGTGTCTCGATGGCTGGCGCGAGACCCCTTTCAGCTATCCCAACTGAACTATCACTGCCAACTCTGCCACATTCCCATCCGGGTCAATGGCACATGTGTCTCACGGCGATTCCCTCCCCGACCCGGGGGTAGGTTCACTCTAGGAGTTCAACCGATCGCCTTAGCTTTGGAAGGCTCGGGAACAACCTCCATCCCTTTGGTACTCACCGACTATCAAGGATTCGATCGTGGGCTGAGCAACTTGCCGGAGCCACGGCTTGAGCCCCATAGAATCGGGGCTCTGGCCGTTCTCACCGAAGGCAGACTGGTCGGAGGAGGCTCGTACTGCTATTTCGTCAAGGACGGCGTGCTACTTCATCCACGTCCACTCGACTTCAGGTTTCAAAGCGAGACCTTCTCGCGTTTCCATCTCTGCCTCTATCTCGATGGTCAAAACGTCAATGTTGATCTCTCACAGTTCCATCCGCTGGAAACCGCCGTCGACTTCCTCCCACTCCAAGCCCAACTCCGTCGCCTGGTCAGGAGAATGGACCTGTCTTCTCGACCTCATCGGCAGCCCGGTTGGAATCCGAAGGATAGAGCGACGGAAGACCAACGTGCCTTGATCGAAGCGATCGACTGGCTTAAGTTCTCGGGCTAACCGCTTTCTGAACCTTTCCACGAGTCACGTCCTATAGCGGTTCACCCACTCTGCAAGGCAGCCGTTACGCAGTCTTGAGGAGTCGTTCTAGTCTAAGCGCGCGAGTGTTCCTTTGGGCGGGGCGACTTCTTCCGTACCTTGACCTTCCAACCACCTCAGAGCGGCGTACTCCAGCGGGAGGATACTGGCCAGAATGGCCACTGAGGCGATGGGAGGGAGGCCTATTCTTACTCCCAGGCTGGCGAAGTCGTTTCCTTTCGCGGCAAGGGCCGCCAAGTCGCCACCGACGGCGCTTCCGGCGTAAAGCGCGCTATTCAGGACCGTCATCGCGCCATACCCCATCAGGGCGTGTCCGATGATGGGGTGTTTCTTGCGCAACTTGAAGCCGACTCCAAAACTTGTCGTCGCGATTCCGAGGTCGACCAGGGTTCCGCTAGCCGAGACCAGAGCGCGAGCACCGTCGGCTCCCAACTTCTTACCCAGAGGTGAAAGCTCGCTAGGACGCCATCGGGTCACACCACCCTCGAAGGGGAAAACCTCGACCGAGGGCTGGCTGTTGGTGTAAAGGTGCTCGATAGCGACCGCGTGACCCATTTCGTGGGCCCAAGTCGAAGGATAGGCCGAAGCCGCCGTGTAGGCTGCAACTCCCGCCATACCACCGACAATTTTGGGTTCGCTTTTGATGATATCTCGAACCACGCCGGTGAGGCTGTCCTCTTCCTTGGAAGGCTTGGTCACAGCCGGGCGGCTTCTGACAACGTGAGGTGATGTCGCGGCAGATTGTATGAACATGAAACATACTTAATCAGCTCATCGTTACAGAGGCATCAAAACACCCGAACAGGAACGAATCTCACTGTCAAAGGGGAAGACTTTCAGATGCGGAATTACGACCTGATATGTCACTTCCAGCCCAACCCCCTAAGAAGCTTTACTCCATCAACGCGATTGGAATCGGAACCTTTCTGGGTGGACCGCTCGCCGGCGGGGTTATGGCCAGAAGGAACCTCCTCAACCTCGGAAGAGCGGGCCAGGCCAACCAGCCTTTGTTTCTAGCCATCGGGCTGACCATAGCACTCTTCACGGCGCTCGCCCTGGCGCCATCCGGGATTGTTGAGAAAATGCCCGGGTCCCTCCTACCGGCGATCTATATCGCGGCTATCGTGGCGGGGGTACGCCACCTGATGGGAGCCGAGCTGGACCAACACAAGAATGAAGGCGGAGTCTTCTACTCCGGTTGGAAAACTTTCGGCGTGGGCATGCTGAGCCTGATGGTGACCCTTGTCCTCGTAGTCTCCATCTTTATGTTCGGACCAGGCAGTTCCAACGACAGAGCTTACCAGGCTGGTTGGGATCAAATTGTCGCCAATGAAACAAAAGCCGGGGAATTCTCAACACTGGTCAACAAAGAGGATGTCACCGAGCAAGAGCTGGTCGAGTGCCTCGACAAGACCGTCATTCCCGCCTGGGAGGATAGCGACAAGGTGGTCACGGAACTCGAGGCTATACCTTGGCTCGATTCCTCCACGCGGGATCAGAGAAGCGCTCTACGAGGATACGTCAATCTCCAGCGTGAGCGCGCCCGCCTTCTTCGCCAAGTCCTCACGACTGGCGACGAAAAGGCCGAAAAGCAGCTCGATGAAGTGCAAGAGAAGCTGGACAAGGTCGATCTGACCGCGAAGTAACCGTTCGACAGGATTTCCCCACTAAAGGTCAATAGGCCTACTTAAGGGCGCCACAAACTATCGCCGGATGAGATTCTACCACTTCCTACTGTTGACGCTATTCGTTCTACCCGCGTTCGCTCAAGAAGCCTGGCTTCAGCCCGGAGCAACGATTCTAGCCAACCCGATGGGGCTTCCAGACAGCCACTATCCCGCTCAAGTTGTTCGGTACAACGCCGATTCCGACACCTACCTGATCCGCTTTATCAGTGGCCCCTACGCCGCGGGGAAAGGTGAGTACACTCTCAGCGCGTCAAAATTCAAACCCGCTCCCGCTCCTCCAGCGCAGGCCGCCGCTCCCCCAGCCCAGACTCAGCCCGTGACCCAACCTGCGTCAACAACAGATCCAGCCCAAGGCCAAACCGGCTCCTGGCTCGAGCCTGGCCGTCAAGTCTTGGCTAATCCTATGAATTTTCCCAACGACTTTCATCCTGCTCAGATCGTTCGCTACAACGCTGACTCCGATACCTATGTCGTACGATTCTCCAGCGGGCCATACGCAAGGGGAAGTGGTGAGTACACCCTCAGTCGCTCGCGTTTGCAACAAATGAACGCAGCGGCCTCCCAGCCGCAGACGGCCGCGGCCCAAACGCCGCCAGCCCAGGCCCCCAACAACGGTGGGAAACAGGAGAGTACTTGGGAGCAGATGTGGCGAGAGCGAGAGCAAACCATCGCCGCCCAACAGAATCCGCAGCCGGCCGGTAAGGTGGCTGGAGCCACGCCCTTTCAAGGACTGTATCTGCGTCACGAGCAAAGTTTTCAGGGAACAGCACTCAACTATCGTGAGGACCACTACTTCTTTTTTCCGGACGGCCGCGTCTATCACGATGTCCCTCCGGAAGGCCCGTCACGCTTTGTCTGGGAGAAAGCCCAACAGGAGACTCCCCAGCTCTGCGGACACTATGGGGTCAACGGAGACCAGATCACCTTCAGTTGGCCTGACGGCACCTATACCTGGATGCTCAAGAAAAACGGTGGAGGATATGAGATGAACTACTCACCCACCGTCAAAGTCGACCAGTTCCCCGCCAACGCCCGTCTCTCGGGCACCTACCAGCGCGGTGACATCACCACAACCGCTGGGCAGCCTACCCTCTCCACGGCCTGGAGCTACACTTTTAGCCCTGACGGAACCGTCACTATGAATGACATGAAAGGCGCCGACACCACGACGGTGGCGGCCACAGTTAGAGAGCGAGACCACGGAACCTACACCCTGTCGGGAAACGACTTAGAGATTCGAAGCGGAGCTGGAGTGTGGAGATGCACAGCCTTCCCCCAATGGAATGGAGGCGCACCAAGTCAAACTCCGGCCAGAATCTCCCTCGACGGTTCGCTCTTGGAGCGACGCCAATAGCGCCCCAAACTCTAACCATTCCTACGCTCTATGGGAAAGACCGTCCAAACATAATTAGCACGCTCACGCACCCGAATCGCGGTCATGAGAAGTGCCGCGACGACGGTAGCCAACAGGCAAGACAACAACGCCGTGAGGAAAGCGCGACCCGATTGGGCAAGTCGGCCTTTCGGAAGGGGTTCCAGACGGGCGAGACATTCCGTGCTGAAAACAGCGCATCCCACGCAGACGAATGTTAGTCCCCAAGCATAGACCCACTCGGTCAGCCCGGTGGCGTTAAAGAAGTCGCTGGACTGGATGGGTGCCGCGCGCACGTAGGGAACGAGGGCGAGGCGAACGCCAACGGCGACGAGAAACCCTGTGACCAGAATGCGGTCAAGCGTTTGAAGCCCTCCAGCAAAAGCACGAAAACTAGCGACCCATGAAGTCAAGGCCAGCGCGGCGAGCATGCCAATGAAGTGCATTTGCTCCATCCCTGAAGCTTCTTCGTCCCCGAAATGCCACCTCTCAGACAGAGGTTGAAGCCGCTTCTCGAGCGTCAACGACTATCCAGCCTGAGACATCTCGAGGAGTTTCTTGTAGGCGGGAGTGTTCTCTCGCAGGCTTTGCATCTTCTCATCCCCCAAGAGCTCCAGGAGAGCATAACCTCGCGCCTCGCCCTGTTGAACCTGCTGGTCCAGATTGAACTGTAGTTCGGGGCTAGAACTGACCTCGGCTTGAACTTGCTTGCCGATAGCTCGCTCGTAGTTTTCGATGCTGCGCAGGAAACTCTTGATGGTCCGACCTCGCTCGCGGTCGATCATCAGATTCTTTTCAGGACCGTCTTTCATCTTTCCATACTTCTGTTCGGCGATGGCGTTGGTGTTGACGCTCATCGCCTCGCGATTCCACAAACGATCGAAATCCTGGTGCAGCTCCTCTTGCTTGGCCTGACTCTTATCATCCTCTCCGAAGTAGAGGACGTCCGAAAGCTCCCAGTTGGCGCGCAGAGCCTTGCTGGAGAAGTTCGTACTCCCGGTCAGCATCATCTTGTCGGTGACCATCAACTTGGCGTGAACCTTGCGGTCGTGATCGGGATTACTACGGTCGAGCACCGCCCACTTCACCGGAATACCATTGTCCTCGAGAAAGCGATAGCCTTTCTCGTTGGGAGTCCCCCCGTACCCGTAGAGTCCAGGATCCAGCACCACGCGAACCTGAAAGTCATCCCCCATCCGATTCTTCTTCTCGACCAGGGCGCGGGCGACTTCCTCGCTGACTACGAAGGCGGAGACGTCGATCTGTTTTTCCGCCGAATCGATGGTGTGCAGCATCATGGCGGTCCGCTCGGCCGAGGTATCCCCAACCGAGACTGTGTCGGTGCCGACCTTCTTGTCGCTGGGCAACTCTCCAGGCGCCATCTTCTCCTTACGTTCCGGTTTGTTCATCCGCTCCACCGCGGTCTCTAGTCCCGAAGCAAGGAACTCTCGACCCTGCTGAGTCAACTGAACCGACCCCTCGCCCTTGACCAGGTAGGCGCGAGTATCGGCATCGGTAATCTTACCGTCTCCGTCGAGGTCTGGAATGTTGGCCAGATCGTGAGCCTTCACACCCTGGAAGGAGGCCGACTCGATGGCCGCGTCCACCCGCTCGGGAAAACGTTTCCCGGGTTTTTGAACCGCGGTTCCCGAAGCCTCGAGGAGCGACAGCAGCCCGATGGAGCTGACCGAAATATTCTCTTTCTCTCGTAAGTCCTTCAGCTGACTTCCGAAAATCTGTTCGGCGTCACGTCCCACTGAGCGGTCCAAATCTCGTTGAAAAGCCTCGGCCTGATTTTTCGCGGCCGGTCCCTGCATAGTCATACCGTTGTCGACGTTCTCGCCCGAGCCGGAGTTGGCGTTCATCCCTCCGAACAGCACGGTGTCGTTGACCCGCAAGAGTTTTCGATGCATGAGATCTCCGCGCGAGCCCAATACCTCTTGATTGGCGAAGAACTGAACACCGGCTTGGCCGCGCGAGCCCTTCTCCAGGCTCTTGACCGTGCTCAGGCGACTGGCGAGTGAGGTCGCGTCGAGATTCTCTCCATCCGACTGCAAACGGCCGGAATCGATCAGTACGCGAACCTTCGCTCCTCCGCGAGCCGCGCGGTTCAACTTCTCCAGGGCGTCAGGACTGGAAAGTTCGAAGTATTCGGCATCCACCAGGGCCCCTTTGGGGTTCGAGGCCGCCTGCTCCATCAACTCCATCTTCTTTTCCCAGACTTCGCCTCGGGTCAGGATATCGATACTATTGCCCTTGAGCCGGCGAGGTGAGTTCGGATCGGCCAACTCATCGGCGACCTTGAGAACCTCTGACATCTCCTTGATCGGAGTGCGGCCGGTGGTGAAGTAGCTCTGATAGGTGGAAGAGACCTCCCGATCACCCTTTATCTCGGTCCAGGTTTTCTCTCGCTTGGCACGCTCGGTGGCCGCCAGCAGCTTCTGAGTCTCCTGGAGAGTGGCGTGAATCTTAGCCTGGTCCTTTAGCGGTCCCTCGCGCGCCTCTTTCATTTGAGCGCGCAGGTCCTTGCGCTGGTTCTTCAAGGCCGGCAGGTCCACGGCCGTCTCGGTCAGGAGGCTTTCCACCTCGGCCATCGCCGGAGGTGGAGGAGCGTTCTCCATCACGTCGGGAGAGCCAGGCGCGATGGCTCCCTTAGCCTGTCTCCTGAAGACATCCACCGGCCCTTCAGCGATCTCGGGTTTTCCGGTCTGAGCGGCCAGGGACCGCATCACGTTCGGGGTTATAACGGGGGGATTTGAACCAAGGTTTCGGGCTTCCACTATGGGCTATCATCCCTCTCTGAAGGGAAGTGTCTAGAGTTCAGCGGTGATTCTGGATATCGGCAGGATCACCGAGACCGCCACAAAGCCGATAAAAAGCGCGACACCGCTGATCAGAACGGGCTCCACAATCTCGCTGAAACGGTCCAACCGCTGATGGGACTCTAGCTCGAGATAGGGAAGACTGCGTTCCAAGGCGTCGGAGAGGCTAGAGGAAGACTCCCCCACCATGGCCATCTGCGCCATGATCGAAGGATAAAGATTCGGTCTGGCCTGCCACAGCTCCGAAAGGACTTCTCCTTCGGTAATCCCGCGAGTCACTCGTTCCTCATCACGCGCGAGAAGCGGGCTGCCCGAACTCCCCGCCGCGGCTCGAAGTGACGGCAGCATGGAGCCGCCCGCCTCCAATAAAAGCACGAAGGTACTGACATATCTCAAGGCCGCGATATTTCCCAACACGGTTCCAATCACCGGGGTCGAGTAGAACAGGCTGAGAATTTTCTCTCGAGTTTCCCGATGCCGCCATGACCGAGCGCCCACACCAAAACAGGCGAGCAAAAGCAGATAGAAAAGTGGACTGCTCAAAATCGCCGTCATGCCCATCAAAATCTTGGTGGGCAGAGCCTGGCTGTAAGCATCGGAGGAGAACGAGCTCATCAATTTCGGAATGACCGTATTGAAAAGCACCAGCACCATAACTAGGGAGAAGGTCAACACCGCTACAGGATAGGTCATCGCCTTGCCGAGTTTACCTCGAAGCTCCGCCTCTCGATCGAGCCAGCCTTCCAGAAAATCCAAGGTCCGCACCAATTGTCCGGAGATTTCAGCGCTCGCCACGGAGCCCACGTAATAGCTAGGGAAGTAAGCAGGCCAACGACCCAAAGCTTTTGATAAAGTAGAACCGTGAGCGATATCCTTGGCCACTTGCCTCGTGGCTTCCATCCAGCGCTTGTCCTCATCTTGACTGGCCACCTCCAAGGCTTCCACCATGGGGAACCCTGAGGCCATCATGACCTTGAACTTTTTGGTGAATTGCTGAAGATGGTTCGAGCGTAAAGCCAAAATGGCACCTATATGTTCTGGCCTTCACGCCAATGGGAAAGTGAAAAGTTCCGCGTGTCCAAAATCGCGGCCACGCGATAACGTCCCTGAGGAGCTTTCACCGGACCAACCGTACCCACACTCATCAAAAAGATCAATCCGTCTTCACCGCGGCTTCGATCGACAGTACACTGGTAGGTCCCGAGAACCGCATCCCCATCATTGGGATCTCGCAATGTTTCACTGTAGCTGAACACTTTCTGTTCGTCGGGAACACCTGTTGGAAAGAAGGCATCCTTAGCGAGCTTAACTATCACGTCATCCATTCCGGCCAAAGCCAAAGCCCGAGCCTGAGCGCTGTACACCGTGGCGCGAGCGTTAGCGTAAACTCCCCGGCGGGCTCCGATCAGATACAGCCCGATCACGGCCAAGAGAATGCTCACCAACAAAGCGAACACAATAGCCGAGCCTCGCCGTTGATGCCTGATAAGCACGGTCATAGAGCGGAACACCGAAAACTCCAAACGAGATTTCGCTGACGTTGGCCAGACTTCAGAGCCATACTCACTCTCACGTCGGTCTCCAACACCTCGCTCTGGAATGAATCTAAAGCCATGAGAGCCTCACCTCCCTGGGCTGTCGGAGTGGCTCGCCTGAGCATACCGTCAATGAGTTGGTAAGAAACCCGAATGGGAGACAAGGTCCTCGGTGACGCCCTCATGGTCAGCAACTGTTGCCAGGGAACCGTATAGTCATGACGGCTCAGACGCAGTTCTCCAGACCCCCCGCTGACGGTCAAGGCGTCGGCCAGGTCCCTACGGATCAACTCTTGCACAAAGGCAACCTCCGTGATCGCTCGTCCCTGCTGACTCTTCATGGCGCGCAGGCTCGACTGAAGAAGAGAAACCACCGAAGACATCACCACAAAGAGCAACAAGAGTGTCACCAGACTCTCAAAGAGCGTCACTCCGCGGAGACTACGGCGTGGCATCATTAAGGTTCTCCACAATGAACTCTCCCGTCTTGACGACATTCCGGTATTTGGCTCGAGCCACCACCCGACAGGTCCCCGGATAGGTCACGAAGCGATTGGCCGGTGTGCGATATCGATTGATATAGACGGCACTCTGTCCGTCTCGCGCGACATCCCGCAGGCTGCCCAATCCTACGAGAGGCTCGGTGTACCAGGTGTAGACGAGGTCCTTGACTTTGCCAGAACTTGCTTTAAGCTTCAGTGTTCCGTTGGGCTCGACCTCGGTGGCCCCCTCAGCCTCTATCTTCACCTCGAAATCTTGCTTCCTCCAGTCGCTGACCATCGAGGACAACACCACTCTGTCACCAGGATCCTCAGACCAGGCGACTCGCACTTGGATAAACCGAGTGGAGTCCCGAAAGAGCCTCTTCGACTCATCCGGGAACTCGGACTCCAGGCTAGAATTTGGAACCGGTAGAAGATAAGGAGAGACCTTCAGGGTGATTCGAAAAGTAGAGTCGGCCTCCGAAGCGAAGCCTTGCCCGTCAAACCCATCGAGGTGCTCCAGCCCAAAGCGTTCGGAATAACCGCGGAGCTTGTCGAGTTCGTTCGACGCCACCGCACTGGCCATGAGGTACTGCTCAGCCTTGGCCTGGGTCCGTAGGCTCGAGTCGACGAGGGCGGCCACCACCAAAAGTGAGGTCAATAACAAAAAGGCCGCGATGACGGCTTCAATCAGAGAGAAAGCGGCAACCGCTCTACTGTGTGATGGCATAGCTTGCCACACCGCGTAAGTTCACACCGATCTGGACCGGGCCGGAGCCCTCCTTCGTGCGCTGGCTCATCAGCCGAGAATCAGGCGTTCCGAGTGTCCCCACGATGTAAAGTATGGCGTCACCTCCCGGAGTAGGTGTCACCGATTCCACTTTCGTTCCCTCCAGCATGGGGATCGAATCATTGACGACAGCCTCATGCTTGGCCTCCGGCTCAGGGAGTTGTATGCGTTGGGCATAGACGCGTCTCACGCCCTTCTCCTCGACCGTATAAACGACCCAGTCTCCATTGGCCGACCAAACGGGCGGTTCGAGCAGCTTAACATCCTTGGCGAGCTTTACAACATCAACCCAGTAACCATCTTTCTTCTGAAAGACATAAAAACTGGAGTCCTCTAATTTGCGTCCTTCGGCGAGGGAGCGCACAGAGGATTTCGAACCGGCGAAATACCTCGGCTCATAAGGGTTCAAAGCGCCCTTATCCAGATCGACGGAAAGCTCGTAAGCGGAACTTTTGATCTCCGGACCGAGTCCCGAAGCCCGAGAGATATTAGTCTTGCTCTCGAACGTCGCGTATTCATGGGTCTCTCCCTCGATCGGCACTCCCCCTTCATCAAAAGCTGGCCCGTCTTCGTGGTCAACCTTGACGATGCTGGTCTGAAACTGGCCATTTTCATAAGGGAGAAAGACAAACCCGTCCACACCACCCGCGACGGGCAAAGGGTCTTTCCCGCTGGAAACGTGCAAGATACTCAGCGAGTAAGTCGTCAAAGAGCTTTTCTGAGCAAATCCCTCTTTGGATAAAGTGTCATAGGTGGCTTTAGTCTCCGAGTGCAAAAAGCCGAGATACATCCCACTTCGATCGACCTGAAAAGCTTGAGCATCCTCAGGGAAAACCGTGACCGTCTTACGACCGGTTCCATCAGCGTTATACCGAACAAAACTCGTCTCCTTGTCCTCTCGAGCGATGACATAGAGCTTAGTGCCGTCTCCAGACCAGATGGGTTGGCTCTCCCAAGCGCCAGGAGGAGTGATACGGACCAGTTCCCCTCCCTCGAGATTGGCCAAATAAACCACTCCGTCAACATCTTCCACCGCCAGGCGGTTGTCGGCGAGGGTAGTCAGAATCGGTAATACCGAGGCGTCGGATCGTGTCGACACGACGCGGCCGTCTCTATCCGAGACATTGACTTGAAAGCTATAGGTAATGTCGGAGTCCGCTTGGACGGGAGGCTTCCAACCCACGGTACCTTTCCAGCGTCCATTGAGATATTCCATCCGAACGGGACCATCAGAGGTCAGCGTCCCTGGACTCCCTAAACTTGGGTCGACCTTAACCTCAAGAAAGAGCGGACCACCATCGGTATCGGAAGCCTCCACTTCAAGTGTAACCATGCCGTACTCTTTCAGCCGCTCACCTTCACCGACAGGATGGATCTCGATGAAGGTCTTCCCCAGACCCGACTGACCTTCAACCGACCCACTGCGAGGAAAAAACGAGATAGAATCGATGACTGGAGTGTGCTCTCCGGTCAAGTCGTCGAGCTCTAGTGCCAATAGAGTTGGCTTGGCATCCGTCACAGGGAGAGATACCGACGCCTGGTAAAGTCTCTCGACAAGCTCGATGGTACCGGACGGCCGGAGAAGAACGGTGTTGGGGTCTTTGATCGCCGAAAGCTCAGAAACAGTTCCCTCTCCCCGGCTAAAGGTCATCGCGTTCCCGACAACCAGGCAGTGTGCGCCGTCCAATCGCGGGAGGTTAGATGTCACGGAGCCGTCGGGGCGGAAAATAACGAGGCTCATGCCCGCGGGGAGGTCGTTCCGGGTCGGCAAGGTCGAGCTCGATTGCCAAGAGCCGGTGGCGGGCCATGACGCGGCTAAAATATAGCTTTCGTACTCTTTGTCGAAATTCAAGGTCCGAACTGGCTGCAGTACGTCCTCCCCTTGATAGACACGAAAACTACGCCAGGCCCCACCGGAAGGGAAAGCTAACACGACATCGGTCTGCTCCTGAGCCGCGTGAGCACGAGCGGCCCTTAGCTCCTCGGTCAAGGCACGGGCTAAACCCTGACTCCTAATCCTGTCGCTGGAGGTTCTGGAATTGATCAGAAGCGGTAAAGCTATCGCGGACAGTAAGAGCAAGACAACGGTGATTTCCAATAAAGAAAAACCTCGTATGTTACGAGGCCGTAAGAACTTCCACTTCCGTGCGCGATTCATGCAATAATACTTGCACACAAACGCCCACGAGTCCTAGTTTTCTGTCACTATCTCCCATTGTTCCCCCAGTCATAGAGCATCACGAAACTCTAGACCAAGGCGCTTCCTAACCTAATATGATAATGGTGGGAGCTCCCGGCTGCAGAACGCCTTTGGTCAGCTTGTTGGGGTCGGCATCTCCGAATACCCTCGGAACATCGCTGTCGGGGTCAAGAATAGAGACGACGTTACGCCGATCGTCAAACTTAAAGTAAGTCGTGACGGTTTCTTTACCTTCTCCCTCGTCCAACCGATAAGTACTTCCGTACTGAGTCAGCTTTTGGTCACCAAGGTCAATCACCAGATTCTTGGTTGAATTGTCAGCGGGGTTGTAGTCCAACTCGGCGCCCAAGACCGGACGACCCTCAGGTTGGCTCAGGAGAATGACCTTTCCCTTCCCCGCGGCGAGGTCTTTGTAGAGGTCTGAGGGGGTTGATCCGATCTCTACTTCGTCGATCTCTCGCATATCGTTGGCCGTCTCGGTGGCCAGATCGCGGTTTTGGATGAACTTCTGAGTGATATTGCGATGCGCTTTGGCGTCGGCCAGGCTCGAGAAACCGCCGGCCCTGGAAAGGGGAATGTCAAACTGTCCCATAACGAGACCTCCGTGAAAAAATTCTATCTCAATCATATTGAGTCCATCTGAAAACAGACTGAAATCCGAAGTTAACATTTTGTTCATCTTTTCGGGCCAATTTTGAGAAATCCACATAGGCCCATAGTCTATCTTGATACCAGACCATACTGATGGAGGCGCCAAGATGCTAACCCTGATAGACAAAAAGAAGAGCACTCAGAATGAGCCGTTGGGGCTAGACCGCCGCGAATGCCGTCGGAACTCCAAGCAAGGTAGCATCTCCGTGGCGACCAAAGGCTCGGTGCTGGCCTCCGCTCCCTTGATCGAATACACCACTCAGGGAGCTCGGGTCGTCATCAACGCCAACGTCCGTCCCAACCAGCGCGTGGACTTTCGCCTGACCACCGACAACGGACACCTGGACGGCTACGCTCGAATCGCCTGGACATCGCCTCTTTCCAACGGACGGCACGTCGCCGGTCTGGAGTTCATCGACTTCACCATGACCACTCGTCGCATCCGCCAAGCGCTGGATTCTAAGTCCGCCTAGCGTTTTCGAAGGAGGGCCTCCTCACCGAAACTTCCGAGTTCGGAGTAACATAGAGGGCGGTCAGGGATCTCGAGTCCGGCTCCTTTGTGGTTGAGCCCTCCACAGTTGACGATATAAGCCCAGCCACACGAAGTGCGAAATCGGCGATAGGTGTGCGAGTACGTGTCTCGGCCGGCCGCCGGACATCCTTGGATCAACTTCAAAGTTCCCCCTCGTGATCTTGAGCGTACATCTCCAGCGCCGTCCCGAAGGACATCCCCAACGTCGTGCGACAATAGTCGAGCCTTCCTTTCTGCGAAGCGATGTACTGGGAATATCCCACGCCACTAACCAGAATCAGACCCAGGCTCAACAAAATCATTCGAGGTCCAAACCAGGCGCGCTGAGAATTCTTGCTCCCTAGACGCCATAGACCGATAGCCAGCGTCACCACCGCCAGAAAAGCGGTCAGTGCCGTGCATCCAGGAAGGCATTTGATGATCAAAATCTTGAGATTCATTCCCCAAACGTCTACGCCATGAAAGACTTGCCGGTTCAGAGAGTGAGCCGGACATCCTTGGGCCCGTACAAAGGCTGATTCGAATTCTGGTCGAAATCGCTAGCCTATGAAGACGATGACTCGCCATCTGCTCCAACTCGCAGCCTGCTTGTTCCTTCTCTTTTCCGTGGCCTCCGCCACCCCGACATCCTTTCAAGAAGCCCAGCGCCAAGGGGAAGACGTTCCTGGAGGCTCGCTTCGCTGGACCTTCGACTGGAAGGGCAAAAAGGTCGTCATCGCAAGCGACGGCAAAGGTACCGTCGGAGAGCGCGAATTCCAGATGCCGCTCAACAGCACGCGCCTGACGGCCAGACTATACCACGCCACTTTCGAAGGCGATCTGTTGCTCCTGGTCGAGGAAACCGACGAGGAATCTGGCGCGGGAAAAGCGGCGCGCTTCGCGGCGAAGACGCTTAAGTCCAAATGGACTTGCGGCATTCCCGGCATCAATGTGGGACCGGGACTCATCGACGGTAAGTCCGCCTATTTCAGCGCCCGAGCGACAGCGATGAAGGTCAATCTCCAAACCGGGCAATGGGATTGGAGAAAGACCAATCTCAACCGAACCAGCGAGGAAACAACCTACCGCTTTAACGCTTTCGACCTGCCGACGGTAACCGATCAGTCCGTCACCTTTCCCGAGTCCGGAACCAGCGGCTCCATCACCTTCAACAAAGCGGACGGAGAGATTCTCGAAATCCGATAATGCTCGACCTTTTTATACTGTCTATTTTCTCAGAACCATCTCTACCAGTTTTCGGTCGCTACCGAAGATCAGGTCTAGTCCTGGTATAGCCAGCTTGGGATGGCCTGTCAGATCATCCGTTCCGAGTTTCGCGCCGGGATAGATCGTTCTCACTTTGGCTAGGTCCATTCCCATGGTCGCTCCCTCTTTCGTGTAAGCGCGTACGCCGCGCGCATATACGGTCACGACGTTCTTGTCGCTCTTTCCATCGTTGAGCTTGACTAAAAACCCGTTCTTGATCTCGAATCCGGCCGTGCTCCCGAAGACGATACTTCCCGTGTCGACACCCTCGGAACCGGGAATTGGATCCACGGGCGATACGGGATTCCCGTAAAGCCTCGAGGCGCTGGCGGGAACTGGCTTCCCAAGAACGATCTCTCCGATGGAGTGGCCCGGGACCACAGGGATTCTCAAGCTTCTTGTCCAGTTCTGGGCTTGGGCCGGTAGTACCGCAAGCCATGCCATAAACAACATTACAAAAGTCTTCATACAGCCTGAGTTCTTTCTGAAATGTGGAACGTCCCTTATCAACTGGGATACTCCAGACCTATTCTCATCTATCAGGTTAGACCAGGGACTCCAAGCCCCCGACTGGAAGCGCGGGCGCATCAGCTCTCCGAGTTGAATTCATCAAAGGAAAAGACACCGTGAAAAAAGGACTTTTAACCCTTCTCACCCTCGCCTTCGTGTCCGCCCCCGTGTGGGCCCACGAATTCTGGCTCCGGCCGGACGGCGACAAAGTTGTATTACTCTATGGTCACCCTGAGGAAGCCGAGATCTACACGGCCGAAGTGCTTCGCTCCGTTACCGCGAAAACCAGTGACGGAGCCGAGACAGCGGTCTCCCAAGAGCTCGTCGAAGGACTCTGGACTCTGCGAGCCGAGGGAGCGGAGATCTGGATTGCCGAAGTCGACAACGGCTACTGGAGCAGAACCGCCGACGGCTGGAAACACAACCGCCGCAGCCAGGAAAAGGATGTCGTCAAGGCCACCAGAGACCATCACTACGCCAAACTGGTCGGTCCCAACAGCCTGACCCACGTGGCCGAGCTCCCACTCGAGATCGCCTTGGATTCCGCCTCCGCGGAGAAGGTGGAAGGGCGTGTTCTACTTCGCGGCACTCCTCTAGCGGGCGTGAAGATCGAGGAGGACGAAGAGCAGCTCGCCGTCACCGACGAGAATGGATGTTTCTCCGTTGTTCCCAAGGAATCCGGAACCGTGATGCTGCGCGCTCACTATCAGGAGCCACTCAGTGGAGATAGCGAAGCGGACTTTCTGAATCTCGACGCCACCGTCACTTTCCCTCGATAGGAAACATCACCGCGAAGGTCGCCTCTCTCGTTTCTCGAAGTTGGCGAGATGAGCGACCTTCCGGTAACGGAACGCCTAACTCGAGACCTGCGAAAGCGGATGGACGGCCCCCAACGCCATCGCTTGTTACAAGGTTATCCTCAGCCACCGCTGATGAGACCCTTCGACCGGACCACCGTCGATGAGTTGGTCGAACCCAACTACCACCGGCCTCTCCTGGTAGGGGTGCTCCCCCACGCCGCCTGCAATCCCACAGTGCGTGGCTGTGGCTACTGTACCTTTCCTCACGAGGAGTTTCGCCTCTCCGAAGTCCGAGACACGGTGGCCGCTGTGGTGAAGGAGATCAAGGCTTCACCGGTCGGTTGGAATAAAGTCCCCGCGCTATACTTTGGGGGCGGGACCGCCAACCTGACTCCACCGGATCTCTTCACCGCTCTCTGCCAAACTCTGCGCGAGAACTTCGACCTGAAAGAGGCCGAGGTGACCCTGGAGGGCGCACCCGCCTACTTCACCAGCCGTAAGGAATCGCTTCTCGACATCCTCGAACAAGAGCTCCCCTGTCCCGAGCGGCGCATCAGCATGGGCGTGCAGACCTTCGACCCCGAGCGCATCGCCGCCATGGGGCGCCAACACATGGGAGGTCCAGAGGCCGTCGAGAAAGCTGTTCGAGCCGCTCAACGCCGAGGCTTCACGACTTCAGCGGATCTGATGCTCAATATGCCGGGACAGTCGGTGGAGCAGATGAAGGAGGACGTTCACCGCGCTTCCGACCTCGGGTTCTCCCAGCTCAGCATCTATCACCTCGTGATGTTTCGGGGACTCGGCGTCCCCTGGGCTCGCGATAAACAAAAACTCGCCTCCCTCCCCGACAACCGGCGCGCCCTGGACAACTGGTTGGAAGTGCGCGCCCTGGCTCAATCCCTGGGCTATCGCCAGAGCACGCTGACAAACTTTCAACGGAAAGGCCAATTCCGCTATGAAGATTGCAGCTATCAACCCGAAGCTCATGACTGGGTAGGATACGGCCCCGAGGCGATCTCTTGCTTCACCGACTTCGACTGGAACTATGCCGTGAAGTGGATGAATCAAGCCAGCGGAGAGACTTACCGAGAAGCCATGAGAACGCGCCGTGACGCTTGCGAGCGCTATTTTCTCTACAGCCCGCTCGACATGCGCCTGCTCCACCTCACCCGGGGATTGGCCCGCCTCCACGTCCGCCGAGAGACCTACAATCGTTGTTACGGCAGCGACATGGTGGAAGACTTCAAGCCGACCTGGCAAGTCCTTGAGGCCGCCGAACTGGTCCTGATCGACGAGCATGAGGTCCGTCTAACGGAAAAAGGTATGTTCTTCGCCGACTCCGTGGTCGGCCTTCTGGCCTCAGAGCGAGTCGCCGAAATCCGGCAAGGCGACGTGCTCGAGGACGTCCCGCTCGTTCGTATGGGATAGCTTTCCAGCCCATTTGAGAGAAAGGTAACACTTCGGCAACAGATGTCACAAAAGTTTCACATTTGGCGAATAGAGACCAACGAAACGCGCGGTAGACTCGAAGTATGAACCTAGAAACTATCGGATTCAGCGGCCTAGTCAGTATCCCTCAGGGAATCACTTCGCTATCCGCGCGGAGCTCGGGAGAAAGCGTTTCTCTGGGGGTATCCGGATTCAACGACGGTTTCGGCTACAGCCAGGACTATCAAGTCTCGGCCCTGGCCGCTTCGGGACACGTCTTTCTGGGCCGTCCCACCTCCGGCTTTGGAGCCCGCGGCCTGGCTTTCGAGCAAGCTCCCAGAACCATGGTCGCGGCCCATTCTTCCCAACGGGCCCAGTCCACTAAACTCTCCGAGCAGAACGCCTTATCGCGCAAGTTTTACGAGGTGATGGGCAAGGTTATGGCCATCGCGGAGAAACTTAAAGCCGTCAAAGTCCCCGGTCTGTCCCACTGTATCACCCTGGTCAATTCCGTGGCCGGGGCCCTGGAGGCCGGCATAAACGGGGATTGGGAAAAGTGCGCCAATCAACTGCTAAAGGCCGGCAAAGCGGCCATGTCGATCGCCAAGTCCTCGGGTAAGAAACTCGCCAAAGTGGCTGGACGCTCTCTACCGGGAGTCAGTGTGATCCTGGGGGCCTGGGGGACGTTCGACTCCAAGGATAAAGCCAACGCCGCCCACCGGAAAGGCTGTCCGACCGCGGCCGCGCTGTGGGAGGTGAAAGGGCTTTGTGATAGCGCCACCGCGGCCATGGGATTGCTTCAGATCATCAGCGCCCCCACCATCGCCCTACCGGCTGGTATCGAAGCCGGAATTCTCGCTTTGTCCCTGGTCTCCGAACTGGTCGCCGACGCGGCGGACGACTCGGAGAAAGAGGAACGCAAGAACTCTCCGCCCACCCCTTTCGACCCTTCGAAGCTCCCGGACCTGACCCGAGTCCCCGTCGATAACACCAAGGTCGTGCGTCCACCCGTCATCGCCCCACCACGATAAAAGCTCTACACCATGAGCTTCGCGAGCGTTTACCCGTACTACTTGGGCAAGGTGGAGAAAGGGGAAAGCGATGGAGAAGATCTTGCCTTAGCCCGTAACTTCTCTCATCTCGAAGTCGCTCTTCTGGGCACCGCAGTCGGGGCACTCCCAATCATCGGGAATGTCGGCCCAGCGAGTTCCGGGCGCGATCCCCTCGTCGGGCCATCCCTCGGCTTCATTGTATTCGAAGCCACAGACCTCACACACCCAAACTTTAAAGCTAGATTCGTTACTCATGTCCGTCGGTTCCGCGACTGAGACTCCCCCCCTGCACTAAGCTTGTGGTAACCTGTCGGCGACAAATCTCGCCCGGAGGATGCTCCCTTGAAAATCGACTACCCCGCCTTACTCAAAGCTTTTGAAGACGTCACCCCAGAGAATCAATACATGATCGATCTCCAAAGTGGCGGCCTGATGAAACTCTCGCTGGAAGACCCGGCGGGTATCAAACGCTTTCAAGCGATGTTCGCGCAAAACCCCAAGCGCTTCGTGAAAGTCGAGCGACCGTCGGCTCGAGATAATATTCAGGAGATTGAGCTCTTCGTCAAAGGACTGACCGATCCTCACCTCAAGGCGGCTCTTCAGCGTGCCCTGACTTCTCACAAGCCTTTCCGAGAGTTTCGCGACACCATCCGAGACAAATTCCACGCCCGCGAGGCCTGGGAGAAGTTCCACAAGCAGAATCTCGAGAAGCGGGCCAACGCCTTTCTCAAAAGCTCGGGCCTGAAGGCCTAGGAGCCCAAACGGGAAACCTTGACTTTTGATTGATGCAGTGAACGGGATACATCTATGCATCCAAAATCGTGCATCACCCGCCCCGCACGCCATCGGCGGCCGCGCAGGGGCAACAACGGAGGCAAATGGAGCTGCTCGAAAGGGGAATGAGACCCGCCCCATCCGAACCAACCAACCAGAGGATTCGAAAAGGAATGTATTGATGGCAAAGCAGGGTCGCGAAGGCGGCGCGGCACCAAAGGCCGCGAAGAAGAAAGTTAGTGCCAAGAGCAAGGCTCCTCGCCGTTTCCAGGGGATTCAGAAAACCGCGAGCGGCGGACTAAAGGCCGGCGTTTTCGCGAAAATGAGAGAGCCGTATGATGTGGTGGCCTTCGCGACGCCTGGACGACCCACAAGGGTGAGATTGTATGAAGAAGCGCTCGAAGTCTTCCAAACTCGAAAACAAGAGCCTCGAAATCTCGTCGTCATTGTGTGCCAGGGCCCTGAAACAGACAAGTTCGAGGCCTTCCAGACCTCCTTTGAAAATTTCGCCCCTCTTCTTGAGTCCCGCTCTCCGTCAAATTCCGAACGCTCTTACTGGACCTTCACTCTACGCGGACGCTCTCTCCTAGCTCCAGGGGGAGCCGCGGTGAACTTGAGAAAGATTGAGAAACGCGCCGTGCAAGAGGAATGAAGCGATGGTCTTTCGCTTCCGGCATAGCCGAACGTTCGACTCCTCCTTAGACGAGGTCTGGAAAGTCGTCACAGAGGTCGAAAAGTGGCCTGAATTCATCCCCACCATGAGCCGAGTGGAGATTCTCAACGAAAACGTGCTCACCACGGGCTCTCGCGTTCTTATCAAGCAGCCCCTTCAACCTTCCCAGGTCTGGACCGTGCTTTCCCACGAAGAGCCTCATCTGTTCGTATGGCGTACCGGGCGTAACTGGCTGTCCCTGACCGCCACCCATCATCTGGAATCTGAGGACGGACAGACCCGCCAGAACCTGATACTAGAACTCGACGGCTATCTTTCGCTACCAGCGGCGCTTTGCAGCGCCTGGTTTTTCCCCTTAGTGCTTCGAATCGAAAACCATGCCTTCGCGCAACGACTAAAACATTAACGCTGAGCATCACGACCGAACATTTACATTCTTTCAGCACCTGTTTACAAATCATTCACAATCACCGTAACGATCCCACTGAGTGTCATCGACCGACTGGTACTTTACACCTGTGGCAACTCTAACAGCACTCCCCAACCAAAATTATCTCTCCGGTGTTCGTCCCTTCCCGACGTTTGGCCCTAACTCGAACGGCCTCGGGCAGCAGCAGCCTCTGCCGGCTCCGACGCTGTCCCCGTTCTCCAATCCTATGTACGCTCAAGGCGTCACGGGGATGCAGTCGGAGACGGCCGAAGACATGACCGGTGGAGTTCCTTCATACTTAGACATCGGTGGAACGCTCGCAGGGACCACCGGAGACGGGCTGTCGGCGGTCACTAGTGGAGCGCAAGCTGCTGGCGGTGTCGCCGACGCCGCTCACGCCGCCGGTGGAGCCGCCGATGCCGCTCATGCCGCCGGTGGGGTCGCCGACGCCGCGACTGCCGGAGCTCAGGCCGCGGGCGGAGCCGCCGACGGTCTGCGGGGAGTCGCTAAAGGCGCTGGACGTGTCCTCGGACCCGTGGCTGTCGGTATCGACCTAGTGGGTGGCGGCCTAAAAATACGTGATGCCTGGAAAGACAAATCATTAACCGACGATCAGCGCGACAAGAAGGTCGGTGAGGCGACCGCCGGAACCGCCGGTTCCATCGCCGGCGGTGCGGGTGGCGCCTGGGCAGGTGCGGCGGCTGGGGCCGCCATCGGTTCAGTCATTCCCGGACCCGGAACGGTTATCGGAGGCGTTGTAGGCGCCGTATTGGGTGGAGTCCTGGGCGGTAAAGCCGGCGAAAAGGCGGGTGAAGCCGCAGGCGGAACCGGTGCCGGTAAAGGTATCGGCGGCTTTATCAACAACCTGTTTGGAAAGTAGAGTTCAGGCTTCCAGCCTGCATCTTCACGTCGCGGTCGAGCTGTCCGACGGCTATCAAAAGCCGGACGGCGGCTTCCGCCGTTTCTAGGATCTCCTCATCATCGGCATCAGCATCGACGAGCCGCAGAGCCTTCATCCAGGTCTCATACCCTTCTTTCATAAAGGTATGACCGACCACCGTCTCCGCGCTGTGCTCCGAAAGGCCGGAATAATCGGCCTCGTACTTTTTCCAGACTCGAGTCAGCCGGTCACGAAGAGAATCGACGAACTCCAACAGCTCGTCATCATCGGACTCCTCCAGATGATGCTCGAGGTCGAGATAGAAGTTCGATTGCCACTGTTCTTCGGTGTAGGCCGCCGCGATTGCTCGGTACTCTCGCTCCAAGCGAACAACATCCTCGACCTGTTCGGAGGATGACCGATCCTTGACCAGGGCTTGTAAGAGATCGACAGGTACCTCTCCCTCGAGGAGCTCCTCCTCGATATCCACCAGAGCATCATACCTTGAGTCATCTTCACTAAGCTCATCAAGAGCCGCCTCGACGAGCTCGAGAACTTCAGTGGCCTTGCTATCCTTGAGCTGGCCAACTTGGACCCAGGCAAGGAGTTGTTGGTAGGACATCTCTCCCGCCTTCGCAGCGGAAACGAAGAGCTCCCCCTGATGCGGCTACCCGCCAACTGGACGGCCTATGAAATAGAGAGCTTGGCCGACCGAGCCGGCCTCGAAGATGTAGCCTTCGGAATCGGGCTGGGAGCGAGCGAGCTCTAGCAGCTCCTCCGGCTGATAGGCACGCAAGGCCGAGACGGCGCCATCCCACGCGGGGAAGAATGGAATAGCCGGCACCAGGTAGGTTAAAGCCAAACGGGACCAACGAAAGGGACGAATCCAGGGCGTGAGTAGAAGCGTAATAAAAAATAGTATCCGTCATGTTAATCAAGATGAGCGGAGCCGCCACCGGCCAGGGTAGACGACGCTGCAAGGGAAGAGCGGCCACGTCTAAGAAGGCGAACGCTTCGCCTCGTCTGATCACGGATTGCAATATCGTCGCCACAAGCTCCGGCGGAAAATGGTGAAGAGCTCCCGACATGGTCCTCACTCCCACGTGTTCGCCTCCGCCATCTAAAGCATCAACCGGCTCTTCCAAATACGAACAGCGAGGGTCGGAAAGCTCAGCGACCCGGTCCACGCCGGCCCGATTTGGGAAACGGTCGCTAAAAACGAACTCGGCGTTATTGCCAGCCACCCTCATCTGGCGAAGGAGTTCCAGCGTACCGCCTCCTCCTCCCGAGGCTAAATCCAGCACCTTCTCCGCCCGAAGATCATGATGGAGAAAGTTGAACAGAATCGGTATAACACCCTGATAATATCCGATTCGAGCAAAGAAAAAATTGAGAAAGTCAGTTCCGCCATCCCTAATGGAACGAGGCAACCAATTACAATCCTCTAGTTCCACCAACTGAACCCTCTTCACAAGCTCTCCTCTACGTCCAACGACCTTCTCCCTCGATAGTACTCAGCGTGAGAGCCTTCGAACCAGAACTTCTGGGCTCACCAGCACAGTTTCGCTGGCATTTATGCCTGCGCGCGTGACTTCTTCACTCGTCGACACGGCTTTGCTGGCATTTATGCCTGCGCGCGTGACTTCTTGGCACACAAGAAAAGAGGCGTCAACTCCGTGGAGCCTGACGCCTCTTCTTCGCCCAGTCTCGCGTCCGCCAATGCCTCTCGCCTGGGCAGTCCAAACTCCTACGAGTCCAAACTTTTCCGATATTTTGCGGGTTCGAAAACCCCGTGGCCGTCCTCGAAAGGTCCGGACCATCACGCCCTTTCAGGCGGAGCGCGCTCTCTTTTGCCTCTAGCGGGAGGCACAGCACGATGAGCGTGTCTGTTGCTTGGCCGCCATCCTCTCCTGCACCAAGCTCCCGTGGTCCGCCGGTATCGGTGTCGCCTTCGACTCATGGTCGCGCTGGCCTTGCTCCCATCACTGGGACCGATACTCGAAGCGCCGGGCCTCGTTTCGAATGCCTTCAGACGAAACGCTGCGCGTGACTTTGGTCTGCACGCTACCCCTGCTCCATTTGTCACCATCTCTGGTCGCGGTCTCTAGCAGTTCCGCCCCCGCCTTTCGACTCGTCTTCTCCGCTCGCGCGGCGACTTTGTCGGGTCCGAGTTACCCCTTGAGAATCTCACAACTTTCTCAAGTTTTCTTCCTTCAGATGTTTCGAAGGTCCCTTTGGCATCCAGTGGGATCTGGGCGATTCCAGCAACATCTTTCGACATATACCAGGTTCGCAAACCCCCAGGTCATTCGCGGAAGCTTTCACTCCTCGCACGGCGCATCCCAGGCTCCGTTTCCCGCTTTACCATCGGCGGTTCTCCCTCGACTTCTCCACCTCGAGCGAGACGATAGCGTCATTTCCTACGCCTGTCCTCCTCGATGCCTCGCGGCTCTCGGGTGGGCTAGAGGGCCCCGTTTCGCGCGGCCGGCGAAACTCGGCGCTTTCCTTTGGCTAGAAAGCTCCCCTGCGCTCATTCGACGACCTTGACATCACCACATCGTCCGGGCTGTTCGCGCAGCTCCCTTTTAGTACCGAGTCACCGATACATCGCTAGTTCTTACCGTCCTAGCTTCGGGCGTCTTCCGGGTTGACGCAACCGCACTCTCTTTCGCGACTGTGAGGTGGCACGGCATTCTTACCCTCAGGATAAGAACTTTCGAGTGTTCCGCTGCTCAGGTCACAACCTCTGAGCTTCGCGAGCTATCTTCGTGTGGCGGCTTTCCCAGGTCACCCTGGTCGCCCTCTGTCCCGTCACCGGTTCCACTCGAGGCTACTCGTGTCTTGTCTGGCTTGTCCAGTCCCGACACTGGAGTTACTTTCGACGGAGCACCGACATCGTGCCGGTGTCCGGAGGTCTGTAACCAACCTCTACCCTTTTGACCGTTACCCGTCGAGGAGGATAGACCTCACCGCCTCTCTCGCTTGGCGGGGCGACTCCGTGACTGGAGTGACCGCAAACTACACGAGAAGATTCTTAGTGTCAACCCTTTCTCAAAAATATTTTTCAAAGGCGAACAGAAATCGAGTTGGAACGGGAAAGAATGAACGCTTGGATGTCACGATTGGGTCCCGGAATGCTGGTCGCAGCTACCGGTGTCGGCGCCGGAGACTTGGTGACGGCGAGCCTAGCCGGCGCCGAACTTGGCCTGGCCGTCATCTGGGCGGCTTGGGTAGGGGGTGTTTTGAAATGGTTACTCAACGAAGGGCTCGCACGCTGGCAGCTTTCGACCCAGACCACCTTGATAGAGGGTTGGCGCAATCACCTCGGACGCTGGGTCAACTGGGTCTTTCTCGTCTACCTCCTACTCTGGACGATCGCGGTTGGCGGCTCACTGATCAAAGCTTGCGGAGTTGGGGCTGCCGCACTGTTCGGCACAGGATCAGACTCTTTCTTCTGGTGGGGAGCGCTCCAGTCGCTCCTCGGACTCGCTTTGGTGATGTTTGGACGATTCGCACTCTTTGAGACCCTGATGTCGGTCTTCATTGGACTGATGTTTCTCGCGGTGATGGCAAGCGCCGCACGAGTCGGTGACTTTGCGAGTCTGGAGCTTTGGAAAGGAACACTTCTTCCCACTATCCCCGATGGAGGTCTGGGGTGGACACTCGGAGTCATGGGGGGCGTCGGAGGGACCGTGACACTGCTCTCCTACGGATACTGGATCAAAGAGCAAGGGCGAACTTCCGTCGATGCTCTCAAAGACTGCCATCTCGATCTCGGGCTTGGTTACGCCGTGAGTTCTCTATTCGGGATGGCGATGATAGTGATCGGTTCACAACTGCCAACCCACGGAAAGGGTGACGCTGTAGCAGTGGCACTCGGGCAAGTCCTAAGTAGCCAAGTCTCGCCTTTTCTGGGCTGGCTCTTCCTGGTAGGATTCTGGGCTGCTGTGTTTAGCAGTCTGCTGGGCGTATGGCAGGGCGTCCCATATCTCTTCGCGGACTTCTGGAGGCTTCAAAGGGCTTCAGATGTCGCCGAGTCAAGTCTCACCCAAACGACCGCCTATCGTGGCTATCTCTTGTTCATCGCTTTGGCTCCACTGGCGGTTCAAGGTCTCTCCTTAGGTCAGATCGCCTGGCTCTACGCCGTTCTAGGAAGCCTGTTCATGCCGTTTCTGGCGTTCACTCTGCTCTATCTCAACGGCTGGATTCTCCGTGGCCGACCCCAGGCAAATCCATGGTGGATCAACGTCGGCCTGTCGGGAACACTTGTCTTCTTCGCCTATCAAGGTCTAACCCTGTCGGGATAGACCTTCTTCCAATGAGAAGTTCCCTTCTTTCCAGGCAGGATGGTCTGGCTTTCAAGAGAGATACCGCTGGATGCATTCTTCTTACAACCAGAAAAGTTTTTCAGAAAAATTGGGCCGCAACGTGATCTCCACTTTCGCGGCTCTCGTCTTGGCCGGATGCGGCTCCACCGCTAACGACCTACCACCCAATATCACCGTAGGAAACGATGTCTCCGGAGGTCTGGCCCGTCTCAGCGTCACCAGCCTCTCCGCCGCCCAACGGTCTGCCTTTGTCAGCGCGATCAAGCGTATGAAAGAGATCCCCTCGAGCTATCGAGAGGGGGTTAGCGCTTATGACTACTTCGTGATTCTTCATACCGAAGCGTTCAACCATCACATGGACGAGCACGGCAATCATGTGATGCCGAACGCTCACATGCACCCAAATTTCTTACCCTGGCACCGCGAGTTCTTGCGACGATTCGACCATGAGCTTCAACTCGCCAGCGGCAATCCGGCAATGTCGGTTCCCTATTGGGATTGGTCGAATCCCGACTCTTTCAACTCAGTCTTCTCCGAGGACTTTCTCGGCGGAGATGGAGACCCCAATGATGACTATCGGGTCAAAACGGGACCGTTCCGAGCCGGAGAGTGGGAGATTCTGCTCTTGGACGAAACGGACGACGAATGGGACGGGGACCAGGATCTCGATATCAAGGCCGGCCCACTGCAACGCAAGTTCGGCGACGGCGCCATGCCCACCCGAGAGGAGGCGATCGACGCTGTCCTCACTTATCGACCCTACGATGTCGCTCCCTACGACCCGAGCTCGGATATCACGCAATCGTTCCGCAACTATCTGGAAGGCTGGTGGCCCAACAAGTCGGCCTTGCACAATGCCGTTCACGTCTATATTGGAGGTCAAATGCAGACGGGCTCGTCCCCGAACGACCCGGCCTTTTTCATCCATCACGCCAATGTCGACCGCCTCTGGGCACTCTATCAAGCCACCTGGGGCAACCAGTTCCCTGAACAGTTCGCCGACGAGGAACTCTACGAATTCGAGGGCGTGACCGCCGAGGACACCTACGATCTGTTCCGGCATTCCGGGGCGCGCTACGAGTAGCGGCTTTAAGCCAGCGATGATCAACTCGAGGCCCTCCAAGGGACCCTTTGCTCTACGAGCCAAGATCGAGAAAGGACTCGTGGTAAAGAGAAGATAATGTCATTTTTCATCCGGTATGAGGGGAGGTCTGGTAATTGGGTCGGTGGTCTTACCCTCCGCGACTTCTAGCGGTCCTAATAGGGTTATTGGTATCTCTTCCTTGTGGCGCCGACCAGACGTTCTTTGGCGGGCATCTTCAATTGCCGGGCCTAGACGGATACCAACGTTTCACCGAACGTAGTGGGTACAACGCACCAGCGAGATGGGACCCGAAGCAGAGCGACAATCATTGGACAAAAGCCTACCTTCTCAGTCATCCTCAAAAGAAGCTGTGGACGACTGTTCGGCGCCTGTATGTCCCCAATCAGGTGGATCCAAATACTACCTTGACTCGATACAAGGACCACATTTCCGCCTACCTCCAAGGTCGCGGCTTCCAGAACTCAGGCTCCAAGACGGTCAACTGGGCCAGTGGTGAAGCTTTCATTCAAAAGATTGACAAATTCGCGCCCGGCTATCATTGTCAGGCTATTTGCCTGGTTCCAAAGGGCCCACGAACCGGTAGAGAGGTCTTCCTAGTAACGGTGGTCTACACGGATGCCTCGAAAGCCGAAGGGCAAAAACTGGTAGATCATATCCTGAAGAAAGCCGAGTATCGCTGATGAACTGCCCCGGCTGCGGAGCCAATGTAGCCTTTCGTAGCGAGCGCGCTCCCTATTCGGTCTGTTCCTCATGTGGACAGATGCTCATACGTCGAGAGTTCAACCTCGATCTTCTGGGTCAGGTAGCCGAGTGCCAACCCGATGGAACCCTACTCCAAGTAGGAACCAGGGGACAAAACCTCACCCGTGGCTTCACCGTCGCCGGCCGCGTCCAGCTGCGTTACGGCGACGGCTTCTGGAACGAGTGGTTTCTGCTCTATGACGATGGCTCCGAGGGATGGCTGGGGGAGGCCATGGGCCAGTACTTTCTCTCCTCTCGGGTGGGCGCAAGCAAGGTTCCGACGAAACTGTCGTCCCCTCCGGAGCTTGGACAGTTACTAACCCTAGACGATCAAAGTTATGCCGTACTCGACATCAAGACAGTGGAAGTCGCGAGCTTTGAGGGAGAGCTTCCTAGTCTGGCCACAGTCGGCGTTCCCTATGTTTCAGTGGATCTGCGTGGGAGCGAGGGAAACGGGCTGACCATCGACTATCAAGAACAGCCTCCCACGGCCTATCAGGGTCGCTGGACTGACTTCCGCAATCTCGTCTTTCAAAATCTCCGTGATGATGTTTCCCCCGAATTCTCGGTCGACTCCTCCCAGATTCGCTCGGTCTCCTGCCATGGTTGCGGAGCCCCTTTCGAATTGGTGATAGGTCCGGCGAGCCGAACCTACGTCTGCCAGTACTGTGGTTGCGCCATGGACTCAAGTCGGCCTGAGGTCGTGAGCTTGGGAGAAGTCGTCGATCGGGCTCAGACACTGGCCGCCAGCGCGACGCTGAAACTGGGGATGGAGGTCCACCTTTCCGAGGGCGCCTTTCGTTTGATCGGATTCTGCGAATCCTCAACCCGAATCGACGGCCAGTCCTATTTTTGGAAAGAGTACCTTCTCTACCACCGCTGTCATGGCTATCGGTGGCTGTCTCAAACGGAATACCATTTCACTCTCTTCCGCCAGCTTCACGGTGTGCCGCAGGCCTACGGCGGTGCACCGAAGGCCCAGCTAAATACCAGTAGTCTTCGATATCAGGGAGACCGATATCGCCACTTTCAGACGAGCTTGGTCACCACCGAGCGGGTCGTTGGCGAATTTTACTGGCGTCTTTCTCAGGGAGAAAGAAGCCAGAGCTGGGACTTTATCTCTCCCCCTTACATGCTTTCCGCCTCGGTGACCGAAACCGATATCACTTGGAGCCAGGGTCGCTACGTCAGCCATGAGGAGCTGGGTCGGATGATTCCCGACCTTGAGAAACTTAAGACCTCGTGGAGTCCGGGAGCCAACCAACCAAACCCTCATCAGCCTAAAAAATACCTACCCGTCTTCGTGGGTGCCGCGGTTTTGGCTTACGGCCTTGTGTCCAGCGGAGCTCTTCTGGCCAAGGAACAAGTGGTATGGCAGCAGGACCGAGTCCCCTTCCGCGCCTCCGGCCTGGTTGCCGAAGCGGCTCTCAAGTCTGTCTCGGGTAGTCTTAGGCTCGATGTCGAGATCCCGGATCTCAAAGAGCGCTTCGTGGAACTCAAGGCGACCTTAACCCCAACCCAATCCGGCGCAACAGGAGTCGGAAGCCTGAGGCTGGGAAATCCTCGTAAGGAGGGCACCGTGAGAGGTGCGACATTTCTCACCCAATTGCCCAACTCTCCCGGTCAATTCCGTATTGAGGCACTGACCGGACCGCCGGTCGGGCCTATCCCTCTGCTCCGCGAGACACCGAACCAAACTCTCCCATCAACTCAGCAAGAACGATTCCACCTCAACTTCAAGCTCACCCAGTTAGCCCCAGGCCCTGGCTACGGCTCTCTTTTTTTCGCTCTACTCCTCATAGCCTCGGCTCCCCTTGCAGCGGCAGCCATGGCCAACGATTTCGAAAAGCGTCGCTGGGCGGAGTCCGACTATGGATAAGTGGCAAAAGTTGCATCTGGCGTTCTCTTGTCTCGTCCTTATCTGGCTGGCATCCTATCAGGCGAGGCTAAGCTCGCGGCGAACTCCTAGTCGGATCGATCATCAAGCGGTCGCGGCCCTCAACTCTTCGGCCCCCAAACTTCCCTCGAGCTGGAAAACCCTGGAGCGCCCCCCCGATCGTTTCCGAGCTGACCTTGCCTCTAAAACCAACGCTTTACTCCTGTCCACTTCGGAAGTTAAGGGTTTTCTGGACCGGAAAGTCCGTCAGGATGCTCTCAACTCGGTGGCACCATTCGACGCCAAGCTCAAAGAGATCGAGACGGCCTCTGAAGCGGCCTTCACTCCTGTCCACACGGGACCTTCGGGTGTGGTAGTCGGCTCGAGTGTGCGCGGGCGCACAGGACACTCCTCAAGCCATTCGTCAAGCTCAAGTTTCAGTCACAAGTAAGTGTTCTGTTTATGGCCTTAGGGTCGACACCAACTTGCGAAGCCAGGCCAAGGTGTCTTGCCTTTTCTCGGCGGGGTAATTCGCGATTAAGCTATAGGGCGACCGTTTTTTCGGCACCACGTAGATATAGATCGATTCCACTTCCTCCGGGAGCAAACCGGTTACCACGAACAAAGCAGCCGGGCCATCGGGTGATTTTATTGTTTCCTTAGCAGAGACCGCGCCACCCTTCGCTTTGATCGTTTCCGGAAAAGCTTCTACGAAGGTCTTCAGTGCCGGCTTCTCGGTCGAATCGCTCGAGATCACAAGTTCGGTGTTAAGCTTCGGATGAAAAAGCTCCATCGCAGTCCCCTTGTAGCGCTTCGGCATCTCTTGGAAGCCATCAGGCGCGCTGAAAGAAAGCGATGGTTTGACCAGCTTCCAAGGTTTCGCCCAACCCGCCGTTCCTAAGCCCCCTGTCACCGCCAGTACTAACAGAATACTCGAAATTCTGAACACGAAGGCTAGGATTAGGCCCCAGGCGCAGGTCCCCTGCCCTCAATGCGAGCAGTTCCCTGAGAGATGACTCGAAGACACTACGAGATAATGGATGTGACAACATTCTTGACCGTGGCTGACTGCGGCAGCATTAGTAAAGCGGCGAAACAGCTCGGTCACACCAAGTCCATGGTCAGTCAGCGAGTGGCAAGACTCGAGCGCGCGTTGGGTACGGAACTGTTGACCCGCTCCAGCCGGGGAGTCCAACTGACCGACAGCGGTGCTCTCTATCTGGCCCAGGCGTCCGAGGGCTTAGCTCTTTTGGAATCGGCCGCCGAATCCGTGGCGACAGAAAGTCGAGGCGCCACAGGTTTGCTCCGGGTCAGTGCCCCCGTGACCTTCTCGACCCACTTCCTGGGTGAGGTATTGTGCGACTTTCTGCATGAGTACCCTGATATGCAAATGCAACTTGAAGTCCACGACCATCAGATCGATCTGACCGCCGAAGGGTTCGACCTGGGAATTCGTATCACCAGACACCCGGGGAGCTCTTCCGAACACCTCAGTCTACTGGGCTTGAGCCGGCGAGTTGTTTGCTGTAGTCCCGAATACGCCTCCCTTCATGGGGTGCCTCGA
The DNA here is from genome assembly GCA_037189585.1 of Selenomonadaceae bacterium. Lineage (GTDB taxonomy): Bacteria > Vulcanimicrobiota > Xenobia > Xenobiales > JADMJV01 > JAEXNA01. Next base: position 70,452 of record JBBCJA010000020.1, on the reverse strand, counting down.
CGCAAATCCGAACTTCCCCAACATTCCGCCATTGGATACAGCAACCAGTTGACGTCACACCTCTGGAGTTTTCGCGAGACCAAGAGAACAGAGCGTTTCACTCCAGCGCCGGGCAGGTTGCAGACCAACAATGGTGAGATTATGCGGGATGCCGCCAGGGATGGACTGGGTATCGTGGTGCTTCCTCTTTTCATCGTGGCGCACGACCTCCGTATGGGACGCCTCGTCCAGATACGCACCGAGGAGGAGCCTCAGCCCGACCAGATCTTCACTGTCTGCCCACCGCGTAAGGCTCGCCTTCTACGAGTGCGCCTGCTAGTGGACCATCTGAAGAAGGCCCTTGCCGGTACCCCGATGTGGGAAAAAGATCTTCCCGCTCCTTTCTGACAACCGAGCGTTCGCTATTCGCGAACGGAGCATTCTCGATCTAGGCACTTTTTCGAAACTCCAAGTTGAGTTAGACTTGTTTCATCTATCTTACCGAAGGGGTCTCCACAATGAGCTTTACTTATAAGAAACTCGACAAAAACGACGCCGCGCTACTGCTCGTCGATCACCAAACCGGTCTGATCTCCCTGGTCCAAGACTTCTCTCCGAGCGAGTTCAAAAACGCGGTACTAGCAACCGCGGCGTGCGGTAAATACTTCGGACTGCCGACCATCTTGACCACCAGTTTCGAGGACGGTCCGAACGGGCCGCTGGTTCCCGAACTCAAGGAAATGTTCCCCGACGCTCCCTATATCGCGCGTCCCGGCCAGATCAATGCCTGGGATAACGAAGACTTCCTCAAGGCTGTCAAAGCCACCGGGAAGAAACAGCTGATCATCGCTGGTGTCGTAACCGAAGTCTGCGTGGCATTTCCCGCACTGTCAGCCATCGAGGCCGGCTACGACGTGTTCGTCATCACCGACGCCAGCGGAACTTTCAACAAGGTTACCCGCGAGAGCGCGTGGTTCCGTATGCAAGCCGCCGGAGTTCAATTCATGGGCTGGTTTGCCATGGCTTGTGAGCTTCACCGCGATTGGCGCAACGACATCGAAGGCCTGGGCGCGCTCTTCTCAGAGCACATACCCAACTATCGGAATTTGATGAACAGCTATTCCGCTCTGACCGCCGCACGTTAGTCCGGCCTACAAAAAGAGGCCCCTATCCTCGGCAAGTGGGGCCTCTTTTTGTTTTTTTAAACCAGATGATACACAGTGGAACTTACTCGCTTCCGACCTTGAGCACGGCCAGGAACGCCTCTTGCGGGATCTCCACCGAGCCGACTCGCTTGAGGCGTTTCTTGCCCTCTTTCTGCTTCTCCAGTAGCTTGCGTTTACGGGTGATATCGCCACCGTAGCACTTTGCCAGCACGTTCTTACGCATGGCTTTGACCGTCTCTCGTGCGATCACCTTGGTTCCCAGGGCCGCCTGAACCGGAACCTCGAACTGCTGGCGCGGGATCACTTCTTTAAGCTTCTCCACCAACTGTCTCCCCACGTAGAAGGCTTTGTCGCGATGGCAGATGGTGGAGAGGGCGTCGACCTTCTCCTTATGGACAAGTACATCGAGTCGCACCAGGTCGGATGTGGCCACACCCTTCATCTCGTAGTCGAGCGAGGCATAGCCACGGCTGCGTGATTTCAACTGGTCGAAGAAGTCGGTGATGATCTCGCCCAGCGGTGCGTCGTAATGGAGAGAACAGCGGCCCGGCGAAGGGTACTCCATGTTACGAAAGACAGCACGACGCTGTTGACAAAGCTCCATCACCGCGCCCACGTAATCCTCGGGGCACAAGATGGTGGCATCCACGATCGGCTCGTCGATATGGTCGATGTCGCCGGTGGAAGGAAAGTCGTAGGGGTTCTGGATCTTCACCATCTCGCCCGTCTTGAGATAGACGTCGTAGATCACCGAGGGCGCGGTCGCGATAAGTTCCAGATTGAACTCCCGCTCGAGCCTCTCTTGCACGATCTCCATATGGAGAAGTCCCAGAAAACCGATACGGAATCCGAAGCCCAAGGCCACAGAGGTCTCCGGCTCGTAGACTAAGGCGGCGTCGTTGAGGGTCAACTTGCCCAGAGCTTCGCGCAGGTCCTCGTAGTCCTTGGAGTCGATCGGGTAGAGTCCGCAGTAGACCATCGAGATGACCTCTCGATAGCCGGGCAGTGGCTCCTGCGCTCCAGCCTTCCCGGCAAGGGTGATGGTGTCGCCCACCTTGGTGTCGACGATCTCGCGAATCTGAGCGGTCAGGTATCCCACGCTTCCGGCCGTGAGTATGTCCACCGGCTTCTGCGCGGGGGCGAAGATACCGACCTCGTCCACCTTGAAACGCTTCTTGGTGGTCATCATGTAGATTTCGGTGCCCTGCTTGACCTCCCCGTCGACCACCCGAAAGAGCGGCACGATGCCTCGGTACTGGTCGTAGTGACTGTCGATGATCAAAGCACGCAAGGGCCCCTCGGCCTGACCCTTGGGATGTGGAACCTGCTTGACGATCGCTTCCAGAACCTCCTCGATCCCGATCCCGGCCTTGGCCGAAATGCAGACAGCGTCGTCGGCCGGAAGAGCCAGGACTTCCTCGATCTCGTGCTTGACCCGCTCCGGGTCGGCGGCCGGGAGATCGATCTTATTGATCACGGGGATAACGTGAAGATTCTGAGCGTCGGCCATGTAGTAGTTGGCCATCGTCTGAGCTTCCACACCCTGGGCGGCATCCACAACCAGAAGAGCTCCCTCACAAGCCGCGAGCGACCGTGACACCTCGTAGGTAAAATCCACGTGGCCCGGCGTGTCCAGAAGATTGAGCTGGTAGGTCAGCCCATCCTTGGCCTTATAGGAGAGCCGAACGGGATGGCTCTTGATGGTGATCCCGCGTTCGCGCTCGAGGTCCATCGAGTCGAGCACCTGAGCAGACATCTCGCGGGCACTGAGAGCTCCCGTCAGTTCGAGGATACGGTCGGCTAAGGTCGACTTTCCATGGTCGATGTGGGCGATGATACAAAAATTGCGAATGAGTTTCTGATCCATGAATTCTCTTTCTTAACGTGCCAGCAGCCGGAACAGTTCGCCCCGATCCAAAAAGCAGCCCCGGCACCTCGGACATTGGTCAATGGCGAAATCGGCGTGAGCCTCGTGATGGCCTTCTTCCATCTCGGATTTGCAGCGAGGACATCGGAAATCTTTGATCGGCCGGCAGTTGATCACCTGGAAGGTCACGGCGTCTTTCCCTCGGCCTCGAGTCATCTGAGTCCATTCTCCGTGGTCTAACCAAACCCCGTTGCAGTTGCAACATTGGTCCAGTTCCACTCCCATCTGAGTGACAGCTTCCATCTCTAAAAGGCATTTGGGGCAAATCAGGCTCTTCACTTTACCTCGACTCCTATCCCAGCCTGTCGATGATACGACTGACAACTTCTTCCAACTCGCGAACCGTACGGTCATCCACACCCTGGAACATTTCACTGACCAGTTGTTGCTGAAGCACATATCCCGCGTCGTGCAGAGCACGCCCCTGAGGAGTGATGGAGATACGATTACTTCTCTTGTCCTTGGGGTCGTCGTAGCGACAAACAGTGCCCTGTTCAGCCATCCGAGTCACCATACCGGAGATGTTCCCCTTGGTGACCAAGAGCCGCTTAGCCAGCTCCGACTGCTTCGGCTTTTCAGGCTCGGCGGCGACCAACTGCACCAGCAAGTCGAACTGAGCCACGGACAGTCCCACACCAAACAAACGCTCGGCTAAGACCCGAAAGGCCTTCTGGTAAAGCAGGGCCATTTTGACCCACGCCCTCTGTCGAATTTTCTCGCCGTCTTGCAACTGGTTTACCTGTAAACTACGATAGGAGCACCGACATGTCGAAACCACGCCAGCATTCTCCCCTTTCTCAACTTCTCCAATCCACCCTGCGCCTCGGGCATTATCTTCCCGCGCCTTTGCGAACTCCGTTCCACTGGTGGCTTTTTCGGCGTCCCTTTTTACATCGTCGCGGCTCGGAACAGTTGGCCATCCTTACCCAAGGACGTCCCTTTCTGGTCCCCAGTGGTCCCTACTTGCTGCATGGCTACCGATATCCCTCAGATGGCCCCACGGTCATTCTCACTCATGGCTGGCAAGGTTCGGCTGCCTCCTGGTACCGCCTGGTCCCGTTGCTACTCGAATCCGGGTTCAACGTGATCACCTTTAACGCGCCTGGGCATTCGGGCCGGCCGCGGTTGGCCACCCTTCCCGTATACTCTCAGGGCCTAGCCGACGTGGCCGCTCTGTTCGCACCAGTTCATGCGCTGGTGGGTCATTCGTTCGGAGGAATGGCCTCAGCCCGGGTGGCGCGAAGTTTGCCCGGCCTCAAAGCGCTGGTCACTATCGGCACCCCCGACACGGTGCGCTCTCTAGTCGACGGTTTCAGTCGCAACATGGGACTGCGCGGAGCAAGTCTCGAGGCCTTCGAGAATCGTCTCCGCCTCTCCTCACCGGTTCCCATTGACGAGGAAGCGACCTCGATCTACTTAAAGCAGCTAGACTGCCCGGTCTTGGTGATGCACGATACCGATGATGAGGTGATCCCCATCGCCGATGGCGAGAACATCGCCCAAGCTGCCGGGACCGAGCTGGTAGTCACCGAGGGCCTGGGTCACCGCTCGATCATCCGTGACGAAACAACACTATTGCGAGTGGTGGAATTTCTTCAGAGTACCCGGAGGGTACGTAGCCCCCCGGCGCACTAGCTTAGCGGTGGCTGTTGCTCCTCCACCTTCTTGAGCCACTCGGGATCGATGTTGGGGAACGGCGCATTGGGACGCCGCCCCTCCATGCGATGCTTGACGAAGTCTTCCAAAGTCGGCACCTTCAGATAAGGATTGCTCTTGAGCTGTTCGTCCAGGGTGGCTACGGTGACCGGGCCGTAGTTGTGGCCTGGATACATCTGGGTTCCGAGGCCGAGTTTCTCCTTGAGCTCGGAAAGCGAACGGTACATGGCCTCAGGATCGCCCCCTAGAAAGTCACACCGCCCACAGCCGTTGATGAACAGCGTGTCGCCACAGACCAGAGAGTCTTGGATGTGAAAACAGGCCGAGCCTGGAGTGTGCCCCGGCGTGTGCAGAAAGGTTACCTCGGTATGCTCTCCGATCTTGACGCTATCCCCGGAGGAGATCTTGTTGAGGTTTTGGCTCCGATAGTTCGACCAGGTCACCTCCTTGTCGAGCATGTAGACGGGGATGTCGAGTTTGTCCACCAGCGGATGAACCATGTTGACGTGGTCAAAGTGACTGTGAGTGCACAAAATTCCGCTCAGCTTGACGTCGAGCTTGGCCGCTTCGCTCTCGATAATGGACAGGTCCCAGGCCGGGTCGACCACCATACAGCTCCGACTAGCCTTGTCGCCCACGAAGTAGACGAAGTTGTCCCAGGGGCCGACCTCGAACTGGTGGATAAAAACGCCTTCTTGCTTAGTCATAGATCACCACGCTGCGGATAGACTCGCCGGCCTTGGCCAACTCGAAACCCTTGTTGATGTCGGTCAGCGGCATGGTGTGGGTGATCAAGTCATCAATGTTGATCTTACCGTCCATGTACCAGTCCACGATCTTCGGCAGGTCGGTTCTTCCTCGGGCTCCCCCGAAAGCGGTGCCTTTCCAGACGCGGCCGGAGACCAGGTTGAAGGGGCGAGTCTGGATGACTTCGCCGGCTCCAGCCACGCCGATGATGACGGCCGTACCCCAGCCGACGTGAGTGCACTCCAACGCCTCGCGCATAATCTCCACCCTGCCGATACACTCGAAAGAGTAGTCGGGACCGCCGTCGGTGAGGCTCTGAATGTAGGGAACCAAATCTCCCTCGACCTCTGTGGGATTGATGAAGTGGGTCATCCCGAACTTCTCGGCCATAGCCCGCTTCTTAGGGTTGGTATCGACCCCCAGGATCATGTCGGCACCCGCGAGGCGAGCCCCCTGAATCACGTTGAGACCGATCCCTCCCAGGCCGAAGACGATCACGTTGTCGCCCGGCTTGACCCCAGCGGTATTAATAACCGCGCCGATCCCGGTGGTCACTCCGCAACCGATGTAACAGATCTTGTCGAACGGGGCATCCTCGCGAACCTTGGCAAGCGCGATCTCCGGTAATACGGTAAAGTTGGAGAAAGTGGAGCAACCCATGTAGTGATGCAGGGATTGTCCCTCGTAAGAAAAGCGGCTGGTGCCGTCGGGCATTAAACCCTTTCCTTGGGTCATCCGGATGGCGCCGCAGAGGTTAGTCTTGCGCGAGGTGCAGCGCTTGCATTCGCGACACTCCGGAATGTAGAGAGGTATCACGTGGTCACCCGGCTTGAGCGACGACACACCCTGGCCCACTTCGCGCACGATACCGGCTCCCTCGTGGCCCAGGATGGAGGGGAACAGACCTTCCGGGTCTTTGCCCGACAGCGTGTAAGCGTCGGTATGACAGATCCCTGTCGCCTTGAGCTCCACTAAAACCTCACCGGCTTTTGGGCCCTCAAGGTCGACGGTGACGACGGAGAGCGGCTTGCCGGCTTCAAAGGCGACGGCGGCTTGGGTTTTCATAAGGTCGCGACTCCTTGGGGTAAAGGATGTATTCGCGCTCGCCTTCTTAACCCGACCCTGGATGCCTGCTCACCATCCCTGGTTCACTACCACCCATTCCGTCCTTCCTTCCAGCACCTCCCCCAGCAACGCTTGGTCGAAGTGGGATTCGAGGCTATTGGATTCGCTCATATCCCCATAAAACGCTCCGAACAGTTTGGCCCCGGACTCGACCTGGGCGGTGGCATCGTGCCCCCCGATCACGGCGGCGACCCGAGAGCCTTCGCCGAGACGTAGAAAGGGTGCTGTCGGGATGGAATCATAACTGGAATCCCCTCCCCACTTCCAAGGCACGAGATAAGCCTGCAGTTCGACAGGCCTGGGCATATCAAGCGGATCGCTCGGCATGTTCACCGCGCTATTGGTCCAAAAAGAAAGCCTGTTCGTGTAGATCACACAGCTTTGGTCCACCGGACCGACCAATTCGAGCTTGGCGTTTTCTCTGAGCTCAAACACGCCATCGATACCTAGAAATGTGTAAGTCCCACCTCGCTGCAAGGTCAGAGTGCCACCATCCAGGACGACGACCCCCCCGTGGATCCCGGGGTCGAGAGACACATTCCCACTCACGAATGCAGTCGCGGCGTTCTCGTCGGTCCCGTCCGGCGGGGTAAAGATCATGGGAGCGGGTAGCCCATCGAACGATTGTCGCCCTCCCGTCACTACGGCTGATATGTGACGGATAAAATCCTGTTCATCCGCATTGGGGTATTCCACATGGCCGTAAACAACCACATTGGCGTTGGCCCTCAAGGTCCCGGTGGACCGGACAACGGCGTTTTGATTCTCCACTGGAGGAGCCGGACTACCGGAGTAGTCCGGGAAGCCAGATGTCGCGGGTGCCACAGTGCCACTACTGTCGTAACTGTAGTATTTGGAATCTTCCCTCATAACCAGAGGCGAATCCTTGGGGCTGTGGAGGATGTTTTGCTCGAAGCGCGCCGGAGGGCGCATCAGGATTAGGCTGGATTCAGCACCGGCGAACCCACCCGTGACCTCCTGCCCGTTAACCAGAGTGGTTACCCGTATCGCGGCCTGGCCTCTTGCCAGGGTACGACCGGTGGGGGTCATGATTGGAGCATCGCTATCTCGGTTGAGCCCTTCCAAGGAGATCCGGAACCCAACCGTCTCGCTCTCATCAAGGTAGCCTGTATGTGGGAAGGGTTTCTCCTTCGTCAGCCGCTCCATGGCGGTGGCGACACCCGCCCGGAAAGCGTACTGAGCCTGCAGCATCCGCTCCCGTCCGGCGGCGTTGGTGTAATTCTGGAACGTGAGCAACCCGGTGGCGACAGTGAAGCCGATCACCATCAAAAGGATCAACATCACCACGGGGATGGCTACCCCTCGCGGACGGCCTGAAAATTTCGCGCGACTAGTTGCGTGGAACAAGATCCAACCCCATTGATACAGCATAGCGCCGCTGAAACTCCCTTTCAACCTTTAGCTGTAAACGAAATATCCTCCCCTGGGCGAAGGAGACGGTGTCATCCTCGACACCGTCAGAATCGAAGGCTATGGGCACGCAGGTGAAACTGACCATCCCCTTGGCGAGCGGCTTGTATGAGCGGGAAGGAGCACCGAAATAAGCGGCGTTTCGAGGCGGCGATAGTGACAGTGGGTTAGGGGCGGTGCTCTCTGGGGAGTCCAGGATATCGACGTAGCGTCGAAACTCCTTATCGGGCCCCACCACTCGATAGGACACCACACTGCCGTAAAGCAACCTGTTTCCGGCCCCTGGATCGATCAACAAATTCCCGCTTTCCCCCCTGGGCATGGGAAAGGTCAGCGCCGGACCCTCCGGTGGAGCGTCGTTCCAAGCGATAGCGGAGCGCGCGGTTTCGGCCCCGTCGCGGGCTAGCGCCCCTACCGCCAACATCAAACCGTTCTCCATCTCCGTCTGCTCGCTGATGCGGCGATGGTACTGCATAGCTGATCGCAGAGCCAGCGCGCAACTCGACAACAACAGCATCAGGACGGCGGAGGCTACCATCAGTTCCATCAGAGTGCGGCCACATTGAGGCCGGCGATAGCTATTGGCTACGAAAAACACGGCTTCTCAGCACCAACCTCTTGGTCTCGTTTTTTTCGTCAAACTCCAGAGTGACGACAACGTCCTTGAGGGTCTCGTCCGCATTCTCCACCACCTGATTACTGACCAGAAACTCCTGTCGAATCTCCTGTCCGTCGATCTCTCGAGCCAACCAGAGCGTCCTGTTGTCGATCGCGTTCTCCAGGTTGCCGTATCTCTGGGCCGTAATTCGCTCCATTTCCTGCTGCAGCAGATGGCGCGCGGCGTTACGGTTACGAAATTTCTTTAAGCTCTGTTCGTGGTACATCCAGGAAGCGGCCAAACCCGCGAAGACGGAAGCGAATAACATCGCTCCCAACAGCACCTCAAGCAGATTGAATCCCGCCTGGGTCTCTCGCCACTCCCCAAGCCGCCAGAATCTCATATGAGGTAATATATCAACAATGAAGAACCTTCGCTAGATTCCGCCAGGGAGTCCTCTCACTCAGAGAGGATCATCAGCGCCCCTGGCTTACCAAGGCCCATTGCGGCTGGCCCGCCATCGGGATTCCTAAGAGGGCCTGATCGTAGTGGATGGCGGCGCCGTCTGACAGCTCGACATACTTCGCGATGACCGCCCCGTAAAGCTGGGCGTTCTCATAGAGGGTAACCCGCATACTATGGCCCGCCGCGACCATAGCCGCGCTCGAGTTATCCCCTAACTTAAGGTGCAAGACTTCGCAGCCAAACTCTGGTGTCATGTAGAGCTGCAGGTCACTCGGAACCGGGGGAGATCCGGGCGCGGGCATGTTGATCTCCGAGTTATTTCCTGTCCAGAAAGTGTGAGTGTAGATCACGCATGGGCCGGCCGAGGCGGGCCCCGTCAACTCAATCTTGTTGGCAGCGCCCAGATACATCTCTTGGAAGAAATAGGTACCACCTCGCTGCAACTCGATGGTGGCGTTGTCCCCAGGAAAAATGACACCGTAGTGACCCGGTGTGAAACTCTGGTTCCCGACACCCGTGGGCGTCAAAGCAATGCTGGGATCGGGCTGAGCGAAATGAGGATTGTAAACCGTGCTGTCCAGGCGCTGCTCGGCCAGATAGCTCCCACCACCGACCGTCAACGAAGCACTTGTGGGTAGAATCACCTCACCAAAAACCTGAGTAGGTCCAAGGACGATATCCGAGAGCGCGCGCACCGAGGCGGATCGGTTTGGGCTAGGCGGCGACGCCGGGGAGCCCGTGAACACCGGAATCCCTCCTGGAGTGTTGCTGTCGTAACTCAAAAGCGCCGAGTTCCCCCAGAAGAACGTCAGCGGCTCTGTCGGGTGAGGGCTCAAAATGTTATGGGGAAACTCAACCGAAGGTAAGACTAGAAAAGATGTCGCCTCGATACCTCCAAAGCCGCCGAGAATCTCCTGTCCGTCGATGATGGGAATCACCCTCACCGCGGCCTGCCCTCTCTGCAAGCTGAGCCCCGAGGCGCTCATGATCGGAGTGGCACTGTTACGATTGATTCCGTCCAACCAGAGCTTAAAGCCCACCCGGCCGTCATCGGAAATCGTCTCTGTCGTGGGAGTCGCCGCGCTAGGATTCCAGGCCGGCTGCTCGGCCAGGCGCTCCATAGCCGTGGCAAGGCCCGCCTTAAAGGCGTACTCGGCCTCCAACATCCGCTCCTTATGAGTGGCGTTAGTATAGTTCTGGCGAGAGACGACACCCGCCGCGGCAGTGAAGCTGATGACTATCAAGAGCATCAACATCACCACAACGATCGCCACCCCCGCGGAACGCCGACCGCGGCCGGCAAACTTTTCAGTTCTTAGGCACAAGGTCCATCTCCATCGATACTCCATAACGACGCCCCATCTGTCTTTCTAACTCCAGCTTGAGCCGTAAGATCTCGGCTTCCCTGAGGTTGGTTGTAACACTCGTGGCCGAACCCCACTCGGCGATGTCGATCCCCGTGATGGCAAAAGTTTTCACTCCTTTGGCCAGCACTCTATAGTCGGTGATGGGAACATAGTAGGCGGCATTTCGCGGCGGGGTTAGTTGGTCTAAAGGGTGGGGCGCGATCCCCGTGAGAGTCGCCAAGGGCTGAACGTATCGCCTTAACTCTTTGTCACCTCCGATGACTCGGTATGAAACGACCGAACCGAAGAGCAGACGAGCGCCCGAACCGTGGTCGATCAGGAGTGTGCCTGAACTATCGCGAGGGATAGGGAACGTCAAAGAGGGGCCTTGAGGAGGAGTCGCTTCATAATGGACCGCCTGTTTGGCTGTCTCGGCGGCCTCTCTTTTCAACAGCACCGCCGTGGTCAAGAGGCTGTTCTCCATAGCCGTAAGGTCCTCTATGCGACGGTAGTACCCCATGGCCGACCGAAGAGCCAGCGCACAGCTAGAAAGGAGAAGTAGAACCAGACCGGAGGCGATCATCAACTCCACCAGGGTACGCCCGGAAACGTTTCTACTGACCCCGAGAAACACGGCTGTGCACGACCAGACGTTGAGTCTGGTTCCTTTCCGTGAAAGTGACCGAGACTGCGAGTGACTTAAGAGTTCTGCCGGCGTTCTCCTGAACCTGGCTCTCCACGGTGAACTCCTGAGTCACAACCGTACCGTCGATCGTTCGATTGAGCGTGTGGACGGAAGTCCCGACCGCATCCTCCAGGCTAACATAGGGATGAGCCATGACTCGCTCGGCCTCTTGCTGAAGCAAAAATCTAGCCGCGTTGCGGTTGCGATACTGACGCAACGCTAGTTCGTGATAGCGCCATCCGGCGGCGATACCCGCGAAAGAGATCGTAAAGATAAGGCTTGCCAGCAGCACCTCTAGAAGGTTGAATCCGGCGCTTCCCCGCCTCCCCCTAACTAGCCAAAGTCTCACAAGAGACTATTATAGCAGACCATTTTTTTTTGGCAGAGACTCCGTATGAGTCACTTTATCACTATCTGAGTCGTCTTGTTTGAATTTGTTAGACGGCGGCATGAAGGCCCACGCTGGAAGGCAGCACCTCTCCCGTCGACTCGAAGTGTTTGGCGTGCTTATCGTAGTAGTCTATGATGCTTCGCACGTAGGCCCTACGCTCGGTGTAGTCGCCGGGGAAGAAACTTCTCTTAAAGCCGTAGATGATGGTGTTACGGAGTTGGTGAAGATTCATGTTGAACGCCTTCACCGCGAGTTCGATCTCGTTACTGACCGTGGTGTGGCTGACCAGGCGGTTGTCGGTACAAAGCGTGGCCGAGAGCTTCTCCTCGAGCATCTTGCCGAAGGCGTGATCCTCTACCCGGTTGAGATGCGGCATGGTCTGCAGGTTGCTGGTAATACAAACCTCGATGGTCGTCCGGCTGTCGCCAATGTAGCGGATCAGGCGACGAACATATTCGTCGCGATCCTCAACGTCCGGTCCACACAGTTCGGGAGAAAATAGATGATATCCATGCCCGATGCGGTCAGCGTGGAGATCGGTTAGTGCTTGGAAAATCGACTCCGGTCCATAGGCTTCACCGGCATGCACCGTTTTGTGCATAAAGTTGCGATGGACATGGTCGTAGGCTTGGCGGTGAAGACCCGCGGGATAGCCGTCCTCGCGACCTGCCAGGTCGAAGCCGACGATGGGCAGCCCTTCCTCGTCTCGAATTCTGACCGCGGCACGAGCCATCTCCGAGGAGGCCAAAGAAAGAATCTGCGACTCGGGCGCATCCTGAAAAAGGTCCGTCAGGTGGGCAAACCATGGACTGAAAGCTCCGGTGAAAAAGCGCATGGCGCAGACGATGATTCCGTAGTGGAAGGGCGGTTCCCCGTGCTCGGCCACGGCCGGGGACTTTCTGTGCTCCTCAGCCGCGCGCCGCAAGCCCCGGTCCACCGATTTGAGGACATCCTTGAGCGGGAAGCTGCGATGGGTGTGCAGCTGTGGGGCGAATCGCACCTCGATATAGCGAACGCCTTCGTTGATATTATCCCAGGCGAGTTCATAACCGGCACGTTCGAGCGCCTCGGGGTCCTTGAGCACAGCGCAGGTGTATTGGAATCCGTGAAGATACTCGGCCAGATTGGCGTAACTTTCCCGAAAGACCAGCTGATTCAGCCCCTCCTCCGTCTCGGAAGGAAGCGAGACGTTACGCTCCTTGGCCATCTCGATCAAAGAGTTGATGCGTAAGGAGCCGTCGAGATGCAGATGAAGGTCGGTTTTGGGAAGCGAGCGGATAAGGCTTGAAGGTATCATGCGGCCGACATTTCCCACCCGAGACCATGGACCCCTTCCACCGGCTAGGGGCACGTTGGGCCGTATGAAGGGTCCTCTTCCCTCGAATCCTGAAAGTGGGATCCTACTATACCCACATCCATAATATTTTGCATAATCTTGGCGGCGATCCATCCGAAATCGCTGTGTCCCGCCACAGTTACATATTCTCGATATCCCGACTGCGTAACGTCTCGACTTGCAAGCGGGACCGAGGTGCGCCATCGGACGGTCCTTGCGCTTTCGGCGCCTCCCCACCAATCTTTATGCAAAATATTATGGACGTGGGTATAATTCGAAAGGAGATCCCGTTGAGAAAACGGGCAGTGGCTCATGTGATTGGGTTCACAGTCAAGAATCCTTACTCCGAGAGTATACTGGGTAAAATCCCTCATCCAAATGGAAGGCACGAAACGAATGCGATACCCATTCCACCTCATCGGACTTTTCTTACTCTTGGCGGTCTCAGCCGCGGCGGAGACTCGGTACAAACTGCGCCTTGATAGTTCAAAGCAGTACTTCACCCTCGTCCGAATCCCCCCCCAAAGTCAGGGGCAACGGGGCACCGTGAAGTTACTGAACCCCAAGGGAGATCTTATCTGGAGTGAGTCCGATCGATTCCTCGAGCTTGCTGTGGTCGATATCGATGGAGACGGAATCGACGAACTCTATGAAACCGGCCGAGGGTACGGCTACTGGTCCTGGAGCGGGAACGGATGGAAGGAATGCACCAACACGAAGTCCCGCGAGGCGTGGTCTCGGTTTGTCCGTCCCTGGAGGTCCAGCACAGGAGCCTATCTGAAGGTCTACAATCCCGACCTGAGAGCGATGACCTGCCACATTTATGTCTCCACTCCCCACACACGCGGAGTTCAAGAGATCATCATCGCCAGACTAGCTGAGCCCTTAGGCAATGGCGACTTCAATTTCTACTACACTCATAAGTCGGGGGCTGAAATCAAAGGGCGCTACAGGTCAGCTTCGGAGACGGTGGAAGTCTGGGACGACAAGGGATGGAGGGCAACCTGGGCTCCCGAAAAACCTAAATCGTGAGCGCTGAAGTGAAGGTCAACGAGCCTCCGGGAGTAACCCTTTCCCATGACACCCTCCGAATTGAAGGCTCTCCTGGAGGTAAACCCCGATCCCGAGGTTGAGGGAACCTTCCAAGCGGAGATCGCAGCCAGCCTGGATTATCTGGCCTCCGGCGCGGCGCTGTCCAGCCTGCATCGGGACGCCTACTGGCCGAAGTGGCACTCGCCCTGGTGGCACATGCTGGTGCTGCACGAGATGGGCTTGACTCGTGAGATCCCCGAAGTCGCGGTAGAGGCGATGGTGGCCGCCCTTCAGCGTCTGCCCATCAAATTTTTTCCCTTACATAATCACGAGCTCGATCCGGGATGGAATCCATACGTCGACGCGTCTTGCCATTGCGCGGTGGGCAGCATCACCAGCGTGCTCTCGGCTTGGGGCGTGGAGGTGGACCGCGAGCTTCCCTGGCTACGCCAATGGCTTCCCCTCTACCAGATGTCCGACGGAGGGAAGAGTTGCGACGCGGAGGCCTACCAAGTTGAGGGAGAATGCCCCAGCTCCATGGTGGGCCTAATCGCGCCGCTCGAGGCGATGCTTTACCACAGGCGGGAGTGGGATCCTCACGAAATCGAGTTCCTGGATCAGGGAGCCGAGTTTCTCATGCGGCGCGAGCTACGTTTGGGCTCGGGCTCCTCGTTTAATGCCGAAGAGAGAGAGGCCGCGCCGAACTGGCTCCTCCCCTGTTTTCCCCGACTCTACTTTTATGACGTGTTACGGGGGTTGCGCACCCTGTTGACCTGGTCGCTGAAGCGACGCCGCACGGTCTCCCTAAATGCGGTTTCGGCAGTACTCGAACACCTGGTTCATGCCTTTCCTGACGGGCAGGTGAGGTGCCAAAGGCTCAGCTACGCCGGAGTCGGGACTCTCCTCCCCTCGGACGGCGGCTGGACCCGCCAACCGACGGCATCCACCTTCCCTCTGTTGGAAGCGACCAGTCGGCTGGGAACCGTCTCCCTCTACCTCACCCACCAGTGGTCCGAATGTAAGAGACTGGCTCTCCAACTATTGTTCAAGCCGGTGGTTCTGGTACCGCCGGACCTCGGCTGGGCCCAGCAGGCCGAGGAAGAGGGTCGGCGCTTGGCGGCTTTGCTGGGAGACAACCTGATCCGCGCGCACCATATCGGCTCCACCTCTATTCCCGGCATTTGGGCCAAACCGATCATCGACCTGGCCCCTGAAGTCAG
The DNA here is from genome assembly GCA_037189585.1 of Selenomonadaceae bacterium. Classification (GTDB taxonomy): domain Bacteria; phylum Vulcanimicrobiota; class Xenobia; order Xenobiales; family JADMJV01; genus JAEXNA01. Next base: position 55,348 of record JBBCJA010000020.1, on the reverse strand, counting down.
AAGTCTAGAAAAACTCGACGAGCTTAAGGAGACGCTGCTCGCCAATGGCTACGAGTACTGGGGCGAGTACGGCCTACCGGGTCGCCGCTTCTGCCCACGGCTCGACGACCGGCAAGAGCGAGCGGCCAACATCCACTGCTACCAAACCGGCGATCCCGGACTCCATCGCCATCTGGCCTTCCGCGACTACCTACGAAACCATCCGGCTGTGGCGGCGGAGTACGAGAGGGAAAAGTTGCACGCCCGCGACCTCCATCCACTGGATGTCTTCGCCTACAACGATGAGAAGAATTCCTGGATCCGTCGCGTCGAGCTGGAAGCTTTGGATTGGTCCCGCTAAACTCGTGGATATGTCCCGTCCAGTAAAGCGGGAGCGCGGGTTCAAGCTCGCATCACGAGCGCTCCTGTTCTCAAAACGGGAATCGCGAACATGTAAAGAAGGCCCGCGGAGACTTCCGCGGGCCTTCTTACTGATGACGACGAGCTAAGCGAAAACTAGCACTCGGCGTGGCCGCAGTTATAGCAGCTCTGGCAGCCTTCGATGGCGACTAAGCTGGTGTTTCCGCAGCCGGGGCACAAGTCCGCCTGTACGTCAGCGGCGGTACCCTGAGCGTGAGCCTCATCCTCCAGAGGAGCCGAAGCGCCTTTATGAACCTGCGGGTGATGAACATCATCTTCTAACAGGTACTGCTCTTCCAAGGCCTGAGCCAGAGCATCCGGCAGCGAGCGGACTCGGTTGCGGCCGAAGCCCATCGAGCGCGGACCGCCGATTCCCGACAGTTGGCTGACGATCTCCTGGATCCGCTCGCGAGGGGTCAAGGGAGAGGAGACCCGCAACACCAAGCTGGCTAGGCGTCCCAGCGCCTCGGCCATGGCCTTGATGTCGCTTCCACCCTTTCCGATGTCGACGAAGACCTCGAAAGGTTTGCCTTCCTCGTCATCGTTCATGGTCACGTGAGCGGTGCCCCCCGGAGTGGCCTTGGAGACGGTGGCTCCGTAGCGTTTGTAGGGGCGTGGACGAACCTTGGGCTGGTGCGCGGCCACCGGCGCGGCGACGGGAGCAACCTCCTCCTTCTCCGGCTCTTCCTTCAAGGACAGAACCTGCTCGTCGCGCGACTTGTCGCGGTAGATGGTTCCACCCTTACAGCCCAACTTGTACATCAGTTCGTACAGCTCTTTGGTCTGCTCGATGGTGTAGTCGGAGGGGCAGTTGCAGGTCTTGGAGATGGCCGAATCCACCCAGCGCTGAGTTGTGGCCTGGACCTTGACGTGCTCTTCCGGTGAAAGCTCCATGGCGGCCACGAAGTAGTCGGGACGTTCCTCGCCAGGGTGGGCCGCTTCCCACTCCTCGAGGATCTGCACCTTCTCCTCGTGCATGCCTAGGCGCGACTTGCGGAAGTAGCTCCAGAAGTAGAAGGGCTCGATACCGGTGGAGGTTCCGACCATCGTTCCCACCGTGCCGGTGGGGGCCTGGGTCAGCAAGGTCACGTTACGGACGCCCTTGGTCCGAACCGCCTCGCGGACGTCGGCCGGCATCTGGCGCATGAAACCGCTCTGCAAGAACTTCTCCGCATCAAAGAGAGCGAAGCTCCCCTTCTCCTCGGCGATGGAGGAGGAGGCCAGGTACGCCTCCTGAGCGATGAAAGAGTAGAGCTTGTCGATGAACTCGACACTCTCGTCGCTTCCGTAACGGATACCCAGGCGGATCAGCATCTCGGCCAGACCGATAGTGCCCATTCCGACCCGGCGTTCATCTTGCTGCTGGGTCTGGTTCTGCGGAAAAAAGTACGGAGTGGCGTCGATCACGTTGTCCAAGAAGCGAACCGCGGTGCGCACGCTGTGACCCAACTCCTCCCACTGCACCTTACCGTTGGCGGTGAAGCGCGACAGATTCAGGTGGCCCAGGTTGCACACGGCCCAGGCCGGCAGCGGCTGCTCTCCGCAAGGGTTGGTGCAGATGAGATCTCCCCGGTCGTAGTACCAGGAGTTGCTCATCTTGTTGCTGCGGTCGACGAACCAAAGACCCGGCTCGGCCGAGGCCCAAGCGCTCTCGATGATGGTGTCCCAGATCTCACGGGCTCGCACGGTCTTGTGAACGATCACAGCCCCGCCCCGCTCGCGCCAGGTGGTCATGTTGCCGGTCCAACCGGTGGCGTAGTTCGGATCGTTGGTGTCGGGGAAGGCCAACTCCCAATCGCCGTCGGCTTCCACCGCGGCCATGAAGTCGTCGGTGACGCCGACCGAGATGTTAGCGTTGGTGATACGCCCCATCTCCTTCTTGGAGGAGATGAACTCCAACACGTCAGGGTGCCAGACGTTGAGGATCAACATCAAGGCCCCGCGGCGCGAACCGCCCTGTTCGATCAAGCCGGTGACGAAGGAGTAGAGACCGCCCCAGGAGACCGAACCGGAGGAACGTCCGTTCACACCTTTGACGTAAGCGTAGCGAGGGCGTAGGGTGGAGAGGTTGATACCGACCCCGCCGCCTCGGCTCATAATCTCGGCCATCTGAGAGAGGGTCTCGAAGATCCCGTCGCGGCTGTCTTGCGGGCTCGGAATCACGTAGCAGTTATAGAAGGTCAAGTTCTGGTCGGTTCCGCAGGCGGTCAGAATGCGCCCACCGGGAGTGAACTTCCAACCATCCAAAAGACCGCGAAACTCTTTCTCCCAATACGTCTTGGCGTCCTTACTCTTCTCCACCGCGGCGGCGCCTCTGGCCACCCGATCCATCATCTGCTCGACGGTGGTCTCCAGGGGCTTGTCCACGTGCTCGAGAGCTCGCTCGACCACGGCTCCGTCACGCAGCTTGACGGAAACGATCTCCCAATCTCCCTGAGGGTTCTCGCTCAGCTTCTCGACCACTCCGATCTCGCGCTGTCCGGTGTTCTGGTCCACCACCACGACCACGGTGTCGCCGACAGCCAAGGTCGACTTGGAGCCGTCCTTGAGAGCGTAGCGGTCTAAGAAAATCTTTTCGCCCAAGGGGGACAGCTTGTTGCTGTCGTCGGTGTACAATCTGGTCAACTCTGCCGTCGAATTCATCGTCTCAAAACTCTCTTTTGTCTTGGTCTGGTGGGGCTGTCGTCGGTTCGCCTCTACCGGGGGAACTCTTGGGCCGACAGACCCGCTGCGAGGTCCTCACATTCATGCTTCGCGGGATATCGAAAGTCAATCGAAAAGCCACGGCAATTGTGCTATATCTTGAATCCACATTCTATCCACACCCAAGATATAGTATAACTTTTCGAACGCGCGTTTGTCGAATATTCTTTCGATCGCTATTGAAACCCGCTCAATTCAACGATTCGTGAGGAGATGGCGAATCAGAGAATCCACATGCATGTCACTTTCGCCGAGGTCCCAAAGCGCTGTCTGGAGATTCAAAAGGTAGTCGACATTGCGCCCCGAGGGCCCGACCGCCTGTCGAATGACCGCCGCCGTGACGCTCTCTTCCTCGGGGCCCACGTACTGGCGGCAAGTAGGCGGGCCGACGTAAGTCAGCGCCTCGAGTTCTCCCAGTTCGGTAGAAACCTTAAAAGTCAATCGGTCATAGCCGCCCTTTTCTCTATGGTCGAGATAGGCCAATATCGCTTCTCGATCGCCATCGAGACGATAGGCCGCGCCCACGACACGCCCGCCGGGCGCGGAAACTAAGGTAGCCACGCGCCCCGGACTCTCCGGGGTACCACGGTGGTCTTCCGAACCTTGCCAAAAGCGCAAAGACCAATCATAGAGAACAGCCTTGCGCCGTTCCGTGAAGACGAAGCCCGGATTCCAGATCAGCGACCCGTAACCGAATAGCCACACCGAAGCGTCTATGGCGTGGCCTCCGCGACTGGAGGATTGTCAAAATCGGTCAGGTCCAACTGGCGATAGAGTTCGTAGACCGCGCAGGTCGTCGCGCCATAGACCATAGAGCAAGCCAATACCAACGGAAGCAGAGCAGGGCTCTCGGCCCAGGGGGTGATCAAGAGATCTCCGGGCCGGCCCCAGGTCACCAGCAACGTGACAACAGTCAAAAACAACACCGCCAGAACCACGAAGACCGACCAGAAGAGAAACAAGGAATCCCTCACATGGCGCGTTCGGTCCCAACTACGCCGCACAGCCTCGGGGACGGAAGTTTTCTCCACCACCAGAACCGGCAATGCCACCGAACTTCCCAACAGAAAGCTCAAACCAGGGAGAAGAAAAAATAGAGACGCCAGTGCGGCGAACACCCAGACAGCCAAGACCAAACCGATCGCGGCGGGAGTTTTGGCAAGGCCATGACGCAGCGAGGTATCCGGAGCGCACTTCCCGTCCTTCCGGGCCAAATAGATGACCACCAGGCAGGACGCCATGGGGGTCAAGAATCGGCAAAGCAAAAGCGCCTGAATCGCGAATTCGTGCCAACCTTGTCCTCCATACCCGGAAGGAGACAATAGGGTCAGTCCCGCCAGAGGTAAGAAAGCCAGAAGAGAAAGTAGAACGCAAGGCAGCCAGGAGTGGCCCCAACGGCGGAAGAAACCTTGGAACAGCCGGCGCCAGGACAACAGGTCTTCCATTAGCGGGAACTTCCCCCTCGAGAGCCTGTTTTCCCGCAAGGCGAAACGCCACAAGCTGACAAAAGAGGTCGTCAATGCAATCTCCATTCTTCCTACGATGGATCCCACTGCTGCTAGCTCTACTAGCCGTGACCTCTTCAGTCAGCGCCCAGAACAAGGAGTTTTCAGCTTCCAATGGCGCTTTTAACTTCAAGGCTCCGGCCGCCTTTCAGAAGATCTCCGATGCCCCTCCCAACGCCCTGGTCGCCCTCGAGGTGCCGGGCTACGGCGTCTCCTTTCTTTCCGAGCGTCAAGAAGCCGTGGAGCTAGAGACGGAGACGTTCGCCACCGAGATGAAAAAGAAGCTTTCCGACAGTGGAGCCCAGATTTTGGGCTCGGCTCAGGCCAACCTGGGAGGACGGCCGGCTGTCAGCTTTTTGGTTGGAGGAGTGAAAGCGGGTAAGGAATCGCTCTTTGTTTTTAACACCAGAGCCGATCACACTTATGTCTTTGTCCTCAACTATCCGGTCGGCTCCCGCAAAGACGCCGCTGAACTTTGGCAAGACATCGCCCCCACCATCATTTTCAAGAAGTAGGGTTTTAGCTCCCAGCGAAGTACTTCGCCCTCACCCCATGAAACACGTGACCTCCGAACACACCGGGCTACTTCGCATGGGCCTCGAAGTCGAAGCCAGTCGGCTTTTTTGGACTCAGGCCAACAATCTAGAAACCTCTCGCGCACGAAGAGCTCGAGCTCAAGCGGAGGGCTGGTATCCCGATTTTTCTGAGGCTCGCCTGCGCTACGTGTTGGCCGAACTCGAACGGCGATTCCCCCCAGCGGCGCGAACGGCTTTGAGAGCTTGGCGACCGGAACAACAATCGGCTCTCGTCTGTCACTGGCACCTTCAATGGAGCGATCCGCTCTACCGGGATTTTACCTCCAGCTATCTGGTCACCGCTTGGGCTATGCCCCACCACGGCGTCGGTGTCAGCGATGTGGAGGGGTGGCTTTTTCAACGCCGCACTCACCTCGACTGGTCTCCCTCTACCCGGCGTCGCCTGGCCAGTGGACTACTGGGGGCGGCCACGGAGGCGGGATTCTTGAGCGGAAACGGACGCCGCAGAGAATTGCGAACGGTCAGTGTCGATCGCACCAGCCTGGCCTACCTTCGCGCCTTTTTAGCCGAGCAAGAGAACGAACCAGCGGGTGAGGAAATCTTTCTCTCCGGTACCGTCGGCACCAGCTCGGATGTCCGGCCGCGCAGCTACGATTTAGCCGCTTTCTCCGCGTCCTTTTGAGCTTGAACCTCCGCCAACAGGACCTCCGGGCGAGCCAGAGTCCGAGGCACCTCGTCCTCTTCGACCTTCTTGCCTAACAGACGGCCCGAACCGATGCCCGCGCCTAACTTAGCTCCGCCGTAGGCTCCGGCCAGAGCCCCACCCCATCCGAAAACCGTTGATCCGACAGCGGCTCCGGCTGGTCCAGCGACCATTCCGCCCACCAGTTCGCCGAAGGCTTTTCCACCGAAAGAGCCTAACACTGTCCCGGCTCCGCCGCCCACCAGCGCGCCGCCGGCCAGACCCAGGAGGAGCTTCTTGTCCCCCTTGGTCAGAGCCAGCGGGTGCTTGCTATTTTTGGCTTGCTTGAGCGCGCGGCTGACACCGTAGGCTCCCAAACCGATGGCGCCACCGGCCAGCTGGCCCCACAGGCTACCGATGGCCGCTCCGCCGTGACCGCCCATGGCCACTCCGAGGGCGGCGCCGGCCACCGAACCGCCGACCACGCCGCCCACCGTGTAGAGCGTCCCCTTGAGCAAGGAGCTCTTGGTCGCGGCCGCGGCCTTCCAACCCTGCCCGGTGAATCCGTAAGAGTCGTCGTAGCGTAGCCCGTTCTTGTGAAGTTCTTGATTGATGGCGGCGATCGCCATACCGACTGGTCCAGCCGAGGTCGAAAGGACCGCGTCGGCCACACGATTGGCGGTTTTGAGCCCCGCCTCCCCGGCGCCGTCGGCGCTGGACTTGATGACTCCACCGGCTAAGGAGGAGGCCAGAGCCAGCGGCGCCGCTCCCGGAAGAGTCAAGAAGAGACCGGAAGCGAGATTGAGCTTGCCTTTCAACTTTTTGGCTTCGTCGTCGTTCTCCAACCCTTTGATCAGGTCGCCGGCGCCGCGATACAGTTGAACGGGTCCGACCAGAGAAGCGGCCACCTCCAAGGCGTCGCGCGAGTATGGGATCTTCGACATCGTGCTGCCGATCTCACGACCGGCCTCGCGAATCTTGGGCTGGTCCACCATCCGGTGGAGAGGGTCCTGAGCGCTGACTCTTTCCACCACCGCGAACTTGTCCTGAAATTGCGAGCAAACGGTGCATCCAGAGCAGCCAGCCGAGCACGAAGTGTGATAGTGCTCGTAAATCTCGGCCCAGTCCTCGTAGCGATTACTGGAGGCGTAGTCGGTAATGAAAGGCCCTTTGCCGAAATTCCCCCGCCAGTTGTTGGCGCCTAAAAGACCAAAACCACCGCTGTAATCGACCGCGTGACCGTTCTCATGAAAGACCAGGTGCTGGATTCGGTTGGGATTGTCGATGTAAGACTGGTCTAGCAGGATCCGCACGTGCGAGGCGCCGGGCTGCGCCATACCAGAAATGCCGGTGTTGACCAGACCAGGAATGACGGTCATGCTGCCCGAGGCGGTGGCGTCTTGCAAAGGCAGTTTGTCCAGTTGGGCGTAAATAGCATCCCGCTGCGCGTCGGTCGCGCCGTACACGGTGGGATAGATGAAATTCGGCAGCGCCTTCAAGCCGGCTCCGACATCCAAGGCGACATCGGCGGCTTTCTCCCAGTAGCTGGTCTTTCCCTCGACCTCCTCACCGGCCTTTCCATCCCGGCCCTTCACCCACAGGTAACCGAGCAAGCCACCGATGGCACCGGCGGCCACGGTACCGCCGATGGCAACTCCGCCGACGACGGCCGCGTTATCGGAAGCGAGCTTGATGGCCAGCGGTGTGAAGGCGATGGAACCGAGAGTGCTACCGACGTTACGAAAGGCGCTGGCTCCGGCGAGGTAACGAACGTGCTGCAGAGATTCGTGAGTCACTCCTCTGATGAAGTGACCGATCCGCTGACCGGAGTCGCCGGAAAGAACGCCGATAGGACCCTCGGCAGTATCCACGGGCCCGCCGCTCTCGGTGACCGAGGCTTCGACCGTCTCCGCCGACTCAGACTGGGGAGCCGCTTTGGCGGGTCGAACCAGAGGCGAGGTGTCGGCGCTGGCGATCTTAATCTGCATAATCCTTAGAATAGAGCAGCGCACGGAAAAAGCGGTGAAATGCAAGTTACAATTTCATGAACATTTTTGCAAAAAGTCCACGAGTGGTTCCACTACGACCTTTGGTCTTTGCGCTGTTGGCGAACTTGAGACCAGTTCGCCGCGACCTGGCGCGACTGACGCTCCTTACCGCGACTGGCTTGGTAGGCACGCTCGGAATCGGCCCGCGAGGGCAAAGGCGCCGGACCGTCCAGCGAACAGCCCATGACTAACCGGAATCGTTCTAGCTCGAAACCCATGTGCAGTGCCTGCAGGTACATTCGTTGGTTGTGAGCGGTGACCTCGCCGGACATGTGAGTCAGGCCGGCCCGAGCTGTGCGACGCGCGGCCTCGTGAACCAGGTGCCGAGCCGCCGGGGTGCCCCAGTATCGAGGCTCGATGCCCATGTCAAAAACATAACTCTGCCTATCTCCCGTGCTACCGTCGATGTCATCGAGTTGGAGAATGAGGTAACCCAGCGGCTTTTCGGTATCCACCCGATAGGCGATCAAAAAAAGCGTATCCTCGTCCCTCGTGAGCTCTCGTAAATTCTCTCGAGTCCTGGCCGAAACTGCCGAGTTAGGAGTCGTGCGGGTGTAAGGGATAGTGTGGAGAACCGTCTCCGGAGCCAGGCGGCGCACGAAGCGAAGATCGGAATCGCTGGCATCGCGAACCGCGATCTCCATCAGCGAGCCTGGTCCAAAATCGAGGAGATCGCGTAGAAACCTGTCACGTCGGCTTCCTTGAGCTCACGCCGAGTGGCGCGGGCCATGGCCTTCTGACCCAATTCATCGTACAGCCGCGCGGCGTCGAGCATCATAGCCAGAGAGGAGACTCGACCTTTAGCCAGTCGCAGCGCTTTGCGCAAGTGTCGCGCTGCCGAAGAGCGGTCGCCCAGTTGGCGAAGGTTCAGGGCTAACTGGTGGTGCGTCGCCGCCCTATCGGGCTCGGCTTTGAGAGAGCGTTTCAGTAGCTCCACCGCTTTCTTGGTTCGTCCTTGACGGGAAACAAGCTCCGCGCACATCACCAGAAGGCGAGCTTCATCTCTTGGAGCGATACCCGGCCGCTCCAAAAGAGATTTGACCTCCGATAAGGAGAGCTCGAACTTCTGGTCACCGGCGGCCATGAACAGGGTCAGATAGCTGCGAGCCTCCGTTTCGTCTCCGGAGGCGTCAAGACAGGCGAAGCCCTTCTCGAATTCGTACTTTTGAAAATGACGGCAGGCTTCGTCGAGGAGGGAGGGGGCGTACTCGGAGTCGAGAGCTTTGGCCTGCTCTGTTCGCCCCAGAGCGGTGAGAATGTCCGGCTTGATGAATTCCGGTGTCCTCTCGAGCAAGGCTTCCAAAGCTTGGCTCCTGGCCTGCTCCACGCTCTCGCCCTCGACGGGCTGTCGATGGTAGGCGGCGTGAAAATCTGAAAGTTCTTGCTCCCAGGCCTCCTTTTGACCAGAGAAAACATCGAGACAGATCTTTCCGAGAAAACGATAGAATGGCGGCGTATAGCCGCCTCCGCAAGAGATGGCGACGGTCAAGGCCAGCGGATTTATCGGACCCAGGATACGCGCAAGTTCGTGGGGCGTCTGCCAAATGGTATCGTCCTTGAGGCGAATAAAATAGTCGACATCGACGTCCAGGGCGATGTTGGACGCCTCCTCCACCGACAGATCGGGCATCTGGTCGCAGGTGCAGATGACGAATCTGCGGCCTAAGAGGACACCTTCCACCCTACCGGGCCTGGCCTTGAGGAGGGAATACTCCTCAAGAGTCAGGTCGACCCAGCTCTGCAAGGTTTGGCGGGCCGAGGCCAGCATAGATTCCGGATCGACCAGGCCACTCGGAACGACCCAGATCAAAGTGGTCACCGTTCCGTCCGCCAGTGCCGGATAGAGGTAGTTCCCACAATGAAAACCGCCCCATGGAAGACTCGGATTCCCGCGAAACTGCTCGAGATCGCTCCGCGTCTTGGCACGCGCGATCCCCTGCAGGGAGTTCGCGTCGAATCCATCCGAGGAGACGTCGAGGTGGGCGTCGACGTGAATGCAAGTTAAGCCCGTCAGCCCAGCTTCTCGCCAGAGCGGAAAGGCTTGATAGTGGTCATCGAAAAGCCCCGAAATCATGAGACGGCTCTTCAGGCGATGCCGCCCTCCCCTTCCACGTACTCCCGCTGCTCGAACTCGGGAGGAGTGTCGTCCTCGCTACCGTCCTCGCTCAAGACAGGCGTCACCGCCTCAGAGTCAGGAGAAGCGGCCCGCTCCTCTCGTTCCCGCTCGTCGAGAACCCGCTGGGCGATCTCTCCGATCTCGTGAATCTGGTAAACCTTCTGGGAAGCCGACCATATACGCTCGATGCCCTTTTCCAAGGTGGGACGATGGCGAGTCTCGATGTAGTCCTCCATCAACTCCAGACCCTCGTGCCACTCCTCGATCCCCTCCTCGAAGAGATGCTTGGTGTCGGCGAAAAGCTTCAGGTTGGCTTCGATCAGCTCCGCCTCGTCAGGAGTCGCGATGGCCATAATCTCCTCGGAGACCTCAGCCGCCTTGGCCGCTCGAACTTTCTCCTCGGCCGACTCCAAAAGGCCACGCGACCACTCGATTGTTTGGCGAAACTCCACTTCCGAAATCTTCTGCTCAAAAAACTTCGAGCAAGCTTCAAACAGCTTGTAAGTATTTTCCGTAACGACTCCGTCGGTTCGCTCCTCGACTCCGAGGCCGCTTCGGTCCTCGAACTCGATGGTCGACTTAGCATAGAGGTTGGGGTCCACCAGCTGGGGCAATTTCTGACCACACTTTTGGCAGGACCGATCGGTAGGTGGGTTGGGCTCGCCGCAGCTCACGCAGACCAACTTGCCCTCGCGCTCAGCCACCTCCATATAGACTTTGCTGGATTCGTGGAGACGCTCGACGACGTCGGCCAACTCCTCCAAAATCGGCTCCACTACCTCGGCGGTGAAGTCTCCGAGCGCATCGCTAAGGTCCTCGACGACCTCTCCATGAAGGTCGGCGATCTCGCGAGTGCGGGGCAACTCATCGAGAAGGAGCACCGAGTCGGTTTCCCCTTCCACTGCCATGTTGAACTGATCCTCGACGGCGCTAATGTAGCCCTGATACCAAGCCAAGGTCTCTTCCATCACCTCCACAGAGTAAAGGCCGGACAACACACCACGAGCTGTGTTGATCAGCACGTTGGCCGCAGGCATCGCCGTTGGTCCCTGAGCCAAATTTTCACTAAAGATGAGTTCGTCCGCCTGACTGATGGCTTCGAAAGCCTCCCGCAGTTTGGCGATAGCTGCCTCGACCTCATCAAGAGTTTTGACAGGCCTAATCGCTTTCGCGGCGGCGGTGACTCGCTCGAAGGCCTGGCGCTTCTTCTGCCAACCCTCGCTCTTGCCATGGGGGCTGGCGTCGATCTCGCGAAGGGCCTGAGCGTTCTGTTCCACCGCTTCATTGACGATAAGGTCCAAGACCTGCTGATTGGCGGTACCCTCGATGATATTGCGGAGAATGTTGGTCACGGCGTTGACCAAGGGGTAAGGAGAGGGTCCGAAGGTCAGAAAAGCCCGACTATAAGCCTGCACGGTCTCCATCATCGGGGCGGTCAGCTCGACGAGACGCTCATTACCATCGAGCAGAAGCTTGGAATTTCCGCTTTTGCGAAAACTCAACATGCTGCGAACAGTGTCCTCGTAGGCGTCGAAATAGTCGTGAACCTGATCGATGAGCTCGCTAGCGGGGAGCGTGAAAGCCTCCCCCATAGCCTCCGCTCGGCGCTCGAAATCCTCGCGTGAAGCCACGACCGTGTCCAGTCGCTGATTCAAAAGTTGCTCTAGAGGCTCGAGTTCAGCCTGCTTTTGAGCGACTTGTTCGGAGAGTTCGATGAGGGCGTTGGTCGAAGGCGAAGGGGTCAGCTGCTTTTCCATGGCCGGCTTCTTCTCGACACCCCCTTCGGGTTCATCTTTCCTTCAGAGAAAGTTGTCGCCTCAAATAAAAAACGCTCCGTCACAGGAGCGTTCTTTCACACTATGAGGCGACCGCTGATTAGCAGAACATGCTGCCGACCATCGGGATGGCCATGCTGATCATCGGAGCGGCCATCGCGAACTGCATCATTCCCGGAGACAGACCGCCAGCCGCGGCGCCTCCGATTTGGGCGGCTTGGCTACCGAAGCCCAACGCTCCACCCAGGCCACTGAAGGGGTTCAATCCGCCCAGGCGGGACATCAGTCCGGCTCCACCACCGGAAAACAATCCGCCGAAGGTTCCCGCGAGCTTGGTTCCGATACCGCCGAACATCGAGCCCATGCTGCTCAGTCCCAGCTTACCGGCGAGTCCTCCGACGAGCGGACCGAGTTTGGCACCGAGTCCGAGAAGACCCAGACCGGGAATAGCTAGACCGGCGATCGGCAGCGCGTTCATCGCCAGGCCTACGGTGCTCTTGAAAGTATCCTTGATACCTCCCCACGCACCACGAAGGTCACCGCGAAGCAGACTTCCAACGGTGCGCAGTCCGCCTCGAACGACCCCACCGATTCCTCTGGCAATTCCTTTTACGATACGACCCATTGCTCTTATCCTCCGTCTGAAACTTTCTGTAGCCCTTTTCCCACGAAATTCCCATGTGTCTAGCGCATGAAAGAAGTTTTTTTCATGTTTGACAAACCCTTGTAACACACCTCGGAGGAAACGGGGATTCGGAAAACAGTCTCGAAAGCCCAGTCGATGAAGGTCTTAGTGGTGGGAGACAAGCTCGAAGAGCGGCAGATCGTGCTCAATGTCCTGGAAGAACTCGGTCAGCAAGCCGAGCAGGCCGAGGATGGACTGTCAGGCTGGGAGGCCTATCAACGGGGCCAGTTCGATATCGTGATCAGTGACTTTATCATGCCAGGGATGAACGGCCTGGAGCTGTGCGCGAAAATCCGCCGGCATCCTCGCGAGCACTACACCTACGTTCTCGTCTGCTCGCTTTTTTCCGAAAAGCAGCACATCCTCGCGGGTTTCGAAGCCGGGGTGGACGACTATATCGAGAAACCGCTGGACCCCACGGAACTGCGAGTCCGCCTGATTTCGGCCCAACGCGTGACGGAAGTTCACCGGGAGTTGGCCAGCCGAAACAAGGAGCTCGCCCAGTTGGGGGAGGACTTACTAGCCCAAAGCCGCCGGGACGCCTTGACAGGGGTGGGCAACCGGCTGCGCTTTCAAGACGAGCTCCCCCGACTTTTCGACGAACGCCGGCGATACGGGCATCGCTTCTGCCTGGGCATGTGCGATATCGACAACTTTAAGCAGTACAACGACACCTATGGCCATCTCGCCGGCGACGCCGTCCTGACTAAGGTAGCCCAGACCCTGGCCGGAAACATCCGCTCTAGCGATGCCGTCTTTCGCATGGGCGGCGAGGAGTTTCTGGTGGTCCTAGCCGATCAGAGCGAGGAGGGCGCGTTGATCGCCGCCGAGCGCCTTCGTCGCGAAGTGGAAGCTCTCGGCATCGTGCACGAAAACAATCCGCCCTACGGCAAAGTCACCTTGACGGTAGGGGTGACCGAACTGACCGCCAACGATGAAAACGGTATCGACTCCGATCTTAAGGTCGCCGACGGCTACCTTTACGACGGCAAGTCGGAAGGGCGAAATCGCGTGGTCTCGGCCTCAACCAAGCGCCTCTCCAGCAAATCGTCGTAGCTCTTGGCCAGATTGACCCAGTCGAATCGGTAGGCGTTCTCTTGCACCGCGAGGCCCCTCTCTAGCCACCGTGACGGATGTCTCAAGGCTTGCAGCGCCTTCTCTTCTAGCTCCCTCTCATGGCGATAGTAAAGGTGGGGGAAAGTCTCGGGAGAGAAGAGCTCAGGATAAGCTAGCCGGCGTGGCAAAAGTGGTGGAATTCCGTGAGCCGCGGCCTCCAGGACGGCGATTCCAAAGAATTCGTGTCGCGCGGTCGAAACTGTCAGCGTGGCCCGACCTAGCCAGGTGAGATACTCTTCCCGTGAGCACCAACCCAGATGGAGGAGCCGGGAGCCTAAGGTTTCTTTGAGCTCTGTCAGGTCGGGAGGTTCGCGTTTGGGATATTGCCCCAGCATCACCACACGAAAGTCGACCTGGCGAAGAAGCTGTCGGACCAGCTGTCCGAAAGCCTCGGGGTTCTTGTCCCACTCCCAGCGCTGGTTCCAAAGAAGAATGGGGGGTCCGTCCTCGAGGTTCGGCTTTTCTTGCTGAGGAGGTAACGACAGGCCGACAGGGACCACGCGAGTGCGTTGGTGAAGTCCGTCGACCGTCGCGGTACCGTGAGGATCAGGGCAGTCGTGGAGAAAGTCCGGCAGAGCTCGGAACCAGGAGCGGCGGTTGTGCTCGGAGTTGAACCAGATCTCGTCGGCGCAAAGCATGGAGGTGAACTGTAGCCAGGCCAGCCCTCGGTCACGCAGCCCTTCCTTGCGGATGGGATAGCTCAACTGGTTCTCATGCATATAGAGGACGACCGGTCTGCCAGCTAGCGGAGTTCGCCGGGCCAAGCCGAGAAAGCCTGACAGGTCGGTCATGCTGGTCGCTAGGATCATTTCGCAGTCGAGAGCCTCAGGGGTTAAGCGCTCCCACAGACCCACCGAACCCGCGCGCATTCGCCAGGCCCAAGCGCGGTCCGAGAGGGAGAGGGTGTGAATCTCGTGTCGTGAGTGCTGTTGGTAGCCTTGCGCCCAGGCGGCATGGCTCGACTTCCCATGATAAGGAGAGACGAGAAGGATCCGCCGCCGCCTCACCAGCGAAATCTACCCGCCAGGGGTTTGTGGTCGGAGAGCTTGCAAGGCTCCACCCAGCAGGCTTCGACTCCGAGGGTGGGAGAAGCCCAGAGATAGTCGATTCGCCAGAGCGGCCGCTCCACGCTGTAGGTCAACCCGAACCCGATCCCCTTGAGCGCGAAGCTATCATTGAGTTTGTCGCGAAGGTCGTGGTACATCCGACTGGAAGGTGGAGAGTTGAAGTCGCCCACCAGGATGGTCGGGAGTTCGCTTTGAGCGAGTACTTCAAGCAACGCGGCGCATTGTTCTCTCCGCGATTGAGCGGTGACGTTGAGGTAAGCTGTTCGTCCGTGGGGGCCTTTCTTGAGTATCCCCTTGGGGTCTCCGGTCAGGACATGCACATTGAGAAAGCGAAATTTCTCGCCCTTGATGTCAACGACGATCTCGAGACACGGGCTATAGCCTCGCAGGTCGTGCTCTTGACTACTGACGATCGGGTAACGACTCAGCGAGACCAGTTCTCCCCGGTGACCACCTCTGGCGAAATGGTAGTCACTTTTCATGCCGGCCAGAATGGCTGGGGTGGGGTCTTGGAAACGGCGATCCAGAGGTTGCCGGCATTCCTGCAGTCCGATAAGGTCGCTTCCTTGCTCTTGCAGGTAAGCGGTGATCTCCTCATGCCCACCTAGGCCGGCTCTCACATTGTAAGAAAGCGCCGTGAGTGATTCTTCTTGTGTGGGAGTTCTGGGGCTGGGGAGCTGAAAGTCCATCCGGCCAAAAAGTACCACGGCTAAGAGTATGAGTGAAGGGAGCAGGAGCGGTCTGATCTTAAGGAGCGCGGCCGCGACGAAGAGCGGAATGAGGGGAAGGAGATAGAGAATCCCCGGGGCATAGGCTAGTCCGATCAAAAGCCAGTGGCGTTCACCGAACCGCCACCAGAGAAGCGGTAGGAGCAGCAGAGTCAGCGCATAGGTAATATAGCCGAAGATAGTGATCCTAGTTAATGCGAGTCGCACAATGCGCGGCTAGCCGAAGAGGCGCTGCCACCAGGTTTTCGATTTCGCGGCCTCAAGTTCACGCGCGACCTCGAGTTCCTTCTCCGCGGCCACGACCGCGCGTTGCTCAGCCTCCATCGCTTTGCGCTCGAGTTCCATCTTCTCGAGTTTGTAGGCGCAGAGCTCTTGCTGAGCCGATTGCAGGCGAGCTCTCGTCTCCACCAGTTCGTCCTGAACTTCCTTGGAAAACTGGCGGTACTGAAAGAGCTCCGCCTGCAGATTCGAGCTGAGTCGAGCCAGACGCGCGTTATCTTGTCGTGAGGCTTCAAGCGCGGTGACCGTCGTGAGGTGGGTCTCCATCGGAACGGTACGGGCCGGAGTCGGTTCGACCTGACTCTCTTTCTTGAACGGTACCTTAGTGATGGTGGGAGGCTCGAGCGGAGAGCTTCTTGGTGCGCCTTCGGACCTCACGAGGGGCTTGATGCGAGTGGTCCGTTCCTGCAACATACGGTCCACCTCCGTCTCCAGGACGCGATATCCGCCTTCGGGGTCGGGGCGTAACGCCTTGAGTTCACGGTTGGCGATCAAGGCAAGAACCTCATCGACAGAAGCGTGGACTCGCTTGGCGAATTGGGGAACGGTGAGTAGACGCATCTCGGCAGTGTTATCCATAAAATGAAACTACCTCTCGAGTGGCGAGCTGCCTGTGCGTCAAGAGAAATTATTTCAATCTGAAGTTCGGTTCGAGTTCGTGTTTTCGCTCGACGTACATCCACCGTTTCGTGGCAACATCGCCAACTTTTGCTGGATACACCATCCTCGTCGCTCTCTCCAATAGGGGCAGGCGGGCGCTACGCCGAGGCGAAGGTCGGGCGGTGAGGTCGAAAGAGTTCTGGGGAATGACCGGCTATCAGTGGACGGTCCTCTTCGCGGCTTGGCTAGGTTGGGGGTTTGATGCGTTTGACGCACTGCTCTTCAACTATGTAGCGCATGCTTGCGTTCCCGACCTGCTGGGGCTCGACCCCACGCTCCCTGAGACGAAACGCGCCACCCTCTACTGGACGGGAGCCCTCACCTCTCTTCTTCTCGTGGGTTGGGCCATCGGCGGGATCGCCTTCGGTAAGCTGGCCGACCGCATCGGCCGCAGCCGCACTCTCATTCTTACCATCTTGATCTACAGTCTTGGCACCGCGCTCTGCGCCTTCGCTCCAAACTTGTGGGTATTGGGAGTCTGCCGCTTCGTCACCAGTCTCGGAATCGGTGGAGAGTGGGCGGCCGGCGCCGCGATGGTGGCCGAAGTCGTTCCCGAGAAGCGCCGACTCGAGGCTGGAGCGCTCCTTTACACGGCCGCTCCTTTAGGCGTTTTCATGGCGGGCTTCTCCAGCGATCTCATCTCCAACCAGTTGATGCCCGACAGTCCTCACGCCTGGCGCTACGTCTTCCTCTTGGGCTTAATCCCAGCGGTCTTCGCCGTCTTTGTGCGACGACTCGTGCACGAGCCGGAAGTCTGGAAAGCCGACCAGGAGAAGGCGCCCAAAGCCAGCTTCGCCGAGCTTTTCAGTCCCGAGATGCGGCGTCGCACTTTCAGTGGAACCAGCATGGCGATCACCGCGCTCTTGGCCTGGTGGAGCTGCAACGCGTTCCTTCCTCTGGTCACTGGGGTCTTCGCCGAAGAGTATGGGACCGCCCAGGGACTTGTCGGAGATGCTCTAAAGACGTTCGTCACCAGCACCAAAACCACAGCCATCCATCTTTTCAACGCAGGCGGGCTACTGGGCACTTTAGCTAGCGTCCCTTTGGCCCGCCATCTGGGGCGTCGCCCGACCTTCGCGCTCTACTTTCTTGTCTCTGGACTGTCCATCGGCGCCACCTTTGGCCTCGACCTGCCTATGCAAGTTCGACTAGGGATGTTCTTTTTGGTAGGTCTCACGGGATACGGAGCGCTGGGAAGTTTCACTTACTATCTGCCCGAGCTCTTCCCCACCTATCTGCGCGCGACAGGCTCGGGTTTCTGCTACAACATCGGACGATTTCTCACCGCTCTGGGACCTTTCTACGTCGCCTCGGTAGCCTCGCAGGGAGCCAAAGGGTCGCAAGCGATCAGTGGGGTCATGCCTTTGGTGGGCCTTATTCCACTCTGCGCCCTTCTGCTACTACCATGGGTAGTGGAGACCAGAGGCAGCAACCTCCAGGGACGCTAGCATCCTTGGTAGGACCGGAAGGCGCCCGCGCGAAGGGCGGGCCATGCGAACCGCCTTCAATGCAACTGTAGCTCTTTTTCTGACCCTCACCCCCATGGCCGCGATAGCCCAAGGAGATGTCCCCGCTTCCGAAGTAACGCAGAAGGAAACTTCTCCCTCCGTGATGACTCCGGAGCTCATCTGGAAGCTCACCCGTCTGGGCGAAGCCGCCCTCTCCTCTGACGGGAGGTGGGTCGCCTTCGGTGCCCGCCGTTTCGAGCTTGCCGAAAACAAGGGAAGGACCAGTGTCACCATCCACGACACCAAGTCTGGACAGCAGCGCAAACTTCTCTCCGACTGGCCCTCCGTCTCCGACCTCCAGTTCGCCCCCTCGGCCAACGGTGAACGACTCTACCTGGTCGGTCGAGCCGACCCTGAGAGCAAAAAAGCTCCTCAGGTCTACGCGGTAAACCCCGCTGACGGCGGAGTTCTTCAGATCACTGACGTCAAAGACGGTGTCGGTTCGCTCAAAGTTGCTCCCAACGGTAAACACGTCGCCTACACGGTCGAAGTGAAACTCGACAAAGAAGTCAAGGAGCTCTATCCCGACCTTCCCAAATCCGACGCTCGCATCATCGACTCTTTGATGTATCGCCACTGGAACGAGTGGCACGACTACAAATACAGCCACATCAATCTGGCTCCCATCGGTAGCGACGGGAAGGCGGGCAAGGCCGTCGACCTGATGGAGAATCGAAGAGTCGACAGCCCCGTCCCTCCCTTCGGTGGTAGCGAGCAGTTCGACTGGTCGCCCAACGGAGAGTGGTTCGCCTACACCCTTAAGGACGTGCCCGACCAAGCGCAAAGCACCAACTCCGATGTTTATCTGGTCAAGACCTCGGCGCCACAGAACCAGGTCAACATCAGTAAAAACAACCCCGGTTACGACAACGATCCCATATTTTCTCCGGACGGGAAGTCCCTCGCCTATCATTCCATGGCTCGAGCCAGCTTCGAGGCCGACCGCAACCGCATCATGGTCTATGATCTGGCCAGCGGGCGTACCAGTGAAGCGACGACAGGGCTTGACCAGACCGTGCACGCCAGTCAATGGACCCCCGACTCCAAGGGCTTCGTTTTCGCCTCGGAGATCAAAGGAACCACTCAGATCTTCCGTATCGGACGTGACGCGAAAAACTTACAACAAGTGACCCAAGGCCGCTACGACTACTCCCTACGCGGCTTGACCCCCGACGGCAAACAAGCCCTGGTCGGTTTTGCTCGGATGGAGCGTCCGGAAGAGTTGGCTCTGATCAACATGGCGGACAAAAGCGCCAAGACCCTTTCCAACCTCAATGACGGAATCTACAAAACACTACAGCTTCCCACCGTGGAAGAGCACTGGATCGACACCACCGACGGCAAGAAGATGCACGCCTGGGTGATCCTCCCGCCGAACTTTGATCCCAGCAAAAAATACCCCATGCTGACCTACTGTCAAGGCGGCCCGCAAGGTCAGATCGGACAAGGCTTCTCCTACCGTTGGAATTTCTACTTGATGGCCTCCAAGGGCTACGTCGTCATCGCCCCCAACCGCCGCGGCCTGCCCGGCTTCGGTCGAGAGTGGAACGACGTCATCTCGGGCGACTGGGGCGGTCAGCCCATGCGCGACCTGCTCTCGGCCACCGACCACATGCTGGCCATGCCCTACGTCGACGCCAAACGCGCCGGAGTTGTGGGCGCCTCCTACGGTGGATACAGCGTCTACTGGCTGATGGGCAACTCTGGAGATCGATTCGCCGCCGCCATCTCCCACTGTGGAGTGTTCAATCTCGAGTCGATGTACGGAACCACCGAGGAGGTCTTCTTCACCAACTGGGAGATGGGTGGACCCTACTGGAAGAGCCCCGAGACCCAAAAAGGTTACGACCAGTTCTCTCCTCATCGCTACGTGAAGAACTGGAAAACCCCGCTCCTCGTCATTCACAACGAGAAAGACTTCCGCGTGCCGATCGGACAAGGGATGGAAGCCTTCACCGCCGCCCAAGTCCAAAACGTTCCCTCGCGCTTTCTCTACTTCCCCGAGGAAGGCCACTGGGTGACCCAACCGCAGAACAGCGTGGTCTGGAATCGCGTCTTCTTCGACTGGCTGGACAAGTACCTCAAACCCGGTCAGAGCTAACGAGACCAACCACGTCTTACTCCAATACCCGAGCGCTCAGGAGCGAACACGCGAAGCCATGGTGGGGTCTCTTCCTGGAGGAGGGACTCCACCAACCCGCGGGCAAAAAGCGGAGCGGTGAGAAGGCCGTTTCGGCCTAGTCCACCCAACACGTGAACACCCTGTGATACCTCTCCCACCACCGGCAATCCGTCGGGCGTGAAGGCTCGGACCGCCGAGGCCCTCCAAAGCTCTTCACCCCGAAGTCCGACAAGTGCGGCGACATCGCCATGCCCTCTCCATCCTCCCGCTCTGGGGACGAAAAGTTGACCTAACCAGGGAGCTTCCACAGCGCACTCGATGGTGTGCTGGCCTTCAAACTCGGCTCCCTCTCCCGGCTCGAGTCGGAAATTCCAGTCAGGACACCACAGTTTGGGCAAACCGGCTCCACAGGCCAAAATGACGGTTTCTCCCACCCACCTGTGGCCGTTCTCATCTAGCGCCTTTCCCTCCCCTAGCGATACGATCCGGCGCTGTTGAAAAGTCACACCCAGACCAGAAAGAGTCGCACGCAAAGCGGAAAGTAGGAGTCGAGGTTCGACCGCTCCCACCTCCATCACCGCGCCACCGGCAAGCTCCCCATGAGCAGAGCCCAAATACTCGCGCCGAAGCTCCTCCGGCGGGTAGGCCTTGGCCTCGATCCCGAGTCCAAGGAGAGTGGAGGCGAAGGCGCCGGCACCAGGCAGGCCGCGGGCCAAACGAACCAGCGGCAGTCGCCGAAACTTAAGGCCCAGCGACTGAAGAAATCCGGGATAGTGATTCCAGCAAGCCTGGCGCAGTTCCAAATGTTTTCGCGAGATACGCCCACCCGCGATCTGCAGAAGCCCAGCCGCCACCGAACTCGCGGGACGCTGCGAAGAGTCCTCGAAGAGAACGACCTCGCATCCCCGCAGGG
The DNA here is from genome assembly GCA_037189585.1 of Selenomonadaceae bacterium. Taxonomy (GTDB): domain Bacteria; phylum Vulcanimicrobiota; class Xenobia; order Xenobiales; family JADMJV01; genus JAEXNA01. The sequence goes on along the minus strand of JBBCJA010000020.1, from coordinate 34,506 downwards.
CCAATTCGCGAGCCACGCACAGACCGGCTACTCCGGTTCCGACGACTAGATATGGATTAGCGCGCTTCAGGAAGCTTCCACGAAACCACGGCGAGACGGAACTAAAGACAGTGACCGACGACTGGTGGTGGCGCGGCGACAGTGGACCACCTGGGCGACGTTGTTCTCGAACGAGTCCACCCACTTGATCTGAGTGTCCTTCTCGAGGTCGGGCTCCGACCAAACGAACTCCCCGGCTCCATCATCCATCAGAGTAGCTCTGCGCAAAAGATTCAGCTGCTGGCCATCCCAACGGAAGATTCGATAGACCGTCGGACTGAGATCGGACTTAGGAACTGGGACTAGCATCTCCGGTTGGCCGTCGCCGTCAATGTCGGAAAAAAGACAGGGGACCCCTGGCCCATCCTCCCAGCAGCCAAAAGCCCAGTCATCCTCAGGCTCCTCCTCACCACAGCGCGTCCACAAGACCGTACCGTCCCGCGAAATTCGTACCTCGAGCAAGAGAGCTTCCTCATTGGCGCAATGCACGACGGCCCTGCATTCAAGATCGTTGAAAGATTGTGAGAATGCTGTTTCCCCCACTTGGTCCATGGCGACAAGATTTGGTCTCCCGACGATTGACTCCTTCGCCTTCGGATTAGGTCGGCGCTCAAACGGGTAGTATGGGACCATGCCCAACAGCATTCTTGTCCCTCTTGATGGCTCGGAACTCTCCGAGCGAGTCCTCCCATGGCTCCGACTGATTCTCTCCGTGCGGCCTGAGGCCAAAGTCGAGCTTCTGCGTTGTTACGAGCCCCCCAGCATGGTGTATTTCATTCCCGAACTCGCGGTGCCCACCACGGCCGTTTTTCCCGAAGATAACCTGCATGGCGCCTTCAGCGAGTATCTTCAAAAGAAAGCTGGAGAACTGGAGCACTCCGAGGTCACTACAACGGTCGTCATGGGCGATGCTCCAACGGAGATCCTCGAGCGTAGTGTCGATCGGGACCTGGTACTGCTGGCAAGTCACGGGCGGGGCGGTATAGGACGCTGGTTGATGGGGTCGGTGGCTACCAAAGTCACACGGGGCGCGACCGTACCAGTGCTGGTCGTCGGAGGGCATTGCATGTTACCCGACGCGACTCATCCCGCCAAAGTTGAAACCATCATGGTGGCCTACGACGGCTCTGCAGCGTCAGAACGAGCACTTTTTCATGCGGGGCGGCTGGCTCGCGACTTTAAAGCCAAACTCTTCGTCTATCAAGCTATCATTCAAGTGGCGATGAATCACCCCGTCGTGGTGGAGGCCAATCGTGCCGACCTTGCCCACGCCCACACGGCGCTACAGGCTTTAGCCAAATCTCTGGAAGGAGTGGTCAGTCACGCGGAAGTGCGCGAGGCGTCCTCCTCCACCGGAATCGTCGAATATGCCGACGAGATCAAAGCGGACCTTCTGGTCATCGGAAGCCACGGGAAAGGCGGACTGGCCCGTTGGATGATCGGAAGCGAAACCGAAGGGGTCCTGCAAGAAGCTCACTGCCCCGTCCTGGTCACGCACTAGCCTCGTTTTCGCCAGTATCCCCGATCGCCGCCTCTGGTGAGCCGACGAAGGTCTGATGTTCCCGCTGCCGAATTTTAACGAGATGGAGAGTTGCCCAAAGGAACTCCACCTGGCCCGAGCCCGACCTCGACTTTGGAGTATCACCCCTTTTCGTATTCTGGTCCTCCTGAGCGGGTTGGGGGTCTGGACACTTATCGGATATTACTATTTCAACTCTTTTACGATTCGAACTTTAGACGATCCGCTCTATGATCTTGTCGTCATCAAAGCCGACGATCCGCGGATACTGGCCGACTTTCGGAGAACCGCCCTCACGGAGTATCTCGGACCCACGACCGAACTGAACGCTCGGATGGTGGCCTTAAGAAAAGAGAGCCAAGCTTGCACCATCGTCCCAACCGACGCTTCTCGCCGTTGCAAAGCCTTGGCTGACGAACTCCGTTCCCTTATGAAGAAGGCCAAGCGGGAGCGAGTTCCTCAAGTGAACGCGAAAGTCTACGCCAAGCTCCTTATCGCCATCTCTGAAACTTATAGGTCGTTAAGAGCTTTCGAGACCGCTCTCGCCGAAAACGATCCCGACAAACGTAGACGAGAACTTGAACGCTCGATAATACTCACCAGGTCAGCCAAAGCCAACCTCGATAGAGTACGAGGGCGGCTAACCCTACCAGTACCAGTCGAGCCACCCTCCCCTCTTCCGACACAGAAAACTCAGCCTCCCGTGCTCTCCAAACTGTAGCCGAGAAGGCAACCACAACAGTCCGCTCCTTACCCTAGCCGTTAAGCCAAGCTTCAAACTCCGGCAGAGCCCGGGCTACCGTGGCTCGTTCTCCGTCGATAACGATGGGTCTTTGCAAGATTTCGGGTCGAGCCGCGATCTGCTGGGCGGCCTCGGAGAGATTTTCCGACACTGGCTCCCGTGTCCAAAGCCGAAGCGGAAGCTCTAGCTTTCCGGCCAGGTCGATGACCTCATCAGCCGTCAACGGCTCGTTGAGATACTCGCGAACGGTGTGCTCCATCCCCTTGCCTTGGAGGTAGGCTAGCAGCTGCCGGCACTTGGAACAACGAGGATTGGTAAGAACGATCATAAGCGGAGCCTGCGAGGTCGAATCTCGAGATCCTACAAGCAAGCCAGTCTCGAGGAAGCTCCCTCGCTGCCAAGGGAATGCTAAGGGTTCCCTGAAGGATGCCCCGCGGCTATCCTAGCGGGCGCTAGAAGAGGCCGACTCAACCAGCGTAGGGTTACAATCATGAGAAAACTCGCACTCCTCTTCTGCCTGCTTTTAGGCCTTCCGGCGATGGCTCAACATGTCACACCGGGCCATCAATCCCACATCACCGAGACCCAACCCACCATCCGAGCCGACTTCAACACCCGAATCCGCAACGCCCGTATCTGGGTAGACGGCAAGGAGTTCACCGGACAAGCCCGCACCCGAGGCGAGGCCGTCACTTTAGTGCCTCCGTATCCTCTGGACTACGGCGTTCACCAGGTTCAGGTCGTGACCGATGACGGTCGTCAAGCCAATTGGAATTTCGCCATTGTCCAACCCAACAACCAGGGCTACAATCATCGTCCCAACCAGCCCTACAACCCTGGCTACAACCAACCAGGCTACAGCTCACCATACTCCAATCAGCCCCACTACTACCCTGGATACCACCACGGAAGCCCGAGTGGTATCACTGATGTTCGTAGCTACGGACCTTCAGCCGGTAGCGTGGTCACCGTCTCTCGACCGGCCGTCTCCGCGGCTTTCAACGGTCCCGTGAACAACCTACGCCTGCTCGTCGACGGTCGCGATGTCACCAACGAGTCCGTCATCGGAAATGAGGGAATCTCATGGACACCACGTCACGATTTGAACCAAGGCCAGCACAACGCTCAGGTGACCGGAACCTCGGCCACCACCGGTCAGCCGGTCTCCGGCAACTGGAATTTCGTGATTCGTCGAGAGTAGCTAACGGGTGACCGGACAGAGCCGAGTTGGTACTCCAGCTCGGCTTTTTTGTCGACTGTGTCGATCTGATGATGACTCCCTCGACTATCCTATGAAAGGAGACTGTGACGATGAAATACATGTTGCTTATTTACGCTCGCGAGTCCGACTACGCTCCGGGGGAGCGCGAAGCGTGCATGGCCGAATCGGCCAAGCTCTGCCAGGCTCTCCAGGAGAAGGGACAATACATCACTTCCTCCCCTCTCTACTCCGTTTCCACGGCCACCAGCATCCGCGTGCGCGACGGGAAGAGATTGGTCACCGACGGGCCCTTCGCCGAAACTCACGAACAGTTGGGCGGCTACTACATCATCGATGTGGAAGACCTCGACAAAGCGATGGAGATCGCGGCGAGAATTCCCGGAGCGAAGAAGGGCACGGTCGAAATCCGACCGGTGGAGACCTCACCGTTTGCCATCTCCGGAGGAGAGGCTCCACGATGAGCCATCCCATTGTCGGTCACGAGGAATGGCTAACGGCTCGCCAACAGCTCCTAGCCAGAGAAAAGGAACTGACACGCCTGCACGACGAGATTCGCGCCCTGAGAAGGGCGCTCCCCTGGGAGCCTATCAAGGAGGACTACACTTTTCAAGGCTCGAGCGGTCCGGTCAGACTTTCCCAGCTCTTTGGGGATCGGAGCCAGCTCTTCATCTATCACTTCATGCTCGCCCCCGACAGCGACCACATCTGCAACGGATGCGCTTTCATCTCCGACCACGTGGACGCGGCACTGCAGCACTTCGAGCATGCCGACCTCTCCTTCGCCGCGGTGTCCAGAGCAAAAATCGAGCGCATCCAGGAGGTCAGAAAACGGCTCGGATGGAGCTTCACCTGGGTCTCCTCCCACGACAATAGCTTCAACTACGACTATGGGGTTTCGTTCACCCCGGAGCAGAGAGCGCGAGGGGAAGCCATCTACAACTACACGAGGCCCATCGAAGAAGCCGATGACCTGCATGGCTGCAGCGTCTTTGCTCAACAGGGTGGACAGATCTATCATACCTACTCCACCTACGCGCGAGGAGGAGAGCTGTTGCTAGGCGCCTTCAACTTCCTGGACATGGTTCCCAAAGGGCGCAACGAGCCGGACAGCATCATGCAGTGGCTCAAACTGCACGACGAGTACACTGACCATCCGCGCTAGGAGCCCGGCCGAAAAGGCTGGCGACGCCCAACAGATTGTCTAGAGGTTTGGCCGGACCATACTACATATCGTGTTGTCAATAGGGTTCCGGCCGAACCTCTAAAAAGTATCGTCTTTTAACTGGGAGTCCGATAAACCCAGGGCGGTATGATCGATCGGGTGGTCCGCGGGAATGACCAGGGTAAAGCCGTGCTCTTCCGGAGAGACCTGAGGTTTCTTAACCTCCGGTAGCACTCGAAGGAGGAGCACAGCCTTACCACCTCTAGGTTCTCCCATATTCATTCGTAGAAAAGCCAACTTAAGGTTGCGCCTCAAAATCGGTAAAGACTCCTTTTTGGGCTCAAAGTCCATACCGATGCGCACGGAGACTTTACCTTTCCATCCCGACCAACCCGCGCTCTCTTCCGAAGCGGAAATCGGAAGCTTTAGCTTAACCGCCATGGCCGTCACCACATCAGCTCCCCGGGCCAGGGTATGAGACAACTCGTCGTCCTGAAGAATAGCCTTCCACAAAGATTCTGTCGCCTTGACTTCGACCATTCCGTTCTCGAAGAAGATAGGTCGACGATAGTCTCCAGACTTCCTAAGCTTTCCAGCATAGCTCCCCTGCCAATTCGGTGCCTTGGGCACCTTCGTAGGAGCCTTCACGGCTGTCTTTTTGGCCTCATCGGAGAAGACCTCAGGTCGCAAAATCCTGGTAGAACAAGTTCCAAGCAGGAGGAGAGCGAGCAGAACGCCACAGGTGTTTGGAATGCTCGAGGCCGAGAAGGCCGAGCGGCCCATATTGGATGCTCCCGGCTCACCGCTGACTTTCACGTTGAGGTGTTTGCCCACAAACCGAGCTCGCTCACTAACCAAACTGTAGTCGAGGTAACTTCGGTTGAGCAGCCGGACCGTCGAGCCGCTCTTGAGTAACATCTTTATCCCGTAACGGTGTTTATCCACGTAAGTGTCATCACTGTAACGTGTGTCCTTTTCCCGAGAACTAACGTAGTCGATCAGAATGCTATCCACCTCGGAAAAGTCGCAGATCTTCTTCGAGGACCACGACCGAAACACTCGCCGGTTTAGATAGATAACGCGCTCATCGAGGTTCATCACGTAGTGGACATCCACCAGAGAGCGCACATAAACGCCTATCGGAGTGAGGATGAAGCCGATGAAAAGATAGCTCCAGGCCTTGTCCACCGAGAGGCTGAGATCAATAGCCTTGAACATCGAAAGGAAGAGGATCAGACCGGACCCCATGACCATAGTCACCCCGATCATCAAAGGGATACTGAACAGATTCTCGAGCGGTGTTTCCGGGTCCACTACAATCTCACCCGTGAAGTCCCCGTAGCCGATCGCCTTGGCTAACGCGCTCTCGTCACTAGAGCTCCCAAACAAAGCCATCCTCCTTACCAAACTTCCAGTATCTTCGCAGAATCCACCTCCAAAGGACAGGGTCGTGTGACCCCTCTCAACGAGAACCATAGCGACAAATTTTGGACAATTCTCCAAACTCTCGAGGTAGAGCTCCCTTTTCCAGACTGGTTACTCTGAGCCAGTCAAAACACCATAGCGAAGGGGAATTCTATGCAAAATCACCACGATCACGACGAGGATGACCACGACAAAGGACTGATCTTCGACCTTCAGACCATGGCCATGCGAGCCAGGCGAAGGGACGTTCTACGCATGATGGCTGGCGCCGGTGTCGTTTCCGGTCTCGCTTCGCTCTTCGCCGCCTGCGGCGATACGGGGGGGGACAGTACCGTCTCCTCCGGAGGAACAGGCTCTGGTAGCTCGGGCGGAAGCAGCACCACAGGCACCAGTACTGGAGGAAGCAGCACCACCGGCGGAACCTCAACCACGGGCGGAGATGGCTGTCAACTGATCCCGCCCGAGACAGAAGGCCCCTACCCCGGCGACGGCTCCAACGGTCCCAACGCGTTGACCACCAGTGGTGTCGTGCGCTCCGACATCAGGTCGAGCTTCGGAAGTTACGCCGGAACAGCGGCGGGCATTCCGCTGGTGATCCAGCTGACCTTGACCAACGTCAACGCCAGCTGCTCGGTCCTTCCAGACTACGCTATCTACTTATGGCATTGCGATCGAGAAGGCCGATATTCACTCTACGACCTCCCTAGCCAGAACTACCTGCGCGGAGTTCAGGTCACCGACGAATTCGGCACCGTCACCTTCACCTCCATCTTTCCGGGGTGCTACGCGGGTCGCTGGCCTCACCTCCATTTTGAGGTCTATCCCAGCCTGGCCAGCACCAACTCGGCCAACAACAAAGTCAGAACCTCACAGATCGCGCTTCCGAGCAACGCCTGTTCCGCCGTCTACGCGACCAGCGGATATGAATCGAGCACCACCAACTTTAACCGTGTGAGCCTACAGACCGACAACGTCTTTGGCGACGGGGCGGACCTTCAGATCCCCTCCATCAGTGGTAGCGTCAGCGACGGATACGTCATCACTCTCGACGTGGGGATCGGAGTTTAAGTGGGACTCGGCGCAAATTCCATCGTCGGAGTTTACGCCGAGGTCCACTAAGATGTTCGACGAACATTCCCAGAACACTTGGTAACCGATGTAACAACCGTGTCACCGGAAAGAAAACAGTCGACCATCCCCCTGGGGAAAAGCTCGGCAAAACTCCCTTGAAGCTAGGTTTCATAAAGGTCCTAGCTCTCAAGGGTTATTTTTGAGAAAGGGTTGACACCCGTGTGGGAGTCGTGTAACTTGCGTTCACTCGGAGTCACCGAGTCGCCCCGCCAAGCGAGAGAGGCGGTGAGGTCTATCCTCCTCGATGGGTAACGGTCGAAAGGATAGAGGTTGATTTCAGACCTTCGTGGTCTTCCCAGAGGACGGGAAGCGCCAGCAAGAAATCCCCAGCGTCTCGACTGGAAGCTTCGAGAAAAGGTGAGGATCACCGAGATGGAACCGGCGACGGGAAAGGGCGACCAGGGCAACCTGGAGGAGCCGCCAGCAAGATGAATCCTCAAAGTCCGGAGATGGCAAGCCGGACAGCGGAACACTCGAGTGCCGCGCCACCTCACAGTCGCGAAAGAGAGTGCGGTCGCGTCAGCCCGGAAGACGCCCGAAGCCAGGACGGAGAGAACTGGCAAGTTTTCGTGACTCGAAGACAACAGGGGAGCTGTGCGAGCCCCATCGTTCTCCACACGAACGATGCAAGGTCAAAGCCCCGACGGTGCTACGGCGCCGTGTGAAATGAGCACAGGGTCGCCTCGGATCCCATATCGAGGCAGCGCGTTCCACCGCCATAGTGGGACAGGGCCCGCAGCCCACCCAGAACCGTGAGGGTCAAGGGTCTCGCCGCGTAGGAAATGACGACGGACGAACGCTGGGGAAAGGCTGAAGATGCGGGAGCCTGAGAATGGGGAGACTTCTCTAAGAGAAGATCTCGTTGGTACCTCAGGATGCGGAGCTTGGAAGTGCCGCGCGATGGGCGTAAGCCCTCGGAATAGACCAAGAGATTGCGAGCACGACGAATTTCTTTGAAATTCGGATCTCAAGGGGTCAGCGTCCAACGGACGTTTCTAAATCGCCCAGAACCCACTGGAAGTCCAAAAAGGGGGAGTCGAGTACATTGTGCCGTTTACCGGTACGCTCGGCTGAAAATGTCGCGGAAGTTGTGAGTTCCGCGAGGGCAACTCGGGCCCAACGAGCCGGCCGCGCGAGCGGATCGGGCTGGTGGAACAGCGGGGGCGGAACTGCTAGAGAGTCAATCTGGCCACGAAGCTGAGCGTTCGATGGTGAGTTGGACAACCGCGACTCGAGAGAGTGAAAAATGGAGCAGGGGTAGCGTGCAGACCAGAGTCACGCGCAGCGTTTCGTCTGAAGGCATTCGAAACGAGGCCCGACGCTTCAATGTCGGTCCCAGCGATGGGAGCAAGCCAGCTCGACTTAAAAGTTGAGGCGGCACCGATACTAGCGGACCACGGGAGCTTGGTGCAGGAGAGGATGGCGGCCAAGCACAACACGCGCACCGCGCGTGGTATCCTCTAAGGATAGAACCGATATCGCCAAAAGCGATATCGTCGCTAGCCCTCGAGCTAGTCGTGACGGGAAATGCGAGTCCGGTCATGAGGTTTCTCGGCAACCTAAAATCCGAGACAGTCGGCTCCGACCTCGCAGTGGAGACCGACCGAGAAGTCCTCACGGACCTTCTTGAATAGGAGGCGCCAGTTCTTAGGAAACGGCGTCTTTTTTATTTTGCGCCGACGCTCTCTGTCTGTACCCGGAAGATTCTCTCACTTTCAGCGACATTCTAGTTCATGCTCACTGTCAAGTACCGACTTCCAGCAACAACTGCTCTGTTAAGTGTCATTACTCTCTTTTGCCTCAGCCAACCGAACCTCGCCCAGACCGCCGAATCCCCAGATCTTTTTGGATGGGCTCCCTATCACCACAACGCGTTACTCTTCCTCATCCAGGCCGCCGGCGAAATAACTCCCGCATACCTTGAAGATCCAGGCGGAGAACTTAGCAAGCTGAATGGGCCGTATGTCGAGTTTCCACCGATACTCCCGTCGACTAAGGAGAAATATCTCTTCTGGTTCCAAGATAGTGACCATTCCAATCTTTACGACCTCTACCTCGTTGATCGTAAAACACGGGAAAAAGAGCGTTTAACCCACGAGATGCTGGAGACCCCATACAGTCTCACCTCTCCCTCGGGCAACAGGTTGATCTACTCCTCGCGCGCCCGCGATGGGGTGAACCTGGATCTGGTCTTAGTCAATCTCAAGGGGGAGAAAACTCGCCTCACCGAGTCGAGTGGGAAATGGAGGCCGCACCAATGGCTCCCCGACGACAGCGGCGTTATCGTCAGTCGTCAAAACGGTAACGCTCACAATCGCCCCTTCTTTCTCTACAGCTTCGCCGACGGCAGTCTTGTTCCGGTCGATAGCCAACCGGGGGAGAATTGGAGCAGGCTACCGATCGTGTACGATAAACTCCTGTACTACATCACGGAACGTCCCGGTCAACCAGGAACTTTGGCCGTCTGGGATTTGGTCCAACGGGGACCAATCCGCCGGCTGACCGATCCCGGCGTGGTCGGGCGAGTCACCTTCTACGAGCTCAGCCAAAACGGTCGACAGCTCATCTTTAGTTCCGTCAAGGATGAACATCAGTACATCTACTTCTGGGCTCTCTCTCAGGACAAACCTCGAGAAGTTCTGTCGACGAGGGAGCCAATCAAGATAGCCCGCCTCTCCCCTGACGGGAGTAAAATCGCCTATGAACTCGGCAACAAAAATGTTTATGTCCACGACATCAACACGCACGTCGCGACGCTGTGGCGCGACGGACGTTCCGCCTCGACTAAGTAGCAGCATTCTGACTGAAAGGGTTTAAGAATTTGATGTAGGATATGAGAAAGGAACAGTATTCTCAGAGATGACGACCTACGGTTCGCCCAGCGCTTCATCCGGTGGAATAACATCTCCCACGAAATCACACGCGTCGCCGAAATGCCGAGGCCCCTGCCACTCAGATGCGGAGCCAGAAATTTTGGGCAGAAAGCCCGATTTTTTTGATCTTATCTCTCCGATATAACTTCGGCGAGGAGACATTCGGCGCCCTAAGTTGAAAGGCTCCCAACCACGGCACGAGGAATCTCCCCTCATGACCGAGGAGACTCCAACCGACGACGACCGTTCCTCCTGGACTCGAACCTTAGACGCCGCCTCCGCTCCGGTGAATGCGTTACTCGAAAGCGCGCCGCCCGAAGTGGCCGACACGCTGACCCAAAAAGTCGCGCAGGCCTTGCAGACAGCCCTGGACCACTCCCAGGCGATGCTCAACAAGGAACAGCTTGAAGAGAGGCTGAGCAAGGCTCGAGCCTACCCGGGCTCGGATGCCGCCGACTATGAAGGGCACCTGATGGCTATCGAGGAGGCGGTCAGCGCGCACTGCGCCGAGGTGAAAAAGTGCACCGTCCTGGGTAGCTGCCTGACCGGATTCGCCGGCGCCCCCGGACAGCTGGCCGACATTCCCGCTTTTTATCTCTACGCCGTCCACTCGCTGCAAGAGATCGCCATCTGCTACGGATTCGACCCGCGGCAAGAGCGCGAGCAGAAGTTTATCCTCCACCTTTTGCGCATCGGTCACACACCGGGCCGTAAGAATCGCTACAAGGAAGTCGACAAACTCGACTCGATCGATCTCGACAAGGACCTGGCCAGCGTTTCCGAGATCTCCCACGCCTTCACCGGCAAAGGCATGATGGTTCTAGCCCAACAACTCCTCAAACTTCTCTTTCGGCGTAAAGTCATGGCATTGCTACCGGTCGTTGGAGCGATGATCAACGCGGGTATCAACAACCACTTGATGAACGCCATCCTAGATGTCGCCCAACGCAGCTACCGGCGCCGATTTGTCAAACGAGCTCAACTGATCGCCGCCGACCGGGTGAAATAGAACGCCAGCCTTAACAACTAAGAGTGAAGAAGCGGTTAGACCACAATACTCTCGAAACGACCACCCGATGACTCGTTGTCAGAGCCGATGAACATCGTTCCGTTGGCCTGAAGCGCCAGGGCTTCGGCCTTAACGTGAGGCACACTGTAGTCTCTTCCGAGCTTGGCTTGAAAGGGAACCGCGCCACCCGGAGTGAGCTGCCCGACCTGATAGACCGAAGAAGTGAAAGCTCCGTCATCCCCAGTGTCGATGGTGGCCGAAGCCCAAAGATTTCCGTTCTTGTCGGCGGTCAGGTCGGCGATATCGCGTTGCCCCTGCCCCACTATGGGAGCAGCGACAGATTGTCCGGCTAGCCCCTCTTTGGAAAACTCCAGCCCACTCTCGCTGAGTTCTCCCCAATAGATCTTACTGCTCTGACCCTCCCCACCACGTCCGGCTAAGAGCACTGTCTGGGCGCCGTTCTTGCCTGGAACGGTCACCATGCCCTCGATCTCTTGGCCGAACTCCGGTAAGACGTGGCTCTTCTCGGCTTTTCCGCCCTGCGCACCCACCGAAAGTTCAAACAGTCGGGCCTTCTTCTCACCGAAGGAAGAGCCCTCAACCGCTAAATACCGACCTTTGCCGGCTCCGGGAGCGATGGCCTCCAGGTCACGCGCGACACCGGTTTGGCTCCAGTCCATGTCGATCGGACTGACCGCGCCATCTTTCTTGTCGACGAACAGCACCCGAGCGTCGTTAGAGTTGTCCTTGGAGTCTCGCACACCGAGAAGCTTCGTTCTGGAGAACTCGGTCAGACCGCTGAGATCAGGAAAGGCCTCATCGAGAATTGGGCCGGGAGTGTAGGAGTCGGTAGGGAGTCCACCACCCAGGCCCACGGCCGATCCAGCTTTGAACTGTTGGCCGGACGTTAGTCCTGGAGTTCCGGGTCTAGCGCGTATGATCGAATGCTCGATAGCGTTCACCTACCAAGCTTAACAATCGCAGGTTACCGAATTGTGAATTTCTTCCACCAATGTCTATTTGATCTCGACGGCCCGGCTGGTGAGCGGCGCGGACAGTTCGGCGCTCGGGAAAAGATACAGTTGATACTTTCCGGGCTTATCCACGCTTAACTCGACCGGCGACTTTGTCCCGACGGTAGGACTCGGATACGGGCTATCTCCGGGACGGGCGGTCGGCTTGACCTCCATGTCGTCAGGAACCATCCAAACCCAAGCCGACTCGGTCAAACCCATGGCGATCACGGTGACCTGAATCTTCTCTCCCGAAACGTAAGTCGGCTTATCGGTCTGGAGGTCGGCTTGGAGCTCTCCCATCAGTTCCGGGGTTGGCGAACCGCTCACCGCGATTGAGGGCGGAGTCTCGGGAGAGCCTGATCCGGGTGAGGTCGTGGAAGAAGGATTCGAAGGCGGACCCGGTTGACAGGCGCAGAGGGATACTGACAGTAGAGCCAGGAGTAGAATTCTTTTCATTCTCTTCCCTTCGAACACTCCCGAAGGCTTCCTTGGCCTCAGTGGGACTCAGTGCTTCATGGCGGCAACTCACCCCGTCCGGCCGGAGGATGTCACGCACTCTGAGCGAGTGACACCACTCAGACAGATTTTGGGGGGAACTCTAGTACTTCCTAACCAGTTAGCAGTATTCTGATACTTGGCCGTTCAATTACTGACCGGGGTCTTGTGCGTACTGGCGAAGGGGGGCACGACGTGTCCGTGACAAATAACCTATCCAATCCACGACGTCTACGCGCGCTCGCGGAGACGTGTTTGGTCAACAGTCCGCCCGAAGACTCTTTTGATCGCTACACCCGTTTATGTTCGGCGCTTCTAGGCGTGCCCGTCGCGGCGGCCGTGCTGGTCGAAGTTGAAAGACTGTACTTCAAGAGTCGATACTTTATGGGACGGGTCCCCCCCATGGGGCTTTCTGGACCCGCCACTCAATCGTTTTGCCAAAACGTCGTCATCGATCAGCAAGCCTTTGTCGTGGAAGACTGTCGTGAGAACGAACGCACACGGGACAGTCTGGCGGTGACGCAGTACCACATTCGCGCCTACGCCGGACTACCGTTGAGAAATCCCGAGGGAGAAATTCTGGGCAGCTTCTGCGCGGTGGATTTCCAGCCTCGCGCCTGGACCGAGCGAGATCTTGCACAGCTGGAAGACTTGCGCAACGGCGTGGAAAGCGAAATCGCCCTACGCCTTCAAGTCTATCGGCTCGACCAAACCGGCTCGGTATTGAGACGTCACCTTCGCGCCACCCAACAGCTGTTTCGCAATCTCGACCATGAGGTCCGGACCCCACTCAACGCTATCCTCAATCTGTCGCTGGCGGCTAAAGAGCTCGAACTGTCTCCTCAAGCGGCCGAACTGATCGGCTCCATCTATCAAGGCTCCGCCCAATTGACGAAAGTGCTCGAAGGGGTACTGGACCTGGCCGCGCTCGAAGCCGGGCAGGTCCTTTCCTCGGCTCAGCCGACCAACTTGACCCAACTGCTGGAAGCTCAGCAGGCCATGGTGGAGGCGCTCGGACGAAAGGATCTAGACCTTCAGATCGACCGCGACCCGGAGATGCCGGAATGGGTCAATCTCGACGGCCCCCGGCTGGGACAACTTCTGGCCATCCTGACCCAGTTCCATCTGAGTCGATGTGATGAGGGAGCGATCTTTCATCTTCAGGCCCATTGGCCAGAAGCCGAACTGCTGGAACTGAGGCTTAGTTGCGACGGCTACAGCCTGCTCCCCGAAGAGGTAGCGCGGCTTTTTGCCAGTGGCGTCTCCGACGGTCAAGACGGGCTCTCTTTGACGGTGGTGAACGCTCTGGTCGAACTACTCTACGCCAGACTTTGGGGCCAGGTCGACGAGCGAGGGGTACACTTTCAGCTACGCCTGCCGGTCGGGCCCGCGGCGCCCCCCGCTCCTGTTCCAGAGCCCAACGGTAGGTCACTTCGACTCCTGGCCATCGACGACGATCCCACTAATCTACGAGTCTTGGAGTTTCTTGCAGAAAAGCTGGGACACACTCTTCGTACCGCCGGCTCCGGCTCCGAGGGCCTCGACCTTCTCGACAAGCAGAGCTTCGACATCCTTCTTCTGGACCTAAGAATGCCCGACATGGACGGTTTCGAAGTCTGTCAAGAGATCAGGCGGAGAGGTCTCAGACTACCCATCCTCGCTGTCACAGCTGATGTTTCGGAAGCCAGTCGCCAGCAAGCTCTGTTGTGTGGAATGAACGGATTTATGACAAAACCCATTAAAAAAGCGGAGCTATCTCACCTTCTCGCCAACCTGGCCCCGGTGCGAGGCTAGGACCTGGCCGGGAACCGCAGGGCAAAACCCGAGTGAAAGGAAGTCTGCCCCATATGCGGCGATACCTCCTCTCCACCTGTGCGTTTCTTCTACTGGCCTCTCCCATCTTAGCGGAGACACCTGCCGAGAAAGCGGTAGAGATCGCCCGTCAAGAGTGGGACCGCTTCGGCCAGCAGACCATCGACAAGAGCAATAAGATCGTCAAAAAGGGTGGTCAGGAGAGCGAAGATCCCTACTGGGAGCGGGTCGGCGACTACTGGAAGTCGGTGGGTTTTCCCAACCTGACCGGTAAGGACACCGACGAACCCTGGTCTGCCGCCTTCATGTCCTGGGTGATGAAGGAAGCCGGGATGGGCGACCGCTTCTCCTATTCGGAGTGGCACGCCACCTATATCCGTAACAGCATCTTCGCCCGCAAGAACAAGGACAAAAGCTTCGCCTACTGGGGATATCGCCTCTCCGAGAGAGCTCCTCAAATTGGAGACCTGGTCGGCTACGCTCGCCAGAGTGGAGTAAGCTTTGACTATCAGCCGCTGACCTACGCTTCTCACACCGACCTGGTGGTAGCCGTCCGGCCGGGCGAGATTGACGTGATCGGCGGCAACGTCCAAGATTCGGTGAGCCTTAAGACAGTCAGCACCGACGCCCAGGGCAAGATCACCGACAAGAATCAACGATGGTTCGTCGTCATGGCTCCCAACCCGTAATGTCTATCGTCACCGGTCTCTCCGGCAACGAGATCTACTGCCTTGACCGACTGGGATATCGTCCCGGGGATCTGGTCATCGGCAACAGCGTGAATTCGATGGGCTTTCTCGGCTCCATCTCCTCGGCCGCGCGCACCCTGGTCGGAGGTGAGGTCACACAGGTGACGCAGGTGATCCATGACGGACGCCAGTTGGCCATCGACCGACTACTCAAAGAGTCGGAACAACGCGGTGGGAAGGCCGTCACCGGACTGACCAGCGAGTTGATGTGGCAGTCCGGAGGTGTGGAGTTTCTCTCCGTCGGGTCGTGTCTGACCCCGAAAAGTTCGGAAGTCCCAGACGGCTTCTCCACCTCGGCCGCGGGTCAAGAGCTGTACTGCCAGATGGACGCTGGCTTTGTCCCGATCCACTTCGCCTTCGGCAACGTGGCCTATTCGATCGGGGTGGGCGGTGGACTTGGAGGGTTTCTTCAGTCTTTTCGCCGCGGTGAGGTGACCCAGTTCAGCCAGGTCTTCAACAAGACCCGTCATCTGGCATTGGAGCGAATCGAAGCTGAAGCTCGCCGCTTCGGAGCCAACTCCGTGGTGGGTATCCGCACCTCTATTATGCCTCTGATGGGCACCACCGAGATGTTGATGATCGGAACGGCCTCCCGCCATCCGGCCCTTGGGCCGGAGTTCGATCAGCGGCCCATGACCAGCCACCTGACCTGCGCGGAGATGTGGAATCTCATCCATCTCGGTTACATGCCGATCCGCCTGGTACTCGGCGTCTCGGTCTACTCCGTCGGCCTCTCAGGCGGCGTGATGGCGGCCTTACGCGGCCTGCAAAGGGGTGAGATCACCGAACTCACGACTTTGATCTACGACGCCCGTGAAAACGCCATCCTTCAGATCGCCAAAGAGGCCGACGAGTGCGGGGCCGACGAGGTGGTGGGGCTCAAAACCTTCATCTCCCATCTGGGCGGTAGTATCATCGAATTTATGGCAGTGGGCACGGCGGCCAAAAAGATGGAGGGGTTGAGCACCCAAAGTGATCATCTCCCTCCCCAGGCGCTGGTCAAAGACGAGGACACGGTGATCAAACCGTCGGGCTTGGGCGGACTCTCGCGCAACCTCAACAGCGGGTCCTAAAGCATCCAGAGGACGTCGCGCTTTAAAGCGATGACAAAGCGATGGTGTGTGAGATTTCTCACCACCTGAAATCCCGAAAGGTCGGTCTCTAGCCCGCAGGCCTCCACTGAGGCCACCACGGCGGTTCGTGGGCGTTCGAGAGTGTTTCGCTCGGTAGCGATGACCACTCCCTGACTCACCCAGGTCACTTCCGACCATGAATCTTTGGTACGACGCGCGAAAGCCGCCAGAACCGGCCCGTCATAACTTGAGTCGGACTCGTCACTGTCGGGTAGCGAAAAACGCCGGCGCTCATAAAAAGATTGAGTTTCCACGTGAGCATCTTGAAACATCATACCGCCCTGGCGACCGTCGGGTAGTGGATACAGGCACATGGGGTCAGCGCCGGGAAGATGGCGCAGGGCGATACTGTGAATTCCGATTCGCACCGGAATGGGTGCGTACTTGAGTGCTTTCTCCATCGTTTGAGGAAAAGTCGAGGAGAAACGATACCGCTTCCAGGCGTGACCCTGCCATGGAACCGTCAAAGTCGACTGTTCAGCGTCCCAGTGGGGCGTTCCAAACCAACCGAGATTGAGCCAGCCCAACAGGAATCGCTCCTCACGTAGCAGGTCCAACAAAGAGATCCGTTCAGGGAAGTCAACCTTCCAGGTGACCGATCGGTTGGTGCAGTCCATCTCCATAGCGGAGGCTCCGCTGGCGATAAAGCCCTGGCCAAGACACAGCCAGGCCATCCAAATATCCGACAACGCCTTACCGGCCAGCAAGGCCTTAGCTCTCTCGGCCGAGATGGTGAACTCACCTCGATCCGATTCGGCCTCACTCTGACCGAGGCTTTGCAAATAGTCTTCGAGAGCCAAGCTACTCCTAGCTTCGAAAAGCCTCGGTGCAGGCCCTCCCCGCGGGGCCTGAGAACAGATCGACGTATGTCAAGATGGAGACATTTCGTGGGCAACATCGGTCTGGGGAACGCCCTCAAGACCGCTTTCGTCGGTCTGATCGCCCTCGCCATCGCGGTGGCGTGTCCTGAGAGGCCTTACTCTATCCTAGCCTTGCTCGTCTTCGCGGCTGCCCCAATGCTGGCGAGAAACCGAATGGCCGACCGGCCGGAGCTCTGGTCTCAAGCGATTCAGTACGGTGGTGTCGGGTTAATGGGCACGGCCTTTCTAGCCGGCTACATCAAGGAGAAGCTCGAGCACATACCAGGTAGCCTGAGCGTCCTGGTCGCGCTCATGACCCTCTACGTCAGCGCCTTTTTCTGGCTCTGGTCAGATCCTAGAGTGGTTCGAAAGGATTCCTCGACAGGCTTGTAAAGTATTCAAGGATTGGCCCGACAGCCGTCCGAGTCCTGGTGGAAGCAGGCATTAAAGTGAAACTATTGAGTTGAGGTGATGAGATGAATAGGAGACTTTTCCTGAAGGCTGCGGCGGGCTGTACACTTCTGGGCTCACTGGCTTTGGCCGAGGGCTCGGGCATGACAAGGGACGAAATGGGGATTCTTTTGGACCTCCACAACATGGCGAGACTCGAATTTGGGACGCCGCCGCTTTCCTGGTCGGATGAACTGGCGACAGGAGCTCAACAGTGGGCCGAGCATCTCGCGAGAAACGGACTCTTCGAGCATGGGAATAGCCGCTACGGTGAAAACCTAGCTCAGGGCCACCACCTCGCCTACGCCTTCGAGTCATGGTACCAAGAGCGCGAACTTTACCATCCGGGAGCAAAATTTCAAGATTGCGGTCACTACACTCAGATGGTGTGGGGCACTACCCGGCGCATGGGTTGCGGCAAGGCGGTGATTAACGGCGACCTGGCTATCTGGGTGTGTCGTTACGACCCTCGTGGGAATATTGCGGGAAAGAAGCCTTAGGAAAGGATTCCTCGATAAGCTTGTAAAATATTCAAGACATGGCCCAGCGATCCGTCATCTTCAAACTCATCGCTTCTGTCTACCTGTTCACCAGCCTGACCGCATCGGTCTGGGCTCAATCGTCCTCGAGCCCCTCGGAAGTGGCGAACCAGTACCTGGAAACCGCTCAACGTCTAGCCCGGATGTGGGTCGAGACCAAGCCGTGGCCGGCTCGATACGCTGAGTATCTCAGCACCGTCAAGCAAGAGTTCGCACCACTGTTGAGTCAGGCCGCGCTGCGCGAGCTCGAATCCAAACCCGAAACGGGTCCCAAAGAGCTGACCACTCCCGACAGCGATCCCGAAGGCGGAGATGACACCATCTATGAGGGCATGATCGCCTGCGTGGCCAAGGCTCATTTCACCGTGCTCTCGGAAGAGATTCAGGGCGAACAAGCCAGGGTCGACGTTGAAACCACCGTCTCCAACGCCTTCGGCTCGGGAAAAACCGAGTCGTTCCAAGACCAACTGGTCCTGGTGAAAGAGAACGGGCGTTGGGTTTTAACTCCCGAGGCCTTCCGCACCTTCGCCTTCTAAAAGGCCGGTCAAGGATTCTCCGACTAAAGTCTCTAGGTGAGCCAGGAGAGCTTTGAGTTCGCCAGGCTCCAGACTCAGCCCGAACATCTCGTTGTACCAGAGTCCGTCGATGGCGGCCCGGATCAGATGAGCGGTCACCGGGTCCGCGGCTCCTTCTCGGGCACGTCGATGCCATTGCTCGAACCTGGTCCGCACCACATCTCTCAACTCCGGACTCAGGGAGACGATGGCGAAGATGGTGGTTGTCTCCTGGAGATAGCCCGCCCTCTGTCCGGGGAAACTCGCGCGTAGGTAGGCGCGCAGCCAGCTGCTCTTTCCCCTCTCCACCTCAGCGACGACCAACTGGTCGAATCCGTCCAACAGAGCCTCCAAAAGCGCGGTCAACAGTTGGACTTTGCTGGCGAAGTGATAGAGCACCGCTCCTTTACTGACGCCCGCTTCCCTGGCCACGGCCTCGATGGTCAAATTGGAAACGCCGCACTCGACGGCCACCTGACGGGCTGCTTGAAGCAGTTTGTTGCGGGTCATCTCCGCGCGACTCGACACTCACCCCGTTTCCCTCCCTAGCTTCGCACCGCCTTCCCCTGGACTTCGGACTGCGTAACGCCTGGCTTTCGAGAGGGCTTCAACGCCGATAATGACCTACCACGGTCCATTTCCACAAAGCATCGTCCTCCCGGCAGGCGGGTGGGAAGTTGTGAATCACGAGCTGCGCTCTCTTCCCAGCTCGGTCGGAGACGAGACCCACGTGATCGGCGACCCCATCGCCTGTGAGGTTCCAGAACACCACGTCGCCGGGTTGAAAATCCCGATCTTTCGGCAACGGCTTCATATGACGCTCAAACCAGACAATAAGGTTCGGAGCTCGGCGATAGTTGATATTAGCGTCCCCTAAGTTGGGATATTCCTGGGGGGCGCGGGAGATATCTTCCTCGATGGCCTGCTGAAGATCGAGGCCGTCGGCCAGGTAGGCCTCGTAGATCACGTCGGTGCATGCCCCACGTCCCTTGGGAGGAGGCCCCCCGCCGTAGTAGCCGTCGTCATATTGAGCACCGAGGGTTCCTCGTGCCCCTTGTAGCAACCGAATTTGGCGGACTGATAGAGGTCTTGATGAAGGCCGAGAAGATGGACCGGAGACGGAAAGCTGAGGAGACGAGGGGGAGATGGAGGGTCGAGGTGTCGCGGTGAGCGAGACGCCCAGGGGAGCCTCCGCGCAGCCGTGAAGCGCCCCCACGGAAAGCAACACCAGAATAGCCTTTCGCATCAAGATGATGCTTCGAGCCTACCCTGTGTAACCCTACGCTTCTTAGACCGAGGCGCGGACGATCACGGCACCGACCAGGATCAGCATTGTTCCAAAGACTTGCTGGAAGCCGACGGCCTCGTCAAAAAGGAAATATCCGGCGGCCAGGGCTCCGGCGATGCCAAGCCCGGCCCACAAAGAGTAGGCGATGGACAAGGGGACGACCCGAATAGCTCGCGACAGACAGAACAACGACAGCGAGAAGAGCAGGACCGAGACGGCGCCATAACCCTGCAGCTCGAAACCGCGGCTGAGTCGCAGAAACGCGCTGGCGAAAATCTCGCTCACGATAGCCCCCATCAGCATCGCGTAACCCATAACTCGAACACACCTCAAGAAAAAACTGACCGTCCGGACGGTTTTCTTTCAGTATCTCCGTCTCCTGCCTGAGATCTGAACCTGCAGGTTCTCCCTGGCCCCGGTTGAAGTGCCCGCGATGAGTGAAGAGCGGCTTGAACGCAGGTTAAACCTGGGCGACGCCACCGCGATCGTGGTGGGGAGTATGATCGGATCCGGGATTTTCCTGAAAGCCAGCGGGATCGCTCAGTTAATGCCGCACCCTCCACTGATTCTTGGAGTCTGGCTTCTAGCCGGACTTCTGACTTTAGGGGGAGCTCTAGTCATCGCCGAGCTCGGCGCCATGATGCCCGAGGCTGGAGGACTCTACGTTTACTTGCGACGTGCCTACGGACCGTTCGTCGCCTTTCTCTTCGGATGGTCTCTGTTGGCGGTTCTGCAAACCGGGTCCATCGCGGGACTGGCGGCTGGAGCTATGCAGAGCTTGGCCGTGCTCGCCCCGGAAATCAAGCCTTTCCAGTTTTGGCTCTCGGCGTCGCTTATCGCCCTCTTGACCAGTCTCAATGTCCTCAGCGTGAAATCGGGGGCCAGAGTCCAGAATGTCCTCACTATCGCGAAAGTTCTGGGCATCGTGATTTTAGTTGGTGGAGCTGTCATGATGGGGGGAGCTTCGACGGAGAACTTCCAGCCTCAGCCGCTCCCCACCGTCGGACTTCTGGGAGCCCTCGGCTTGTGCGTCAGTAAGGCGCTGTGGGCTTACGACGGCTGGGTCAATTTGGGATTCGTGGCCGGAGAGCTACGCGAGCCGCAGAAGAACTTGCCCAAGGCCATCGCTATCGGTATCGGTCTGGTTATTCTGGTCTACCTTCTGACCAACGCGGCCTATCACTTCGTTCTTCCGATGGAGGTCGTGAAAAACTCCGACTCGGTGGCCGTGGAAGTTGCTCGTAAGTTGATCGGGAACGGCGGGCTGATCGCGATGTCGGTGCTGACCTTCGTATCGATGGCCGGCGCCTTGAACAGCTCAATTATGTCGGCGCCCCGCGTCTACTACGCCATGGCCCAGGACGGGAAGTTTCCTCCTATCATGGGTTCGGTCCATCACTCCTTCAAGACTCCCTATGTCGCCCTGATCGCGCAAGGGTTCTGGTCGCTCGGGCTGTTGACTCTGTGGGGCACCTTCGAGCGACTGACTGACAACGTGGTCTTCATCTTCTGGATCTTTTACGCCCTCGGAGCTGGGGCGGTGCTCATCATGCGCTCGAAAGAGCCTCACACCCACCGTCCTTATCGGGCCGTGGGGTACCCTTGGGTTCCATATGTCTTCATCTTCGCCGCCATCTGCCTGACCGCCAATACCTTGCGCGAAGCCTTCCAAGACAGCGCTCAAGCCTTGATCCTGGTAGGTACCGGGGCCCTCCTATACCTGCTGTTTCGAGGCAAGGGTGAAGACGAGATTGACGGTGACGAAAGTGGGAGGGTAAAAACTAGAGCCACGCGCACAGTTGATGAGGAATCTGTCCTTGATCTCTAAAGTTGTAAAGATTACAGCAATTCGCCACACGTCGTTGGAGGAGAACGGCGAGCAAACTCTAGAGCAGGACTAGACCGCCGCCGGCTCGGCGTAGCTACGATACTGGGTGACGTAGAACTCCGGCTTCTCAGCGATAGCGGCAACCGTCGGACGTGAGGCCAGCGCTTCTTTCCAGCGCCCAAGGCCTTTGCACTCGGAGGGGATCGAAAAGCCTCGGTAATGCTCGAGAACCTGCCAGCGCTCAAACCAAGGGTACAGCTCCAAGTCAGCCAGCGTCAACTGATCGCCAAGAAGCCAGGCGCGGTCGGCAAGCTCACTATCCAACTTTTCTAGCGCCTGTCGTAAAGCGGCTCTGTGCTCCTCCCACTTGGAGCTGTCCTGCTCCTTGAGAAGCCGGTAGAAAAGCGAAACCAAAACGTCCCCGCTCCAAGCGATCCAGATGCGGGCCTCCGCGCGCTTGGCAGGGTCGGACGGAAGGAGAGCGGGCTGGGCGAAAACCTCTTCGAGGTACTCGCAAACGACAGCCGACTCCCAGATACGATATCCCTTGTGCTCGAGTAGCGGAACCTTTCCAGTGGGCAGAACCTGGTAGAACCAATCCGGCTTGTCACGCAAATCGATCGCGACGTACTCATAGCCCAAGCCCTTCTCCGCGAGCGTCAGGCGGGCACGATGGACAAAGGGGCAGACATTGGCTCCATAAAGTTTGAGTTCAGACATATCAACGACTTTGACCTATCGGTCAACAAACCTTCGAGAAGGCCTACTTACCCGCTATCCCAAACAGCTCGCTCACATGACTGTCGAGGAAAACCTTACCCTGGAGTTGGAGCCCAATAGCGGATGGGACTCCCGTATCCACATCGCCAAATGCGGAGAGTTGGTGCGAGCTCACCTCATCGAGAGCCAGGGCTTCCTGGTCGTCTACGACACCTTGCTAGGGCCCCAAAGCGGCGGCTGGCTACGCCGAGAGGCGGACCGCTTAGCTCAAGGACGCTCAATCCTTGTGGTGACAAGTCACGCGGATTGGGACCACTATTTCGGCAACCAGTGCTTTCAGGATGTGGTCATCCTGGGAAGCCAACTCTGCCGGGAACGCATTCAAGGAGCCGTGGGAGAACTGGAACTCAGTAAAAAGCGGATCGAGCATCCGCGAAGCTACAGTGATGTGAAACTGTGCGCTCCCAATCTCGCCGTCGGTGGAGAGACGCTGCTCGACGGGGGCGATCTCACCTTCCATCTCCTACCCACTATAGGACACCGCCCCGATCATCTGGCTCTCTACATTCCCGAAATCGCGACTCTGTTTCCCGGAGACTGCGTGGAAGACCCCATCCCCTTGGTGGATGAGGACAGCACCCTTACCTCCAATACCCTGGAAGAGCTTGCCACCAGTCTGGAGTTGATGATGGCACTCGATCCTCAGTGGGTTCTGGCTAATCACGCCCCCCCTCAACGCGGGACGGACCGGATGCGCTCGAATCTGTGCTACCTGCGTGAACTGCAAAAGGCCGCGCTATCCAGCGACAGCCTCGAGGAGCTGCGCTCCCAAGTCCTCCCAAAAGAAGACTGGTCCTCTTTCTATCACGAGGCCCATCACTCTCAGACCCGAATGGCCTGGGAGCAGCGTAAAACGGAAAGAGCTTAGAGATCAGTTGTCCGACAAGAGCGGCCGGCGCGAGCGGGTGATCGATTCCCGAAGATCGACCTCGCTAAGGTCGGCGGCATCTTGTCCATCAGCCCGCTCGACTTTGATGGGAGAGATCACACGGCGACCTTGAGGATAAATATCCTTGACGGCTTCCTGCGCCTCTACGCGATCCCACTTCCATTGAACCGCGTTGGGTGGCACTTCGACCGGAGTCGCCACGACCGCCGCATGGCTTTCCAGAACGCGCGCGCTCTCTGTCGACCACAGAAGATGAAGCTCGGGCGCGGCCCAAGACGCCTGTCCTAGTAGAGTTAGAATCAATAGGGTGGATGCGAAAATGGTTTTCATAGAATCTCCTTGCCTCGCGCCGCGGTAATGAGTCTGATCTGGCGCGCGTGTTCTTCCAAAGAGGCCACTTCAGAATGTTGACCGGCGCTCAACGCATCTAAAGCCGAGGCGGCTTTATTGAGGAACTCGCTCACGATAAGGCAACGCTGCTCAGCCCCAAACTCTCGGCTTTCGCCGCTTTCGGCCACCGCTTGAAACCTGGCGTGAACATCGGTTTGATCTAAATCTGGAGCCCTGTTCCAGGCGGCCTCTAATTTGCGGAAGAAGACCTCGGGATGACAAACCGAAACCCTCATCCTCCGCCCCCCTTCAAAAATGACAGCGACCCGGCCGAGTGGAGTGCTCATCTCGGTGACGTAACGCTCCATCCCCCGACTGGAGTCATAACTCCCAAAAGGGGCCCTCCCGTGTGCCGGGCGGTTCAAAGCTTCGTCATTTCGCTCGTGCATCTCTACCTCGCCTTCCGCTAGCGTTGTCGTCGGCGAGCGATCTCGCCGTGAACCTAGTGTAAAGCCACGGCCCTCAAGGCAAGTCATCCCATCGTCCCAAGGGGGGATATCCCTTGATACTATATCGGTCCAAGGCACTTCCCCAGGAGGGACAAAATTGAGGTGCCATGTTGCCTTTTGATCGAACATAGTGTAAATAGAAAAGGCATATCACGATACCTTAACCGTTTTCCCGCTCTCGCTCGCTATGCTTCCAGCACCGACTCGACGTGAAAGGTTGGTGCTTCCGATGTTTATGCGAACGGCTCCCTTTAGGTGGCCGAAAGAGAACAGGAGAAACAAGATGAATCTGTACGTAGGAAACCTCTCTTACAATCTTCACGAGGATCAGCTCGTCCAAGCTTTCGAGCAGTACGGCCCCGTGAAATCCGTCCGCTTGGTGACCGACCGTGAAACCGGTCGCCCTCGCGGCTTCGGTTTCGTGGAGATGGAAGATCGCGATGGCGGTCAAGCCGCCATTGACAACCTCGATGGTAGCGAACTCGAAGGCCGCAAGCTCGTGGTCAACGAAGCTCGCCCGAAGCCCGCGCGTCGCTAAGACCGAGAGTTTCCATTACTCAACAAAGACCCCGCTCATCGCGGGGTCTTTGTTTTTCGTCGTCCCTCAGTGCCGGATCGAGTACGCCTTAATTCTGCCCGTAAAAAGTATGAAGGCCGAGAGGGAACTCGACCTTCATAGGGGTTGGGGGATGTTTGTGTTCGGTTGTGTAGTTAATATACCCGGCCGAACCTAGAACGTTATCCCTCAAAAGTCCCCACCTGGGGCATACCAAAGTAGCATCTCGGGCACCCATACTCCGATCTCCCTTACACTCACCACAGTTCAATTTCTCTCCCTCGCGGCCAACGGTGGTTTTGACTCACCGATGTTTTCGTGAATTTACAACCATTTCACAGCTGTCTGGCATTCTAACTCCCGAAACAAACCTCCCGGGAGTTCACTATGCTTATCAACACCAACGTTCATGTTCGTCAGAATCCCAAACTCACCGCACCGAAGGCCCCCGGCATCTCTTTTAAAGAAGGCTCCTGGTCCGTCCAAGACGCTTGGGACGATATGAAGATGCGAAACCTCCATACCGGTCTTGATGACCTCAGTCGTGATGGGAGCTACCGCGGAAAGTCCGTTAAAGCCAAGTACACCCATGTTAGGGACATCCAATCTCAACCTCTTTCGCTAGAGCAACGTCGCCACAATGCTCGTAAAGAAAGTCTCATCTCCGGCCTTACCGGAGCCGTCGTGGGCGGTGTCCTCGGTACCTTAGGAGCCGGCGTCCTGACAATGGTTTCCGACCTTGGCTCGATTCTGGGTGGAGACGCTTCAGCCCTCGCTCCCTTGACTTATCTGGCCATCGCTGGCGGGGCGGTCTTGGGCGGAGTGTGCGCCGGGAGCGAGGGCTACACACGCGGACTCTCGCGCCAGTTCGCTCAAGAGCGCGCC
Source organism: Selenomonadaceae bacterium (assembly GCA_037189585.1). GTDB lineage: Bacteria > Vulcanimicrobiota > Xenobia > Xenobiales > JADMJV01 > JAEXNA01. The sequence goes on along the minus strand of JBBCJA010000020.1, from coordinate 8,711 downwards.
ACGGTGGAAGGCACAGCTCATGTCATGAAGCGAGGCGTTCTTTTTTGTCCCGATGACATGGAGCCCATCTACTTCAAAGATACGGTGAACGAGAAATTCCACAGAACCCAAATGCGGCTAGCCAGAGAGAAGAAATAGCCTGGGCAGGAAAGTCGATGGATCTAGTCAGTCTCGCGGATGGGGTCATACTCTGGGATGGCTCGATTGGGACCGAGCTAACGATGGGAGGGATTTACCGTCCGGTCTATGCTCAAAGGGTCAGAGATGAATCTTAGGAGGATAGACTTATGAAAACCACCCCATCTTGGAAGACCGCGGCCATTGGAAGCGCCCTACTCGTGGCCCTGGCCGGGACTGGCTGTAGTGTAAAGCAGACGGAAGAAGCGAGGTTGCCCGACGTTAAAGTTACCACGACCGACGGTAATCTCCCGAAATACGATGTGGATGTCGCCGATGTCGATGTCAAGTCGGAGACCAAGCAGGTTGAAGTTCCCGACGTCGATATCGGGACAGAGAAGAAAACCGTCGAAGTTACAGTCCCCGACGTTGACGTGAAGAAGGAGAAGGTGAACGTTAAAGTCCCTGATGTGGACGTCACCATGCCCGGCGAGAAGAGAAATCCCGACTAAACCTTTCCTCCTCACTTGCTAAAGGCGGCCCAACCGGGTCGCCTTTTTACTTGTCGAGTCCTCAAGGTCTTGGTTAAAAGAGCGGGAATCGAATTCTCACTATGCTGATCTCCTTCGAGTGCGCTCTCCCTGAACTGAGCTTTCTGCTACACAAGCACCCGGAGCGATTGCATACCCAGGACTCCACTTTCGGAAGAGTTCATGTCTTCTCCACGAAGCCCGGGCAAGCCGTCCTCCTGATGGAGATCGACCCCCTGAAGCTGACCCGCCGCGGAGGCGGCAGCACCTTCGCTCTCCAGCCCTACGTCCTACGTCAACGAACGCCCCTATGTCGCTTCCTCATTCTTGAGCGTGGCTCTCAACCAGGTTTTTCGCACTGCCATGGCCGGCCGCTGTGAAAGCCATCCTCAGCTGGTCAATCAGCCTCTGGACCTGCTTCTCAGCTTGCCCGCCCTGCCCTGTCGCGGGGGAGAGAAGCTGCTGCGGCGCCTCTTCGAACCGCTGGGCTACGAAGTCACGGCGCGCTGTCTCCCCTTGGACCCCCGTTTTCCCGAGTGGGGAGATTCCTCGGTTTTTGAGGTCGAGCTGAAGACACAAAAAGAACTCTACCGAGTGCTTCGCCACCTCTATATCCTGATGCCGGTCTTGGACAACGACAAGCACTACTGGGTCGGGCAAGAAGAGGTGGAGAAGCTCCTCGAGCGGGGTCAGGACTGGCTCTCCGAGCATCCCGAGCGAGACCTGATCGTGACCCGCTATCTCAAGTTCCGCAAGGACCTGACGCGCGGAGCCCTGAGCGCGCTGCAGCCGCTGGAAGAGGCGGGAGTCGAGGAGTCGGTGGAGACCGAGGCCACGGTGGAGCGAGCCCTCGGGCTTCACGAGCAGCGCCTCGACAGAGTGGCCGAGCTTTTGAAAGAGCAAGGGTGTCAAACGGTGGGAGATCTCGGCTGTGGGGAAGGAAAGCTCTTGAAAAGACTGCTGACCAACGGTCGCCTGGCCCGCATCGTCGCCACCGATGTCTCGCCCCTGGCCTTGGAGCGCGCGGCCGCCTCGCTGGAGCGTTGGCACCCTCAGCGCCGGGAGGCTGTCGAGCTACTGCAAAGCAGTCTGCTGTACGAGGACAGCCGAATCGAGGAGCTCGACGCGGTGGCGCTGGTCGAGGTCATCGAGCACATCGAGCCGGATCGCCTGCCCACGGTGGCCCGCAATCTGTTCGACAAGGCGCGTCCGAAAATGGTTATTCTCACCACCCCGAATCAGGAGTACAACGCGGTGTGGGAGAGCCTTCCGGCCGGCCGTTTCCGCCACTCCGACCACCGCTTCGAGTGGACCCGCGAGCAGTTTCGAGCCTGGGTCGAGAGCGTCAAACAGGACTACCAGGTGGAGTATGAGGGCCTAGGGCCCGAGCACCCCGAGTTCGGACACCCGAGCCAGATGGCGGTGTTGCGGCGATGAAGATTCAGCTTCCCAACTCTAGCCTGGTCCTCTTGGTCGGAGCGACCGGCTCGGGGAAATCCACCTTCGCGGCCCAGCACTTCTTGCCCACCGAGATCGTCAGCTCCGACCGCTGTCGAGGCATGGTCAGTGATGACGAGATGGACCAAAGGGCCACTCAAGACGCCTTTGAGCTGCTCGACGCCATCGTCACCATTCGTCTGCGCGCCGGTAAGTTGACGGTGGTCGACGCGACCAACCTGCGGGCCGAGGACCGCAAGCATCTTAAGGGGCTGGCCAAGGCCCAGGACTGCCTGACCTCGGTCATCCTGTTCGACACCCCGAGGCAGGTCTGCTTGGAGCGCACCCGCCTGAGATCCGACCGCGACATGGACCCGCGCGTGGTCTTGCGCCACCTCTCGCTTTTCAACAAGGCCGGTCGCGAGGTGAAGAACGAGCGCTATCACCGCGTCTATCGACTGACTCCGGAGCGCCTGGAGAAGGCTCAGGTCGAAAGGACACGGCTGTGGAACGATCGAGCCGATCTTGGTGGCCCCTTCGACATCATCGGCGACCTGCATGGATGCGTCGGCGAATTGGAGAGGCTGTTGAAAAAGCTCGGATACGGTCCCGAGGGCCATCCTCAGGGGCGTCTAGCCGTCTTTGTCGGCGATATCACCGATCGAGGACCCCGCAGTCTGGACTGTTACGAGATCGTCTCCGCCATGGTTTCCCAAGGTCAGGCCCTGTGCGTGGCCGGCAATCACGACGCCAAGCTTGTCCGCTTTCTCGAGGGGCGTAACGTGGCTATTCAACACGGCCTGGAGACCACCAAAGCCGAGCTTGACCAAAAGGACGAAGCTTACCGCACCCAGATGCGCCGCTTCCTGGACAGCCTGATCAGCCACTACGTGCTCGACGGCGGGCGCCTGGTGGTGGCCCATGCCGGCATCAAACAAGAGTATCAAGGCCGCGCTTCCAACCGGGTGCGGCAGTTCTGCCTCTACGGCGACACGACCGGAGAAACCGACGAGTACGGACTGCCCGTGCGCCAGGACTGGGCGGCCAACTACCGCGGCGACGCCATGGTGGTTTACGGCCACACGCCGGTGGTCGATCCTGAGTGGCTCAACCGAACCATCAACATCGACACGGGATGCGTCTTCGGCGGGCGGCTGACCGCGCTGCGCTATCCGGAGCTCGAGCTCGTCAGTGTGCCGGCCTCGGAGCTCTACTGCGAGCCCAAGCGCCCTTTGAAGCCGCCCACGCCCAGTCGCGCGGCCGACGAGCTGAAGATCGAGGACGTCAGCGGAAAGCTCTACCTCAACACCCCCTGGATACCCAACATCGGCATTCCGGCTACTCAGTCGGCGGTCGCCTTGGAAGTGGTCAGTCGGTTCGCCGTGGCCCCGGAGTGGCTGATCTATCTCCCTCCCACCATGTCCCCCTCGGAAACCTCGTCACGCGTTGGCTACCTCGAGCATCCGACGGAGGCCTTGGAGTTTTACGCCTCTCGAGGCCAAGCCCGGGTTATCTGTCAAGAAAAGCACATGGGCTCCCGCGCCGTCCTGATCCTGCGCGAAGACGGTGCCGGTCGCTGTTTGACCCGCACGGGACGCCCGTTTTTTGAATCCGAGCTGGAGACGGCTCTCTGCTCCTCTTTGATCTCGGCCTTGACGGAGAGCGGTTTCTGGTCCCATTTCGAGACCGACTGGGTTTGTCTGGACGCGGAGCTGATGCCCTGGTCGGCCAAAGCCCAGGCTCTGCTTCGCCAGCAGTACGCCGCGGTGGGAGCGGCCTCGGTCCAGTCCCTCGGTCGCGCGGTGGAGCTCCTGGAGGAAGGCGGAGCCCTGACCGAGTCGCTGCTGGGCGCTTACCGCCAACGTCTGGCCAATGCTCGCGGATTCCGAGAGGTCTACGGTGGCTACTGCTGGAGCACCGATGGCCTGGAGGGGGTCAAGCTCGCTCCCTTCCATCTCTTGGCTACTCGAGGACAGGTCTTCTTCGACAAGACCCATCTGTGGCACCTAGAGGAGCTGAGCCGCTGGTTGGGTAGCGCGGCCTGCTTTCATCCCACCGCGCACCGGGTGGTGGAGCTCTCCGACTCGGCCAGCGTCGATTCGGCGGTGGCATGGTGGGAAGAGCTGACCGCGGGCGGCGGTGAGGGGATGGTGGTGAAGCCGGAGACTTTTCTCTCATTCGAACCTCGCGGTGGACTGCTGCAGCCCGCCGTCAAGGTTCGAGGGCGCGAATACCTTCGCTTGATTTACGGACCCGACTACACCGAGCAGTTGGAACAATTACGCAAACGCGCTCTGTCGAAAAAGCGCAGTCTGGCCCTACGGGAGTTCGCCCTTGGGCTGCATGCTCTAGAGACCTACGCCAAAGGCGGCCCGCTCTACCAGGTCCATCAAGCGGTCTTTGGAGTGTTGGCCCTGGAAAGCTCGCCCATCGATCCGAGGCTTTAACTCAAGATATTGAAGCCGTCGGTGGCGGTGAAGCTCTTCTTAGTCTCCGCCTCGACCTGGTCCACGGTCCAGTCGGGATTCTGGCGACGAATCAGCTCCGCCTGGCGAGCGACCTGAGGGGCGGCGTAAGATGTTCCCGTTCGCCGACCCAGCGGAGTCTCCACGTCGACACCTGGAGCCAGGATGTTCACGTTGGAGTAGCGCGAGCTAAAAAAGGCGACCTCCTGGTTGTCGAGCGCTCCTACGATAAGCTTTGGCCCGACCGAGGTGAGGTCGTCGTCGAAGTTTTCCGAAACGTCAAGACCCATACCTCTCACCCGGTCCAGCTCGTCGGCGTTGTTTCCCGCCGACGTCACCATCAGGACACCCTTGTCCCTCAGGGACGACAGCAGCTCGGCGTGCCGCTCTCGCTCCGCCGCGATCAAGGAGCTGCCGTCCACAACCTGTGCGACCCGGTCAGCGAGGCGTTGGCGAAGCTCTTGGAGCTCGAAGTCTGGGGCCTTCGGGTCAAGGCCGACCACCTTGGCCAGCCGCTCTCCCGTGGCCGACACCGGGGCGTTCTCACCAGTCTCTGGTTTCGCGGCCGACTCCAGCAGCTCGTAGATGTCCACTCGGCTGTTCCCCTGAGACTGATTGATCACTCGTAGGGAGCTGGTGGGGTCGTGAAGGATCGTCTCTAAGGTGCCGTTGGTCTGAATCAGCTTCTGGCTACCGGAAAGCTCGATGTAGGCGTCGAGGCGTTCGGCCGGAGTCTCAGGACCATCGTCTTTCAGAAGGGTTCCCAGCGCATCACAGATCTCGTCGGACATTCCGTGGGAGATCTTGAGAACATCGGGGTCGCCGAGCCCTTGAGAAGTCAGGATCGAATCGACATAGTCGCCGTGCCAGGGCTTCGCGCCCGAATCTGAAGAGAACACGTCCAGGACCGCCACGGTCGCCCCTTCTTGGAACTCTTCGGCATAAGAGAGAGGCCGCGCGGCATCCTCTCGAATCGTCTTCTCCACGTCAGAGATGCGTGACAAAATCGGAGAAGTTGTTTGGCTGCCGGTGATCTGCATAATTTCCTGATCACACAATACTCTGGGAGCGTCATGGAGAGGTTAAAATTTCGTTGCGCCTGAGTAAACAATCCTCAGTGGCTAGGTGTGTCATCAATTGGCGTTTCAAGATACACGTAGAACATTTATCCTCCAGAAGTGAGATTTTTCTGCCTAATACCAAACGTATTTAAGATAAAATATTGCTTCTGGAGGATAAATGTACCACGAAGTGGGAGTCGTGCAAGTGTAGCGACGGAACGCTAGTTGATGACTCCCTTAAGGGCCCTTAACCTTAAGGGAGAGGCTGTTCCCAACTGTCGAGATAGGTGAGTTCGCGAGCCGGAACGCGTTTGGCGGACTGAAAATCCTCCCCCGTGAAGTAAGCCACGGGTAGCAGGACTGCCTGAGTGTAGTTGTCCGGAATCCCGAGAAGCTCCGAGATCTCTTTTTCGTAGCGCAGGTGTAAGGTGGTCCAGGCGCTTCCAAGCCCCTCGGCCCTTAAGGCCAGCATCAAAGACCAGGCGGCGGGCAGGATGGAGCCGTAAAAAGAAGCCTGGGTCAGGACCGACTCCTTCTCGACTCGTCCCTCAAGGAGGGCGAGAATGTGCACCGGGACCTGTCCAAACTTCTGGCTCAGGTAGACCGCGGAACTGACCACTTTCATCAGACGTTCCGAGCGCGGGTCTTCTTTGGGACGCGCCGGGGTGGACTTGGCCGTCTCCGCTGCGTAAAGCTGGAACGACTTGGCGTAGTACTCCCCTATCTTCTGTCGCTTCTCCGCATCGGTGATAAACATGAACTTCCAACCTTGAGCATTGGAGCCCGTGGGGGCTTGAATCGCGATCTCAAGACATCGCTCCAGCACCTCGAGGGGAACAGAGCGGTCAAGATCCAGGCGCTTGCGTACGGAACGGGTTGTGGTGAGAAGCTTCTCGACAGTCATTTTGTCCATGCCATATGCCTTCCCGACCCGAACGGAACTTCCCTCGACCCGCATAGACCTCGCGCGGACACCGAGTTTTTGGACAGAAAGCCCGATTTTTTTGATCTTCAAGCCAAGGCTGCTGTAGGTTTGCCCGCACCTCGCGCGGGCAGCGCTGCCAGTTTTCTTGACAGCAAGCACCTCGCGCGGGTAGCGCTGCCAGTTTCCTGAGAGCAAGCACCTCGCGCGGGCAGCGCTGCCAGTTTTCTTGATAGCAAGCACCTCGCGCGGGCAGCGCTGCCAGTTTTCTTGAGAGCAAGCACCTCGCGCGGGCAGCGCTGCCAGTTTCCTGAGAGCAGAGACTTCAAGCCAGAACTTGAGGTTCGGCGGGTGAAACGGGTTCGGAGCCGCGATGGACGCCGCTGAGCGATTCGACGATGGGTCGGACTTTGGCGATGATGGGCTCGACGACTTTATCCACACCCTTCACCGCCTTCTGCAAAGTGGGAGCCCACTTATCCAATTTGCGGTCCGCCCAGGCTTCGAAGCGGTCGTTGAACTGATAGAGCACGCGAGCTCCCATGGCCACCGCCACCAGGGCGATTCCGGGAATCGTGCCCACACCGGTCAGCGAGGCGGTCAATCCCACCGCCGTGGCGATGTCGGACAAGCCTTGAACCTGCTTTGGCTTGTTCTCTTTGGCCAATCCGGTGGAAAGGTCGTAGTAGCCGCGGGACAGCTGAATAGCACCGGCGATAGGACCGAGCACCGCTCCGGCGACTCCAAGTCCCGCCACGTGTTGCCCCAACATCCGCAGACCCACGGAAGCCGAACGTGTGGTGTCCAGCAACCCCTGAATCTCCTGGCGTCCGTCACCCGACTTAAAGCCCGCCACGGTGTTGTAAGAACCTCTCGCGACTCCCATCGCGGCCGCGACTGGTCCCATCACCAACGGCACGATTCCCAAGCCGGCGATGGTCGTGGCCACGGCGGCCGAGGTGGTCAGGTCGAACAGCCCCTCCAGTTTCTGTCCCGTATTCCCGGTCCGAACACCTTTGGCAAGTTTATAAGCTCCACCGAGCCCTTGAACTCCCGCCGCGGTGTAGCCCAATCCACGAGCGACCGTAAGAATGACATCGGTCACCTTCTGGCGGTCGGCTGGGTCGATGACCTGCTCGACCTGCGGGATCTCCAAGACATCGCCGACTTTCTTCTTCAGGTCCTTCCAGACGTCGCGCAAACTGGTTCCGACATCCTTGGCGGCGCTGACCGTGTCGCGAAGATGATCTGGTCGAAGCTTGAGCCCGATCTCAAACAGCTCTCCCGAGAAAACCTCGCGCCAGAACCCCTCTTTGCCTTTTCCGGCCTGCTCGGGGAACGAGCCAACCACCCCCGGCTTGGCCTGAGGGCGAGCGACCCGTTTCGAGGATCCCTTTGCGATGTTCTCGACAACCACGTTCTTAGATTTTACGCGAATCGTCTCAAAACATCATGAAATCTGACACACCACGTGAAAAGAGCCCCTGGCGACCCGGGGCTCTCTCAATCCTGACGACTACGCGGAGAAGTCAAAGCGTCCACCGTAGCTGTTACTCTCTCCCGGCAGCAGGTTGCTGGCGTGCTGCTTCGGTGTTTTGGGCTGGTGAGAGGGACGAAAGGTATCCCGTGCGCGGGAGCCCCAGGTATCTCCGTTCTCAAAATTCTCGTCGGGTGTGGGGCGGCTATTCACATTCATCGGCGTGGGAAACTTCGGGGTGAGGGCTTTCGCTGTCGCGCCGAGACCATCTCGTCCGATGAAACCCTTAGGGTCGTTGACAAAGTTCTTTCCCATCTGCCAGGTGGTGCGTCCCAGGTCCATCATACCATCGAGTGCGTTTGCCATTTCGATATTCTCCTTGGTGGTCGTTGTCGTTCCATTAATCTTAGGAGAAGTGGCGATTGTGATCAGCGACGGATGACATATCCCTGTGTGATCATCATCACCAATCGAAACGAGATCTCTTCCAGAAGGCCAATAATAGAAAAAGCCCTCCGGACAGAGGGCTGTTTCTATTATTGGCCGCTTCGGGCTTAGTAGTAACGGGGGAATCCGCCACCCGGGAATCCGCCGGGGTATCCCCCGCCAGGGTAACCGCCGCCGAAAGGTCCACCCCAAGGCCCCGGAGGGTTCCAGCCCCAGTTGTTGCTGGTGTGGCTGGTCTGATTGTAAGGGTTGACG
>JBBCJA010000019.1:0-238561 GCA_037189585.1 Selenomonadaceae bacterium | reverse complement strand
TCTCCAACATCGAGTCCGACTGTTAGTTCGCTTGTCATTGTGATAAGGTTCTCCATGGCCAGCCTCTCTTGCACTTCGAGTGCGTTTATTGATTGGGAGTCTTACGACATCTCGCGGGGGGCTGGCCTTCTCATCCCATCTACGGCTTGAGCGCTGTCGCTTGCAAGCGGGACCGAGGTCATTTGGAGTCCACCAAATCCGCTCCTCGAGGCGCTCCATCCTTGCGTTTGGATCACCTGAGAACACCATTCTTCGGTCCGCCACGCATCATCTGGGTTAGAGGGGGCGGTCGAGCCAGGTTTTGACCCCGAAGCCGAGGGCGACGCCGACCGCGATAGCTCCCAGGAAGGCTCCCTGAGTGTTCTCGAGTCCGTGAGGGACATTCATCCCGAGTAGCGCGGCCAGCGTGGCGGTGGGGAAGAAGAGTGCCACCAGGGTGTTGAGCCGATGTCCGGATACAGCCATCGCGTGTCCCGACTTTGTCATCTCCTCGGTCTTTTTGGCTACGTAGAGGTCAAAGCCGTTCTTCACGTCGTGGACTAAAAGTTCCGCGCTTCGCTCGCAAGCGTAGGCTTCGTCTCGGCAACTCACGATTTCCGGATCCTCGGGAACCAGATCGCGAGCCTGTTGAAGCGCGGCGTACATGTTGCGACAAGCTCGAGCGAGTGGGGTCGCCTGGTCGAGCACTTCGAAAAACTCCTCGGCGGTTTGAGCGGTCTCTTCTCGGGACTCCAAGGCATCGATCTGAGCTTGATACTCGGCGATGTGCTCCAGGATGGCTTTAGGGCCTTTGCCTCGAGTGCTGGTGCTCCAGCTTCCGTCCGGCTTTCTCCAGAAGACGCGAGCCTCGCGTTCATCCTGCCCCGGCTTGGGCGGAGCGTGAAGGATGATCAGAAGGTGGTCTTGCTCTTCCATCGCCCGCTGGCGCCCGACCTTGCGACCCAGACGTTCGACAATTTCGGGAGGCAGTTCCCAACCGCTCGGTAACCATTTAGGGTTCATAGTTCAAGGTTTCGGTCGTCCATCGTGCCCTCCTGGTGGGAAGAAGATCAGAAAATTCTGGATTCCTGACTCCAAAATCTAATCTTGAGTGAGTGGTCTCAGGCGGAAAGATCAAAAACTCTGGATTCCTGTCCAAAAAACATGGGGGAGGGGTGAAGGGGGCGGAGTGCCAATTCCCCCCCATGGAAAAGACGACCACCTACACCGGAGAGATTCAACAGGACCTTCGGAGCCGAGATAAAGAGTACACCGCCGCCGACCAGGAGCTCGACTTCAGCGATGAGCAACACGGCATCTGGCGCGAGCTCTTCACGGGTGTGAACCTCCCTCACCTGGGCGAGCATATCTGTGCCGAGTGGCACGAGGGAATGCGTTTACTAGAGCTTCCGGCGGACCGCATCCCCACGGTGGAGCATATCAATTCCCGCATCACTCCTCGCACGGGGTGGAAGATCGAGCGCACGGTGGTGCGCTACACTCTAGCCGACGATTGGTACAAGAAGTTCGCGCGCCGAACTTTTTTGATCACGGACTATCTACGTACGGCGGAGCAGATGCGCTTCACGCCGGAGCCCGACATGTTCCACGACATCTTCGGACATTTGCCATTTTTGACACTCCCTTTTTACGCCAAGATCGAGGATAAGTTCGCGCCGGCTTACCTGAACGCCACCGAGGTCGAGCGGGAGGTGATCAAAAGACTGGCCTGGTACAGCACGGAGTTCGGGCTGGTGATTCAGGACAACCGGCCCCGCATCTTCGGAGCGGGTATCATCTCGGGTCGAGCCGAGCTGACCAACACCATCATGGAGTTCTATCGCCTGGACCGCGACGGAGTTCTCGACTATCGCGAAGATATCTATCAGCAGATTTGCGATCACTTCTACAAGTATGAATCCGACGTGGATCGCATCACCGACGGCATCAACGAGCTTCACCGGCGGGGTGAGATGTCGTCGCAGGAAAGCGGCTGGAACGTCATCCGAGGCCTCTATGACGAACTCGGTATCGCCCGTGAGGGTTATTTCGGTGGCGAGGTTTTGCTCGCCCCGTTCACCGTCGACGCCATCGCGAAGATCCCTAAAACCGTCTACGCCTTCAATCCGATCTTCTTCGTCTTCCGCAACTTCGAGGAGCTCGACGAAATTTTGGACTCCTATCTCGCTCCCATCGCGGCCCGCGGCGGAAACGCCTAAAACCCCCCCTCTAGAAATCGACCGAGTTTCGCTCTTTGAAGGGGAGGAGGATGGGCGTGAGCAGTAGCGGGATGAACGGTAAAAAGAGGCAGGTGACAATGATCAACAGATCACGCGGCGTCGCTGAGGCCAATAGCTCGCGGTTGGCGTAGGCGCCACCTACCGCCAGGAGCAGGAAGAGCAGTGCGGCCACCCGCAGAGGCGCTAGGACGCGTGTCATGGGACCTGTTCCGATTCAGAATTGTCGCGAAGTCTGCGCCAAGCGAGGACGAGAGCCACAACGCCGGAGGCTAGCATGGCCGAGAAAGCCGCCAAGCTGTACAGCCCAACGTCGGTTTTGAATAGGATGTCCAACATAGCCCTATTCTAAAAGCTCGGCTCACGGGGTGAACTGACACGGATCAGGTCAAAGGTGCATAGGATCCGACAACACTTCCTTGCACAAGCTCGCTGAAACGAAGTTTGTCGGTTTCCGTGCGACCATCACGAAGGTCCAAAATGGTCAATTCCTCACTTACCGGGTCCCAAAAGAATTCTCGACTGGAGATATCCTGGAACCGCCCCTCCCCTTTGTGAATGTCCACCCATTCGAAGACGATACGATGTCCCGCCGGACACGGCAGAGTTTGAGAGTAGCGCCGTAACCGATGAAAAAACAGAGGAGAGTCAGGAGTGTAGTATTTGAGGGTGGTGAAGACCGAAACAAGGCAAACGAATTCACAGACGTGGATATAGCGTAGACCCGAGGCGAAGTCGTAGCCTTGAGATCTGGAGTAGAGCCGTCTTGCTCCCGTCGCTGGGTCCTCGAACCAGATGTTGATGTAGAAGTTGGTGTTGTCGATGGTGAAGACACGCCAGATGATGATCCCCCAGAAGTTGCACCAGCGATCGCACAGCGTTTGGAGAGCCTTTGGCATTCTCTTTTTGGCGTAGAAGTTGTAGTACTGCCCGGCCTTGGCCAAAGGGAGCGCGAACACATAGGCTATCAGAACCCCAGCCAGCGCCAAATTGAGCTGCTCCATTCCGGGGAAGCCCTGGCTCGCTACAGTGGGAAGCTGCGGCAATAGGGAGTCGACCCATCCACCCGGAGCGCAAAAAAGTAGACAGCACGTGATGACCGTGTGAGTCAAGAAGCCCAAACGGATGTGGATGAAGACAAAGATAAAGCTTGCCGCCATGAAAAGGCCGCCGAGCTCGGCGGTGGCGGGAATGAGCATCAACAGACCCGCCACCAGTTCACCCAGGTAGGCGCAGTGATTGAAGAACTTAAAAACAGCTGAGTCAGGGGAGAGACGGCGATAAGGTCCACCCAGCTTGCCCCACCAAGGATTCACCATCCCCCGCTCCATCCCGTTGTTCTGGGGATATCCGGCGAACAGCTTGTACTGTCCCGCGCACAGCATGATGACGGCGAAGTCCACTTTGAAGGCCAGAATGACCAGAGGGCGCAGCCAATCGCCGGGAGCGTAAAAGCGAGTGTACTCGAGAGCGAAAACAAGAGCGGCCAGCCAGCTGAGCATAAATCCGGGCGCTCCCATACCTCGGCTCAGACTGCGCCAACGCAAACCCACGAAGAAGAGCCGGCTCCAACCAAGACATACGGCCGCCGCGAGAACCGTATGGCGGTCGACGAGGAGCCAGCAAGCAGCCGCTAACCAGGAGGAAAGGACGAGACCCCGTCCCAGTGGGCTGAGCAGTCGACTGAGAAAGGGCCCGTCGTCGGCATAACCTCGCCGTGAAGCTGTTCCAAAAAAGCGATGGGCGTTGGGCAAACTCAAAAAGAGCATGCCCAGCGTGCAGAGGGCGAATCCGACCCGGATCGCTTGTTGCACGGAAAGGGAGAGGGAAAGGTATTCCGCCATGTTTTGTGTCCTACTCGAAGGTGTCTTGGGCATCAAGAAACCATGAGTCAAGAGATGCTTCCTTGATCGAGATCAGGTGAAAGGGGAGAGACTATCCCTTTGCTTGATTGAAAATGAGCAGCGCGGCTTGAACCCGAGCCATGGCATGAGTCCAGGCCGTACCGTCGCCTCGCACTTGCGGATCAAGGCCGGCACCGTTCCACTGAAGCTCCGTCTGTGATAGTTGTCCACCGCGACCGGAGTGCCAGGTCCCTTGCCAGCGGCGCGCCCGAGAGAGCATCGCGATATCGGGGCAAGGGAGAGGGTCACCGGCCTGGGGCGAAGCATCCAGTCGGGTTCGCCTCGACTGGGAAAGGGCCAGTCAAATTTAACGCGAGTTCCCTGACCCGCCACCGGCAGGTCGGTGAGAGCCAGCCGGAACGCTTTTTGAAAGTCTCGCGAGTATCCACGGGATGCTCAAAGGTCGCCAGCAAGTCCACTCGATAGTTTGTGGGCATTTTCTCGGGTCGAGGACAGAAGTGGAATCCATGATCGAGCCAGTCGCTTTGACCGGCTCGCAAGAGCAGACAAACTCCAGCCACGCTCTCGGCCCCGGGCGCCTGGTCCATCCATAGTCCGCTACTGATGATGAGCATGATGTACCCGGATATTATACCGTTCGTGGGCCGGGAAAGGAACGGCGGGATAGAGCCTCTAGCGCCAAGTGACGTCACACTCCTAACAGAAACCAAATGGAGGACGACAATGGAGATCTATGTTGGTGTCGCTGTCATAATAGCTCTGATGGCCGCTATGGCCATGCTGTTTCCAGCTTTCGGAAAAGGAATGGGCAGGGTTTTCAAGGCCACGTTTTACCTGATTGTGCTCGTCATGATCATGGGGTGGACTCTTTTTAAGGGGCTTCTCCAGGCCGGCTTTCAACGATTGGCTCACAAATAGTCCGCTATACCCACATCCATAATATTTTGCATAAAGATTGGTGGGGAGGCGCCGAAAGCGCAAGGACCGTCCGATGGCGCACCTCGGTCCCGCTTGCAAGTCGAGACGTTACGCAGTCGGGATATCGAGAATATGTAACTGAGGCGGGACGCAGCGATTTCGGATGGATCGCCGCCAAGATTATGCAAAATATTATGGATGTGGGTATAGACCTGGATGAATGCCAGGACCCGTATGCAAAAAGCGAGAAAATCTTAAGTCTTGGACTCCTTAGACGAGATAGAGTCAAGAAACCAGCGCAATATAGAGACTGCCGAGCTGGTTTCGGCTTACATGCGGGCCAACGCTCAGCGCGCGGCGCAAAAGGCTAAGCAGAGGGCTGCTGACGATGTTAAAGCCGAGGCCAATAAGGAACGAGAAGGCGCGGAGACGGACAGCCTCGATTTTTCCAGTGAATTTTCTAGTCCCGACATGGGCCTTTCCGACCAGGGGGGCTTCACCAAAATGCTCGACTGGAAGAACACCATCGAGGAAGAGGACGAGGAGAAAAAGCGCGGAGACGATGAGGAGGACGAGGACGCCGAGGAGTGGCGCTCGGGAAGCTGGAGCGAGAAAGAGTCCGAGGACGAAGGCAAGGACCAGAGCGCGGAATCCGACCAGGGAGACGGAGTCGAGAAAGGCTCTGACAATGAAGAGGGCCCAAAGCCTTTTTTGAGACCGGTGGGACAATCGCCCATCCTCCCTCCTGGGCAACAGAATTCCAAGCCGGTGGCCAACGTGATACCGCCGGTGGGTCCACCTGTGGCCGTGGTCGCGGATGCTTCCACCGAGCAGCCTCTGGGTCTCTCCTGGCTTAAGACACCTGTCAGCGGAACTCCGACGGGCGAACCAGCCCCGCGCCCGGCGAACGTCGCTCCGGTGGTTCTTCCCGAACGGGCTCGTCCAGAGGCTCGGTTCGCTCTCCCTAAGGCCGGGCAGCTTGCCCAAGTCGAACCCGAAGTGGCCGATGTCGCCAAGCGCCTGCTCGCCAACGGTGCTGGAGAAGAGGGATATGAGGAATGTGTGCGCCTACTCTCTCGCTTTGGATTGGGAGCGCTCAGAATGTGCGCGCGCGCGAAGGTCTCTGTCCAGATCCTTGACGAGGAAGGGTTCGCCTCCCATCCAGACTTGATGGCGCTGGGTCTTTCCGCTCAGGAGACGCCAAGCGACGGAGCTTACCTGGTGGCGCGACGCTTGGTTTTGATCGATCGACGGTCACTGACCGGACAGCCGCGATATTTCCACCCCGCCCTGTACTATTTCGCTCACGCTTTCGACCACGCTCAGGGCGGCGAGACCTTCTCCAGTCGCAAAGCAGCCGCCGTGATGGCTTGCTATGAATCTTCGGTGCGGGCTATGAACGGCTTTGATTTCGTGGATGAATTGGCAGCTGCCGATCCGGTGCGCTACTTCGCCCGCTCGGTCGCCGTCTATCTGGGCAAGGACGACTGCTCCGACCCGCTCTGGAGCCATCAGGACCTTTTCGATTTCGACCGTTCGATGTACGACTATCTCCAGTACCTTTTTTCCAGGCTGAAGGCATGAAGCTCTTCGCCTTACGCAAAACTTCCCAGGGCCGTCAACGGGGAGAGTTCCCCCTGGGCAGTCTCCTTTGGGACGAGGGCGTCAAGATCGAGGTGCGTGATCGCGGACTGCGCGACTCGCTTCGAGAATACTTCGCCCAGCCCGTCTGGGTCCCGTTACCGATGGGAGATGAGCGAATCTTTGGCCACACTTGGGAGTGCCTGGAGCCGGGAGACGAGGAGCATTTCATGGAAGCGGCCCGCCGCCTCTACCGTAAAGACCTCTACCTCGACATCAAAGGTGAGTTCCGCTAAAAGCACTTCCGACGACCTGCATGAACTGTGGGTCGCCCGCGTTGAGCTCCTGACCGGTCCAGTCGTGAGGGGCGTTGAGGGCAAGCCAGGCCAGGGCCTGTCCTGGAATCTGTGGAGCGACCAGGCTGCCGCTGGAGTGAAGACCCTGGAAGTATTCGGACAGTTGAGACGGCATCATCTCGTGTTTTTCCCGGATGGTTTGCTGCATCACCGTGTCCAAAACCCCGGGAGAGAAGCTTAAGGCCGTGACCTCCGGACACTCCGCGGCGATGACCCGGGTCAACATCAACAGTCCCGCTTTGCTTGAGCAGTAAGCGCTCCAGCTCGGAATGGGCGAAACCGCGGCGCCGGTTCCCACGGTGACAAGACGACCCTTCTTTTGAATCAAGGCGGGTAAGAGGCGCCGGGCTAGGCGAGCGGGAGCTATCAAGTTCAACTCGATGGCCTTGCTCCACTCGGCGTCGTCGGTGTGGATCAGGCCGCCGATCGGCTCGACCTGGGCGGCGTTGAGAACCACCGCGTCCACACCTCCGCGCGCCACCATCGCTTGGCCCAGGCGTTGGCAGAAGTCGCTGTCCACCAAGTCGCCGGCGTGAAGTTCGACCGACAAGGAAGAGTCGATCTTTTTGACTCGCGTGGCGGTTTTTTCCAAACCTTCGAGGTTTCTCGCGGTCAAGACGAGGTCGGCCCCTAGAGTGGCGACAGCGCAGGCGGTTTCGGCGCCCAGTCCGCGACTGGCGCCGGAGATCAATACAGTGGGTCTCTGGCTCATCTTCGATTCTTTGTAAGGGGACCGAACATGCCCTTCCGCCAGGGATCGAGTTCACTCGGGGTGCATCGGATGCGCTATGGCGAAGATACCTCAGACCACTCTCCGTATAGAACTCTTACACCCCCAGGCCAGCTTACCCAGGAAAGCCAACCCCACGGATGCCTGTTTCGACCTGGCTGCCTGCGAGGGGATCACCATCGAAGCCGGAGCCACGGCACAGGTTCGCCTGGGTTGGGCCATGCAGCTCGAGCAAGGATGGGAAGCCAGAGTTCGTGGTCGTAGTGGACTGGCGAGCCGCGGGATCGTGGCTCACCATGGCACCATCGACCACCTGTACCGTCTGGAGGTCAAAGTGATTCTGCACAATTTTAGTGGTGAAACTTTCTGGGTCGAACCAGGAGACCGGATTGCTCAATTGACGGTGGCACCCATCTATCCGGTGGAATTAGTCGAAGCCAAGGTCGAGTCCACCGAACGGGGTGGCTTTGGTTCGACCGGAGTCAGATGAGCGCTACACCGTCAGGCGCGCAGGCATTATGGTAATAGCCTCGAACGCTTGCCAATGGCAATAGAACCCACCCGCGTTTCCTCCGACATCATCGCTGCCAAGAAGGCCGTTCGCTCCGAAGCGGCGCCCACGACCAAGGAAGCTTCGGCTCCCGACCCTGCCGAGAGTTTTCAGGCCACGCCGGACCCCAAGGCCACGGCCAAAGTGAAGGTCTTCCCTCAGGACCCTTTGGTCGGCCCCACCGAGGAGATCGAGCTTCCCAAGGAGATTCTCGGAAGCAAGCTTTCCTCGCCTCGAATGGAGATCTATGATCGCGCGCCGATAGCCATCGCCGACCCTGACGGGAACTACAACTACGAGGTGGGGACTCCTCAGTTCGATCAGGTCAACGCTTACGCCATCGTGGCCAACACCTTGTCCATGTACGACAAGTATCTGGGTCGCCAGGCGCAGTGGTCGTTCCGTGGCCCCTTGACCGTGGTGCCCCACAAGGGAACGGGGAAAACAGCCTACTTCAACGGTCGGGAAGGCTCGATCAACTTCTTCGAGTGGCAGAGCCCCAGTCTGGGCAAGCGGGTCACGACGAGCCAATCGGCTGACGTGATCGCCCACGAGATCGGCCACGCCGTGTGGGACGGTCTACGTCCTCGGGCCGGCTACTCCAATGAGGCCGGAGCTTTCCACGAAGCCTTCGGAGACTGCTCGGCTCTGCTTCACGCTCTACAACAGGATTCGAACCTGAGCAAAGCTTTGCAGCAAAATGGTGGCGACCTGCGCCAGCCCAGTTTGATCTCGCGCATGGCCGAGGAATTCGGCACGGCCTTCAACAAAGAGGACAAGGACCCCAATAACGACGACCGCCCGTATTACCGGACCGCGCTCAACGAATTCAAGTACATCGACCCCAAGAAACTGCCGGACGACGATTATCCTCCCACGGTGGGCGAGGATGTCCTCACCCGGGAATTTCACTCCTTTTCTCGCGTCTGGAGCGGCGCCTTCTATCGCATGCTGACCGCCCTCTATGACGGAGAGAAAGCCAGCGGAAAGTCCGAGCTGGAAGCGCTCAAGACCGCCCGCGACACCCTGGGCAGCAACTGGGGCAAAGCTCTGCACGAGCTTCCACCCAGCGGCATCAAGTTCTCGGTGGTGGCCGAATCGATGCTGCGGGTGGCCGCGCGCGACGAAGACAAGACGACCTTCGACCGCTTGGGTTCGGTTCTTGTGGACCGAGACATTCTCAGCGCCGAACAGGTGGCCCAACTGCGTGGTGGCAAGAGCGAGGATGTGCGGCTGGGGGATGGTTCGGCCGAGTCGGTTCTGGCCTCTCTGGACGCTCACTACGGGCTGGGTGAGGGCTATCAGGTCGAGGGGGAACCGGTGAAGCTCGCCGATGGACGCACTGTCTATCAGTTTACCAAACCCGAACGGGTCAGTACCGGAATATTCCACGAGGGAGCCGACATCCAGGTCGAGTTACATTCGGGAGTCTCGGCTACTTTCGATGCCTCCGGCAAACTGGCCAGCAGTTTCCACACGCCGGTGGGCCAAGAGGAGTCCGACAACGCCGCGCTCTTCTCCGCTGACCTGATGGCTAAGGACCGGGTCAAGGAGAACGCTTACTCCTTACACGTGGCTAACGGCAAGGGAGATGTTTTTTTGGGCCAGCTGGTCGACGACTTCGAGCAGCCTAACGTCAAGGTTTTGCAGAGACTTCCGATTTACGATTAGTGTTGACTCCCGAAGTTTCCATTGTCATCCCGGCCTACAACGTCGGGCGATACCTGGCCGAGACCCTCGATTCATTGCGTGCTCAGACGCTAACCAACTGGGAAGCGATCATCGTCAACGACGGTTCGACCGACGACACGCTGGCCATCGCGCGCCGGTACGCCGCGTTGGACCCTCGATTTCGAATCGTCGAGCAAGAGAATCAAGGCATCAGTAGGGCACGCAATGCCGCCATTGATATCTCCAGGGCGGATGCCATCGCGTTGCTCGATGGAGACGACATCTGGAGTCCGGACAAGTTGGAACGCCAGTTGGAATGCCTGCGCGAGCAGGGGGTCGACCTGGTCTACTGTCGTTTCACCATGTGTGATTCCAAAGGCGCTTTCTTGCCGGGTGGCGACTATGGTCCCACCGGCTTTTTTGAGGGAGCGGAGTTTTTTCGCCTCTGTTATTCTAGCTTCTTTGTCTTACCGAGCTCGGTGATGTTTAGAGGCGAAACGCTCAAGCATTTCCAAGGCTTTGATCCTTCCATCAGGGCTTGTGAGGATTGGGAGATGTGGCTACGCCTGTCTTTGGCGGGCTGTCGTTTTTTTGGGCTGAGGGAGATTCTGATGAAGTATCGACGTCATCCGGAAGGGCTGTCCTATCAGGGTCTGTTCGAGCCCGCGGTGAATATGCTTCCGCGCTATTCCAGTTCTCCGTTAGTCTCTGAAGAGGATCGACCAAAGCCGTACAGGCTACTCTTTCGCAACGCTTTTACTTACCTGGGCCGCTTGAAACAAGTCGGTCGAGCCAAGCCCATGTTCGATCTCTACTGTCCTTTCGACAGGGCCAACGGCGCCTGCCGGCTGATGATGATTTTACGTCACCTCTTGCCCGACTATCTTTTCTGGTTCGTCTGCAGATTTGCTGTCATCCCGTTGGCCTGGCACGTCGAGCGCTTCCGGGAGAAGTTCGGAAGGTAGTAGCTCTTTACCCTTATCTTGCCAGGCGATCGATGCCCTTTGGAGAATAGCTGGAGGTATGGCCAACGAACTGACTGTCGAGAACTTGTCCGAAGCTTTCGGATTCGCGGTCAGTCCCGCGTTCGAGAAGGCGATGAAGGCCGCGGTCGCTCGGGCTCCTGAAGAGCCGCACACCGGTCTTAGCAAGTTCGGGTTAACCCTCGGCGGGCCCCTCTACTCTTTTCTTGGCGGCTCACCCCAGTCGCTACGCGTTCCTCAGATGCCGCCGGAGTTCTTTCCTTTCGCTGTTCGGTCAGGTCAACCGGACACTTACATCGGGTTTTTGGTGGACTCTCCGTCGCTGGAGTCTTCACCGACCACCACTTTCGCCGTGATCGTTCCAGAGTCTCCTCAACGCTGCGGCGTGGTAGCTCGCGACGAGCAGGAGCTCTTCCGATGGTTGGGAGCTCATCTCGACGACCTCGATAGCCTAGGCCTCACCCGGGGAAGTGGGGCCTATGATGCTGGTCAGGCCCAGAAGCTGCGTCAGGAGATGATCGCCTACCGGACGGCCGACCAGCTCGGCGTCGTGGCCGAGCCGGAGAACGCCCCGCTCGGCTTGATCCACGAGGACTTTCGCTGTCGCCTGATCGAGAAAAGGGAGCTCGACAAGGTGCGAGAGGCGGGATTGGCGGCTCTCAAGGTAGGGGCGCCCGGCGCTGCGCTGGCGCTGGCTCGCGACCTGACCTGGTGGTTGGGACACCGCGACCACTGGTATCAGTTGGCTACCGAGCTCTACGAAGTCGCTTACACTCAACTGCGGCGTCCTCTCCTTCTGCGCATCGCCCAGCGCGAGTGGGTGCGTCTCTACGGGCGACGCGGTTCCGCCTAGATCGTGAAGCGTCCCGATCGATACGGGCCTTCATCGTCTTTGCGCGTCCGGTAGAAGTGGTACTCGACTTCATCCCCGTCTACATCAATAGCCAGGACATTGGAATTGCCGATGGTCGGTAGCAGACCCTTTCCGATGGCCGACTCCTTGTTCAACTGCATCGCGTAGCGAGTCCCGTTCGCCGTGGTGCCCTGGCTGTTTTCCACAAAGCTCTTTCGAGAGAGCATCTGAGAGGCGTTGATCGGACTCGACACCAATTCATGCAGGGTGATCTCCTTACCGGTCAAGGATTTGACGCGCATTTGCGAATGGCAGCTTCCGTGAATGTCTCCGGATAAGAAAGCGACGTTATCGATCTCGTGCTGACCTAAAAATTCGATGATCTCTTCTCGTTGGTGGCGATGGCCTTCGCTTGCCCATCCTCCGTCGTCGACATCGATCTCGCTGATGAAAGGTGTGGCCGTGACGATGAACTTCGGCTGTTCCTTGTTTTCTAAAAGCCAGGCGAAGAGAGCCTCGCGTTGCTGCTCCGAGATAATCCTCCCTTCGGCCCGATTCTGTTCGAATCTGGTATCCATGGCGAAGAAGCGATGTTGGCCGCGCTCGAAGGTGTAGTAGTTCTTGGACACTCCGTGGCTGGATGGCCCATGGCTCTTTTGAAACTCCGCGAAGGCCTGCTTGCCATTGCCAGCCATTTCCGCGTACTGCTCTCGGGCCGGTCCGTGGTGCCCTCGCCACCATAGGATGGTGCGCTGAAACGCTGTCAATTCACCATCCTCGGAGTATCCGTTCACTATCTCATGATCGTCCGGAATCATGTAGTTGGCGGAACCGGAGAGGACCCTCTTCATCCCAGGGTCGTCCCAAGTGCTTAAGTAGGCTTCACGATAGTCGTTCAAGGTAAAGCTAAGGGGACTTTTGTCGGCGTAGACCTGGTCTCCGGCGTGAATGACCAGGTCGGCGCCCGCGGCGACCTCGGCGACTTTTTCCGCCGCTTTGTCGTTGTTTCGGAACGGTCCCCAGCCGTGAAAATTGCAGCTTCCGAGGACCATTCGGAAAGGCTCGGACTTGTCGGGAGAGGGAGCTGTCTCGAAATGACCCTCCGCGCGGTGACGACGATCTTCCTCGGGTGTTTTGCGGTTGGACCCGTAGGATACTTCGATTTTGTAGTCGGTTGAGGAGTCCAATCCGCTCAACCCAATGACGCCGGTGTACCCGTCTTTGGGATTCAAAACCGTCGTTGACTCCACAGACTTGCCGGACTCGTCCTGGGTCCGCACGAACATGACCGGGTGACGCGAGTCGCCTCTGCCCCATATTTTGGCTTGATTGTGGGCCACGTGGCCCACAATCAGCCTTGGGCCCTTTTCTCCTACTCCGATAGACATCAACTTGCTCCAATGAATGGGATGGAATCAGTCTAAGAAGAGGCTTTCCGAGGAAATTCCGAGATTTTTCTCGACTTGGGATAAAATGTTTCCCGTGTCCGACTATCTCGCGCTCTCCCTCCCGGTACAGTCTCTCATTCGGGGTGGCTTCGCGTTCTGCACGCTGGGAATGCTGTTTCTGAGCTTACCCAACGCCCACCGCTTCTTTGGGACAGTGGGGCGCCGTGGGTATGCCGATGACGGACCGTGGCTGTCTGTCGTCATGCACCCGCTGGGGAGAGTCTTGGTCCTGTCGTCCTGGATCGCTTCGGCCTGCTGGCTGTGGATGGACCAGCACACCGTTCTGGCCGCCGCGGTCTGCCTTTTTTGGAGCCGCCTTTTCTTTATCGCCCTGCGATGGAAGAGCCTCTCCCGCGGAATGGGCGCTCCGGGCTTTATGCTTTATTGGCTGGCCGCCCTGGTCTTCTTCTTGGAGTGGACGCGATTTTATGATCCGGCCGGATGGCTGCGCCCGGTGGTTCTCCTCGCCTTCAAAGTCGACTTCGCCGTCATCATGCTATGTGCCGGTCAGTACAAACTGTTTTCCGGCTACCCTCAAAACAACGGCATGGAGCGCGGGATGGTCAATCCCTGGTGGGGGCGCTACTGGAGGTTCTATCGTCGCTTCCTTCCGGCATCGCCCTTGTTCCGCTTCTTCAATCACTGCGCCTACTTGGGGGAACTGATTTGCGGCGCCCTGATGCTGTATCCGCCCACCGCGGAATTGGGCGGTCTGGCCATGGCGGCAAGTTTCGTCTTCATCTTTGTTCACATCAGACTCGGCTATCTTTGTCACACAGTGATCGTCTGCTGCCTTCTCTTTTGCGCTCCGGGAGGCTGGATCGACTCTCTCTTGCCCACAGCAGCCGGCATGAACGCCGGGGTGACCCATCCCGCCTTGACCGTGCTCAACGCCGTGTTCGCGGCCTTCCTGGTCGTGTATCTTCTACTCTTACCGTTGGCCAAATTCGGTCTCTACTATAACTTTTACGCCAAGAAGCGACTGCCCGAGAAACTTCAAGCCTTCTGTGATCGCTGGACCAACCTCTGGGGGATCATCATCTGGCGAGTCTTCACCGTGGACAACACCAACTTCTACGTGCGGGCCTATTTTGAAGACAAGGACAGTGGAGAGCGGCATCTTTACTCTCGACCAGGCGAGTATGACCTGGCTTCGGGTCTGCGCTACATTCACGTCTGCGAGTTCGTCTGCTTCGTCTCCATTTTCACCACGGTGAAATACTTCCCCAGCAACTCACCGCTTTTCACTCACAAGTTATGGAATTACACACGCACTCTACCGTGTCCGGCGAACCATCGAGTGGTCTATCAGTGGATCGACCTCAAGAAGTCGGAACAAGGATTCGAGGATGTGGCTAGCCAGGAGTTCATCCTTGATCCCGAGACCCAGGAGTTGACCGTGACCAACCTCGAGGACGGGAGTTCAGCCACGGACAAGCTTCGCTTCTCCGAACTCGTCGAAGGCACCACTGTCGGTAGCTACGCTCCCGTGGCGAAGTCCTAGTCGAAAGAACGCCTGGGACGGCGGGCGCTGACTTTTTGATAGCGTCCGACCACGGCGAGAAAAAAGGCCGCGCCGTGCACGCAGGCCATCCAGAGAAGACCGGGCCGGCTCTGCAAGCCTAGCATGCCCGAGATCCCCTCCACGGTGGCCATGGTAACTCCTAAAAAGGAGCTGAGACGATAGCTCCAGTCCTCCGCTCTTTCCGACCGAAAGGAAGCCAGGGCCATCAAGGCCCAGAGAACGCTACAAGCCGCGAGAATGGGACCGCCGGTCAGGTGAGGCGGCTGAGCCCAGTAGAAACCGCTCGCCAGGGCGATGACCAGTAGGGTAATTTTGATTCCCAGGCGCTCCATAAGTAGAGTATTCTCTTCTCCGGGCGACTTCACCCGCCTCCGGGAGGCCAGTGGCGCTGCGCGCCAAATTTCGCCGAGTGCCGGCATCCTCGCTACAGACCGCTTGGGTCGATTTTTTTGTCTCTGTCTCACCAGCCGGGGGAGAGTCCATCGCGCGGTTCTTTTCCGCGCTCGGCAGCGAATGGTTTTATCTCTTTTTGATTCCACTTCTTCTTTGGAGAGGCCCCTGGGAGACCGCGATCAAGGTCGCTCGGGTGATGGTCTTGACCGATCTTGTCGGCGAGGCTATCAAGTGGACCCTCCGCTGGCCTCGTCCTCCTCAGGCTCTCGTCGACGAGCCGTCCCCCGGCTTTGTTAGCACGCATGCCGCCCTGTCCCTGGCGGTAGCCCTCATCCTCGCTCGGTCAGGGAGTGGAAAATGGAGACTCTGGCTGATCCCCTGGGTGCTGGGCGTGGCCTGGTCCAGATTGAGGCTCGGTGTCCATTTCCCCCTCGACATTTTGGGCGGCTGGGCTGTCGGGGCGCTGATGGCCGGGGTCGTGGAGCGGTGGGGCGGCGACAAGCGGAGCGCCTGCTATCTCAGCTTGGGATTCGGCCTCCTCCTGGCGACCTTTTGGCCCGAGAGCGGAGGAGAATCGCTGCAACGCGACCTGGGGCTCCTCCTAGGATTGGAGTTCGGCTTGCTCTGGAGACTGGCGGGTCGCTCCGAGGCTCCCGCTCCCCCGCCTCTCTCCTGGTCTACCGTCCTCTTGCGGCTCGTTGGCTTGCTCGGGCTCTACGTTGGTCTTAAGACGGGTGGTGTTCCTCGTCTGATACGCTACTTAGCGCTGGGTCTTTGGTCGAGTTGGCGAGCTAAAGAATAAATTTGAGCAAGGTGCGAACTTTTCCCGAACCCGTGCCGTCTAGTCTTTAATGCGACAGGTAGGAGGGACCGTGGAGTGTCCGCGACGCTTACAATGGGAGAGATGACAGGTCAGGAGAGGACGACAGCGGCCTCGGGAGAGCTCGAGGAGCTGGCTCGACGGCTTCAGCTTCGAGATGAGGGGGCCTTGGAAGCTCTCATCGCCCGAACGGAGAGCGCTTGCTATCGTCTCGCCTATTCCATCACCAGCGACTCGGAGCTGTCCCGGGATGCTCTTCAGGAGGCCTATTTTCTGGT
Source organism: Selenomonadaceae bacterium (assembly GCA_037189585.1). Taxonomy (GTDB): domain Bacteria; phylum Vulcanimicrobiota; class Xenobia; order Xenobiales; family JADMJV01; genus JAEXNA01. Next base: position 222,374 of record JBBCJA010000019.1, on the reverse strand, counting down.
CTTCCAGCGGATCGGGCAGCTGCGAGAGCCGGCCGCCTTCAAGGGTTGGCTGTTCCGCATCGTGAGCCACTGTTGTCACGACATCCTGCGGCGTCGCCGGCGAGAAGTTCAGACCGACTTTGAAGAACGGGAAGACTTGCAGGCTTTACCGGAAGAGGGGGACCTGGCCGAGGAGGTCACTCGGGCCCAGAAGATTCGCTCGACTTTCGCCGCCTTGCCCGAAATCGACCGGACCGCGCTCGCCCTCCGTGAGGTCTGCTCTATGAGCTACGAGGAGATGAGTCGCGTGCTCGACGTCCCTCTGGGCACGGTTCGTTCCCGCCTGGCCAAGGCCCGCCAACGTTTTATCGACGCCTATAAAGGAGTAAACCGATGACCGACGAGATGAGCCCCGAATTTCTGGCTTTCTCCGAAATGCTGGATCAAGAGGATGGACTAAAGCCCGAGTCGTTGGATAGCGATGGCCGGCTCTTGCTAGAGCTTCGCCAGGAGCTTCGCGACACCGCGACGCTTCCCGCCGGCCTTCCGTCCGACTTCGCTCGCACCACGGCCACTGCCGTGACGGCCCGCTTTCACGCCCAATCTCCTTTGGTCTCGAGGCTGGTCCGGTGGGAGTCCCTGCTGAGAGTACCGATCTTTTCGCCTCGTGGCCTGGGTCTGTCGGCCATCTTGATTTCGCTCTTCGGGCTGGCCGCGCGACTGCTCAGTTTGAAAATGCTGGCGCTTGGTGGGGCTCTCCTACTGGTGGGCACCGTCGTGCTCAAGGCGCTCTACGCCTGGAGGCTCCCCGAAAGTTTTGAATCGTCATCGTTTCGAAGCCGAATGCCGGAGCTAAGGATCCCTGGTCTTTACTATCTCTTGCCTCTGGTGGCGATCGCTCTCACTTCGGGTCTGGTGGGGCGTGGGGTCGCTGGGCTGGACCAGGTTAGCCTGAGCTTTCGTGCCTCTAGTGGAATCCTTCCCTTGGCCGGATTGGCCACCACCGTAGTGACGTTCTTGTGGTTGGTCAACGCCTTCACCCCGCTTTGGCGGGCGGCCGAGCAGAGAGTCTTCCCGGCACAATTAGTGGTCTGGGGTCATGGAGCCTGGCTGGGCATGTTGGCCTGGCTTTATCTGGAGAGCAACCACGTCGATATGAGCTCATTTGGTCTGAGAGGGTTTGGGATCCCCGAGCAGACACTTCTGGGAATCGCTATGATCACAGCCTTGGTCGCCTGGGTGGCGGCATGGCGAAGAAGGCCGCCGGACAAGACCCCCTGGCTCAAGGCCCTCCGCCGCTCTTTCGTGGGCTTTCTGGTAGGGGTGGCCCCCTTATTCCTGGCGGGGGCGCTCCTCTTCCGGTTCGGTTTGACTCAAGAGCTCAGACACGAGGGGTTCTACCGCGAGATGGTGAGGGAGGTGGAGGATTACGCAGCTCGACAACGGGCCATTCCCGCCGAGCAGAACGGAATAACCGAGTTGAAACCTTTCTTCTTCAGGTCGGAGCTCGACATGGACAAGGCGGTTGATAAAAACAAGGTGCGACAGGCCGCTGAAGTCGCCAAGCGCTTGAAGATGGGCAGTCTCTTGTGGCGTGAGAATGCCGACGAGTCCCAAAAGAAAGAAGATAAAGGACGAGTTCGCGCCGATTTTCTACGGGAATTGCCAAGGATCGAATCAGCCATTAGTAAGCCATATTTTAGCTACGTCTCCCATCAGAATTTTAGTTTACAAGACGAGGTTCCAAACTTCATTCTTTGCAGGGCCATCACTCAGGGGCTGGCCGGCTTGTCCAATGAGGCCCTGCAAGCGGGTGACAGCGAAAAGGCGCTGGACTACCTTCGCATGAACCTGAGCTGGTCGAGCAAGATCAGCAACGACAGTCTGATCTGCCTGATGATTTCAGTCGCCCAACGCTCCATCGCCACGCTCGATGTGGAACGTTTTGTTTTCGAGGGGGACCTGAGTTCGAACCAGCTTTCTCGCTTGGCGGAGGCTCTCAGAGAAACAGCCCCCAGGCGCGGCGACCTCAAAGACACCATGCTACGCGAGACCTACACCGTGGACAAGTTCTTACGCCAGGTCGTGGACAGACATCTGGACGGGGGGAGTTGGACTAAGTTTGTAGAGGGCGATGGCGACTGGTCGATGCTCTATCATATCCTTCCCTCCTCGTATTGGGAGAGTGAACGTTTGGCCTACTTGAATCTGCAGTTGGATCAATCGAAGACTTGGGAAGACCTGGGAAATCCAAACACACTCGACATTGATGAGATCTTAATGATGAACGTGGTGGCCGCTCAGGTGACTCCCAACTTCAGCCGTGCTCAGGTCCAGTTTATGAGAATGCTGACTCGCTTCGCGGCTCTTGAAACCGTGGTCGCCCTGGAGCGCTATCGACTTGACCAGGGCGCCTATCCGCCGAACTTGGATGCTCTGGTACCTAAGTATCTCAACGAGCTACCCAAAGACGCCATCCATCCGAATCGTTGGGAGTACAAACCAAACTTGTCTTACCGCAAAACCGGAGCCAAGTATGAGCTCGTTTCCGAATCACCGCTCTATCGGAACATCAAATTGGCCCCCCGCCAGCTCTTCGGCCCCGACGGAGACTACGAGGAAGCCAAAGCCAAGATCCATTAGGGCCTGTTGACAATACCGAAACGGTAACACTTCGTCTGCGTTGACGCGCTTGGGTCGGTGGGAAGATTCGTTCCTCCTCTGGTTTAATTGCGAGGCCACACGGCGCTGCGAAGTTCTAATCCGATGGTCCGTTGTCCTGAGACGAGCTCAACCTCGAGCTCCAATCCAACACTGCCATCCGCGGGAGTTACCGCCAGTCGCTGGAATCCTCGCGCCAGAAGTCGCTCCGGTGTGGGTTGCGATGAAAAGAAGGCCGCGTCAGGCACAGGGGTCATAAGCTGTGGGTCGATAGGAGCATCGACCTTGTCCGCAACGTCCGCTGGCTGCCGGATCAGATAGTCGCGACCGTATCGAGTGGCTCGGCGATAGGAGACCAAGATACTCCAACGTAACTCGCCTGTCGGTTCGACAGTGTAGGCACCTGAGAGAGTGCGCGGAAGAGGAAAGACAAGGAATTGATCGCTTGGAGCCCAGACACAGCCGAAGTTACTCTCCGAGAGTTCCTCTGAGAGTAAAGACATGGCTTTGATGGCTTCTTCCTCCATCTCGATCTGGGCACTTGAACGTGCCGCGCGTTCTTTGCCAGCGACAAGTGCCATCAGTGTCGAGGCGAAGAGCAGGGCCATGATAGCCGAACAGACGAGCAACTCGACCACAGAGACTCCGCGGCGACACCGTGACAAAGAAACTTCGCGCATCAGATAGTTTTGAAAGCGACGGTTCGCAGCTCGAAATTGAGCTTGTCGTCCCCCGTCCCTTCCACCTTGACGATCACGTCCGCGCTTATGTCAGTGGCATTTTCCAGTGACACGGTGACCTTGAATTCCTGGACTGTTTCCTCATTGTTTATTTTCCTGGTGACTCCGAGGGTTCGGGGAGATCCAGTGGCATAACTGCGAAGCCCTTGAAAGCCCCGCGCGGTCGCGCGCTCCATCTCGCTTTCCGCGAGAAATCGCGCCAGGTTGTGATCGCGATATTTACGCATGGCTTGCTCTTGTAGCACCCAGGTGGCTGCAAATCCGGCAAAGACGGTGGCGAAGATAAAACTCCCTACGACGACCTCTAGTAGGCTCAGTCCTCGGTTCACTCCGTGCCCTCATTGACTAAGACCCATTCGGTGGCCGCGCTCAAGGGGCGATTGGCCAGGGTTTCGTCATAATGGATTCGAGCGTCGGAGCTTGTGGCGAAATATTCACTGCAGATGACCGCGCCATAAAAGTCAGAGGGATTCAACGTCGAGAAGCGCAAGGTCCGCCCGGCGACCACGCCCACGAAGGTGCCTCCTGATCTGGCTTGCATGAAGCTACAAGTCGCGGAGGTTTCAATGAAGAAGACGCGTAGCTGGTCGGACTGTCCTCCCGCATTTGTGTTTTTCGGCGGATAGAAACCCCGTTCGACGTAGATGGTAGTGGGTCCAGGTCCCAGCAGGGTGAGATTCTCGCGTACCTGCCCGTCGAAGTCGACGAAGTAGTAGTCGCCCTCCTCCATTTGCAGATCGCTTGTACTGAAGGGAAGACTGTAGTATCGCCCAGGGGGGATCAAGCCACTGGAGGGAGGAGTGGTTATGGGGGCGTCCTCCAAGTCTTCCGGAGCGCGAAAGTGGAGTGGAGTGTATGTGGTCTCGTCTACGATACGAGTTCCCGACCAAGCCCCTCCCGCGATGGACAGAGGAACGTCTGAGGCGGGTACCAGCAGATTCCCGTCGAGGTTGACGTTGGTGCCCGCGCCGCCGTTGTCGATACGAACGTGAGCCTTGATTCGGTCTGGACGGCCCGCGGCGCGGAATGGCACGTAGTTGGAGACGATCCCATCGTAGCTGTCGATGGTGCATTGGCGCCATATAGCCGGGTCGACTGGACCCCCACGAAAATGTATGACATGGTCGAAGACAGGCAGCGGTTGTACGGCGCGGGTTGTGGCTTGGCCGAAACGTCCGGGAACTCGCTCCCCATCGACGATTCCAGTACTTTGTAACCAAACATGACCCGCGGCCAAATCTGTACCGTCGGGGGCGACCACAGGCGAGACGTTGGTTCGGTTGTTCAGAACCTTCACTTCAAAGCCGATGTCGGTAGAGCCTAATGTTTCCCTGAAAGTACCAGGATTCCAGTCGCTGTTTTCGCGCAGTTGAACCAGTGCGCGATTTAAGCCGGCCTGGGCCGCGTATCTGCCTTTGAGTTGGCGGTCGCGGTGCCCTGAGCTAGAGAGCCGGTTGTGCATGTAGAGGGTAGAACTCCCGACGATAGCCGTGATGAGAGCCAGCAAGATCATGATAGAGATCAGCGCGATTCCAGCACGACCGAGGCGAAGTGAACAGAGTCTCACACGGTGATCTTAGCAAGTACTTCGCATCTTTGCCAGCGCGCGAGTCCGTCCGCCCACTTTGGTCTCGTTATTCCTCGATGAGAACTTCGCCGAAGTTACACTATCTTGGAGGGAAATGACCCAAATTCATTGTCTTGGGCGCTTTCTATGCTATCGTGCGTCGCGACTTTTGGGGTCGAGGTCCGTTAAACTTTTGTTCATCAAAAAGAAACGGGTCGGCAATAGGTAGGCAAAAGTCCGTTCACGATCTCATCGGAGGATAGAGGTATGGATATCTCTTTCTTCCGACCCTCTTTCCCCACTCTGTTGGCATCGTCTTCGCCCCAAGATAGGGATCGGGCGGGGCTCTACGCCGAGAAACTCTCGATCGATGAGGCCCGTGATAACTCTTTAGCCTTGTCACGGGCGCCCGTTCGTTACTTTAACGGACGTAACCTGACGGCGACGGTGGCTTTTTTAGACGGCTTCGAGCCTGGATACGGTGATTGTGACGAGAGCTCCCACGGAGAGAAAGTCGTCGCCCGGTTTCGCCAGTCTTGTCCCCTTCCCGACAGCGAGATCCAGAAGATCGATACCGGAAACTGTCTGAGTTTATCGGCGGCTCGACTACTCTCCCTGCCGGGAGAGGAGAGTCCGGCCCAACGGGTGGCCGCGGGCATTGAAATTCGTCTAGTGGAACACTTAAGGAGAACCAATGAGATACTTGAGTCTATGCTGGCCAATCCTCATCTTCCCTTGACGACCATCAATCAGTCCGAAGGGACCTCCGCGTTTCTTGTCATGACCGGTATCCTGAAGGGAGCACTGGGCGAAGATATGTTGGGACGGGTCTGCTTTAGCCCCAAGGGGGAGTATCTTTGCCAGGCCCTTGGTGTTCCGGCAACTTTCCAGGATGGTGGATATCTGACGATGTTAAGGGCATTGGCTGAGAAGATAGCCCAGGTTCGTGACCGCAGTCCCTCCTTGATTTTGGAAAGAAGGCGTCACGAAGAGCTGTCGCGGCGGCTTGGAGAAGCTGGAATCAGCTACGTGGTGTCGGCTGGAAACGATCATGATGTGATGGCTCCTCTGCTTGAGAACCATGTTGTCCCGCCGGACTTCGAGAACAACCTGCTTTCCAACCCATACAACATCGTGGTGGGTGCTCTTGACGATCGCGGGACCCCCACGCCTACTGACGATACCGTGGCCGACTTTTCCAGCCGAGACCCCGAAGTCGATTTTTTGGCACCCGGAGTGAAAGTTCCGTTGCGGGTCGGCCCTTTCGTGGGAGAAGTTTGCGGAACGTCTTTTTCAGCGCCCTACGTCGCGGGCCAGCTAGCGCTCCTACATCGGGAGCACCCCGACGCCCCGGCCGATGAGATCAAAGAGATACTCATTCTTCAGAGCGGGGTGGGAGTTCGTGATTGCGATATTCCGGTGATCTATTGATCTACCAGATCCCGAGGAACATCTGAGCTTCCTCCGAGGCGTGGACACTGGGATCCCAGCGGGGTTTCCAAACCAGGTTGACCTCACAGTCATCCACACCGTCCATCCGTTTGACGGTGAGCCAGACGGAGCTTTTGAGCTCGGGACCAACCGGGCATCCGGGAGAGGTGAGGGTCATGTTGACCTCGACTTGACGAGTCTCTTCATTAGGGATGACGTCGTAGATCAGACCGAGGTCCACGATGTTGATTCCGATCTCGGGGTCGATGACGTCTTTGAGTGCTTCCCGAATCGCTTCCTCGTTCGGCATCTCACCACTGGCTTTGCTCTCTTCAGGGTTTCCGTCCGCTTGAGCTTCGGTCAATTCGGCGGCGGTCTCGATGGCTTCTTTTTCGGTTTCTGGGGCGGTGGTGACACCTTCGGTTTGCGGTTCTGACATGACGGTAAGGTCCTCTCTTTAATTCTTACTCATGGCGGTGGAAAACGTTTCCCAGGCCAGCAACGCGCACTTGAGGCGCACAGGATATTTGCGAACTCCACCCAGGGCTTCGAGCTCGTCGAGATCGACGGGGCTCGGTTTGGGCTCTCGCACGGTTATCCAACTTTTGAACGCTTGATAGAACTCCTTGGCTTCATTGACCGACTTGCCACGGAGCGCGCGGGTCAGCATCGAGGCTGAAGCCAGGCAGATGGAGCAGCCGACGCCCTCGAAGGTAGCTTCCTCGATAACGTTGTCCTCAACTCGAAAAAAGAGCTCCACCTCATCGCCACAGGAGGGATTGATCCCCTCGTCGTGATGGGTGGGTGCTTCTAAACGGCCCCGATGAGGCGGGTTACTGGAATGCTCCAAAATGATGGCGCGGTAAAGATCGTCGTCCATAGGAATTAGCAGAAGCCCTCGAACACGCTCGCGGCTTTTTCTAAAGCGCTGGCCAGAGCATCGATATCCCCGGGTGTCGTGTAAAGATAGAAGGAGGCGCGAGTGGTTCCCTGGCGCCTCCAGTGCCTCATCAAGGGTTGGCAGCAGTGATGGCCGGCCCGTACGCAGACACCTTCTCGCCCGAGCAGGGTGGCCAGGTCGTGGGGGTGGATTCCCTTGAGGTCAAAACTCAGGACTCCGGAACGCCTTTCGGGTTGACTTGGTCCAAACAGAGTGAGGCCCTCGATTTCGGACAGACGTTCATGGGCGTAACGGTTCAGCTCGATCTCGTGGGCTCGAATGTTCTCCATCCCGATGGACTGGAGGTAGTCGATCGCCGCCCCTAAGCCGTGCACCCCGGAGATATTAGGAGTTCCCCCCTCGAATTTGTGGGGCAGCTCGGCCCAGCGAACCCGTAGACCTTGAGGCGCTTGGGTTTCGGGACGAACGCTCAAGATCATGCTTCCTCCGAAACGGTAGGGCGGCATGGCTTCGAGATGCTCCTGTTTTCCCCACAAAACGCCGATCCCGGTGGGTCCACACATTTTGTGGGCGGAAAAGGATAAGAAATCGACGCCCAAGGCACCGACGTCACAGGCTAGATGGGGAACGCCCTGCGCTCCATCGATGGCGATGACGGTGCCCTGCTCTTTAAAAGCCGGAACGATTCGCTCCAACGGATTGATGGTGCCGAGAACATTGGAGACCCAGGTCAAGGCTAGAAGCTTGGGACGGCGCCCGAGCAGTCGGGGGAGCTGCTCGAGGTCAAGCTCACCTTCAGGGGTTAAGCCCCACCAGAGCACCTCGGCGCCCTGGCGTTCGGCCAGTTGGGTCCAGGGAAGCATGTTGGAGTGGTGCTCCATCAGGCTGACCACGATGGCGTCTCCGGCCTTGATGTTGGACTCACCCCAGGAGGTAGCCAAGAGATTGATCGCATCGGTGGTGCCGGAGGTGAACAGGCACTCCCGTTCACTTTGGGCTTTGATGAACGCGGCCACCTTCGCGCGCGTCTGCTCGAAACGGTCGGTGGCTCTTTCCGACCAGGCGTAGACGCCGCGATGCACGTTACTGGCGCCCAACTGGTAGTGCTCACTCATGGCCCGACACACCGGAAGAGGCATTTGAGAGGTGGCCGCGCTATCGAGGAAGATGGTATTCTCCAGGAACGGAAAGTCGTGCCTGAAGCGTTCGAAGGAGAGTGATGGAGTGGGTGATTTCGACATGGAGAGGTCCCGGGTCAATCTAACAATCCCGACTGGCAGTGTCAAGATTAAGGATCGATGAGGACTGGCTGGAGTTAACAGAACGTTAACCTCCAGCCTAGATGGTCCATTTTGAGCCCAACTCTTTGTCTTAGCTTAGAGTCAAGAACTCATACGGATGGAGCCATACTCACGATGAACATCTCGCAGAATCCAATGAACTCAGCATCACCCTTGGGACACCAAGGCGGCTATCCTTCCATGGGCGGCATGGACCCCATGAGCGCCATGTCCGGCATGATGATGCAAGGCATGCAGATGATGCAGATGGCTCTTATGGCTCAGATGATGCAGATGATGCGACAGTTGATGAGCATGGTTTCCGGGGGAGCCGGATTATCGGGTGCGGCCCAGTTCGGGGGAGCTTCAGGTTCGGGAAGCCCTTCGAGCTTCTTGGGTGCCTCCGAGACTGGCGGCGCTGCCGGAACCGCCGCGGCCAACGCCAGTTCCGCTGGGGGCGGTTGGACCAATCCGGTTGGAGGAAAGTATAAGATCACCAGCGGGTTTGGCCCTCGTAAAGCTCCGACGGCGGGCGCCAGCACCAATCACCAGGGGATCGACCTCGCGGCTCCCATCGGTACTCCGATTCTCGCCGCCAAGGCCGGAACGGTCACCATCTCGAAAGACGAGAGAACCGGCTACGGCAAGTGGATCGAGATCAAGCACGACGACGGCACCAAGACCCGCTACGGGCACTTGAATTCTCGGGCGGTGCAGGTCGGGGCCAAAGTGGCCGCGGGTCAAGAAATCGGTAAAATGGGTAGCACCGGAACCTCCACCGGCTCGCACCTCCACTTCGAAGTGATCAACGCTCAGGGCCAGAAGGTGGACCCGGCGAAAGCCATGCGTTTGTAGTCTCGAGAATCGCCTACTCCAGCCCGTAGCGCCGTTTCGGAGCGAAGCGGAGGCCACCCCCGACCCCTCGGGAGTTCATACGAAAGTTTCTTAAACGCCAAAAAGGCCTCCAGTTTCCTGAAGGCCCTGCTTGGTGGGCGAAGAGGGACTCGAACCCCCGACCCCCTCGGTGTAAACGAGATGCTCTAGCCAACTGAGCTATTCGCCCAAAATATGGTGACCCGGACGAGAATTGAACTCGCGATCTTCGCCTTGAAAGGGCGACGTCCTAACCGCTAGACCACCGGGCCACGATGGATTTTATGTGGTGGGCCCACCTGGATTTGAACCAGGGACCAACTGGTTATGAGCCAGCTGCTCTAACCGCTGAGCTATAGGCCCACGTCGCGCCATTATAGACAGTCGACCCCCCCAGGTCAACTGCTTTAAGCGGTTTTTTTGAATCCATAGATTACACCATTTCTGGCTGAAATTCGATCGGGTGAAACCGGGACTTCCACGACTTCGACGCCCGTCATTGACTCTAACTGCGCCTTGCCATCAGGCGTCAAGGGTACGGCCACGCCGAGGTAGAGAACCTCGAGTTCCTTGCTGAGAGGAGTGATCGAGAACTGCCGGACCATCGACTCGGGTAGCCAGAGGGCAGCCGATGGGGAACACTCCGTCACAAGATTGTGATGGCGCAAAAGGAAGGGCTGAAAGACGTCGTCTCCAGGGTCGGGGGTGAAGCCTAACTCCAAGGAGAGGCTCTTGGCCACGTACGGCTGTTGCCCCATGACCGTCACGTATCCCAGCAAGGCGAAGATACGGCCGCATCCGTTGGTTTTGAAAATTTGACGCAGAGCGCTGGCCAGGTCTCTCCAGTGGAGAAAGTCCAGCCCGTAGCGTCCTGCGTAGCGACGATGCGCTAAATACAGAGACCCCTTGTAGTTGAGATTCTTTAAGGTACGACAAGCCTCAGCCGCCTGACCCGAGAGCAGGTAGAACTGAATTTTTAAAAAGTCGAGTTCGTCTTGAATATCAGGACCCACGTCACCTCGAAGGATGTCGCCATACTTTCGCAATAGCTCCTCGATAGCCAAGAATTTGACCAAAGCCACCCGATAGCGGCGATCTCGAAAGGCTTCCTTGCCCTCAGCCAGCAACTTCCCGATCAAGCCGACCTTGGGACTGCGCGAAACTTCGGCGGCGATTTTGACCTTCAAAACGGGATGAGAGCCCGTCCGATAGGAAGAGCCGGCAGTGACCACAGGTTCGGCCAGCAACTTGGTGAAGATGCTCAGTTCCCGAGGGAGAGGTGCGTCGAGGGTTTCCTGATCAGACAGATCTTCCACTACTAGAGGATAGTCGGTAGGACGACTATCCCCATGTGATCATGCACACATTTCACAACTCGAATTGAGGGATATTTTGCTTTGCCACAAATTGAGGACAAAACTCCACCGGAGGTAAACCTTGCGTCCACTAGCCTGTTTCATCGTCGGTATCATACTTTTGACGAGTCCGTGGGTCCAAAGTCAGGAAAGGACTATCGACCGTGGCCAGGTTGAGCCTCAGGTCACGGAGGAGAGCCCACAAATGAGCACCTTAGAACCAGAGCCTCTGTCTGACATCAGCACCGAGGAGCTCATCCGGACCATCACGGAGCGCCATCCCAGTGAGTACTACCTGTTGGCTTCGCGCCTCTTTAAAGAAGGTCGCCAGGACGAGGCTGTCTTTTGGTACTACGCTGGGCAGCTCCGGTGGCGATACTACGCCCTGGCCAACCAGGATACCGTCTCGGGAAGTGAAGAGTCCTCTTTGGTGGCGGCCATGCATCAGTCGGTCGGAGCCGTGATCAACGAATATGCCTTCGGGGATCTCCCAAAGTTTCGCCAAACGATCGATGAGGTGGTCCGTTGGGATGAGGAGCATCCCAATCCACAGGTGAGTAAAGAGAATCCCGCGCGAGCTGAAGTTCTTGAAGGCTTGCGAGCGCTACAGCAGAGCACGGTGGACCAGGCTGAGGATATTCGTCGAACGCGAACGGAGAACGGACTAGAAAATCGCTGAGGTTAAAAGTAGAAGCGTTTTCTCACGCTTTCGTCTTCCAAACGCCGTCGCAACCGCGGGTCGAGCCGCCACATCTTGTAAAGAAAGTCCATTCTTTTTTCCCAGGCGAGATCGCTCCCCTCAAGCTCCTGGAAGTAGTGATAGGCGAAGAGATGTGTCCAATTTCCGTCGACCCATTCCCACACGGCATACGTTTTCGGTCCCCGTGCCACGGAAGTGGTTAAGGCCCAGGTTCGACCTTGATCCTCGACAATGGAATAAGCCGACATGCCGGTGAGGGGGTCCTCCGACCAGGGGTGAAAATAATGTTTGGTCGCTGCTTTTTTCAACGGCTCGACCCGCGAGTCCACAGTCGTGGAGGGCGCGCGTTCCGCGCGGCGCAACAGCTTCTCCCACCAGGGGAGACATTCGGATTGAATAACCACCATGTGGGCATCTTTGGTCGCCATGTCCAAAACGATCACATCGTCGCCGAACTCTTCCTGAGACTGCTTTCGAAGCTCAGCCACCACCTGGAGTTGCTTGGAGCTGTCGAAGAAGTCTTCCCGGTGCAGAAGGGCTAGAAAGTTCTCCGGCTCGGTCGCGCCTTCACCGGAAAGCCATGGGGAGGGGCCGCGATCGCTGGTATCCTGGGGACCGGCCAGCATCAAGACGGCTCGCAACCGGTGGCGTTTGCCTAGATAGGCGGCGTGGCCGGAGCCCTGGGAATGTCCCGCCACGACCATCTTTTCCCAGCGAGGAATGCCTTTGTCGAGAAACTCGGCGTAGTCGGGACCCGCGGCCTTCAACAGGGCGACCAGCCGGTTCTCGATACTGTTGGCTTTGTCCACTTCGACGATGGAACTTATCGCGGTACCCACCACGATCTCTTCCCGAAACTGGGAAAACCCGTCGGGGACCCCGGCCTCTCGAGCCTTGGTCGAGATGACGGTGTTGGGATAGTCCAGCGCCGCGACCTTATAGCCGAGCTTGGCGGCCAAGTCATCCAAGGCCGCCAAGTCGGAGGGGAGACTGTTGGTCCCTCCCAGGCTGACGAAAAGTAAGCCGTTCGGGGTCGCTTCTTTGTCAACCACCAGACGATGCGGTCCGCGCGCCTGGACGATCCTAGCTCCAGTCTCAGGAGGAGCCATTTCTCGAGTGACCGGTTCGGCGTGGGCCCAACTCGCAAAAAGCGCACAGGCTAGCCCCCAGGCCAAAATGTCCAGAGTAGCCTTCGCTTGGGCCCACAGATCCCCCATCCTCAACATCGCGGCTCTAGACCCTAGCCTTCTGGCCCTCCACGATTTTACTGGCCAGGTCTTTGACCGGTACCAGAATGAGGTCTTCCACCGGGATAGGATCGAGGAACTCATCCCGCCAGGTCACGTCACGCTCGGTTACCAAACTTTTGAGGTTTTCATAGCGCTGACGCAGGTCTTGCAGCACTCCGACCTTCTTCTGGCGGCTGACATCGGCCTGGAACTCCAGATGCATCAAGACCAGTTTCTCCACCCGTCCGCGCGGGATCAAGGGAACGATGGCGATGGAACGGCGGTCCTGACTGCCCCGTCCCAAGTAGATAGAGGCGTTGCGCACCGCCCACTCTTTGGTTCCCACTAGCCTGGTCTCTTTGTCCGAGCGAGACGGCATGCTCTGAGCCACCCCAATCTTCTTCAAAGTCGACAAGGTGGACTCGTCACTGGGCTCGCCCAGCGCGCCCAGATTCTCGATCTGATACAGAGTCGCGCCGACCACGCGGTCAAGCACGGAGTTGAGCGAGCGCAAAATGACAGCGTCCCGATAAGGGATCGCCTCGGGTGATAAGCCCAACTCCTGGAACGGCTCGAAGACGGGACCGTCGAAGCTCTCCTCGGTGCGAGAGATTCCCACGGTGATGGTCTTGGCTTGATGCTTGATGGCGTCGATGGGGCGACTCAACTCGTGAATCGCCTGAGAGACCACGGCAATAAGCGCTCCCACTAGCTCCTTGGGATTCCCTCGAGCCTGGAACTCCGCCGCGAACTGCGACAGCGATCTGGTGCCCATCAGATAGCCCAAGAGCGAAGTGAGCTCGGTAGCGACCTGAACGGAAAGGCTGGAGTTGAAGCGCCCCTTGACCAGGTCTTCCTGGAAGCGACGGGCCAGGGCCACCACTTTGCCCAGCGAGCGTCCCCGAGGGACCCCACCGTCGACGGTGTAAAAGGAGACGGCTAAAGCGCGCGCCTCGCGCAGTCGCTCCGCTCCCTCGTCGATGGCCAGGGCGCAGAAGTAGCCCCACAGGTGCCCGACCACCACGTTGAGTAATACCGAGGCGCATTGAGAGGCCTTGGGCACGGCAATGACGCCGGCGGCGTAGGGCCCAAACCCGTCGAAATCCTCCGAACAGACCACGATCGGCACACTTTTGTGAGAGCGGAAGATCGCTACCTCCTTGACCGCGTCGCGCAGGGCGACCTGAGTCAGACCCGCCGTCAAGACCAGGGTCAAAGGCTCGGAAGACAAGTCGATATGCTTTTTGTCCTCGATCTGATCGGTAGCGATGCTCTTGTAGCAAAGCTCGGCCAGTTTGATCCGAATCTCGTCGGCGGCGGCTCGGGTCACACCGCTTCCCACCACGGCCCAGTCGCGCTGAGCGGGAGCATAAGCTCTGGCGTACTCGCGCACCTTGTCCTGAATCTCCCCGCCCAAGACGTTGCGCATCAGAACGGGCAAGCGAGACAGCTCCTCGAGTTCTCGATAAAGGTCCTCGTCGGAAAGAGCGCCCAGCACCTGAGCCAGGCGGAAGACCAGAAGGTAGCCGGCTACCACTTGAGAGTAAAAAGCCTTGGTGGAGGCCACCGACATCTCGATGTCGCGGCCGTCGCTGGTGTAGAGCACCCCGTCGACCTTAAAGGTCATGTCGCTGTTACGCCGGTTGACGATACCCACGACCGAGGCACCTCGCTCGCGCGCCATGTCGATGGTTCGGTTGGTGTCGGTGGTGGTGCCGGACTGCGAGATGGCGATGATCAGGCAGTCGTCCATCCGCTCGGTCATACGGTAGCCGGAAAGCTCGGTGGCCTTCATGGCTCCCACGGCAAGGCGATTGCCGAACAGGGTCTCCATGAAGATGGAGACGGCCTGGCCGGCCACAGCGGCCGTGCCCTGACCGATGAAAAGGACCCGCTTGATGGAGCCGTCGACCACTTTGTTGACAATGCGGGAGGGTAGAACCGACTCTCCCAGGTTCATCTCCACCCGATAGGGATCGCGGCGCAACACGAACTTCCCGCGCAGGGTCTTCTCGACCGAGCTCGGGGCCTCGGAGATCTCTTTGTGCAGGTAGTGGCGGAAGTCTTTGCGATCGATGTCGCGGGTGGTGATCTCGGCCGTTTTGACCTCTTTCTTGGAAAGCTCCAGAAGCGAGCCGTCAAAGGCCAGAGCGCGGATGGCCTGCCAGTCGCCGTTACCCTTCTTGTCCAAAATCAGAATCTGCCCAGCCGTCTCGGGATGTCCGGCGATTCGCTCGGTGGTCCCGTCCATGCGGATAAAGCGCGGTGTCTGCTCCACCACGCCGTAAAGCTCGGAGGCGAAGACGTAGCCCTCGTTCATCAATCCGACGAAAAGCGACTGGCCGGAGCCCTTGAGAGCCAGATACAGGCGGTCCGGGTCGGCCGTAGTCTCGAGCACGATGGCGAACGAACCCTCGCACTCGGACACCATGCGGCAGAACGCCTCCTCGGCCGAGGCGGCGTTCTTGAGGTGACTGTCGAAAAGGACCGGGACGATCTTGGCGTCGGTTCCGATGTTCTCGGAGATGTGGCGCCCCTGAGTGGCGGCGATGCGCGCCTTCAGCTCCTGGTAGTTGTCGACGTCACCGTTGAGGCATGCGGTGGTGAAGTGGCCGGAGAAGTTTCCGGGCGTTCCCGCTTCCGAGAGGGTGACTTCGTCCACCGGGTGACAGTTCGGCTCGGAGATAATCCCGTTGGAGGCCCAACGAGAATGGGAGTAGATCACGGTGGAGGATTCGGGATAGTTGGCCAGAGCCCAGAAAAAGGCGTCGTTGGTCACGTCCTCATAGAGGGCGCGCACGTTGTCACCCAGCGCGCCGACCTCTTGGGCCACTTTGTAGGAGAAGAGAATTTCGACTTTGTCTTCGTTGGGAAAGACGCGAGCGGCCAGGTTGACGAAGTCCTTGTCCTGCAGGCGCTGCTCCCAAGCGATGCGCTGCTCGCCCTCCCAGGAGCCTAGAAAATCCTTGTACTGAGCGTCGCTGACGGTGACACGCACGCTGATTCCGCAGGAGTCGCGACCGCGAACCTCCATGCGTCCGATGTTCTCCAGCGCCACCACCAGCTTCCAAGCTTGGAAAAGCCGCCAGGGGGTGACCTCGTAAGGAGCCAGCAGGCGCTCCAGACGGGGCAGCATGGCCAGCACGTCGTCGCGCACGGCCCAGGTCAGGTCGCGGGCTTGGATGAGCACTTTGTTCCAGCGCTCGAGCTCGGCCGACTCCATCTCTTCTGAGGCCACGAGCGCCTCGGAAAGGCGAGACTCCCAGGCGGTTAGGTCTCGCGCCCACCCTTGGGCTTGGGCGCGGCGACCGGGCTCGATCACGATGGCGCGAATGGAAGAGAACTCTTTGAGGAACTGGACCTTCTCGAAGAGCGATTCCAATTCGGACAAGACCTCGCTGTCGGCTGAGCTTTCCAGCGACAGGGTCAAAGCTTTGTTCAGGTGGGCCTCAAAATCGTCCCAAGAAAATGACCCGCCTTCGCGAGTCTCATAGACTAAGCCAGCAATACCACACATATCCGGGGCCCCTTCTCGCTCGCGACACGGCAACCTTCCAGGGTCCTGGTTTTAAGCCACTAGCAGTCTTTTCGACGCTCGCGATTCCCGCTTCTGATGGATTCTATTGGGTGTCACAAGGCGGCGTTGAAGCTCATAGGAGAACGATCTTGCTGGCATCTGGGCCATCTCTGCTCAAGAGGGTGAATGCTCGCTTCTCCTGGGGCACTGTAACTCTGCCGAACCAAACAAGGATTTGTGAACGCGCTGATGCGGCAGCCCTTCCTCAAAGGTTTTCTCGACACCATCAGCGTCGAGGACGAGGAGTGCTGGGCCAACGTGTCCGGCACCTCTGGCCCGAATATGCGCTTGAAACAATCGTCGCAGGAGTTCCAGGCCACGACGTCCGTGCTCGGCTTCGACTTCGTGCAACGGAGCTCCCAGAGCGACGTTGCCGAGTAGCCACTCGACGATCTCCTTGAGGGAAGATTCAGCTTCCATAAGGTCAGCTTGAACTGCAGAATTCTCCAAGGTGGCTGGGGTAGATTCGAATTGTATAACTGCACCTCCCACTCCGGATATGGCTTTCCACTGCGGATATCCGGGATTATAGTGAGAGGCTTTTTCTTGAGAAGAGTTCACAAATCATGCAAGCATGCAGGTTTGGCCGCAGACGGATTCTGACCACACCCAATTCTATTCGGAGCTTCGTTTGCCCCTTCGGGTTTGGATGGAGAAATTATCAGTGTTCCATCAACCACCGTGAGGTCCAACGGAGTATCCGGCCCTACTCCCCATTGTTCCATGAATGACTGATCGATGACCAACAGATAGCCGTCTTCGCACTGTTGCAATTTGCAAATCACTGGACCAGATTATCACAATACGAGCTGGGAGTGTAAGTTTCGATTCGCTATTCTCCAGCCTTGGTCGAAGGCAACTCCTTGAGCCACTTGACCACGATGGGCCCGATGTTGGAGACGACGATCTGGTAGCCTTCAGCGGTGGGGTGGATGCGGTCGTCCTGATTGAGCTTAGGATCGCCGCCGACCCCTTCGAGGAAGAAGGGGATCAGAGGAACGTTCCGCTCCTTAGCCACGGCGGGATAGAGCTCCTCAAAGGCTTTCGTGTAGTCCTCTCCCAGATTCGACAATGTCTTCATGCCCGCCAGCATCACGGGGATCCCCTCGGCTTGGAAAGCTTGGACGATCGCGGTGATATTCTCTTTCGTCACCTTGGGATCGATACCGCGCAGTCCGTCGTTGCCGCCGATCTCGAGGAGCACCGCCTGAGGTTTCAGCTTGAGCACCCAGGCCACCCGCGACTTCGCGCCGCTGGAGGTCTCTCCGGAAAGTCCGGAGTTCTCCACTCTCCAGTCCAGACCCTGAGACTTCAGATAAACCTCCAGCTTGGCCGGATAGGCCTCGTCCTGAGGCAACCCGTAACCTTCGGTCAAAGAATCACCCATGGCGAATAGGACTCGACGGGTGTCCTCGGGCGCGGGAGAGGTTGTGGTCACCGCTGTGGGCGCGGGGCTGCAAGAGCATAAGAGGGCGACCGCGAGAAGGCAAAACCGGCGGAGAGAGGTGGAAGGGGCAAGCACCTCAAGCTCTTTGCCCGCCATCGGCCGGATCCTCCGAGCCTTCACTCGCCCCGTGATCTCCCTTCGGTGGCCATCATCACTTTGCAACAGGAGGGCGGTCACTGCAGTCTGAGATGGCGGATGGCATTCTCGAAATATGGACTGTCTCAACACCTTCCAACTCCCAAACCGCGCTACCCGCTCCCATGGCCCATCCGCTCTGCGAGTGGCTCCTGGCCCTACAGACCAACCTACCGAGATGTTTGTTCCCAGTAACGGGAACTTCCAAGATATGGTCAACGACCGGGCACTTCGAAACTTCGCAGTAAAATTCGGAGAGCCTCGCGGTTCAAACAGCGATACCGTTCCGTCGGCGGATGCGCGGGTAGAAGAGCTTGGGGGATTGGCGAGAGCCGACGACGTGCGCCCGATGACCGCTAAAGAAGAAAAGATCTTCAGAGAGGCCTTAGCCCTTATTGACCGGGCAGGAAGACGGTCAAAGACGGAAGCCAAATACTATGCGAGTATAAAGCCCGGCTTTGAAGCCCTACTCAAGGAACAGGGAAAGGTCGTGGTGGCACCCACGATGCGAGATGAATTCCAAACGATTGGCGACCGCACCAGACTTAGCCAGAATCTCCTCGACTTGGACGACGGCACAAAGCGCGGACACGACTCGGCGGTGATAGTCACCGCGATCTTGCTGGCGCATGAGTGGGCTCACAATAAACGTGGCGGCGCGCAAACGACACACATTCCGGACAAGGAAGGTAAAATCAACCCTTATCTCTCCGGTCTTGAGATGGGTCGCTTAATCAAGGAGATGTACGCCGCGGACCTGAAAAACTCCCCACCCGGACAACACGCCGAAATCCGACAGAAGATCGATATCGCGGATCATTGGATCAAGGCCCACATTGAGGGTGGGCTGGGAGAAGGATATCAGATGGACTACGACTCTCGAGACATACGCCACCATGTCAAACGCAAGCGGCGCTAAAGGCGGTTTGTTGATTCTCTTGGGCTGCGTCGCCGCGGTGGGGCTGGTGAGTTCTTGGGGGTTTCAACCTCCGCCGGCTCATGCGACCCCGACCGCCGCGCGGACCACGGTCTCGCCTGCCCCTGAGGACATCGCGAATCTGGCCGTCCAGGTCGCGGGAGCCTATAAGCCGGGTGATGCCGAGGAGAAATTCCGACTTGGAGCGCGGAAGCTGACCTTGGAAGCGGCCACCAGGAATCTCATTCTTCACGACCTTGACGATCCCCATCTCGAACCCTCTGACCCCGTCAAGAACAAGGATGCTCTGCGCCGCATTCTGACGGCCCCGGTGACGACTCCGGAGTGGCCCGAGGAAGCGGTACGGAAGTCCCTTCCCGCCGGCGACTCCTCGTGGGTTCTTTCTCTTTCCGATCCCGTGCGCGATCCCAAAGTGCCGGGTCGTTATTACTTCCTCTCCGGTCGTGGCGAGGAATACTACGACGGGTTGGGACTGCTCACGGTCGATGTTTCTGACGACGGAACGCTCAAATTGCAGTACGATATCTTCATGTCACTGCACCCTCCCATGAAGCCCTACCCCGAATCGCCTTAACTCGTACCAGGCCGTCAACGCACGAGATCGCGAAGCCTGTTTTCGAGAGTCTGTCCTTGGCAGAGGGACAGGTTTAAGCAGATGTCTCCTTGAAGAAGGACGGCGTGAGAGAGGTTGTCCGACAAAAACTGGCCGA
Organism: Selenomonadaceae bacterium; assembly: GCA_037189585.1. Taxonomy (GTDB): domain Bacteria; phylum Vulcanimicrobiota; class Xenobia; order Xenobiales; family JADMJV01; genus JAEXNA01. The sequence continues at coordinate 202,852 of JBBCJA010000019.1, read as the reverse complement.
CTCGTTGGTTTTTGAAATTCCTCCGCTGACACCCCGGGAGGCGAGGATTCCGCCCCTTCCAGGGAAAGCGCACGCCGTCGTCGGCATGAGACGCGCCGGCAAGACGTATTTTCTCTTTCAGCAGATGTTGTCGCGTCTTCAAAGTGGGTCTCCTCGCGATTCCTTAGTCTACTTCAACTTCGAGGACGAGCGGTTGGCAGGAATGGAGGCCGGCCAGCTCTCCCTCCTGATCGAGGAATACTATCTGCGCTTCCCAGAACGTCGCGAGCGTAGGGAGATCACACTCCTTCTTGACGAGATTCAAACGGTTCGGGGATGGGAGACCTTCGTCCGCCGCCTTCTCGACACGGAGAAACTCGAGATTTTCGTGAGCGGGTCATCGGCCAGGATGCTAAGCCGGGAGATCGCGACCTCTCTTCGAGGCCGGGCGACAGAGACCGTGGTTTTCCCATACAGTTTCAGGGAGTTTCTGACCCATCGCGATTTCCGGCTGCCCGACGACACGAACCTGATACCGAAGAGAACAAGATCGCTCCTCGCGGCGGCTTTTGGGGACTACTTGGAGCAGGGCGGCTTCCCCGAAGCGCAGGGTCTCGAACGGCGCGACCGGATCAGTCTTCTGCAGGGGTATATGGACGTGGTGGTCCTCCGCGACGTGGCCGAGCGGCATCGTATCAACAATCTGCAGGCTCTCCGCGCCTTGGTTCGCCAGCTGCTCAACGCCGGTGGAGCCAAGCTCAGCGTCCACAAGCTGGCCAATGACCTTCGGAGCCAAGGTATCGCTGTGGGCAAAGATTCGCTTCATCAGATGCTGGCTCACTTAGAAGACGCTTTTCTAGTGAAGGCCCTTCCCTTATGGACAACGTCAGAGCGTCAGAGACAGTCGAATCCAAGGAAAGTCTATCCCATCGATCACAGCCTCTTTCCCGCTTTTGACCGAAGCGGGAAAGCCAATTCCGGCGCTCTGCTCGAGATCGTGGTCGCCATCGAGATTGAGCGACGGGGTTGGGACTATGGCTACGCCACGACTTCAAGTGGGTACGAGGTTGATTTCGTGACCCGCGACGATGACGGAGTCTCTTGCGCCATTCAAGTTGTTTCTGACCCCACCCAACCAGAGGTATTGGAACGCGAGATCCGCTCTCTCGAAGAGCTGAGAGCCACCGAGCCCCAGGCGCGTTGCCTGCTACTGACAGGTAGTGATATCGACGCCACGACGCGCTCCCGAATTCCAGCTCACATCGCAACTGTGCCGGTCTGGCAATGGTGCCTTCAGGCCGACGAAAGCTAGCCAGCCCCCAGGTCATCGACGAACGAGGTCTCCGGGCGGACCTCCTCGGGGGAAATATCGAAATGTCGGTAGACAATCTCTCGAAGCTCGTTCCAGATCGCTTCCTCGCTCCAAACTGTCGTGTCGAGAGCCCGATGCAGCCAACGATGCATCTCACCTACCGTGGTCATCTTGTAGAGTTCCCTATCCGGAATCTCAATCTGGAATCGTCGCTCGATCTCAAGAACCAACTCGACGCTGTCTAGTCCCACACTATCTCTCCTTACCTGTCGACCGAAGTCGAGTCCCGGTCCTCTGTTCTGGTAACCTGTCGTCGACATAGGGTTCGTCATCCCCATCGCTCTCCGGAACTTGTGTGGAGAGATAGAGCTCCTTTCCCATGGCCTTGAGAGCTTTCAGTCGTTCACTAGACAGACTCATGGCTTGAAAGCTTGGCCAAACTCCTCAATTCCTCCCTCACAGTCTTTTGGCCCACCTCTAGGCAAGCTTAGCAATAGCATGAGAGCACTCTGGAAGATCCCGGAAGCGGTTGTCCGACAAAGCGGTAGCGTATCGGCCAAGATCTGAAAAGCCGCTCATCGAAAGCTCCGATATGAAGCGATGTCTGATGTTCTGTTTATGGTTGACCATGGTCTACTTTGGAGCCGCTCCGGTCACCGCCTACCCCCTCACTGAGATGAGTATCGTCGGGCTTCGCGTTGGGATGTCACTAGAGACCGCCACGGAACATCTTGGAGCTCCTACCAAGCGACTGGGAGCAGAGGGGTACAAGATGGTCTGGTGCAAAGAAGGCGAAGAGATCGCGGCCTCCGTTCATGGCGGTGAATTGACCAGCCTCCAGGGGCCGAGCCTCCAAGTGAGGCCAGGTGTGACTCTCCAGGTAGGTCAGCCCGCCAGCCGGATCGAGCTTCTTTTGGGAAAAGCGGACAGATATGACTACTTTGATCGACACTATGTCGACGGATCGATAGAACTCGTGGTGACCTCCAGCCCTCGAAGCGGCAAAGTCGAAGGGCTCCGATTCTTTGAAAAATCGGATGCTGTTCGTCGTCTGACTCTCTCCATCCAAGAGCCGTTCGACGACCAAGACGTGAAGGCGGTGGCAGAGATAGCACGAGCTAGGTTGCTTCACTTCGGGAGCGAGATAAAGGTCTACCCGGACATCTCAGGCGGCCAGCTTCATCTGAAGGCACCTTCGGACAGCGAGCTTCAATCGGCCCTGCCGGTCTTGCTGGCTCCAGGGAAACGCGCGCTGATGAACCGCTACTTCGATCCCCGAATCGCCGTAGCGTCCGAATTCGACATCGGCGGCTTGATGGGTCGAAACCTCCTTTCCTCTCAGTATCCGCACGATACCGAAAGTTCGCCTGTCCTTTGGCGAGGCGCCTACCCGGTGAGAGAACAACTCGTCTGGGAATTCGATATCCGTGAGGAAGTCAGCCTCTTCGCTCGCCCCTTGTGGGAGGGAAAGCTATCACTTCGGCTTGACGGGGTCGAAGTGGGTCGCGGGGTGCTCAAAGAGGGGGTCGTTCCTGACTCTCGCTACAGCCCGGAACCCGTTTCCGAAGGGTATCACCGGGCACGTTACACTCTGAGGCTTCCCAAAGCGAAGGCTCGCGTGCTCGCGGCCATCCTCAGCGCGTCGCCCTATCCGAGACCTCTCAAGTAGGTCAGACACGAGACCGCGATGAGCCAACCGTCTATGGAACGTGTTGGTTTCTCATCACGAGCCCTTCTGAGCCCGCGCCACCAATTGAGCGATGACCGGCGAATAGGCCAACTTGACCTCCAGGGGTTGACCGTCCTGGCGTACCCGATAGGTCAGGACGTACTTCTGCTCGGCATAGGTCATCTCCAAAGGCGAGGTGTCGCGCAGACCAACTCGGGCCAGGAATTGACGGTATCCAGCGTACTCTTTCTCCGGCTGGCGGAAAAAGTACCAGGCGAGAAAGGATTGTAGGAAGTCGTGCTCTCCACACTTCTCTAGGGCCAGCTTGATGGGCTTTTTTCCGTCTCGAAAGGTGCCTTGGTACTTCCCCTTCTTGAGCGCCACCTCCAGGTCGAGACTCCTTTCCCCGGCGGACAACACGCCCGGAAGCTTCATGGGAACCAGAGGAAAAACGAGGCCGCGTAAGGGGTTAGCCATACTTCAACTGTTTGTCCGGCGGACCGCAGTTCCTTCGCATCAGTCCCGCAAGTAGGGGGCGGGCTTGGTGGCCAGGACCCCTCGAGAGAGGAGCGCGTTGAGGGCGGAGACCAGCAACGTGGGAAGTAATACCATCGCGAGATTTTCCCAGCCCAGGGTGGGGAACGGAATCTCCAGAGCCCAGCGGCAGAGAGCGTAGGTGGTGAGTATCGACAGCGCGGTCGCCAAAAGCGTGGGGAGAAGGCCCAGGATGACGCTCTCGTAGAGCACCACCCGAGTCAGAAAGGCGCGATTGGCGCCCAGCACCTTCAGGTAGGCCGACTCTCGCAGGCGATCCCAGCGAGCGGCCCAGGCCGCCGAGATCAAGATGGCGGCGCCGGCCAGAAGCCCCGCCCCCAGAAAGTAACGAATCAAGCCGACCATCTGAAAAAGCCGCTCTCCCACCAGTCGTAAGGTCATGCTCACGTCCATAGAGACGATGCTGGGGAACTCCTTAGCCACCCGAGTCTGCAACGGTCCAACTTTCTCCTCGTCGAGGCGAAGTCGCGCGTACACCGTCTGTGGAGCCCCTTCCACCAGGGCGGGCGGAAACAGTAACTCAAAGCGCCTCCGGAACCCCTCACGGTTGGAGTGGCGGATGCTGGAGACTTTGGCGCTAACCGGGACCCCTTGAATGGTGAAGTCGACGGTCTGCCCCAACTTGACCTCCAACACTTCGGCCACGTCATCGCGCAAGGAGACCTGCGCGGGGTCGTCCCCGACAAAGAGAGTCTCTCCGCTAACCAGATGATCATTTTCCGGAAGCTCCAAGGTGGGACTGGCGTCGAACTCTCGCCGGGCGTCGCGCTCCCAATACTCCCGCTTCTTGCTGCGGTCGATAGGCTTACCGTCGATCCCCTTGACTCGCACGCGCAAAGCTCGGGTCATCTCCATCGGCAGCCCGACGAACTTCTCGAACCTCTCCTGATGCTCCAGCTGAATATCCAAAAAGAGAAGATTCGGCATGTCCGGAGGAACAGCTTCCATCCAGTTTTGGCGCAAGGCGCGCTCCATCATCACGGCGGTGAAAAGAATCGTCAGACAGGTTCCCAGAACAAAGACGACGCTCGCGCTCTTACTGGCCGGATCCCTCCAGGTGCCGAGCGCGGTGCGTAGCGGCAGATGGCGAGAGCGACTCTTGCTGAGCGCGGCCACCACCCGCACGGCGACAAAGGCACAGGCGGCGAGCATGACGAGCAGTCCAACGCTGACCTTGGCCGCTCTCAGCGGACTTGTGGTCATGGCCGCCAGCACGCCGTACAGAATGGCGATAGAGAGCAAGCCGTGGAGAAGCCTCTCTCTACGGGATGAGGAGGCTTGCTCTTGCCGCAAAATAGTGGCCGGTCGAACCCCACTGGCTTGAAGAAGAGGGCGGAGGGAGAAAGCTCCGGCCACAGCCAGGCAGAGAAAGCTGGCTAACAACGCGGCCGTGACGGTGAGGGCCGGTGTGACCTGAACCGGCAGGATGGCGCTCAGCTCCTTGCCTGAAAGCTGAAGCCCGAAGTGGGCGACGGCCAGTCCGAGCAAGACCGCGACTCCCGCGGTGAGAGCGACCAGGGCCGTGTAGTGACGCAGGATGAACCCGCGGTCGGCCCCGACCGTCTTGAGGATGGCGATGGGTTGGCGCTGGTTGGAAAGCCAGGTGGACAGAGTGCTCTGCATCCCCAGTCCGCCCAAGGCGGCGACCAGGACCGCCATCATGTCGAGGAAAGTGAAAAAATTCTCCGAGAACCGCTCCATACTGACCGGAGGGCGCTCCCAAGTCTCCACCCGCTCCTGGTCGGGCACCGCGACCTCTCGCAGCCGGACGGCCACGCTCTCGGCTTGGGACGGATCGGGCAGGCGGATGTGGATGCGGCGCTCCAGATAGCTGCCGGGGCGAATCAGGCCGGTGGACTCGAGCTGGTCGTGGGCGATGAAAATTCGAGGGGAGACGCCGAACATCCCCAGCGGCCGGTCCGGCTCGGAAAGAGCCACGTCGGCGATGGAGAAAGTTCTGGTCCCGACCTTGAGCTCATCTCCGACCTTTAAACCCAGCCTCTCTAGAACTCGAGCTTCCACGATGAGACCACGCTTTAAGACCTCGTGAGGAGCCTGACCCGAGGCCAGCGGCAGCTCGCCATACAGCGGGTAGCCCTTCTCCACGGCCTTCAGCTTGGAAAAAAGAGAGCGGTCCGTTTTCGGAGCCAGGGCCACCGTGAACATCTCCGTCGTCCTCACCTTGCGATGAGGCTGAGCGGCCGTAGCCAGAGCCTGGGAGAACGGCTCGGTGGAGAAAGCGACGACATCTCCTCCGGCGCTCTTCTTGTTCTCCGAGGCCATGGCGGCCTCCACCGAGGCGCGCCACCCCACCGCGATGGAGACGGCCAGGGCCGCGAGAAAAACACAGAAGGCAAAGAGTGCCAGCTGCGCCGCTCCGGCTCTGGCCTCACGACGCAAGAGGGTGAGATGCCATCCCCTCATTCGGCGACCCGGCCGTCCTTGAGGGTGACCACCCGATCGGCTAAGGCCACCACCTCCGGACTGTGGGAAACCAGCACCAGACTAGAGCCGTGCTCGGCTCGTAGCTGGAGAAGAAGCTCCATGATCTGATGCCCGTTCTCGGAATCGAGATTGCCGGTAGGCTCATCGGCGAAGATCAGAGGCGCGCGATTGATCAAGGCGCGGCAGATGGCGACCCGCTGCTTTTCCCCTCCGGAAAGCTGGTGAGGAAAACTCTCGGCTCGCTCCTCCAGACCGACTCTGGAGAGCAACGCTCGGGCCCGCTCCGTCGCCTTGGAATCCCCGGCAAGCTCCGCCGGGAAAGCGACATTTTCCAGAGCCGTCATCGAGGGGACCAGGTGAAAGGCCTGAAAAATAAACCCGATCTCCTTGTTGCGAAGCTGGGCCAGACTTTCCTCGGAGCTTGCCACCAGGTCGTGACCGTTGAAGAGAACCTGACCCGAGGTGGGGAGATCCAGACCGGAAAGAACGGTCAAAAGCGTGCTCTTGCCGCAGCCGGAAGGGCCGGTCAGAGCTAGAAACTCGCCTCGAGCCACCTGAAGATCCAACCCCCGCAACGCCTCCACCGGAGGCGCCCCCTCACGCTGGTAAGTCTTGATCACGGCTTTGGCTTGCAGAAGTGGAGTCACGCTGTGAGGTAACATTCCCCGCAGGCTAGAGTTTCCTCGTGGCAGTTCTGTGTCATCGCCTGATCATCCCGAGGGCTTGGCTCAGGAAGCTATTCCACTCTCATCCGCGGATTGGACTCCGATGCGGTGTTGGGATGGTTACTGGAATCCACAGATATTTGGCAAAAAGCATTGATGTCGCTCTCTCGGCTCTTTATATTGATGAGGTGTTCACTCCAAGCGAGTTTGTTCGGGACCTGATTCGACAGAACAAAGAACGGCGCGATGCTGAAGCCCTCCGACAAGGCATCCTTGACGGCTATCAGGGTGCCTTGCGAGGCCGCGTCACCCTCTTCGAGGGCGATTTGCGAAGTGCTATGCGAAGGCACAAGTCCAAACGCGGTAAGTAGTTGTTCGGCATCATAGTCCGCGCTGTAAGAGAACCGCGGCCTCTCCGTTGGCCGCCAGCCTCGGTCAGACCAGCTCTATGAGTATCTCTCCCTGCTGGAGACCACCGATGATTTTCGGTAGGAGTGGCGCGAACCATTGAAGCAGTGCGGCGCGACTGCAGTTCGGGACGCGAATCCAGATTACGGAAACCGGTGTAGGATCTAGCAAGCAGAGGTGGGAGAAGTCTTCGTCCTTGGTGATGATAACTAGCTGATTATGCTTAGCGTAGTTCCAGATCTGACGATCTCAGCTTTGCTGAGAATGCGAGATCGGCTACGTGCTGGCTCGGATGCCCCTGTTCAGTAAGCCATCTTGCCAGCGCTGGAGGCAATTGGGCATCAACAAGAAAGTTCAACTCGCCGTACGCAATACCGGGTGGTCCGATTGTCTAGCGGCGAACTGAAGTGCTGCAATGATGTCCTCGGGCTCGAGATAAGGAAAGTCCTCGAGGATTTCGGCATGTGACACACCCGAAGCAAGTAGTTCCAAAACGTCCTTGACACGGATTCGCAAACCCCGAATACACGGGCGTCCACCGCAAACCTCGGGATCGACGGTAATGCGTTCGCTCATCACGAAATCTTCGCTACTAGGACCCTATTCCCTCGCTTGGGCGTATCGCTGGCGACTGAGCTGTCACGATAACGACTCACGCGATCGTCCAGAGGGCCTGCTCTAGCTGGAGACGACTCCACTCTCCCATCTGGACCGAGCGGCCCCAGCCGAGGTAAAAGCGCTGATAGTCGCTCCAGGCCACGGGAAAAAGAGCGCGCCACTCTTCTTCCAACGCGTCGACGTCGCTCTCGAGCGCGCTTCTCAAGGTTTGAAAGTAGAGGTCAAACCAGCCTTTCAAGCTCTCCTCGGTCAAGGATTCGCCGAAGCAGCAGTCCAGGAAGTAGGCCACATCGCGAATACCGCATCCGGGACCGACGTACTGAAAATCCACCGCGGCGGCCTCTCCGTTGGAATTCCAGAGGAAGTTGGCTGGCTTGGAGTCACCGTGGACCAGTGTTTGGAAACGAGTGTTTCTCAAGGCTCGGTCGATGGCTCCCGCGTTCTCTTTCCACGGACTGAGCGCCATCCGACTCCACTCTTCCGGACGGGTCTCCAAGTGCCAGTAGCTCCCTTGGTCCCACAACCCTGGAGGTTTCTGGTGGAGAAACTTGGCGTGAAAGTGAGCCAGCCAACGAATCCCCGCCTCCCGCTGCTCCGGCAGTGGTGGGCGGGCGGGGGTAAAGCCCGAGGCGCCGAGGTCCTCGAGCAGAAACATCATCTCGTCACCCTCAATCCGCGACGCCAAGAGCTTGGCCACTCGACAGCGAGAATCGCAAAGGGGAGCACCCGCTTGGTACCATGCGAGCTCAACCTGGTAAGAACGACGCTTGCGGCGGTCCGAGACCGAACCTTCGTCTGGCGGAGGGAGAACTCGCTTGAGGACCACCGAGCCCGCTCCTTGGAGATGAACACGCAGCAGCTCCCCATACCCTCCCCAAAGGCTCTGCAGGCGGTGGACTTGCGATATCGCTGGGGCTTTCGTCTGGGACAAGACCCAGGACTCCCACGGCTTGCTCATCGGAGGGGCTACCTGATTTGGTCGACTTGTCCTTTGGAGCGGGTGCGAGTTCTTGGCTCACTTGCTCTCTCCAACCAGTGGTTGGAGATTTGGTCGAGAGAGGCACTCCTCCGGTCAGGCTCGAGGACATCCTCGAGCCTGGGTGGGTGAATCAGTGAAGCGGTACACACTGAATGAAGGCGGCTACTCCACTAGCTCTTTGAGAGCGTCACGATACTTGGGGGCCCCGACTAGGATTCCTCGAGTTTGGTGCCGGCTGTCTTGGATTTACGGCTCATGGTCCGCCGTCGTTTCCTCAGGAAGGTCACCGGACAGTTCGGCTTCGATCTCCTCGATGGTGGGGAGGTTGGTTTGGAGGCTTTCAGGGAGCGACTGCACCAACTGGTACTCAGCCACGCCGATGGGCTTGTTACTATCCCTCAGAGCATATTCGGCGACGACGGAGTTTTTGCTTTTGCACAGGAGCAGGCCGATCGTTGGTTGGTCATCCGGGTGTTTGAGCTGGGCATCCACGGCGCTGAGGTAAAAGCCTAGTTGGCCGGTGTGCTCCGGCTTGAAGGGGCCTGCCTTGAGTTCGATTACTAAGTAACAGCGCAGTTTCAAATGGTAGAACAGCAGGTCGATGAAAAATTCATCCCCTCCGACATTCAACAACACCTGTCGGCCAACGAAGGCGAAACCGGCACCCAGCTCCAGCAGGAACTCCGTGACGTGTTTGACCAGCGCGCCTTCGATTTCCCGTTCGTTGGCTTCCGCGCCGAGGTCGAGAAAGTCCAGACGATACGGGTCTTTGAGAGACTCGCGGGCCAGATCCGACTGTGGTTTCGGTAAACGAAGCTCGAAATTGTTGACCGCCAACCCCTCCCGCTCAAGGCGTTGGTTCTCGATGTGGATGTTGAGAACATTGCGGGACCAGCCGTGTTCGATAGCTTTTTGAGCGTAGGCCAAGCGCCACTCCGGGCTCTTGAGCCTGGTCATAAGCACGATGTTGTGGCCCCAGGGCAATTGTCCAACAGCCTGTTGGACAATTGCCCTGTCAGGCCAAGCCTCGGCAAAGGCTCGCATATAGAGCAGGTTGGCGCGGGAAAAGCCTTTCATTCCCGGGAAAGCGGCGCGGAGATCGCGAGAGAGCCGTTCAATGACCTTCGCGCCCCATCCCTGCGAGGACTGGCGGCTAAGAATGTCTTTCCCAAGTTCCCAGTAGAGCGTGATGAGCTCTCGATTCACCGCCAGGGTGGCCCGTTGCTGGGCCAGATGAATACGGGATTTGATATCGACAAGCCAGGCCTGGTAGTCGGAGGGGACGAGATCAGATACCCTACTCATAGGCGTTCCCCCCCGTACATTGTGCCGTTCACCGGTACAACCGAGGGCGGAACGGCGGACTGGTACTTGTTATCAGTGGAATCACCCATGATCGTTACCTAAGATGAAGCGCTGCTTCCCACTGGTCGCATTCTCCAAGCGCGCTCCATTCATTCGCGATATCAAGGCTGAACCTCACCAACAGTCCGACCTGGTTCGCATTGATACCCTCTGGCGTCCTCCTCTCTTATTGGTCGTATCCCGGGGTGACCCCCCACCTTCAGGTGGAGGCTTTACAAAAATTGGAAGGCCGGATTCAGCCCGGTCTTGCCGAGCAGGCCCAGCGCACTTCGGAGGGCTGCTTGGGCCTCCGCTTGTGCGGAGACGCCCTAGAGCGGGCCATTTGTATCTGAGAAGGGGCCCAGACCTGACCACAATCGTGGCCATCGACGTGAGAGTTGCTGAGTCCTTCGAGAACTCCGTAGCTATGATGCCCGACTATGACTCCTCGAGTTTGAGGCCGATGTGAAACACTCTGTCTACGACCTGTTTGGAGCCAAAGATCATCTCATGCTCCGGGGAGCCGATGGCGGCCTCGGTGGTTACGGTCACATCGAGCAGAAATGGCGGCATGTCATAGATGAAGTGGCGCTCGGTCGAGGCCATGAAACCGAATGTTCGAGTGCTCCCTCCCAAAATGGTGAGCGAGTCGGCGGGGTCTCCCTGCCGCAGGATGACCTTGCCATCTCTTTCCAGTGACGTCGCCCAGATCTCACGCACTCGGTCTCCCTCGAAGAGGATGCTATTCATGTCGTGCTCGCCCCAGACCCAGTAACGCTCGGTCGGCTTACGAAGATCCTCGGTCAGGAGGGTCTCCACCCCTTGGTGGGTGGCCCCTAAGCGGACTCCGTGCAGACTATACGGCAGGGTTGCCAGTGCCTCTTCCGGCCAAACGAGAACCTTGGGAGGTATGGGCTCGGGCGAAACCGTTGGCTCTGACGAGATTGGCGCCGGGGGAGTCTGCTTTCCGAAAATGAGGCGAAGAAGTCTACCGAACATAGAGGCGACTTCGGACCGTGGAGAGCAACCCCTGGAGACCTTACTCAGCTTTGCAATCTCTGGCTGGCCTTGAGCAGACCTTCGAGAACGGGCTCGCAGACTTGGGAAGGGAAGTCTTCGGGAAGTTCTTGAGAGATCGCGGAGACGACGGCCGGGGTTCGTTGAGCGAAGATCGCAAGGAGCGTCTCGATTCGGGGGACTCCGCAATCCTGAGCCGTCGAGGCCCAGTGTCTTCTAGCGATCTTGCTCCAATGGTAGTGTCGGTTCTTGCCCCAGACGGCCATGGCCATGGTCGCCTCTCTGGTGGAGATTCTTCCTCGGCCGTGGCCCAGAACGGGGTAAGCGGAGAGGACGTCATAAAGGGGAGCCAGGCGAAATCTTCCTTGAGGTAAGAGCGCGAGGCTGAAGTTCTTCGCGTGGCCGTCGATGGCGCATAGGAGCCAGTAGAGGACCTGGGCCTTGAAGAAGATCTCTTTGTCCCTCTCCGGATTCTGGGAGCCTGAGAGGAGAGTCAGGCAGGTTCTGATTCCGGGGCCGTTGTCGTTTTCATATTTGAAGGCCGACGGTGTTCCGGTGGCCTGGCAGAAGTCTTCGTGGGGGAGCCTGATGATGGAGTCTCCGGGAGGTGGGGAGATTCGGTCGAAGCGAGTGACGATGAGACATTTTTGCTCTTGGAAGACTCCGATCTCGGCTGGGGCGACGGGGAGTTCGAAGTGAGAGAGGATGCGATGGCATAACCATTCGTTCTCCACGGAGAGGCTAAGGTCGAGGCCTTCTTTGGTGACTCCGATGGGAAGTTTGAGGATGTGGGTCGTCGGGGTGGCCCCGATCGGCCTGAGCCATTGACCTTGCCAGCGTAGGAGCGCGGTCTTTTCATGAATGCCGGCTAGCGAGAGGCGGACCTGGGAATCGGCGGTGATGCCCAGGGGGTATCTGGGGAGATCTCTGAGGAGTTGGGCAATCTGAGCTTCGGAAAGAGGTTCTCCCTGGATTTGGTCGGGCCGAGACGGCGCTTCTCCAGGAGGGAGGATCTGAAGAGCGCCAAGGCAATCGGACCCGAGATAGGTCAGTAGCGATAGAGTGTCTTTGGAAGAAATTCCGAGTCGTCTCTGAAGCTGGGTTCTGATGAGTTGAGAGTCGGGCAGGAGGTTGTCGAAGAAGTTCTCGACGACTTGTCCTCGGTAGGGTGCGGCTGGGCCTCTGAGCGGCATGGAAAGGGAGATGGCTCGACAGTAAGGGTTGTCGAGCCAGTCTTGATGGTAGGTGAAAGTGTGTCCCGAGGGCTGGAGACTCCAGTGACCCACCAGGTGACCGTTCATCCAGATGTGGAGGCTAGGGTTCTTCAAAGAGTCACCAGTCGACGTCGGGGTTGGTCGGTGTGTCTCGAGGGCGAAGGACGAGTTCGAGCTCTAAGGCGGAGAGGAAGAGGTAGAGTTTTTCGAGCTTCACTCCTTGAGGGTTGGTCTCGATCTTGGAGATATCTTTCTGCGGTAGCCCGATCTTTTCTCCGAGTTGGGTTTGTGTGAGGCCGCGCTGCTTGCGGAATCCTCGAAGGATTTGCCCCAGTTGGTAAGGGTTGAGCGCGAGGGTCTCCATTTATCCTGTTTTAGGGATAAATATTCGATATCCCTCTTTGGGTATATTTCTGAGCAAGTCGCTACGGTGTGGAGAAACTTCTTCGGGATCGAGCCGCGGTGGGTAACCAGCAACAGCAGATGACCGCTACCATAGCACCTCCACAACGCGGATTGGCTCAACCTCGTAGGGGTAGTTGCAGTCGGCGATCTCCGGGAACTCGAGTGTGGCGTGCCGGCCCGTGTCCAGCCAAAAACCTTGGACAATGTTCTCTCCCCCGTAGCGGGCCAAGTACTCGATCTCATGGGGAAGGAATCGGCCTGACCGGCCGTCTCTTAGGGTCAGCTCGAGAGGGCGCTTGTCCTCGACGCACCACTTCAGCGCGTGGTGAAGCGTGATGTCCTTACCCTCGTTCCAGGCCACCGGCATCCATTCGTCGCCGCGCAGGACTCCTCCGTGGACAACACCAAAGCGCCAGTAACGATATAGGTTCTCCGCGTCTTTTTCGAGAGCGGCGCGAGCCTTGTCTGTCTTCCCCCGCGTCATCCAAGCGTGAACCTGCTTGCCATCGCACAAGGACACGCCCGTGACCATGGCCACAGCTTCACTTGTGCTGACACTCTTACGTCGCCCATTCCAGGTGGGCATCGACTTGAAAGTCGGAGTCAGGTTGACCACCACCTTCTCTGGCAACTCCCAGCCCACAAGCTCGAAGCCCGACCGGGGATCTGTTCCGATCAGAACATCGTAGTCGCGAACGGCCTCGCGTCCCTCATTCAAGTCCGTGAGCCAGCGTATCTGTCGGTCCTGACAATCCAGAAGCGCCATAGCGAATCCGTCACGCTCCCAGCAGGCCGCCACCACAGCGAAGCGCCGGTCTCGCGTCTGCCTGTACGCGGCTAATTTCTTGTCCTGATAGTTGGCTTGGTGGTGGTGGCTCCTCTCGGCGTCCTGAGCCCTCTCTAAGGCTCTTCTCCGATGGGGTAGAGTCCAGTCTCGGTAGACAGAGCGGGCCTTATCCGTCTCCTCTCCTTCTTGAATCTCTAGAGCATCTCCGCGCAAGTTGAGGCCCATGCAGCCCTTCAAAGTGCGCTGGGCCTGCTCGGCAAGACCAGGCTGAATCCGGCCTTCCAATTTTTGTAAGGCCTTCAATGCCTCTCCCAGAGTGACTCTCCCACCCAGGGCATCAACGACCAAAATCAACTTCCGACGAAGACTCATAGCACCGGGGAAGAGTCCCCACGGAGCCCCCTCCTGGAGCTCCGCCCAAGTCACCGGGCCTGTCAGCGGCTCCGGCTCGACAGGCTGGGGTGCGGGTCGAGGAACGCCCTCCTGGTTTCGATAGTCCATCCAGAAAACGGCCTCTCGAAGGGCCTCGCCGGGCACCAACTCCAAAGCTCCGTCAACACGGACGCGAACAGCCTCGCTCTTCGCCAGCGATCGGCGCAGGCTTTGCCGACCAGCGGGTAGTGGGAAACCCAGCTCCGTCAACCGGCTTTCGACCTGTTCCAAAGTGAGTGGGCTACGTTCCTTCAAGGCGGCTACGATGGCGCCGATCAGATTGAGCTTGGACAGCCGGTAGCCGGAAAGGAGCGCCTCCGAAGGCGCCTTGGGAGCTCTTCTCTTGCGGCCGAAGGCTCGCTGGAGCTTCTTGTTGACCGATTCGAGAGAGAACGCGTCCGGGCGGTAGCCTTTCGGGGCAAAGTCGAGCATCCAAGAGTCCTCTTCATCGACCTCGGGATTTTCCAAGACCTCCTTGAGCCGGTCGAATCCCGGGATCCCTCCGCAATCCTCTGGAGGCCCTGCCATCGCTCCATCAAAGCACTCCGGGGCCTCCGCGTCGCCTTGTATTCGCTTCAGGGCCTTGGCGCGGACTTCCCACGAATCCCCGAAATCATATCGGTAGAGAAAGGATTTGCGAGCGCCCAGCGCTTCCGCCAGGGTAACCGTCTCATCCTCGTAGGCGAAGCTGTCCATCACCTCGAGGTTCGCATAGCTCGTGTTGCCAAACTGAAAATCGTGAAGATGGCAATTCTCCCAGCCGAACAACACCTGAAGCATTCTGTGAAGCTGATCCAAGCGATAGCGGCCGGGCACGGAAAGCTTGCGCCAGACGGGAGGCTCGCTATCTCTCAGAGTCAATTCGAGGTGAAAGGTCAAGGACTTCTTCATCGGTCTTGCCTTCGCATGGGGCACCTGGAGCTCCCGCCGACGTGGCCTCAGCGGGAGCACGTCAAAAGCTTGCACCTCCGGCTTTGACGAAGCTAATGCACTTCGGGCAGCTCAGCTGTCACCGAGCGGTGCCGATCTTTCAAGTGATCGGGTTTGACCTGCAGATTCTGATACGGGAGATGTACATAGAAGCCCACGCGACCGGCCAGCCAGCTGTCGACCTGGTCTCTGTCCGGAACGACCAACTCACGCCCCCGGAACTCCCACTCGAACTCCTGAACCGTCCTGATCTCGTCATGCAGCTCGATAGGGCTCAGATGATTCGGGTACCCGTTCTGGGCAAAAACCTTGGGGGCGAGATCCAGGACCACCTCTCGCGCCGGATGCCGAGATAGGCGACCGGCGTATCCTGCCGAAGGTAGAGACCCACCGGCACCGGGGACTCCAGCTTGGCCGTGACCACCAGATCGTCAAGGTGGGGGCCTCGACGCACCACCTTGAGTGTCAGCTTAGGCTCTTGGGTAGCCGTGGGATTGTGGAAGGGGAGGGCCCCGGCGCACTCGTGAGAGTGGGACGAAACGCGATGACGACGGCCACCGCGCAGAGCACCAGAATGAGGTCTCGAACGCGCACCCAGGGCCTTTTCTACGTCGTAACTGCGCAATCCTCACGGGGCCAAAAGCTGTCGAGGTTGTTTCCACTCCAGACCTACTCATTACGAGTGAGTGGAACTTCCAAGCCTCTTGCTGCGAACATGAGAAATCATGAAAAGACACGGATGAAACGGCTGAATGTCAAGGGCCTCTAGTCGCAGTTACCGTCAAGAAATCGTTCTCATCATCGGGAGCGATACCGGCCCCGAAGTCTCTTGGGAATCATTATCATTTGAGCCCCCCACTTTGCTCATGTGACTACCTGAGATCAACGACTGTTATCCCGCGTCTCAGTGAGCTTCTGGCGAAGCTCCTGGAGTTCATCTTGAGCCCGAGCTAGCTCCTCACGCAGAGCTTCCATATGAGAAAGGTCCTTGATGAACTCACGCAAGACTTCGACCGCTTCGTGTGGGCTAACATCAGGGCGCGGTGAAGCCGATCTTAAGTAGCCTGCTCGTTGGAGGAACCACTCCAAATCACGTCCAGTGGCCCGTGCGATTCCCGCCAGCGTGTCTAGCGAAAGAGAGCGAGTGCCATCTTCGTACTTGGCGATAGTTCCCCCAGACACACCAATCTCTTTAGCTAGCGATCGCTGAGTATGTCTAGATTCTTCCCGAGCCAGGCGAACCAAGCTTTTTAAAGACTGCGCTTCCAATTTGGATATTTTTCTTCCAAATACACATACGAGACCTTGATCGGAGAATCCATATAGGATAATAATATTCTAAATAATTATCCGTTTCGGACTCAGTCTTTCTTGTATCGGAGAGTGAGGAACAGCAACCGACCCGGACAGGCGAATAGAATCATTGGGGAGTCTCTATGGGTGCGAAAAACGGTGATTGGGAAAGAGGCGGTAGTTATCCGCGCGGGGAGGTGTCCACCGACGAAGTTCAACGTCTTGAGTTGCAGGCGTCCCTCCTCTTCGAGGAAGAGGTAGCGCTTCTCCGATCGATGGGATACGAACCAGGAGGCATATTCCTGGACGCTGGATGCGGTCCGGCGAAACTTCTACGGCGCTTGGCAGAGCAAGATGAGGCTACCCACTTCATCGGTGTGGATAAGAATCAAAGCCTCCTCGAGGTCGCTAGACGGGAATGCAGTCAACGCTCCAACGTCACCATTCACGAGCATGATCTTCATGAACTTCGAGCCCTAGAATGCCCTCAGGCTGACTTCATATATTCTCGGCTAGTTTTCTCCCACCTCGGAACTCCTCTGAGGGTCCTTGCCGAGTTCAACAGCACCCTGAAACCTGGAGGACGTGTAGCCCTCCTCGATGTCGACGACAGTCTTATTGTTATCTCTCCGCCCCATCAAGAACTTTCAAGACTTCTAGAGACGGCGTCTCGAGTCCAAAGCAGCCACGGTGGAGACCGAAACATCGGGGGGCAGCTGACCTCCCTACTTTCCCATTCAGGCTTCGTGCAAGTGACATCCGGTACGAAAACCTGGACAATCGCCTCAGAATCGTCTCTCCCATTACTTCAGCTCCTGCTAGACGGTAGGAGAGATTATTTGGATGAACTCGATCGAGCCTGCCTCGATGAAACGACCACGGAGCTTCGACGTCAAATCGAGGACAGCAAAATTTCAATTACCTTTTCAGTCCGCTACGCGAGTGGAAAACGTGCGGACTAGATTACAAAAGTTCGCAATTCATCAAGCGAAAACCGGTGAGGAGCGAGAGCGCATATACTCTTTCCGATATGAAGTCTATGTGGCAGAGATGGGGCGTCGACAAGATCATGCGGACCACATATCACGAAGAATCCACGAGGAGTTGGACCCGACCGCCACCCACCTCTACGCAGTGAGCGCAACCAATGAAATTATAGGATCCGTGCGTACCAACATCGTGAAAAACTGTGGAATCGCATGCCTGGGGTACTACCCAGACCTATATGGCATTCCGCCAGAGAGTCTCTACTCCAGCAGCATAACCACAAAGCTGATAGTGGCCAAAGACTATCGCAAGACAGGCTTGGCGCTATCTCTAGCCTGCGCTATCTACGCGGTCGGTCTTCAAGAGAATGTGCTTCGAGACTACATAGACTGTAGTCCGGGAGTAGAAAGCTTCTTCCTGGGGCTCGGATATCAGCATAAATCCTGGGCTGACCACCCCGAATACGGTCAGGTCCAGGTGATGGAGCTAGACCTGACGGACAACACCTCCCTGAGTCGAATGCACGCGAAACGGAACGGATCGGATGCCAGGGGGATTTAGATTTCAGAAATTGCCGGGGCCCTCTCCTCGAAGTCGCTCTGTTCAAATCGGCGGTGATTCCCAGTGCAACAGCCGGAAGTAGAAGGAGAGACTCTCAGTCACAACAGGCTTGAAAGGAAAGCCGAACAAGTCGCGGACTGGCTAGGATCTATGGTGGCTAGAGTGTTTCTGTTCCCGCACATAGTCTCGGGCGATCTCCAGTTCAGATCAGGCGCGCTCGTAAGCGACCCCTCGAGTGGCAGCTCAGCAGAGACTCCCCGGCGACAGTGACATATCTTTGGTGTCCGAGTACAAACACCACTTCCGACAACTGTAAGACAGCCTCAAAGTCCGTTGAGTACCGTTGGCGCGACGGAGTCAGTCTGGATAGTCTTGACGAAAAGCTCCCTCTCTCGGCGTTCTAAGGGAAGAGAGCTGGAACCCTCGCAGATCGACTTCGATGTGGCGACCGTCGAACGCGGTAAGACAACCGCCTATGGGCACAGGGTTCTTACAATTGATCGGGGGGAGATCGAGTCTGTGTCGCTTCGCCTTGGAGTACTTTTAGTCTCCAGCTTGGGGGGCCAGCTTTGCCCACCAGCCTCCGTCGAAATTTGTGACCACGCCCGGACCTCCCCTGCGAGCACACCAACCTTGACGCAGACAAACCCACCCTCCCAGGAGTTCCTTGGTGCATTCTCCGAAGCTCGAGCTACAGATGACCACCTCTCCCTTCCTCAACCCCGATTCTGAGCGTGTCTTCTACGAAGCTCCGCTGGTGATCGGATTGTGGGACGGGTTTCCCGTCAGTCCCGGTCACGCGTTGATCGTCCCACGCCGATTGGTGGCGACCTGGTTCGAGGCGACCAGGGAGGAGCAGATAGCGATCCTTGACGGAGTTGAGGCGGCGAAGCGTGTCATCGAGGAGCGTTTCACGCCGGACGGGTACAACATCGGGATCAATGTGGGCGCGGCGGCGGGGCAGACGATTTTTCATCTTCACGTCCACGTGATTCCGCGATTCGCAGGCGATATAGAGGACCCGCGAGGGGGTGTGCGTCACGTGGTCCCCAGCAAGGGGAACTATCTCTCCAAGCCGGACCTCGTCAGAGAAACGCTGGTCTCCCACAGTGGCAAGCTGGTGCGCCAACAGCTCTTGCCGGAGCTTTCCAAGGACCTCGATCAGGCTCGGGAGATCCGATTCGCGGTGGCCTTTCTTCTGCGCAGCGGGGTCCAGATGATCTCCGAGCGTCTCTGGGACCTCTTGGTGCAGCGGCGAGGCCGAGCCACGATTCTGACCGGTGACTATCTCGACGTGACCGACCCGGATGCGCTGCAGGGTCTTCTCGACCTGTCACTGGCTCCCGAAGTGGGTGGGCGGCTGCGTCTTTTCGTCTTCAACGCGACGAAGGCGGGGCTCAGCTTCCATCCGAAGGCGTACCTCTTCCTCTCCTCCCATGGTCGGACCGCGGCGTATGTGGGAAGCTCCAATCTCAGCCGTCCCGCGTTGACCACGGGGGTGGAGTGGAACTACCGGACGGCCGAGTCGACGCGAGAGCTGCAGGATGGGTTTAACGAGCTTCTACTGCACCCGGCGACGACCCCTCTGACTCAAGGTTGGCTTGATGACTACCGCCGACGCAGGCGCGCTCCGGCAACTCCTTTGCCCGTGGAGGTCGTGACAGAGCCTCCGGCCCCGCCTCCCCAGCCTCATTCTATTCAGGTCGAGGCTCTAGCCGCTCTTGGCCAGACCCGAGAGGAGGGGAATGGAGCTGGTTTGGTGGTGCTGGCTACCGGTCTAGGGAAGACCTGGCTTGCCGCCTTTGACAGCGTGAATTTCCAGCATGTGCTGTTCGTGGCTCATCGGGAAGAGATCCTGACTCAAGCCTACCGAACCTTCCGCACCATTCGGCCGGACAGCTCGCTTGGCTACTTCACGGGCAAGGTGAAAGAGGCTCAGGCCGAGGTGCTGTTCGCCAGCGTCCAGACCTTGGCCAATCGCTACCAGGAGTTCGCTCTGGATGCCTTCGACTACATCGTCGTGGACGAGTTTCATCATGCGTGGGCGGCCAGCTATCGCAAGGTGATCGGCTATTTCACACCTCGATTCTTGTTGGCCATCACGGCCACGCCCGAGCGCAGTGACGGGGGAGACCTGTTGAGTCTGTGCGCCGAGAACGTAGTCTATCGCTGCGAGCTGGCCAGCGGTATTCGTCAGGGCCTGCTCTGTCCGATGCGTTATTACGGTGTTCCCGACATTGTGGACTACGCCCAGATTCCGTGGCGTAGCGGTAAGTTCGACCCCGACGAGTTGGAGGCGCGACTGGCCACGGCGGCAAGGGCGGAGAACGCTTGGGAGCAATACCAGAAGTTGGCCGGCAAGCGTACGGTGGGCTTTTGCTGCTCGCAACGCCACTCCGACTTTATGAGGGACTTTTTCTCTCAGCGCGGCCTGAGGGCGGCCTCGGTTCATACCGGTCCCACCAGCGACTCCCGAGCGGAGTCGTTGGAGAAGTTGGGTCGAGGCGAGCTCGACATTGTCTTCTCGGTGGATGTCTTCAACGAGGGGATGGACTTGCCCGGAGTGGATACGGTGATGATGCTTCGCCCCACGGGTAGTCGGGTGCTCTGGCTGCAGCAGCTGGGTCGAGGGCTGAGGAAGGCCAAGGGCAAGGAGCATCTGGTGGTGATCGACTACATCGGGAATCACCGGACGTTTTTGATCAAGCTGCAAACTCTGTCGGTCGAGTTGGCGGGTTGTTTGAAGACGAGCGATGCCGGGTTGAGGCAGTACTTGCGGCAGCTGGAGAGCGGGATGCTGGTCTTACCTCCCGGTTGTGAGGTAACGTACCAGCTGGAGACGGTGGACATCCTCAAGGGTCTTCTGCGCACGGGGAAGTCGGAGGCGTTGGCTCAGTGGGTTGACGATTTTCGTTCTCAACATGGTCGGCGTCCGACAGCGAGCGAGACGTATCACGAGGGCTATCGGCTTCAACTGGTCTTCAAGGAGCACGGCTCCTGGTTCGACTTCTTGCGCCATCACGGAGCGTTGTCGGAAGAGGAGTCCCGCCTTTTGGCGGCTCATCGCCAGTTTCTGAGCTCGTTGGGGACGACCAAGATGTCCAAGAGCTACAAGATGGTCCTGTTGGAGGCGATGCTCCATCGGGTGAACATCACCGAGGAGATCGCGATCGAAGAGCTGACACAGTCGTTCATCGCACGAGCTCGAAGGTCGGCGCATCTCGCCGTGGACGTGAGCGTGGGCTTGGGAAATACCGGGGCCGTGCGTGCTCTTCTAGAGAAGAACCCGATCGCGGCCTGGACGGGAGATAAGAGCGGCGTGGGCGATCTCTTCTCCTACCGCGATGGTGTCTTTCGTAGCGCCGTGCAAAGCGACAATCCCGAGGGTCTCACGCAACTCGTCCTGGAGCTGGTGGAGTGGCGCTTAGCGGAGTACCTTGACCGGCTGTCGCTTCCGACTCCGGTTCATTCTGGCGAACGTGACTGACCGACAAGAGCTTGGGGTTGGGCTTGTCCTCCGTCTATCAAAACAAAGGCTTACGGGCCATCACTTCAATCCTTTCCAGCGTTACCACCATTCAGGCAAAATTCGAGCGAGCGAACAGAGCGCCTAGTGGACCGGCATTCGCGGTGAGTCCACGCGGCTCCCATCGCCTCGCACATGTTGGATGTACTCTTCCGAGAGCCCATCGGAGTTGTGATTCACGAACCCGTCAGGAAGAATATCCATCCGACGTGTTCCACCGAAGCCATCCTGAAGGAATAAGGTATCGGCTTCCCTCCAATAGGCACCTTTCGAGATGAGTTGATCCCGATGCGTGCAATTGTTGAATCGCAACTCATGTCGACCGTCCTTTAGCTCGAGGGTGCCTACCGTGAATCCGCTGCTGTAGACGTAGATGCCCTCCGGCACGCCCTCGATTGAGCCTCCTGGCCGAAAATGGGATGCCATCATCGCAACAAAAACAAGAAGAATGAGCACTTCCCAAACTCGAACGGCTCGACTCCGCAGCGTCTTCATACCAAGATACTACTCCACGAAGAACGGTGGGTCCAGATTTCAGCCCGCACGATGCGTCGAAGGGAGGAGTCGCGTCCCAAGTGACAGTGGAGGAGCGAGTTCCCTGTCAGGCTAGGTTCGCCCCGGAGACGCCTCTACTCTCCACCCAGCTCGCGACCGGGCTGGTCCAGGATCTCCATCAGGTCCATCACCTGACGAAGTACATCAGGGGAGCCATGGACAGCCGCGCTCCAATACTGATATTGGCGTTGGGAACCAGGCGGGTCAGATGTCTATGGAGGTCCTTGGCATCAACGTGCTTCACCCCAACCCGCTGAGTGATCGGAGGACCCTCGCGGATGATAGGCTCTTGATTGGTAAAGATGATTTGTTCTAGCTTGCGTTGGGCTTCACGTTGGGCCTCCTGTTGGAAGTAGGCCAGTCGAGCTTTCAGCGGCCTCGGCATTCCGAAGTTGTAGAGCTGCGCTAGGCGAAGTAGAGCCACGGTATGGTGGGCCGACTCTTTTCGTGGCGAAAGATGGGCTAAGTCGTAAAGCATGTCGCCGACGATGGCGTCCGGTGGAGCGACGAAAGTCATTCTCTCTCGTAGTTGGTATTCGAGGGCCTTAACGGTGGACTCGACATCTCCCTTAACTTTCGAAAAGTCGGGCTTGCCCCGCTCTCCAAAATCTAGCCCCGTGATGGAGTGGTTGCGCATCTAGCCCGGATCCTGAGTGAGAGCGAGGCGAGCGTCCAAAATACGGAGGTGGAGCCACTCGGTTCCCTCGTGCGATGAGGGGTCGCGCGCTATGCCTTCTTTTATCCAGCGGCGAGCCTGGACCAGGTTCCCCGTAAGCTCATAAGCGGTTCCTAGATTTGCGGCCGTCTGGTACCTCCCAGGCCGCTTCTTCTCGGAAGCCTCAAGGAACTTGACCGCCTCTTGAGCACGCGAAAGCCTCATCAGAACCTCCGCTCGAGCATCGTCAAACGCTGGGTCCTCAGAGCTTGCTCCTTCCAGCGTCTCCCCGAGGGCTTTCCAATCCCTGGGCCAATGGGCGACGAGATACATCACCTGGGCGATCATAGCGTTCTCCCACCCCGCATCGAAAAGGAACTAGGGAATGGTCACCGGGTCGAAGGAGATCCCATTGACGACAACTCCGCCTCCGTTGACGCAAGCGCTGACACGCGGCACAAAGAGAGTTAGACAACCAGAGATGAACGCGGTGATCAGGATTCTGAGGCGCATGTCACGAGGTTTCGATTTTTCTGTCTGCTCTCATTCCATCGTTGTCAAAGGCATTGAAGTATCGGAATGGAAGCCGACGGCTGCGGAGCAGCGCCAGGCCAAGATGGCGAAACGCGCTTGCCACCTGTGGCGCTTCGATCCCTGATAGCGGGTCAGGTAGGGCTGGTCCTTAGTCCAAGCACCAGATCGCGACTACAGTCGGCCGCGGTGTCGACCTGCCGACTTTCGTTCCAACCAGGGTGCTGGCTCCAAATGGCAAACCTCTCTCGATTGCGGGGCGAACTTAAGACGTAACACCCCTGTCCGCCTCGAGATTCTGGTGCTCGAAAAGCTTGAGCTGAAAAATTTCACAGCCTTCTCAAATCTCAGCCTGAAGCTGGAATCTGGCCTGAACGTGATCGTAGGAGAAAATGGCGCGGGGAAGACCCATATTCTCAAGATACTCTACTCGGTTCTCAGCGCTGACTATAAGCTTAAGTCGTGCTCCCCGGCTGGCCCCACGAAAAGCGTCCTACAAAGCGGACTAGCTGAAAAGTTGATCGCCGTCTTCCGACCCGAGATTCTCGGACGCCTCGTTCGCCGAAAGCCCGGACGCGGTAGGTCAGACATCTCAATGCGCTTCAAGGATAAGTCGCTGAATCTCGATTTCAACTTCGCCACCAACTCTCGTTCTGAGGTGGTTATCGAAAGGCTGCAAGCAAAGTGGCTGAGCGTACAGCCAGCTTACCTTCCCACCCGAGAGTTGATGTCGCTTTACCCTGGGTTCGTCGCACTGTACGAAGGTCGATACCTCGAATTTGAAGAGACCTGGAGAGATACTTGCGTCCTGCTAGGACAGCCTGCCGTTCGAAGGGCCAGCGAGAAGAAGGCGGCCATACTGCTCGCGCCACTCGAGAGTGCCATGGGTGGGAAGGTCGTGCTTGATAGCAACGGTCGGTTCTATCTGAAAGGCCCGGGCGTCGGCAATATGGAAATGCACTTGGTTGCCGAGGGTTGGC
Source organism: Selenomonadaceae bacterium (assembly GCA_037189585.1). Classification (GTDB taxonomy): domain Bacteria; phylum Vulcanimicrobiota; class Xenobia; order Xenobiales; family JADMJV01; genus JAEXNA01. The sequence goes on along the minus strand of JBBCJA010000019.1, from coordinate 179,005 downwards.
GCAAATTCTGTATGCTGGCCCAGCTTATCGCAAACGGCGCCCTTCTCGACAAGGGCTACCTGTTCTGGGACGAACCAGAAGCCAATCTGAACCCGGTGATCGTCCAGCTTGTCGCGCGGTCCATCATCGATCTCGCGGAAGCTGGAATCCAGGTCTTTATCGGGACCCACAGCCTTTTTTTGCTCAGAGAGCTGGAGATTCTGCTCCAAACCAGGGTGCCGGGACTAGACGTGACGTTTATCGGGCTTCACTCGTCTCCCAGCGGCACTGAGGCTATGCAAGGGCCTGAGCTAAGCGACATCGGCGACATTGCCGCACTGGAGGCCAGCCTGCAACAGTCGGATCGGTACCTAGAGATCTAGCATGGGAATGGTGCTAGACATCGATGGACTGACCTTCGAGTTTCCGGATGGTTGGCATGCAGACAAGTACGACGACTGGAAGTTCTATCGAAAGCAGATCGGTAGCCATCTCCAAGGCCTGAAGGCCGTGGACGTTCTGGCCCTATCGCATTCACTGGAAGCCTACCTGATAGAAGTGAAGGATTACAGCCGACCGCAGACGGTCAAGCCCAGCGAGTTGCCAGAAGCTGTCGCCTGGAAGGTAATTCATACGTTGGCGGCCCTACTACCAGCCAGTTTGAACGCCAATGACGCCGATGAGAAAAGCTCTGGCAAGGGACTTTCTAAGCTGCAACAAGCTCCACGTGATTCTTCACGCCGACAACCCGAAGAACCCGCCGAATGTGATCGATCCGGCCGACCTAAAGCAGAAGCTGAAGGCGCTGCTCAAAGCGGTCGACGTTCGGGTCAAGGTCTCTAGCCGAACCAACCCGGCTGGAGTGCCCTGGACAGTGATGTAGCCGCCCCTGTCTCATCCGAGCTGACCGCCTTCGCCGAATCACAAAGGGACTAAGCGATCCCAACCCAGGTTGGCTTCCCGATAGCCTGTGATGGGACATGTTTTCAGAATCTCCCAGATTAACCGTCGTATAAATCCGAGCTTGATAGAGTCTGAAGATCGAAACGAGAGTGCTGAGGAGACAAGCCTTGGGACCGCAGAAACTCCGTGAGTATGAGCAGTGAACTGGAGCCTGAAGCCCAAGAGCTAATGGAAGAGGTGTTAGTGGGCGCCTATGGGGATGACGAGCAGCTTTGGAGTTTCCGGCAGGCTTTCGAGGATGAAGTGAGCTATCCGGCGCCTGGGCGGCTCGGCAGCGCTTCGATGTCAGTTCTGGAGGTGGACTATGAGGGAGATCCACGGCAGGGGTTGGTGGCGAGGTGTCAATGGCCGGATGGCTCGAAGTTTGGGCAGGACGTGGCCGAGATCTCCTTCTCGGCCAATTCGCAAGCGGCTCGCCTTGTCGCGGCTTACCGGCTCTGGCTGGGCAAACCTGTCGTCTAGTCTGCTCCCACCAAGGCCAAGGTGAAGGCCAAGGCCAAGCTAAAAAATAGAGGAGGAGAGAGTGTCGACTTGGAGCGTGTGCGAGCGCGCTTCCGGGGTCTTCGCAAGGAAGCACTGCTCGAGCTTCTCGACGGAGGCTCCCACCTTCCCTCGTCGACTATCACCGCGGGAAACTGCTACGCTCGGCCAAGCGAGCCGGAACAGTGACACAGAAAAAAGCGCTAGCACGTTTCGGAGTCTGACTAGGAAATTCAACTTGCCGCGCTACGCAGGATGGGGTGATTTTCTTACGTCGCCTGGCTTCTCAAAGTCGACAGAGCCCAGATAGCCGAGTCGGAAGAGGCTTGGATTCACGTGGTCGTAAAGCGAGATCTAGCTGAAACCTACCAAAGAATCGAGATTGGGAATTGTGACAGTGCGGAGTCGGCCGTGATCAAAGGTACCCCTTCGAGGAGCGCCTGTGCCGCCAAGAGCCGATCGAACGGGTCTCGGTGCGTCTGAGAGAAGCTACCCGCGAGCAGCGAATGTTTTGAGCTCACCGGCAATTCGGTTGCCCGAAATGTTTCAAGATGATCGTGATAGCTTTCGACGAGTCCTCGAGCCATATCCAGCTTACCCAACCGGACCTTGGTTGATAACTCCCAAGCCGATGCGGCGGACACCAGCCTGACATTCTCTATCTTGGCAATAGAGTTCCGAGCGAGTTCGCTAAGACGATGTGGCTCATACAAAGACCAAAGCAAAACGTGAGTGTCCAGCAACAGCCGAGTCATGGAAGAGCCTCTCCCTCCCAGGCTCGCAACTCTTCTTCCGGTAACGCCTCAAAAAATGTCTCGGGAACGCTACCCTCTAAAAATCCAAGAGGCACTGTGGAAGGCATCTCCAAGGGTAGCAGACGCGCGTAAGGCTTTCCGGCCTTCGCGATGATAATCTCGCAGCCGCCTCGCACTTCTTCGAGAAGGCTAGAGAGGTGAGTCTTTGCCTGATGAATGTTGACAGTCTTTTTCACAGACTTAGTCTACACAACTTAGTCTATCAGTGTCCAGCCATACCCGCTTGCTCCATCTCACCTTGCCTGAGTGAATATACTTGAATATAGTTAAGCCATGAGCTCTCCTCCGTGCACGACAGCCGAGGCCGCGGTTCGCCTGGGGGTGAGCCGCGCGACCTTGTTGCGCTGGTTCCGAGAGGATCGGATCTCGGCTGTGGGCCGGGACTGGCGTGGTTGGAGGGTCTTCACCGACGACGACCTCGAGCGGATCAAGCGCGAGCTCGGCCAAGCCGAGCTCCCCTCGGAGCCGAGCGTCAATCCCAAAATGCTTGCCTACCTGTCCAAGGTGCCAGCTTTCCAGAGACTGTCGACGGCGGTTCTCGCCGAGCTTGCCGGATGCGCCAGATTTCGCGGCCTCTTGAAAGGCAGCCGCTTCTTTTCTCCAGGCGACCGATGCTCCGGCCTTCATCTTCTGGTGAAAGGTCGCATCCACGTCCTGCGCCTTGCGCCCGATGGGCGCGAGCAGCTGCTGGCGGCCGTTGTTCCCTTTCAAACCCTGGGAGAGGCGGCCATCTTCCGTCCCTCACGGACGCACAGCTCCTACGCGATCTGCCAGGAAGGCTCAACGGTGCTGACCCTGCCCTTGGTCAAGACGCGCTCTCTGACGATGCTCTACCCGGAGCTGGCCCAGGCCTTCCTCAACGAGTTCGCCACCAGGATCGAGGACCTCGAGCGCCGTCTGGAAGAGACCGCTCTTCACCCCTTGGAGAAAAGGTTGGCCGTCTATCTGCTCGAGCAGGCCCATCAGCAAGACGACCTTCAGCTCGCGGAATCCAATTCGGCGCTGGCCTCACGCTTTGGGGTGGCCCGAGAAAGCGTCAGTCGGGCCCTGGCCAAATTCGAGGAGCAGGGATGGATCCGGCGTTCAGGTCGCCGGGTCGCGCTCCTATCTCGCTCAAAACTCGCCGAGCTTTAGCCCCAAACTCCGAGCTCCGTTCGTGAGGTCTCTCCTGCGTCAGGTCACACCTTTCCGGCTCGAGATTGCGCTAGCCTTTTCATGCTGGGAGCTGCCTCCCAGGCCAAAGAGAAAGGAGCCTATCATCCATGCCATACATTATCGGACAGCCTTGTATCGGCGTCAAAGACGCGGCCTGCGTCGAGGTGTGCCCCGTTGACTGCATCCACTCGGATGACGACGAATCCATGTACTTTATCGATCCCGAGGAGTGCATCGACTGCGGGGCCTGCCTGCCGGTCTGCCCGGTGGAAGCCATCTTTCCGGACAACGACATCCCCGCAGACCAGGAGAGCTTTATCGCGATCAACGCGGACTATTACAAGCGTTGATTTGGCGATTGACCACTCGGAACAGGGCCCGTTCTCGCCATTCAAGGCTTAGCCGGGACGGGTATTCTTGACCAGTTGATCCAAGTCAAGGAGCGCTGGGAAGCATCGCCTTCTTCAGGAGCGCCGAGTAGAGAAGATGATCATTGAGGGAGCGTTTGACGGCCTTGCGAAGGCTCTTCCAGAAGGCAGAGGTGGGCGGAGCGAGTTCAAGGATCTGAGCCGCGATTTTGTAGGCCTGTTCACTTCGTGACCTTTGTGAGGTTCCTTACCTGAGCTTTCCTAACGCAGTGTTTGGTTGCGATGCTCGCGAGCGGCCGCCACGCTCAGACTCTTGGCCAGATATCTTCTCAGCTCAACCCGAATCGGAGGGGTCTTAGCCTCGAACAGAGTATCCTCGCTACCAAGAGGTATCCCATTGCTTGGTAGCCGCGTCGGCGTTTTCCCCACATGCCGCGGAGCTGCCTTTGCTCGGTCTCCACATATAGGTTTTAAAGTCGCCCCACAGACTGGCCTTCGCCAGCATGGCTTTGAACATCCGCAGCCGGCCTCATTCCAAACTTCCGCAAAGTCTTTGTCCGTCGCCGAGCTTTGAGCAATCAAGCAAAAGAAGGGCTGTTAAAAGACAGATGGGTGAGAGCTGACCGCGTAACCTCGTCGGAGAGAAAGGTGGATACTATATGATAAGCGAGATGGCCTCGCCGGCAAGTCACGTGGTGGCATTCACTCTTGACGGAACCGTGACCGGCGCGGAGCTCGATCAGATCATCGAGCGTCTGGAGAGCGCGCTGGAGACTCATGATCGCATCAACATTCTGGCCGATGTCTGCCAGTTGAGCGGCCTCACTCCGCAGGCCCTCTTCAAGGACCTTCTCACCAGCGCCCAATGGTTGGGCCGCCTGCACCGCTTCAATCATCTCGAAATGACGCTGGTGGGAGAAGAGGTCAACGGCCACGATGTCCTCCAAGCCGTACGTGAGATCGAGCGGATGTACCACAAGCAGGGCCAGGTGGGCTTGCTCGTTCACCTGAAGAAGTTCCCCAGCTTGGCTTCGGGACTTGTGTATGAGAAGCTGCGCGCCCTCAAGGTGATGCCGATGCTCTCGCGTTACGCTGTGGTGGCTCCCTCCTGGGTGGCTCTGGCTCAAGGCTTGACCAGTGTCAGTCTACGGCACTTCAAGCTTGACCAACTGGAGGCTCGCGAGTGGGTCGCCCAGCCCCGGCTCTAGCGACGTCGAGTCCCGTTACTTTTACCGAACGGCTCGGAGGGGATGGTGCCGGGGTTGTCGGCTCCCAGGACGTCGGTCTTCACCAGCAGGACCTGTTTGTCGTTCTCTAGAGCAAGCTCTGTGAGCGCTTCCAGATTCCTACGAGGAAGGATCGTGTTGGGTGACTTCAGAGCCGGAATCCAGCGCAGTTTGTGTTGACCAACTTTCTGGTTCTCCGCCGTCATCTGCCATTCTTTCGGAGCCCAGCCGAACAGTGGAGTCAGATGAGAAGCCAGGTCCTCGGCCACACTATTAACGGTCTCACTCATCGTACCCAGCGCGATAGCCTTCTTCCAGTCCGCCATTGCCGCGTAGAGAGCCTGAGAAGAGTCCTGGGAGCAGTTCTGAGCGACCGTCACGATCGCCGAGCCCTCGCCTTGGCCGGAACGATAGCGCGCCATCACCTCTTCGAGCCGCTGCTCCAAAGCGTCGTAGGGCGCCGTACCTTTGCTGTCGTCGAAGAGTTCCGGCAGCTGCACGATGCTATCGGAGACCGGCCGGTCAAAGAGATAGCCGCGTTCCGTGTCGCCCATATAGGCGTGCCATTTCTGGCTGCCCGAGGTCACACCGCTGCGGTTATGCGCATAGACCTGCTTGTACTCGACATCGAAGCGGTTTTCGCCGGTGAACTCATCCTTGACCACCTCGGCGGTGCCGAAAGAGAAGTGCCCGAGGTAGACGCCGAGCGTAGCCGGAGCGCCGATAGCTCCCCCGAAAAGGTGCAACAGCAGGGTGCGATCGCCCAGCTTGAAGGCCTCGTCCACCGCGTTCTGCAGGAGAGGGCTCTTCTTCTCGACCGAGGCAGTGGGATCGAGCAAAGTCTTCGTCATCTGACCTTTGCTCTGCTCCTCGGAGCGCCAGTTCTCGTTGCGCAGGTAGTCCACACTCTGTTCCTGGCCCTGGATCAATTGGTCTGATTTGACCTGAAACAGTTCTCGAGGCTCGAGCGCCGCCACCGTCATCTTACCTTTGGAGTCGCTGTCTCCGTAGATGTACCACCCTTTGTTATTGAGACGGCGGTCCTTCATCGGCGCGAGATCGCTTCGGCCGCTGGTACCGATCGTCTCGGAAGGGCCGTCAAAGGCCCTGGTTTCAGGATTGTAGTGACGTACTTGCCAGGTGTGGGCGTCGATCTTTTTCTCGAAAGTGACGAGGGCTTTCTGAGTGCCCGAGACCTGGACCGGCTCTCGCTCCACGACCAGCTTGCCGTCTACGAGCTTCGGCTGCTTGAGCTGAACCAGCATATCGTCCTGAGCTCGCGCTCCCGCCAGGCTCTCCATCGGCGAGACGTTCTTCCAGCCGTCGAGTCGCTCGGGATGTACGTTCCCTTTGTCTTCGCTGGCTTGGGTGCGCTTGGTGAATTCGACATCGGTGGTGACGCGCTCGACCCAATCAGTTTTCTCGAACTCGAGCCAGACTCTTTTGCCCTGAAGTTGCGGAAATTGACGGGGAGCCTGACGGACCTCGAAGTAGACACCACCGTCTCGACGCTCGTTCTCACTGGGGAGGATCAGCCGCCCGGCCCACTCGGCGGCGGGCTTCCAGAACTTCTTGGGATCGAGTTCGACTTGGGTCTCGACATCGCTAGCGACTCGACCCGCAGTAGAGGTGGGCTTGGTCGACATGGCTCGGTGGATACTGTTGTTCGAGATAACTGGCATGTCCGAAAAGTCTCCTGCCGAAAGAATGTATCAGAGAGAAGTCAAAAAAACGTAAAAACGAACGTTCAGCGTCATCATTCATATCGATCTCGTCGGCGCCCTCAAGCATGCCGTAGCTTTGCTCCTTTGGCCCGGTCGCTTTTACTTTGGGAACTTCGATAGAAAGCCAAGCCGCTGGCGATCCGTGCCCCACCTGAAAGGCCCGCCGCATAGATTCGTGCGGGGTCGATCTTGTAATCGTGCTGCATGCAGAGAGTACCAAGCACGGCTACCCAAGCGTCTTGCAACTTCCTGGTCGTTACCGCACTTTAGCGGTGATATTACCAATAATTTCCGTTTGGGGAGAACCTCATCCCAGTACGGCAGTGGACTTCGGTCGCTGGGTGAGTTGTAGACCATCAAGCCGTAGGTCTCTTCTGGATCAAAGTCGGTGGGTATCCCTACTTTGAACTTCTCGATGATAATCGACTGGTCGATATCGACGTAGCGCATCTTGGGGCCCAACTTCGTGGGGATGTCGGAGAAGCTTTTCCCGCTGTAGGTCATCGGAGACTCCGCCGAGCTAGAATCACCGGACCCAGGAGTACAGCCAGAGGCGAAGAGGTTCCAGATAGCGACTGAAATCAGGCATAAAAGAAGCTTTCCCATCGATCAATTTTCTCCAGAGCCTCTTCGTCAGCGGTGATGGACTCTATTCCTTCTCTTTCGGAAGCGCCCGGAGTACGCGTCCCAGATGCCGCGGGCATGTACTTTTCGGCAAGCTCAGGAATGTCCGAAAAATGCTCGAAATACTATGTCATCATCTCGAGGAGCGCCATACAGAGAAGATGATTGTTGGCGGCTCGTTTAGACGGCCCGGCGAAGGCTTTCCCGGAACAATGGGGGACCGAGGGATTTGGGATTACGCCCCGGAGATGACGGAATTTTCGCAGGGCGGTTGAATTTTACCAGGATGAAGATCCTCATGACTCTGTTGCTCATTTTCTCGATGCCTGTGCTAGCATGCTTGTGGTCGTCGGAAACTGACATCGACGGCAATGCGGTCTCGATCAACGACCACCCGCCGGAGCAGTGGATAGATCGACTTCAGAACACTGGGCGATGGCTCCACGACGCGACAGAATTGGCTGAGAAGGTCCGAGCGCAGCCAACCAACCGTGAGTATCGAAATGACTATGGAGTGGCTCTGGCCCAAACGGGTCAAGTTTCGGAGGCTCTGAAGATCTTCCGCGATCTGGAGGCCGAGTTTCCTGGCCAGTATCAAACAGCCGCCAACTTGGGGACCGTGTTGGAACTCTCCGGCAACAACGAGGATGCACTCGAGTGGATTCGAGAGGCGATCAAGCGAAATCCTAATTCGCACCGCGGGACCGAATGGGTCCACGTCAAGATTCTCGAAGCCAAGTTGGCTAGCGCCAAAGACCCGAACTGGCTCAAAACACATACCATTCTGGGGAACGATTTCGGTAGCGAGGGTCGGCCTCAGGTGACCGGGCAACTTCTTGACAAGGAGGAAATGGAGCGCGTCATCCGCGCCCTCGAGTATCAATTGAGTGAGCGGATGTCCCTGGTTTCTCCCCCGGATGTCTACGTGGGCGACTTGCTGTTTGACCTGGGGAACCTGGTGGTTCTCACGAAATCCGTCGAGCGCGGCGTCGCGGTACTACAGTTGAGCGAGAAGTACGGAACGTCTCGGCCGGAGGTGTTGCGGACCCGGCTCGAATATTTCCGCTCCCTCTCTCCCGGCGGCACTCGGTCAGAACCAGCCAAGACGCGTGGCCTCTGGCCAGAGGCGGTCATTTCGCCACTTATGCTGGCCCCGATCGCGATCGTCATCTCTCTTTTGGTCTGGCAGCGGCGCCGGCGCCACCACGGAGGAAGCTAGACGAAAGCGCTTAGAGACTCAGCGCATTGCGCTTGTCGCTAACGGCCTCCACGTCGGCGGGAAGTTCTGGAGGAACGCGGTAGTTGAGAGAATGCCGACCTACATCTTGGACCTCACCATTTCCACCAGCACGCCGCGAATATGGCGAAAACTCAGTATTCCGGGCCGCTATACGCTGGCCGAGCTGCATCAGATGTTGCAGATTCTCTTCGGTTGGGAGAATCGGCATCCGCATGAATTTAGAATTGGAGAGAACCGCTATACCGATCCGCGCTCGCTGGATTTCGAAGAAAATGGGGAGCTGCGTGACCACAACGTCAGGTTGGATATCGTGTTAATGGGGCAAAGCGGGTTTCGCTACCACTATGACTTCGGTGACGAATGGGACGTGGTGGGGACAATCTCGGAAACGCTCGACATAGAGCGAAACCTGCCCGAGTGTTTAGATGGCGCCTTCGCGGGCCCCCCGGAGGATTGCGGAGGTATCGACCGCTTCGAGAGAATGCGGGACGCTCTCAAGAATCCACGCCACCCGGACTATGAGGAGATGAGGGAGTGGGCGCCCAGAGGCTACGATTCCGACGCCTTCGACAAGGAAGCTTTGAGCTCTCGCCTGGCCGGGACTTTCAACGCTTAGTACTTTCCCTGTCCGGCGCAGAAATAGCACTTCTTGCTGCCGGAACAGGTGCTGCAGGTGCTGCCGTCATAGCGAAGTCCGTCACCCTCGCAGACGTGGCATTTCCCTGAGGTTGAGCAGGGGCTGCAGGGGGTGAGGTCGGCGGCTAAACCGCTACCGGCCAGGGTCAGAATCAAGCTTAAAATCAAAAGAGTGTTTCGCATCAGTGGTCTCATTTCGTTGTTTCTAAAGACTAGAGGAAGCGGACGTCGAAAAAGTTCACGAGAGGCGAAAAAATTTTGAGAATTTTAGAAAAACAACTTCGAAAGCACGGCATCACCGACTCCAGTGTCCTGGAGGCTTTCGCTCAGGTGCCGCGTGAGGAGTTTGTGGACCCGTCCCTGCGGCAACTTGCTCATGCCGACAGACCCCTTTCCATCGGTTATGGACAGACCATCTCTCAGCCTTACATCGTGGCTCTAACGCTCGAGAAGATGGCGCTCCAACCCGACGACAGGGTGCTCGAGATCGGAACCGGAAGCGGTTACGCCGCTGCTCTCCTATCACGACTCTGCGCCTCGGTCGTCACCGTCGAACGGCTGCCTGAACTGGCCCGGACAGCTCAGGACAGACTGGCCCGCCTCGGACACGACAACGTCATCGTAGTTTGCGCCGACGGAACTCAAGGGTACGAGCCCGGAGCTCCCTACGACGCCATCGGGGTCGCGGCCGGTGGCCCCGAGGTCCCCTCCGCGCTCTGTTCCCAACTCAAGGTCGGAGGGCGGCTGGTCTTGCCGGTCGGAGGCCAGGAAGAGCAGGCTTTGCTTCGCGTCACCAGACTTGGAAGCTCCAATTTTCATGAAGAGCGAATTTGCAGAGTTCGCTTTGTCCCACTGATCGGTCAACAAGGGTGGCCGGAGCTCGAAGGGGGCGAATTCTCCCCGCCGAACGAGTGAACGTGGAAACGTCACACGTCATTCTCATCATCATCGGCTGTCTCTTCTTTTTGGGCATGTCCTGTCTTTTCGTCATCACCATGATCAAGAGGGCGGCGATGAACGTTCTGAACACGGTGGTGGACAAGACTATCAACAAAGCCTCCGACCTGGTGGGAGAGAAGGTACTCGACCCGACCATGGCGGTGGCCACTCAAGGTATGAAGAAGGGGATCGACGCTGTCGGAGCGGCCGTAAGAACCGAATATGAGGACAAGAAACGGCGCACTCCCGCGAACATCGACGCCGAGATCGCGGCGTTGGCTCAACGCCTCAAAGGCAAAGTCACCACGGCCGATGCCACCGCCGAGCTCAAGATCTCCTCAAAGGAGGTCAAGGATTCGTTCAAGCGTCTAAAAGCCAATGGCGACTGTGCCGAGTCGTCCCAAGGTCACTACATGGTGTATGTCTTTCCGGCGTTTCTTGAAAAAGTCAAGGTCTGGGTTTGCGGCTACTGTGCGACCAGATATCACGAAGATCCCAAGCGTCACGACTGCGCTTCCTGCGGAGCCAACCTCGAGGTCAAGGAAGAGACTCTGGCTTAGGTCCTTAATCATTCCTTAATAATTGAGGGGCAGGGAGCCTTCGGTAAGGGAGAAAGCGAGCACAAATGACCACCAATGAAACCTACCAAAAGCTCCTCCAGGGAAATCAGGAGTTCATCGAGCGGACCTCGCAGCAGGATCCGGAGTTCTTCGAGCGACTTTCCCGGGCTCAAAAGCCTAAAGTCCTCTGGATCGGGTGCGCCGACAGTAGGGTCCCCGCCAACCAGATCACCTCGACTTTACCTGGCGAGATCTTTGTTCATCGCAATGTGGCCAATGTGGTGGTTCATACCGATATGAACTTTCTCACCGTGCTGGAATATGCGGTCACCGTCCTCAAGGTCGAGCACGTCATTGTCTGTGGGCACTACGGCTGCGGCGGGGTATTGGCCGCCATGGGTCAAGAGCACTACGGCGTGATTGATAACTGGCTGCGCCACATCAAAGATGTGTATCGGATGCACAAGGACGAACTCGACGCGATTAAGGACGAAGAGCAAAAAGGCCGGCGCTTTGTCGAACTCAACGTCATTGAGCAGGTGCTCAACGTGTGCAAGACCTCAACCATTCAGAAAGCCTGGGATGAGACCCAGCTGCCGCATGTGCACGGTTGGGTTTACGACCTTTGCAATGGGCAGATCAAGGACCTAGACTGCAATGTCGCCAATCATCGTGACCTGGCCGACATCTATAAGTTCGATTTTTAACCCAGAGCTTGACGGAAATCCTCTATGAGATCCTGAGGGTCCTCGATTCCCAGCGCCACACGAATCAGGCCGTCGGAAATTCCGGCGGCCTTTCTCTGCTCGGGCGTCATGCCGGCATGGGAGGTCGTGGCCGGGCGGGTAATGAGACTTTCCACTCCGCCGAGACTGGGAGCGATAAGCGGAAGCTTGACGCGACTTAAGAGCTCGTCGGCGGCCTCCACCCCGTCTTTCATCTCGAAACTCAAGACCCCCGAGCAGCCTCGAAAGAGCGCTCGGGCTCGAGCGTGGCTAGGGCTGTCGGGAAGCCCAGGATAGTGAACCCCGGCTACCTTGGGATGAGCGGTCAAGAACTCCGCCACGGCCTGGCCGTTGGCGTTGTGTCTTTCCATCCTCAAACCCAGGGTCTTCAACCCGCGATGCAGTAGCACGCAGGCGTGGGGGTCCAAAGAGCCTCCCAGGTGATTGAGCAAGTGGACGATCTTCTCCACTAAGCTCGTGTTACCGGCCACCACGCCCGCCACGATGTCGGAGTGTCCGTTGAGGTACTTGGTGGCCGAATGCACCACGAGATCGAAGCCCAACTCGATCGGACGAAAGTTATAGGGGGTCGTGAAGGTCGCGTCGATCACGCTGATCAGTCGGTTTTCTCGGCAGAAATTCACCACCGCCTCAAGGTCGGCGACTTCGGCTAGCGGATTGGTCATCGCCTCCACGTAGAAGACACGGGTCTCGGGTTTGAGAGCGGCCGGCCAGCTTGCCGGGTCGGTTCCGGAAACGAAATCGACCTGCACTCCGAAGCGAGGAAGATCTTTCTCCACAAAACTGTAGGTTCCACCGTAGAGACAGTCCTGGACCAGCAGATGGTTTCCTTGAGAGAGACAGGTCAGAAGGGTGGTGGTGATCGCCGACATGCCGCTCGAGCTGACGGTGGCCGCTTCCGCGCCCTCCAACGCCGCGAGCTTTTCCGCCAAAGCTTTATGGTTCGGAGTGTTGTTGAGGCGAATGTACTTGAGATCGTCGTAGCGCTCCTCGCCAGCGAACAGGTAGTTGGCCGAAGCGAAAATGGGCATTCCCACGGCGCCGCCGTGACGAGGATGGGGTTCACCGGCGTGAACCAGCAGGGTATCAAAATGGCTCATGGGCTAAACGTTCATCTCCGGGAAACGAACTCCCCCAGACCGGTCGCCTATGATGGTAAAAGGCAAGGGAGGCGTAAGGAGACCATGATGCTGAGTTCCGTGACGAATAGCCGAAGCGCGCATTTTTATAAGAAGAATCCTAAACAGCGAGATCGTCACCGGGATGGCGGCCGAGACACCTTCACTCCCGGCAACGGTGTCGAGCAGCGCGCCGACTTGATGTTCAAGCAGGCCGCTCGTAATCAGAAAGTCCGCGAATCTCAGCAAATGCAGGGCGGAGAGATTGTCAGCACCTTCCCTGGTCGCGAGGGCTACGACGTCAACTTCTTAGGCGTACCACTCCCTCTTCCGAAGATCGATCCTTCCCAGCAGTCTAAAGTCGCCACCTTGATCGACAATCCCAATGAGGGCGAGCTCAAATACGAGAACTTCTCTATCGTCATGAACGGTGAGCGTCGCCAACCTTTCTTCACCATCGTCAATATCGACGGTGCTCAGTTGGTGGACGTCCCTCGTGACGGAGGCTGGACCATTGACGGCCGTATTCGCCGCGACCAACAGCTTGGAAACGAGGCCTACAAGGGCAACGACATCGACAAAGGACACCAGGTTCGCCGCCGCGACGCCGCCTGGGGTAAAAAAGCCCATCAGGGGTCCAACGACACTTTCGCTTATACCAACGCCTCCTTGCAGCACGCCGCGCTCAACCAGAAAGAGTGGCTGGAGCTGGAAAATCATGTCTTAGACCAACTCAAAGGTAAAGGTATGAAAGGTACCGTTCTGACTGGCCCGGTCATGAAAGATAGTGATCCCAAGTGGGACAATAAAGGCCGTATGGACCGTCCCACCCAGATGCCGCAAGAGTTCTGGAAAGTGGTGGTTTGGAATGATCCCAAAGAAGGTCTCAAGGCCTCGGCCTTCGTGCTGAGCCAGTCCGATTTCGTCAACCCTCACGGGTTATTCAAGTCCGACTTCGACTCGGGACGCTTCGCCGTTTATCAGGTTCCGGTGGAAAAACTCGAGGAGATGACGCGGCTGGATTTCGGCGATGTGGCGGATGCGCGTACCGAGCCTCGCCAGATCGATAGCACCCGCGATGTCAAGGTTTTGCGCTAGTGAAAGTGTTTACCTTATGGTTTTACACTATCTTTCCGCCCGAGAGGCCGAGCCACATCATCACTCCTCAATCAAATACTCCAGTATTATCAATCGTCGCTCTTCGTGGCTCGGCCTCTCGAACAAAAATCTCAGATGCAAAACCATAAGGCGAACGCTTTAACCGGAATTCGACTCGCATGACCTGCGAGCCGATGATCGAAATCGATCTTTCTCCCTCCCGTTTTCTGGGCTATACCGCCGGTCTGCGTCCCTTCCGCGCGCCCACGCCGCGTCTTGAGCTCGAGATGCTGGGGAATAGGCTGGTGGCCCACAACTACGGACACGGCGGAAGCGGGATCACCATGTGTTGGGGAGCGGCTCAGGAAGTGCTCCATCTCCTCCGTCCTCATCTCACTGACTCTAGCTCTATCGCGGTTCTGGGCGCCGGAGTGATGGGGCTGTGCGCGGCCACTTTGTTGACACGAGCTGGATATCGCGTTCGCATTTACACTCGAGAACTTCCCGCTCTCACGACCTCGCGAGTGGCTGGAGGTCTCTGGGCTCCCACTCATGTCGGCGCGGGAGCGACACCGGAGCTGGCTCAACAACACGACCGAATCCTGCGACACACTTGGAACGCCTTCAAAGCGATGGACCCGGAGCGCTTTGGGGTGGTGGAAGCCCCGATGTACGAGACCGATGATCGAGCTTATGCTCTAGACCCGATGCCGGAAGGCCTGACGCCGCCGCCGCGTCGGCTAGAATCCATGCCTTTCCCCGGCGCTCTCGGCCCCGGGCAGGTCTCCTCCACTCTGCTTATCGAGACTCCGAAATTCTTAGGCGAACTGGAAAAGCAGTTGAGGGACCAAGGGGTGGAGTTTGTGGAGCGGACTTTGGGCGGTCTCGGCGATCTGCGATGCGGAGCAAGTACCCCGAGGACAGTTGCTCCTTTAGGACAAGATCTCGAGGAAGAGATTCTGGTCAACTGTCTGGGGCTCGGCGCCCGAGAGGCTTTTGGAGATCCTCAGGTGGTGCCGATTCGAGGGCAACTGGCCCTCTTTCAACCGGTAGGCCGGAGCTTTATGCTCGACCACTCGCAGGGCTATGTCATTTCTCGCCCTGACATCCTGATTCTCGGAGGGACCTTCGAGGAAGGGATGGAGGACCCTCAGCCTGTCGAGGCTATGATAGACAAGATTGTGAACAAACATCGTAATGTTTTTAACATTTTGGCAACCTGAGCGAAATTCGTTTCAGCTCTGGTTCAGTTCGACCGGCTATAAAGGGTTCAAGAGAACACTCCAACCGAGAAAGGCCGAAGAAATGTCCGAGATCGCCACCCTTGAAAAGCTTGAACTCCACCTAGCCCAAGTATCCACCGAAGTGAAGCCCGCCCCCATGGCCAACCCGGTTCCCGAAGCCCGCCCCGTGATGCCGAACGGCCGTCAGGGCTCACACCTCGAAGTTTTCTTCTCCGAAATCCAGTACGCCACGTTCGTCCCTCGCAAGAAGCTCGACCCCAAAGCTCGCCTGGCGAAATCCTCCAACAGCGCCGAAGGCAGCTTGAAGTACAGCCTCCGCCTGCACTAATCAGTCAAGCAGGCCGGATCGAATTCGTACTTGCCCGTCAACCATTCCACCACCTCATCCCGATAAGGATGAGAAGGAAGGCTCGAGTAGAGCTCGGCCAACTCGGACGCTGAGATCTCCAAAAGCCCCCGGTCATGAAAATCGCCGACATCCTTGCCAAGACGGCTGCCCAACTCGGACGGGCAGCCTTCTTGTTTTAAAGCCTCGACCAACGCGGCTTCCGGAGAGTAACCTTCGCGATAGCTTGCCTCGAAGGTTAAAAGGGACAGCTTGGAAAGCCAGGCTTGGTTCATGGGATTGATGGCGTGACCTGAGACCAGGTCCACGCCGTCATGGGATCGGAAAGCTTTCAGATGGAGATGATTGCACTTCTTGGCTCCGTCGTTGACCGGATAGTTGTCCCACAAAAACGGTTTGCGGCCTAAACGCCTGGCCACGCTCTCGAGATGTTCCCGAGGGTAGTCGACCGAGCAAACAAGCGGTCCGGTCCAGAAGATCTCAAGCGCGGGGTCCAGGTTCGCTCCCAGCTCCTCAAGATAGTTATCCGGCGCCTTCCCGAAAACTCTCTCCAAGACCGGGTCGTCCGAGTAGTAGGAGGGACAGACGATCTTCTTGGAAGCGGTACTAATACCCGCGATCAGATGTGCCATGTCGGTTTGAATCCGAGCCAGATCCGCGACATCGCCCTTCATGTCGTCAAAGAGAATGCAGAGAATATCCGGCTCCAACTGGTTGAGTCGCTCGGCTTTCTTGGTCAACGCCTCGCGGGCGGCCTGGTCATAGTTCTGCTGAACGTCGAAGGGTGACAGGCCCAGTCCGAAAGCGACGTTGTTGTCGCGATAGGCTTGACGAAGCTCTTTGAGCTGCCGCCAGATCTCCTCGGGCCAATCCTGGTTCCAAGCTTGCCGAAGATAACGGTCCCCCTTGGGGGCGTAGATGTAAAAATCAAATCCACGCTGAGAAAGGAACGAAGCGTAGTGCCTGCGATCTTTCCAGCTCCACTCGCGACCAAAAAAACCTTCGATAATCCCGGAATAAGGCGTCATGCGCCGCCGCTTCGCCTTTCACGGACAACTCCCTCGGCCCACCTAAGCTCCGGGTGCCGCCATGATCAAAAAATTCGGGCTTCCTGTCCAAAATTCTCTGTGGAGAATCCGGGTCTAGGAGTTACAGATAGTCACAGATACGCTACCCGTCGGCGGTGGTGCTTTTCAGCTTCTCCACACTCTTAGCCACCTTGTTGGGGTCCTCGCCCATCTTGGCCGCCTCTTGAGCGTAGTCTTGAGCGGTGCGCTCTAGTCCCTGCCCGCGACTGTGCAACGAGGCGTAACGCATGGCGGGGCTGTCATCGAGCCTTTTGTAGGTGCCCAGAGTCTGTTCTCCCTGGCCCAGCTTTCCCGCCTCGCGCATGGTCAAGGTCTGACTGGCACCTGTGGCGGGAGAACGGACATCAAAATCCTTACTCTTTTCTCCCACCTCGTAGTTCTCCGCGCCTTTTTCCATTCCGGGGGCTTGCAGTCCCGAGGCTTTCAAGCTCTGAGCGGCCGCGGCGCTCTCCTTATCGTTTTTCCCCTCTTGTTCTTGCGCTTTTAAAGCGTCCTTGCCGCCGGCCACCAGACCGCCTCCACCGTTCCCGCTCCCTGAAGAGCCGGAGACCGTCGCGGAGTTACCGTTACGCTCGCCACCGGTGGCTCCGTCGTTGCGGGAGCCGTCTGAAGAAGCCTTAGCCCCCTGACCGGGTGCATCCACTTCCTTGACCTCTTCCTTGATCGTAATCCGCCCGATCACTTCCTGACCCTCGGTGTGGATCTGGCCGGCCTGCGCCTGAGGCTCCCAATGAACCGTTTTCTTCTTCTCCAGCTGCTTATTGCCGTTGGAGTCCGCTCCGGCTCTTTGCTCGCTCTGGCGCTTGTCATCACCGGCTTTGTTTTGGAAGGCTTCCTTTAAAGCCGAGATAAGCTGATCGGTACGACGAATCTCCTCGGGCCGCGAACCGCGCGACAACTCCTCGACGGCTTCGGCCGAAATCTTGGCGATGTCGGGCTGGGAAGAGTTTCCGTTTTGGGGCAACTGCTGCTGTTGCTGCTGAACCGCCGCCCCACCGAAGTGCTCAGCCGCCACGCCTTGCGCCAGACGAAGAACCTCGTTCTTACGCGAGGCGTCACCAAGAGGTAGACCGCCGCGCGCCACCGGATCTTGAAAGTTGATAGACAAATCGAAGCCCTCCAGTTCACGAAATGTGAACGAACCTTGCCCACTCCGATTGTAAGGGTTCTGCTGAAAAGGCCAAGAAACGAACTGTAAAGGATGTAAACGTGAAGTAACAGGTTGTAAACGTCTATTGTCCGCCCGTCTCGTCCGGTGTCGTCTTCCTAAGCTGTTCCACTGTCTTATTGATCTGCTCGGGCCGCTCACCCCGCTGGGCGGCTGCGACGGCGTAGGCCTTGGCCGTCTCCTCGGGATTTTCACTCGGGCTCAGAGAGACGCCCTTCAAGAGCGGGCTATTGTCCAAACGCTTAAATCTCCGGAGCGGCTCCGGGCTTCCATTCATCAACCCCTCCGGTCGAACCGTGACCGTCTGGGTAGCGCCGGTGGCCCGAGTGTGGACATCGACCTCCTCGCTACCTCCACCGCCCGCGGCTCCGCCCTGCTCCAACCTGGGAGCTTCCAGACCGAAGGACTTCAAGCTTTGAGCGGTCGCGGCGTTCTCGCGCGCGGCCTCCTCGCGGTCCTCATCTGGCGCGGCGCTGGAGTTACCCTGGGTGCCACTCCCGCCGAGAGGAGTCTGGGCATTGGTGGGCCGAGTCTTCTCAACCGAATTCGGCTCGTCCTTAAGGACGAATTTGCCGATGACCTCCTGGCCCTCGGTGTGAATCTGACCGGGGGACACAAGTGGCTTCCAGTACTTCGCCTTCTTGGGTTTCTCTTTCTTGGCCCCTTGAGTCTCGGCCGCTTCGCCGGCCTGTTGTGGCGCTCGAGCGGGGTCCTGTTCGGCTTTGAGTTTCCAGGCTTCTTGCAGAGCCGCGACCAACTGATCGGTTCGCTGAAGCTGTTCCGGTGAGTGGCTACGACTCACCTCCTCGAGCGCTTCGCTGGAAATTTTAGCCGTATCGAGTGGGGCGAAATTACCGTTTTGGGGCTGCTGAGGTAGTCCGCTGGAGACGAACTGAGAAGCCGCCACACTCTGCGCCAGTTTCTGGACTTCTTCCCGACGACTAGCGTCGTTGAGAATATGCCCCATCGGAAAGCCTGGCACGCCAAGTCCTTGGAAATCGGAAACCATCAAAAAGACCTCCACTCCGCTCGTCGAGAACCACCTGCCACCTTAAGCTAAGGTACGTCGGTGGACTCGGAAAGGACGCGGTCAGGAAATTGTTAACTCCATGTTTCCGTTCCTGAATGTCCACGCGCCCTAAAATAAACCCCGAGGCCATGACGACCTCAGGGAGTGTTCCTAGTCTACATCGGAACTCAGATTCGATCAGGTCGCGTAGGCCACCGCGATCTCCTGACGCTCGTCTCCGGCGTAAGCGCTCTCGCCATGCTCGGCAAGGTCTAGACCCAGGCCTTCAGCGTCGTCTTTCGTCCTAACCGGAACGACAAGGTCGAGCAGTTTTAGCAGAGCGTAGCTGACGAGGGCGGTGTAGATCGCCACAGCCAGGACCGCTCCCAATTGAATGACGACCTGTTTAGGATTACCAAAGAGAAGTCCGTTGACCCCTCCATGGGCCTCCTCGGCCAGGAAGCCGGTCAAGATGGCGCCTGTGATTCCCCCGAGGCCGTGGCTAGCGAAAACATCCAGGGAGTCGTCCAGGCGAACTCGATGACGCCACCGGTGTACCGCGAAGTAGCAGGGCAAGGCGACCAGGGCGCCCAGAACCATCGCGCTCGTTGGACTAACGAAGCCAGCCGCGGGGGTGATCCCAACCAGCCCGACCACGATAGCCACAGCCGCTCCGACCGCGGTGATCTTCTTGCTGCGCAGAATGTCGGCGACCATCCAAACACAAAGGGTAGCCATCGGGGCCAACATGGTGTTGACCAGGGCCAGCGCCGCGGTCGTGTTGGCGCCCAGCGCGCTGCCGGCGTTAAAACCAAACCAGCCGAACCAGAGCATCGCGGTTCCCAGCAGAACGAAAGGAACATTGTGAGGGACGATCTCCTGGACTCGAAACTCCTTGCGTGGGCCCAAGACCAGAGCGGCCACCAACGCCGTGATGCCGGCCGTCACGTGAACGACGGTTCCGCCGGCGAAGTCGAGCGCCCCGGCATTGGCTAGCCAACCCCCTCCCCAGACCCAGTGGGCCACGGGGGCGTACACGAGAAGCGACCAGGCTAGGATAAAAAGAAGATAGGGCCCGAACCGCTTGCGCTCCACCACGGCCCCAGACATCAGTGCGGCGGTAATAATGGCGAAGGTGGCTTGGAATCCCATGAAGAGTAAGTGAGGTATGGAGCCTTTAGCCTCGAGGCCCACGTTGTGCAAGAAGAAAAAGTCGGTGCCACCCAAGAGTTTGCCCCCTGGAGAGAAGGCCAGACTATAGCCGAACAGAGCCCAGGCCACGCCCACCGCTCCCAAAGAGGCGAAACTCATCATCATGGTGTTCAAGGCGTTCTTGGAGCGGACAAGACCTCCATAGAAGAAGGCCAGCCCTGGGGTCATCAAGACCACTAGCGCTGTCGAAATCATCAGCCAGGCCGTGTCGGCTTGATTGATGCCTTCGGAGGTCTGGGCGTAAGCCGGCCAGGACAGGCAGAGAAACGCGAGCCCAAAAAGGTATTTGGTCATACAAGTCTCCTAGTAAGGAATCTTTCCTCAGAAGTTTCTACAGGACAAGAGTTTAGCCTTCGTGTCTACAGGTTTATGGTAAAAATCATATGAAAGAGCATTAATAGTCAATTGACAAAGATAAATATCCGCTCATCCCGATAACGCGGTGATGCTGCTTATCGACCACCAAGCCGGACTTTTCCAACTGGTCCGCGACACTGACCAGCGTATGCATGGCTTTTCCAGCTCTTTCCGCGGTGGAGGTCGGTTACAATGTCTTTTGTGTCGTTGACTCCTCCGGCAACTGGAGTCAAATGGCCACGGAACTCACCGTCGCCAGAGTTACTCAGGCCGGAGCCAAGTGTATCGACACCTATGCGTCCTGGCCGAAAGTATGAGCACATGGAATCGGCCTGATGCGATGAAGTTCGCCGAAGTCATGGTCGACCATATCGTTCCGCCCTACCGGAACCTGATGCAGAGCTTCGATAAAGCTTAGGAGGTGGAGAAAACCGATCGAGAGACTCAACCCGATCAGTTGATTCAAGCTCGCTAAGCCGTTGACAAAAGCAATCCCCTCGTCGTAGGATTCGTACGTTTCCGAGATTGCTCGGGGGAGTAGCTCAGCTGGGAGAGCGCTACGTTCGCATCGTAGAGGTCGAGGGTTCGAGTCCCTTCTTCTCCACCACAGGTCCGCCAGAAATGGCGGGCCTTTTCTTCTTCTAAAGTTGGTGTTTGTCGAGGAAGATGGACAGCAAAGAGAAGAAGGAGTCAAAATTGGTGATCGGAGCCATGTGTCCACCCTCGATGGAAGCTAGCTCCGAGCCAGCGATCGACTGATGAAGAACCCCTACAGCGTGTTGCTCCACTGGTGGAGAGTTTGTTCCATACAGTAATAGGGTTGGACAGGCGATCGCCTCGTAAGTGGTGTGAGGGGTACGGTCCACAGCCAACGAGCCAACCTCCTCACGCAGCTTGGGATACGACTCCAGCATGCTCTGCTTAGCGCGGGCTCCGATTTTGGCCCAACTTCCCGGCACCCCCCAAAAGTCCACGAAGCATTCCAGCCATTCCTCGGGAGAGGATGTTGGATCTAGGAATCGGGAGTCAGGGATCACTCTTTCGGGCGGGAAGCCGTCTCTAGAGGCGAGCACGCCCCATACGATGGGGTCAAAGAGGACGAGCCCGCGCACCAATTCCGGCCTGGCTAAAGCCAAATGAAGAGCCAGGAATCCCCCGTAGGAATGTCCGATCAGGACGCAAGGAGCATCAAGAAGATGCTCAAGCCGGCGTTGATCCTGGTGAAAATGAAAGGGGCGCTGGAACGGCTCGGTACACTCTCCATACCCCAAAAGGTCGGGTGTATGGACCTCTCGCTTCGGCAAAGCCTGTCTGAGCCGGACCCATTGGGCTCCCGACAGCCCGGAGCTATGCAGGCAGAAAAGAGATAGATTCATGAACCACTAGATAAAACTAGAGCCCGGACTTTTCAGAAATTCGATCTCCTCGGGGCTGGCTTGGCGGCCGAGAATGTCATTCCGGTGCGGGTAGCGCCCGAACTTCTTGATGATCGCGTAGTGCTGCCAAGCATAGTCGAGATAGAAACGCAGCGGATCGCGCTCGGACGGCGGCACGCTCAAGACGAGGCTTGAGTATCGCTCCAGGCTGCGGTCTTGAATCTCCATCTCCTCGCTGTGCTCGAGGGGAAGGTAGAAAAAAGCCCGTTGGTCCGGACCTAAGGTCTCGTCGGCGCGTAACTCGAGACCCTCGAGAACTAGCTCGAGCGCCTTTTCGTCGTAAGAAAACGAGCGCGCGGTACCACGGTAGATATTGCGTGGGAACTGATCCAGGACCAAAACTAGAGCTAGCCGCCCCAGAGGCGTCTCCGCCCAATCATCGTGCTGACCCCGATGAATCTCTTCCAAGAGATCGGTGAAACGGTCCCGTATCATCTCGTCGACGGCTTCACCGCCTCGAAACCATTGCTCGCGACGCAATTCGGAAAACCAAAAATCGAGGATATCTTGGGCTGTCATCTCACACTCTTTGGGCCCGCCGGCGCCGCGTCCTTTAAATGAGCTACTCATTGCTGGAGTAGAAAGCATTCCTCGGTGCGTCCCGCCGGCAAAGACAAGAGGCCTCCGGGCGTGACCGGAAGCCTCAGATCTACATTTCGCACTTCTCCCACGGTCTGTGGCCCCGAGGTACCGCTCTCGCGTTGTTGCGCCTTGCTTATGTATGTCCAATACACCTCACGCGGCGCTCCTAGCGATAGCGGCACCTCGAAATCACATCCTCGCGGGAGAAGTGTGAAATATAGGTCTAGAGTGAGACGAGCGCTCGCTTTATCCGCGAGTCTGTTTGAGATCGATATGGCCTCGTTCGACATCGACTTTTTCGAGGACGGCGTTGACTTTGTCGCCAACCTTGACGCTACCGCGAGTGGCAAGGCTTGCTTCCACCGGCGGATCGCTCAAGCGGATCCAGGCCCGACCATCCTTAACGCCGGTGACGACGCCGGAGAACATTTTGCCGACTTGACTCTCGAGCATGGTCGCGAAGGTCATCTTCTCCGCCATGCGCTCGGCCTTCTTGATATTTTGAGCCTTCTCGTTGAGGTTCTCCGCCATTCCCTGCAACTCGCTAGGGGTGTAGGGCGAGGGTTGGCTGGAGAGAGCCGCTCGCAACTGGTGGCCCTGCACGCGGTCGCCGCCACGGCGAATACTAGCGGTGGTTTGTGCGTAGCGATCGACTCCTAGAGCGAAGTGACCAGGAGGGGTATCGTTGGGGCCGACAGCTTGGTACTCACCGCGTCCGATCAACTTGATACAAGAGATGGAAAGCTCTTGGTAATCCGTTTCGGAAAGCTTGCCTTGCTGGCCCTTGAGGAAGTCTGACAAAGCCTTGGCGCTCGCCTCTTTGGGAAGAGTCGCGCCATATTTCTTAGCCAACTCTTGGATGCGATCCCACTTCTCTGGGGGAGCCACCACGCGCTCCATCGTTCCGTAGCCCTTGGCGGCTAAGAACTTGGACATGATGGTGTTGCTGTTGACCATGAAGTTCTCCACCATTTCGGTGGCCTTGTTCTTCTCGCTGGTCTCGGTGCCGATGGCGTTACCCTTCTCCACCAGGATACGGGTTTCCGCGGTGTCAAACTCCAGGGCGCCCTTCTTATCTTGCCCTTTTTCCAGCCAGGCGGAAGCTTCGGCCTGAAGTTTCAGATTCTCTAGCTGAGCTTCACCGCCGGAACGCATGCCGGGAGACGGCTCGGCCTTGCCGTCAAGCCAGGCGCCGACGCTGGAGTAGTCGAGTTTGGCCTGACTCTTGACGATGGCCTGCCCGACGTCGGGATCTTTGATCTCGCCCTCGGGTGTCACGGTGAACTCGATGACGGTAGCGAAGCGGTCTTCTCCGGGATTCAAGGAGACGACGTCCTCGGCCAACTCCGGTGGAACCAGGTTGAAAACTTTCTCCGGCGTGTAGATGGAAGAGGTGTTGACCTCCATGAACTTGTCCAACGGAGAGTCCTTAGGAGCAAAAGCGCCGATGTCGGAGACCGCCACGGACACTCGAATGTTGCCGTCCGGCAGACGCTCGGCGGTTTGCAACTGGTCCAGGTCGCGCGACTGGACGTTGGCGAACGGATCTTTTTCTAGTTCCGCGGGGTCCGTTTTGGTCCAGAGCACACCGTTATCCACCGACATGAACGGCTTGTCGCGATAGTCCTTGACCCAGGGCTCTTTCGCCGCGTCAGGCAAGTTGTAGACCCCGGGAGCGGGACGAGTCTTGGCCATGATGTCGGAGACCTGCTTTTTGACGTCCGCCGGGTAGTCGGTGGCTAGCTTGTTCTGCTGGAGCGCCTTGGTGGCCAGAGCGGCCAGGTCCCAGCGACCATCGGGATGCTTCAGCGAAGATGCGACACCGATCGAGCCCTGCAGGGAGCCGGCACCGGCGGTGCGGGTCTGAACGTAGTCGTTCTGCTTATCATAGTTGCGACGGCGGTTCTCGCGAGTTCGCTCGTTGCCTCGAAACTTTTGAGCGCCGTAGACTTGACCGTTGTCACTGGTACCCGCGAGAGCGAGCCCATCCTGAGGAAGTCCGGTCTCGTGCTGGCGCGAGACGCCACCTTTATTTCCTTTAAGCTGACGTACTCCCGCGGTTTGCGAAGAGATGCGTTGGGAATCACCAATCATCTGCCGAGTCCTCTTCCTATTTTAGTCTTGTTACTTTAGTCGGTAGTGGCTGTCATGGGTAGTCATCGGGAGACGAACATGATGATATTGACGAATTGTTAACAAGGGCCCAACCGCCCCTCAACGGAAGCCAAACAATATGACGACTCGCCTGTTATCTCTCATCTTTGGATGGCTGCTACTCAGCAACACCTTGGTTTGGGCCGCTCCGCTCGAGACCAGCTTCTTTTCCTGGGAAATTCCCGACGGCTGGACCGTTGAGCGGGACCAGTCCGGCCAATGGGAGCTCACCGCACCGGGGCCTCATCCGCTCGTCGTGGTGGTCAGTGTCGGTCACTTGAACACCACCCCGGAGCTTTACATCAAAGGAAGTATCGCGATCTGGGGTAGCCAGGGGTTGGTGGAGCCGATGACGCCTCTAGCGACCGAAAGGGCCAATCAGGCATGGTTTCTCGTGAAACATCACCCAAATCCAGGTGAAAAACCCAGGGTGACGGTCAAGTGGGTGCGCTGGAGAGGCCCAACCCTGGTTGTAAGTAGTTTTCGTACACTCCAATCCGATCTGGAGTCTTGGAAATCTCAGATGCAATCGATGGCGGCTAGTCTCAAACTTAAGAAGCCCGTTTTTGAAGAGGTCGCCCTGCGCGCGGCGATCGACGAGGTGTTGGAGAAGAATCAGGACACGGAGAAGTCTCTGGTCGATCTCGACCAGGCCAAGATCGATCTTAGCGTGGCGCGGCAAGACTGGGAGCCTTTTTTCGCCGCCGATAAGCCGCCCCTCTTGCGGGCTTACATTGACTACTTGGAAGCTCGCTATGACGCCACTTTCGCCATCGTGGCCGGGCCCGGGATGGGAATAGGAAAAGACGTGGTGGAGAGCCGCATGCAGGGACTGAGTAACCGGCGTGACGAGCTTCGACGGGAGCTTCACGGATTCTAGGCTCCGCGGGCTCCCCACATGATAACCGCCATGCCGCTTAAGCAGAGCGCCGCGCCGACGAGATCCGTCAGGTTGGGCTGAACTCCGTCCACTTTCCAGAGCCAGATCAACGCCACCGTGACGTAAACCCCACCGTAGGCCGCGTAGACTCTTCCGGAAGCGGTCGGATGTAGCGTCAGCAGCCAGGCGAAAACAGCTAGAGCCAGGGCCGCTGGAGCCAGAAGCCAGACCGGGCCTTCCTTGCGGAGCCAGAGGTAGGGAAGGTAGCAGCCCAAGATTTCGGCCACCGCGGTCAGGGCGAAGAGACTCGCGGTCATTAACAGTTTCATCGGAGAGGCGCTTAGGCTTTGCTCGCGACGATCCTGTGTAGCTTTACCTTTACGGGGGAATAGGGGGTCATGAAAAGTTGCAACCCGGCCACCGGCCAGCTCATCCGCGAATACCCCAGCATGTCCAACCATGACGCGCACGACATTCTGGCGCGTGTCCATCAGGCTTTCACTTCCTGGCGTACCACGCCGCTGACCGAGCGCAAGAAGCTGATGCATAAGGCCGCGGACCTCTTGTTGGACCGCAAGAATGAACTGGCCGATCTGGCAACCCAGGAGATGGGGAAGGTGCGCAAAGAGGGGATCGCCGAGGTGGAGAAGTGCGCCTGGGTTTGTCGTTACTACGCTGACGAGGCTGAGGGGATGCTGCGCGACCAGGAGGTGGAAACCGATCAGGTTCGCTCCTTTGTGACCTATCAGCCGAGCGGCATCATTTTGGCCATCATGCCCTGGAACTTTCCCTACTGGCAGGTTTTTCGTTTCGCCGCACCCTGTCTGATGGGCGGAAACGCGGCCGTCTTAAAGCACGCCTCCAACGTGCCGGGATGCGCGCTGGCCATCGAGGGGATCTTTCGCGACGCGGGCTTCCCGGCGGATCTCTTTCGTACTTTGATGATCGCCTCGAGCCAGGTGGAAACGGTGATCGCTTCCAAGATGATTCGAGGGGTGACGCTGACCGGTAGCACGGGAGCGGGCCGAGCGGTCGCCTCCACGGCCGGCAAGTACCTGAAGAAAACGGTGTTGGAGCTGGGGGGGTCGGACCCTTACATCGTGCTTGCCGACGCCGACATCGAGCACGCGGCCAACGTCTGCGCCTCCAGCCGGCTGCTCAATTCCGGCCAGAGCTGCATCGCGGCCAAGCGCTTCATCGTGGTAGACGAGGTCCACGATAAGTTCGTGGAAGCTTTTTGCAAGGCCATGGCATCGAAGACGATGGGAGACCCTTCTTCGATGGAGACGGACATCGGACCTCAGGCCGCTGTGGACCTGCGTGACGAGCTGCACCAGCAGGTGGCCGACTCGGTTAAAAAGGGCGCTAAATGTGTGCTGGGAGGAGAACTGCCGGAGGGTCAGGGAGCCTTCTATCCCGCCACCGTGCTGATCGACGTCAAACCCGGGATGCCGGCCTATGATGAAGAGCTATTCGGCCCGGTCGCCTCGGTCATCCGGGTCAAGGATCTCGAGGAGGCGGTGGAAGTGGCGAACGGCTCCGACTTCGGGCTCGGTGGCGGCGTTTTCACTTCCGACATCGAGAACGGGACTCGAGTCGCCCGCGATCTGATCGACACCGGCGCCATCGTGGTTAACGGCTTCACCAAATCCGATCCGCGCTTGCCTTTCGGCGGCGTCAAGGATAGCGGATACGGCCGAGAACTGTCCCACTTCGGCATGCACGAATTCCTCAACGTCAAGTCGGTCAGCGTGGCCAAAGTCTAGGTCTTTCCCGAATCGCTGGAGATTCTGCCTGCGATCAGGATAACTCTCGCCTCGTGACGTCCCTCCTCTCCCGAATCGCTGGAGATTCTGCCTGCGATCCGGGAAACTCCCGCCTCGCGCCATCCCTCCTTTCCCAGCTCGCTGGAGATTCTACCTGCGATCCGGATAACTCGTTAGTTCATATTTTTTTCATAGGTTGGCAACGGACTGTTCACTATCTGTTCCTGAACCTGTTACTTCTAGGGTCGATGATTGTCTCGATGAGACATAACTTTATTGGCAACAAACTAAAAATAGCCCGAGAATTCGCCCAAATGACCCAAACTTCTCTTTGTCAGGTGACTGGACTTCGTCTCGCGCGCCTTTCCCAGCTCGAGACAGGTCGTCGCTTTCCAACTCGAGACGAATGGAAACGAATTTCGGAAGCAGTCCGACTCGGCCCGTATCCGGGGCGACACAAACTGCCCATTCCGCAGGCTCGGTGGAGCTCTGATTCACCTCTCCTCACCCCTCCAGAGCGAGCCTTTGCTACCAGACTCGCATCGGCTCGTCGCACATTTTACGATGTCGACGAACTCATCGGCACGATCAACTCCCGCGATGATTCCCATGCATGTTACGAGTTCTTGGAAAGTGCTGCTCTTGAGTCGGGAGACGAAGCTCTCTTCTACCTGAAGCTTCTCGCGGAAGGAGGAAGTCCGTGCGCGTGCTCTCCTCAGCGGGCGGGATATCGACTTTCCCCGGTGATCGATCCAAAAACGAGACTCATCATTGGGGACCTCCGCCTTCCCTGCCTGGAATTTTTGCAATATGCCCAGGAGTTCTTAGTTTTCCCGCAACTGTCTCTGCTTGCTTCTGGACGGGTTTACCGACTCGACGGTCTCATTTGTGCTCGATGTTCAGTTCAAAAGGTTTGGATAAATCTTGAGATCGACGGCCCAGGACACAATCATGAGTTTGATGCGGTACGGACGAGCCATCTCAAGCTCCCGACGCTACGAATCAAGAGAGACGAACTGTTGGAGCCAGGTCTACTCGCAAAGTTGACGCTAGCGGTGGGCCAGATGCGTGTTGAACGGCGCTTGCCAAAGGCGGGATAATCTTTTCCCGAATCGCTGGAGATTCTTCCCGCGATCCGGATAACCCACGCCTCGTGACGTCCCTCCTCTCCAGAATCGCTGGAGATTCTTCCCGCGATCCGGATAACCCACGCCTCATGACATCCCTCCTCTCCAGAGTCGCTGGAGATTCTTCCCGCGATCCGGATAACCCACGCCTCATGACGTCCCTCCTCTCCCGAGTCGCTGGAGATTCTTCCCGCGATCCGGATAACCCACGCCTCGTGACGTCCCTCCTCTCCAGAATCGCTGGAGATTCTTCCTGCGATCTGGATAACTCTCGCTTCGCACTGGAAGCTTTAGCCGGATTTATCCGGGAGAGAACTCGCGGAAGAGGCGCATGGCTTCTTTGGTCACGGGGCCTGGCGGGTGGTCGGCGGGGTGGATGGCGTAGAGAGGGATCTGAAGCTCTTTACCGGCCCAGTGAGAAGGCTGCAGTCGAACCAGCTTTCCGCTTTCCAGGTCCTCTCCAATCATGTGAAGCGGCATGCTGCCCCAACCAAAGCCAGCCCGTAACAGTCCGTGCTTGGCCCCCTGGCCTCCGATGCGCCAGGTGTTGGTTCCGACCACCCCGACCTGCTGGTCGGTGGAGAGGTGGCTTCGGTCCTCCAGGACGATCTGGGTATGGCGCCTCAGCACCTCCAGCGGGATTGGGCTCGGATGCTGAGCCAAAGGGTGGGAAGGCGCGGCCACGGCTACAAAGTCGATGACGCCGACCCGCAGCGTCTCCAGTTGAGTGGGAAGTTCGGGCAATAACAGGCCGGTCACGCCCAACTGGCAGTTGTGCTCTAGGAGCATCGCCGTGACCGCGCCCCTGGCCTCGGTGTGAACGGTGAGTGCCAATTTCGGATACTTCTCCTGCAGCGCGGCCAGGATCTTCACCAGCTGATCGACGGGGAAGATCACGTCCACAACAATGGAAAGGGTGGCCTCGCCCTGACGGGTGCTCCAGCTTT
This sequence comes from Selenomonadaceae bacterium, assembly GCA_037189585.1. GTDB lineage: Bacteria > Vulcanimicrobiota > Xenobia > Xenobiales > JADMJV01 > JAEXNA01. The sequence continues at coordinate 150,018 of JBBCJA010000019.1, read as the reverse complement.
CCACCGTGGCCTCGAGTTCACGTGCCTGCCGAATCAGACGGCGGCCCTCCTCCACCAGGGCAAGCCCGGCGGCGGTCAGTCTCGGGGTTCTTCCCGATCGGTCAAAGAGCTCCACCCCGAGATGCTCCTCCAGCTGGCCGACCGAGTGGCTAACCGCCGACTGGGCCCGGTCTAAAGCTCTGGCGGCTCCCGAAAATGAGCCTTGGTCCACTACCGATAGAAAGACTTGCAGTTGAACGAGGGTGAACTTGATATCTAACATGTCGATGCATAGTATCATATATTTATCGATTGACTAGATGGAAACAAATTCTTACCATTTCTCTATGGTTTATCCTGAGAAGTCGATGAATAAAGCGAGCTTGATCCTTCTGCTGGGCGCGCTGGCCGCTCTGGGGCCACTCTCCATCGACATGTATCTCCCCGCATTTCCAGACGTGGAGCGTGACCTTCACACCAATTCGAGTATGGTCAGCGCGACGCTGGCTACGTTTTTCGCCGGGCTATGCCTGGGTCAGATGATCTACGGTCCGATGAGCGACCGCATCGGACGCAAGCGACCCTTGATGTTGGGAGTCGCCATCTACATGGCAAGCTCCATCGGTTGTCTTTTCGCCACCAGCATCGAGGTTTTAATGCTGCTGCGTTTCTTCCAAGCACTCGGCGCTTGTGCCGGGATGGTTGTTGGACGGGCGATGATCCGTGATCTGTTCGATCCGACCGAGACGGCCCGAGTCTTCTCTCTGGTCATCCTGACCATGGGCGTGGCGCCTATCCTGGCTCCAATCATGGGCCAGTATATCGCGGACTTCGCCGGATGGCGAGGGATCTTCGGGTTCATGGTGGCTTTCTCGGCCCTTGTCTGGGGGGCCGTCGCGCGACTGCTTCCAGGGGATCGGGGGGATAACCTTAAGCTCTCCCAGGGTCCCCTATGGCGACGTTTCGCCTCGGTTTTGCAAGATCGAGGGTTCGTGGCCTTCGCCTTCTCCGGAACCTTGATTCAAGGAGGGCTGTATGCCTATATCACCGGCTCCCCCACACTTTTCATGGAAGATCTCCATCTCTCCTCGAAGGCCTTCTCTATTCTCTTCGGAGCCAACGCCTTCGGCCTTATCATAACTTCTCAGCTCAACTCCTGGCTGCTCAAGCGCTACTCCTATGAAGCGATCCTGGAACGCTGTTTGCAGGTGGCGGCGAGCGCCGGCGTTATTCTCGCCCTGATGGGAGTGGGAAATGTCGGGAGTCTTTTCATCGTCATCCCCCTCTTCGTCTTCATAGCCTCACTGGGGCTGGTCTTCCCTAACTCGACAGCGGGGGCGCTGGCTGATCAGGGTCACCAGGCCGGAACGGCCTCGGCGGTGCTGGGAGTGATTCAGTACGGGGGAGCCGCGGTGGCCTCTGGCACGGTAGGCTTACTTCACCAGTTCACTCACGCCCCTTTGCAACTCACGATGGGCGCCTGTGGAGTTCTCTCGATTGTGGTCTTTCGCTGGCTGGTCTGCTCTCCTGGAAGCGCCACCCAACCTGCTGTCGCGGCTTGAAACCTGATCAACGTCGCGAATCTTCCCTCGGCGCTGCGGAGGAACACCCGATAGGAGTGTGAGTGTCTGTCTTTTATTCCGAAGAACAGGATACGCCGGGAATGTTCTCCGAAAGTGTGAGAACGGAACTTGATCGGAAGCGAAGAGAGTACAGTTCCCTTGGGCAACTACCCAACATCAAAACACATGAGGTTACAATCAAAATGCACAAGCTCTTTCTGACCCTTGTCGCTCTAATCGCCTTGGTGAGTGCCGCGAACGCCGAAGTCAAGTTCTACAACGCCACCAATCGTGAATTTACGGTGAATGTGACTCTTCCCAACGGGAACGTCGAGACCGGCAAACTTCACGTGGGGAGTTCCACGGCGACTCACCAGACTTTCGGGTTTGATTATCGCATTAAAACGGTGACGTATGAGGTGTTTGACGATATGGGAGCCTCCGTCGGCAAGGGTACGGCGGACGCCCAAGATAGTACGTTCCTGGTCTACTCTGTGGGAGGCGCCACCAAGGTCGTTCCGTCGGGATTCGGTAGCGGAGACGGATACCTGGCCGCTTCCCTTGTGGCGAACCTCACCGGAGAGCAAGGCACGTTCGACTTTATTGGTAGCGATGGACTCGACGCCCAGCGCGGTATCTCACTTCCCACCACCTTCGATGCCCAAAAGCCCTTCCGCTTTCACAGCGATGAGCGCAAGTATACCGTGAAGTTTAATAGCGCGAACGGACAGGTCCACGAGATGGAGCAGGGCTTAGAAAAAGGTCACTATTACGCGATTCACTACGGGCCGAACGGTAAGGTGGTACTCAGTTACCTCGGTTACATCAAGAAGTAGATTCGCAGAGGAATTTTGGAGGGGTCTGGTCATCGGCTGGACCCCTTTTGCATGGTGTGGAGTTTCTCCATGTTTGTCCTTCGCTGATTGGTCGGCTAGCTATCATGATACTTTATCTTTTTCATTTTTGGACGGTACGATTGGCTGTGTTGGCAGCCACGTTGGGACTTTGCCTTTTTCTGGCAATTCCAAGTAAGGAAGCGGCCTCACACCACACCAGGAATCGATCACATTGTTAGGGGAGTTTCTCTGCTTGTTGGTCTATCTCGGTGGACTTGGAGCCTGTCTGGGATTGTTCGTGGATGTCCTATGCGCCGCTTGCGCGGGAGTCTCAGGAGCGATTCGCGATACCGCCGAAGGCATGAGAGCTCAGAGCAAGGCGCTTGATGAGATGATGAACGGGTAAACCGATCTAACAGAACTCTAATATCTTGCTTGTTTGGCGCCAACTGGTGCTGGGGTAGAAAAGGAACCGAACAGGGGCTGGCGCGGTGAGCGTATGGCCCTACGACAAATTTTGGAGGTTCCATGGCGACTAAGACCGCGACTCTCAAACCGCTCGGCGATCGCATCGTTGTAGAAGCGTTACCCAGTGAAGAAAAGACGGCCGGAGGCATCTACCTGCCCGACACGGCCCAAGAGAAGCCCATGATCGGCAAAGTCGCCGCTGTCGGTACCGGTAAGGTCCTCGACAACGGCAAGGTCATCCCCCTCGAGGTGAAGGTGGGTGACAAGGTGCTCTACGGTAAGTACTCCGGCACCGAAGTCAAGATCGACGGCGAGAAGTATCTCATCATGCAAGAGCGCGAGCTCCTCGGCGTGTTCGAGAGCTAAGTTTTCTAGAGAAATTTTAAGCAAGGAGCTACTATCAAATGGCTAAGATTCTTAAGTATGATCTGAACGCCCGTAAGGCCCTGGAGCGGGGAACCGACATCCTGGCCAACGCCGTGAAGGTGACCCTCGGGCCCCGCGGACGCAACGTGGTGATCGACAAGAAGTTCGGATCGCCCACCATCACCAAGGACGGCGTGACCGTCGCCAAGGAGATCGAGGTCGAAGACCCCTTCGAGAACATGGGCGCCCAGCTGGTTCGCGAAGTCGCTTCCAAAACCAACGACGTGGCCGGAGACGGAACCACCACCGCCACCGTGCTGGCCCAGAGCCTCATCAAGCACGGCCTGCGCAACGTCACCGCCGGTGCCAACCCGATGTTCGTCAAGCGCGGCATCGACAAGGCCGTCATCGCCATAGTCGAGGAGATCAAAAAGCAGGCCAAGCCGGTCGAGAAGGCCGACGCCATCGCCCAGGTGGCCGCTATCTCGGCCAACAACGACGAAGAGATCGGCAAGCTCATCTCCTCGGCCATCGACAAGGTCGGCAAAGACGGCGTCATCACCGTCGAAGAGTCCAAGACCATGGCCACCGAGCTCGAGCACGTCGAAGGAATGCAGTTCGACAAGGGCTACATCTCGCCTTACTTCGTGACCGATTCCGAGCGCATGGAAGCCGTCCTGAACGAGCCCCTGGTTCTCCTGGTGGAGAAGAAGATCAGCGCCATCGCCGACATCCTTCCCCTGCTGGAGAAGGTCGTGCAGACCCAGCGCCCCCTGATGATCATCGCTGAGGATCTCGAGGGTGAAGCCCTCGCCACCCTGGTGGTGAACAAGTTGCGCGGCACCATGACCACCGTGGCCGTCAAGGCTCCCGGTTTCGGCGACCGCCGCAAGGAGATGCTCAAGGACATCGCCATCCTGACCGGAGGCCAGGTCGTCACCGAAGAGCTGGGCCTCAAGCTCGACAAAGTGGGCCTGGACATGCTGGGCAAGGCCGCCAAGATCGTGGTCACCAAGGAAGAGACCACCATCGTGGAAGGCGCTGGAGCCGATGACGCCATCAAGGGCCGCATCGACGCCATCAAGCGCCAGGTCGAGGATACTGACTCCGACTACGAGCGCGAGAAGCTGCAAGAGCGCCTGGCCAAGCTGGTCGGCGGTGTAGCCCTGATCCGCGTCGGAGCCGCCACTGAGACCGAGCTCAAAGAGAAGAAGCACCGCATCGAGGACGCCCTGTCCGCGACCCGCGCCGCTGTTGAAGAAGGCATCGTCGCTGGCGGCGGTACCGCTTTCATCAACGCTCTGAGCGCTCTGGACAAGGTCAAGGGCCTGTCGGCCGACGAGCAGGTTGGTGTGGACATCGTCCGCGCCGCCCTGGTCGAGCCCCTCAAGCAGATCGCCAACAACGCCGGACAAGAAGGCGCCGTGGTGGTCGAGAAGGTCAAGGGACTCAAGGCCGGTGAAGGCTACGACGCCCTCAACGACCAGTACGTCGACATGGTGAAAGCCGGAATCGTTGACCCGGTTAAGGTGACCCGTTCGGCTCTGCAGAACGCCGCCTCCATCGCCGGAATGGTGCTGACCACCGAAACCATGGTCACCGACAAGCCCGAGAAAGACGGCGGAGCCGGCGGCGGCATGCCTGATATGGGTGGAATGGGCGGTATGGGCGGAATGGGTGGAATGGGCTTCTAAGTCCTACCGACTCTCCCTCACTGGAAAGGCCCTCGGAGAAATCCGGGGGTCTTTTTGTGCTCAGCGCACATCGAGCCTTTCGCGCGGAGTTTTTCTAGGAACTTGAGTTTTGAATATTTCTGTTTAAGCCTTGGAATTGTCCGTAGAATTCCTTATAGTGAAAAGCATGAAGATCGAATCAATGCAAAACCCCCCAGTTAGCCTCCTCAAGTTCTCTATTGTGATTGTCGCTCTCTTTGGAATCTTGAGCGTGGTCGCGCTCTTCAAGCCGGTCGCCTTGGTTCGCGCCGGCTACCGAGGAGTGGTCTTCAACAAGTTCAACGGTGTCGATACCAGCCGCAATCTCCCCGAGGGGATGCATTTCATCGTTCCCTTCGTGGAATCGGTCGTTCCTATGACGGTTCAAGTCCAGAAGAACACTTTCACCACCGCCGCCGCCTCGAAAGACCTTCAGCAAGTTCACACAGAGGTCGTGATCAACTTTCATCTCGACCCGGACAAAGTGGCGAATCTCTACCAAGGTGTCGGAGAAGACTATATCTCGAAGCTGATCGAGCCGTCGGTACAAGAGTCCATCAAAGCGGTGACCGCCGACTACAACGCCACCGACCTGATCGCCAAGCGTTCCGTGGTGAAGAAGGAAGCTCAGGACGTGGTCACGGAGCGATTGAGTAAGTACAACATCTTAGTCAACGACTTCTCCATCACCGATTTCAAATTCAGTCCCGAGTTCGAGAAAGCGATCGAGGCCAAGCAGGTCGCCGAGCAAGAAGCACTGCAGAAGAACTACGAGCTACAGAAGGCCAAGAAGGACGCCGAGATCGCTATCACTCAGGCTGAGGCGAAGAAGACCTCCACCATCACCCTGGCTCAGGGCGACGCGGAGAGCCAGCGTCTTTTACGCCAGACCCTCACCCCCGAGCTGATCGAACTACGCCGGATCGAGAAGTGGGACGGGAAGTATCCCCAGGTGATGGGTGGAGAGACCCTGCCGATGCTTTCGCTGGGTAGTCCCGTCGCGCCCACAAGCTCCAAGTAGCGTCGATATCCGTCAGGAGCAATAGCATCGCGGTTTCGATACCCCAGCAGGAACTCTCAGTAGCGGAAACATTAACAATGTTGCTGGGCTTTCGGAACTCCAATGGTATTCTGAACGGTATTCTCTCTTGTTAGATAAAGGAGTGTTCCCCATGTCCCTCTATATCACGAGCTCGAGCAGGGCCCTCCGAATCCTACTCGGCGCTCTTCTTCTCTTGACGACACCGATCTTGGCCCGGCCTCTTCTTTTGGACGGCTCCTTAGAGGCGGAGATTCCAGCCGCCTTTCGTCCCTTGGACCAAGCAATCGTCAACGAATTGTCCGCCGAGCTTTCAACGAAGCCGGTGCTGGTTCTGGCAACACCGGACACCCAAACCCGCATCTCCGTCACTCATTCCCGAACCTCCTTAAATTTCGAGGAACTCGATGAGCTAAAAGAAGCCTTCAAAGAGCAGGTCAGTGAACAGAGCAACGTCACTCGCTGGCTACGAGACGAGTCTCTCACCATTCACGGTCATCCTTGGTTCCGATTAGACTACGAGATCACAAGGAACTCGGGAGTCAAACGGGAGATCGTCCTGGCCACCTCACTGCACCATCGCCTTCTCTATCTAGTCATTTCCGCACCCAATGACGACCAGGACATGCTCACGGTGGAGTTGCAACCTTTCATCGATTCCCTCCGCGTCGTCAAAACCTCCCCTTAGGGCCGTTTTGAGAAGTCTTAACCGTCCTATCCGATGATAGAACGAGACTCGCGAGGGTCATCTGGCAGGAGCAGGAGTTCTAGAACTGGCAGGAAGTCTTCTACCATGAAAATTGTCAAAGCCCATACCGTAACGAAACTCTTATCTCAGCATGAAGTGGAGGCTATTTTGAACGCGCCTCATCTCATGAGGCTGGGCTTTCTTGATGAGAATGGATGGCCGGCTGTCGCCCCGGTCTGGGTTCTTTATCAAGACGGTAGGCTCTTTACCACAGTGGAATCGGGATCACGTAAGACACGGTGTTTTGAAGCCGATGATCGTGTCTACTTCACCATCGATCACAGCGGTCCTGAGGGGACTTTTGGAGTTCGTGGGCCCGCGAGGGCAAAGGTCATTGAAGATCGCGAACTTGCGATTCAGCTCACCAAGCAGAGTCTTCAGAAATATCTCGGCTCGGAAGAAGGTCCCATGGCCGAAGCGCTCCTCAAGGACGCCGAAGCTGGAGAGACCGCGGTTGTCGAGCTCGTTCCACTGAAGTGGGCTGCCTGGTCATATTAGGTCTCATCACCCTCGGGGAAAACTTCCTCGTCAGGTTCGTCATCGTCCTCGACGGAATCTTCCTCGAGGTCATCCGGTTCGGGCTCGACCGACTGAAGCGTGTCCCAAGCGTTGTGCAGGAAGTCGCTCGCCTGGTCAGCCGCGTAACTGGCCACACGAAGCTGGACATCCTCTCCTCCGGTGCAGAACTCGCGTAAAGCGGTGGCGGTCTCTTGCCAGGCGTAGAGGGCGTTGAGCTTGTCCGTCCGGTAGCTCATGAAGGCTTCGTGGTCTACCGGGGGCTTGCGCTGCTCGGCTTTGATGCGCGCCGAAAGGTAAGCCTCGACCTCGCCGATCAAGGCGAGCCCGCGCTCTTTGCTCAGACTTCCGTCTTTTAAGCCGTTGGAGATATCATTGAGTTGCAGGTGAACCCGGGCCGGGGCATCGGCCGGGATGGACTCGAAGGCTTCCTCAAGCTGAGCTTCTCGCTCGGCCGTCCACTGAAAGTCGTCCTCACCGTCAGGGACGAGCGCGTCGTCCTCGTCATCCCAACCGTCGGAGTCATCCTCTAGAACACGCTCGTCCTCAATCTGGACGGCTTCGGCCCGCTCACTTTCGTCGAGTCCCACGCTGACGGAGTCTTGATGAGACTCCCGAGGAGCCTCGGACTCTTTCCAGCGTAGAGTGAAGTCGAGGGCGCCTTCGGATTCGCTCACGCGTAGGCGACGTCAGGCTGTCCCGGCGCCACCTGAGGTCCACCCGGCACTCCGAGCTTCTCGTTGAGCGCTGCCCACAGGCTGTTGAGATCTTTGGTCTGCGCGGTCTGGCTCATCCACTCCTCGAAGGTGGGATTCGTGGTGCCGGAGCCGTGCTTGCCGACGTAGTCGCTGTACTTTTGCATCATGGCGTAACGCTTGGTGAAGTCGGCGGCCCTGTCCTCATACTTAGCGCGCTCTTCCGGAGTCTTGGCTTCCCGAGCCTTCTTCTTGGTCTCCTCTACCGTTTCACGCAAATTTTGCATATGGTGGGCGTCGTCAATGATACGGTCGGCTCGCTGCTCGGCGTTCTCGCCGATCGAAATGCCGCCGAAAAGCGGAAGCTCCAGTTGTACTGTCTTACCGTCTTGGGTGATGGCGCTGGTCACCATTCCGGTGGTGGTGCGTCCGCGTCCCTGGTGACAGTTGAAGACGTAGTCGAGCTTTTCTTTGGGATACTTGGCCTGATTCTCATTAGTCCACTGGCGCAATTCGTCCATCTGGGCCGGGGTGGGGGCTTTCTCGTCGACTAACGGGATGCGCTTGTATTCGACCTTGTAGCCTTCGGCCTTGAGGTCGTCGATCACATCCTTGGTGGTCTTGACGTTACTCGCGTTGACGGGAGTATCCTCGTAGATCGGCTCGCGCTGCCCGGGGATTTCTTTAGCGATCTTCAGCGTTCCCCGATCGATGATGCGTTTCTTGAGCTCGTTCTCCAGCGCCTCGACTTCCGCTCCGGTGGCGCCCTCTTTAAGCACGAGGTTCTCCGACGAGGCGAGTTCACGCAAGTTGTGCGGCTTGCCGTTGATGTAGATGACCGCCTCGGCGCGCGTGTTGGTCCAGACGACCGGCTTGTCCTTGCCCTTCAGGTGATTGAGCACGTCGCGAAAGCCCTTTTCGGTGGGCTGTCCGACACCGTGAACCGGCTTATTATCCATTTTACGGTAGTTCGGCGCGTCCACGTGAGCTTCTTTGTTGCTCTCGGGATAGAGCCCACCTTTAGTGTATTGGATGCGTCCCGGGAAGTGGTCTTCCTTGATTCCGGTCACTCCATCTTTGAGAAGTTCGCCTCCGGTGGCGCTGACCACGTCGGTGGCGTGGCTGGGCGGTGCGTTCGGAATGCGGGAAGGCGCGGTCCTGACCTGTTGGAGCGTGTCCTTGCCCAGGAAGCGGAAGCTGTCCCAATGAGGGATGTCGATGGAGGGAGAGTCCAGATTAACCTGTTTCACCTGGGTGACCGGACCCATGTCGAAGAGTGTGAGCTGCTCACCCTTGACCGGGGTGAAGTTCCCTTCGGTCGCGGAGTGCATGTTCAGGGTTTCAAGGGCTTCTTTTTGCCACAGACCGTCGGTCAGAGGCCTCGCTTGGCCGGAATTGGCGCCGTTGGCGCCACGGGTAGCGTCCGTCTTGGCCCGCTCATAGATGATAAAGTCCGAACTCTTCTTGATCGTGCTCATGCAACCCCTCGTGAGAAAACTAACCTACTGTACCATGAGGGGGCGGCTCGCTCAATATCTTTCTGGGTGTAACTCAGATGATGCGTAGCGGACCGAAGAATGGTGTTCTCAGGTGGTTCAAACGCAACGATGGAGCGCCTCGAGGAGCGGATTTTGGTAGATCCCCAAATGAGCACCGGAGAGGTGATCCAGACGCAGCGATTGGGCCGCATGAGGACGCCAGGCGAGGTTCGTCCACGTATCATCTGGGTTTAAGCTTTTACCACTTTAATCAGCCGCTTACGTTGGGCCAAGTATAGGATCGCGCGGCCGACGAAGCTATAAGGGGCCTGGCGGCAGAGATAAGCCAGCTCTCCTACCAAAAATAGCTTGTAGCGCGCCCGAGAGAAGGCGACGTTCATCAACTGTCCGGCCCCGGAGCTGTCGTCCCGCAGGAGTGTGCCCGGCCCCAAGCTTTCCGAATCGACGAGGTCCACGATCACGACGTCGCGTTCTTTCCCCTGATAGCGGTGAACCGTGTCGCACTCCACCACACCCTCGAGTTCAGGCGTGAGCAGCTTTCGCAGGGTTCGCACCTGCTGTCGATAGGGAGTGATGATGGCCACTTGCTCAAAGCCCGCTTCCACAGCCTTGCGAGCGAGCTTCATACAGACGGCGGCGCTCTCGTGGTTGAAACGACTGCCTCCGGCTTGCTTTTGGCAGGTGGAGGAGCCGCGCAGGTCCCATCCGGCCAGGGCGATTCCGGGCACCGGGTCGCGAGCGGTCCATTCGGCAAACGACTCAGCTTCGCGGGCATGCTGGAGTTGGTCATCGTAGGCCAGATGAGAGACCAGGTCTCCGATCTCGGGATGCATGCGGTACTGCTCGGTCAGCATGGCCTTGGGCACCTCTCCGACCTCGAAGATGTTGCGTCCCAAAGTGCGGTGGACGTAAGAGTCGCGGCTGATCAAAATGCTGGGAAGCTGGCGCGGATCTCCCACGGAGAGCGTGCGCTTGGTGGCTCGAGTGCAGGCCAGGAACAGTCCGGGCAGAAGAGCCATCCCCGCCTCTTCCACGATGACGTTGTCGAAGCTCTCCCCTTCAGCCAGCGGGCTGGTGGTCAGGTTTGCCAGGGTGGAGAGGACGATGCGCCCCTTCGTCACCGTCTGTTTTTGCCGCTCGACCAGTTGGTCGCGGCAATCGGCCAGGCGCTTGGTATGCGCCTTGCGCAAGCCTTTCAGGCGCTGGATGTGGCGCTCCAGAAGCTCGAACTGAGTGGGTGAGGAGAGGCCGGACCAGTGCTCTCCGCGAGCGATTCCGAAGATCGCTACCAGCCAGTCGCGGGGCAGCCCCTCGGGCTCTCGTCGCTCAAAAAGTGAGAGCTGCTGTTGGGGACCCACCTGCTCGCGCAGCGTGCTCATGGGCCCCTTGAGGATGGCGAGTCGCTCGGTGATCTCCTCGACCCGCGTTTGCGATCTCTCTCGACGCAACCGCAAACTTTCATGTTGGCGATGGGTGATGTCGCGAACGGCGCAGTCGCGATGCTCGGCTCGGCAAGGACCCAGGCGGACTACCTGACCGGCGGCGATCAGCGGCTGCAGAGCCTCGCGCCGGCGGAGCCCGCTAAGAACCTGATCGAGGGCGGCGTGAGTGTTGGAGGTCAAAAGAATTCGCTCACCCTGGGCGATCATCTCGCTGACAAGCACCGCGAGGGTGGTGGTTTTCCCCGTCCCTGGCGGGCCCCAGATCCTCGAGGCGTCGCGGGAGAGGGCAAGATTGATGGCCTCGCTCTGACCTGAGTTTAGTTCAGGTGAGCTGATCGTTGGGCTCTCGAGCTCCTGGGCGGTCAAGATACCGAAAGCGCGCAGTCCCGCTTCGATTTGAGCCGGCTCCGCTTCCTTTTCCACCAGGTTGAGCTGCTCTTGCAATCGCTCGAACAAAAACCAGGGGGAAAGGGAGAGCCTGTACTCGCCTTCGGGCAGAGGATCGGCGCTGCTCAAAACGACCTCAATTCCCTCCACGGTGGCGACCTTGACATCGATCTCCGTCTCTCCGGTCAAGAGCTTTCCGCTGGCTCCCGCGACCAGCGCCTCGACCGCCTGCTCCACCTGAAAGCCGGCCCGATATCGGCCCTCCCGGGACTCCAGCCCACCTTTGTGAACGGCTTTGAGATCGCTACGACGAGCCTCCTGTTTTTGTGCCTCGAGCTCGCGGAGCAGTCCCTCGCGAAAGGCCGCGATGGTCTTTAAAAAACGTGGATCCTCCTTGAGGTCCGCCGGTGCGTCGAGCTGGGTGGTCATATCGCGGCCGATCCCAAGTGGGAGAGTACCACCCACCAGCAGACCCCGGTGATGAAGACAAAAAGTGAGGTCAACATGGTGTGACCGACCACGAATTCCGGACCCTGAGGCCAGTCATCGTGCTCGAAGACGATGGCGTCCACCACCAGGCGGGCTGTCCAGAACACCGCGATCAAGCCCAGAAGGTAGAGCGCTCCTGTCTCGCCTGCCAGCATCAACGGACGCAGTTTGAGAATGAGGGCTCCGAAGCTTGTGATCATCCCCACGATGAAGCCTCCGTAGACCCAGAGCAGCTTTCGGTTGAGGGGACGCAAGAGTTGGAGCTCGGTGTGCCAGCCCAACCGGTGAGGGACCTGGAAGCTGGCTGCCAGGACCAGGAAGTGGCCGCATCCAGCCAGCCAAAGCAGCGCCGAGAGACAGGTGGACGGGCTTTCCAGCAAGGGGAGACTTGCGATCTGTTCTAAGAGCGGAGTGATGAGGTCGGCACGGAACGGCGTGTGGAAAAGAAGCGGCACCGGGCCCAGGAGCCAGAGCCAGGTGACGAAGCGCGAATCTCTCTTCTGAAGGCGCATCCCCACCGCCTGGAAGACGAAGTAAAAAAGTGGCCCGCCCCAGCCGGCTCTGGCCGGCAGACTGATGGCTAGTTCGTGCAGGATGCCCGAGATGAGGAAGGCGCCGGTGACGGCCGCTTTTCGACCCATCCATCGGTCTAGGAGCGGTAGGAACAGAACCTTGTTCATCTCGACGAAGGGACGGTTCCAGCGGTGACTCCAGAAGTCGCGGAGCCGATTGGCCTTGAGTGGGTTGTCGAACAGGCGTTGAACGGGGAAGCCCATCCAGCGAGCAAGCGAGGAGAGAACATCGGAGTACCCCAGGTGGACTGTGGTGGCGAGCCCGAGGATTCCAAGCCAGGGGCTGTCAAGGCCGAGGAGCGGCATGGAGGCCAACCCCACGATGCCGGCCAGCATAGTGATCCAGCCCTGCACGAACCAGCGTCCCTGGAGAGTCACCTCGGCGTTGCGGCGTTCCAACGGTTCCGGATCCATGCCAGGCCAGATAGTCAGGTAGAAAGCTAGCCCGAGCCGCGACATCGAAGAAGCGTAGCTTGCCGGGCGCAGCAGCAAAATGGAGCCTTTCAGAGCGTACAGAAGCCAGGCGCTGGTGTAAAAGAGACGCCATCCAGGCTCTTCGGCACGCCAGGCCAGCGCCAGGGCTAAGAGCGGGAGAGCTAAGGCCAGAAATGGGCGGAGTCGTTGAGGCAGCCAGAGACCGGCGGCGGCGATCACGATCAGAAAGAGCGGCAACAGCACTCTGATGCCTTCGGATGAGGCGGCGCGCGGTCCTTGGCCGATAGCACCGCCAAGGACCGCGCTCTACAAAAAAAGCCTGGACAGAAAGTCCGAATTTTGGAGCTTCTTCACACAGCTCTCAGCCGAGCGTTGAACAAGGTCTTTTCATCCCCGATTCGCTGGCCCTGGAAGTATCCGCTGTCTCCGGGACGCAAACTCGCTAACGGGGAACCCAAGACCATCACGCGCTCTCCCGGATTGGCCTCCGCCAAAAAATTGATCTCATATTCTGTTAATCGATGGGCGTGCAGCATCGCTAGCGGTAGAGAGTTGAGGATCCAGTCCGCGAAGCGAGTGTTGTTGACGTGTCCGTGCAGGTCCAGATCGCTGTTTCTTGCCTGAAACTCCTCGAGGCGAACAAGGTCCGTTGGAAGAGAGAGTTTGCACGGTTCAAAGTCGGGATGCCCGTCCTGGCGAAAAAGCGCGGGGTTGTTGGGAAAGCCCAGACGCACGGGACGTCGATGCTCCTCGTCGATGGTGATCCAGTGGGCCGCCGCTTGCCCTATCTTGCGCTCACCCAAAAAGAATTCGAAGTCGCGCACGACCATGGCCGCGCTGGGTGGGCGCAACCAGGTGCGTAGGGTCATCACCTCTTCCCAGTGAGGCCACTCCCACATCTCTATCCGTTGGCGCACGATCACCCATGCCACCCCTCGGGCGCTGGTCTCACGATGGCCTTGACCCAAATGAGCGGCGTGCTCCCAGGCGGACTCTTGCATTACACTCAGGAGAAACGGCAAGGCCAACTTTTTCTTGAAGTCGACCATATAGCTCGCCGTCTTGTATTGATCCGTCCAGATCGCTTGTATCACCGGAACACCGTTCCGCGCGGGGAAACTCCTCACCTGGAGAACCGGCTTTGGGAGGGAAGACGCCGTCCACTCGAAACTCTTGAAGATGGAGGAAGCCCAACATTCAGTGCCGGCCTCACCACCAGCCATCTGGCTGGTCAACGACGATCCCGCGCAACTGATGGTCCAAAAGCGTCTTCTCCAGAGAATCGCCCATGAGGTGCGGGATTTCCTTTCTCCAGTCGAGGCCTTGGCCCAAGCCCGGCAGGTCGAAACGTCGCCCTATCTAGTGACCGACTTCCAGATGCCGATGATGGACGGCCCCGACCTGGCTCGGCAGTGGTACTCCCTCTTTCCCCAGACGCGAATTTTGATCGTCTCTGCCAGTGAAGTGTCGCCCCAGGACCAAAGGCGTGTCGACGCGATGCCCGCCGACTCGGTTCGCTTGCTGACCTCCTACCGCATCTCGGAACTCCCCGGGAAGGCCAAGCTCTGGTTTTTTTCTGTCGACGAGCAACTACGCACCGTGACGGACAAAGTCGGCGACAAAGTACGTTTCGATCCTAGCGTGTTGGAGAAGCTGGCGGCCTTGGGAGGGGAAGAATTTGTGCTCAAAACGATAGAAAGGTTTCTCCGGTCGGTTCCTGAGAAACTCGAGGGTCTGATAGAAGCGACACAAGCTCCTGACCTCCCTAAATTGCATCTGTTGGCCCATTCCCTTAAGGGCTCTTGCGGGTTGGTGGGGGCGCTTTCGTTGGCCCGGGCCGCCGATGAACTCGAGCAGGCCGCGGCCAAAGGAACTGACGGTGATTGGCCTACTCTCGTTGACGATATAAAGCGGGAGGTCGAAGTGACTTTTGAAATTTTGCGATGGAGAAGCCAGTGACCGCCACCCAAACCCGACAAGCCCTCGTGATCGTGCATCCCGGAGCCTTCCGCCATGTTCAAGCCGACCAGCTTCTCCGACATCTGGAGAACGAGTTTGACGTTCGTACCGAGGAGAGCCGGTATGCCGGGCACACCACCGACATCTGCCGAGAATCGTTAGCCAACTTTGACGGAATCGTGATCACGGCCGGCGGTGATGGAACTTTTCACGAGGCGGTTAACGCCTGGGCCGACCTGGGTTTTCCCGAGGGGCCGAGATTTGCTCCCCTTCCCTTGGGTACCGGGAACGATTTTCTCTACAGCGTGGACTCCCGTCTACGCGAGACGCACACCTTTCTGGTTCATTCACTGACCAGAGAGGCTCAGGCCGATCTGGGAAAAGTCACCTATCAGACTCCCGACGGGCCGCGCTCGCGATTTTTCTGCGTGGGCGCCACGGCTGGGTTCTCCGCCCTGGTCACCTATCGGCGCTCGCTGCTTGCGCCCAAGATCCCGGGAACTCTTTCTTACCTTCTGGCCCTTTTCATCTCACTGAGCTCTTGGAAGAACACTTCGTGTCGATTGGAAAGTTCCGGGTTAAGGTCCGACGACGCAGTCTTTTTCAACGTTAACTGCGCTAACGTTCGCCATTACGGTGGCGGCATGGTAAGCGCGCCGTTGGCCGACCCTTTCGCCGGTCGACTGGACGGGGTCTCCATGAATCTCACGCTGGGTGAAGTCTTCAAGGCGCTCCCGCAGAACTTTCGTGGTAATTTCGATGCCGTCCCCAATGTGCGCCAGTTTGCCATCAACGAACCGTTGACGGTGACGACCGGCCGGGTCTGCCAGGTACAGGCCGACGGCGAGCTCTTGGGAGAGACACCGATGACGGTGGAGTGCCTACCCGGTAGGCTCCCCGTCCTGCTCCCCGGTCTCTAGTTGGAAAACGCCTGATTCGCTGGGCGGAAGCTCCCGTCGCGCCCAGTTCTTGAAGGCCGCGCGCTGAGAGCGGTTCCCAACGATAGCGACTCGGTCTCCTGGCTGTAGACGGAAGGAGGGACCCGTTTCCGGTTTGATCACGCCGTCTCGAAGGACCGCCACAACATTGATTCCAGTCTCTGTACGAATGCCCAGTTCATCGAGACGTCCGCGGCGGTCGGCTACAAGGTCGACCCACTCCAGACGAAGCCCCGCGAGATCCTCCACGTGCTGGAGGTTTCCGCCCACGCTATAGTGATTTTCACGAACGCTGTCGAGAATACTGTGAGCTTCCATCTCGTCGTAATCGAGGCGCAAGAGAGTTTGATGCACCATCTCGAGACCGGTCTCCAAGGGAGCCAAAATGACTTCCTCGACTTTTTGTTCGAGAAGCTCTTGCATGTGTTCGTCCGTCAGGGCGACGGCCACCACGGGCGGTCCAGCCACCGATTTGATTTTTTCTGTGACGGCCAGGCTGGTGAAACGGTCGATGATGGAGACCACTACAAGAGGAGAGCTGAATAGCTCGAGACCTTCAATGACGTCGTCGGAGGTGGACTCCGCGCAGAGCGTGGCCAGGCCCGCGTCGCGCGCCTCTCTGATGCGCTCGAAATCCGAGTCGATGACAAGGGGCGAGTGTCCCAGGTCGACCAACAGTTTACCGATAAATCGGCCCAGCTGGCCGTAGCCTATCAAGACTGGCCGGCCTTCCGCCCGAGGGCAAGCTTCCTGCACAACTTCAGGGGCCTGGCTTGCACCGGTGCTACCGACCCACCACTGGTAGACCTTATAAGCCGGGCTTGAAGAGAACGGAGTCAAGGCCATGGAGATCACGGCCACCGAGATGACAAGGTAGTAGACCTCTTCACTCAAACCGCCCGACTCCGAACCGACTCGAGCCAACACGAAGGCGAATTCCCCGACTTGCAGCATGGACAACCCGACGGCCAGTGGGATGATTCGAACGTAGCCGAAAGCTCTCGTGATCACTCCCATGATCAGACCTTTGCCGACCAGAACAGCGAAAACCAGGCCCAGAATCAATCCGACATGCTCGACTAGAAATTGAAGGCTGAGAATGAGGCCGACACTGGCGAAGAAGATGAGGGAGAATACTTCACGCAGAGGGATCATATCGCTGAGCGCGTCGTGGCTGTGTTCCGAGCGACTGAGCACAATGCCGGCCAGGAAGGCGCCAAAGGCAAAAGATAGACCTACCAAATAGGTGGCGTAGCCGACTCCCAATCCGATACCGAGAACCACGATGATGAAAAGTTCGCGGGATTCCCAGTGGACCACGCGCTGCAGTAGCCATGGCAAGACGCGAGTTCCCACGATGAACATGAAGCTGACGAAGATGATGGCCCGGACTAGAGCGACTCCCATCACCGCCATACCCTCTTCCAGATTGCCCAAGGCGGGAAGCAAAATCATCATCGGAATCACCGCGATGTCCTGAACGACCAGGATGCCCAACATGACTTTGGAGGAGAGTGTCTCCATCAGTCCACGGCTCATCAGCACCTTGAGCACCACCATGGTGGAAGAGACGGTGATGAGCGCGCCAAACCAGATCGACTGTTGCCAGTCCCAGCCGACCAGCCGGCCCAGCCCGTAGCCAAACAGTCCGACCCCCAACATTTGTAGCGGTGCGCCTATTAAAGCGATATTTCGAACCGGCCTGAGCTTCTCCGCCGGAAACTCAAGTCCGACCGTGAACAAGAGCAGAGCGACCCCGATATCAGCTAGAAGCTCGATATCGTGCAGATTGGAAACCTTGGGTCCGCCTGTCTGGGGACTTAGGAGGATTCCCCCCACGATGTAGCCTAGGATCAAAGGAAAACCAAGTCTTTGCGCGATCATGGCGCAGACCAGACAGGCTACAAGAATGAGTGCGATATCTCCGGCAATTCCCATAAGGGGCCCGGTTTCGAACCTCGACCCATCAGATCATCCCTGAAGGAGAATCTCCTACTCGTTTTCCTCGAAGGCTTGCTCGAAACGTAAAGACCGAATGTGCTCCTGAATGACTTTGTTGTGTTCTTCTTGTTGCTTGGAGAGTTCCTGGAGTCTGCTCGCGATAGCGGCCAGCTCGTCCTCTTGCTCCTCGAGCTGGCGTACGTAACGCGAGCGGAGACGGACCTCGTCGGTGCTCTGGCTCAGTTTAGCCAGATTCTCTCGGATTCGAGCTTGCTCTTGGTTGATCTCATGAACTCGTCGATGAGCTTCCTGCTCTTGAGCGGTGAGCTCGGCTAGAAGTCGCCCCAACTCCTCGGTCTTACTCAGAAAGTCGGTCAGATAACGGCTGCCACGAACATATCTGAGGTAGCTGCAGATCCATTGGGGATCAGCGTGGACCAGGTTCTGACGGGTCTCCTCGTCATGCTTGACCGTGACCGTGAACTCGGTGGTCTGTTTGGGAGCGAGTGTGAGGGCGAATCGCCAGTAGTTGCGGGATTCCGAGATCGGCTCGGGTGTCTTCACAAGCTCACCGGGTCTGATGGACTGTTCGAGAATGAGTTCCTTGGCCCGGTCGGAGTTGTTGGCGAAAATGTAGCGCGTCGTGCCGTATCTAGCTTGACGTTGAGTCCAGATGCCGTCGACCATGGTCTCGAGGGTGACGTGCTCGGTCTGCCGATCTTCCACTTTGGCTTCGACCGAAAGGTCCACCGCGTAGGGAATCATTCGTTCCTGGTCTGGACCCAGTGTGTCCAGCATGGCTTCTCCGGCATAGACATCGTCCTCGAAAACCGTCAGTGGGCCGCCCTCGAGAGTTAGACCGGTGGTGTTCTTGAAGTCGATGATGGCGAAGGGGTTCTCCGCTCGATTGTTTCTATTGTAGAGAATCTTGCGGCTCCCCTCGAAGGGGCTTCCAACGATGGGAACCAGCGCCGATTGGTTGCGTTGCACGGTGACGGGACAGTCGATGCGGTACTCGAACAGCTGACCCACCGACTGAGCGACTGTTTCCACTTTCTGAGAAGCCGCCATCTGGGCGGCCCGGGAGGGAGCGGGGGGAGGGGCGAATGCCGCCATCGGAGCGGGTTCGGCTGCTTCAAAACAGAGCTCTCCGTAGTCCTGGGCGGAAAAAAGAACATCTCCCACCTCATCGGCAAAAAGGTTTCCCCCACCCCCTCCGGGGGGACCGCCACGAGCTTGTCGCAGGGCTCCCTCGGTCATGACCGGACCCGCGGCCGCCTCTCTCTCGACCTGGATCTCTTTTCTCTTAAGGTAGCGTGGACTGTAGAGATCGTGAGTGAAGCTGACGGGAAGTCCGCTGACCAACGATAGCTCGACCTCGCTCCAATCCTCGTCTTGAGGGTTGTCGACCAGCGCCCAGCCTTGCAGGTAGGGAGCTTCTTTCTCATCGCTTGAGATGGCGACGCGGTAAGAAGTCTTCCAGATGGGACACTCCACCACGTAGCTGATGGAGAGAGTGCGTTCTCCCTCTCCTCGCGCGAAGAGTTTGAGATTCTTGGTGTCTTGTTTGGTGGCCGCGAGCAAGGTTTCGAAGTGGAAGCGGATTTCGCTGACGATGTGTTCGTCCAAGAAGCGAACATTGGAGATCTCGGGTAGGTCGAAGGCATGCAAGGTGCCCGACTCATCGAAGAGGGTCAGGCGAGGGAGAACGGAGACGGCGCCGTGAGAACTTGATGTCCTCTGTTCAATTCCCACGATCTGCCCGGTCACCATGCGGTTACCGGCGCTGACCAGAACGGTGGCGCCGCGGATCGCCGCGAGTAGGGCCTGGCCTCCGCCTTGGGCGGGAATGTTCAAAGAGCTCTCTTCGAGTAGTCGCGAGATCGGTTTTTGATTGTCATAGGAGACGGAGGTGACGGTTCCCCCTCCGGAATCGAAAAGAGTTAGCGACTTGAGAACATCGTTCATCTCCTCGACTCGGAAACTCAATCGAATCTCGGCGTTTCCCTCGATCTGAGCTTTCCGTTCGAAGTAGCCAACGCCATGTTTGTAAAGGACAACCTTCTTGATTTCGGACATAATTGGCGCTTCGAGAACGGCTCTGGTGATCCCTCAGACGGTTTCAGCTTTGTTTCAGTTCCTCGGTTTATTGTGAGAACACAAAGATAAAGAACATCACTATGCGGAGCCATCATGAATATCTTAGCCACCCCTTCCCCTAGCGTCGCACGTCCTCAGCAGGCGGTTATCGAGAAAAAGCCTGTCGCTCAAGAGGCGCCTGAAGCTCAAGAGCCCAAGGACGGATTCAGCTTGAGCCGCACGCTGTCCACCGGTCTGCTAGGATTCATGGGACGCCGCATCCCTAGCACTCTTCCCGAAGTCTCTCCCCAGAAGATGGAGGAGTTGAAGTCCAAAATCAAGCCCGGTGATGTTTTGATGTCGGCGGACCTCTCTTATCCCGGATGGCAGCGTATGGAGTACTGGGCCATCGGCTCGCACTACACCCACGCGGCGCTAGCCGGCAGTGACGGCCTGATCTATGAAGCGGTCGGTGAGGGCGTCATCACCTCCACCGTGGAAGAGTTTTTGGAAGGCCGCAAGAAGATCGCTGTCGCTAGGCCTGGACTCAACGCCGAGGAAGCCAAGGAAGCGACGGAGTACGCCAAGTCTCACCTCGGAAAGCCTTACGACGGGGTGTTCGATTTTGCCGACGACAGTGAGTTCTACTGTTCCGAGCTGGTGGCCAAGGCCTTGAAGACGGGCAAGGGCGACAGCAACGTTCCGATGGGGAAGATTTTCGGTAAAGACGCCGTTTCGCCTGACATTTGGCGTAAGACTCCGGGCATCGAAGTCATTCATGACGACGGAAGCAACTACTGGGGGAACAAGCTTCATTACTGGCCGACGTTTGCCACCAGCGCCGCCGGGGGCGTCGTGGGTCACATGCTGGGCGGTGTGGGCGGAGCGGTCCTCGGAGCCGGTGTGGGGATGCTCGGTGCCGTTCTGGTCGGCAACAAGATCCAAACCGGAAAATTTGCTCCCAGCATCGCCGAGCTCCGCGAAGGAAAACACTAGACCGTGGGTAGCGCCTCGAAAGTATAGGGGACGAGGAACCTTCGGTACGGCTTGGAGGCGGGCGGCTTGCGCCATGATGTCGTTGACATCTCTCTAGGAGCAAGTTTATGACTGAAGATATCCCCAAATCCGCCGGCCCAGGCCAGCCCGCTTCCGTGAATCCCGCTTCTCCCGGCGTAGTGGTCACTCCACCGGCCGGACAGGACGCGGGAACTCAAAACCCCTTTCCTTACGTGGTGGCGTTTGTCATCGGAGTGCTGGCGGTTTGGGGTCTCATGACTTTTCAGAGCCGTGAAGAGGAGAAGCCGCTGCCTGTCCAGGCCCATGCCCCAGCTCCCGTCGTCAGCTTGACTCCGGTCGTCCAGGAGACGATCACGACCGTCGAGATCGATCGGGTCGAAAGGCCCGAACGTGTAGTAGTCCAGGCACCCAGCGAGGAAGGCCAGACCGTGGTCGTGGAGACGGTGACGGCACCATCATCCACTGGGGCCAGAGCATCCACCGAGGCCCGAGTCGCGGACCAACCCGAGGTGACTCAAGAGGCTTCTCAGCCTATCGAGGTCGTGGACCTCGACTATAGTGCTCAACTTTTCCCTCCCCTCACCGAGGCGGAGTTGGACACCGCCATGACTCAATTAGACGCGGACATCGACGCCACCGAAGAGACAGCGGAGGCGAAATCCCAGAGCAGCGGACTAGAGATTCTAGAGGAACGCTTCGACGCATTGGAGGACCGCCGCCAATCGATGAACGCGCCCCTGAGTCAGGTCGACCGAACCACCTTGACCCGCCAGATTGAGGAACTGCGAGGTGAGCTGAGCGCTTTTCAGCAGGACCTGGCCGCACTGTAGAACTCGGTCATTATGGAAGCAGTTCGTAGCGAGCGAAGACGGGATAGTGATCCGAGGCATAGGGATCGCGTGGATGGTCGAGGATACGGCATTCCACGGTGAGGAACTCGGGAGAGACCAACAGATAGTCGATGCGAGACCCGACCGGGTCACGGCCGAAGTCGTGGAAAGTCGACGCCTGGCTGCCGGGGTTGAGCTCTCCGTAGCTATCCTGCAGAATCGAGGTCAACCGGTGGATGGGCGGCGAGTCCGGAGCGGTGTTGAAGTCGCCCATAAGAATCACCGGACCCGGTGTGGTCAGAACTTTTTCAAACAGGAGTCTGGAGCTTTCCAGTCTCGCGATTTCGCCCCGATGGTCCCAATGGGCGTTGTAGGCCGTGAATTCAGACCCGCCTTTTTTGAGTCGGACCCAGCTACAGATACGAGTGATGTCGGCATCCCAACCGACGGCTCCAGCCGTCTCCGGAGTGGGGCAGAGCCAGAAAGTCCCCGAATCCTCGATATGAAGGTCGGGGTCAATGGCGATGCAGCACTGTTCGCCCCCGTGGTCGGCGTCTCGCCCGTGACCGACCCAGAGATATCCCTCAAGATTGTTTTCTAAGTCCTCGCGCTGGCGTGGCAGCACTTCTTGAAATCCCACGATGTGGGGGCTGGCGTCGCGCACGACCTGATAGACCAGTTCACGCCGATAAGGCCAGGCGTTCGGTCCGTCTCGGTCGGTGTCGTAGCGGATGTTGAAGGTCAAGACGCGCAGATCCATGGTCTTGGCCGTTCGCATTCGGGCTCGAAGACCCTAGTCCGCCCCGTTTTGAAAAGTGCCGATCCAGACTCGTCCAGAGCGGTATTTTCCTTGTGTCTAAGACCTAGGCCGTGCAGGGCTCGTGTTAGCTTTGTAGCGCACCCGATAGGATGCGACCTGCTCAGCGTTTTTCTCATCGAACTGAGCGTAGACTTTGGACTCACCGACTCGGAGAACGACCTGTCCCGTAAAGTGGTCGCCATCGCGCTCAAGAGCTTGCTCCCAGGTGTCGACAAAGACGGTGGTCGCCCCCGGAACCACGAGGTCGAACTGTTGAGGCCCGGGAGCGACCACACCCTCGGTCGGGGCGGAGACGGTTCCTCCCACCTTTTGCAGCGAGAGAGACAGATCTGGATACCCGTCCAGGCCCCCTCGAGAGGCTGACACTATAAACGACGCGACGCCTTCGAACCGACTCGAGTGGGCCGACCCCGCATAGAGCGAGAGCTTGTAGTTTCCCGCTTTCGGAGCCTTTACAGAGACCGTGGCGCGGGCGGCTTGGCGAAGGATCCGGACCGCACCCTTGCGCGTCAATCCTGCCTCGTCCTGGAGGGAGGCCTTCAGGAGTATGTCTTGAGGGACCTCGATTTCCAGAACACCGACCGGCGCCACTTTCAACTCCTTGGTTGTCCCGGGAGGCAGGCTAAGCCCGGCGGAATAGAACTCGGAATGGAGCAGTGGTTGATTTTGGAAGTCCTCCCAGGAGATCGCCGACTCTCGAAGCTGCCACTTGTCTTGCTCCGGCCAGTGGCTGTTGAGAAACGCCCTCGGTTCGGTTAGGAAGTAGAAATCATTATACTCTTTTTGAAAACCTCGCGCCTGGCTTACACTACCGGCCGCCCAAGTCGCGTCCATCAGATGCCACCGCCCATCGAGGTTGACAGCGTTCCAAGCGTGAGCATCGCCTTCAGTTTTCTCGCCATTGCTATCCGCGTCGCGGGCATAACCTGAGATGACCACGGTTTCAACACTACTTTTTTGAGCCAGCGCGTGGACCAGGTTGGCATAGCCCGCGCAAACAGACAGACGTGTTCGCAGTGTATTCTCGGCGGACTGGTCCGGATAGTCACCTTGGAAGAAGGAAAGGGTGTCGTAGGCGATACGGTCGGCGACCCAACGATGAATGGCCCGGATTCTTTCCCGATCGTTTTTGGCGGGTTTGACCAGATAGCGGGCCAACGTTGAGATGTTGCTCTCCACACTAGGGGGAGCTGCCAAGGCGTGGGCATCGATTTCAGAGTAAGGATTCTCCCGCGGTTCTTGAATCGAAGGCGTAGGGGGTGGTGCGACTTTGACCTGGGGAGTGGGAGTCGAGAGTCGGCTGGGGCTCAGACTGGCCTTGGGAGCAGGTGGCGGTGGAGAATCTTGAACGAGCGTCGTTTTCGGCGCGGGCTGAACCGGAAGGCGCAAGGTCTCTTTCACGACGGGGCGTGGCGAGGGACTGGCCGGTGGCGGGGTGGTCCGGGTAGAGACCAGCAAAAGTCCGATCAACGTGGCACCGTTGGCCAGAAGCAGTACTCCGAGGCTGCCGTTGAGCCTGGCCCGAATTCGGGGGAAGTTCCATCCCAGCCAGATCGGGGTGAGGACAAGGGCAATAGCGACGCAGAGAATCAGGATCGGGTCGAGCGATAGACCGATGGCCTGCTCCAAGGCCGAATCTGAGGGACCCACGGAGCGCCGGAGGAGCATAAACAAGTTGGAGCCCCCCAAGATGGTCAACAGGGTCAGTTGACTGACGATGTTTCGGATTTTCCTGAAGGTCATAGTGTCAATCCCAATTGCGAAGGTCGGGACCAGCGGCCGAGCGATTCCTTACTCCACGATCACTCGATCCGAGCCTGAGCGCCCAAAGGTTTCCGGAGCGTACATCTCCTCGGCTTTGCTGGGTGGAACGACGAAGGTTCCGGGAGTGGTGGCGCGGGCTACGTAGGTGTAGCTGTGCACCCCTTCCCACAAGAGAGAGGTGAAAGCCTCGACCCGTTCGTCACGCATGTTTTGATGTTCGTACCAGGTGCCCATCCAGTACCACCAGGGCCCTCGGCTGGCTTGAGCCGACGGATCGTTGGGCACGGTGCCGGTCACCGCGAGCGCCGGGTTCATCGGCTCGAGACCCGCAGGCAGTGGATCGATGAGAGCCACGTGATAGCGACGAGCGGTGGCCACCATGGAGAGCTTCACCCGTACCTTGGCCCCGGCCTTGATCCGCCAGGTTCCGTCTTCATCCTGTTTGACGTCCTCGACGTTGTCCACCCCTTCATAGCGCCGCTCCACCGCGAAACCGTGATCGGCTGGAGGTATTTTCAGGTCTTTAGGGGCGTAGTCCATACCGAGTCGGTAGTAGAGCCGTCCTTGCCCCTGCTTTGACAAGGTCAGAGTCTTCTCGCCTTTGCCGGCCAAGTAGCTCATCGGCACGCGCACCGACTTATAGTCCTTTTCGCGACCTTTGAAGATCTGTTCCCCGGCGAACTCGTCTCCCAGCCAGGCCCGGGCCACGAAGTCGGGTGTGACCTTCTCGTAGGTCTGAAAGTAGAGGTCGAGGGCCAGCAGCACGAAGCAGTTGTCCTGGGTGTTCTCCCAGCGTCCCCGTTTGCGATGAGCCAACAGTCCCCGTGCGATCTTGGGAATCAAGTCGTTCTTGGGCTGGTCGTTGATCATCGCTTCCAACAGGATGCCGTCGACCCGGCGGTCCGACTGCAGGATGACGTAGCCCGACTGCTCGTCGTAGCCGGCCACGAAGTGGGCGTTGCCGGCCGTTTCGGTGACGTTGTTGTTGAGGTACTTCCGAATCTCGGCGCACTCGGAGGTAAAGGCCGGGTCCTTACCCATCACGGCGTACAGAAACGCTGTCGCCTCGAGCGGCAGCTTGGTCACGCCACCCACTTCGGCGGCCAGCGCCTTGACCTTGGCCCGGTCCGTGTCTCCCAGATGATGGCGCACGTAGAGAGCGTAAGCCCGAATCACCCGCTTGCAGTCGATGTGGTACCAACCGGGGATGTACGACTCCACATTGGCCAGATAGCTCTTGCTCTGACTCAAGAGATTCTCAGGGACCTCATAGCCTTTGGCCTTGGCTCGAGCCATGGCGTGAGCCACGTGGACCGAGATGTAGGGCCATGTTTCCGGGGAGGTGGGCCAGAAGCCGAAGCCGCCGTTGCCTTGCTGCAGCATGGCCAGGCGGTCCATGTCCCTTTTCATCTGCTCCTTCAAGGCCGCCGCGTCTGGAACGCCTTCGACCTGAAAAGCCCACAGCACGTCGCGCAGGGCGGCGATACCCAGGAGGCGGGACGAGACCTGCTCGGCGCAGTCGAACGGATAGCTGGTCAGGTACAAGAAGGCGTCGGTCAGTGACTGCAGCGCGGTGGAAGTCGTGGTGATCTCGAGCCCTCCGAACTGAGGGAACACTTCGCCCGGAGGCTTGATCGGCTGGGCGATGGCGCCGCCGTCCTGGTCTATTTCGCCGTAAGTGGCGAAGGCCTCGGTGGTGGCCGGTGTCCAGACGGGTAGGTTGATCTCAGCCGCGTCGGCGCCGGAACCTGAGGCGATGGAGTTGCCGCCAAGCACGGCTCCGACCTGCAGGTTCACCTTGCCGGCCCGATCCGTGGCCGCCGGAAAGCGAACCTCCACCCGATCGTTGGCGGGGATCTTCAGGCTGTAGCCTTGGGCTCCGGTGAATTTTAAGTTGACCGCACGAGCGGCCACCTGAACGTCGAGTTCCTGATCGGTCTGGTTCTGTAGCACCACGGGGAGCTCGAAGGTGTCGCCGAAGTTCAGAAAACGGGGCGCCGAGGGGCGCACCATCAGGGGTAGTCGAGCCACCAGGGCCGACTCTCCCTTGCCGAACTGCTTGCTCTTGTCGGTGGCGATGGCGATCAGGCGGTAGCGGGTCAGGTTGTCGGGAAGCTTGAAGGGAACGGCGGCTTTTCCGCTGGCGTCGGTCTTCACCGTGGGGGCGAAGAGCGCGGTGGGGTTGAAGTCGGTCCGCATGCGGATGGGGCCCGTGGGTTGCTGTTGTTTTCCACCCTTGGCGGCAGCCAGGTCGTAGGCTCCTTCGAGGTCAAACCCCTTAGAGTCGCCAGCTCTTCGAGATTTCTCTTGGCGCGCCACGGGGGCCGAGGAGGGTGCGGGAGCGGCTTGCTCCATCGCGACTCTTCCTCGAGGCATGGCGCCACCGGACACGGCGGAATACTCCGCACCTGGGCTGATCCCGTCCTCAAAATATCCAGTCATTCCCTCCGCGTTGGCAAAGTCGTCTGAGGGATCGACGCTGTCGATGGCCTCCTCCAACTTCGTCAGGACCACGTACTGGCGAGAGTGAACGTCGCTGGTTTCAGGACCGCGCTGGGCATAGAAAACATCGAGAGGATTCGGAAACTGATAGCCGGTCAGAGCCAACACAGCCTCGTCCACCGCGAAGAGCGCCACTTCGGAGTCGGCCACAGGTTTCCCCGCCGCATCCTTCACCACCACCTCGATGGTGGTCTTTGCTCCCGGATCGGTGGATGGGTGGACGGGCTTGACTTCCACCGCCAGAGTGCGAGCCAGGGGAGGCACCGAGAGATTCAGCGAACCGCTGGCATAAGCAGGCCGCTTGGAGCCGCTCACCCCCACCAGGTCGACCTGCACGCGCAGATTCGGAACGTAGGCCTCCTCGATCGGCACCTTCAAAACGGTACTTCCACTTTTCAGCGTGACCCTCTCGGTCTTGAGAAGACCGGAGCGGCGATAGGTGACCTGCCCCTCGGCCGGCGCGAACGGTGACTGAACCAGAATCTCCGCCGTCTCCCCCGCTTTGTATTCTTTCTGGTTAGGGATCAAGGTCAGCGTCTGCTTTTCCACATTCTTCGCCGGGGGCAGTTCGGCCCCAGACACCCAGACGGTCAAGGTTGTCTCGTTCGGGCGACCCTGAGTATCGGTGACTCGCGCCTTCACCGTGTAAGTACCGCCGGAATTGGTCTTGAAGCGGACTTTGTTGCCCTCGGTTTTGGATGTGACCGTCTCGGTCTGTAGATCCTCGCGAGACTCTCGATAGACACCGCGCTCGACTTTGTAGTCGTTGCGCCAGACGGCGATCTCCACCGGCACGTCGGCCAAGGCCTTCCCGTCACGGTGTACCGCCAAAAGCTCGACTTCCAGCGGCTCGCCCTTTTCCACGAAGGTCTCCTTGGTCTTAAGTCCCACGTAGACGTCGGACGGGTGGACCAGAACCGTGGTGGAGGCGCTCCAGGACTGGCGGTTGACGTCGCTGACCGAGGCTTGCGCGGTGACGACGGTAGGCCGCGCCGGATTGACCGACAGAAAGTCTATTTTGAGAAAGTGTTTCCCGGAAGAGTCCGTCCGGCTCGAGAAATTCTGTGAGGCTGGAGCCGCCTGACCTTCGCTAAAGCTTCGGCCGTGCCAATCCCACCAGGGGGTCCAGGCGCCGAAGGTGTAGCCTTCCTGGCCCGGGGGCGAGTAGCTTCCGGGAGCGCTGGTCACGTTCCAGGCCACCGGAGCTCCCGGTAGACCGCCGCCGGCGTAGTACTTGGCCTCCACGCTGACGTTGGCCTCCGAGCCGATGACCGAGGAATCGGGTCCGCTGGCGCTGACTTCGAATTCGGGACGACGGAACTCTTGAACTTGGAAGTTGTGATTGAAGCCGGCGTTGGACAGACTTGAGGAGCCATAGAGGCTGAGGTTGGTGTAGCCCAGATTGATGGTCTTGGGAAGCTGGAAGTCCAGGTGGAAAGAGCCCTCGACAGAAACTTTAGTCGTTCCTTTGAGGACTTCGTTGCCCACCGCGTCACTCACCGTCCAGGACAGCTCGCTGAGCTCCCCTTTCAGTCCCACGATATCGCCCTTGGGCCCCGCCTCACGGCGGCGGACCCAACCTTTAATGCTGACCTTCTCGTCAGGGCGGTACATCTTACGATCATCAATGACGCACCACTGGAGGGTATCCCCGGGCGTCGTTTTCCGCCAGCCTCCGTAGCCGTAGATGTTAGCCGACTGGGGTAGGATGGAGACGTCGTCGCCCAGCTTGGCCACCAGCATGCCGGCTGACCGCTCTGGTAGATTTAAGACCGCCGTGCCGTTGTCTCCGGAAGTCGCTTGGGCCGCGACCTGCCCGGAGTCATCGAGCAACTCAAGAGCTACACCCTCGGCGGGTTTGCCGCTGGCAAGCGAGGTGGTGAAGAGTTGCATGCTGCTGTGGTCCACCGCGGCGTCGAGCCCCACGTCGGTGGCCTGCACCCATCTCACCACTCGCTGTTGGCGGCGCTCCCAGAAACTGAGGATCGATTTGGGTGTCTCCACCAGGACCACGGCCATCCCTCTACCTTTTTGCAAGGCCGGCTTGAGGTCTATCAGAACTTCCGTCAGCTCGTCCGTTTCGGCTCCGGTGGTGAGGCTGGTGTTGACCATCTCCTGGCCGGGGGGGACGAAGGGATGTGTGTCCGTCTCCTCTTGGAGCCGCTTTTGAAACTCTCGCCAGTGCTTCGGCTCCACCGCGTGAACCCTCACTTTGAGTTGAGTCTGGTTCATCACGTAGACCGGAAAGCTGTCCTGCCGGCTGGGGTCTAGATTGACCAAAAGCTCCCCCGGGGCCGTCAGGTTTGGCTGGGCCGATCCTATCGTGAAGGTTAGGGTCTCTTTCTTGCCGAGGGTTTGTCCAAAGCTGTCCTTGAGTTTCGGGTCGATGGTGACGGTGTAAGTCGTGCGCCCTTTGGTTTCACCTCGGATCGAAATCCCACTACCGCTGGCTTCCACCCGGGACTTGGGGATCTCCGGGCTGACCTTGACCCAGGCGGGGTCGAAGATCTCCAGGTCCAGCGGGTTGTTGAACTGAATGTACAAGGGCGTCAGCGGGGGACAGTCGTTACCGTATCCGCAGCCATGGCGCTCTACCTTGAGGGCGTCGTAAGTGGAGAAGGTGAAGGTCTGCGCCTCTTTGCTCAATAGCGGACCTTCGGCCGAAGGGGTTCCCGGTCCGATTTTGACCGTGTAAGTAGTGGCGGGTTGGAGTTTTTCGGTGGACTTAAAGGCGATCCAGCGTTTCTCGGCTTTGGGGTCGAGTCCGGAGTTCTTGACCTCCTCGGCGTTGGCTAGCCGGAGCGTGGCCGGGTCTCCGCCCTCGAGTTTAATGGTTTTGAGTACCGCGTCACGATCGATCTCCTGATTGAAGACAGCCCAGAGCAGCGGCTCGAGATTGTGCGGGCCTCCATTGGGAGCGTTGCTGGTCAAGGTGACGGTGGGAGTGGTGAAGGTCCAGTTTTGAGCTTTGGACAGGCTCTTCCCCGAGCTCGACCTGGTCCCGGCCGGAATTTCCACCTTGTATTCCGTGGACATGGGGAAACGCGCGTCGGCGTTCTCGCCCGGTCGTGGATCAAAAAGGATCGTGCGGGTCCCGACCCAGCGCCAAGTCCCCTCCGGTTGAGGGGTCAGCTTGACGGGAGGTTGAAGCTTCGCGAGCTCCTGATGAGAGGTGACCGCGACCATCGGCTGATTGAAGGTGACGGAAAGCTGAGGAGCGATCGGTACGTCGCCGTCAGGAGCATGGCGCAGCACCTCCAGTTCCTGGGATGCCGCGGCGTCCGGCTTGGGGCCGGGGACGGGAGGAGGGAAAGCGGAAAGTTTGTTGTCTCCGGTGCGAGGAGGGGGAAGCGACTTCTCGCGCAGAGCGAAGTCCGTCGACTCCGGTTTAGCTTTGAACTCTGGCAGGCGTTTTAAGAGCGCTGTCACCTCTTGGGAGGTTAGAGGGCTGAGTTTGGCCTCTTTGGGGCGATCGAGGGCCGCCGCGTCGGGGTTCCCCTCGGCCAGGGTGAAGAAAAAGCCGAGCGCCGACTCCTTGGGCTTCTCGGCCAACTTCTGAGGATTAGGTGTGAACTTCCCTTCGCCACCGGGTCCTGACCCCGAGGTCTGGCAACCTACCACCAGAAGTAGAAGCAGTAGAGCCACACTTCGCCATCGCGCTGTATTCATCGCATTTCCCCCTCGAGACTCCCGACATTGACGACTCATAGACCGCACTGTCGCCAGACAGGAGTCAATTCTTCCAACGCTCCTTCATCCATCTCCGGAATAAGTCCGGCGAAGTTCACAAACTCTTTACATTTCCAACAGCGAGTCCAGACTCGATCAAGATGCTTCTGGCATGATGCTGAAAACTACAGGTCAAGGACGCCGCCAGATGTTTCAGCTCGCGAATCAACCAAATTTCCCACCCACCGCCTCTCAAGGCTACGGATTTCCCTCTTTCGGTCCGAACTATAACCAGGGGCTGACTCCTCAGATGGGCGGGAATTCCCAACTGGCCATGATGGGCTCGATGATGTCGATGCTGATGTCGGCGATGCAGCAGATGATGCAAGGGCTGATGGGGATGAACGGCGGTGCGAACTCCATGGTCCCGATGACGAACTTTGGTGGTCAACCCGGGAGTTCCAATGGTCTGAGCGATTTTCTGGGTGGAGGCTCCACTCCTTCGAGTTCCTCTCCTGCCGCCGGTTCCAGCGTCGCGAGTTCAGCCGCTCCAGCCTCCACTTCCGGCTCGTCGACTCCGGCGGCCTCATCCGGCTCCGCGACCTCGGCAGACCTGCCCCAGGGAGCCGCCGGGCTGACCTTCGCCAAAGCCGCCGAGTTGGTGAAGAAAGGCGGTGGAGAGGTCAATCCGGGCGGAAAGCCCACGGTGCTCGCGCTTCGCTCCAAGACCTCCGCCTCGGCCACCTATCAGGACACCTTCGTGGTCCTCAAGCCCGATGGAACTCTGCAGCACTTCTCAGCGAACACTCGCCCTACCACGGCCGGTAAAGATAAAGCCATGCTCAAGCCGGGCGCCTACGACATCAGCCCTCGCTGGAGAGACGGAAAGTTCAACAACGACGCCTTCCTAGTCAAGGCCAAGGGCGGTTCGACGACCGTCGGAGTGGGTCGCGACTCCAACGGCGACGGTCAATACTCCGAGCAAGAGATGAACGCCAACACCAGCAGCAGCCTGATCCGCCTGCATCGTGGAAGAGGAGACCGCACCAGCTCCAGCGGCTGCCTCAACGTCAAAGACTACGACGGCTTCCTCCAGGCCGTGGGCGGTCGGGACGCCAGCTTCAACCTGGTCCTGGTCAACCTAAACTAAGGAGTTTGATTGTCTAACGATCGAGCTGCATCGGTCGTCGATCGAGGTCGAGAATAACTCGCTCGAGATCCTCAAGTACGAAGTCGCGCCATCTACGCAGAAGGACCACCCGACGTCTCTCCGTTAACTGAAGGTGCCAAACACGGTCTTTCGTCTCTCTATAGGCCTCTGTGAGCCATTCAACCGACTTGCCTAAAGACTCGGTGAAGATGGAGAATCCAGCGCGATTTTCCTGGTATGAGGTCATTGAGGATCTGGCACTTGGCTTGGGTGTCCAGTCTAGAATCGAGATAAACTCTTCTCGGTATTCCGCCAGGGCGTCGACGACGTGCCGGCGCAGATTGATCAACCCCTGGTTTTCCCGGTCGTTAATCTCCAAACCGAGTCCACTGAGATCGCTGCGATAGTGGTCCGCCGGCGCGACCAGAACCACACTGGTTCCCCATGCGCTGTTACGAATCGTGTATGACCCGCAAACCACCCCTTGTCGCGTCAACAACAGTCGATGATTCGGCACTTGATATGGCGAAAACTTCATCTGTGACATCGGATCAAAGTGAACGAAATGATGCAGTTGGGCCCAATCGGCGGTTCGAAGTATAAACCAGGGGTTTCCCCTTGCCGGAGGCTCGGAATTTTTGACTTCGCGAGCTCTGATGTTCCAAGGGTAGTCCTCACCAACAAACTTAAGATTCCTGGGCCCGTCGTCATTGACAAGAATGGCCTTCCTAAGCACACGAAATCCAGGCGAGAACCCCATCATCGGTACCCTCGATGGGTCATTGAGTAACCTTTGCTCGAGATAGATGGGTACCGCGGAGGGCGCTGAGTTCCATTCCAGGATCTTCAGTATCTCACGTTGACGATTGGGGACTTTGGCTATGGTGGGAATGTAACGACCGGTGAACGATTCTCGCCGGCGAAAATGACTGACCGTGAGTCGTATCCCATCGCTTTTAAGATGAGCCCATTTAGAGCGTGTCGAGGGGCTCAGTTGAGTCGTGTCGTCGCCGGCATAGATCGGACGACCGCTCTCGCCGTGGTCACGAAAGGCCAGGACAAAAGAGAGTCCCACCTGCTCGACCAGGGAGCGTAGCGCCATGGAGAGCGCGTGGATAGGATTGGCGTTGTCGAGCGCGGCACCGGACAGCGCGTTGAGAAGCGCGGCCGGGTCGGGTTGGGGACAAGGGGCGAAAGTGAAAGAGGTGGCCGTGCGGGTTTGGGAGACAACCAGCCGCTCCACGTTCCACAGGTTGACGGCCTGAACCACCTTGAGAATCCAATCAAATTCCTGAGGCAGGGCGAAGTAGGCGAGTTTCTGAAGAGCTTTCTCGGCGGCGATGGTGAACCCACCCTCGGAATCGAGCTGTCCCTCATGGCGCTGTTCGGCCAGGAAAGCTTTCAGGTCAATTCCGGAATCGCTCATCTGTTCCGCTCGCATTCCGCCACATCGAGATCTACGACAGCGCCTATGGAGATCATCTTAGAATGGGTATGGCGCAACCTTTCCACTCTCGGTAGAGTTCCTTCTTTAGGAGGTGGTCTATGCTTGTAGCGCATCGGAGAAGATGGAAAACTCGGTGGCTTTGGCTAGGCCTTCTCATCCTTGGACTCTTGTCATTGCGCCTCAACGCCGAGTATCGTAAGCCTCGGCCCGAACAGGTGGCTCACGTCATGCTGGGTCAGGGACTTTCCGGGGCCGATCTGGAACGGATCAAGATCGGTCATCAGGCGGGCGTTCTTAAAGTTGTCGCGCGGGACGGCACGACGGTGAAGTTCATCAAAGGGGGTGATGGGCTTCTCGGAATAGACGGGCGTGAATGGGCGCCACTTTCGTCCACACAGCGGGATCAGATTGTGAGTGGGCTTGAGCTTAAGGACCCTAACGGGATGGCTTCGAGTCTCATGACCAACTACAACCGTATTTCGAGGGCCCACGCCCTGGCACTGCTTGGAGTCCTGGCTCGTCCTGGAGAGAAGACTCCCTCGTTGGGAACGGAGCTGCGCGTCAAGGTTCTCAAGTTCTGTCGCAGCCGTCTACAGCCGGAGGAGGATAACATCGTTCGTCGCCAAGCGGTCCTGGCGCTTGCCATCCAGCCCAAGACCGACGGGGAGACGATCGCCTCCATGCTCAACTTTTTGCGGCGCGATCACAACGCTTGGAATACCTTCGGGGTAGTTCAGTTCTTCGAGTATCATTACGAATTCATCCGAACCACGCCGGGGTACCAGGGCTATCTGGTGCAGCTGGCGGCCTCGGGCTCACCGCATGCTGACCAGATCATCGCGCTTTTGAAGGCCCCGAACTCGCAAACTCAAGAGCTCCCGGTCCCCGGCGCGAAACCATCACCGATTCCGTTGCCCTAAGTGGCATCTGACAGAAGTTCCGTCAGCTATCACTTAGCATTCAAGAGCGAAGGAGGCTTAACCGAGCAGCCGAATTGGCTCCTTTGATGGTTTTTGTTTGATGGCGGAGAGTCGGTCGAAGTGGGCCATGGCCTTGATCTGGCTTTGCATGGGCTTTTTCGCCGTGCAGGCGAGCGTCGAGGGCTTATCCTACATCTTCGGTAATATCGAGGCCTTCGACGCGATCTTTCGTGAAAAATACCAAGCTCATCTTTTCCTTGTTAGAACCCACGGAGTGGCCAGCGCCACGGCGCTCTGTCTGGGCCTTCTGACCTTCCCCCGTTGGACTCGGCGAAAGAAGATCCACGCCTGGATGGGGCGAACCTACGCGGCGGCTGTGGTTGTGGGCGGTCTGACCGCGCTGCCGATGGCCGTGATGGCCGAAGGGGGACTCTCCTCGAAGTTTGCCTTCTTTTGCCAGGGTACTCTTTGGCTGATCACCATCGTGATGGCTGTATGGGGCGCTCAGCGCGGAAATTTCGCCTTCCACCGCCGGGCGATGGTGCGCAACTACGCCCTCACTTATAGCGCCGTCGTTTCTCGCCTTCTACTCAACGGATTTCAAGAAGCTGGCCTTTTCTTCTCCGAGATCTATCCTATCATCTCATGGACCTGGGTCATGGGCCTGGCTGTCGGCGAATGGTGGCTATGGTACTCAGCGAGATACTTGCGGCTCCGTTGATGAGACGGGTCATCCATCGATTTTGGAGACTCTGTGGCCCCATCGCTCAGGGGGTCAGAATCCTTAATCTGCTGGCTTTGGTTGCGATCGTTTTGGTCTTCCCGGCTTACAACTCGACGTTGGGCTTGTTGCGGGAGACTCCGTAGGTCGTGAATTCCGAGCTCTGCTTGTTTCGAACTATTCCAAAGGTGCTCTGTCTCACAGCGGAAGTTTTCATCGGGAGGTAATCTTATCTTCGGAGGGATTGCCAATGTCGCTGCGTCAGGGTCACGGTTTAGCTGTCTTCACTCCTCAAGGGGTGGCTCGCGGTCTTCGCGAGAAGTCTCCGGAGCCGAACAAGGAAGTCAAGCCTTCAAAGGCACCCGTCATCACCGTGGATGTCGCTTCTGTGGCCAAGGGGGTCATGGTTGTGGGGAAGTTTCTGGTTCGTCGTGCGGCCGGCAAGCGGGCCCGCGCCCAGGAGCTCAAGGCCCTGGCTTTGGAACTGGCGGAACAGTTTCAGGGCTTTCTCGGTATTCCAGACTTGCTCTCCCGAGGAGAGTGCTCGCGAGAAGAGGCTCAACGCTGTTTTGAGGCTCTGGAAGCGGAACAACACTGCCGTTACCTCTGCCACTATCAGGATGAAGCGCTGTACGTCTTCCCCGCTTTTTTAGCCCGCGTCTGGAGTTGCGACTACTGCGCCTCTCAGTTCGCCGTGGATGTCGCGACTCGCGACATGCCCGTATGCGGATGTCCCAACTGCGGGGCCTCGATGGCTCAACGTATCGCCGACTAGACCATCTGCATGTGGACGTTCTCCAGGCGTCCACCACCACCGCCAATCGCGACAGCCGATGGTGTGCTGGGAGGGGTCAGGCTGAGGCGGTCGACCAGGCTAAAATAGTCGGTTTTCTTCGAAAGCTTCTGGCTGGAAACCACCTGCCCGTCATCGTTGAGGTTCTCCAAGCGGATGCTCTTCGCACCGTAGTCGAACACGTAGCGCTTGTCGGCTTTGCCGTCGGCTCCTAGCAGGTCGATCTGGCGATAGGTCGCTTTATCCTTGTGCGACTTGGTGAGACCCATCTTGTCGGTCTCGATCCGGTTGGCCCGCTCCGTGGTCTGCATGAACTTCTGTCCTGTTTTGGGGTCGAAATAGCCGTTGGTGATCTGGGCCTGTCGGCCGCCACCGGCGGTCTTGATCTCTTGCTCGATCATGCGGGTCGGGGTGCCCTTGGCGATGACGGAACCGATGTCTTTGACTTGAGCTTTCTTGCCCGTGGGAGCGGTGGGGGCAAAGTCCACGTGTCGAACCGTCTGCTCGTTCCCCACGTTGGCGCCTTTGGTGGTAAGACGTAGGGCCTTGAGGTTAAAATTCTTGACTTTGACCTTGGTCTCGATGGTCTGAGTGGCGTTGATCGCCTTGCTGGAGGTTTTGGTACCGCCGACCAGTTTACGCATCACGTCTTTGAAGAGACCAAGCTTGGGATTCTCCGCTTTGGCGCCCGAGGCGATGAGAGTTTCCACGGCATTCTTGCGGTCTCCACCAAACAACATCAGATTCTGTGTCGGTGTGCGCAGTCCGGCGAGTTTGGCGGCCTCGCTCGGCTCGAAAGAATCGGTCGGGGCGGTCGCGGGCGGTTGAGCGAAAAGAAAGGCGTTACGAGGAAGAACCGGAGTCGCGTTGCTGACGCGGGCGGTGTGGAGCTGGGGAATATATCCTTGAATCTGCATTGTGGACCCTCCGTGAATGTTTGGGGTCTCTCACCAGCCCCCCGGTTACTGAACTTACCTTATCCGAGGCCCGTCAATCGGGCGTCATAGTCGCGTCAAATCCCAAGGAGGCCTCAACTGAAGTTTACATTTTGGAAACTTCAGGCGGTTCGCATTTAGGGATCCCGAGGGGCGTGGACGGGTACTCTGCGGTTAAGACATCAAACTGTAGGAGTATATAAAATGGCAATTTCTGGGATCCCCGGACTATCAGGACTTATGGACAAGGCTATCGGTCAGATTACCAGCCAGGCGCTCGGCCAGCTGGGAATTTCCGAGGCTTCTCTTTCCTCTAAAGGGACATCGTTGGGTAGCCTGCAGGGCATTGTCGGAGACGTTCTCGGCTCGGTGACGGGCGGCAAAGGCGCTTTCTCCGCCGCGGGTACGCCCGATTTCGGCGGACTTTTAGGCGGGGTCGCCTCGGCCGCGCTCGGCGGTGGACCGCTGGGAATCGCCGCGGGCTTTTTGGGGCAGGCCGCGCTGGGTGGTAAGCTTGGAGACCTGGGAGGTTTGGGCAAGATCGGAGATTCCATCGGTTCGGCACTAGGTTCCGCCGCCGGTGCTATCGGTGGACTGGCTGGTGGAGCTCTGGGCGCCATCGGAGACGCCATCGGAAAGGCCGCTGACGCCATCGGCGGAGCGCTGGGAGTCGGTTCCAAAGATGCGAAAGCCGATGCCAAGGATAGCAAAGCTGACAGTAAAGACAGTAAGTCGGATAGCAAGGACAGTAAGGGAACTGACAGCAAGGGTGCCGACGGTAAAGGAGGAGCCAGTGGAACCTCGGGAGCCGGAGGAAGCTCGGGGGCCAGCGGCAGCGGTGGTTCAGGAGGTAGCGGCGGCTCTGGGGGCGGTTCAGGTGGCGGCAAGTCCTAACTGCTAGATGAGGAGCCCCTGGCCGGCGGGTCAGGAGCTCCTCTAGCGTTTCCACTCCCACGAGGTTGCCACCAAGCAATGTGGAACTTGTCAGCATGATTCCACTTCTAGGCGCGGCCTTGGCCGGCGCGGGTTTAGTCGGAGGATACATGATAGCGACGGCCCGCCGTCGTCAACATGAAGCACTCCGAGCGCTACCGTTCCCTCGGTCTTGGGAAGAGATCCTGGAGAAGAACGTCAAGCACTACAACTTGTTGCCGACGGTGTTGGCTGAGGAGTTGCGACAGAACGTTCAGATTTTTTTAGCCGAGAAGAGCTTCGAGGGCTGTGGAGATCTCGAGGTCACTGAAGAGATGAAGGTTACGGTCGCGGGTCTTGCCTGCTTGCTACTGCTCAACCGTAAGACAAGTCACTACAAGGATCTCTCCACCATCTTGCTTTACCCTAAGGCCTATAAGGTCGGTGGTACCTCCTCCGACGGCGTCTCGGTCTCCAACAATGTCCAGGGACGGCTGGGGGAATCTTGGGACCACGGAACGGTGGTTCTGTCCTGGAACGATGTTAAGAGTTCCGCTCACAATATCAAGGACGGTCACAACCTGGTCTTGCACGAGTTCGCTCACCAACTCGACCAGGAAGACGGCCGCGGCGACGGGGTTCCCATCTTTGAACAGGAGTCGATGTACACCACCTGGGCCGAGGTACTCAATCCGGAGTATCAGAAGCTGAAGAAACGCGCCGCCAAGGGAAAGCCATCGGTTCTCGACAACTACGGAGCGACCAACCCGGCGGAGTTCTTCGCCGTAGCCACCGAGACGTTCTTTGAAAAACCGGTGCAGCTTCAGACCAAACACCCGGCTCTGTATGAAGAGCTCGCGGAGTACTATCGCGTGGACCCGGCTAGCTGGAAACCGGTGAAAACTAACCCTTCTGCCAGTTCTTGATCGATTCCAAAGGGTGAACCAGCATGAGGATGTTGAGAAACAGGCTGTCTCGGATGAGCCAGAGCATGCCGAGCTCAATGACCAGGTAGCTCGCGACCGAACCCCAGAGAGGGAGGGTGGCGGCGCAGAAAAAACCTAGAGCGCAACTGGCCAGGTCGCCGAGAGAGTTGAGGACGCTGTCGCCGTAGTAGTCGAGCGAGATGGTCATCGCTCGATACCGCTCGATAGTGAAGGGCGTGTTCTCGAAAATCTCCCAGACCGCCTCGAGCCCGATCATCATCAGCGCGCGAGAGGCCAGGTTCAGATGATGCCGGAGCAACAGCCAGAGGGCTAGATAGAATCCGAGACCGTGCTGGAAATGGCTAAAAGAGTAAGGGTCGCCCAGATGTTGCGAATTGTGGGAACTGATCGAATCGTTGGTCCACAAGTAGAGCTGGCCGCATTTGCACCACCAGGGCTGTCCCATCACTTTCAAAACGAGAACCATCAGTACGGCTACACCCAGGGAAGCGAGCAAAGCTTGTCGTCTGGAAAGTTGAGAGAGCGACGCCATAGCCCGTGGACTTCTCCTCACGTCCTCTCATTCCTCATAAGAGACGAAGAGAGGAGATGCCCTCGAGCGTCGAAACGAAAGGCAAGGCGGTGATGGAATGAAGAAGAAGCTATTGATTGGAGCTGTGCTTCTCATGATGATGGGAGCGCAGGCCGAGCCCTTGAAGTTCGACCGGAGTCGGGCTCGCCCGCTGGCCAGCTGGAAACAGCAGATCGTGGGATACTCCGAGCGCCACTACGGCGAGTCCACCTGGGAGCTCCAGCCCACTTGCATCGTCTTACACTATACCGCGATGCCTAGCTTCCCTTGGAATCTCGTGCGCGAAAATTCGTTCAAAGGAGAGACGCCAGGGCTGGCCTGTCACTACGTCATCGATGGAGAGAAGATCTGGGAGATTCTCCCTCCCAACGTCCGCTCTCGAGGAGCCTATGGGATCAATCATCGGGCTATCAACATCGAGATGATGGCTTTAGATGAGGACGATCTGGCCGCCAAACCCAAGACTCTGGAGAGCTGTCGAAAGCTGGTTCAAGAGCTGATGAAAGAGTTCAATATCGACAAGTCTCACATCTACAGCCACCAACAAGTAGCTACGATGAGCCGCAAAGTGGTTCCCGAGGTCCTCGATCTGGTCAACGGCGCGCCTTATCATAAGATAGATCCGGGTGAGCGGAATATGAAGACCATCCTCCAGGGGTTGTAAGCCCGATGTCGGACGGACGCCGGCCGATCGCCACCCGGTCGGCCGCCTGGGCTCAGTGGACGGCGCGCCGGATGGACCAAATGGGACTGACCCCGAATTCCATCTCGGTGGCAAGCATCGGCTTCGCCGCTGTTTCCGGCCTCGCGGCCTGGCAGGGCCAGT
This sequence comes from Selenomonadaceae bacterium, assembly GCA_037189585.1. GTDB lineage: Bacteria > Vulcanimicrobiota > Xenobia > Xenobiales > JADMJV01 > JAEXNA01. The sequence continues at coordinate 110,532 of JBBCJA010000019.1, read as the reverse complement.
GGCTGATCGCGGCGGTTGGAATCCAACTTCGACTGCTCTGTAATCTCTTCGACGGAATGGTCGCCGTGGAAGGAGGCAAGGCCACTCCAACCGGCGGAGTCTATAACGAGCTGCCTGACCGGTTAGCCGACAGCTTCATCTTGATCGGCCTCGGCTACGGGAGCGGTTGGCCTCAACTCGGATTGTGGTGCGCGCTGGGAGCGGCCATCACCGCCTATGTGCGAGTCCTCGGCGCGAGCCTGGGAGCGCCTCACTACTTCTTCGGCCCCATGGCTAAGCAGCATCGGATGGGGCTGACCACAGCCGCCTTGTTGGTCTCGCTGTGGCTCCCCTGGGTCTTACCTCCCACCTTGGGCGTCATCTTCTTAGGAACCGTTCTCACTTCCGTGACCCGCACTCAAGCTATCTGCCGGCATCTCGAGTCCTCGCCAAGCGCCGAAGACTAGAGCAGTGGGTTCCGCCACTTTAGCCCTGGAAATCGTGCGAAGTCGGCATCGGTAGAATGGAGTGCTTCCAGTTCATCGACCTTGTCTGCTATCAAGAAAGCTGGCAGCGTTACCCGCGAGCCTTGTCCGCTATCAAGAAAACTGACAGGATAGCTCGGGATGCATACCAAAGTTTTACCCTCTGGTGTACCAAGGGGTTCTCGACCGCTGTCGAAGCTATCACGATGCGCATTCCAGTTATCGTCGCCGCCGCGGGCGGTTCATCTCGCTGCCCGGGTAATAAGCTTTTGGCGCCGTATCACGGCAAGCCGTTGCTGCAATGGCTGCTGCAAAGTCTCTCCAGCCATCCAGCGTTGGGGAGGATCCTGGTGGTCACGGGCGCTCAGCGGACCGAGGTTGAGGCGCTCCTGTTTCCCTACCCTCAGGCACGCGCTATCTTCAATCCTCACTGGAGAGCAGGTCTAGCAAGCTCTCTGCGCCGAGGGGTCGAGGCGCTGCCACCGACCCGAGGTTTTTTGGTCGCAATGGGGGACACGCCCTTTTTCTCAGCGCTGACTCTCCACCGGCTCCTGCCCCGAACAGCCGATGAAGCGGCGAGAGCCAGAGTTCCGGTGCACCGGAGCGAAGAGGGCTACCCGATGTATTTCCCAGGGGAAACTCGATCCGAATGGAGGTACCTGGAGGGAGAGCAGGGGGCACGCACGATGCTTCGGCAGCTTTCCCTAGTCGAGCGAATCCCCGTTGACGACCCGGGAATTGTGCAAGACCTGGATAGACCCGAAGACTTCCCCACGGCCGACACCCTGGATATCGCCACCATTCGGCGTTGAATTCGATAAAGATTTGACGTTTTCTTGACTCCTTTGGGCTATCGTCACGACATGATGATCGCCGGACCACAATGGAAGACCCTCATCTACGCCGCGGGAAACAACAATCTCAGCCACAGCATGTCGGCTTCTCTGGAGGCTTTGGAACAGTCTTCGCTTCCCGAGAACGTCGATGTCTTTGTACAGAGTTTTGATGCTCAAGGCACGGCTGTTCGTTTTCGCCTCTCTCGGGACCAGCACGGCAAGACGGTACGACAGGAGCAACAATCGACCCCTGCCAATTCGGGAGATCCCAAGTCGCTTTCCAGCTTCCTCGAATATGCCGACTCCGCCTCTCCTGGTACCTCGACCTTTTTGGTCCTGGGAGGCCACGGAGAGGGGCATCGCGGTACGGCGATCGACGATGGTCACAAGGATCGGCTTGAACTTTCCGAACTTGAACAGGCGCTTAGCGCTCACCCCGTACAGACTCTTCTTTTCGACTCTTGCTTGATGGGTGCGACTGAAGTCGCCCATACTCTGGCGGGAGAATCGGAGGTCGTGGTGGCTTCGGCCGATGTGGTCCGCTCGGGGGCACCTCTTGCCGATTATCTTAAAGCAGCCGCCCAAAGCGTGGACGGAAAGAGTCTGGGCCGCAATCTTGTGGAACATCGTCCGGTTCAGTTCTCGACCATGACCGCGCTGGACACGAGGGCAACCTCGGGCCTCCTTCAACCGCTCTCGGACTTAAGTCAGCAGCTTCTCACACTTGAGGTCAGCCAGATTCGACAACTTCACGAGTCCAGCCGGCGCGGTCTCGACGGGGCCGGAAACGCTCTCTTCGGCTACTATTCCTATCCGGGATTTCGTGTCGACTTGGGCGACTTCTGCAAGCAGATTCTTGCCCGCTCGGACGCCTCCGATGAACTCAAGGCCGCCGCGACTTCCACCGCGGAGGCCATGGCGAAAGCCACTCTGGCACACTCGGCCAAGGAAAGCGAAGCTGCCTCGACCGGCTTCACTCTGGCCCTTCCTCTTTATCGCTCCAGCGAGGAGTATAAGCCGGAAGAGGTGGCCTTTTGGAAAGCTACCGGTTGGGACAAAGTGATCGAAAAGTTCTCCACGCATGATCCCAAAAAGGCGCAAGGGCCCTCCCTTGAAGAGCTTTTAAGGCGGCCGCTGACGGTTTAGCCAGGACCTTTGTTTCTTTAGAAGAAACTTCAAGGGCCATGAGAAAAATCTTAGCACTATTGCTATTGTCTTTGACTTTCCCCACCGCGGTGATGGCGGAGCCTCAGCTTCGCGTGCGCGGCTCCACCTGGCCGGGTGGCGCTCTGTTCGTTTCCGTGGAAGGCGACGATCTGAGCAAAGGGACCTGGTTTTGGGCCGGCCGCTCCGGAGCTTTGACCGAGGCCCCTTATGGACTTCGCTGCGCCGTTTCCGTTCCGCTCGATGCTAGCGCCGGTGGGCAGGCCACGCTTCGTATCGCCCTGGTAAGTAAAGACGGCACCAAACAAGAACTTTCTCGCAAGATCAAGGTCGAGGAGAAGTGGCGTCCCGTTCAGTATCTGAGCATGAGCGCCGACAATGACGCCAAATATACCGACCCGCAGGCTGACAGGGAAGAGGAGATCGTTTTCAAGGCACTAGAAGATCTGCAGCCGGGACCGCGCTGGAAAGGTGACTTTCAAGAGCCCTCGGACTGCCCCCGCTCCTCTCCCTATGGGGTTCGACGTATCCGAAACGGCCGTACCGCGGGATTTCACAAGGGTCTCGACTACGCCGGTTACGGTGGAGAGCCGATCGTGGCGCCGGCCGACGGTGTGGTCACGCTGGTCGGTCCGGGTTTCACCCTACTGGGGAACTGCATCATCATCAACCACGGCGAGGGGTTGTGCGGACTGTACATGCACCTTTCCGAAATCGGTGTGAAGAAGGGGGACAAGGTGAAAAAGGGTCAGCAGATCGGGCGCATCGGTAACACCGGCGCTTCCACTGGCCCGCATCTTCACTACGCCACCTATTTCCACGGAGTCCCGGTGGACCCCGACCTGCTTCTCCGTATGCCCAAAGAATGGGCTCCGGATGTCTGGGAGTAGTCATAACTTAGAACCTCCAGTTGAAGTGGAGGCGGGCTCTGTAGTCGGGTGCCAGGGTTAGCCCTTCCGCGTGGTACTTCACCGGTAGATCGAGGCCCAGATTCAGGGAAAGGTTTTCGCCCTGCGCCATCACTTCAGGACCGGCGTAGATGACATCGGCGTATCCATGATCTCTCGCACCATAAAGACGATTGGGATCGTGATGTTCTCCGCTGACGTTGAGTTGGAGGCCGACAACTTTTTCTGAATCGTTAATAAGGAGATACCCTGGCGCTACTCTCCAGGTCAGCAGATCGCCGTAGCGATATCCAGCCGCGCCCGTGCTTCGAAGGACGTACTGGCCTCCGGCCGTGGCGTAGAAATCCCCAGTGCGATAAAACAGACCCGTTCCTATGATGCCGTCGACCGAGCCGGAGCCGAGGGTCAGATCGTGGCCCTCCACCGCGCTGTTGTGCGAGTGGCCCGGGGTCGTCGCGCCGCTGGATTGAGGAGCAGGCTCTTCTTCCTCTTCGTCCCCGTGGTGGTGACCCGCGTGAGCCAGATAGTCGCGTCTCCCGTGATGCTGGTGCCCTCCTTCTTCGTGCTCATGCTCTTCTTCGTGGGGAGTTGCCGAAGATGAGGCGGCGGTCGGAGTGTGGCTGTGGGCCCCTTCGCGAAGCATGCGGGTGCTTCCGGTGGGAAGTTTCATACCGGCTTCCACCGTCCAGATAAGGGTGGAGTTCTCCTTAAAGTGAGTGATGGGTGCGTAGCGACCTCGCACGATAATGTCACCAAGGCCGCTGACCGACCCGCTCTCCACGTTGCCGGCGGCGTCGAGTCGGCGGTAACTCCGATTGTGGTAGGGGATCGTCAGCAGTAGTCCGGCTTTGGGGCTGAGGTTGTAGGTGAAGTGAAACTGAGTGCTGTTGGAATTGATCTTTTCTCCCGATGGGTTGTCGATCGAATCGCCATCATGGCGCAGGTCGTTGAAGCGGGTGAACTGGTGGTCCACTCCGGCCTGAAATCCCGGCTGAAACAGAACCTGGATCGGACCGCGAGGGATCGAGGTGGGAAGGCAGACGTCGCAGGAGGCCAGGATTTCTCCCTCGCTCGATGATACGGATTTCGGTGTGTGGGGGGCCTCCTGAGTGAAACCGGACAAAGTCATGGCGGAAACCATGGCAAGGCAAAGCAAAGCTCGACGAGAGCGCATAGTAAGATTCTCCTTGAATAGGCTAAAGTTCTAGAAAGTAAAGCGACACCGAGTGCTGGCGGCGCTTTTCGAGGCTTGAAAGAACCTAGCCGCGGGGGGGAGGAGTGGGGGGAGCCTGAACCCAGGACAAAAGCGTGAATTCCTGGCTCGGTTGAGGCAAAAGCCTGGCCTGGCGCGCTCGTTTGGGCGCCTTCGTGGTGACGGAGCGGGGGGCCAAAAGTGGTGCTTCCGAAGGGGAAGTTTCGGCCTTCTTCCCACTCAAGTAACAAACACAGCGAATGGCGCCGGTTCGGGGGCAGGAGAGAGCCGCGGCAGGTTGACCACAGAACTCCGCGAGGTTGATGTCCTGGGGGGAGGGTTCATAGACACGCTCCGCGGCGGTCCCTGTCGTGACAAGAGTCAAAACGACCAGAACGAAGGCTATCGCGAGATAACGAAACCTTTCTAACATCCCATGCGCCACGTTTGAAACCCAACCTGGAGTCTCCTTCAGGGCAGTGACTATTGTTGGGCGGCCTGTTGGGCGTCGACTTCGGCGAAGAAGTCTTTGGGAAGTTCGGATTCTTCCATACGGCGGAATTCATCCTGGCTGTTGGGGGTGTCGGCGGGATGAACCTGGACGGCCACGGACAGTTCGCTGGCGGATAGCCCTCGATAGACCCCCCGCGTCGGCGGAACGTCGCGATAGTCGCGTCCCAGGCAGGTGCGAATGTGGCGCTCTTGAGCCAGGATGTTGTTGGTGGGGTCGAATCCTACCCAACCAAGGCCGGGCAGATAAGCCTCCATCCAGGCGTGGGTCGCGTCACGGCTCGATCGGTCCGAACCGTCGGCCCGATGGTAGAGATAGCCGCTGACGTAACGCGAGGGGATCTCCGCCAAGCGGGCCACTCCCACCATGATGTGGGCAAAATCCTGGCAGACCCCTTCTTTGGCTTCCAGGGCTATGTCGAGGGGAGAGTCGACCTGGGTTCGACGAGGTACATAAGCAAAACTCGTGGCGATCTCGTTTTGCAGACGCAAGAGAAAGGTGAGAGGGTCTTCCTCAGGCCTGGGTCCGACTTTTTCGTAGAACTCTCCCAGCAAAGCACTGGGCCGGATCAAGGGACTGGGCAGAAGGTAGTCGAGGAATTCGAATCCGCCGGTTTCGTCTTTGAGCTGTTGCCAGCTCTCAAAGGTCAGGGAGGTGGGGAGTGAGGGAAACTCTTTGATCTCGACCAGGGCTTCGGCCGTTACCGAGAGCTGCGAATGAGGCTGAGGAATGTCGAAGTGATGAACGGTATTTCCGATCTTTTCTTCTAAGGAAAAGATGGTCGCTCCGGGGTTCACCGAGAGAGTGAAATTCAGGCAGCGCTGCTGTCCTTCCGAGAGGGGACACTTTCGGACTTCCATCACGCTTTCCGAGACGGGGTTTTCGTAGCGGTGGCGGGTGACGTGACGGATCTGATAGAGCAAGCTCAAAACTCGACCTCCCAAGAGATGTAAAGACGGTGCAGTAAAGAGTGGACTCGCATGAGATCTTGGCGAAACCGCTCGAAGTAGGCGGTGAGGTCCCCGCTGACCACTTCCTCGGCCCGAGCGTACTCCAGGTCGTGGTCCATCTTGCCGAGGACGCGGTCGAGTTCTCGGGTTTTGCGATTCTCCGTCTCCTCGGCCAGGTCTTCGGAAGCTTTACGCAGGGCCGCGATGGAGTAGCGCAGCGAGTGAGGGAAGGTTCCCGAGAGAACCAAAAACTCCACCACAGAGACCGGATTGAGGTCCGAACCGATCTTCTTGCGATAGGCTTCGAAGGCGGTGCAGCACTTGAGGAGTCCCAGCCAGTCGAGATAGGTGTTGGGGGCATCCACTCGCAGGTAGGTGTCTAACAGGCTGACCAACAGACCAGCCCGTTCCAGCCAGCGGCCGACCTGGATGAACAGCCAGCCCTGGTCGTGAGACATGGTGGAGTCGGTCAAGCCGTTGAACAGATGAGTGCCGATCAGAACTTCGTTATAGAAGACGTGAGGTTGATCGAGTAAGGTCTTGGCTCTTTCGGCGTCACTGACGTGCAAGTGCAGCCGGTTGACCTGCTCCCACATCTCCGAGGCGATCCTTTCACGGATCTGGCGCGCGTTCTCGCGGGCCATTCGAACGTTAGTCCGCACCGAGGAAGGGTTGTTAGGGTCCAGGGTCAGAACCGTCGCGGCTTCCTCAAAACTGCTGACGAAAAGCTCTGGCTGGCGTAGCGCGCTGAGCACGTTAGCCACTCTTCGACCCCGGTTGGCGGGAGATTCCTCCAAAGCAAGATGGGTCTGGACATTGAGAACTCGAGCGGTGTGCTCGGTTCGTTCGACGTAGCGGCCCATCCAGTAGAGATGGTCCGCCACCCGGCTCAGCATGGTGTTGCTCAAAGTGTTTCCTCCGATAGGACCCAGGTGTCCTTGCTTCCGCCGCCCTGTGAGGAGTTGACGACAAGCGAACCTTCCTTGAGGGCGACACGCGTCAGTCCGCCGGGGACGATTCGGATCTTACCGTCGCCGTACAGCACGTAAGGGCGAAGGTCGACACGACGGGGGCAGAGCTTTTCGCCCATATAGCAGGGAGCCTGGGAAAGGTCTAGAGTCGGTTGGGCGATGAAATTTCGGGGCTCGTCCACGATGGCTTTAGCCATCTCGTCACGCTCCTCTTGAGTGCTGTGGGGGCCGATCAGCATTCCGTAACCGCCCGACTCGCCCACCGCCTTGACCACCAGTTTGTCCAGATTGGCCAGAGTGTGTTGCCGTTGGGCTTCATCGGTCATCAGGTAGGTCTCGACGTTGGGTAGAATCGGATCCTGGTCGAGGTAGTACTTGATGATGGCCGGCACGTAGGCGTAGAGCGCCTTGTCGTCGGCCACTCCGGTGCCGATGGAGTTGGCCAGCGCCACCTTCCCATGCCGGTAGGCATTGAAGAGCCCTGGAACTCCAAGTGCGGAGTCTGGTCGGAAAGCCACAGGGTCGACAAAGTCGTCGTCGACCCGCCGATAGATGACGTCGACTCGCCGTAGTCCTGAGGTGGTTCGCATGTAGACGATGTTGTCGTGAACCAGAAGGTCCCGACCCTCCACCAACTCCACCCCCATCTCTCGAGCCAACAGGGTGTGCTCGTAGTAGGCGGAGTTGTAGATGCCGGGAGTTAAGACCACCACGGTGGGTTGGTCTCCGCCGGTGTTGGCCAACGACTTGAGGGTCTTCAGTAGGGCCTGTCCGTAGCTATCCACGGGCCTCACCCCATAACGCGAGAAGAGCGCGGGGAAAGTCTGTCGCATAACCTTCCGGTTGGCCAGCATGTAGGAGACGCCGCTAGGAACCCTCAGGTTGTCCTCCAGCACGTAAAACTGGCCGTTCTCCGCTCGGATCAGGTCGGTCCCCACGATGGAGATGTAGATCCCTTTGGGAACTTTGACCCCGAGCATCTCTCGCCGATAGTGTTTGCAGCTGTAGAGAAGCCAACCGGGAATGACGTTGTCCCGAAGAATCTTTCCGTCGTGATAGATGTCTTCTAAGAAGAGATTGAGCGCCGTGATCCGTTGCTTGAGACCTTCATCGATCGGTCGCCATTCGGACGAGGTCAAGATACGAGGGACGATGTCGTAAGGGAAAACTTTCTCCGTGGCGTCCTCGTGTCCATAGACGGTGAAGGTCACACCCTGATGAAGAAAGGAAAGATCCGCTGTTTGGCGCCTCGACTTGAGCTCCTGGCTTCCCAGGGTCTCGAAGACTTCCGCCAGAGCCGCGTAATGCGGTCGTGCCGTCCCCTCAGGATGAAACATCTCGTCGTAAGTGGTTCCGGGATCGTAGCGATTCATGGCGGAAAGAATACCTCGTCGCGGTCAGATATCCTAGCGCGTGTTAAGGATATCTTTGGCTCAATTTATCTTCCGGAAGTCATTTCTTAGTGTTATCAATCGCTGTTTTTAAGTTTTCCGAACAAATTCCGATGACTTTCTTCTTCCCAAATCCCCTCGAGTGGTTTTTTCCTTGAGATTCCACCGCTTGAATCGAAGATCTCAACCGAAGGCGATGGCAACATGGATTTAACGAATTTTTACCGCTACTACATTAAGTTATAAGAAGAAAACAGCACATTCGAGGTAACCCTATGCATATCAGCACTTCTTATAAGGCCAGCAATCAATCCACCAACGCGTCTCGCGGCCGTCGTGGAGGCAGCGGACCCGATGACGTTCATGACGAGTTCGATAACCGTCGCCGTGGTGGAGACGGTCCCGACGACGTTTATGATGAATTTGACAATCGCCGCGACTCCGGCTCGAGCTACGACAGTTGGGGCGGCGGTGGCGGAAGCGACTACATCGGCGGAATGCTGATCTAAGAATTTCTAAAAATTGCCGAAGCAGCCGGGCGCCAAGGTTCTCGGCTGTTTCATTTTCCGGCCGGGAACGTCGTCACGTTGAGCGAAGGCGCCCACCATGCCTCACGGACTCGTTCTAGGAAAGTTCATGCCGCCTCACGCGGGGCACCTCTCCTTGATAGACTTCGCTTCTCGGTTCACCGATGACCTCACCGTGGTCGTGAGCACACTTGTGGACGAGCCGATCTCTGGAGAGCTTCGCTATCGCTGGATGAGAGAGCTCTGCCCAGCCCAGCGTGTCCTTCACCTGACCGACTCCAATCCTCAATATCCTCATGAGGATCCAGACTTCTGGGAAATTTGGCGCGATTCACTTTTACGAATCTCCGGACGTCCGATCGATCTTCTTTTTGCCTCGGAGGACTACGGAGAGCCTTTGGCGCGGATTTTAAGCTCGCGCTTTATCCCCAACAACGCCGGGCGTGGCCTCATCGAGGTCAGCGGCTCCGCTATTCGTACGAATCCCTGGGACCATTGGACCTACCTACCGCCGCCCGTGCGGGGATATTACTCCAGGCGGGTCTTGCTGTTCGGACCGGAATCCACCGGGAAGACCACTCTGGGTCTCGCGTTGGCTCGGCATTTCGGAGGGGTCTTCGTGCCTGAGTACGCGCGGACGTATCTGCTCGGGCGAGAGGAGGATTTCGGACTCGACGACATGGAGGTGATCGCGGCCGCCCAAGTTGCTTCGGAGGAAGCCATGGCGCGTTACGGCGGACATCCCCTTCTTTTTTGCGACACCGATCCATTGATCACGGAACTCTGGTCGGTAGAGCTTTTTGGCGAGGTGCGCGACTCGGTAAGAAAGCTCGCGGCCGAATCTCGTCACGACCTGATCTTGCTCTTGGACGTGGATATTCCCTGGGTGGCGGATTCGATGCGCTACCGGCCCGAGCGGCGCGCGGAGTTCATGCAGGCCTGCCGTCACGCGCTCGAGCGCTACGGAAGAGAGTACGTCTTGATTCAAGGAGAGGGAGACGAGAGAGTACGTCAGGCGGTGAAGGCGGTAGAGAACTTGATCGCTAACCCCAAGCGGCCATGAAGTTGGAACAGAGCGACTGAGCCGAGTCGTCCTCGCCGCGGGCCGCGCTCTCCTGGCTAAAGCAGACGTCATCTTTGAGCCGGCGGATGACCTGAACGGGGCGGCGAGGGGGACGAGCGCCGGCCACCGGCGGGGTGCTCGAGGAGTGGTTCAAGTTGAGGGTCTCACGGGTGGTGGCTCGGTTCATAGTTCAAGATTACCGTTCGACTCTGAAAGATCTCTCAAAGACATGGGGAAGGCCTCACTTGTGAAGGTTGGTCTGCTCGGATTCGGTATGGTGGCGGAGCGTTTTCACGTTCCTTTGCTTCGCGCTCAGAAGAGGCTTCGCCTGACCCACGTGGTGGAGCGCCATCGAGATCGCTCGAAAAAACTACAGCCTCCGGTTCAAACCGTGCGTACGGTTGAGGAGTTGTGGGAAAGCGATGTCGACGTCGTGATTGTTCTCACCCCGAATGAGAGCCACTTCGAGTTCGCAGCCCAAGCGTTGCGAGCTGGTAAGCATGTGGTGGTGGACAAGCCTTTCACCGTGACTACCGCCCAAGCGGATGAATTGATCGAGCTTTCTCACGCGATGGGCCGCCTTCTCACCGTCTTTCACAATCGGCGCTGGGATAACGACTTTTTGACCTTGCGAGGGCTGGTGGCCCAGGGCGCCGTGGGTCGTATTCGCCGGCTGGAAAGTCGCTGGGAACGACATCGACCTGAGCCGAAGGGAGATTGGCGAGAGCAACCTATCGAGGGTATGGGGGTTCTTTATGATCTCGGCTCTCATCTCATCGATCAGGTCCTACAGCTTTTCGGACCACCTGGCAGAATTTTGTCTCACTTACAGATACAGCGCGAAAATGTCGGTGCGGTGGACTGCTTCGACCTGACTTTTGACTACGGGACCTGGCAGGCTTGTCTTCGTTCCGACTGCCTGACGCCTGTGCCCAGCCACCGTTTCGCGATATACGGAGAGAGTGGCTCTTACCTTAAGCATGGGCTTGATCCTCAAGAGGATGCGCTCAAGGCCGGTGTTCTTCCGCTTGCTCCGAACTGGGGTACCGAACCGGAAGAGTCTTGGGGAGCTCTGAAAACCCTGGGGACTGACGGTAAGGTTAGGAGCGAGAGAATTCCGACTTTGCCTGGTAACTACGGAGAGTTCTATCGCAATCTCGCCGCGACGCTTGCCGGTAACGAGCCGCTCCACGTGACGGCCGAACAAGCGCGGGAGGTGATCCTGGCTCTGGAGCTGTGTCTTGAGAGTCAGAAAACTGGTCGCTGGGTGGACTGGTCCTCCAGAGGAGGAACCGCATGAGAAATGACGGACCTATACCGATGGGGAAGGAGCAACCGATACTTTTCGTGCCGTTGGACGATAGGCCGTGCTGCCTGGATCTAGTGTTACGGTTGGCGACATTAGCCGGGCGTGAGATTTTGATCCCGGAACGCTCGTCCCTAGGTCGATTCCAACATCCGGGAGAGCCCACCGCCATCTTGGAATGGTTGGCCACTCAACCGGGCGATCTGCCCTTGATCGCCTCGCTCGATATGCTCAGCTGGGGCGGTCTGATCGCCTCGCGTCATCCCGACTCGGACGAGGCGCGAGCGCGAGCCAACTTTGCTAAATTTCTCGAAATCCAGGATGGCCGCCAAGCCCCCACCTACGCTTTCAAAACGCTTCTGCGCACGGCTCCCACGCAGACCTCGGTGGAAGAGACCGAGCAGGCCGAGCAGATCGTGGCTCTATCTCGCATGTCGTATCTCAAGGAGAAGCTGCGCCGTACTCCGGGCCAGCAGGCGCACATAGACACCGCGATCGCCGGCCTTAGAGAGGGCATCTCGCCGGCCTTTCTCGAGCGCTACTTGCGGGTCCGACAGAGAAACCACGGCTTCGACCGAACCGTGGTGGAGTCTGCCTCTCACTTTGACGCCCTCTTAGTCGCGATGGACGACAGCCAGACCGAGGGCTGGAATCTTCTAGAGAAAGAGAATCTGCAGCGCCTGGCTGAAGAACGTCGCATGGAGGTCGACTTCTATCCAGGAACCGACGAGAGCGCCGGCCTCCTCCTGGCGCGTATGCTCTGCGCCGAAACCGGAATCGAACCGATCTGGAGCCACAGCCATCTTGCTTTGACTCAGACCCGCTACGAAGACAGGCCTTTGGGAGCCTTACTGCAGTCACAACTCCAAGCGGCTCGACTGCTCCAGGGGCGCTGCCGCCGCAAGCTCTTTCTTTACGGCAGGCTGGGAGCTCAGCAGGAGGCCGATCGCCAAGCCGGTCAAGCTAAGCTAGAGCAAGCCAATTTCGAGCAATTCTTGAGTGATCTCGAGAACGCTTTAGATGACGGAGATTCTTGCGTGGTGGCCGATCTCGCATTTGCCAACGGCGGGGATCTCGGCCTGGTGGAGGCGCTCATCGAGAGAGGTCTGGCCGCGCGTTTGACCGGCTACTCGGCCTGGAACACTGCGGGGAACACTTTGGGCACCGCGCTTGCCATGCTGGCGCTTTATCCCGACCATCCCTCAGCCGAACAGGAGCAGGCTCGCCGACTGCTCCTCTGGGAACGTCTGACCGACGACGCCTTCTATCAAAGCTGGTTTCGCTTCCGACTTAAGAAAGAGATTGGACCGGGCTTGAATCTTGCCGGTGAGGACCTTGAAAGGGCCGAACAGCTTCTGGAGGGCGACTTTCACAACTTCGCCGCCGACCTGTGGGGGCGTCTATTTCCTGAGCAGCCGCCCATCCCGTTTCGGGTCTCGCTACCGTGGGGTCGCCTGTTCGAAGTTTCCATCGAGCCCTCCACCTCTCACGCGGCTTAGAGAATTCGACCCAGCAGGTTCTCTAAGCTTTGGCCGAAGCGCGAGCAGATGAAAGCGTTCCTGATTTTCATCGATCAAACAACTTCCCCATTGCAGGTGCTTAAACGAATTGTGCTCGGAGCTGATTCGGATCAAGTCACCTACCGCGATGAGCTGAGATAATTCGGGCATGGCCCGGCTGCTTTATCTCTTGATGGCCCTTCTACCTCACGGATGCTGCGCGTTCGCGCTCTTTTCCGGCTATTGGGCCGCGGCCACGCCGCGGATGGCCTGTCATGGGGATCCGCTCACGTATCCAGTGGTGGAACTGTCCGGTCTTTTCCTAGCCTGTCTGTGCCTCTTCGACTTCTGGAGGGGTGGCGCTGGATATCCGGTCAGAGGGCTGGCCGCGCTTTGCCTGTTCGCGCTCGTCACCTGGTTTGGTCAGATGGCGGTGATGAACCAGATCGCGCTGTCGGCTCTGAGCAAGGCGGGCCAGGGCTATCTGCTCCTACAAGCGGTAGGTTTTCTTTTGCGCGGGATAGATTGGTCGAGCAGTTGGGGTTTCTGCCCAGCGTGTTTCGACCGGCGTTGAGATTTGTCTCATCTTGGGGTGTGGATAAAGTGTGGATACAATATTTTGTGTTCGGTCTTGTATTCGAACAGGCGCATGACCTATACTCCGCCTGTACTACGTGCCCTCCGGGGTGCCAAAATTCAAAAGCCATCCTCGAGATGAGAGGGAAGCCGGTGAAACTCCGGCACTGTCGCGCAACGGTTATAGTCCGGTCGCTCCCGTCTCGAAGGTGATCACATCAAAGCCTACGCGCCCTAGGTTGTGATCTCGAGCCGTTCGCGGCTGGGTTCCTTCGTCAACGCGTGTGCCGTGTGTGGAAAGGAACCGATGAATTACTCTCCTTATAAGGTCGTGCGCCGCGACGGTTCGGCCTCCGACTTTGACCCTTCCAAGATCAACCACGCCGTGACGCGCGCTTTTCTCGCCGTTGAGGGAAGCGAGGCTTTCCAGTCCAATCGCCTCCGAGAGCACGTGGAGCAACTCACCGAGGAGGTCGTCAACGGATTGACCCGCCGGCCCAACGGGGAGAGACTGCTCTACATCGAGGACATCCAGGACCGCGTGGAGCTCGCGCTTATGCGAGGTGGCTATCACAAAGTAGCCCGCGCCTACGTTCTTTATCGCGAGGAGCGCTCCAAGGCTCGCCCCAAGGATGAGCGCCCTCCTTTACAGGTGGTGGAGCGCGACGGTAGCAAGCGCCCGCTCGACTTCGCCCGTCTCCGTGCCCAGTTCGAGAAGGCTTGTCAGGGACTTGAGGATGTGGGAGCCGAGGCCTTGCTCAAGCAGGTGCAGGGCAACCTCTACGACGGAATCAAGCGGGCGGAGATTTTGGAAGCCGCTATCCTTTCCGCGCGAAGCCTGATCGAAACCGAGCCCAACTACAGCTTCGTCACGGCGCGACTGCTGCTGGAGAAAGTCAAAAGAGAGGCTCACGACTTCCTGGGTAACCCCGAGTCCTACTTTGAAGCCTACGTGGCTAAAGGTGTGGAGGTCGGTCTGTTGGAGCCTGAGCTGAAGAACTTCGATCTTTTCAAGTTGAGCCAGGCGCTCGACTTCGAAAGGGATCGTCAGTTCCAATATCTCGGGCTTCAGACCCTGTATGATCGCTATCTGTTGCACTGGGACGGACAGCGATTCGAGCTACCGCAGGCTTTCTTCATGCGTGTCGCCATGGGGCTCGCGATTCGCGAGGTGGACCGTGAGGAGCGCGCCATCGAGTTCTACCGCCTCTTGAGCTCTTTTGACTTCATGTGCTCCACCCCCACGCTTTTCAACTCCGGCACCACGCGCCCTCAGCTCTCCTCTTGTTTCTTGAGCACGGTTCCCGACGATCTGCACGGTATTTTCTCCAGTATCTCCGACAACGCTCTGCTTTCGAAGTACGCCGGAGGATTAGGGAACGACTGGACCCCGGTGCGGGGCTTGGGCAGTCGCATCGTGGGCACCAACGGTAAGTCGCAGGGAGTGGTTCCTTTCTTGAAGGTGGCCAACGACGCCGCAGTGGCGGTCAATCAGGGCGGCAAGCGGAAAGGCGCCGTCTGCGCCTATCTCGAGACCTGGCACGTCGACGTCGAAGAGTTCCTGGAGCTTCGTAAGAACACGGGCGACGAGCGCCGGCGCACCCACGACATGAACACCGCCAACTGGGTTCCTGACCTTTTTCTCAAGCGGGTCGAGGAAGATGACGAGTGGACGCTTTTTTCGCCGGACGAGACTCCCGATCTGCACGACCTGTACGGAAAGAAGTTCGAGGAGCGCTACCGCCACTACGAGAATCTGGCCCGGCTGGGCGAGATGAAAGTCTTCCGCACGGTGCGCGCGGTGGCTCTGTGGCGAAAGATGCTGACCATGCTGTTCGAGACGGGTCATCCCTGGATCACTTTCAAGGACCCTTGCAATCTGCGCTCGCCACAACAGCATGTCGGGGTGGTGCACTCCTCCAACCTGTGCACCGAGATCACCTTGAACACCAGTGCCGACGAAGTCGCTGTTTGCAATCTCGGCTCGGTCAACCTGGCCAACCACGTCACTCCTGACGGGATCGATCGGGAGCGCCTGGCCGCCACTATCAAGACGGCGGTGCGGATGCTGGACAACGTGATCGACATCAACTTCTACACCATCCCGCAGGCCCGCAAGTCGAACCTCAAGCACCGTCCGGTGGGGCTTGGCTTGATGGGTTTTCAGGACGCGCTTTACATCCTGGGGCGCCCCTACGGAAGTTGGGAAGCGGTGGAGTTCGCCGATCGCTCCGCGGAGATGATCAGCTATCTGGCCATCGACGCGTCGATAGAGCTTGCCGCGGAGAGGGGAGCCTATCCCTCCTATCAGGGCTCGCTCTGGAGTCAGGGAGTGTTGCCTCTCGATTCGCTCAATATCTTGGAGCAGAATCGGGAGAGCCACCTGGAGGTGAATAAGGAGGCGACTTTGGACTGGAGTGTGGTTCGAGAGAAGCTCTCTCTGCACGGGATCCGTAACTCCAACCTGTTGGCCATCGCGCCGACCGCCACCATCGCCAACATCTGCGGTGTTTCGCAGTCGATCGAGCCGACCTATCAGAACCTGTTTGTGAAGTCGAACATGTCGGGGGACTTCACCGTCTTGAACAGCTACCTGGTGAACGCGCTCAAAAGACGAGGTCTCTGGGATGAGGTGATGGCCGCCGACCTTAAGTACTTTGACGGAAGGCTCGGTCCCGTCGAGCGAGCCCCCGAGGAGTTGAAAGCGCTTTTCGCCACCTCCTTCGAGCTCGACTCGAGCTGGTTGGTGGAAGCGGCATCACGACGTCAGAAGTGGTTGGACCAGGCTCAGTCTTTGAATCTGTATCTTCAGGAGCCCAACGGATCCAAGCTGGACGCTTTGTATCGCCTGGCCTGGAAGCGTGGCTTGAAGACCACCTACTACTTGCGCTGCCTGGGCGCGAGCCACGTGGAGAAATCCACTCTGGCCAAGCTTGACGGCAAGCTTAACGCCGTCAAGGGAAATATCGTCTGCACGGAAGACATTTGTGAGGTGTGCCAATGATCGCCGAGAGAGTTCGCGTCGACGAGAAGTCGATCATCAATAGCCGGTCGGACTTGAACCAGCTGCTGCCGCTGAAGTACCGCTGGGCCTGGGAGAAGTATCTGGCCGGCTGTAACAACCACTGGATGCCCACCGAGGTGGCCATGCAGGCCGACATCGCCCTGTGGAAGTCTCCCAATGGATTGAGTGATGACGAACGAAGGACAATCAAGCGGAATCTAGGCTTTTTCGCCTCGGCCGAGTCGCTGGTGGCCAACAACATCGTGCTTGCCATCTATCGCCATTTGACGAACCCTGAATGTCGGCAGTACCTGTTACGGCAGGCCTTCGAGGAAGCGATTCACACTCATACCTTCCAATACATCGTGGAGAGCCTGTCGCTCGACGAGGGAGAGCTCTTCAACATGTATCGCGAGGTGCCGTCGATCAACGACAAGGCGGCTTGGGCACTGTCTTACACGCAAGGGCTTTCCGATCCTGATTTTCGCACCGGGACCCCGGAGACCGACCAGCAGCTTCTTCGAGATCTGGTGGCTTTCTACGTGGTCTTCGAGGGGATGTGGTTCTACACGGGATTCGCGCAGATTCTCTCGTTAGGAAGGCGTAATAAGATGGTCGGCATCGCGGAGATGTACCAATACATCTTGCGCGACGAGTCTTTGCACTTGAACTTCGGTATCGACGTGATCAACCAGATCAAGAAGGAGAACCCTCATCTCTGGACCTCGGCCTTTCAATCGGAGGTGCGCTCGATGCTGGCCGAGGCGTGCGAGCTGGAGTGCGCTTATGGACGCGACACCATTCCCAACGGCTTTCTCGGCCTGACAGCCGAGCTGTGCGAGCAGTACATGCGGTTCATCACCAACCGGCGCTGCGGTCAGTTGGGCTTGGAACCGCTCTTCGCACCCACGGAGAATCCGTTCCCCTGGATGTCGGAAGCCATCGACTTGAACAAGGAGAAGAACTTCTTCGAGTCGCGAGTGACCGAGTATCAAAACGGGGGAGCGCTCAGTTGGGACTGACGACCCCTCGAAGGCAGGGGTGAGAGCTTGTTTCGCAAGCTCCATCTCTTTCTAGGATTGCTGGTCGGCCTGCCTCTTTTGGCATGGTCGGCTAGCGGTTTTTACTTGGCTTTGCCTCCCGGGGCGGTTAGCGGCGAACCGTACCAAGGGATCGAGGCCGCCAAGGTCGTTCTAAGCCCGGCCGAAGCGCTAGAGATCGCCAGAAAGAGCCTTGGTGACGAAGCCAAGGTGACGGCACTGACGCTGGAGCAGCGAGGGGGGAAGGCCCGTTACAGCGTTTTTTCAAGCCAGGGCTCGCTTCTCGTCGACGCCTCCAGCGGTGAGACGAGCAAGCCGCCGCCGACGTCACGTCTCAATCGGATGGTGCGACATGCCCATTTCTACAATTTCGCAGGCGCCTGGAGCACCACGCTACTGCTGGTCTTCAGCGCGCTGGCGCTACTTTCGACACTCAGCGGGCTATGGTTGGCGGCTGTTTGGCTTAGAAGGCGTGTGCTCTGACGTCCTGGGAGCAGAGACCGACCCCGAAAGACTTGGCGCGTTGACTTAACTCTCCAGTGGTGTGTAGGAGTTCGGCGACCACTCACCGCGAGCGGCCGCCCCGGCGTAGGTCCGGATGTCGTCGCGTGGTGTGTTGCCAAAGTAGCGGCGGTAGTCCTTGGTGAACTGCGAGGGGCTCTGGTATCCCACCTGAAACCCGGCATCCCCGACCGCTCTATTCTCGGTCAGGAGGAGACGGCGCGCTTCGTGCAGTCGCAGAAGCTTTTGGTACTGGATCGGCGTCATTTGATGGACGGTCTTGAAATGTTGGTGAAAGGAGCTCGGACTCATGCCCACCTCACGAGCGAGATCCTCGACCTTGAACGACCGAGAGAAACTCTCTCTCAACAGTCGGACCGCACGAGCCATCCGATCGCCCGCGCTGTCCGGTTTGGCGATCTCTAGCAGTCGCTTGCCTGACGGGCCTACCAGTAGCCGGTAAAGAATCTCCTGACCGATCACGGGAGCTAGTACCTTGGCGTCCTGCGGGGTATCCAACAGTCTGACCAGGCGGACGAGCGCATCCATCAGGGGTGGGTCCAACGAGTGCACTGCCGCTCCCGAGTCCGACGGGACTCGGGAGAGGTCTTCTAGACGACGAGCAACCTGACGTAGTTCGGCTGGGTCGATGGTGAAGCCGAGTCCCAACATCGGCCGGCTTGGGGATGCCTCGAGGACACACGATGTCACCGGCATGTCGACGGAAGCCAACAGATACTCGCCCGGCCTATAGCGCAACTGCGTGTCTCCAAAACTAAGCGTCTTGGAACCCTGAGCCAGTACGGCCAAGCAGGGCCATTGGGTGGCGTAGAGCGGCCGGCTGGGAGAGCTAAAGCGCAGCAGATGTAGGCCGGTGACCGGCGTTTCGTGGAGCCGGTCCTCTTTGGTGTGGCGTTGGAGCAGCTCGAGTAGCTCGGCTTGTGATGGCGTCATAAGGCTACAGCGTAACAGGTTCGTGGTCGGTAGGCACCGCCCCCTCCAGCTCTAACCTGACCAGTCGCGAACTCATCCCATGGTGAATCATCTGATACGCATCTTGGCCTAACACCAGGCGGGTCGGAGCCGGGCCTTCGAGGGTGTCGAGAATCGCCCGTGCCATCTTGCTCGGGTCGCCCGGAGCTTGAAAGTCTGCGAGATGGCGGAACTGATGGGCCGGTGTCCCCTGGTAGGCCTCTAGCGGCTCACTCACCACCCCGGTCGTGCCAAAGTCGGTACGGATAGCTCCTGGTTCGACCAAGGTTGTTTGGATTCCAAACGGCTCGACCTCTTGGCCCAAGGATTCGTAGAAGCCCTCGATCCCCCATTTGCTGGCACAGTAAAGCGAGAGACCGGCGAGCCCGGCGTGACCAGAAGAGCTAGAGATCTGGATCAGCCTCCCTCCCCCTTGCCTGCGAAAGTAAGGCAGGGCAGCACGCGCCAACAGAATGGAGCCCACCAGATTCGTCTCTAGCAGATGGCGGATCTGCTTCGGTTCCACCTCTTCTGCGGCACCCAGTAAAGAGTACGCGGCGTTGCTTATCACAGCGTCGATGAGAGAGAAGGTGGAGAAGGCCTCGTTCACGACACTCGTGATCTGCTCGGAGTCAGTCAGGTCGAGAGAGAACAGGCGCAGACGGTCGCCGTGACGAGCCTGAAGCGCTTGAAGTGAGTTGGGGTTGCGGGCGGTACCCGCGACGCGGCCGCCCGCTTCTAGGACCTGCTCGGCCAAGTGTCGGCCGAGGCCCCGATTAATTCCTGTAATCAGGAGAGTGCGATTCTCCAAAGTCATAGTGGAGTGCTCCTTTACGTTAGTGTAGCTTTATTCTAGCAACGCCAAGGCTTCTCTCGTGAACATAATCCTCGTCGACTTTAGCGAGATCCTCCAAGGGCGTCCTCTGTAAACTTCAGGAATCGCGCCAATCTTCGTCTAGCTTCGGCTGAGGTCGGACAGGCTACCGCGTCATCATCATGCTTCGGCAGACTTGGCCATCGCCGAGCTAAACCGAGTGATTGACACTCCGTCCTTCGGCGTGGTGGACGGACACAACATCTGGAAGTGCGACTTCAAGTCGGCCAAGGCGCTGGTAGACTAGCATTGGACGAAAGTAGAGCCTCTAGACTTGATGGTTGGAAGCTAGAGCTCGTCGGGTAGGCCTCGGAAGAGGTCGGACATAACAATGGTCACGGGATATTCCCCCAGGGTGATTTCGTCATTTGGCCCGAGGCTGGCTTCCAGGCGATAGCTGTCACCGTCGAGTCGAAAAATCTCCAGGGTGCGCGAGACAGGGTCGAGCAGGAGGTACCTGTTCACGCCACAACTCTCGTAGAGGTGAAGTTTCACTGTTCTATCCACGGTGGCGGTCGTTGGTGACAGAATCTCCACCACCAACTCCGGCACACCTTCGATGCCGCGACGAGTGACCAGCGACTCCTGGCCCGGTTTAAGGTAAATCAAGTCCGGCTGTGCCGGCTGAGCATCCGGAATCAGAAGATCGACGGGGGCGTTGAAGATGAGTCCTTGGCCTCGCAGCTCAAGCTGATAGAAGAAATACTGGAGTCGACGCGATAAGGTTTGATGGTAGGTGCTGGGAGCCGGAGTCATATACAGCCGGCCTTCGAGCACCTCGTAGCGAATTCCGTCGTCGGGAAGCTCGCGGTAGTCCTGATAGGTCCAGACTTTTTCACTAGAAATGCTCACGTTGCCGAGTATACCACTTTCCTGCCACATCCGCGTATCATCGTAAGCTGGCTACATCGCCACGCCGCGTTGGAGACACCATCCCTGGCACCGGACTCTCGAAACATTCGTAACATCCGCTTAACACTCTTGTGACGATCGTGACCTATGATGCATCCGTGTTGAGATGGACTCACATAACTCTATTGGCCCTGAGCCTTCTGGTTCTGCTAGGCACCAATGCGTCGGCGGCGGAAATTTCTTCCTCTTTGGAGAACGTCGCGGCGGCATCGGAGTTCTGTGGTTCCGGGAAGCCACCGGTGGAACTCCGCTGTCCGAAAACCTCAGCTATCAAATGCTACTGTTCGATGAGCGCCAAAGAAGCGCCCGTCGAGTTTCAGCTGGCGAACGCCCTAGAGAGCGTCACCCGCATTCGTCTTCCCAAGGCGAACCGTCGTTCCCGTCTTCTGGTCGAGCCCAGCTGGTCGCTGTCGCTTGTTACCCACGAAGACTCTGTCCCGACGCCCCCTCCTCGTCTGTAGTCCGCGTTTTCACGTTGGAACTCTTGAGCCGATTTGAGCTCGAGCTCCCTCTTGGGAATCCCCTGCTTTGGCTTTGACGCCCAAGCTTACCCATTCCACGAAAAGCGAACTTTACATAGACGAGGATTATCATGCAGATCTTATCCGGCCCTTCGTGCCATACCCAGGCGCGCCCAGCCCCCATCCCCCAGCACGACCACGACCACGGTGGTGACCACGGCAAGAAGCCGAACCCTCATCACGGCGGCGGTCTCATCCCGATGGAAGCCGTTCACATCGCTCACGACGTCGCCATGATCGGAATGAGCCTACCGGGCTCCCATCACGGCCACGGCGGTCATCACGGACCCATGGGTTTCGACCCGATGGAGTCGTTTTGCGGAACTCCTCCAGAAAAAGGGATGTTCGACGCTTTCACCGGTGGAACCCGAGTTCACCAGGGACTGACCGTTATGAGCGCCGCCGCCGCGGCCGGAGCCACCTACCACGGTGTCGAGATGCTTCGCCACGGGCACTACGCCCACGGAGCCAACCACCTGGTCATGGGTGCCGGTAGCGCCACCATGGCCCTCGCGATGGCCACAGGATCCCACGGACTGCATCAAGCAAGCTCGGTTTTGATGGGAGCCCACGGGGTCATGGAGGTCGGCCTCGGCGTCCAATCCTTCCTCAAAGCCGACACCACCAAGGGTAAGGCGATGGCGCTGACCACCGCGATTCACGGCGCATGCCTTGCCGGCGCTCAGTTGACCAACAACGCTCTCTTCACCATCCCGCTATATCTGGGAATGGGAGCCGCGACCGCCACTCAGGTCGCTCTGGCCCACTCAAACTAGCTCACCTTCCTCAAAGGCGCTCTTTGAGCGCCCATTTTGGCATCGCCATACCCATTTCAAGAATTTTAGGAGAACCCGTCATGAATATTCAAACTTCCCCCTCATACATCGCCCGCCCGCAAGCTATCGTCGCGGCCCCTAAGGCCGAAGTCGCTCAAGCTTCGGAAGAGACGACCGCTTCCGCCGCTGACTCCTTTCAGTCCAGCAAAGCTCTCAACGGTCCCTTAGGAAGGGCCATCTACGGTGCCGCCCTTTACGGAATCCCCGCCATCGCGGGTGCGACGATGGGTATCAACGGTGTGATTCCCGGTGCTCTTCTGGGCGCCGGGATCGGAGCCGCTACCCATTTGGAGAACGGCAAGCAGGCGGGCATCTTCGCGGCGACCGGAGCCGTGGTCGGTGGAGCCGCCGGCTACATCGGATTCCTAGGCGCCGCCTACGGTTTCAAGATCCCCGCCGTATTAGTCACGGCCGCTGTAGGAGCGGGGACCCAGGCCCTCTTCTCCCTGGCCCACGAAGGCTAGTCGTCATCTTTCCAACCATCGAATCAAATTTGCAAAATACACTCATAAAGGAACCTTTCATCATGAACATCCAGACCTCAGTCCAAGCCCCTGTACTTCGCGCCACCATCGCCCAAGCTGCTCCGTCCATGCCGGCGGAAGCAGGCGCGGCCCAAGCTTTCTCCGCCAAAGACTCTTTCGAGTCGTCCAGAGTCGCCTCGAGCGCCATCAAGTCCGCCCTGGTCGGGGCCGCTTATGGGGCCCTGGTCGGCGGAAGCACCAATGCTCTTTATTCCAACACCGACCTGATGACCGCCACCGCCGTTCACGCCGGCGGGATCCTCGCCGGCGGCGGCCTTGGAGCTGTCGTTCTCGGCAAGCCCTTGCAGAAGAAAGCGGAGCCGCCGGCCGCCTACGCCCTCGGCGCGCTGGCCGGTGCCGGCGTGACCTGGGCCACCTCAGCCTTCGGAATGCTGGCCAGCCCCACCGTGGGCATCGTCGCCGGAGCGACCCTCGGAGCTTTCTTCGGAGCCGTGGGTGGAGCCATCCACGCTTCCAAGGGAACCAACGACCGGCTTCCCATCGCGCCATCTTTTGTGGCGGATGCGGGGAAACCTGAGCCGACCGAGCCCGAGCCGGGATTGCCCAAAGCCGCTTGGAGCGGACTGGCTGTCGCTTACGGTGTCGGTGGAGCGGCGATCACCGCCGCCATGATCGCTAAGGGTGTGGCCGGAACTCTCACCCCTGGAATGGCCGCCGCCGGTGGACTCGTCGCCGCGGGGGCCTTCGCCAATGCTTATCTGACCAACAAGACCGCCCAGATGAAGGGCTAAGAGAAAGAAAACTAGGAGAAAAAACATGTTGAACATTCAAGACAAGATCGTCAAGAGAATCGCCGATGCCGGTGTCGAAGCCGCGGCGGAGTGTTTCGCGGAGTGCCTCAAGTTCTTGCGCCTTTGCGCCTCCACTCCCGATACCGACTTCGTCCCCTCCAAGTACGTCGATGAGGGTTGGCACGAGTTCGTTCTCTGCACGCGCGACTACGCCAACTTCTGTGAAAGCGAATTCGGCGCCTACATTCACCACGAGCCTACCGAAGGTGCCGACGAGGACGCCTACGAGCGCACCCGTCAAGCTCTCCTGGCTCAGAATGGGGAGTTGAACGAGGCCTTCTGGCCGCCGCTCTCGGCGGGAAGCTGCAACGGGACCTGCCAGTCGGGCAAGTGTAAGACTTTCTTCTAAAACACCGATTCTCGCATAAGGGCTCGAGGTTGATGACAACCTCGAGCCCTTATGGCAGGAGAGGAGGAGGCTCGAGACAAGATAGCCGAGAGGTTGGCTTTGAGTAACTCTTCTCCTGGTTCCGGCGAAAGCGGGCTGCTCGCCTCCTCCATCCCTTACGCGGCGATGATGGGTGCTCTGATCGCCCTTCCCGCCGGAACCTCGTTCGCCAAGCAGCTCTTCCCCGTGGTGGGCGCCGAAGGCACCTCACTTTACCGGGTGGGATTCTCCGCCATTTTCCTCTGGTTACTTTGGCGTCCATGGCAGCGTGCCTGGACCCGCCCGGAGATTGTCGACGTGGCCCGATACGGCGCCGTTCTAGGAGCCATGAATCTTTCGTTTTACATGGCGATCAAGACCATTCCGTTAGGGGTCGCCATCGCCGTCGAGTTCCTGGGACCTCTCGGATTGGCTCTGTTCCACTCTCGAAAACTTATTCACTTCGCCTGGGTGGGGATGGCGGTGGTGGGTCTTGCCTTTTTGCTACCGCTCCAACGCTCCACCGAAACCCTCGACCTCATGGGTATCGGTTTCGCGGGAGCCGCCGGGCTCTTCTGGGCGCTCTACATCATCTACGGACAGCGAGCTTCCTATCTCCCGTCAGGCAAGGCTGTAGCTCTCGGGATGACGGTGGCGACGTTGGTCATCGCGCCATTTGGACTCTTTGTCGGGGGCGCCACCCTCCTCACTCCTAAGTTTCTCATACTGGGTATGATCGCCGCCCTTTTGTCCAGCACACTTCCTTATTCTCTCGAGATGATCGCTCTTAAGAGCATACCCAAACGAGTCTTCGGAGTCTTGCTAGCCGCTGAGCCCGCCGCCGGTGCGTTGGCTGGAATGTTCTTTTTGAACGAGACCCTCACCCCCGCCCAATGGCTCGCCATCATCTTGATTGTGGCCGCAGGCATCGGTTCGGTTCTGTCGGCCGAATCGAAGCGAATATAAATACAGGTTCATCTTCCCAGACGTCAGCTAGTCAGGTCGCTCAAGAATCGAGTCAAGCGGCCGAGTTGACTTCCGGCTTGTCCGCAGAGACATGGAACGGTAAACTTAATCAACTCTTGACACTCGAGGTGGCTGCTAACACCTCAGACTATCCCGCTGCGGAAGCGAAAGAAGAATACAATCAGGTCCTAAAGAATCCAGGGACCCATTCCGTGAAGTATTCTTGGGAAAAAGGCCGAGAAGGGACCATCATGAATCCGGTCACCAAGGCTGAGATGACCATCCCCCTGGACGATTCGGTGGAGCTTTCTTGGGTTCAAGACACGACTTTGAAAAAGTTCAAAGCGAACTATCATACGCCTACGGAACAGGAACTCGCGAACGCTGATGCCGCCATTGATAAGAAGCTCGGTGAGATGCAGGACGAAAAAAAGATAAGCGCCGACCAGTCCCAGGCGGCCAAAGGGATGGCGTCCTCCCTGGCTCAAGGGCTTAGCTATGATGAGGTTTCCGATGTTGGTGACTACGCCGTTTGGAACAACAAGGCCAAGGAGCTGAAGGTGTTCTACAAAGGCTTAGAGTTCCAGGTCCGTGTTGACGTGAGCAATGATGAAGCGGTGAATCGACAAAAATCGGTGGAAGCCGCACAGGCTATCATCAAAGAGAAGCTGTCAACGTAATCGGAGTCCTTCTCACTCTTGTCCCATGGCTTTCTGCACAAGCTCATTGTAGGTGTAGACGCTATGGTAGCCCACTCCTTCAGTGCCAAGGAGAGCCTCGTAGACTCTGACAGTCTTTTTCGGATGGAACAGCTTCAGCTCTCCGAAAGATTGTTTCAGATTCGAATGTGAAGATTCGTAGAAATCTTTGGAGACAGCTTCCCGGTATTTTGGAGCGATATCGTTTTTGTCCGTAAAGGGGGTGTGGTGCTCCCAGGTGTACTTCGCATCGAAACCATCGAAGTTATAGTCGCGCTTTGCCGCGATGGCCACCATCTCTTCACGGGTTAGAGTTTTGTCGGGTTGGAAGGTTTTCTCGTTGAACCCGATGACGTACCCCGCGTCGACCATCCCTTGAATGTACTTGTAATAAGGGTGGCTAGGCGGCACATCATCAAATGCCTGACCATCTCCATCGCGAGCTAAGCGAATCTGCTGATTGCTGTCGTGCAGAAGGTTGTTCATCTCCACTACCAGTGCCACGTATTGACCTCGGGTGAGCTCCCCCTCGAAGGCCTTCTGGTCGGTGACATTAATTTTGGCTAGAACGCCCAGAGAGACGAGCTCTTTGAGCTTTTCGGGGGAAGGAAGGCTGTCGTAGCTCAGAGTTTGCCATAGAGGCTGTCCTGCCGAGGGGGAATCGTTTGTCGATGATGTCCCGACCGCGATCGGGGTCCCCGAAGATTCTGGATTGCCTGTCACGGAAGAACCTGGCGTGGCTGCCACTGAAGGTGTTGTCGCCTTGGTGGGAGCCGACGTCAACTCTTCAACTTTTTTCTCCAAAGCTATGACTCTCGACTCAAGCTGTTGGACTTGGGCTGAGGGCTCCGTGACACCTTGACATCCGAAGCCAATCAGGGAACACGATATGACACCAATGAGAAGTGGGGTTTTCATAGACGCCTGATCGACCTCCCTGACCTTAAGTCCTTCCTCATTCTCTG
The DNA here is from genome assembly GCA_037189585.1 of Selenomonadaceae bacterium. Lineage (GTDB taxonomy): Bacteria > Vulcanimicrobiota > Xenobia > Xenobiales > JADMJV01 > JAEXNA01. Next base: position 84,182 of record JBBCJA010000019.1, on the reverse strand, counting down.
CCTCCTTATTTCGTCCTAATGGCTCGCCGCTCTGATGGCGGGAGTCGGTTCTATTCTGTCGGCTGGTGATGAGAATCCACCTCTACCTAAACTGAGTGATTGACACTCCATCAGAGCCTGTGCGAGGATTCTGGAGCGTTGGTGCTCTTTCACTTTCTAGTGATGGAGCTGAAAAGGGAACCTGGTGAGACTCCAGGGCTGCCCCGCAGCGGTAAGCGAAAACGAACCCATCAGATGCACTGGCTCCATTCGTGGAGTTGGGAAGCGATGGGCTAGGCAATCGGCCTCTTGGAGACCGGCTAGTTCGCGAAGCCCGAAGACCTGCCCGCGCCTCATCGGCATCACAGCCGTTGAGTTGTGACCTGCCGGCCTCGTGGGAGGGCCAGAGGGAGCCGTCGGTGTGCTCTGATGGCGTCTTCTTCCTATCCTCCGCGGCCGGCGTTATTCGCCCGCGGGGGCGAAAGGTCGACCGCGGAGCGCCGTTCTGTGAGCGTGACCGGTCTATCTTCTTTCCCCAGCGAGCTAACTACATCGAATGTAAGGAGCTCTCATGGTCATACCTCGACCGACCCAATCTCGACTGATCGAGATGGTCTTCCCATCCCAAACCAATCACTACGGCACCCTCTTTGGAGGCCAGGCCTTGGCCTTGATGGACAAGGCCGCCTTCATCACCGCTTCTCGCTACACGCGGCGAAACATCGTCACCGCCAGCAGTGAGAAGATCGATTTTCACAGCCCCGTCCGCCAAGGGCAGCTCGCCGACATGCTGGCCACCGTGGTCAGCACGGGACGCACTTCCCTGGTGGTGGAGGTGGAACTTCACTCCGAGGATCTCCTGAGCGGAGAGCGTCATCTGTGCACCAAGGGCAAGTTCGTGATGGTCGCTCTCGACCAGAATGGGCGGCCTGTCCAGATTTCACCCTTGTCGGAAAACCAGATTGAGGAAGGGAGCCAAAGCCCATGCCTTTGCTAACCTCACTGTTAGGATACCCCCGTATCGGAGCTCACCGCCAGCTCAAGACCTCCCTGGAAAGCTACTGGACTGGAAAAGGTTCAAGCGAGGAGCTTTTAGCCGTCTCGGCTCAGCTTCGCTCCGAGCACTGGAAGGCTCAGCGACGCGCCGGGATCGACATCTCCCCCTGCAACGACTTCTCGCTCTACGACACGGTCCTCGACACCGCCGTGACGGTCGGAGCGGTGCCCCAGAGGTATCGCCATCTCCCCGCTCTCGACGCCTACTTCGCCATGGCGCGCGGAGCCACCGAGCACGAGCTTTCGGCCCTTCCCATGAAGAAGTGGTTCGACACCAACTACCACTACATCGTTCCCGAGATCGAGGAGGGCACGAGCTTTGCTCTGAACCTCTCCAAGCTCTCGCTGGAGCTGGCCCAAGCCAAGGAAGAAGGAGTGAGACCTCGTCCCGTCATTTTAGGACCGGTCACCTTCCTCTACCTGTCCCAGGGCTCACCACTTCACCGCCTGCCGGATCTGCTCGAGATTTATCGCCAGTTGCTAGAAAAGCTCAAAGCCGAAGGGGCGGAGTGGGTTCAACTCGACGAGCCGAGCCTGGTCTTGGAGCTTTCTCAGGAACTGCGCCAAGCTCATGCGACCTCTTTGGAGTTTTTCCAAGCCCAGAAAAACCGTCCCAAGCTTCTCTTGGCGACCTACTTCGGAAGCCTGCGCGAGAACCTCGACCTGGTGAAGAAGAGCCCCTTGGACGGACTCCATCTCGACCTTGTTCGGGGAACCCAGGACTTGGCCTCGCTGCTGGAAGGCGGCTGCCCGGAGAACCTGCTTCTCTCTCTCGGCGTGGTGGACGGACGCAACATCTGGAAGTGCGACTTCAAGTCGGCCAAGGCGCTGGTAGACTACGCTCTGTCGCATCGCCCGGCGGAGCTTCTGCAGTTGGCTCCGTCTTGCTCGCTCTTGCACGTGCCGTACGATCTTCAGCTCGAGACCGAGCTGGACCCGGAGATCGCGTCCTGGATGGCCTTCGCCGAGCAGAAGATGCGAGAGCTGGTCGCTCTAGCCAAAGGCGACGAAGCCGCGCTCAAGGCCTCGCTGGAGCTATCCGAAGCCCGCAAGGCGTCGACGCGCCTGTTCAATACCCAGGTTCGAGAGCGAGCCACTGCCGTCACCTCGGACTGGCTTTCCCGGGGTTTGCCCTTCTCCGAGAGAAGTCATAAGCAACGAGAGAAGTTCTCCTTACCGCTCCTGCCCACCACCACCATCGGCTCGTTCCCTCAGACCAAAGAGGTTAGGAAAGCCCGAGCCGACTGGAAGGCGGGACGTTTGGATCAGGCTGGTTATGACGGCTTCCTACGAGCCGAGATCGCCGGCTGCATCAAGCGTCAGGAGGCCCTGGGTCTCGATGTGTTGGTTCACGGAGAGTTCGAACGCAACGACATGGTGGAGTACTTCGGGCAGTATCTGGAAGGTTTCACCTTCACTTCCAACGGCTGGGTGCAAAGCTACGGCTCGCGCTGTGTCAAACCGCCCGTGCTCTTTGGAGATGTCTCCAGACCCAAGCCGATCACGGTGGACTGGAGCTCCTACGCTCAGTCTCTGACCGTCCGTCCGGTCAAGGGGATGTTGACCGGACCGGTCACCATCCTCTGTTGGTCGTTCGTGCGCGACGACCAGCCGCGCTCCGAAACCTGCCGCCAGATCGCCCTGGCCTTGCGCGACGAGGTCGTGGACCTCGAGATCGCCGGCATCGGCATGATCCAGGTCGACGAGCCGGCCATCCGCGAAGGCCTCCCCCTGCGGAAGTCGGACTGGAAGGAGTATCTGGAGTGGGCGGTCGACTGCTTTCGCCTGGCCACGGCTGGCGTCAAGGACGAAACCCAGATTCACACCCACATGTGCTACTCCGAGTTCTCCGATATCGTGGAGGCCGTGGAGGCGATGGACAGCGACGCCCTCTTCATCGAGACCTCGCGCTCTCAAATGGCCTTGCTGGCCCAACTCGAAGGCTATCCCAACGACGTCGGTCCGGGCATCTACGACATCCATTCTCCTCGGGTTCCCAGCACCGAGGAGATGGTGGAGAACCTACGGCGGGCTTTGGACATCGCAGCCAAGGAGAGGATCTGGGTCAATCCCGACTGTGGCCTGAAGACCCGCTCTTGGCTTGAGGTGGAGGGAGCGCTAAGGAACCTCGTAGAGGCGGCTCGGCAGCTTCGAGCAGAGATCTCTTCTCCCGTAAGTTCATTCCCGTAGAAAGAGAGCTAGAGTCCGGACTCTAGCTCTCTTTCAGAGCGTGCGGGGCTTCCGTTCCATCGGCGGAATCACTCAATTGTAACTGTCGACGGTTGTTAAATCCCCGCTTCTGTTTTCGCAGCTTCGATGTGGCCCCGGAGCCACTCCCGACACTCGGCGAAGTCTTCAAACACTTGCTCGGGTGATACAAGGTCAGGGATCAGGTTGATCCGACGCAACATGTCATCTACCTGAAACTGTAACCCGGTAAAGGCGACTTTTCGGCCCCGTTGAGTCAGGCTCAAGACAGCCTCCTCTAGGGTGTAGAGTCCAGACTGGTCGATGTAAGGGACGCGCTCCATACGGATTACCAGCACCGAAGTCTCTTTGGGAAGGGCTTCGGCGATGTCGCGAAACTGCGCGCTAAAGCCGAAGAACAGTGGGCCGTCAAGGTGTTTGATATAGATCGATTCAACATGGGGAAGGGAAGCTTCATCACCCCAGGGCTCTTCACGCTCAAGTTTTCCGACTTTGGTCCCGGCTTCTGCCAAGTCGCTCATCGTTTTCATAAAGAGGATGCTTGCAAGCACCACGCCGATGGCTACCGCGTGGATGAGATTGCCGAAGACAGTCCAGATCAAGACAATCACCATGACTGCAGAGTCGGCCCGGGGAACGTATTTGACGTGTCGGATCCCCTTGTAGTCGATGATGGCGACACCCACCGAAATCAGGAGGCCAGCTAACACGCTCAGAGGGATCTTGGCCACCAGGCTACCCGCGCCCAGCAGGGCGATCAGTTGGAACACACCGTGAGAGACGCCAGCGATTCGGGTTTTGGCACCCGCGTTGATCGCTACCACAGTCCCTTTGGTAGCACCGGCTCCTGGAATTCCTCCGAAGGCCGCTGCGATAAGATTGCCGATTCCTTGTCCAATCAGCTCCATACGGCTGTTATGGCGCGTCTTGGTTACGTTGTCGGCGATCACCGAGGTCAGCAGGGAATCGATAGAGCCTAAAATGGCCAGAGTTAGCCCGAATTTGAAGATGATAGCGTAGTGCTCGGTAGGTACCGAGAGGATCTCACTTATCCTCAAAGAGGGGAGTCCAGAAGGCAGGTCACCGATTTGGGGAATATCGAGGTCAAGAACATTGGCGACGATCGTTCCGGTCAAGAGAGCAACGAGCACCGAAGGCACCTTTTTGGTGACCATTGGAAAAACATAGTTAACAACCAAGGTCAGCAGCCCCACACTTAGAGCCGCGACATTCAAGGCTGATATGGGTTCATTGATATGAGTGAAGACTTTGAGGACGGATTTGGGCGACGAGCTTCCCAGCAAGGGCCAAAGTTGGAGCGCAATAATGATGATGCCGACTCCACTCATAAATCCCGAGATGACTGGATAGGGGAAGTAGCGGATATATTTGCCCACACCTAGCAGTCCTAGAACGATTTGGATTGCGCCAGCAAAGGCAAAGCTGAGCAGGACAATCCCAAGACCTTTCTCGATGGAGCCCGCGACATCGATAGCAAAAGCAACGATGCTGGCTGCCACGACTGTCATAGGGCCGGTAGGGCCGGAGGCCTGGGTGGGAGTTCCGCCGAACATCGCGGCAAAGATTCCGACCATGATCGCCCCGTAAAGACCAGCTTCTGCGCCAAGGCCTGACTGTACACCGAACGCTAGCGCGAGTGGTAGGGCGATGATGGCGGCGATGAAACCACCGAAAAGATCTCCCTTAAGGTTACTTGTGTCGATTCCCACTTTAGATTGTTGCTCCTTGTCCCTCGCAGGATTTCAGCTAAAGCTGAAAGGAAGGATGCCGAATTTCGCCTTCCAAACGGACTACGGTGAACCTGCACTTTCATCAAATGCTAATCTGTTGAGGCCAGAAAGCTACTGATACCGGGCCTGATATCAATTCCGGAGTTTGACTCGGCCCGCCAACTCCGAACCGAACTCTCCACGGCGCGACCATCTACGGAATCAAAGTCGGCGTGACGTCGAGCCGAAGGAACTCGCCCTTGGCCTTGTCCTCCACGGAAAAGTGGCCCGGCGCTCCCAGCAGTGTTCGCAGCCGAATCTCCCGGGCGATGGTGCGCTTTCCTGTTCGTAGCGAGAATCCCACGGTCAAATCCACCTGCTCATTGGGTAGCCGTTTGGGAAGGACATCCATGGTGAGCACCATCTCTTTCTTCTCGTCACGCATGATCTCGATGCGAGCTTTCTTACCGTCCAGCACGGCCATACTCGGCTTGAAGTCAAGGGCCACTCCGTCCAGTTCCGCTGAGATGCCTATCATCAGCTTGATGGCGCCGCTTGGAGCCTCGTCGGCCAAGGCGGGTAAGGCTAAGGCCAAAAGTCCTAATGTTATCAACACTCTGGTAGCGGATCGGATCATCTTTGAGCTCCTTCATCGTTATCGTAGTGGGCGGTCACTTCGCCCATCTGCATACTGGTGAGGTAGGCTTCACCGGTAACTTTGATCGTATAGTTTTCGCCCTCAGCGGAGAAGTTGTAGAGCTTGTCTGCCGGGGGGGTCGTGACGGAGGTCGTCTGCGCGGGGACAAGTAGGGCTCCCGCGAGCACCAGGAATGTGGCGGCGGCCAGAACCAGCCGGCGGGTTCTATCCGGTCGAGGGCGAGGCTTCACGACCGGAGTGGGATCGCTCGGGTTTGCGAGGATCATCTGTTCCAGAGAGCGCAAACCTTCCCATCGTCTTCGGCACCTTGAACAGTCCGAAAGATGCTTCACTGGGGTGGGAAGCTCCCCATCGTACATCAGAGTTAGGTCCAGTTCGGACGGACACTCGTTGTCTTTCATAAGGATTCTTTCTCCATGATTTCGCAAGCCCGCCTGCGGGCGCGGGAGAGTAGCACTCCCACCGAGCCTGGGGTCAGCTCCAAAATGTCGCCGATCTCCTGATAACTAAAGCCCGCATACGATTTCAGGAGGAGAGCGGCTCTCATCTTTTCGGGAAGCCGGCGCAGCACGCGCCATCCCAGGTCCCTGTCGATGACTTCGGAGTCGAAGGAGCCGTTGGCAGTGGGCTGCGCCACCAAACTCTTGATTTTCTCCCAGACGCCCCGTTTGCGATGAAGGTCGATGCAGCGATGCCTGGCGCTCCGATAAAGCCAGGCGGGTAAAACCAGAGGCTGGTCGGAGGCGCAGGCCTGCAGGAAGATCTCCTGCACGACGTCCTCGGCTTGAGCCTGGCTGCCTAGCATACGCCGGCAGAATCCGAGAAGGCTCGAACGGTGGGTTCGGAAGCACTCCTCTATCTCGCTGAGGTTCGATGTCATCAGCTGAGTCAACGCGCAAGAACACCAGACCTTAACAACAGGATAGAAAACTCGACGCAGCCCCGGCACAGGCAGGCCGTTTCTCCCCACACTTATCGTATTCGAGCAAGCGTGCGTTCGTCCATGGGAAGCTCGAAACACCAACCGCTCCGTCCGACCTGGGGAGAGCGGCCCTCGGAGAGGCCACGCTTGGAGGTCCCTCCGACAACCGAATCGCTAACCGGCTCAAAATTTGACACGACATGAACACATGGCCATGATCTCTCGGGTCGCTCCAGGTACTCGTGCCCGATTATGAGAATGGAAGACTATGCCCTGGTTTCCTCTCGCGGCGATAGTGACCCTCGCCATCCCCGTCTCGATTTTTGAGTGGGTGCCGGGACACTACTGCCTGCGGGCCCTAGGGTTGTCCTGGTTTGCCACCATCGCCTTCCTGGCCGCGACCCAGCCCGCACTGCTGCGTCGACGAAGCCTGGGATCGAATCAGGGTCCCAGTTCTCCACAGTGGGACGGCCGGCTTTTCCGGCTTCTCCAGGGCAACCTATGGCTGGTACTGGCCGTGGCGGGATGGCAATCGGGATGGGGAGCCATCGCTCTCGACCCGGAAGTGTTCGCGGTGGGCGGCGGTTTTCTGCTGCTCGGAACCCTGCTTCTTTGGTCGAGTTTGTACAGCAATTCGTTTTTCGAGACTAGGGTACGCTACCAGCAGGAGCAGGACCAACGGGTGATCGAGAGCGGTTTGTACGGATGGGTACGGCACCCGGGCTACTTCGCGATGATCCTCATGCTGACCAGCCTTCCCCTAATGCTCCACTCTAGTGCCGCGATCTTGCCGTGGGGCCTGTGTGTGGCGGTTCTCGTCGTTCGTCTTCAGCGAGAGGAGAGCTATCTAGAGACCCACTTGTCGGGCTATAAGGAGTACCGGGCGAAGGTTCCATTTCGATTGATCCCGTTGGTTTGGTAAGCGGACACACCTTTTCTCGCTCCTCTTCCAAGCAGGTTCGGCACAGGCAGGCCGCCTCTCCCCAAGTTTGCCGTATCTTAGAGAGCGCGCGTTCATTCACGGGAAGCTCGAAGCACCAGCAGCTGCTTCGACCGACGGCTAGTCGACATTCATTGTCGCGCCCGCAGGCGGGACAGGTCTCGGGATGGGACGGTCTCACGTTGGCGAGTTTGTCCGACGGAGGCCTGAGGCCTTCACTCCAGAAGTCCCGCTCTTATGAAAAGGTTCCTCGCCACGCTACTGTTGTCCACGCTTTTCTGGGCGCCTATCTGTGCCGAGGAGATATCTTCTCTGAAGGTGGAGGTGATGTTCGTGGGCGCCCACCCGGACGACGACTCCATGGCCACTGGCACTCTCGCCCGCTTTGCTCCCAGCGTCGCCGTGGTCTGCGCTACCCGAGGCGAGGGGGGAGGCAACGCTACCGGGCATGAACGGGGAAAGGCCCTGGGCCTGGTGCGCGAGGCGGAACAACGCGCCGCACTCGCTAAGCTGAATATTTCCCACGTTTATTACCTGGATTGCCAGGACTTCGGCTTTACCCTCAGCGCTGAGGCCGCCGAGAAGGATTGGGGACGTGAGGTCAACCTGGAGAAGTTGGTGCGTGCCATACGCACTGTGAAGCCGGAAGTGCTCTTCACCACCCATCCCGCCTACGGCCATGGTCATCACCGCTTTGCCGCCCGCCTGGCTACGGAAGCCTTTTTTCTCGCCGCTGACCCCGCCTTCTGCCCCGAGCAGTTGGAGGATGAGGGGCTGCGACCGTGGCAACCGCGCAAGCTGTACTATGCGGCTGAGGAGCTTAGCCGGAAGGAGCGCGAAGGCGTCGTCGACCTCGAGATACCGGTCGACCCGACCGCTCTAGAGCGAGAACGGGAAGCCCTGCGCGAATATCGCAGCCAGGGTTGGGCCACCAACATGCCCGAGCAACCTGAAAGGGAGGTCTTTGTCACGGGGGTGGACTTGGTGGGGGGAGATCTGCTTCATAGGCCATCCGTGGGTTTGCGCATTCTCAAGCCCTCGAAGCCCATCCTCGAGAACCAGCCCTTCGTCGTTTCTCTTCAAGAGTTCGCTTGGGGAGAGCGGCCCTCGGAGAAGCCACGCTTGGAGGTCCCTCCCGGCTGGAGCGTCACGGCGCTTTCGGGAAATGGAGAGAGCTCGAGCTACAAAGTGTTGCCGCTGGGGCCGGCGGGAACCTATGCGTTAAAGGCCCGCTGGGGAGAAGCGAGCGTCTCCCTGGGTGTGAAAGTGAGAGAGCCCCAACGGGCCGAGCTGGTGCCCGCGCCGCCTTTTGACGACTTTGAGTCCTGGGCGCTAAATCACGGCTTGGAGCACCTGGCTTCACAGGTTCCGCCGCTTTATGTCGTGGGTCTGGGAGAAACCGTGAAGATTTCCGTGATTATGGAGCGGTTCACCACGTTCGTCGTCTATCGAGGGGAGCGGCTGGGCCGGTCGCGTATCTATCCTCATTTCCTGGAAGCCGACCTGGCGGTCGTTCCCAGCGCCACTTTGCCCTTCGAGGCTACCATCGCCCACACCGATTTGTGGGAAGGGACGACCGATGACTCCACCGATCTCACCGCGCGTTTTGGAATGCGCACCGAGGGAGAGCTTCTCCATTTTTGGATCCAGGTTCAAGACGACGTGGTGGTGGCCAATTTGGCTCCCGACGACAACCGCAGTCACTGGCGCACCGACTCCGTGGAGCTTGCTTTCGATCCCGCCGGCCCCGGGGTCAGCGCTCATACTCTGGATACCGTGAAGATCGGTATCGTGCCCTTCAACTTACAGGGTCAACCCATGGCCGCCCGCACCGCCGACGCCAAGCCCGGACCGGTGGCGCGAACTCTTCCCAATTTCCAATTCCTCTCCCGGCGAACCGCCGACGGCTACCGCATCGAGGCCAGCGTGCCGCTCAAAGATCTGGGGCTGGCTTCCGGACGACTCTTCGGTTTCAACCTGATCGTCTACGACGCCGACAAACCCGACGCCGCGCCTGGAGAGAACGCCAACACCGCCCGCACCGCCTGGAGCCCCTGGCCCGCCGTCCAAGGCGACCCTCGCCTGTGGGGTTGGGTGCGCTAGCTGGTGAGGAATTCTAGCTGGAGCGGGTTGACCCATCGGAGGCTGGGGAAGCGAGCAAAGTCTCGATCGGCGGAGTAGACCACCGCGCCTCGCTCTTGTGCCAAAGCAGCAATATGGCCATCCGTGACCAGAGGGCCGACTGCTTGGCCATCACGCAAAGTCTGCTTGAGAACAGCCCAATGTTGCAAGCCTGGATCAATCCAATGGACGATGTCCCTCTCAATCCATGTGTCGACAATCTCAAAAGCTTCAACCAGAGACATCGGCTTGTCGAAGATTCTGGGGTTTGTCCATTGAGGGTTTGCTCCCACCACTGACGAGCTTGAGCGTGATAAACGCTTTCACTGTCGTAAGCGTAGAGCAGGATGTTGGCATCGACAAGGATCACCGGTGGTGAGAGCCCTCTCCATACTCGAGCAAGTCGCTAATGTTGTCGTAAGATAGGCCTTGGCGCAAGCCGAGTGGCCGAGCTAGAATTTTAAAGGGTTTCTGCCTGGTGGGCATGGCCTGTCTGGAGAGTCCAACTCGAAGAGCTTGATTGATAACGTCCTTAAAAGAAGCACCTGTCGAGCGTGCTCTCTCTTCCAGCTGTGCCGCGATATCATCTTCAAGGGTCACCGTCGTTCTTTTGGCCATATCAAGACGGTATCAGGGAGGCATTCTGACGTCAAATTTTAGGCATCTTGATGTGTTTTCCGACAAATGGATGCCCGCGACATCCATTTGCCGGAGAAGAGCATATAGGGATGCGCACATTGACATACAGTATTCCCAGAAATAATATGTTGATATGCGAACTACGGTTGACATCATAGATCCTTTGGATGAACAGCTTCGGGCTCGCGCGGCGGAGCTTGGTATCACCTTTCGTGAAGCTCTCAACCGAGTTATTGCCGCGGGCTTGCCGATTTTGCAACGAGAACAGCCCACCCCTTTTCAGGTTAAAGCTAAGTCGTGCGGTTGGATGCCAGGTATAGACCCTCTTCACTTGAATCGCCTGGCGGACGAACTTGATGATGAAGAGCGAAAGTTTTCGTGATCGTCGTCGATGTCAATATTCTGATCTACGCCTACAACCGGGACTCGGTGCATCACCAGAAAGCCGCCAATTGGTGGAGTTCTGTCGTAAATTCAGGAACATCTCCTGGTGTACCGTGGCCGGTCTTTCAAGCTTTTCTACGGCTACTGTCGGCACGTGGCGCGGTGAAGGAGCCGTACACCTTGGAGGAACTGTTTCGGATCGCTCAAGAGTGGTGGGACCACGGCGTACTGTTGTTGTCTCCATCAGCCGCCAGCTTCTCCATCTTCCGTTCTTTATGCGAGAAGTACAGCGCGGTGGGCTCGGCCTCAACCGATACCTTTATCGCGACTTTCGCGCTAGAGCATCGTGCACGCCTGGCGACCAACGATACCGACTTCTTACGCTATACGGAATTAAAAACTTTCAACCCTTTGGTTTAACTCTCGGTGTTGAGGTGTCCACCCGAAAGAGGTCCGCCTTTCTTTTTTTGGGTAAAACACTCAAAAAATTATTTGACTTTTTGATTTTCGATGTTTAGGGTAGAGACATGATTAAGCCCATACATCGCCATATGGCTAGAGTAGGACAAGCGCTTTCGAGCCCGGTCCGTATTCGGGCCCTAAACCTTCTGGCCCAGAGAGCCTGGACGATCGGCGAGCTCGCTGAGGAGCTTGGAGAGAGCTTGGCTTCCACAAGTGCCCATCTCAAAGTTCTTCGCGCTGCCTGCCTGGTGGTGGACGACAAAGTGGGGCGTCAGGTTTGGTGCCGTATCGCCTCCGTTGAGGTGATGCATCTTCTGGTTGCAACAAGAAATGCCGCTGAGGCTCTCTTGCCGGAGTTAAGAGAGTTTGTTCGCCAGGTTAAAGACGATCCAGCCTCTCTCCAAGAGATCACTCTAGCAGAGCTCGTTCGAGAGCTTGAGGAGCAAAGGGTGACGCTCTTGGACCTCAGGCCTGAGCAGGAATATCTAGCCGGCCACCTACCCGGCGCGCTCTCGCTTCCTTTCGAAAAACTCAGCGGTTGCGACATCTCAAAGCTCGCGCAGACCGAGAAGGTGGTCGCTTACTGCCGAGGGCCTTACTGCGCGATGGCCCGCCAGGGAGTGGAGCAACTGAGGGCTCTGGGGATTTCTGTAAAGCGACTGGACGCTGGAGTGGTCGAATGGCAATGCGACGGTCGCACGCTTGTGGCGTCGACAGGCGGTAGCGACTAATCATTCTGAATCTAAAGGAGTAGAGGATGCAGACGAGACGACAATTTTTGGAACATCTGGGGGGGTTGGGCTTAGGTTTGGTCTTCCTTCCAAGCCTTGGGGGCATCGCTATCGCCGAGAGCGCGGAAAAAGGGGTTCCCCACGATTTTATTTTTAATACTGTGGAGTCTGCTGGACTGGCCCACTACTCTTACTTTATCGGCGACAAGGCTTCAAAGACCGCCGTGGTTATTGACCCTCGACGCGATGTCGAGGTGTATCTAGAGCTTGCCCGAGAGCACGGCTTGACGATCACGCACATACTGGACACTCATATCCACGCCGACTTTGTTAGCGGAGCGCGTGAGCTCGCCAGGAGCTCTGGAACGGCTAAGATCTGCGCCAGCGTCGAAGGCGGCCCCAACTACGGCTTCCCCCTGGACGTCCGGCTACGGCATGGCGACACTGTCACCTCGGGACGACTCGTCCTCGAGGCCCTCCACACACCAGGACACACTCCCGAGCACATGTCTTACCTAGCTTCGACTCGAGAAACGAACCCCCCGTGGGCTCTGTTCACCGGTGACTTTCTCTTCGTCGGTTCTATCGGGCGTCCCGATCTTATGGGAGTGGAGAATACTGACCGCCTAGCCAACGCATTGTTCGAAACAGTGCGAACGGGATACAAAGGACTTCCCGATGAACTTGCCATCTTTCCCGCTCATGGCCCTGGTTCACCCTGTGGGGCGGGGATCCAAAAGTCGACGGGACAGCCCCTTCTGGGGCGGGAGCGGACAACGAACCCTTATCTGAATTTGTCTCGTCGGACGACCTTCGTGGAGACTCTTCTTTTTGCCCAGCCGCCCGTGCCCTACTATTGGCCCAGGATGAAAGTGGTGAATGAGCGGGGGCCAGATATTATGGGCGGACTGCCTAAGGTGAAGATGACCTCTCCCAAAGAGTTCGCGAGCTTTGTCCAAGACCGTCAGGTCCAGTTACTAGACACGCGAAGAATGTTAGATTTCGCGGGTGGTCACATCAAAGGCGCTATCAACATTGGCTACGATCCTGTTATTTCTCTATGGAGCGGTTGGCTGCTTGACCCTAAGCGCCCGATCGCATTGGTTTTGCCCGAGGACGGGAAAAGCGAAGATGTCGTGGCATGGCTTGCTCGGGTCGGCCTTCAGGAGACCGTGATCATGGGCTTGAAAGGTGGAATCAAAAACTGGATCGACAGTGGGTTTGCCTACGAGAACTTCGACACCATGTCCGTTCACGAGGTGCGCGAGACTTTTCCCACGGACAAGATGCAGCTTCTCGACGTTCGCCAGCCTTCCGAATGGGATCAGGGCCATATCGCTGGTGCTGGATACATGTTTCTACCGGAAATTCCCCAGCGAGCGAAGGAGCTCGACAGTACCAAACCGGTTGTCGTGTACTGCGGCAATGGCTATCGAGCCAGCATCGCGGCAAGTCTTCTGCGCCGTGCCGGTCTTGATGCTCGCAGCGTGCCCGGCTCGTATACAGCTTGGGTTGCGGCAGGTTATCCGCTTGAATACCCAGCCCAGCCTCGACGCGCTTCGGACACGCGGAGGTCCTAAGCTATGGCGATGAAAGTCTTCAGGAGCCTTATCGGCAAAGGCCTAGCCTTCGCGCTGTTTAGCTGCTCGGTGGTCGCGCAACCAGTGGAAGGAGTTGCCAACGAAAAAAGCCGGCGCTTCACCATCGCTTACGTCAATGACATTCATGCTCAGCTTGAGCCCCACGCGGAGCTTTTCTGGTCTGGCGAGACAGAGGAATATGTCGAGAACGTGGGGGGGCTGTCTCGGATCTCCACGGCGGTGAAGATGCTGAGAGCCGAGCGACCAGGACAGGTCGTCTTCATCGATGGTGGCGATACCATCCAAGGCTCGGGGCCTGCCGCTTGGAGCCTGGGCGAAGTTGTGGTAAAGCCCATGAATTCACTGGGGCTAGACCTGGCCATCCCGGGGAATTGGGCTGTAACCTATGGGGCGGAGGCCCTCAAGCAGCGTGCCTCGGAGTTCTCTTATCCTTTGATCGCGGCCAATATCTTTGTCGACGGAACGAAACAGCCCCTTTTCCCCTCCCATCTCGTTCGTGAAATCAACGGTGTGAAGGTCGGCTTCATTGGCCTGACAGATCCGGACGTTCCGCGTCGCCAGCCCCCTTTTATGAGTGATGGGCTTAACTTCACTGGAGCGGACAGTATCCAGCCGCTGGTCAACAGCTTGAGAGCTTCGGGAGAGGTGGAGTTGGTTGTTCTGGTGACTCACATAGGTCTCAATAAAGCCATCTGGCTCGCCGATAATCTCGAAGGCGTTGAGGTGATTCTTTCAGCTGACACCCACGAACGGACCTATCAACCGATCCAACGTGGTCAGACTTGGGTGGTGGAAGCCGGAGCTTTCGGCTCATTTTTGGGGGTTCTCGATATCGATGTCGATAAGAACGGTAAGATCACGGAGAGAACCTGGGAGCTTCGAGAGCTCAGGCCTACTCTGTATGCCGAGGACCCGGAAGTCAGGGCGGTCGTCGAACAGGCGCTGTCCCCTTACCGCGCGCGAGCCGGCAAGGTCTTAGGGCAGTCATCGCGATGGCTGGGCCGATATGATGTTCTCAACTCCTCGATCGATCGGATCATCGCTGACGCCGTTCGCGAAGCGGCTGGAACCGACATCGCCTTGACCAATGGCTACCGGTTCGCTCCTCCTTTGGCCCCAGGACCTATCACCGAAGGCGATCTTTGGAACTGGCTTCCGATGAGCTTGCCTTTGAAGGTGGGCAACGCCAAAGGGTCCCAACTCATAACCTACTGGGAGCGAGAGCTGGAAAACGTTTTCTCTCCCGACCCTTCGAAGCGGTTTGGAGGCTGGTTGCCTCGTCCCTCGAACATGACCGTCCTTTTCGACTCCTCCAAATCGGCGGGACATCGCCTGGAAGCCCTGGACGTTGGCGGTCGTAGGGTGGAACCCGAACAGCTTTACTCCATCGCTTCCGGCAGCCATCGTGGAGCTCCCACGAATCAGGTACATCGAGTGGTCCAGTGCACCGAGACTAGAGAGCTTAGCCTCGATCTTCATCACGCCGTTCGAAGCTATCTGACCCGGCATGATCCTATCGTTTTCACCGACTCGCAGCCGGCAGTTCGCTGCAAGGTCAGCCCCGCCGTGCTTCGCTCGCAATTTCAATCTAACGAAGAAAGCTCGGATGATGCCCAACTTTAGACTCTTTTTGACACGAAAGTATTACGCCATTTTGTTATCTTTGACCATGGCCGCGACGTTGGGCCAAGCTGTCTCGGCTCAAGCTCTATCGGGGGCGAGCGCGCGGCAGGCTCCGGAAAGAGAGGTGATCGGCCTTCAGCATCAGGGGATGGTCCGTGCGGTTTACCAGATCACCGGAGATGAGGCGATCGCGGGCCTTAACAAGGGGCTTCTCTCCTTGCGAGAGTTGTGGCTTGCGTATCGAGAATTCGGGGTCATGCCGGATAAACTCGACCTTCGCGCCGTCATCCATGGTCCAGCCTCCACGGCCTTACTCACCGACGAAGCCTGGTCTCGAGTCACGGGTAAACCAGGACCGAATCCGAATACAGCCTTACTGAACGAACTGGCAACGCTCGGCGTGACCGTCGAGCTCTGTGACGTTCGTCGCGTTCGGCAAGGATGGCCAAAATCTGACATTCACCCCGCCGTACTGCTCGTCTCAGGAGCTTACACCCGCCTTATCGACCTGCAGTTGCAAGGATACGCTTACATTCGATTTTAACGTGTTTGGCTTTTTCTATGAAGGCATAGACCACCTTGGGTGGGAGCTTTCTCAGTCGTTCTGAGAACGTCTTGGCCGAGACGCCTTCGATGTTTCGCTTGTGGCGCTCCGGGACGCCGCCACCGGCTAGTCTTGAGAACCATGAAGATGCCACGACGTCGGGGGAGGGGTGGCCGGCTTGGCTGCCGCGCTGGGACTGGGAAGACATATGTTGCTATCCGGAATTGATGGCATTATGCTAGCGGTATGAGATCGCTACACATTCGAAACATTTCGCCAGAAACTTTGGAAGCGCTCAAGCGGCTTGCCGCTTCCCACCATCGTTCCTTGCAGGGAGAGCTGGTTTTTATCTTGGAGAAAGCCGCTCGAATGGTCCCGCCGCTATCGCCGAGAAGCCTTCAATTACATTTTCCGACACCGGCATGAGCGAGACGTTGAAGCGAAGTGACATCTATGAAGATTACCGGTGAACCCTCTTTGTTGACACCAACGTGCTTGTTTGTGCGACTGATCGGACCCGACGACGTCATCAATCGGCTCTGGATCTTTTTGAGAATACCCCGCTCAAGGACATTCGCTGCTATGGAGCGGTCAGGTTGTTCGAGAGTATCTAGTGGTCGCCACTAGACCGAAGGCAGCCAACGGGCTCGGCTTGAGTACCGACGCGGCCTTGGCCAACATCCACGAGTTTTCATACCAGATGGTTTTGCTAGAAGAAACCGAACAGGTTCAACGACGGTTGAGCAGCCTGGTGAAAACTTACCAACTGCGAGGCAAGCCCATTCACGACGCCAACATTGTGGCAACCATGTTGACTCATGGTATCAGCTTTTGTATTTCTGACGATCAGGACGACTACGAAGTTTTCTCGGAAATCACCGTTTTGGATTCGATGCTCAAGTAACATCCATCCACTAAAAAAACCTGCCTCTAGACCGGTTCTCAAAACTCGTGGGCTCTCCACCCGCACCGCCTGGAGCCCCTGGCCCACCGTCCAGGGCGACCCTCGCCTGTGGGGTTGGGTGCGCTAGCGATTCAGAAAGGAGAAGCCGTGGGTGCGAGGGATGAAGATATCGAAATCGCCATCGAAGTCGATATCTTTTTGGAAGGCGCCGTTCTCTCGATACTCTCCCACGAACAGTCGCTTCGCTTCTTGCAGTACGGAACCAGGCTGTTGTGTGAAAACCGACCAAACACTGCCCGTTTCCAAAAGGATTCTGGAACGAAGTGGGTTTCCATCGAAGTCGGCGACCAAGTTGCTTCGAACCTGGGCACTGCGGTATCCAAGAACGTTGTGAGTCAAGGCCTGTAAGCCTCCAGTGGTGCTCAGTTTGGCAAAGTGAGGTGTGACGGATGGTACAAGGGAAGGGGTATTCATCGGGAACAACTCGCAGCCAATGACGCTTACAAAAAAGGCTGCCGCACCTTGGCCAAGGAGATCGTCGCGCCCGTCAAGGTTCAAGTCGTCGAGCCGAAGGTCAAGAATCCACTCTTCAAAAGGTGGATTGCTCTGTGGGGGAATGAGAACGGTAGCGTTGCCAAAGCCCCCGCCGTCCGTCCAAGAGAGTCGTTCAATACTGTTGTGAATCTTTATCAATAGCAGATCTTTAACACCATCTCCATCGATGTCGCCGACTTCGAACCTTGTCGCGTTGGGGGCCGACAGGGTTTGAGAGGGGGAGAAGGCTCGTTCTCCAAGATTAAGCCAGTATCGGATGACCGGGTCGAGTCCACCTATGGTGATCAAGTCTGGACGTCCATCGCTGTTGAGGTCGGAGACTCTCAGGCGGCTCCCGGAAGACGGGATAACAGATTCTGAGAGGATGGAAAAACGGCCTTCTCCGTCGCCATAAGCGATCAGGATGGGGCCCGCCGAAGAGTAAAGTACAAGGTCGAGTTCGCCATCTGAGTCAAAATCTTCGGTAAAATCAGAGTATCTGTCAAAGCCAGGCGGCAGGCCTTCTATCACGGCAGGCTCTTGAGAGGCGAAGGTTCGGTGGGTATCTCCGTGGTGTAATATGGAACTCTGGTGCTGGAGGGACAAGAGATCGGGAAGCAGGTCTCCGTTGAAGTCGCCGAGCAGCCACTCTGAGGAAACGCTATTGGGGGCAACGACAGGCAAACCGTATCTGCCGTCTTGACCCTGGAGGCGTAAGAGGTTGGAGTGGTAAAGGGCCAGCAGCTCGGACTGCTCGCCTGGCCTGCTTTGAAATCCCAGCATGCCTGAGACTCCGGGCGAAATGACAGCGGGAGCCTCTCCGCTCAAAAAGGTCGTGAGAGCACTCCCATTGACCACCCAGTCGAGTATACCATCGCCGTTCACGTCGTCGACAAAAAGTTGACTCCCCTTTGTGTCGTGCTCCCGTATTTTGCTGAAGCCTCCCGTTCCGTTAGAGGTCCAGAGACTGACTGTTGAGGGTATAGACTTGCTGACGAGGAGGTCTTGACGTCCGTCCGAGTTGGAGTCGACGGAGACTAGGTAAGGTGAGCTACCGATTGAGCTTCCGAAGGGGGTCGATACCGGCGAGAGAAAAGTTCCGGTTCCTGAATTCGGTAAGGTGACGAAATTCTGTGAGCTCGAGTCCAACATGACAATGTCGTCGACTCCATCACCAGTGATATCGCTCAGCAAAACTACCCCTTGAAAGCTAGTGGAGATCGGAATGGTCTGGGGCGCTCCACTGTAGATGCCCCCACTTGTTCCAAAGAGGGCGATGGCTGAGGACGAGGGCGGATCATAGGCGTCTTGGATGAGCGCGATGTCAGGGATACCGTCATCGTTGAGATTCCCAACGAGAAGTTTGTTGGCATAATGCGGGAGATCTCGAACAGTGCCGGGAGAGAATTGACCGTTTCCATCATTGAATGCTGTTCGCAGAGTGTAGATGGTGGTTGTTTGAAATGCGGGGGGGGTTCCAGGCTGGCAGCGTTGAGAGATGAATACCACGTCGAGATCGCCATCTCCGTCCAGATCGGCCAGGCCGTATGTCAAGATCAAGCCACCGAGGTTTTGTATTGAAGATTGAAAGCTGCCATCGTTCTGTGCTAGGCCGACAAAGGCTCGGGTGGGCCTGGTGGTTTCGACACGATCAGGAATAAAGAGGTCCTTTCGCCCATCACCATTGAGGTCGAGAAACTGAGCTTGCGCTCGGGACGAGGCGATCTCTAAGGGAGTCACCGAGTGCTCGATCGGGTTGATCGCTTTGTAGACGGGGTTCATCGGCACATCGCTTCCCTTACCGACGGCGCGAGCGATCAGCTCTTCGCCGTTGGGCCAGACGACCGCATTCTTGGAGAGCGAGGTTCCCGTAGCATGGCCCAGGAGAGTCTCCGCTCCGAGGGCGTCGCGATGGACCGCTTGCCCATCGCGCAGATAGGCGAATGCCGAACCGTCGCGCGAGATCACGGGGGACTGTCCCGCGGCGACAGCAGACAGATGTCCTGGAGCCGTCCAGAACACAGTGGGGTCATTGTCGCCGTCGCCGAGATTGGTAGCTTTCGAACTGAACGCCAGTCGTTGGGACGCGCCGCTCAGACTGGGGAAGAAGCTGTCGCCGTTGCCGAGTTGGCCAGTGAGGGTTTGACTCGCTATCGCCTCGAGGCCGGTATGGCTATCGTGCGCTACAACTTGCCAGTAGCCGCCTCGCTTCGTCACATAAGCGAGGCCACGTCCAGCGGTGTCGAGGCTTGGACTCACGGCCGCACTCGTGGTGGAGGCGCCGATCAAAGTCACCGACTCCGGGTCTAAACGAAACAAGAAGACGTCCGCTTTCCCATCGCTGTCTCCAGAGACCAGCCCGGGGTCGACGGAGACCGCTGCGACAGTTGTTCCGTCGCCAGAGATCGTAGGTTCGGAGAAGTCGGCGACGCCGTCTTTGGTGAGATTTCGAAAAGCCTTTTTACGGGCCTGATACACGTAGACATCCCGCTTGCCGTTGTCATCCGTTCCGGCGAGATTGGTGGCATCACTCAGAAAGACGATGGTAGAACCGTCGCTGGAAACCGAGGCGAAGGTCGAAGGGCCGTTGGAGCCGCGCGTGACCATCTGGAGGTCCCCTTTGAGGAGATCGCGGAGATAGATGTCGGCGTGGCTGTTAGTGTCTTCTGCTACGAGTTTCCGGGTAGTGGAGAAGACCAGATAACGATTCTCTCCCCAAGCTCGCTCGGGGAATGCTCTTATCTGTGCTTCTAAAGCGGAGGGCTGACTCGGTCCCGGTGGTGTTGGAGTGGCAGACGGTGACGGGACTATCGTCGGACTAGGGGTGGGCGTATTCGGCCGAGGGGTGCTCGGTGTGGGAAGGCGAAAGTCTGTTTCCCCGGCAACCGTGCTGCCTCCAGAGCCACCGCAAGAGAAGGCCGCCAGGCTCCCCAGTAATAATATTGTTAGAGTTCCACGTTTTGTAAGCACAATTTTTCCGCCCTTTTCCAGGGTCGAATTCGTCCCCGATTCACGATTTCTTCTCAGACTCTAATTTCCGTATTTCTTATCTGACTCAAAATCCCGTTGGGGTGCAAGATGTTCCTTTCCGATACAGCCTAAAGGAACCAAACTTTCATGCGGTTTCCTCGTACTTCAATCTGAGGCGCGCGAACTTCCACTCGGGAAGGCAAGATACTATGAATGTGTGTTTAGCTGTTGGGGAACTCGCGGTCCAAGGCATGGATCCGAGCGATGATGTCGGACAGTATTTGCCCCTTTTCTGTCAGAGAATAGACAACTCTGGGTGGGACCTCGGGGAAGCTCGTCTTATGCAAGAGACCGTATTCAGTGAGCTTTCTCAACCGTTCGGAGAGTATCTTGGTCGAGATACCTTCGATGTTTCGCTCCAGCGCTCCGGGACGGTCCACCCCCTGCTCGATAGCCTTGAGAACCGAGACCGACCACTTGCAGCCGATGACTTGCTCTAGACACCGATAGCTTCTTCTGGTGTTAAAAATTTTTTCCGACGCCATATGGAGCTATTTATACCATTTTGTACCCTACCTACCAAAAAGTGCGTACTGGTGGAGGGCAACACCGGCTGTCATGCTGTGGTTATCGCGCTACCGGCGCGACGATGAAGTCACAAATGATGGAGAAAAATCATGAGTCAAGCAGTGTTTTATCATGCGGGATGTTCGGTCTGTCTCGAAGCTGAGAATAAGGTCGCCGAGGCCCTGGACAAAGGGAAGTACGATGTGGAGATCGTCCACCTTGGAGAGGCCAAACATCGCGTGTCGGAGGCGGAGAAGGCGGGAGTCAAGTCCGTACCCGCCCTTGTCCTCGACGGGGTTCCCTTCCATATCAACTTCGGAGCGGACCTGAGCGCTCTGAAGTAAAGTAGACGCTCTTCGGGACGTCTCTACTCCAATACCCTGGAGAGGGACGTCCCGAGCCGAGCCTGGCATCTCTTTCGCGAAGCCCTCAACCGTGTCATCGCCGCTGTACAAGTCGGGTTAGCTTCGTTTGGTCGCCCAGGCCTGAATGAGTAAAGTCTGCATAAAGCGGACCGGGGATTCGAAGCCGGCGGAGGTGATAAGAGTTTCCACTTCGCTGGTATCGGAGACCGCGAGGTTCTTGCCGATGGCGTCCAGGTAGCCTTCGAGCTGCTCGGTGGAAGCCCCATTGTATTCGATCAACTTGAGCCAGATCGACAAGATACGAGCCTTGACCTCGCCGTCGGCGGAGAGGTCGGCGCTGACGAATAGCCCTCCGGGGACAAGTCGCTCGGCGATGCCTCGAAAGAACGAGAGCCGCTCTTGGGGGTCCACCACGAACTGCGAGACCAGGATCGCGGTGGCCGCGTCGAACTCCGGGGCCGGGGGCAAGCTGTCCAGGAAGCCCTCGTGGAAACTGCAGCGAGGGAGCAGTCCTACTGCTTCGCAGCGGCGACGGGCCACCGCCAGCATCGCTCCGGATGGCTCGACGAGGGTGAAGTGCCACTCGGGATTCGCTTCCCCAAGGGTCAAAGCCTCGGCTCCCGTTCCAGCCCCGACACAGAGAATTCTGGCCTGGCGCGGCAACTCGGCCATTACCATCCTCATGCCCAGGTGCAAAGCGTCTTTTAAGGGAGCGAGGCGGGCGAAGCGCTCGTCGTAAGTCGCCGCCATCTCCTCATTGAAAAATGCTGAGCTCGGTTCTTGGGACATGAGGTCTCCTTAAGGGGGAAATTGATATCTCTGAGACTATTCCATCGATTGGGCGCAGTATAGAACATTCTTGCGTTGCGATGTAGCCGGACTGTGATGGATACACTGGTGAGATTTGGTGTGTGTCCACCGCGGAGTGGCGACGTATCCAGATTTGATGGATACAACCTCCAGAGGGATATCTAGTGATAATGAGAACCTGTTATCATTATGTCGGAGCCTTTGGCCTCAGAAGGAACTTTGCATCTCTACCGCCCTGACGACCTGGAAGAGGTACGATTGCACGAATCCTCGGGGCCACGGGGGCACATGATACCGCGCCACAGGCATCAGGAGACTCTGTTCAGCCAGGTCCTGGAGGGAGAGGTTCACTTTGTGGACGGCGATTCTCGTCAGGTGCTGAGAGCGGGCCCCGGGGACCTTGTCGTTTTGCCGGCCGACTCCGTGGTCAGTGGAGAGTGTGGTGGCGGCTATGCTTGGAGAATGAGGACACTATGGGTCCGTGAGCACGCTCTTCCTCCGGCCAGGGTACGCCCCGTGACGGTGCTCAAGGCGAATCGGAACCCCCTCGCGACCCACTTCACCGACACCTTCGAGGCCCTGGTGGCGCCTGGTAACGTTGGAGCCAAACGCCTCCTTCTAGGCCGCTGGCTCGAGCGAGTAGCGCGGCACGGACTCCTGGAGGGCCGAGAGCTCTCCATACCCATAGCGGCGGAGTCTTTGAGGCTCCTCGAAGTTGTTCGCGAGCATATCGACGGCCGGCTCGACCGGACACCGACTCTGCGAGAGCTCGGCCAATTGGCTGGCTGGCATCCCCATCACCTGCAGAGGCTGTTCCGCCAAAGGTACGGCGTGACCCCCAGCCAGTATCATGCCCACCGGCGGTTGGGAGCGGCTTTCATCTTGCTGTCCCAAGGGATACCCGCCGCGGAGGTGGCGCTGCGCCTGGGGTTTGCCGATCAGAGCCACTTCATTCGAGTCTTTCGGCGCTACGCGGGCGTCACTCCCGGAGCCGTCAGCACAAGATCGTTCTATACCGAGACTGTCGTCACCGGTTAGTCTTGAGACCATGACGATGCCACGACGTCAGTTCTTGGCGGGCGCCCTGGGCTTGTCCCTAACTTGCGTGGCTTGGCCTCAAGGCCTAGGACTGGAGAAGACGATGGATTCCTCTACAAAGAGTTTCGACTGCTTGATCGTCGGTGGAGGCGTGGCCGGCTTGTCCGCCGCGCTGGGCCTGGGGAGGGCACGACGCACCACACTGATCTGCTCCGAGGGTGCCCCGCGAAACGCTCCCGCCGAACACTCTCATAACTTTCTTACCCGGGACGGCACGCCGCCTCTCGAGCTTTTGGCTATCGCCAGGAGCCAGTTGGAACCGTACGAGAGCGTGAGCCTTCAGGAGGTGAAGGTCGAGCAAGTCACACGCCGGCAAGACGGAATTTTTTCAGCGCGCCTGTCCAACGGTCGTGAGGTTCGCGCTCGAACCGTGATCCTCGCGACGGGTGTGAGAGATGTCCTGGATGTCCTCCCGGGCTTGGCTCCACTTTGGGGTCACAGCGTGTTCGCTTGTCCCTTCTGTCACGGTTGGGAGTATCGCGATCGGCCCTGGGCTGTGATGGTGACCCAGCCGGCGGGATTCGCGATGGTGAAAATGGCGCGAAGTTGGACTAAAGATCTGTTGGTTTGCGGTGATGAAAACTTCGTTCCCGACGACCAACAGAAGTCCAGGCTCGAGGCGCTCGGTATCCCTTTCGTCAGCTCTCCCGTGGTGGGGTTGGAGGGAGAGGGAGGAGAGCTTCGGACGATCCGGTTCGCCGACGGGTCCCGTTTGTCTCGAGAGGCGCTCCTGTATCGACCGCCCAACCGGCAGCGCAGTCCGATCGCGGAAAGCCTGGGTTGCGTGATCGATTCGGCCGGCTACGTCCAGACCTCTCCACCGTTCGGCCAGACGGAAGTGCCTGGCGTCTTCGCTATCGGGGACATGACAAGCCCCATGCACTCCCTGGCCTGGGCGTCCGCCGGCGGGACCTTGGCGGCCGGAGGAGTTCAGCACCTGTTGGCAGAGCGAGACTTCGAACAAGTTTAGACAGCGTGTTTCTCTTGGGCGTGGGCCAGGGCGTTGCGAACAAGCTCCAGGACGTGCTGGTCGGCGATGCTGTAAAGCTTGTGCTTGCCGCGCCGCGTGTCCTTGACTAGGCGCTCGGATTTGAGCACGCGCAGTCGCTGCGACACCGTCGAGATCTCGTCCCCGCTCAGACGTGCGAGCTCGGTGACGCAGAACTCTCCTTGAGCCAGAGCTTCTAAGATTCTTAGCCTTGGAACGTCGGAGAGGGCTTTGAAGATTCCGGCCGCCGCCATCACGGCTTCGTCGGAGCAGCGGGTGGGCGCCTCCGCGAAGTCGTGATGGTCGTCTCCACAAGGATGGATCACGCCTGGACTAGCTCCACGGGGCCGTGATCGTCGCAGTGGTCGCCGTGGGGGAAGTGAAGGTGGCCGTTCACTAGATAGCAGGTGTGATCGCCGTGGGGAACCGCCTCATGTCCGCAGCCGGGGCCGTGCACGTGTCCTTTTTCATGCCCGTCACAGTGATGGTCGGGGGTGCAACGCTCCGGATTGGTGTCATTGACCTCGAGAACATGCTCTTCCACGTCGCTCCCGTTGGGGTGGTGAAGACAACCGTCGTGAAGATAGTCGACGTGCCCGTCGTGATGAATAGCGGTGTGACCGCAGTCGGCTCCATGAACATGATCGTGATGAGAGTGGTTACAAGACATAAAAGAATCTCCTTTTATTTGAACAAGTGTTCAAGTGATGGTTCGTTATGTCCCAAGCGTACCGATGATAAACCTATTTGTTCTATAAGCCTAAAGGAGCGTGGGAAACCAAGAGATTGACTCAGCACTCCATTCATGATAATTGATTATCAATTATCATGAATGGAGTGCTGCAATGGAAACTAAAGTCTCTCCAGCTTTAGAAGCGATCAAGCTAAGCAAAACTTATAAGACCGTGCCCGCTTTGAGCGAGTTGGACCTTTCGGTCGCGCCGGGCGAGATCTTCTGCCTTCTAGGGGCATGCGCTTGAGTTTTGTCGGCCTAGGAGTCTTGGCCGCGATACTCGCCTCCTCGGCTTCCCTTGCCATCCGTCAACTTTCGAAAGACCACAACAACGTCACCATTATGTTGGCCTTTCTAGTCACCGCGACGGTTATGCCGATGCCGTTCGTGAACTGGTCCCAACTCCGGTTGCCGGGAGGTTTCGACCTGGGTTTGGTGGCGCTCCTCGGGACAGTCTCTTTCGCCGCTCAGTACTGTCTCACTCAAGCCTATCGGAAAGAGCGAGCCGGTGTGGTTTCGACGGCTCGCTACAGTGGACTGCTGTTTAACGCCCTGCTGGGTTATCTCTTTTGGCGCGAGGTCCCCGGAGTCGAGAGCCTCATCGGAGGCGCCATGATCTTGATGGCCAGTTTCGGCCTCGGGGTTTTACTGGCACGCGAGAAAGAAGCGTCTTGACGAGTTGGACCGGCAGGCATATCACTTTAGATATGAAGACAATATCGTTGTCGATATCAGAGGATGACTACATTGTGCCGTTTACCGGTACGAGGCCTTCCGGGCTTACTCCCGAAAAAGTGGGCGTTCCATTGCCGATCTGATTCGTGAGGCGATGAGGGTGTATCGCGAGCGTTTAGGTCAGACCAGTAGACTGGAGTCTTTGAGAGTCTTCGATGCGAAACCGTTGGTGTCGCTTTCCGATCGCGTTGACCTCTATGACGAAATGAGCGCTCGACATCTTTGAACTAGCCGAGCAGCTCTTTCGCCACTTTGTGAATCCAGGCAGCGGTCTCGTGGGGGTAGGTGACGGGGAGCATGTGACCTCCCGGCACGATTTCGAGATGCGCGTCGGGGGCGCTTTGCGCCAGGGCTACCCCGTGCAGCTGCGGATCTAAAACCGTGTCCCCTTCTCCAAAGAGGATGCGCACGGGCACGGCAAGTGAGGAATAGCGCTTCATCATGTCGGGAAGATCGTTGGCAATGGACCGCATCTCGGAGGCGCTGGTCTGGTAGTTGCCGGGACGGCGGGCCAGTCCGCCTCCGGCGCGAACCTCGAAGTCTCCAGGAACAGGGTCGGGAGAGAAGACTTCCTCGATGGGTGCCTTCGGGCCCCAGCGCGACATCGGAGCGACCAGAGTCCAGGCCAGGGCGACTCGAAGTGTGGCCGGCTCAATGGCCAGACCGCGAAAGGACGGAGGGATCTGACTGAGCATCTGGGTCAAGGGAGCTATCAGAGCCAAGCCGGAGAGCCTCTCCGGATAGTTGAGCCCAACCGCCAGAGCGATGGCGCCGCCCAAAGAATGTCCCACGACCAGAGGTCGCTTGAGTTCAAGACGTTCGATCAGCTTGACTATCAACTCGGCTTGACGGGTGATGCTCTCCAGGCCTTGTCCACGAACAGTGGTGGAATAGCCGGAGCCAGGACGGTCCACTAAGACCACACGGTGGTGTTCGGCCAACTCCTCAACCAGATAGTTGAAATTTCGAAGCTGTCCACCCAGGCCATGGATCATGACGATAGGTGAACCCTGACCGCGGCAGACATAGTGCAGTCGCACGCCGTCGACCTCGACAAATTCGCCGTCCACAGGGACCAGGCGCTGAACCCTGTGGGTCTCCAGCGCGGTCAGAGCTACTAAAGCCGCGCTTGTCAACGCGGCGGCGCCCAGCAGGAGGCCGACAGTCCATCGATACGATCCGAAAGCCATGGTGGGCACCTACTTGGCCAACTCTTGGATACCTGTCGGAAGTTTCACCTGATGTCTACGAAAAATTCATATTCGTTCACAACGGTAACATCTTGTTAAGAAAATGACTCCTGAAGTCACTGTCTCGGGCGGTTTAAGTAAGACTAACACCAGCAACGAAAGAGAAGCCACAATGTCCATCACTCTTGACACCGCCAAAACTTCCAACAAGAAAATCCCCGTTCCCACTCCTCGCCCCAAGCTCGAGGAGGCCCGTCCGCAAACCGGCGGACAAAACGGAGGGCAGAACGATCGGCAGGTTGCCGACCGGTCGACCTTTTCCGCCGAGGCTCGCTCGGGTGAGCTCGGCGCCTCTTCCAACTCTCCGGTCAATTTCGGAGCCTGGGACTCTCCCGCGCCGGTGGGTGACAACAAAGTCGGAGAGAGCAGTCCCGTGGGTGATTTGGGAAGCAAGACCCTGCGCCAGGGGATGCGCTCGGATGAGGTGAGAGCGCTGCAGGAAAAACTTAAGGCCAACGGAGCCGACATCGGTGTCGACGGAATCTTTGGAAAGGATACCCTGAAGGCCGTCAAGGAGTTCCAGAAGACTCAAGGCCTCGATGCCGATGGACTCGTCGGAAAAGATACTCGTAAAGCTTTCGAGGGATTGGGCGGTGCTCAAGCCGACAAGAACGGAGCCCAGAGTGAGGCCCCGGTGAAGGCCGAGGAGGCCACCGCTCAAGCCGAGGAGGCGGCGGCTAAAGCTAAGGCCGAGGGAGCGGACTCGGCCAACGCCGGAGAGCAAGCCGGAACTCAAGAAGCGGGAGCGACCGAAAAGAGCGAGTCCAAGGTTCCGGGGACCGACGACACGTCCTGGACCGAGAAGCTGCCCAAGGGACTGAAACCCCACGCCCAAGCTTTCATTGATGCCGGGAAGAAGCACGGAGTGGATCCACGATTTTTGGCCGCCATCTCCTCTCAGGAGACTGGAGGCGGCACCTCCAAGGCGTTCAAGAATAAGAACAACGCCATGGGCATCATGAAGGGGAGCAAGTTGAAGTCCTTCAACTCGGTGGCCGAATCCATCAACGCTCAAGCCCGCTCCTTGACCCGCGAGGGCGGATACTACACGGGTAAAAACACTATCGCCAAGATCGGTGGTACTTATGCTCCTGTAGGCGCGGCTAACGACCCCGGCGGACTCAACAAGCATTGGATCCCGAACATCACCAAATTCTATGAGAATCTTGGTGGCGACGCCAGTGGAAAAGTGAAAGGCTTCTAAGCTTTCAGATTCCAGCTATAAAAAGCTTCCAGACAAAGCTCTGTGAGTCCCAGAACTCCAGAGCTTTTAATTTTGTTTTTTCAAAAAATACTTGACAAGATAATCGATAATCAATTATCACCTTCATGAAATCTTTAGCCTAGGCTAAATGAGGTGTGGAGTGAGAGTTGTGTCGAGATTGGGAATTTTCATTTTCTGGCTTTTGCTGATCGGGTTCGTGAGCGCCGCGGGAGATCGTGGTGACCTTCTGGTTAAAGTGACCAGGGCTTCCGACGATCAGGCGGTCAGTGGCGCTACCGTGCGGGTGATGAACCGGGCCAAGACCAAGGTCCTTTTTACAGCGGAGACCAACGAGGCGGGAGAGGCCAGGATCCTCGGGGTTCCCATTGGAGAGCACTTCGTGGTGGTCAATCAGGCTACAGAGGGAGAAGACGGAGCGCTTTTGACGGTAACCTCTGGGGCGGACAACCTCTTCGAGGCTTTCCTCAGTCCGGAGAATACCGCTGAGCTTCTCGAGATTCGTGACGCTCGACTCTTGGTCAACAGCACCGACCCCAACGCCGGCGGAACCGTGCGGCGGGATCAGGAGTTCATCGGGCGACTCACCGATCGGGGCTCCCTGCCGTCGCTGCTGGCCACGGTGCCGGGTACGGCTTCCAACAGTCTGGGCCAGGTTCACGTCCGAGGTGAGCATCGAGCACTGTCTCTGGCCCTCGACGGTGTGGACTTGCCGCAGGCCACGGCCGGGTCGACTACCCAGCCGCTCGACCCTTCGTTTATCGAGGGAGCGGAGATCAGTCTGGGAACCTTCGACGCCTCGCGGGGGGGCCAGACGGGAGCCGTCGTCAACGCTAGAACTCCCGGTGAGGGCGATGAGCCCTTCACGGAGTTCACGGCAAAGTTGGGCGACCGTGGACAGTCCGAGCTTCTGCTCAAGAGTGGGGGATCGACCGAGGACGGAAGTTTGAGTTACTTTGTCGGCGCCCGTCGCTCGACCTCGGATGTCTATTTGGAGGCTCCCTCTCCAGTCCGTCAAGACCTCGGCAATCATGGCGAGCTTCTATCCTTTCTGTTCCGCCTCAGCGGAAAGGGGGAAAGAAATCGCTACGGCCTAACGCTCTCTCATCAGAACGCCGACTTCGGGATACCCCAGACTCCGGAGAACCATGCCGCCGGTGTGCGCCAGTCTCAGCAAGACAGCAACACTCTCGCTCTTCTGAGCTGGAATCATGAGTTGACCAAGGACGACGACCTACTGTTCGCGCTGGCCCTCCAGAACAACAACCAGAGGGTGCGCAACAACGGAGTTTTTACGCCGTATTTCACCGTCCCGGCAAGTCTGCAACCCGATCTTTCCGCCGACGGGTTCCCCCTGGACCCGGAGCGTCCCGGCAGCCCCTACCTCCCCACGACGGATCTTTCCATCCTTCAGATCAAGCCCAGCCTCGACTTCACCCATCGCTTCGATGAGAATCATCGTTTAAAAGCGGGGGTTACAGCGAACTTCATCAACTCGGACCAGAAGCTCTCCATCACCGACCCCGGGGGCGGCGGGGGATTGCCCGACCCGTTGGGATTCGGCACACCCATAGCTTTCAACGCCTCCCTTCAGCGCAAAGCCTTCAGTGGCGGGATTTATGTCGACCACACGGTACCGCTCAGCGAGCAGTTGATCCTCAACTACGGTTTGCGCGCCGAGACCTTCGACAACGGCGCCGGGGTTTCGACAGGGCAGATTTCGCCAAGGCTAAACTTGAGCTACGCATTGAGTGAGGAACAGGCTCTTCGAGTGTCTTACAACCGGCTCTTCCAGCCGCCGCCCATCGAGCTCGACGTGTCGGGGCAGACGGAGGTCTTGCCTCAGCGCTCTCACATGTACGAGGTGTCCTACGAGAATCAGTTCGCTCCCAACATGGTCGGAAAGGTGGGCCTGGTCTACAAAGACTTTCGCGACCAGGTGGACATCGGGCTCTTGATTCCCAACAGCAACATCCCCGTTTTCGCCCCCATCAACTTCGCTCGAGCGGAGTACAAAGGGTTGGAGGCGAGCGTCACCAGCACGAACCCTGACGGATGGAACGGTTTTGTGGCCATGACGGTAAGCGAGGCCAGACCTCTGGAGGAGAGCATCTTCTCCGGACCTCCCCCCGAATACAACGATCACGACCAACGCTTTCAGGCTAACGCCGGAGTATCATACACCTGGAAGAACGGGCTCTCCACGGGAGTGGACGTTCTTTACGCCAGCGGATTTCCCCAGGAAGGTCTCCCTCTTTACAACTCGGTCGGGATCGCTCCCTTCGGCATTCAAGGAGATCGAGTGGACCGCTTTATCACCAATTTCAATCTCGAGTATCGGCCCAAAATGCGGGAGGGCGGCACTTTAGGCGCGGGACTTCAGGTGTTCAACGTCTTCGACGATCGCTCGCTGGTCAATCTCTTCAGCGAGTTCTCCGGCTCGCGTTACGTGACGGGCCGGCGCTTTCTCTTCAACCTCAACGCGCGGTTCTAGCTTTCACACAGGAGTAACACTGCCAGTTGATTCCACGGTCTCTGAGGGCCTTGACCTAGACATGAAATAATGATAATTGATAATCAATTATCATTATTTCATGTCTAAGTTTGTTTCCCGAACGACATTTAAAGGAGATCCTCATGCCCTCTCTCGCTGAGAAAGAAAAGCTTCCCGTCACCGTTTTGTCCGGCTTCCTCGGAGCCGGAAAAACGACTCTTCTCAACCGCCTCTTGACCAATCAGGAAGGGGTTCGAGTGGCGGTGATCGTCAACGATATGGCGGAGGTGAACATCGACGCGGAACTGGTCCGGCAAAAGGGTGGAGAGATCACCCAGCAAGACGCCACTTTGGTGGAGCTCTCCAACGGCTGTATCTGCTGCACCCTACGCCAGGACCTCTTGGACGAGGTGGCCCGGCTGGCTTCCTCGGGCAGCTACGACCGTCTCATTATCGAATCCACCGGGATCGCCGAGCCCATGCCCGTGGCCGCGACATTTTCCCACCGCGACGCGGAGACGGGGGCGTCGCTGTCGGATATCAGCCGACTCGATACGATGGTGACCCTGGTCGACGCCTCCACCTTCCTCGAGCACTGTCGGCAAAGTTCGGACCTCGAGTCGATCGGAATGTCGGCAGGCGTTGGAGACGAGAGGACACTTACCAGTCTCCTGGTGGAGCAGGTGGAGTTCGCCGACGTGATCATCATCAACAAGGCGGATCTCGTCTCCGACGGTACCTTGAGCCAGGTTCGCGCCGCTGTCGAGGTTCTCAATCCCGTGGCAAGAATTATCGCGACAAGTCGGTCCGATGTCGGAATGAAGGACGTTTTAGATACAGGACTCTTCTCTTATGAGAGAGCCGCCAGTATGCCGGGATGGTACAAAGAGCTGATGGGGGAGCATATTCCGGAAACAGAGGAGTATGGGATTTCTAGCTTTGTCTACAAGGCCCGGCGGCCTTTTCACGCCGCGCGCCTGGAGCGCGCCTTGAACCGAGATTGGAGCGGGCTTCTGCGTTCCAAGGGCTTTGTCTGGCTGGCGACCAGACACTCCACCATTGTGGGCTGGTCCAGCGCCGGTCAATCTATCAGTTTTGAACCTTCGGGACGCTGGTGGGGGGATGTTCCGAAGGAGAGCTGGCCCCAGAATGAGACCAGTCAACGCTGGATCGCCGAGCGCTGGGAACGGCCCTGGGGGGATCGGCGCCAGGAGATCGTGTTCATCGGGATCGGTTTGGATCAGACCGCCATCAAAGAGGCTCTCGATGGCGCTCTTCTGAGGGATTCGGAAATGGAGCTGGGGCCACGCGGCTGGGAGACGATGACCGACCCCTTCCCCTCCTGGTAGCGGTTAGCCCAAAATCGCCGTCGCCGCGAGGCGGGCTCCGAGAATGTTGGCCGAGCAGGGGCCGACATTGAGTTCGGCCAGGGCTCCCATCACGTAGAGACCATCTGTCCAGCGAAGGTCGGGACCGGTCAGAGGGTATCCACAGGGGCTGACCGGTAGGTCGAGCTTTCGGCTGAGAATCTCCACCAGGCCTCCCCCTGGTGGAGACTTGATGAAACCGGTGGCCAGAAGAAGGGGAGAGGAGCGAAACTCCTCTTCTCCCCAGCGGAAGGTCGAACCCAGCCAGGTGCCTTCACTGGCCTGGTGCAAGCTGAGGGCTCCTGAGCGACATCTGGCCGCCAGATCGCTCGAGGTTTTGGGATTGATCGAGCCGAGGAGTTTCTTTTGCCTGATAAGGGAGCGGCGCTGTTGTCCGTCCAGGCGAGAGAGTCTAGAGAAAGCGAAGGCCGCCCAGTCGGTGGCGAAGTCGAAGTCTTGAATCCGGAACTGGTGACGTAGAAGAAGATGAACGCGCCTGGTTTTCGAGAGAGAAAGCGCCGCCTGAGATCCCGTCATTCCTCCACCGAGGATGCAGATAGGCTCGTCCCCCTCGAGTTGGGTGAGGTCAAAGTCCGGATCGAGAAGATGGCGGGCGTCGGCCTCGGGCGGTATCCACTCGGGCCATTGAAGTCCCGCCGGCTGTCCCATCGCTAGGACGACGTTCTCCGCTTGGAGTTCGCGACCTGAGGCGAGCTGGACCAAGAAGCCGGAATCTTCCGGCTGCAGGTCCACGACGCGATCTTGGGCCCAGCGGTCGTGCAGGCCGTACTCGGCGATGACACCATCACAATGAGCATTGAAGAGGTCACGACGGGGACAGGAATATTTGCCCGACCAGGCCTGGCTTGCGAGGCCACGCTTTTTAACCCAGCGCCTTAAGGAAGAGCTGCCTGTTCCGATGTGGTGGGTCTCGGAGGAGCGCAGATACCGCATTCCGGTGTTTCTCGTTCGTCTCTTCCAGAGCTCCAGAGGAGGATAGGGGTCGACGAGCAGGATCTGATCCTGAGAGACCCCTTTGTCATGAACGAGCCTGGTGGCCAAGTGGGTACCGTGGATCCCGGCTCCGATGATGATCCAGCGGTCAGTGAGTCGACTCGGTGATTGAGTCGCGAAATTGACAGGAATATTCATAAATGATATTTGATTATCATGTATCAAATGTCCTCTGATTCGAAGAAGCTACCCGTCACCGTTCTGTCCGGATTTCTGGGGGCGGGAAAGACCACTCTTCTTCGCCACATTCTGCATTCTCGTCAGGATCTTCGGGTGGCGGTGATCGTCAATGATATGAGCGAGATCAACATCGATTCCCAAATGCTGGCTCAGGGTGGGTCGCTTCATCGAACCGAGGAGCGCCTGGTGGAAATGAGCAACGGCTGCATCTGCTGCACTCTGCGCGAGGACCTTTTGCTCGAGGTGGGACGATTGGCCAGGGAAGGGCGCTTTGACTATCTCTTGATCGAATCCACCGGAATTTCGGAACCTCTCCCCGTCGCGGTGACTTTCGATATGCCGCTTGAGGGGGAGACCACGCTATCTAGCCTGGCACGTCTCGACACCATGGTGACGGTCGTCGATGTTTCCAATTTTCTCGACCTGACCTCCGGTTCGGAGGCTCTAGAGGACGATGACGGCGAGAGGACGATGGCCGAGCTTCTCTTCGACCAGGTCGAGTTCGCAGACGTAATTTTGCTCAACAAGACAGACTTGGTGGATGAGGAAACGTTAGGGGCCACCGAGGCTCTAGTTCGGCGCCTGAATCCCCGAGCTCGTTTGCTCAAGACGGTGAGAGGGGAGGTGCCTCTTTCCGCCATTGTGGGAACAGGACTCTACGATCCCGAGACGGCGAGAAAACATGAGGAATGGGAGATGGAATTGACTCTGGGCCATGCTCCGGAGACCGAGGAGTACGGGATCAGTAGTGTGGTTTATGAAGCCAGACGCCCCTTTCATCCTCAACGCTTGTCTGAAGTTTTGGCCAGGGATTGGGAGGGAGTGCTCCGTGGCAAGGGGTTTTTCTGGCTGGCCAGTCGTCCGGACATGGTGGGCGTTTGGTCGTTGGCGGGACAGTCTCTGACCCTTGACCCGGGTGGGCCGTGGTGGTCGGAGGGGGCCTTAAGCGAGCGCCGCCAGGAGCTGGTCTTCATTGGTCAAGAGCTCTCTTCCGACCGGATCAAGACCTGGCTTAACGAGGCTTTGCTGACCGACACGGAGATGGCCCAGGGACCCGACCTTTGGATTCGGTTCGAGGACCCACTTCCAGCTTGGGTCTAGATAGGCCCTAAGAGAGGCTTGATGGAGGGAGACAGTCTGGTGAGGTTTTCGTCCGGCTCGATAACGCGCTGCTCCCTCAAAAGCACGAGAGTGTCGCGAACTCGCTCCCTGGGAACGCCCTGGTCGATCAGAGAGTCGGCCAACTTCGCCGTGGGAGCCTGGCCTTTAATCAGAAGGTGCGAGACGATGCTCACGGCGAGTTCAAGTTCCTTGGAACGGTCTTTCCCGAAGCCGTTGAGAAGCTGGGTCACGCTATGATAGACACTGCTTCCCAGCATGTGGAGAAAGTAGAAGAGACAGCCCAAAAGCTCATTGTCCTCTCCAATCTCATAGTCGGAGGCCGTGCGATTCGTGTGGCCTGGTAAAAGCAGAGAGTCTCGGGTCAGATATCCCAGGATGAACCCGAGGATAGGAGAGCAGACCATGGCCACGATTATCGTGCTGTCTTCGTAGTCCATCTCCATCATCGCGGCGAAGATCCAGAAAAATCCTGATCCCACAACCGAGGAGAGACCGACTGAGGCTACCAGCATGAGGAGGCTGTTGAAAAGTCCGGCCACGCCGCCTGGAGCTTTGAATTCAGCGACCTCGTCGCGGAGGACCTTTCGGATTCGATCGGGGTCTGGGCGTGTCACTTTTGTATTATAGGGAATGCAGAGGTGGCACGCAATCGCACACAAGAAAAAAAGGGAGCCCTCGAAGAGGGCTCCCTTTCACCGGTGAGATTCGGATTTAGTGGGTCGCGTCGGGCAAGTTGAACTCTTCGGTAGCGTCGGGATCGCCTTCATAGTTCGGGCTCAGCTTACTGTGATTGCGACCGTATCCGAAATAAATGGCGAAACCGATTCCCAGCCAAATGAACAGTCGCACCCACGCCTCGGGACTCAACGTAGCCATCATGAAGATGTTGCCAAACATCGCCAAGATCGGAACGGCGGGAACAAGCGGGCATTTGAATGTGGTCGGCGGATTGAAAGTCGGTTGCGCGAACATGAAAAGTATCGGTCCAGCAATCACTAGGAAGCCCAGAATAGTTAGGGCACAAGCAATTTTAAACTGCAGCGACTCGGCATTGGAGGATCCCGCCGCGCGGCATGCCGCACGCATCCAGTCGCCCCGTTTGACGGCGAGTTGCTCACTCTTCTCCATTTTCAGGACATCGTCTTTGACCTTGAGCACCTTTCCGTCTCGAGTGGTGAGCTCATGATCGTGGGTCAGCCGCAACCAATCATTGGTCAGAGTGACTTGGTCGTCTTTAACGGTCAGACCATTGTCTTGAGTCGCCAACTGGACATCTTCCCTGGAGAGAAGAAGCTCGCCCTGCTCCGTCACGAGAGCTCCTTCCGCGTTCACGGTCGCGCTATTTTTGGAGAAAGTCAAAGTGTCGTCCTTGGTCATCATGAACCCGGCTAGACCCACACACAAAACGGTTAGGCCCAAGCCCAGGAGTAGGGTTTGATTGACGACCTTGGTTGGATTCTCCGGCGTTTTGTAGCGCAAGATAAGAATACTGCCCGACACAACCACAAAGGCGAAGAGTGTGCCGATACTGACCATGTGATGCAGGTCTTCCATCGGTACCGCAGCGGCCATAATGAGAGCGATAGTACCGGCTAGAATGGTGGCATTGACGGGAGTCCCGGTCTTGGGGTGGATTCTGGAAAACCAGGGCATCAAGAGGCCATCGCGGGCCATCGCGAACCAGATACGCGGTTGCGACATCAACAGAACCAAGACCACGGTCGTTAACCCGACGAATCCACCCAGGCCTATCAAGCGTTGGGCCGAGGTATTCCCGACAGACTGAAAGGCTGCGGCTAGAGGAGCGCCCTGGTCAATACTGGCGTAGGGAACCATACCGGTGATCACCGCCGCTACGGCCACATACAGGACTGTACAGATAACCAATGAGGCGACGATCCCGATGGGGAGATCCTTGCTGGGATTCTTGACCTCTTCGGCGGCCGTGGAGACCGCGTCAAATCCGATGTAGGCAAAGAAGACAAGCGCCGCGCCTTGTACGACACCGCTGAAGCCGAAAGGCATGAAGGGATCCCAGTTCGCTGGTTGGACCCACTGAGCGCCCGCGAAGATGACAAACAGCACAACGCCGCTCTTGATCGCCACCATGACCGCGTTGAATCGTGCGGATTCCTTCACTCCGATGCACAGAAGAATGGTCAATAGGATAATTAATAAAACTGCTGCCAGGTTCACACCGCCCGAACTCCCCGGCTCGGCCCCCGCGTGCAACAACCAATGGGGTACACCTGGCGGTGGTTCTCCGTTTGGTCCGACCGATTGGAACCCCTTGATAAACTCATTGAGGTACTTAGTCCAGCCGACCGCGACTGTGGAAGCACCGATGGTGTATTCCAAGATCAAGTCCCACCCGATAATCCAGGCGGCCAGTTCGCCCACGGTCGCGTAAGCGTAGGTGTAGGCCGATCCGGAAATCGGCATTCGTGTAGCGAACTCGGCGTAACAGAGGGCGGCCAAGATACAAGCTGTTCCGGCTAACATGTAAGAAACCATGATGCCCGGTCCCGCCGCCTCCTTGGCAGCTGTGCCTGTCAGAACGAAGATTCCCGCCCCGATAATGGCTCCCACTCCGATTGCCGTGAGATCCCATGCGCCAAGAACACGTTTCAGACCACCCTCTTTTTGGACGGCCTGCTTCAGGATCCGATCCAAAGGTTTTGTCCGTAACAAGGAATCGCTTTTATCGCTCATAACCACACCCTACCTGAAGCCCTGATTTCATCGCGGCACATTGGCCTACAGATGGTCAAAAGCCTCTAATTCGCGAAACTCGCCCAGACAGGTTAGACGTTCCTCTTGCCTGTCGTGTTGACGGTTTGTTGCCATCGCGCCGGGGCCCTCCAAAGACCACGGATAGAGCTTGGAATTTGACGTGGCGCTTAGTGGGGACAGGCGCAGCTTCCGGTTTGTCGAACCGCGCGCCAGTTGGTTAGATGAGCGACGAGAAGAAACATACTGCCGCAAGCGCCTGTGAAGTGGGCCCCGGAGTGAAGCAGGCTGTGGTGGCTGTGTTCCAAGGTTGTTCCAAGCCAGAGTAGAGCCAAGCCGACGATTCCATAGACGAGCGGCTTCGTCAGATGATGATACCGGCGTCCCGACAGTAGCGCATAGAGTGCCGTGGGGGTCGACAGGAGGAGGATTCCAAAGTGAATCGCCTCGCCGCCCGGCAGGGCGTGAAGGTCCAAGCTAGGCAAGACCGCCAGTAGTGCCGGTAAGAGGAAGCAGTGCAGTAAGCAGAGCTGAGAGAGGAAGACTCCGACGGCGTCGACAACGCCGCGGGGTCGCACGGATGTACTAGGGGAACTCACGCTGTATTGATAATTGATTATCAGTTACTTGTCAAGGGAGAAGCTCGCCTTATTCGATCCCCAGATCCGACACTTTGTAAGCATCGGTGGTTCGGCTGACCAGGCCTCCGTCAACTTTAGAAAGTCGCCCGAGCGCCGCTTGGGCTTCGGCGCCGGAGAAGCTCCGGAAGTAGCGAATCACAGCCACCTTGATCCAGGTATCTTTTCGACTTCCTAGCTTTTCCACCGTGGGCGCGGCCCGATAGTCTTTCCATACGGCCAGGGGAGCTATCGCGTAAGGGCCTCGGACCGGATGCGCCACTTCTTTGAGAAAGACGGCTCGGATGGTGTCTTTGAGCGGCTGGGAGGAGGTTCGATGGCCGACGAGGGCCAGGGCTCGAGTCACTGTCAAGGTTCGAGAGGCGGGCGCTTCGGCCGATAAGAAGCGCTTTTGGACTTCGCTGACTCCGGAAGAACCTGTCACCTGGAGATAGGCCACGATGTAGGGTCCGAGTAGGGCAGACATCGGTGAGAGTTTGGGGTGAAAAAGGGCGGATTTGAGCCAGGGTGTGTCCGCCTTGGTAAAGCTGGGATAGGCCATAAGTAGATAGAGAGCGCGTCGTTCCTCGGGAATCTTTCCGTTCTTGACCCAGCTCAGAAGTTTCGCGTTGCTCGGGACTTTTGCTCTTTTTTGGACTTCGCTCAGCGGTGCGGCGGCTAACAGGCTATAAGCGGCGTTGGCGATCTCGGAGGAGGGGTGTTCCAGATACGAAGCCGCGAAGTCCCACTTTTTGGCTTGACTCTCGCGGGTGATTGGCAGCGCTTTTCGTACGAAGGCGATTTCGTTCGCGTCGAGATAGCGTGGTGCGTCCGACCAATAGGGGAGGTTGGCCGGAGCGGCCGTGGTCAGGAGTAATCCTCCCTGGGGGCTGCTCGTTCCCTTAGGCTCGGCGGCCAGCACGATTTTGCCCACCGTGGCTTGCCCTTTGAGAACCTCTAGAATTTTGTACTTTTTGGTCTCCACTTTGCTGACCAGTACGACCGACTGAGCATCTTGAAGCTCGGAGAAGAGGTCGGCCTCGGACGGAGCGCAGAAAGGGCAGGCGCCGGCGACCGAGGTTAGGAGAAGAAGCGCGATAAGGAGAGCCTTCACTGCATCGCCTCCATCGCGCTCGCTTGCATGCGATAAAGCGAGATCACCTGGCCCTCCTCGCGATCGGGACTGGCGTAAAAGGTTCCGTACATCGTCACGGGTACGTCGGTAATGGGGTCGACCGGCGGCTCGACATTAATGAAGACCCACTCGTTGAGTTTGGGTTCCTCGCCAAAACAGCAGAGAAGCTGATTTCTGACCAGAATCACAGTGGAAACTTTGCTCCCTTTAAATTCGATCGGCATCAGAAAGCCGGAGACCGCGACCTGGGCCTTGTCGAGCTTTTGGATCTCTTCAGGGATATGAGATTCAGGGCTGAGTTTTCCATTCATATCGGCTTCGTAGACAAAGCTGGAAAGGTCTCTAAAGGAGGCCGGAATATAGCCGTCACGGGCTTTCGGTTGGGGAGCGTCCACAGCCAACCTGGCTCGCTCCGCCGGATCGGTGGGGGCGACTCTTTGCCCTGGGTCGGAAAGGGTCGAGATAGCCGGGGTGGTGGAAGCGGATGTGGGCGAATCGACTTGAGCTGGAGAGTCGATCGGGGCACCTTGAATCGAGGGCGAAGATGAGGCGATGGGTTCGGACGAAGGCTGGCATCCCAGTGTGGCCACGACGGCTAAGAGAAGAAGGGTTCGTGACATCGACATAGCTCTTTGGCTCTACCCTCTTGAGAGGGATTCACCTCTAAAAAGGGGTTCCCAAGTCGGTGCGGCGAAAACCATAAAAGTGAGGAAGACGAAGCAAAGAGACGCGATCCGTGAGGTTTTCTCCGAAAGCGATCGCCCCCTATCCCCCGATGAGGTACGGGAACTCTCTTCGCGCGCTATCCCTGGAATAGGCATCGCCACGGTCTACCGTAACATCAAAAGTCTGGTCGAGGACGGCTCGCTTCGCGTGGTGGAGATACCAGGCTCGGCGCCGCGTTACGAATCGGCGGATTTGGGCCATCATCACCATTTTCAGTGCAACGACTGCTCGAAGGTCTTCGACATCCACAAATGCCCCGGCGATCTCAAAGGCCTGACCCCTCCAGGATTCCAGGTCACCTCTCATGCCATCACCCTCTACGGCCACTGCCCGGAATGTTCCTAACGTTATCGTATCCAGAAGAGCAGTTGGGCTAGAGCGCACAGCCCCAGGAGAGCCACCAGACTGGCCAAGGAAACGACGACAAGTGAGCGCTTCCAGTCGAGAGTCGATTGGTGAACCGCCCAGACGGTCAGCACGGACTCTGTTCCAGCCAGGCCGAGATAGATGACGTTGAGCCAGTTCTCCGTTCCGAAGCTGGTCCAGTAGAGATGGTCGCGGATGAGAATCGCGCCGCGTAGGGCATCCCAGGAGGGACCGTTGGGCGATTGCGCGTGAACCCAGAGGAGCCAAGGAAGAGGGAACGCGTAGAGCCACAGGTAGTTTTGTACTCGGCTTTGGAAAGCTACAAATCTTGTTGAGTCGGTTGCGGCGAAACGCTGAAGGGTTACACTCAATCCCAGCCACCAGAGAGGACCGGCAATCACAAAGCTCGCCATCCAGAGTATCACCTGGGCCACTGGTGGCGTGGTATTGAAGGCGGAGAGATAGTAGAATAGACAGGCCGCCGCTATCGGTAGTGAGGGGAGAGCGACAAGCGCTTTCCCAAAGAACGTGATGTTGTAGTACAGTGCCACGGAGATTGAAGCCACCACCACCGCCGGTAGCCCTCGAAGGAGCAGTTTCCAGGGCCGCCCCGACGGTGGATTTGGGGAGGTCAATGTCTTAATTTCCGGCGGTTGGAGGTGGTCCCAGGACGACCTGATCCAGCGGGTAGGTTTTTCCGTCGGACTCGATGGCGCCGAAGATTTCGGAACCACCAGGAATGTCGCCGCGCATCCTTAGGAGCCCGGTTACCGTCATCTCGCTATGGGCCGGGATGGGGTGGTAGAAGCGACTGGTGGAGGAGCCGAAAGAGACTCGCAGCCGTTTCCCCACCACGGTTTGGTCGGAGAAGTTTCGAAGACGCACGCAGAGCAGCCCCAGGCCTTCCACCTCGGTGGGAGAGACCCAGGCCTCTAAGAGTCGAACCGGACGACGCGCGAAGTCTTGAGCCTCGGCTTTCCAGCCCGTGTCATAAGCCCGCTTGGCCTCCTTGGGATAACGTTCGGTGAAGGTCGCCGTTTCCTGGACACTGAAAGCCTCTTGGTAAGGCGGGTCATAGATGGCTTGGAAGGCAGTATCCTCCTGAGTCTTGTAGTGCTGGGCCTCGAACTGCGGGTAGGCTGAGGAATAAGTCTGGGTGTAGGCGGCTTCGAAGGCCGGAGTGTAGGCCTCTTGATGGGCTGCCTTGTTGGCTTGCTCGAACGCCTCCTTATGGGCCTTGGCGAAACCTTCCTCATAAGCTTGATCGACCGTGGCCTGCAGATTCCCGACAACGGCGTTGGAGAGGCCAAGGCTGAAGGCGCGATCATAGCCGTAACGATATTCACGATCGTATCCGTCGTCGAAGCCTTGGCGTACACCCTCGGAGTAACCCCGGCGGTAGGCACTTTGGTACTCCTCGTTGTCCGAGCCGTAGCGAAGGTAGCGCCAATCCGGGCCGGGACAGCTCGGACGACCAAAAACGGCCTCGGCGTTTCGCGCCAGCAGCCAACCCCCGCT
Organism: Selenomonadaceae bacterium; assembly: GCA_037189585.1. Taxonomy (GTDB): domain Bacteria; phylum Vulcanimicrobiota; class Xenobia; order Xenobiales; family JADMJV01; genus JAEXNA01. The sequence goes on along the minus strand of JBBCJA010000019.1, from coordinate 43,139 downwards.
CTCCAGAGTGAGAGGCGCTTGGCGAACATCGCTTCGAATTTTGGGAGCACTGGAGTACTGTTTGGCCCGATAGTCCTGGCGGGCTCGGGTGAAATCTTTCTCCTGGGCCTCCTTTTGGGCTCGTTGGATTCCCGCCTGGTGGCCCAATCGGACTCCGTCGGCTTTAGGGTTGGAGGCGTGGGCCCGAGCTGTTCCATCAGCTTGAGCACGGGCAGCTACCGCGGTCGCCGCGGCCTTGTCGGCGGCTTCTCGAGCCTTGAGCTCCCCTTGCGCTTGCCCGTCCTGACGACCTTGCTCCAGGCCGCTGTCCCGGCCTTCCTGGCGACCGTGCGCCGTCCCGTCGTTGGCTCCCTGGCTCAAACCCTGGGCGAAAGCCGAGTCGAGAAGTTGCTGTTGCCCCTGCGCTAGACCAGCGGAGTAGCCGTCGATATCTCCATCCCGGTAGGCTCGGTCACCGACTCGATCACGCCCTTCACGAATTCCAGCCTGCTTCCCCTGCTCATAGCCGTGGTGAGCCGGTGTCATCTCCTTAGCCCAGGCGGCTCCGAGAAGGCTCAATCCCAGCAGGAGGGAGATAGGCTTTTTCACGGTTGAGGCCTCGGTTCGTCCAGCTTCACAGCTTTCTCCAGGGTCTTCTCGGCTTCCTCATCGAGACCCAGTTGAAGCTGTAAGCGTCCTAAAGCGGCGCGCACTCCAGGGTCTTCCGGAGTTCGCCTCACGGCTTCTTCAGCTAGAGGGAGGGCTTCAAGCAGGAGCCCGCGCGCCTCGAAGAAGGCGATTTCAGCGACAAGGCTGTCACGTCGATCAGAGAGCCCCGATAGAAAGACTCGCTTGTCTTCTCGGAGCTCTCTGTCTTCCTCGGAGGACAGAATATAGAACTCTTCACTTCCCACCGCGCCCGAATTATCTTTGACCTGGAGAACGTATTTGTGACCTCTGGCCAGTTCGGGAAAGATGAGCTCGCGAGCTGTCGTACTCGGTAGCGCGAGTTCAATGATCCCGTCATCGCGGGTCAAGGTGACCGCGAAGGGTGCCCGTCCCTGACTCCAGGAGACTTTCTGGATAGAACGGACCCAGCGAAAGACGGGAGAGACATTGCGGATCAGCGGCTTGGAGGTTCGCACGACAGCGATCTGCGGCGGCTTCATCGTCGGCATCTTGCTGGTGGCTGGAGCCGCTGGGGAAGACACCATCGCGACTTCTTCGAGCAACTCTAGAGGAGACTTTTCCGCCTTGGCGTGAACGGCTCCACCCATTCGGCGAAGGTTCTCGTCTCGTGGAACTAGTGTGTTGGCCCCCTCAGACTTCGTCACCTCGACCTTACCGGCCCCGGTAACATCTGTGGCCCCGTTGGATGATAGGACAAAGGAAACGGGTCCGGTGATCGTCTCCTTGCGTCCGCTCTGAAGGTAAACCAGCCTCAAGCGAGTTTTGGACGGCACGGTGACCTTGGTGGACTCGGCCACGACTTGTAGGGTGCGAAGGTTGGATGCTTTTCCATTGAGGGTGGCCGAGATCGATCCCCTGGCCTCCACCACGAGTGCCGCCTTAGGATCGGTTGCGGCCCAGCACAGGGTGGCCAGACACAGTCCCAAGAATAGCCTTTTTATGAAGTCCATCGAATCCCAAAAACCTCCAACTGGTCCGTTTTTCCTTTAAATCGTTGTACCCCGCGCGAGACAAACTCGATCCCCTCCAACGAGGTCACGGCTTCGGTTCTGGTCTCTTCGCTGACAAGGATGGCTTCCCCCACCTCTTTGGTGATCGCCTCGATCCGCGCGGCCGTGTTGACCGAATCTCCAACCGCGGCATACTCGGAGCGTTTCTCGTTTCCGACGTTTCCCACCACGACCGAGCCGGTGTGAATTCCAATTTTCACATCGTAAAAGCCGCTCTCGATTCCGCGCTCGGCTTTGAGTTGATTCAAGCGGTCGACCATGTCGCGGGCTGTTCGCACGGCCCGGGCGGCATGGTCCTCCACTACCTCAGGAGCTCCGTAGAGCACCATGATCTCGTCACCGACAAACTGCTTCACGGTTCCACCGTGGCGAAAAATGATCTGGAGCATCTCTTCGAAAAATTCGTTGAGCATGACGATGACTTCCTCGGGGGTTCTGCTTTCGCACAGCGGCGTGAAATTGTTGATGTCGGAGAAGAGAATGGTGATGCGACGTCTTCGGCCGCCCAACTGAACGTTTTCCGGTTTGGCCAGGAGCTCTTCCATCACTTGGGGAGAGACGAAGCGGCCCAGAAGGTTTTGCACGTAGCGCCGTGAGCGCTCCAGAGCCAGATATCTCCAGATGTACGATTCGGCTCCCACCACCCCGGCGAGCAGAACCGGAGCCCACAGCGGCAGAATCCAGCCGAGGCCGGCGAAGACGGTGAAGGCTAGAGCAAAATACGTCAAGCTGGCTAAGATATACCCTCCGAGCAAGACGCCCGCTGGCGCCCGTCGTGCCACCGAGACGGCGAGCAACACGCCGAAGACCGATAGAGCCAAATGCATCCAGAGGGGAGTCTGGCGGAGGTATCGTTCAGTGAGCAGAGTGTTCAGAGCGGCGGCGTGAATCTCCATGCCGAGGGTGGCCCCAAAGGGGGTCACGTGGAGGTCGTTGGCATCCTCCACCGGTCCGATCAGACAGATTTTCCCCTTCACGTCGACCGGCTGTCCGCGCAGTAGCTTGGCCATGGAAAAAGCGGGGAAGGTCACGTCGGGAGGCCCGGGATAGTTGATGCGCAGTTTGTGTTCGGGATCGGCTATCGCTCCACGGACTTGGCTCGCCTCACTCGTGACGATTCTTTGACCACCCAGTTCGGCCAGGCGGCCGGCCAGGTTACGGTTCTTGTAAGGAGCTTGATCACGAAAGACCAGGCCGAGGCAGCGAACCTTCCCATCGGAATCGGTCAACATGTTGTTGTAGGCGACGTTTTGTTGATCGTCGGCCGCGAAGTGTAGCTCCTTGACCGAGGTCAGGTCCGAACCCTCGGGCCGGTAGGCGTCCACGATGACGACGGGATGGGACAGCGTGAGCTCGGCCAGCTGGGCGATTTCGGCCCAAACGGGGTCGGCTTCCTCGGGAGGGAGTTTGGTCAGAGCCGGAGCGTACACGATGTCCAACGCCACGGCCGTCGCACCTTGGTCGAGTAGAGAACGAATGGCTCGTGCGTAGTCGTCGCACCAGCGGCTGACCGGCTGTCCGATCTCTTCGGTTACCTCAGGGTCGAGGTTGACCAGCTGCACGCGCGGATCGAGCGGTGGGTTCATCCCCATGGCGTGTCGGGCCCAAAAGAAGGTATCGACGAACCCTCGATCGAGCCTCCAGAACCACCCCTCGGCCGAGGCGAATCCGACTAGGAGAGCCAGAATCGCGACAGTCAAGCGCCAGCGGCGCCTTTTGGTCACGAGCTACTTGAGCTCCAACCGAATTTGAGGCTCCACCCGGCTGTCCGAGCCGGCCGCCACTCCGAACCAACCCGGTTCGAAAATACGCTTCATGTCGGGGCCGATGAAGGTCAGGTCGTCCCGCTTGAGGATGAACTGTACTTCGTGTGAGGCGCCAGGCTCCAGGCGAAGCCTCTGAAAGCCCTTCAGCTCCTTGACCGGAGGGGTGAGGGTTCGGGCTTCGTCGCTGACATACAGTTGCACGACTTCCTCGCCGGTACGTTTGCCGGTATTGGTTACTTTCGCCTTGAGCGCGACAGGCCATGCTCCCTGGGGGCTGGTGAGCTTCACCGGGTCGATCTTGAAAGTCGAGTAGGTTAGCCCGTAGCCGAACGGATACAGAGGTGCCAGCGGCGCATCGTGATAGGCCAATTTGTACTTGTCCACACCCTTGATGGGCGGGCGCCCGCTGGTTTTGTGGTTGTAATATGTCGGGATCTGTCCGACCTTCTCGGGCCAGCTCATGGGTAATTTTCCGCCCGGGATTTCGGCGCCGGACAAAAGGTCGAAGATGGCGTTTCCGGCTTCGGAGCCTGGATGCCAAACGGTCAGGATAGTGGGGCAGGCCTCTTTGAGGTCTGGAATGGTCAAAGGACGGCCGTTCATCAGCACCGTGACCACCGGCTTTTTTGTAGCCAGAACGGCTTGAGCCAGGGCCCACTGAGAGCCGGGAAGTCCAATCTCTGTACGATTGCGGGATTCACCCGTCACGTCGTAGGGCTCGCCGAGGACCAAAATGACCAGGTCGGCAGAACTCGCCATCTGGGTGGCCTGGGCGATCTCGCTTTCGTTTTTGTCCCACGAGGGGCATCCCCGATGATGGACGACTTTGGCGCCCTGGGCTTCAAGCCCGGCTTTCAGTCCGGCCAGGGCCGAGACCGTCTCCTCGGCGGTCCCGACCAGGTTCCATTCTCCCAGGGCACTTCGGGCGTCGTCGGCCAGTGGTCCGATCACCGCCACGGTCTTTCCCCTTTGCGAGGCCAGGGGCAAGATGCTCTCGCGATTCTCCAAGAGGACCGCGCCGCGAGCGGCGGCCTGACGGGCGGCCTGACGAAACTCCGGCTTGAGGATGGTCTGGCGTTCCCGCTCGGCGTCTAAGTGACGGTACGGATCCTCGAACAGTCCAAGTGTCTTCTTGAGGTGAAGAACGCGGCGAACGGCCTGGTCGACCGCCTTCTCATTTTCCGGAGTTTGGGGTAGCTGGCGATAGATGTCGCTCATCATGTCGATGTCCACCCCGGCCTCAAGGGCTCGCCGGCCGACTTCGTTTCGGTCGGAGGAGAGACGGTGGTTCATCAACTCCTCGATGGCGCCGTAGTCGGAAACGACCACTCCGGGGAAACCCCATTCGTCCCTAAGAACCTGTTGCAATAGAAAGGGGCTGGCGTGGGACGGGTAGCCCGCCATCTCTTGAAAAGACGGCATGACCGTCACGGCGCCGGCTTTCATGGCGGCTTCGAATGGGGGAAAATAGACTTCTCGCAGGGTTCGCTCGGAAAGCTCCGAGGTGTCGTAGTCTCGCCCTCCTTCGGCGGCGCCGTAGCCGCCCAGGTGCTTGGCCGTGGCGGCCAGAGTGTCGGCGGCCTTGAGATCCTTGCCTTGAAAGCCTCGAACCCGAGCGGCGGCCAGTACCGAGCCGAGATAGGGATCTTCACCCGATCCTTCGATCACTCGGCCCCAGCGAGGATCGCGCGCGATGTCCACCATGGGGGCGAAGGTCCAGTTCACCCCCGCTGCGGCCGCCTCGGTGGCCGCGATGCGGGCCGCCTGTTCGGCCAGTTCCGGGTCGAAGGCGGCGGCTTCGGCCAGTGGGATGGGAAAGATGGTCCGGTAACCGTGAATCACGTCGAAGGCGAAAAGAAGTGGGATCCCCAGTCGGGTGCTCAGCGCGTCTTTTTGTAGTTCGCGGCACCGTTCCACACCCGAAACGGAAAGAACGCTGCCGACTTCGCCTTTTCGAACTCTTTCCCGCAGGTCGGGCAACAGAGGCTGCGGTCCCGTCAGGATACCAGCGCACTGGTTGAGCTGCCCGCACTTTTCCCGCCAGGTCATCTTGGACAGCAGCTCCTCGATCTCGCGGTCGGTTTGGAAAGACTGTTCGAGCGCGGGGATGGAGGATTCGGTGGCCCAGGGCTCTTTAGCCGTGGCCGGCGTAGACCAGAGGCTGGCGGTAAGAAGGCACATGGCGAGGGCAAGTTTTCGGCTCATGACGATCCATTCTCGAGTAAGGCTGCCTCTCCCGCCCGCGCCCACGGGGAAGGCTGGTGCTATAGAGAGGCGAAGGGTAGGAGGTGAAGGCGAACGAGTTGAGGGCGACGTGTTCGAACACCGCGAAGGGGGAATAATATGACCATGCGACATACCGTGACGCACTTTTGGGTCTTAGCCGTGAGTTTTCTGTCGGTCTTTTCCTGCGCCGATCCACCGACTTCGACGGCCGCTCCAGCTTCACCAGCCAAGCGCCCAAACCCAGCGGTAACCGTGACCGTGACGGCGACACCCACGCCCACGTCAAAAGCCACGCCGGCCGAGGGCGGGGAGGTCTATCGGTTGCGGGCGGAGTTTCTGGGCACTTCCGATGTCACATTCGAAGTTTCTCTTAACGGCCAGAAGGTCGGAAGCTTCAATGCCGACGCTACCAACGATATTACTCCGCTAGTTCGCCAGGGAAGCAATCGTGTCGAGGTGCGTTGGAGAGGGCAGCACGAGGCCGATGAATATTCCAAGGCCCAACTTTTTCTGGAAAGCCAGCGGCCGGGCCAGGAGGGCTGGAACTCTCTCTTCTCTCGAGAAGTTGGAAGAAAGACCCGAGAGGAGCAGGCCACCGGAAATTTCGATGTCGGCTCTCCCGTCACGTCTCCCAGACCTCTGCTTGAGACTACTCCTGAGCCTGTTCCGACACCGTGAGTCGTGCGATGAAACGGCTTGTCAATGTCCTTGGTGGACTGTGTCTCGGAGTGAACTTGTTTGTAACCCCGGCAAGCGCCGACCCGTCTCGGTCGGAGTTCCCTCCTTGGAGATTCGCGCCAAAATTTTCTTCCACGGAGCTTCAGAAAAGCCCTAAGAAGGTGCGTGAGTTCCTGTTGAAGTTGGTGGATTGCGAAGCGCCCTTTTTCGCGGCGGCGCGACATCCGGAATCGGGGCTGACCTATGACGGATGGGATCTCGACCCCGTCACGGGGCAGCCCCTCAAGGTGAGGGCGTTCAGTGCCGCCAGCAAGGAATGTCTGGACCTCGCGCTTTTGATCAAGGCATTGCTGGGCGATCCTCTGATTTCACGCCTCGTCTCGCCTAAGGCGCCGGAGCATGCCAAACAGGTGGCGGCTGACATTCTGGCCAAGAAACTCAAGGCCTATCAGGATTACCAGATACGATATCCTGGCTTCGCTGGCTACATGGCCTGGTTCACCTCGGGAGAGAGGGCCGAGCCGATGAAGGGATGGGAGACGGCCTTCCCCACGCTGGACCTGGGAGAGATGATGTGGGCATTGAAGTTGGTCGAAAAAACCGCCCGCGATCAGGGCTTCCAGGAACTCGCCGAGGGTTACGGCCGGCTGAACACTTCCCTACAAAAGCATGCCAGAGGGGCGATCTACCACCCCAACGGAGGTGTGCGAGGTCGGGTTGAGGTCTCCGACCCCAAGTCGGAGAACCCGGTCTATAGCGGTGACGGTCTTATGACCGACGAGCATGGTGTTCACGAAGGCCAGATGATCGTCTTGTACATGTCGCTCTACGGAGGTCTGACCCGCGAGGAGTCAGACAAAGTCTGGGAGGGAATCAAAATGCGCCGAGTCGAGCATCCGTCCGGCACCACCTGGCAAGGCTTTTGGGGTTCGCCTCATGAGGAATGGGCCTACCTCTTCTTGCCGTATCGAGAGATACCCGAGTACCGACAGCTCTTTCGAATTCGCGAGAAGATACGAACCCGAAATGCCCGAGAGCGAGGCTACCCGGGCTTTGGCGCCTCGGCCCATCACCCGCTAGGGAAAGGATACATGTCGGCGGCCGGGATCGAGGGGATAGGGAGTCAACCGCTAGAGTATCAAGACACCTACACTCCCTATGGAGCCTTTCCGCTGCTCTTGGAATTCGCCGGCCACAAGAAGGGGAATGTCGGAATTGCCTGGCTTCACAACATGCTTTGTGGACCCAGAATGCAGGGCCCCTTCGGGGCGGGCGAGGCGGGCGACAACGCCGGCACCGGAGCCGCGCCTGTCAAGACCATCGACGTGACCTTCAATACCCTGTTGGCGATTTCCGGAGGATTAGAGAAAGAGACTGCCACGATGATGCGCGAGGACGGAACTTACGATGAGTTCGTGCGCCTCCTACGAAAAGAGTATCAGGAGGCCTTCGGAGACTCCCCGCTTCGCGAGCCGGTGGACTTTGCTCTCCCCTTGGGCCCGGCTCCGGAGAACTGCGAGCCTTATAAACTCTAGAATCGCCAACCCTGATCTTCGAGCTCGCGACGATGGGTGGACCAGAAGATGTCCCACCAATCGCCCGGCTCCTCCTTAGAGCCGCCAGGTGCGTCATACTCGGTGGGGCGACCGGTCTCTCCCGCGACCACGAGGCTCCCGACGTAGTCCCCGTCGGCGTAGACACGGTCAAGTTGGGACTTGATCTCCTGAAGTTGGCCGTCGGTGACTCTTCCAGTGGAGGTGGCTTGATAGAATTGCACCGTGACCCTCACAGGATACCGCTCGTCGCGTTTGATGGGTAGTCCGTCGACTTCGGTGAAAGGCCCCTCCAACTCTCCGTGTCCGATTACGGCCGTTTCGAGATCGTTGACCACCGAACGGTTGGAAGCGCCTTCGACCATGGCCGCGGTGGCATATCCGGGAAGCTCGGAGTAGGTGGGCTCTTTATGAACCAGTGGCACCTGGATCAGTAGGACCATATTAAGCCCCTCTTGTTGCCCCACAGTAATGGAGGGAGTGGGCGGTTCCGTCTCTTTCGCCCGGAAGTCGGAGAGTCGTTCGCCGGTTAGACCGGCGCGTTGCCCTTTCTCGTTGAAGTACAGGCGCTGCCCCCAGGTGGCGCCGGCCTCAAAGGGGTCCCGGGCGTTATCGATGATGGTCATGCTGGTCCCCTCGCGGGTGGCCAGGATGGTCAGAACGGCTGGATTCTCTTTACTGGACTGGTAGTTGAAAAGGACCGGATTGAACTCAACTCGGCCAGCTTGAGGAACGGGAAGAAAGCAAGCCTGGGCGCTAACTAAGGCGTGAGTGTCGCGTTGGGCCAACAACGTGGCGTCACCGGGAAGAGTCCAGGAGTCGGGAAAGCTCATGTACTCTTTTGGGTTGGACAGATACTGTCGTAGACTGACTTTGCGAAGCGGCTGACCGTCCTCATTCCCGACCAGGACATAGAACTTGTCGAGCGGCAGGTCCGCCGTCTTGTCGCTAAAGTTGGGATGGCGCAAGACCGGCAGAAGAGTGAGCTTGAGCTTGTCCGAATCCTTGTCGCGGCTCTGTACCTGAAGTGACATGTCGCTGATATTGGGACCGACCGATGAGCCTTTGTATCGCCCAGTGTCTTCCCAGGTCACGTTGACAAAGTTTAACCCAAGTTTGTTCGCCATCTCTCGCGCCTCGGGATCGCCGACCATTCCGGCGGTGAGATGAAGCGCCTTGGAAAAGGCAACATCTGCCTTGGGCGGCTCCGCCAAAGCGGGAGAGATGAGAGATAAAGCCAGCAATGCGGAGACGAATGATTTTCTCATACCGCTGGAGGTCGCGCTCGATGGGAATCTATTCCTAGACAGGCCCTGATTTACATCTCTGTGATCGACTCGCCCTCATCCATTTCCGCGTGCAAGCGTCCACCCTCGCCTTGCTCGGGTGGAATGTCGGGGAGCTGTTCGCCCTCACCCTGATAGGCGTTGATGGCATCGATCATCTGACGCAATCGCCCATACCGTCCATAGATAAAAGGAAAGGAGAGAGACGGTAAGGTTTCGAGCCGGCTGTCGTAGTCCTCGCCTTGGGGCGACTCGGACCGAACGATCTTCCCACCACTTTGCACAACATCGGTGAAGCGAAGATTGAGGTCCTCTAGCTCCTCGTCGGTAATGGATGAGACCAAACGGATGACGAGATCGCCCTCGTGGAATCGAGAAGAGTGGTAGCGATGATAGAAGTTGCTCACTTCGTCACAAGCTTCCTCGACACTGTGGGTGATCTTGTAGAGGCTCAGGTCGGCCTCGCTGATCATATTCTGCTCCAGCAAGGTCTCCCGTAGATATCGGTCCCAGTTTTGCCAAAACGGGTTCTCCTCGGGAGCCAGGCACACCAGGGGTAAGAGCTGGGCCTTGCCGGTTTGCATGAGAGTGAGCGTTTCAAAACCCTCGTCGTGAGTTCCATAGCCTCCCGGACATAAAACCACGGCGTGAGAGTCTTTGAGAAAGGCGAGCTTACGGGTGAAGAAATACTTGAAATTGATATCTTTGATGTCGCCGGCGATGTAGGGGTTCGAGCCGAACTCGTGAGGCAGTCGGATACCCAGTCCAAAGCTGTTGTCTCTTCCGGCTCCGTGATTTCCCGCCGCCATGACTCCAGGACCGGCGCCGGTGATAACCATGAATCCTCGCTGGGAGATCTCATAAGCGAAGTCGTGAGCTTGTTGATAGATGAGAGTGTCCTCTCCGGAGCGGGCCGAACCGAAAATACTGACCTTTCGACGACGGCTGAACAGTTCGAGCACGTCGAAAGAGTGCTCCATCTCTTCCAAGGCCGAGGCCGCTACTTTCAGATCGGCGCGTCGCGCGTCACCGGACATTCGTATGACGGAGGCAAGGAGTCGTTGGACCAGGTCTTCATGGGGTACGGTTCCGAGCTTGGACATCACCTCTCGGGCAAGAGCATCGTAATATAGTCGTTTCTCAGGTGCATGCATGGAGCGAGCCTTTCGCTATCTTGAACGAAATTCCGTTTTTGCCGAAAGGCAAGACAGATATTCCCCGGCCGGTTCACAAACTTTTTACATATGACAATCCCGTTCTTCATGTATTCCACGTCGTCATGACAGACTGATTCTAAGAACTTGACACCAGGAGACCATTCGATGAACGGAATAGTGCAGAACTCGGCGATGCCTAACACCCACGGTGGTGTGCAGGGCGCCTATGGTGGGAATCCCGGATTTGGCTTCGGTGGAGCCAACGGCAATTCCGGCGCCAACATGTTCGACCCCTTCGGCGCCAATCAACAGATGAATGGCATCGCCCAACAAGGTGCGATGATGAATCAGATGATGCAGCAGATGATGGGCGTGATGATGATGATGACCCAGATGCTCATGATGCAGCAGATGCAAGCCATGGTTAGCTCGATGGGAAATTTTGGAGGTTCTTCCGGGGGAAGCAGCGGAATCAGCGATTTCCTCGGCGGCAGTTCTGGCGGCTCTTCCGGCGGTTCCTCCTCGGTAGGCTCCTCGGCTCCCGCCGCAACTTCCTCGGATTTTGGAAATGTGGCGGGCTGGGGTTCCCAGCTTGCTAAGTACGCGGGCGACAACGCCAACGGTCCTGGAGGCTATTGCTTTAAGTGGGTCGCTCAGGCGCTGAGAAAGTTTGGGGTCAACACCTCGGGGGCGAGTGCCTACATGGCCGCCGACCAACTAGCCAAGAGCGACAAGTTCCGTGAAGTCTCGGTCCAACCGAAAGACCTCCCGAAATTGCCGGCCGGAGCCGTGGTTGTTTGGAACAAGGGAGCCGGGCATCCACACGGCCACATCTCTATCGCTTTGGGTAACGGTAAAGAGGCCAGCGACAAGCTTCGCACTCAGATCACCAACTACGGGACCAGCGTCCGCGTGTTCTTGCCGAAGTAAATTTCGGCGCTTTCATTCTCACTCAGAAAAGCTCACGCGCTCGCGCGTGGGCTTTTCTGTCGTTACCGGAGATTTACAATCTGTTCACATTGTTTGACTTGGCGGCGACTCTACCGCCACTGAGCTCCCGCATACTGGCTTCAAGAACACGCCTAAGGAGCTTCAAATGTACGGAATCGCCCAGAACAACTACGGACCTCAGCAAAACTTCAGCGGATCGCCTTTCGCGGCCTTGGGCCAGCAGCAGGGATTGACCGGTTTCGGCCTTGGACAGCAGCAAGGACTTAACGGACTAGGCCTAGGTCAGCAAAGTAACGGTATCGGCTCCTTGTTCATGATGCTCGCCCAAGCCCTCAGTACCTTGAACGCATCCATGATGCAGCAACAGCTTCAAGCCCTGGCTTCTTCTAATGCCGACTTCGGTGGATCCGGCGCTTCCGGTGGAAGCCCCGGAGTCAGCGACTTTCTCGGTGGTGGTGGTGGAGGTGGCGGATACTCGCCTTCCGTGAGTGGCGGTGGTGGCGGAGGCTCTCCGTCGGTAGGTGGGGGAGGAGGCGGAGGTGGTGGTACCTCGTCGGTCGACAATTCCGCTCCTACCGCTACATCGTCAGACTTCGGAAATGTCCCCGCTTGGGGCGCGGCCCTGGCCAAGGATGCGGAAAAGCACGCGACCGGACGGGGAGGATTGTGCTTCCGTTATGTGAGGCAAGCCTTGGAGCGGGCGGGCGTTAAGGGCGTAGGCGGAGCTAGCGCTTATATGGCAGCCGACCAATTGGCGCGCAATCCAAAGTTCCGCGAGATTAAGGTGGCGGAAAAAGATCTCAAGAAGTTGCCCCCAGGCGCGGTGGTGGTTTGGGACCGCGGCAATGGACACCAACACGGCCACATCTCCATCGCTTTGGGCGGTGGCCGGGAAGCCAGCGACGTCAAACGCAACCAGATCACCGGATACGGTACCAAGTTTCGGGTTTTTCTGCCGAAATAGTCTTGTTGGTCTTTATAAGGAAGGCGAGTCGTTCATGTAGGTTCGACTCGCCTTTTTCTAGTTCGGGTGATCGCAATTTACATGTTGTTCATCTTTGGGCATCCGAGTGCAGCTCGATTCCACATGTTTCTGAGAGATTAAGGTCAAGAGTTCCCATCAAAGGAGTTGTCAAAATGAACGGTGGTACCAGCCAGAGCCCGATAGCGATGAATGGATTTGGAAACGCTGGATTCCAAAATCTCGCGATGTCCCAGGGCGCTCCGGGGTATCCGCCCGGTGGAAACATGTTTGACCCTTTCGGGGCCAGCGCACAGATGAACGCCATCGGCGGGCAGCACGCTCAGATGACCGCCATGTTCTCGCAGATGACTAACGCCATCATGATGATGACGCAGATGTTGATGCTTAAGCAGATGCAAGCCATGGTCAGCGCTGCCGCTAATTTCGGCAGTTCGTCCGGTAGCAGCGGCGGCAGCGGTGTCGGCAACTTCCTCGGTGGCTCCAGCTCTGTAGGGGGCTCTTCGGCTCCGGCCGCGACCTCATCCGACTTCGGCTCCATCCCTGGCTGGGGTGCGGCTATGGCTAAGGATGCCGAGAGACACTCTGTCAAAGGCCCCGGCGGCTGGTGCTTCAAGTATGTCTGCGAGGCTCTCGCTCGTGCCGGTGTGAAGGGTGGGGTCGGCGGTGCCAGCGCCTATATGGCGGCTGACCAGTTGGCTAAGAACCCCAAATTCCGCGAGGTCAAAGTCGCACCGAAAGACTTGCCCAAGCTGCCCGCCGGTGCTGTCGTGGTCTGGGACCGAAACGGTTCTGGTGCTTCCTCCGCTGGAAGAATCCACGGCCACATCTCCATCTCTCTGGGTGATGGGCGCGAGGTTAGCGATCTCGTTCGTCCTCAGACCACCAACATGGGAAGCAACGTTCGGGTTTTCTTGCCGAAATGACTTTGCTTCCTTCCTAAGAAAAGAGCCACCGCTTTCGAGCCCGGTGGCTCTTTTCTTATGTTGTGGCGGACATCAAACGTGGGGTCGCGACAATTAACAAAATGTTCATTGCTGGTGAGTGAAGTGGAGAATCGTTCCACATGTTTTTGAGAGACTTGAGGTAAGAACTCAATCTTAAAGGAGACTCCAGAAGTATGTACGGTAACGTCGCGCAGAACCCGATGGCGATGAACGGATTTGGAGCCGGCGGTTTCCACAACGGTATGAACTCAGGAGCCACGGGATATCCCCCTGGTGGTAATATGTTCGACCCCTTCGGGGCCAGCCATCAGATGAACGGCATCGGCCAGCAGCACTCCATGATGACATCCATGATGTCGCAGTTGACCAACGCTATCATGATGATGACCCAGATGCTCATGCTTCAGCAAATGCAGGCGATGGTCAGCTCTGTCGGCAACTTTGGTGGCGGGGGCTCGTCTGGAGGTGGTTCCGGCGTCAGCGATTTCCTGGGAGGCTCTTCCGGTGGGTCCTCGGGTGGGGCAAGCTCCGTCGACGGTTCTTCGGCTCCCACCGCCACTTCCTCGGATTTCGGCTCCGTTCCGGGCTGGGGAGCGGCATTGGCCAAAGATGCGGAAAAGCACGCGACCGGTCCAGGCGGCCTATGCTTTCGCTATGTTCGACAGGCTTTAGAGCGTGCCGGAGTCAAGGGCGTGGGTGGAGCTAGCGCCTATATGGGTGCCGACCAACTGGCCCGCAATCCCAAGTTCCGTGAAATCAAGGTCTCGCAGAAGGACCTCGCCAAGCTTCCCGCGGGAGCGGTCGTGGTTTGGAATCGCGGCTCTGGCCATCCGCACGGCCACATCTCCATCGCTTTGGGCGACGGACGAGAGGCTAGCGATAAAATTCGCAAACAGATCACCAATTACGGTACTAGCTTCCGCGTTTTCTTACCGAAGTAACCTGAAGCTAGCCACGACGAAAAGCCTTCACCGCCTGGTGGCGTGAAGGCTTTTCATTGTGGTGTTCTTGTATTATCGGTTTTTTGAGTTAAACTCGGATGAAGCTCATGTGGGTTTAACGGACCTGTGATATTCATGGCGTAAATTCCGCCTATGAATATTCAAGCGATTTCGAGTCGACCGATTCTCTCCACTCGCGAGACGGCCAGGGCCGCTGTGCCCGCGCTAGCCGTCGCGCCCACGGAGCAGTTTCTGTCCTCGCTACCGCAAGAGGCGTTCCCTCCCACGGGATTGCGCCAGGCCTTCAATTCCGTTCACACTCTGGGCGGAAACTCCAACGTCCGTCTTCTCGAGGACAACACGGAGGCCTGGAATGCTCGTTGGAAGATGCTCGAGGGAGCCTCCGAAAATATTAACGCCCAGTACTTCTGCTGGGACAAAGATGTCTTCGGCAAGGCGATGTTGGGTTTGATCTACAAAAAGGCTTCCCAAGAAGGTGTGAAAACCCGTGTGATGGTCGACGCCACCGGAGACACTTTCGGGACCCGCGGATTCAAATCCCACATCGGGGGCCGCGACTATCTGCAAGAGCTCGTCGAGCTTCCCAACGCCGAAGCCAAAGTGTACCATCCTCACCACAAAAAGCTTATCGATGGTGCGCTCAACATCGGAAAGAGCTACATCGCGGCCAGTAACCACGACAAGATTCTCGAGGTCGACGGGGAGTTTTCGATCACCGGGGGTCGTAATATCAGTTATGAGTACTTCGCCTCTCCCGAGGACAACAAGGCTGCCTGGCGCGACACCGATGTGGCGATCCAGGGAGAAGCTCCCGCGATGGCTCTACGCCAGGCCTTTGAAGTCGAGTTCGGCGCTCCCTGGATCAACGACAAGATTCGCCCCGACTTTTTGGGCAACTGGGTCAAGCGAGACCTGGAGCTTCTTGGAGCCTATGCCGTCATGGACAGCTGGCTCAAGGATACTCCGCTGACCGTCGATGAAAAGGAGACCGCTCGCCAATCCCCCGAAGCTCGGGAAAAACTGGCCCAAGAGCTATACGAGGAAGTTCTCGCTCGTTTGCCTGAGGACGGAGCGACTCGCGAACCCGGCAAGCGTGAGAAGAAAGCCATCAAAGAGCTGGCCTTGGAGCTCGCCGCGCATCCCGACCTGCGTGGGAGCTACCACCTGACCGAGGGTGGGCAGCACGAGGCCGAGGTTAAGATTCTCGATCGCACCTCCGTGGTCGGTACCGGACAGGATGCGCTCGGTGAGTCGCTGGTCAAGATGGCGAAAGCCGCGCAGAAGCGAATCGTCATCGAGAACCCCTACATCGTGATGACTGAGCAGATGATCGCGACCCTCAAAGAGGCCGGTGAGCGCGGTGTGGAGATCTGGCTGGGAACTAACAGCCCGTCATCCACCGACAGCGCGGTCACGCAGGCGTTCTTTCTGCAAGACTGGCCGAATCTTTTGGCCACGATTCCGAACATGAAGATCTTTGTCGCAACGGGAGAGCGCAAGCTGCACGCCAAAGTCGCCACCGCCGACGATCAGGTTAGCCTGATCTCCACCTACAATCTGGATCTCCTCAGCACCGAGATCAACTCCGAGGTCGGAGCCTTGATCTGGTCCAAGGATTTCGCCGCGGATACGATGCAGAGCATTATGGCCGACCACGTCGATGCCCGTAACGGCGTCAAAGAGTACACCATCTTGAGGGATTCCGAGGGCAAGCCGATTCGTTATGACGGGCAGCCCGTGCTCAATGAGCAAGGCGAGCTGATCAACTCTCCCGACATCACCTATGGGCCTGGCGACCACCTCAACACGGAAGTCCTGAACAAATACGCCAAGAAGATGGAGCGCTGGGCCTGGCTGCGCCAGCACGTTCCTCAACTGGAGTCGCTGGACACCTTTCGCAAACGTTTCGGGCGAGAAGGTTAGGACTCTCGAGAACCAGCCTATGGTGTGAATAGCTCGATGGTATAGTCGAGCAGTTCGGTGCCGCCGGGGGCTCCGTGGCCTGGAATCACCATTTGGGCGTCGGGGAAAGCTTCTTTAACTTTGCTCACGGTTTGGGACCACCGTCCGACATCGGCGTCACCAAGGAACCCCTTAGAGGCACCTTGAGCTTTGACCAGACAGTCACCGAACAACACCTTCTCTTCCTCGAGATATGTGACGGCGTTGTCGCCGGTGTGACCGGGCCCGAAGTAGTGGCATTGGACAGTTTTGCCGCCGACCCGCAGCTTGAGGGACGAGTCGTACCCCGCGTTAGGTACGGGAAGACCTTGTCGGGTGGCTTTCTCTTGAGTCGCCAAGCTGGAGTAGGAAGGGATACCCGCCTTTTGAAAGGCGGCCAGCCCTCCCATCGAGTCGGCGTGGGTGTGCCCAATCACGACTCCGGTAATCTTGGCGCCGAATTGGGTTTTCACTCGCTCGATCAGTACCTCCGCGAGAGCTTCGGTGTGTGGTGTATCAATGGCCAGGGCTTCCCCGTCGACGATGTAGAGCAATCCGTTGCAATCCACGCGACCGTAATCTTGAGTTGAGAGGTAGTCGCGCACCAGATAGACTCCAGGCTTCAGTTCCTCGATTTCCAACCCATCCGATGTCTCGGCTAGAGCTTGTGAGGTGAGCGCGGTCATCAAGGTGAGAAGAAGAAATGTTCGCATTCGCGGCGCTACGACAATTTGCAAAAAGGACCTCGCTTTTCGCGAGGTCCTTCGTGGGGCGATGTCGCTCTCGACGTCCTAATACGAGTAGGCGGTGTCCATATAGACGATCTGCCCGGGCTGCTTGAGTTGAACCCGCTTTTTGGTGGTGGAGCCGTCTTCCCAGGTCACCGTCACGTCGTACTCGCGGCCAACGGTACCATCCTTGAAGCGCGTTTCCTGACGGTTGTCTTGATAGCTGTTCTCGGCTTTCTGGTAGTCGTAGTTGTTGGCGTCGTCGATACGGATCTCTTTGGGCTTGACTCCGTCGGGGCGGTTGCCGGCGATGACGCGAAGGTCTCCTTTTTGACCTTGCTTGGCTGGGGGCTGCGTACCGTGTATCCGCTTGGCTTCCTGCAATTTCCTCAGCTCTTGCTCCAAGTAGCCAAGATCGGGCTGGCTGCCGTAAGGGTTGTTGAAAAGGTCTTCGATGCTCTGACCGTTGGACATGCGCCCCCCGTTGCCGGAATTCCAGAATGTGTTGGGATCGGGTCCCCAAGGTCCCACTTCGCCAGGAGAACCCCAGTTCCCACCTCCTGGTTGTTGAAAGGCTTGTCCGCTAAGGCTCAAAAGATCTTGATATCCGTGTCCGTAGTTAGGAATCGGGGGGGTCGGTTGGGAGTATTGGAAATTGGACTGCATCCCTACCAGGCTCGACATCTGCCGAGCGCGCGCGTTCTGTATCGCGGAGATAGGGTCGTATCCGGAACTGATTCTCATACACTTAATATAAAAATGGGGTCGGAAAAAGATCTAAAAAAGATGTGAACGGCAAGACATTCGATCTCACTTTCGAAGCGCGGGGCGATGCTCGTGTCTCTTACTCAGGCCGTCAAGCTCTTGCAAGACGGACAACTTGTGGCCATCCCCACCGAGACGGTTTACGGCCTGGCGGCCGACGCTTCATCCGATGAAGCGTTGACGAGACTTTATCAAACCAAGGGTCGCCCCACCGACCATCCGGTGATCTTGCATGTGGCTGATCTGGTGATGTGCCTCCCTTATATCGAAGCTCTTGATCCGGCGGCATTAGCCTTGATGGAAGCTTTCTGGCCGGGGCCGCTCACCTTGCTTCTACCCAAGTCCTCCTTGGTTTCGAACCGGATCACCGGAGGACGCCCGCTGATCGGCGTGCGCGCCCCGGCCTCACCCTTGACCCAGGACTTACTGCGAGAACTCGGGCGCCCCGTAGTGGCGCCTTCGGCCAACCGCTTTGGGCACATCAGTCCCACGGTCGCTTCCCACGTGGAGGAGGAGTTCGAGGGGAGAGTGGCTGTGCTCGACGGCGGCCCCTGTCAGGTAGGACTAGAGTCCACCATCGTCAAGGTGGAGGAATCGCGCCTGGTTATGATGCGACCCGGACAGCTGTCGCGCGAACGGATCGAAGAGGTGGCCGGTATGCGGGTGGAAGATCCGGCTATTCCACTGACTGAAGGCGTGCCCGGCGCCTTGAAAAGTCACTACGCGCCACGCCAACCCGTGCGCCTGCTTCCGGCGGATAAGTTGCGATCCTGCGAGGCCGAGGAGCAGGCGCTGCTGGTGTATTCGCCGGGTCCGTGGCCGGTGGGACGGCCGTTGATCGAGCTGTCCCCTGAGGCCGATCTCTACGCGCGACAGCTTTACGGAGCGTTGCGCCAAGCCGAGGCTTCCGACTGCCGCGAGATCCTGGTGGAGTCGCCTCCCGACTCGCCCGAATGGCTCGCGGTCCGGGACCGCCTAAAGCGGGCCAGTTCAGAGAAGTAAAAGAAAGACCACGATCATGTAGGCGGCCAGTTGATCCGTACCGGGAGCGCCATCGACACGGACATTGGAGAGGGCGCGACCGATGGCTTGCTCGGCCGGCATGATTTGCCGAAAGAAGCCGCCTTGAACCTGAAAGACCTCGACGTCGTTCATACTGACGACCGCCCGCTCGTCGAGCCGTAAAGGTGTGAAATCGCCCCCCGACTCGAAGCCTCCCTGCTCGCCCAGGGCAAGGCCCGGAATTCCTTGAGGAGTCGAGAGTGTGCCCGAGGAGTCGAGGGTGCCGACCAATCGCCAGCGCTGCTCCTCTTTCAACCCAACCATTCCCCGTTCGTCGCAACGCAGCACCACCGTCTGCTGGCCTGAAGTGATGGTCACGATCACCGGTCCCAGATGAATCGGACCTTGAGCCAACGATGGAGCGGAGAGTAGTAAAAGGGCCAAGAGTAAAAGGCGAAGTCTCATGACCTGAGGATTCGCGAGCGAGAATCAAAGATCTTTGCCCAGAGAAGAATTTTTCGATTCAGGTGTTCGTTTCGACCTCGTCCCACTTTAATAGGACTCCCCCTCTGTTTTCGAATTTATTCGAAATGGACAGCGCGTGGGCAGAACAAAATATTATGGATTTGGGTATATCTGCATGGCTCCCGTATTGAAGGGAACGCTGGCTCCGAAAGCGATCTGCTCCGCTCAAAATGGAAAGAGTCGAGGAGCGACCCACAGGCAGATGGCGGTCGCGGCGGCGTGCAGAGGTAATCCGATTCTGAGAAAGTCGGAGAAACGATAGTTTCCCGGCGCCATCACAAGCGTGTTTCCGGCAGAAGCGATGGGAGTCAGAAATGACATCTGAGCACCGAAGGCCAATACCAATAAGAACGGCTCTGGAGCGACCTGCATGTTCGTCGCGGTCTCGAGAGCCAAAGGAGCCAAAAGCACGGCCGCCGCGGTGTTTGACATGACCTGACCCAAAATGGTGGCTAGGAGATAGACGCCAGCGAGAGCCACGTAGGGCGGACTTCCATCGCCTAAGGTTTCGAAAAGAATTTGGTTGATAAACTCGATCCCTCCCGTCTTGGTTAATGCCGTTCCAAGGGGGAGCATGGTAGCTACCAGGAAAAGGCTGCTCCAACTGACCGCGGCGTAGGACTCCTCCACCGAAATACAGCGGGTAAGGACCAGCGCGACAGCGGCCGATAGCGCCGCCACAGGTGGAGCTAAAAGCTTCGTGATGATGGCAACGATCATCGCCGCTGTGATCAGTAGGCTCAGCTTTCCCTTGGGAGTGAGACCGTCGTGAGGGGAGATCTCCCGAGGCAATCCGACGACTACGAAGTCCGCGTGTTCGTCCGCCAGCGCTTTCAAACGTGTCAGAGGGCCTTCGACCAGTAGAGTGTCTCCGATACGAAGGCGCGCGTCGGCCAGTGCGGTAACCAACTCCTGGTCGGCCCGACGCACCTTGAGAACCCGGACACCGTAGTGCCGGAAGAACTGAGACTCAGCGAGGGAACGTTCCGCCAACTTAGAGCGAGGGGTCAGGATCAGCTCGGCCAGACCACGCCCTCCAAGCGAGGCTTCTCGAGTTGGCTGTTTCTGAAACCCGGCTCCATAGTCCTGACTGAAGGCTTTGACATCATCCTCCAAGCCCTGAACATAGAGGGTGGCGCCGTTGGTGATCGGGCTAGAAGGCGCTGGGACGGTGACCGCTCCGGTTCCGGCTTGACGCACGGCTAGGACTTCGATTCGATAGTTGGTTCGCAGGTTTAATCCCACGAGGGTAGCACAGCCCAGGTCGCGAGAGGCGGGAAGCTGAACCGCGTAGAGATTGTCGAACATGCCGTAATGCCCCAGGAGTTCTTGGACCGTGGGACCGACGTTAGGGGCGACAGGCTTGGCACGTTCGGGCAGCGTTCGATATCCCCAAAAGTGAAGGTAGAGGAGGCCGACAACCAGGATCGCCGCCCCGATGGGGGTGAAGCTGAAGAAGTGAAAGCCGGGACGACCAGCGTTTCTAAGTGTTTCATCGGCCACCAGGTTGGCCGACCCGCCGAGCAGCGTGAGCATTCCCCCAAAAAGGCTACCGTACGCCAGCGGTAGCAGAAATTTCGAGGGACTATTTCCGGTGCGGCTACTGGCGTTAACGACCGCGGGTAAAAGCAGGGCCACCGTTCCCGTGGAACTCATCACGGTGGAGAGCGCCGAGGAGGTCAGCACCACCAATCGCATCAGCCGAAGCGGGTCTCCGCTGCTCCATTTCTCCAGCAAGTCAGCGGCCGCTTGGACGACCCCGGTACGAATTAAGGCTCCTCCAAGAACAAAGAGAGCGCCCACCGTGACCACGACCCCGTTGCTAAAACCGGCGGCGGCTTCCTCAAAACTCAGCGTGCCAGTCACGATGAGGGCGAGTAAACATAAAAACCCTGAGATCTCTAAGGGGATCCGGTTACTCAAGAGTAGGGCAATGGTCGCTAGTAGGATGATGAATGTCGTTAACACGGGGACAGGGCTGTTCGATGGCGGGGGTTAAAGATCTTTGCCCTCGCGAAGAGTTTCTCAATTATTCCAGATGCCCCAGTCTATCAGGAAGCGTGGAGCCGCCCACGGTGGCGGTAGCCACTCCGCCGAGACTGGTTTCAAAAGGGTTCATCTCTACCACGTGTGGAGAACTTCGTTGACGAAGTCTCGGATCTCCTCATCGGAGCTGTCGCGATAATTCTCTAGGACGGCCCATGCGTGCTCGCCCTTTACCAAGTCAGGCTTAGCGCCACCGCGGCGGCTCAGAAAGCTGGCCTGGTGACCGACCGATTTCTTTCCCAACCCAGGTTAGGGAGCAGCCGGATCCTTTTCGGGGTCGGCTGGAACCGGTTCCGGCGGGTCGCTTGGAAGCTGCTCGGGATTTGTTGGTAGCGGGGCCGGTTGCCCGTTCGGGTAAATATCCATTGATAGTTCTCCTCAAAAGTGAGTTTTTCGTTTCTAAGCATGGCACAGAAGATTCGAAAAACACTCCGCCAGCGGGAGCACCTCCCCCTACCCCATGGGAACTATTCGGGCCCCTCTCAGAGGAGCCCGAAATGAAATCAAGATCTCGCTGATGGGGATAGAAAAGGGTCCAGAAAAGGTAACGGTATCGACTAGACCAATGGTCGGCTACTTCCCATTGATAGCGATGCCGGCGCCACCCCGAATGCTGCTTTTCTTCCAGGTGCTCCAATGTCCGTTCGATCAGATGTTCCGCTGGTGTGAAAGATGGAATGTTTGTTCCAAACAGCCGCCGACTGAGCTCTAGTCCGACCGCAACCGTTCGGTATGCCCTGTGTTCACGCGCGAGACTCTCCAGCCGTTCCCAGTCGATCTTCTGACGACGACAGAGCTGGTGGAGATCGTAGATCCAGCGGAGTTCCCGCCAGCCGTGTTTACTACCGTGCACGCACAAGACGAGAAGATGCTCGGTGGGTTCTAAGGTCGGAACCTCCCGGCCTAGAAGAGAAAGAGAATAGGGGCTCAAACTCGGGATGTCGAGCTTAAAGGGATAACAGGCCGGAAGAAATGCTCGGTGCAGGTCAACGTTAACTCCTCTCTTCGGATGCATTAAGCTTATTTCATAGCTCTGACGGAACATATGAGGAGTCGCTCGAGGGTAGTGACATTCGAAGCCGTCGGCCAGAAGTATTTCATACGCCTTCTTAAACTCGGAGGGAGCGACCAGGATATCCAGGTCGCTAGTCTCCCGAGCGTTAAGATTGCCGAAGGCGAGTTGAGCTAACGCTACTCCCTTATAAGTGATTTATAAGTGATCGCGTTGATGCCTTGAGAGTGGAGAAGAGCCAATACCAGATGAAGCTGTCTGGACAGATAGACAGAAGTCAGCGTTCGCTCTTGAACAAGAGTTGCGATGGTATCACGATTTTGCTCCGGAATATCGCACTCGGGTAAGGTTTCAAGGGCGACGGCGAGCGAAAGGACAAGCTTACATTCGACCGCAGTCTGAACAAGTTGTTCCCAGTCGGTGACCTTCTCCACAGCCTGTCGGCCACGTTCTCCTAGTACTTTTGTCAAAAGATATATCACTGTCACTCCATCGTTCCCATTCTGGGGCTCCGTTAACATCCTGTCCAAAACATGAGCCTGTCGGTCGCCTAATATCACCTCACACAGACCACAACTTCCAGGAGAATACGAAAATGCTAATCCAGTCCAACATGAACACCCAGGCCTACGGAGCTCTCAAGAACGCTAAGTTCGCCGCGCCCGCCGCAGCTAAAGAAGTCGCCGTTCAGGCCGCTCCTTCCGAGACCGCCGAGATCAACTTCGACGCTCCGGCCCCCAACAGAATTCAATCCTTGATCGCCGCTACCGCCGCTGACGCGAAGGCCCTCGAAGGCACCCTCGGCGAGCACATTCCCGGTGAACTTATCATCCGCACCAAGCCTGGTTTCACCCTCGGCAAGAGCGAAGGCTCGGTCGTTTCCGACCTGGGAGCCAGCATCGAGACCGAGTTTGACACCCCCGGCGGCTTGTCCAAGTCGGAAGCCGGTGAGTTCCTTCACATCAAACTTCCCGCAGGCACCTCGGTAGAGCAAGCCTTGGCCGCTTTGGCTCAAGACAATCGCGTGGAATTCGCTGCTCCCAACCACACCTACGGACTTCCCGAAGGTGAGCACAGCCAGGGTGTGACCAACGACCCCGACGTTTCCAAGCTGTGGGGCTTGCACAACGAAGGTCAGACCGGCGGTAAGGTCGATGCCGACATCGATGCCCCCGAAGCCTGGACGCTTCACACGGGACGCACTCAAGCTCAGGGCGGACACATCACCACCGTCATCGACACCGGTGTGGACTACAACCACCCCGACCTCAAAGCCAACATGTGGGTCAACCCGGGCGAGATCCCCGGCAACGGTATCGACGATGATGGTAACGGCGTTATCGACGATGTCCACGGCTACAACGCCTTCGCGAACACCGGCGACCCGATGGACGGTCACGGACACGGTACTCACTGCGCCGGTACCATCGCGGCTGTCGGTAACAACGGAATCGGTGTGGTCGGTGTCAACCACAGCGCCAACATCGCCGCTGTTAAGATCTTCAGCGACCAAGGTTCCACCAACGCCGCAGCTATCATCCGCGGTATCCAGTACGCCAGCAAAATCGGATCGCGCATCACCTCCAACTCTTGGGGTGGCGGCGGGGCCAACGCCGGTATCGAGCAGGCTTTCAAAGATTCCTCGGCGCTGCACATCATCGCCGCTGGTAACTCCGCCTACGACAACGACAAGCGTCCCAACTACCCTTCCAACTACGAAGGTGATCACATCGTGGCTGTCGCCGCGACCGACCACAACGACGGAATCGCTCGCTTCTCGCAGTGGGGTAAGAAGAACGTGGACCTCGGCGCTCCCGGCGTGAACATCCTCTCCACCGTACCCGGTGGCAAGTACGACACCTACTCCGGCACCTCGATGGCGACCCCTCACGTGGCCGGCGCTGTGACCCTCATCGCTTCGGCTGTACCGGACATCAGCAACGCCGACCTGCGTGCCGCTCTCCTCGACGGAACGGTCAAGACCGACGCTATGACCGGCAAGGTCGTGACCGACGGAACGCTCAACGTGAACAACTCGCTGCAGATCGCCCTCAAGCAAGCTGCCGAGCAGGCTCAGCAGGCCTAGTTCCACTACTAGCTACGACAAAGTTATCAACCCAGTGATGGGTTCTACCTGGAGGTCCGAGAGACTGGACTCCTCGGATCAGGCGCTTTCAAATTAAAGCGAACCCCCGCAGTTAAGCTGCGGGGGATTTTTTTTATTGTCACGAATACCATCAATGATGGGCGACCTTCAGTCTCTTCGCGCTAAGGGAGAGGCCGCCTGGAGCGCAGGTCAGTGGGAGCTTGCCCAGGCGGCTTACACCGCTATTGCCGAAGTCGACCCCACGGATGAGACCGCCATTCGGCGTACCTCCTGGCTCCATTTCGCGCTCGGGGAGATCGAGGAGGGCATGGTCGACTTGCACCGGCTATCGGACCAGTACCTTGAGGAGGGGGACACGAATGGGGCTCTTTCCGTCTTCCGGGAGGCCCAGGCCGAGTTCCCTAAAGTTCTGGAGATCGCCAACGACTTGGGCTGTTTACTGATCGCCCTGGGGTACGTGGAAGAGGGGACTGAGCACTTTCGTCGCCTTGGATATCACGCCCTGGATGTCGATATTGAAGAGGCGATGGAAGCCTTTCGCCGCTGGGATTTTCTCAAGAGACTTACTTCTTAAGTTTATCAGCGAAAATCTTGCGGAACTTCTCCACCTTAGGAGTGATCACCATCTGGCAGTACTGTGGGTCAGAGTTCTTGGTGTAGTAGTCCTGATGCTTTTCAGCCGCGGGATGGAACTTGCTCGCCGGAGTCACTCGGGTCACGATCGGCTTAGGGTAGATCTCTTGCTCGGTAAGGTCGGCGATAACCCGGTCGGCCTCGGCGGCCTGAGCACCGCTATAAAAGAAGATCTCGCTGCGATATTCAATTCCTTCATCGGCGCCTTGCTTGTTGACCGACGTGGGATCGTGGGTGGCGAAGAAGACTTCCAGAAGCTCCGTGTAGGTGATCTGCTGGGGATCGTAAGTGAG
This sequence comes from Selenomonadaceae bacterium, assembly GCA_037189585.1. Taxonomy (GTDB): domain Bacteria; phylum Vulcanimicrobiota; class Xenobia; order Xenobiales; family JADMJV01; genus JAEXNA01. The sequence goes on along the minus strand of JBBCJA010000019.1, from coordinate 17,900 downwards.
AGTGATCACTTCCGCGTGTCCCCCCTCCCCCTTGGCGATCTGTTGTTCGGTCAGGCCTTCATCCTGCCCACCCATCATGCCGGAGACCACATCCTCCACACCGTGGAGCTCCTGAAAAATAGCCTCGGTACACCAGAAGCAGCCTCCCGCGAAAGTCGCGATCTCTTTTGTTTGGGGGTCAGCCCCACCGGGGGCCATCAACATCCCGAAGACCACCAAAGCGCTCAACCATCGTTTCATCTCTCGATACCTCAACATTCTCATCCTTTCAATGGCGCAGAAAACGGGAAAAAAATTTCCCGCCGGGTAGACCCGCAGAGCAGGAACATCCTCCACAATCGCAGCCACCGCAGTCGCATCCACCACAATCGCAGCTACCGCAACAATCGCAAGAGCTACAGCTCTCACAACAGTCAGGAGCCTCACAACAGCATTCGCACACATCGCAATCGCACCATTCCGAGCAACACTCTCGACTGCGATCTTTTCCGGGGTCGTCGGTAGAGAGGTGGGGGTGACAAAAGGCTGCTTCCTTACGACGGCGGGCGGCACAGCATATCGTGGTTGTCACTTGAGCGCCTTCGAGCAGGGTGTGGGAGCTAATCCGGCTTCGGAGCTTGGCTATGGCTCCGAATATGATCGCACGGGATGGTTCCTCTAGCTCAAGGTCTTCGGCGCAAGAGGTAAGCTGCCTTAACCACAGGCCCGCGAGTTCGGCGATGGCGGGTCTGGTCAGAGAGTCCGAACAAAAGAAAAGGGGATTGAAACACCCGGCCTTCAGATCCTCCACGTGATCGTCGAGAGCATCCAGTAAGTAGATGCAAGTACCAAGGGAGCGCCCAAATCCTCGAAGCGCGGACCGCATCTCCGGGCGATGGCAAACCGTGGCCAGATGTCCGAAGGCTTCGGCCATCATCTCTTGAGTAGGAGCGCACACATCGGCGAAAGTTGTCCCAGGTTTAGATTCCGCGGCTTTCTGCCGGCATGGAAGGTCGCGTAAGGTCGCGACATCGTAACCTTGAGCGGCCAGGTCGCGCTCACCGCGAGCGGCCCTGCCGGAGGAGAGACGCAGCGCCGCTTTAGCCTTCCATGAGCCCTCGTCATCAGAATCGTCCTCGGCTTTGGCTCGAACCAGCATCCAGAGCAGAGCGGTGTTCGAGCGCGCGACCTCCTCGGAGTGTAGGCGGACCGGTACGGAACGAAAAGGTACAGCCGTGCAAGACCTGCGCTGAATCCTACGATAATTTTGTTCCACCCCGCTGGCCACGGTCAACCAGAACGTGCTGTCGTAGTTGGTCAAAAGGGTGGAAAGGTATCCGTCCTGGTCTCGCAAGCTATGGCAAAGTGAGCAGAAATCCGCCTTGTAGCTCTCCTTTTGCTCTGGTGAGAGCGAACACGAGGAGACTCGGAGACGACCAAACATCACAGAGCGTTCGCACTTGCGAAGCAAGATTCCGCCCATGGGCAAGAGGTTGTCGCGATCGGAGAGAAGGAAACGCCATGTCTATCTCCACCGCCGATCTTTATGATGCCAACGAGAATGCCGTGCAAGTAGCCGAACCTCTCTATCGAGACTTCGGCGGAACCAAAGCCTTCTACGGAAAAACCGCGACAGTCAAAGTGTTCGAGGACAATTCTTTAGTGAGAGCCGCCTTAGAGGAAGCCGGTGAAGGCCGGGTTCTGGTCGTCGACGGCGGCGGCTCGACGAGATGCGCTTTACTGGGCGACAATCTAGCCGCTTTAGCGGTCTCTCAAGGCTGGACCGGAATCGTGGTGCATGGCTGTGTCCGCGACTCGCGCGCACTGAGCGCACTCCCTCTCGGGATTAAGGCACTGGCGACAAATCCTCGTCGTAGTGTCAAAAGAGGAGAAGGCGAGCGGAGCGTCCTGCTGAGCTTCGCCGGGCTCACCGTCCATGACGGCGATTGGCTGTACGCCGATGAGGATGGCATTCTCATCAGCTCGAATCCTTTGACTAGCTAACGCCGGATTGCGCGATAAAGAAATCTCCAGAGCAAAAAGAGAATCCCGGTGAAAGTAAAGGTAACTGCGATGAACGAGGTCAAGGGAATTCGCCCGGTGGAGATCATTCTCAGCAGGATCCCCAGGCCGATGCCGACAAGCCAGGCCAACGTGCCATTTTGAAAATAACGCTTCCCGAAATCGTTGGGCAGCCACGCTCCCATGATAGCGGCGGCGGCAAAGTAGCCGACAAAGAAGGGCCAGCCGATACGGAAAAGTTGCCCTACCCAGAGCCCGTCGACCTTATGGAAAGCCATGCCGCCGAGAGAAAAGAGCAAAAGTACGATCATATCCCCCACGATCAAAGGCGTGGAAACGGCTCTTGTCACCGCCTTGGTGTCCGCGTCTCCGTCTCCGGTGTCTGCACCTGAGGCTGAGTTTCCGGCTCCACGTCATCAGGGGTCAAATAAGTGTCGGTGAACCTATCCACCGTCTCTCTAGAGATCACCGTCCAGCCCCGCTTTCCGACCGACGGCCCGGTCAAGACCTCGACCAAAGCGCAGTTATAGATCCTTCTGACCTCTTTGGAAAACTGCTGTGTCTTCACATCGCTTATTATCTCTTTGGCATCGAACTTGGTTTGTGAAATGATACGAACCTTATCGGGAGATGCGATGAAGAAAGTTGGATTCACACCAACACTGTTAGCGATCGCCTGTAAGCGGAGCTTCTTGTCCGAGTTGAGTCCCGACTTGGTGTCGTCGAGTATCGCCAGACGCGTCACCACGCTGTAAGTTTCAGGCTTCTCCGCCTGTGCCGAGAGCACCAAAAACAGTGTAAAGAATGCCGTCAAAAGATACCGAATTCTCATGTCAAGCGAGATTCTGCCACTCCGGGCTTTCTCCTCGAAAACCTCCTCACTCCTGTGGGGGAGGATTCTCCTTAAGGTAAGCGCGCAGCCAGGACATGTAGGTCGGACCCGGATCGAGGCGAGTTTCGCCAGGGGGATATCGGTCCGGATAGACATGGTCATGAAGATCGGTGTACTCGGGAACGCGCTTGCGCCCCTCGCTGACCTCATAGTGAGCGATGACCTGCTTGGCAGGGATTCCGTGCTCTTCCATCAGGTGGCGTACAAGGCAAAAAGAGGAGAACACCTGCCGAGTGCGTGAGAGAAGATCGGATTCTGTTCGCGCGACCATCTCGACGGAAAGAGCCACGTGGTCGACTCCGTAAGCTCCCGTGCAACGCCGATCCGTGGGCAAAAGTCGATAAACCGTACCGTCCGTGTCGACCATGAAGTGAACGCTCACCTTCTTGTTGGTCAACGCGACGATGGTGGTTTCAGCGCTGGGAACGACGGTGTAGTGCATCACGATCATCGAGGGCTTGAGATCGAGTCGGTTCTGCCCGTAGTTGCGCAAAAAGTAAGTCCGATCTTTACTCTCCCACTCTCGGTACGGCAGCAGCCAGTCCTTGATGACCGGCTTCTGATAGGTGAGCGTCCGAAACCGTGAAGGAAGCTTACTGGAACTGGCCGCCTTGACGTACGCAGGATTGCGCTCGTGCTGGAACTGCATTCGGTTGAGATCGTCGTTGGTGATAGGATTGGCCCACACGGAGGTGGTCAAGGCCATGACGGTCCCGAAAGCTAGCGTCCGCATTTTTTTCAATTCCTCGAATGAAGAAAAGATTCCTATTCGTCAGGCGTCCGCAGGTAGAGCAAAACGATCCCCTGCATACTGAAATTTCGACCACAGGTGGTCAGTCCGTTCCATTCAGAAGATTGCCACATCTGAAACCATTCGCCACCGACGATGACAAAGGGCACCAGCCAGAGTAATAGGGTGAAAACCAGAGCGCCAGAGGCGAAGTCGCGGTGAAGAGCCCAGTCTTTAGCGGAACTTCGGATGAGCCGGACAGTAGCCCAAGTCAGCCAGACCGCGGAGATGAGCTGATAGACCAAAATGAGCACATAGGCTAGTCTCCACAGTTCCGGGTTGGTGACGGCCCGCCACTTTTGGGTGTTGTGGGGAAGCACCGTGTCCATCGAAAGCACGTGTTGGACATAGGAGAAGTTCGCGGCGGAGTCGATCACGTTGCCGAAGACGACCAGGACCATATAGGCCGCGACCGCCCCCACTAGGGCCGCTTTCTGGTTCTTGACGGAGAACATCCCTCGCCCCACTTCGCAAGAGTCGATCCTGGCCCTCCGTGACAAGCGGAGAACCTCGATATTTGAAAGGTCTTCCAACGATCGTGGAGGAAGCGCGAGGCTATGATGTTCCAGCCTTTTCCCGTTCTCGTCATCGATACCGAGACCGGAGGTCTCTCCCCGCGCGAACATTCTCTATTGACCATCGCCGGTGTGGCCTGGACCCCGACGGCTCAGCCGCGCCCTCTCTTCTCCTTGATGGTCCGTGAGGAGTCGATCGTCACCACGGCGGAAGCGATGGAGGTCAATCGGGTGGACCTAAACGTCATCGAAGCCGAGGGGTTGACCCCCATAGAAGCTGTCGACGCCATCCGATATGCGCTGGACCATCATTTCGGACCCCACAGGGAACCGGTCTGTCTGGCCGGACATAACATCGGCTTTGATGTCGGATTTCTGCAGCGACTCTATCGGTTTGGGAAAGCTGACTTCTCTCAAGATTTCAGCCGGCGCACTATCGACACCGCCACACTCTTCGCCTTTTTCATGGCCTCGGGACTGGTTCCGCCGGGCAAGGCCAACGGCGACCGCATGTTCGCCTCGATGGGCATCCCCATCGGCCAGGAGCACCGCCACACTGCCCTGGGCGACGCCTGGGCCACCTCGCTCAGCTTATCGCGCATGGCTCAGACTCTACGTCGTGGAAAATTGCCCGAGCGGGTCTTCGAAACCGTTCCCGAGCGCTAACCTCTGGAGAACGGTGGAGTTTCATCGATTCCGGCTAAAGTCAAAAAGAAATCGAGCGCTCCGCTATTGCCACCGCGGGACGCTCGATTCTCAAGAGTTTTAAATGAAAGTTGATAACTAGACGGTGGCGGCGCCACCGAGGACTAGGCCGAGCAGAGAGACCATCGACATGCAGACGATCAGGAAGTAGGCCTTGGTGGTGGAGGAGATGGGCTCGGGAGAGGTTGCCACCTCGTAGGACATCCGGCGGGTAGCGGCGAGAGCCGGAGTCGAGTTGCCGTAAAGGGCGGCGCGCAGGCGGTCGTGCTTGCAGCTGTTGACTAGCTCGAGGTCGGTGGTGCTTCTTTGATTCGTGGTGGCGGCGTATCTCATAGCTAGAGTAAACCGTAACGAGGTGGACCCAAGGTTGTCAGAGCCTTTCAGATGTTGCCAAATTGTTAACTTTTGTTAACTTTGTTAACCAGCCTTTCGCGCAGAAACAGGTTGTCTCGGTGAATAACGACCTGAGCACCGGTTTTCTCCTTGATCGTCGCCCGAAGTTCGGTGCTGGAGTGGTCCACCAGTCCCCGCCCCATCTCGTGGCCCTCCGCGTCCAATACCGAGACCACGTCTCCCCTGCGGAACTCGCCTTCGATCGAGACTATTCCAACACTTAGTAAACTTGAGCCTTTGACGACCAGAGCCCGATAAGCCCCCGGATCGATCCGTACTTCTCCCGCCACCAGGGTGCTGGAAGCCAACCAGCGCTTCTTACCGCGCAGGGGATCCTTGGCCGGCCAGAAGAGCGTTCCCACGGGCAGTCCCTGAAGAATTTCCGTCAAAACGTTGGGGTGACTGGAGCTTGCGATCACCATGGCGGCTCCGTATCGGGCCGCCTCTTTGGCCGCGTGTAGCTTGCTGGCCATTCCTCCGGTCCCGCCGGCCGAAAGCTCGGGGTCCACCATCTTGAAAAGCGATTCATCCACCTCGGCCACCTCGGAAATGACGACGGGGTCGTCTCCGGAGCGATCTAAAAGACCGTCGGCTCGAGTCAGATTCACGACCAGGTCGGCCTCGATGAGCGAGCCGACCAGAGCGGCTAAAATATCGTTGTCTCCGAATCGAATCTCGTCAGTGGCGACCGAGTCGTTCTCGTTGATCACGGGAAGAACACCGGCGGCCAGCAGTGTGGTCAAAGTGTTGCGTGCGTTGAGGTACCGCCCTCTGCGAGAGAGTTCCTGGCGAGTTAGCAATACCTGAGCGACCCCCAGGCCCAAAAGCTCGAAGACGCCCTGCCACATATTCATCAGCTCGACCTGACCCAGAGCGGCCAGGGCTTGCTTGGCCGAGACCTCGCGGGGGTCGATTCGTGATCCCCATGGTGTGCGACGCCCCATACCGACCGCTCCCGAGGAGACCAGGACAACCTTGACTCCCTGTTGCCGGACGGCGGCGATGTCGCGGGCTAAGGGCAAGATCACCTCGCCACGAACCCTGCCTTCCTCGGCCAGGCACGACGAAGTTCCCAGTTTGACGATCATTCGTTGGACACCGGTTAACGCTTGTCGTTGGTTCTGCGCTTCCATGCCGCCTCTTTCGTACCTGGGGGGCTCGGTCCTGGGCAAGGATAATTCGGCCGGACGGCTCGAAGCCCGGTATGGTGAAAGAGTTTGTGAGCTTACTCGGGGTGGCCTGGGAAAACCGCAAGTACCGCCAGGCGCTTCGGCGAGAAGAACAGGCTAAGTTGGGGGAGCGTTCCTGGTATCGCGCCCTGGACCGAGCCCTGAATCGCCAGTACCGATGGTCTGGACCGTTCTCCGTCTCCCGTTGGGGAAAACGCAAGATTCACCTTCCCAAGGAAGACCTGATCTACGGAGAGACTCCCATCTTCACGGCCTGGCATATTTTGGAAAGGCTGGGCGTCGACCAAGCCGATCATGTGGTCGAGCTCGGAGCGGGACGCAGCTTGTTCTCGCTAGTCGCGGTCGCTGCTTTTGGAGCCTCCGCCTCCTCCGTGGAGATCGTTCCCGCTTTCGTTCGGCGGACTCGCAAGATCGCCGAGCAATTGGGCCTGGAACGACTCCATGCCCGACAGGGAGATGTCTTGGCGGCTCCGCTTGAGGAAGGAACGATCTATTTTGTCACCGCCACCACATTCTCGGCAGCCTCCTGGCGTGTGCTGGACCAGCGCCTTTCCGAGGCGCCCGGCGGAGCCAAGGCAATTAGCCTTTCGGCTCCGCTGAATCGAGCCTACTGGAAAGTGGAGGAAAAAGAGCAATTCCCCTTTTCATGGGGAGAGAATTCCGTCTATTTTCAAACTCGGCGAAACCACGAAGTCTAGGCTCGCGGCCGATGGACAATCTACTCGAGATCTCCTCGAAGTTGCACCAGCACCTCTCTCCAGTTGGGGGGAACAGTCTGGTCCTTGACGCCTCCCTCGTAGGTGTAGGTCGCACCGCGCAAAGTGCAGCGAAAGTTCTCTCCGGTGATGGGATTTGGGACTTCGTTTTCACCAAAGTGAGTTCGCACTTTGCCCAGGGCGACTTCGGCCCCCTCCTTGGGAGTTTCCGGGAGAATATAGAGAACGCCGCTTCCGCAACGAACCCCTCGATCCACCGAACGCATCTGTTGAGAGCATGTCAGAGCCAATCGCCTCAAAGCGGGATAGGTCATGTCTTGTCCCACACCGGTGGGTAGAACCGGCTCCACCAGGACGAAGGACAAAGGCCAGCCGTAGCGTCGACCGCGGGACAGTTCATAGACGATCTGACTTTCCAGTTCTGACTCGTGAGTCAAGTTGGTGAGTTTATCTTGGGGAAGAGGCACTAGAAACTACTCCGCGTCAAATTCGACGACTTCTTTAAGTTCCGCCGTCAGCCGCTCTATAATCTTTTCTCGGTCTTGGGTCTGGCCGGGAAAGACCAGAGAAGCGGAACGGAAATGTCCCTGATAAGTCTCGCCGCTAGAGGCATCCACAAAGGTCTCTCTAGAGAAGCGTTCAGCGATCTTCTTGGTCGCGACCTCAACCCCGTCGACAGAGGTTTCGGGTAGCAGAAAGAAAGCTTTATCCTTAATGCGAACTCCGATGTCCACGATACGAAGGACTTCCTTAGCGACCAGTCCGAGCTTTTTGAGCACCGGGTACATCAGGTCGCGTCTCAAGTCATCCGGTATGGCGGGCTCGATCAGGAGTAAACCGAGATCACGGCCGAATCGTTCGGCCCGATTGAGCTCGTCGTCGAGTCCCTGTTTGAGCCACTCCTCCTTTAAAAGAGTGGTCAGCTGGTCTACTTCCTTGGCCATGATCCTATCTCCGTCGTTTAGGCTTTAACCCAGAGGGCATCCTTCCCTAACAGCCCGGCGACTTCGCGTTCGAAATCCTCGTCCGGTCTGACCGAGAAGGTCGGGGCAAGGTTCATCACCGTTTCCCCCTTAGGACTGCACAGGTGTAAGTAGACCGATTCGTCTCCTCGATGCTTCAAAATGACACCGCGCAGAAGCGGCAATGTGTCGCTTTGAAACAGTTGAACCCGAATGTGAACTCCAGGTAGAGGTTTTTGTGAGGCTCCACCCTGGCCATCTCCGGCGTTCAACGTATCCAACCTGATGAACTCCTCGCCCTGGACCTTCACTTCCTCAGCGGGCATTTCCTCTTCCCCGTCGTCGGCCCCACCGCGCCGCTCACGTACCTCGGCACGACCAGCCACAAGAAGTAGTTCTCCGGCTTGAAGGAATGGGGCGGCTTTTTCATAGTTGGCGGGACGAACGCTGACTTCCACGGTCCCACTGAAGTCCTCCAGTTCCACGAAGGCCATCGGAGTGTTGAAGCGCGTCATAATTTTACGCACCGAGTTGACCATTCCGGCGATCTTGACCTGTCGTCCGGCATCGGCCGGAGAAAGCTTGGCGATCTGATGGGTCGCGTGTTTTTTCATGACGTCCTTGACCTCGGTCAGGGGGGAGTCGCTGAGATAGATCCCGAGCATCTCTCGCTCCAGGTCTAGCAGTTCCCGTTTGGGCAGCTCTGTCAGGCGCCGCGGATGGAGGTCGTCGAAGCTCGCGTTGTCGGGGGACAGAGATTCGAATAGTGAGAACTGCCCGGTTTGGGCCTCCTTTTGGGCGCGTTGGGCGTGTTCGTGGGCCAGTTCCACGTTGGCCAAAAGGGTGGCTCTGGTCTCCTTGAAGCAATCCATCCCACCGGCTTTGATCAAGCCTTCCAGCACTCGTTTGTTGACCAAGCGCAGATCCACCCGGTTGCACAGGTCGACCAGGTCTTTGAAGAGGCCTCCATTGTCACGCGCGGCGATAATGTTGGCCACCGCGTTCTCGCCCACGTTTCTCACCGCCGCCATGCCCCAGCGAATGCCGGCCGGCACGACGTTGAAGTCCAGGGTCGATTCGTTGACATCAGGGGGCAAGACCGAGATCCCCGAGGTCGTGCACTCCTTGATGAAAAACGAGACTTTCTCCAGATTGGAGATGACCGAGGTCAAAAGAGCGGCCATGTACTCGGCTCGGAAGTTGGCTTTCAGGTAGGCCGTGTGATAGGAGACGATGGCGTAGGCGGCTGAGTGGGATTTGTTGAATCCGTAAGCCGCGAATTTCTCCATCGTGTCGAAGATGTCTCCGGCGATCCTCTTGTCCACTCCGCGCTCCACCGCGCCGCTGGTGAAGATCTCGCGGTGTTTGATCATCTCCTCCATCTTCTTTTTACCCATGGCTTTGCGTAGGCCGTCGGCCATCGCCATCGTGTAGCCGCCCATCACATTGGCTGTGAGCATCACCTGCTCTTGGTACAAGAAGAAGCCGTAGGTCTCGGAGAGGATCTCCTCGAGCATGGGGTGGGGATAGACGACCGGTCCACCCTTGCCGTGCCGTCTTCTAATGTAGTCGTCCACCACGCCGCCCTGCAGTGGGCCCGGACGATAGAGCGCCAGGAAAGCCACGATGTCGGAGAATTTGTCTGGCTGAAGCTGTTTGAGGTAGCGCTTCATCCCGTCGGATTCCAACTGGAAGACCCCGTTGGTGTCGGCCTCGCAGAGAAGTTTGAAGGCGTTCTCGTCGGTGAATTCCAGATTGTCGAGGTCGGGGCGGAAGCCTTGGGTCTTTTCGATCATGCGCAGACAGTTCTCGATCACGGTCAGGTTGCGCAGACCAAGGAAGTCCATCTTGACCAGTCCCGCGTAAGCGCTGTCGTTCATGTCGAACTGCGAGACAGGCTCACCGCTCATGGCGATGAGAGGAACGATCTCTTTGATGGGGCGCGAGGCCATCACCACTCCGGCCGCGTGAACTCCGGCGTTTCGCGCCATCCCCTCGACCTTGAGGGCCAGCTCGACTAATTGGCGGGTCTCGGCGTCCTCTTCCACCATCTTGGCGAACTCGGGGGAGGCTAGGGCGTCTTTGAGCTTGACACCTGGCCCCTCGGGCACGGTCTTGGCGATCTTGTCCACCTTGGATAAGGGAATGTCCATCACGCGACCCACGTCGCGGATGGCCGCGCGAGCCTTGAGTCGGCCGAAGGTGATGATCTGCGCGACCTTTTCCGTACCGTACTTGCGGCGGCAGTAGTTGATCACTTCCTCGCGCCGGTCCACGCAGAAGTCGGTGTCCACGTCGGGAAGCTCGGTTCGTTCCGGGTTCAAGAAACGCTCGAAAAGGAGACTGTGTTTGAGCGGGTCCAGCTTGGTGATCCCGGTCAGATAAGCTACCAGAGAACCCGCCGCCGAACCGCGTCCCGGGCCGACCGGAATGCCGTGCTCGCGAGCGTATCCGATGAAGTCGGCCACGATCAAAAAGTAAGGGGCGAACCCCTTGCCGTTGATCACCTCTAGCTCGACCTCGAGACGGTCGAGATACTCTTGGCCTGGATTGGTGGTTCCGTAAAGACGGATGAAACCGTCGTCGCACAGCTTGCGCAGGTAGCCTTCAGCGGTGAATCCCTCCGGCACGGGGAAGTCGGGAAGATAGATGCTGTCGAGATCCATCTCCAGATTGATCCGCTCGGCCACTTCCAGAGTGTTGCTGAGGGCTTCTTCCAAGCCGGAGAAGGCCTTGGCCATCTCGTCGCCCGATTTGAGATAGAACTCCGGGGCGAAGAACTTCATCCGGTTGGTGTCGTTGAGCAGCTTCCCCGTCTGAATGCAGACCAGCGCGTCCTGCACACAGGCGTCGCCTTTGGTTCCGTAGTGGGTGTCGTTGGTGGCGACCAGCGGCAGATTCATCGAGCGGGCTAAACGGATCAGCTCCACGTTGGTCTTTTTCTGCTCGGGGATTCCGTGGTCCATCAGCTCCACGTAGAAGTTCCCCTTGTAGATGTCGTTGAGCTCGCCCAGGCGCTTCTGGGCCAGGCTGAAGTCGTCGCTCAAAAGGGCGTCGTTGACCTCGCCGCGCAGACAGCCGGAAAGGGCGACGATCCCTTGGGAGTGTTTTTCCAAAAGGGCTCGGTCGACGCGCGGTTTGTAGTAGTAGCCGCGCATGTGGGCGTCGCTGACGAGGGCGAGCAGGTTCTTGTATCCGACTCGGTCCTGAGCCAGCAGGGTGAAGTGATAAGGGCGGTTGTCCTTGCCGGCTTCCTTGTCTTCCATCCCGCGCTGGGCCACGTACAGCTCACAGCCGATCAGAGGTTTGACGCCCTGTTTTCTGCACTCTTTGTAGAACTGGATGGCTCCGCACATCACTCCGTGGTCGGTCATGGCGATGGCGGGTTGACCTAGCTCTTTGGCGCGGGAGATGAGCTCCGGGATCTTGTTACATCCGTCGAGCAGGCTGTATTCGGTGTGGCAATGGAGATGGACAAAAGGGGTGGACATGCTGTGTCCATGTTATGAGCCGGAAGAAGAGGCTCCTTTCGAACATCCGCTCGAAAGGAGTCACGTACGAATCTTCAGTGTGCCCGAAGCCGTTCCTTATCCAGGCTGGGTGGCGCGCCGAATAGGCGTTTGTACTCGCGACTGAACTGCGCTGGGCTGGTGTAGCCGACTTCAAAGGCCGCGTCGGCCGCGCCGAACTGTCCTCCCAGGATCAGGCGGCGAGCCTCTTGCAAGCGCAGCAACTTTTGGTACTGAACCGGTGAGGTGGAGGTTACCGCCTTGAACTGGTGATGCAGGGTGGAGGCGGAAACACTCAGTTCACCGGCCAGGTCCTCCACTCTCAAGGGCCGAGCGAAGTTTTCCCGCAGCCAGCGGATGGCCCGCAGGGCCACACCGCGGTTCTCTCCCACTCCCAGGCGGTGGAGAGCGGGAGCGACCGGACTATGCAACAGAAGATAGATCAGTTCCCGATGGATCAGCGGCGCGAGCACGACGGCGTCATGAGGTCGATCCAGCAAGCGAGCCAAACGACCGAGCACCTCGGCCAGATCCGGGGAAAGGGTTTGCACGGTCAGAGCGGGTGGTTCCTCGGGAGTGCTGGTTAAGGTCATGCCGGCCTGGTTGGCGACCTCCACGATCTCCATCGGCTCCAACAGCACCGCCAGACCGACGTAGGGGTAGGCTTTTGAGGCCGTCACGGCGTGGGAGTTGAGGGGGAGGTCGGCGGAGACGAGCAGGTAGTCCGAGGGGCCGTAACCCCAGCGTTTTTCGCCCAGGAACACGTCCTTGCTTCCCTGCAGAACAATTCCCAGGCCTGGTCTGGTCACCGCGCAAACGGTATTGTGGGAGCGCGAAGAGCGTGCCAGAGCCAGGCCCCGTACAGCGGTCTCGAAGACACCGTCCTCGGGGCAGTGACGGAGGGCTATTTCCAACGTGGACATTGGGACATTGTGATGGTCATTGCAGGATTAGGCAAGTCTCTCGCAGGATATGAGTACCGCTGCTCACGGCTTCACGCTCATACTCCTTCAAGGGAATCCCCCCTGAAGGAGTATGTTATGAAAGACAAGGTTGTCGCGATCACCGGAGCCAGTTCAGGTATCGGAGAAGCTATCGCTCGCCACTTGGCCGGTCGTGGAGCGAAGTTGATTCTAGGAGCGCGCCGTACCGATCGGCTGGAGAAGCTGGCTTCCGAACTGGGCGGCTCGGTGATCGTTTCCAAGCTCGACGTCACCCAGCGAGCCAGCTTCCAGGAGTTCGTGGCCAAAGCCGTGAGTGAGTTCGGGCGCTTGGACGTACTGATCAACAACGCCGGTGTGATGCCGCTTTCTCCCTTGGAGGCCGACCGTGTCGAGGAGTGGGAGCAGACCATCGACGTCAATGTCAAAGGTGTGCTCTACGGTATCTCGGCCGTCTATCCTCAGTTTCGACAGCAGCGGAGTGGGCATTTGATCAACGTTAGTTCCGTGGCGGGACATATCGTGTTTCCCTCGGCCACGGTGTATTGCGCCACCAAGCACGCGGTTCGCGTTATCTCCGAGGGGTTCCGCCAGGAATCAGGACCGAACATTCGCACCACGATTCTCAGCCCAGGCGCGGTGCGAAGCGAGCTCGCCGACTCGATCAAGCACGAGGAGACTTTGGAAAGCATGAAGGGTCTGGTCGAACTGGCTATCGAGCCCGAGGCCATGGCCCGCGCGGTGGCCTTCGCTATCGAGCAGCCGGCGGATGTCGACGTCAACGAACTGTTGGTCCGCCCCACCGCTCAGGTACTTTAAGAGTTCTCGATGGGCGGCCTCGCGAGCTCGCGCGATGGGCCGTCCTTCGGGAACCGGTGCGATGAAAGGACCTAATCATACCTTCCGCCCCAGTAGGCTTCACCGACCGAGATGCCGGCCGAGACGAGGGAGTCCTCTCTGCCCCAAACGGCGCGATTGAGTCCGTCAATTCCCCCGTGTTTGAGAAAATCCGTGGTGTCGTGCAGGATGTTGGCCAGTTGGAAATCCTCCTTACCACCCGCGATCTGCTCGGTGTAGCCGGTGCCGGGTTCCCACAGGCCGGCACCTGGAGTCCCCGAAAGTCCTAAGTCGGGACAGTGGCTGGAGAGGATTTCGGGAGGGATTCCGGTCACCGCCGAAAGTAGCGCCACCGTCATCTTGTGGGTGATCAGCTCTCGGCATCCCGGCACGCGCTCCTCGATGTTCTTGCGCCGCTCCGGGGTGCGCGCGAGGTCCTTGAGCTCCACCGAAGCCATCTTGATCAGCATTTCGTCGGTCACTCGCGAGTTCATGGCAAACTCGAGCATGAATATTTTCATGATCGAGGTCCCAGCGATCTTAAGCTCGGTCCCTTGTGAGGTGTAGTGCTCTTCCAATTGAAGGATCCTGGCGACCATCTTCTTCACCGCTTCCTGAGCCTCAGGACTTCTCCTCACCAACGCGAAGGCGGCGCTACACATCGCTTCGGCCAGGGGAAGATAGCGGTCTTGTGGCTCGTAGCGAGGGGTGGAGTTCGGATCGGAGGGCTCGGACAGATCGAAGTTGTCCTGGCTCTGTGCCGACAGTTCGTTTTGGCCAACCTGCTGGATGTCGCTTGCCATTTCTCCGGCGTAGCCGCGATAGGCGGCGAGTTCTCTTGGGGTCAAGGTCTGGCGGCGGGCCTTGTCGACTTGAAGTCGCGCCTCGACTGTTTCGGCGCTGGAGATGGAGGTTCGCAAGACCGGGGTTGAGCCGGCGGTTTGATTGAACTTGAGAATGATCATGGCAAAGTTCCTTCCATGGAGAGGTTAGACTTTCGAGAACAGGTCTAGGACAGAGAGGCTCCGCTGGTCCAGTTGAGGTCCTGTCCGATGGCGTCGAGCACGGATTCCATCAGGTCGTGACCCTCTTCGACCATGGCCACGCCCAAGGAGAGGCGTTTGTCGGTGAAGTCCTCGGCGAAGATGAGGAACTCCTCGAGTCCGTCGTGGATCAGTCTGAGGGCTTCCAGCATCAGATCCCGCAGCGCCTCGGCGCCGGTGGGGGGGGTCTGATCCTCGTAGTGGGCGTAGCGGTCGTCAATCCGCTCCTGCAGCTCTTCTAAGGAGTCGATGATTCTCTCTTCGATCTCTTCGGCTCCGTGCCAGGCTTTGGCCAGGTCGCGCAGGCTGTTGAGTAAGGTCAAGTTTAGCATGGTGGTGTCCTCCGTTTTGGTGTTAGATCGCGATGGTGCGTGAGCTGTCGAGGTCGGTGATGTCGGCCACCAGTTGGCCGAGGTAGCCACGAAAGGCCGAGGTCGTCTTCGAGTCGAGGGGGGGCCTGGAAGAGCGACCACGTTCCGGCTCCCTGCCGATCACTGTTTGTCGCCGCTCGAGCTGGGCCGCGAAGACCTGGTGCGGAGGTCTCCTTGGCGTCGTGATAGTGATGTTCATAGCGGTTTCCTCCGTCGCGGGTGATATCGTTCGTTCTTGAAGTCATCATAGACCTCAAGGCGACGCCCACCCGACGACGGAGGAGAACCGTTATTGACGGAAGGTTAACCGATGTTAACAACGAGTGTTAGACGGCCTCTTTATAACCCTTATCTTTGGGAAGGCGAGCGAGTAGACATTTGAGCACGAGAGGGTCGAGCTCCTTATATCCCTCGGCACGCTTGGCACCCTTAGGCGATCCGGAACGCTCGCTCTCACGATTCACAAGCAACCTATCCACCACAACCCACAAGGTCAATTCTCCAGCTGTTATATTGTAAAGCTCATCGTTGGTCTTGGCGATGAACTCATCAGAACATGAGGTGAGAAAGGTAACGATATGTTCGATATTTCGTTGATTGAAGGCACTTCTGATGCCTTCGGCGGCAGTGTGAACGGCGTTTTTGTCTTCAGCCATCTCTCCGTTTTCGTGGCGGTTTCCAGCCACGATGGAAAGGAGGGTATGGCGACGAAGGCGGCTAGATTCATCATTGCCGGCCAACGCGGCCTCAATATGGTCTTCGAGCCGCTTCCAGCGCTTTCCGGAGACCTCAAAGTAGACGCCCTTGAGTTCTCCCATCTGCTGATTGGAAAGGTCCATCAAGAGGCTAGGTAAACTGTCGAAATCTCTGTTCGTCAACGCCTGATAGACGTGCTGGGCCCTTACCTCCGGCTTGAAGCCGACGGCCCCAAGCTGCTTAGTTTGTTTGGCAGGAGTGACCTCTTCGGAATTCTGAGGGGCCCGCTGGACAGGGTCGGCAGGTTCCGGCTCCTGCGGGCCGGGCGGGGATACGGGCGTGGGAGAACCACCAACCGCTGGGATGGGCGGGGTCTCGCGTCTGGCGGGACCGACGTCGCTCTGAGCCTCCTGGCGTCCGAACTCCTCGTTACCGGGAGACTGGGGTCGGCGGGTGGGGACTTGGAGGGTCTGGCCGGGTTGAATGTGCTTAGGGCTCTTCAGTCCGTTGACCTCGACCACGCGGTCGATCATGGTCTTGCCGTCCTTATCCTTGGCGTAGATCTCTTGAAGGGAGTAGCCCTGATTGCGAAGGATTCTCTCCAGACAGTCGTTCTCGCCCTTTTTCCACGGATCAACAGTGACCGAGGTGCTGTTCTCGGAGACTCCGGCATAAGGGTTGCCCTGGATGTCTCCTCCGTTGTTGCGCTGCATCGCTTGCCTTCTGTTGGCCTCAGCCGTCTCGCGCTGCATCTTTTCCATCATCTTGTCCATCTCTTCTCCGAGAGAGAAGGTTGACTCGATGTCGGCGGCCATTCCTCCGGCATAGCTTCGGTAATTGGCCAAGTCCAAAGCGCCCAGTTCGGTGCGACGGGCCTTATGTTGACTGAGGATCTCCGCGACTTCGGTGCTACGAGCTTCCCGCGCTGTGGGTGGGGTGACGAAAGGTAGGGCGCTGGTGGTTGTGTTGATGAACATATCTGTCTTCCTCCGTGAGTGTCGTTCGTTGTGTTTTCACTATAGGCGTCGTCGCGACGGTCATCCGACGGTCGCCTTCGGGAGATGTTGAAAAGATGTTAAACCTGCTAGTACGAGGCGGCGCGCAGTCGGGTCATCTGGTTGAGCGTCGGAAAACGCGCGGGAGCGCGCATTCCGGCTACCTGGGGGTATCCGCCTGTGGTCACGATGTCGAGGGCCTGCCGGCTGAGATCGACTCGATCCTCGCCGTGGATTTCGTCCTCCTCGGGTCCGCGGAGCACGATGTCCACGGAGTAAAAAGCCAGAGGTGATGTCACCGCGCCGGCCTGATCGGGATCGGGGAGCGGGAGTTTTCCTGGTGCCAACGGCGCGCGAGGCGCCCAACGCTGGTCAAGCGGGTTCAGAGTGAGTTGCATAATCGTCGCCTTCTCTCTTTGTGTTGAAGTCAGTGTAGACTTCCAGGCGACGACCACCCGACGACGACGACGGACTCATGTTGAGAGAAGGTTAACAGAGGTTAACTGTGATTGTGAGGAACCTGAGAGAGAAAACGGTCTTTCTCGTCGGCACTGATTTCACGAGTCTCGCGGCAGACCGGGCACGACAAGAGGTAGCGAGTGCTGTAAGGGATCAGAGGTATGAAAAAGAGAGAAAAGTAGGACTTCTGCTGATGGATCGGCCACTCGGAGGTGTTGTGGCAGCGAGGACAGTCCATCATGCCGATGGTGCCTAAGAGTTTGGACTTGCGGTCGCCGAAGCCGAAGATGATCACTTTCCGGTCTTCTCCGGAAGTCGAGTTCGTCCCTCGAGGAGTCGCCGTCAAAAGTGCGGCGATTTCGCCACAGACTAGGAATAATCCCATTCTAGGTACAGGCGCTCGTAGGGTTTAGACAGGCTCGACTCCGTGATTGGCTCAGAGAGCCTCGGCAGACCTACCGTGTGTTCCGGTGAGCCGAGCATAAACGCCTCCGCTTCAGGTTATGTAGCGGTATCAGAACTGTTTGAGTGGATTTCGACAAGCCTTTCACCCGACTTGACTCGAGTCGCGACAATCCTCTCTTGAACAAAGAAATAATGGCTTAACCAAGCCGTTTAGTCCTTTGCCTAAACTTTGACTTGTTGGGATTTTTACCTTAAGATAGGTGCATGAAATGTCACGTAAGCTCAGTAGCGCCTACAGCTTTAAATCCTGCTCACTGGCGTCTCTCCATCCTTCTCAAGCTCGGACACGAGGACGTTCATGAACTTGCCCGTAAAGCTGTCGGAACTTTAACTGCGTATAAGTTGGTTGTCGGTCGCTGCCTTTTGGCCATGCACGAATCGAAGGGCTACAAGAAACACGGTTGTTCCTCGGCGATTCAC
>JBBCJA010000018.1:0-65927 GCA_037189585.1 Selenomonadaceae bacterium | reverse complement strand
CAACATCGAGTCCGACTGTTAGTTCGCTTGTCATTGTGATAAGGTTCTCCATGGCCAGCCTCTCTTGCACTTCGAGTGCGTTTATTGATTGGGAGTCTTACGACATCTCGCGGGGGGCTGGCCTTCTCATCCCATCTGCGGATCCCTCAAAGTTAGGTGCCTTTTAGTACAAGTCGAAATCGGCGAATCGATAGTGGGGGCCCTCGTGATACCCCGGGTCCGTTGAGGTCTTCCAGTGATGGCAGTAAGTGGGCTCAAGCTTTCGAGCTTGCCGGAAGTAGGCCTGAGCTTTCTCCTCGTCTCCCAGACCTCGATAGGCCGCTCCTAGTCCCCAGGCGACGGTAAAGTCTTCCTCTTCGGTTCCCAGCACCTTGTAGAGCGAGAGAGCTTCTTGATATCGGCCTAGTCCGATAGAGATCTCCGCGAATTGATGCTCGAGGTTCCAGCTCTGGTCCAGGCTCGCGGCGATGCGATTATCGGTCAACGCCTCTTCATATCGCCCCAGGCGGATGAGAAGTTTGGCGCGACGTACGCGGAGGTCGGCGTCTTCGCCAGAAACGTTCAAAACCCATGTGATATCAGCGACCGCCGCCTCCAAGTCGCCAGCGAGGGAGTGCAGCCGAGACCTTTCGAGAAGAAGCTGGGTATTGCCCGGATTCTCCGCCAGCCTTTCATTGAGTTGTTCGATCTCGATGGGCGCCATCTTTTTGATCATCTCGGAAGTGTCACCGGCCGCCGCCGAGACCACCACTCCGGCCGCGGCGGGAGCGATGCGCGCGAATTTGGCACCCGCGGCCGTGGCGCGGTCCATCATCTGTTGGGCTCGGAGCTGCTCGGGAGTGAGTTCCGGTGCCTTCTCCCGCGGCGATGAAGCTAGCGCCACGACAAGACACGCGATAAGGCCGATGATGACGACCAGTTCCACCAGTCCACGTCGTTTGGCTCGAGGGCCAGATGCTGTCAAACTCATAGCTGCGAGTATTCGAGCTCACTAGCCCTCCGGCCTCTGCTTTTCGACCGGTTTGATCGGGATGACGAAGAGCCTCCGCCGTCGAAGGCCAGGCCTAGAAAGGAGCTGCCATGGACCCCTACGAGGATATGCCGAGCCGAGAAGAATTGGAGGCCAGTGGAGCCACCGATTGGATTAAGGAGTCGCTGGGAGAGCAGCGCGAACTTGACGCCAAACTCAAAAAGCAGCTCAAGGGGGAGAAGCACTCTATCAAGTCCGAGAAGTCCCGACTGCACCGCATGTTGGAGCTTCCTCCCGATCTCGAGCCTGAGGATTCGGCGCCCGACCTTTTTGCTCAAGAGCGCGATAAAGCCCGGAAAGAGCGCGGGGAACTGCCCTCTCTGTTCGATGACCTTCAGGAGAGTCAGAAAGCCGAGAAGGATCTCCTCAAGGACCTGTTCGGCAAGCTTTAATCGGGTGACTCGTCCTATCTTGGAGTAAGTGTAAACCAGGTGTGAAATCCTTGACCAAGGATTTACGTCAGCACAACGTTTTTGTAATATCTGGCAACATTTGTAACATCTGGTTAATGTTTGAGGTTTTCAACAGGCGTTTCCCCAAGTCTATAATGTCCTTAAGAACTTCCTCGCAAGGAGACACAGAAACCCGATGGCGCTAAACATGATGTCGATGCTCGGTGGCGGATTCCCCGGAATGGGTGGATGCCAGTGTGGTGGCAACCAGGGAATGATGGGCGGCGGTAACCCCATGCAGCAGATGATGATGCAGATGATGCAGATGATGATGCAAATGATGATGACCCTGATGATGGGCAACATGATGGGCGGCGGAATGGGCAACATGGGCGGAATGCCGATGGGGATGCCCAACTTCGGTGGCGGAGTCCCCGGAATGGGTGGCGGGATGCCTGGTATGGGCGGTGGAATGCCCAACTTCGGTGGCGGTATTCCCGGAGGCGGGAACTTTCTCGGCGGTAACACCGGCCGTGACCACAGCTACGTCCCCGGTGGAACCGGAGTCAACGACCCGGGTGGAGCAATACCGGGCGGAGGACAGGGCTCGGCCGCGGTTCGCTGGGCCGAGAGCCAGCTAGGCGTCAGTGAGCGGAATAATCCCAACACGGTTCGTGGCTATTCAAATGGGCGTTGGCAGGCTTGGTGCGCGGACTTCGTTTCCACCGCCTTGAAGAACTCCGGCGGCTCAGCGATGGGACACCAGTCTTCGGTAGCGGGCATTTTGAAATGGGGTAAGGACAACGGAAAGTTCATCCCCGCGTCACAGGCTAAAAGTAATCCAGGAATGCTGCGTGAGGGCGATGTGGTTGTCTGGAAACAGAACGGCAAGTCCCACGTCGGACTGGTGACCGGGGTCAATAAGGATGGAACCTTCAATACCATTGAAGGTAACACGTCCGACAAGGTTGCCCGACGCAAGCATTCCTTCAGTGACCCCGGCCTGACCGGATTCGTGCGGGCCGCTAAGTCCTAAACTCGATTTTTCCATTCAAGGGAAGCCTCGCTTAAGAGCGGGGCTTTTTTGTGGGTGCGCCGACTTTCTTCTCTCTTTCGTTTGGACATGAAGCCAGAATTTTCTGATCTTGACGGGCTTCTTGGCATGAAGGATTCGGATATTTTCCAAGAAGGCGCCACCATGGCAAAAGGTGTGGTCAGAAAGAAAGAACCGAAGGACACGGCCGAGGGTAGACGTCTGGCCGAAGATGAGAGACGCGCGAAAAATTGGAAGCGCTGGGGTACGTACCTTCCGGCCCGCCAATGGGCCACAGTTCGCGAGGACTATTCTCGAGGAGGCCAGAGCTGGACCTCCTTTGACTACGAAACCTCGCGAAGTCGCGTCTATCGCTGGGGCGAGGACGGACTGCTCGGTTGGTGCGACCGCCAGTGTCGTATCGCCGTCTCTCCCGCTTTATGGAACGGTCGGGACGACCATCTTAAGGAGAAACTCTTCGGACTGACCGGTCCCGAGGGAAACCATGGGGAGGATGTCAAGGAGCTCTACTACTACCTCGACGCGACCCCGACCCACTCTTACTGCCGGGGCCGCTATCGTTATCCTCAGGCCGCCTTCCCTTATCAGGAGTTGCGGCGAGTCAATCGGGAGCGCGACCGAGATGACGATGAGTTCGAGCTGCTCGACACCGGTGTGCTGGACGACAACGCTTTCTTTGACCTCGACGTCATCTATGCCAAAGGCGGTCCCGACACGACGTTGATCCGTTACGTCGTGTCCAATCGCGGTGAGCATGCCGCGGAGCTCTGCTTGTTGGCTCAGATCTGGTATCGCAACGTGTGGAAGTGGGGGCGCCAGGGGGAGGATTACAGCCCCAGACCCGAGCTTGAGGAGCTGGGGCAAAATCGTCTGGGCCTTCAACACGATGAGCTGGGGAAGCTCGTTTTCGCCTGGCGCGAGTCGAGCGGGGAGATTCTTTTCACCGACAACGAGACCGACCAAAAACTGCTATGGGGAGTCGCCAACGAGACCCCTTACGTCAAGAACGCCTTTCATCGCTATGTCGTGAACCGTCATCGAGACGCCGTCAATCCTCGCCGCGAAGGGACCAAGGCGGGTGTTTTGTATCGAATGGAACTCGTCGGTGGAGAGTCTCGGACTTTCGATTTCCTGCTGACCACTCCCGAGGAGCTGAGCAAAAATCCTTTCCACGGTTTCGACAACACATTGAAGAAGAGACGGAAGGAAGCCGACGAGTATTACGACAGCCTGAACCCAGGCTTAACTCCAGAGGATGGCAGGATTTGGCGACAGGCCTATGCCGGGCTGCTCTGGTCGAAGACCTTCTACTTCTACTCGGTGAAAGACTGGTTCGAGGGCGATCCCACTCAGCTGCCACCGCCCAAGCCGGAGGAGCGCGCTCGCAATCTCGACTGGCGTGGAAACCTGTACAACCGCGATGTGATCTTGATGCCGGACACCTGGGAGTATCCATGGTACGCAGCCTGGGACCTGGCTTTTCACGCTTACCCGATGGCGGCTCTAGATCCGTCCTTTGCCAAGGAGCAGCTTCTCTTGATGCTGCGCGAGTGGTACATGCATCCGAACGGGCAGCTTCCGGCTTATGAATTCAACTTCTCCGACGTCAATCCGCCGGTGCATGCCTGGGCCTGCTTACGGGTCTATCGGGCCACCGGAGGTTGGGACCGGAATTTCTTGGAGCGCGCCTTTCACAAGCTGCTTCTCAACTTCACCTGGTGGGTCAACCGCACCGACGCCGACGGAGACAACGTCTTCACCGGAGGCTTCATGGGACTCGACAACATCGGAGCCTTCGACCGGAGCCGCTTCCCCAAGTCGTTGGGCGAGCTGAATCAGTCGGATGCCACCGCCTGGATGGGTTTCTTCGGGCTTCGTATGCTGCAGATGGCTTTCGAGCTCGCGGTCAAGAGCGAGCCTTATCAGGACATTGCCTCCAAGTTCTTCGAACACTTCGTGGCCATCGCCAACTCGGTCAACTCCGATTGCGGCAAAGGTTTGTGGCATGCCGAGGACCGCTTTTATTACGACTTCGTCATACCGAACAACGAGGATGTTCCCCACATCCCAATCCGTATTCGCTCTCTGGTGGGACTTCTTCCGCTGATCGCCGTCGAGATTCTAGATAGAGAGCAGTTGGAGAAAATGGAGGGATTTCACGCACGATTTCGCTGGTTCCTCAATGAACAGCCGGAACTGGCGCGCCATCTACAGCATAGCTCCGACGGCGGTAAGATGCTTCTATCGCTGGTGCCGGAGAGCCGGTTGAAGTCGTTGCTGGAACGTCTGTTTGACGAGGATGAGTTTCTCTCGCCCTACGGCATTCGCAGCCTCTCTAAGTACCACGAGGAACACCCCTTCTCCATCCAATACGCCGGCCAGCGGTTTGAAGTCTCCTACGAGCCGGGAGAGTCTCGTAGTGGAATGTTCGGAGGAAACTCCAACTGGAGGGGTCCCATCTGGTTCCCCACCAGCTATCTTCTGATCGACGCCCTGAAGCGTTATTACGCCTTCTATGGTGACGAATTTAAGGTGGAGCTGCCCACGCGGAGCGGTCGCTGGGTCACCCTACTGGAAGCCGCGCGCGATCTTGAGGCACGGCTCGTTTCTCTGTTTCAAGTCCGCGGCGACGGACAGATCCCCTCGGACCCCGACGCCTCCTCACGGCACCCTAGACCGCTCTGGAACGAAGGGCTCTTGTTTCACGAGTACTTTCATGCCGAAAGCGGAAAAGGCCTGGGTTCCTGTCATCAGACGGGATGGACAGCGCTAGTCGCCCGCTGCTTGGAAGACCTGGCTCAGACCCACGGAAAGGCGGCCTGCGAGGACAGCCTGTAGGCGACCACGGCTTATGGCCTGACGCGTTGAGCCGGTTGGGGTAGCTCTAGGACCCCAGGGGTCCAGAGGTTGCTAATGCGGAGCATCGCCGGAAGGTTGGGGGGAGGAGGGTTGGTGCAGGAAGAGCACAGCATGGCGCGGCCGAGAAGTTTGTCATTCGGACCCCGGCTCACGGTCTCGACAGAAGCGGGGCGTCCGCAGACCAGGCACGGCGCTTTCTCGTTTAAGACCTTGTCTTGCACGAGCGTGATGTATTGTTGCAGATCGACACAGCGACGACAGAGACGAAGGCAGGCGCGGACGGCTCCTTGACGGTCCTTCCGAGTTACCGTCACCTCGGAGGGAGCGAGCGCGCAGAAATCGCATTCAATGGGTTTCATGGTATCCTCCAAGTTTTACTTCGTCGCGTGGGACTCTTGATCGCCTTTAGGAATTTCGTACTAGAGGGGTCGGGAAAGGTGTTTATACCAGAGCATCCCATCCCTATCCCCAAGGCGGAGCCCTTCATCGCTTCGTATTTAGCTTTTTCAAGTTCTGCCCTATTTCCTATCCCACCTGGTCCATCCCACCCATTTGTGGCCCGGAACACGATGTGCTTCCCCATACAAGGTGGGTGATTTCACGGAGCTAGATCTGGCACAGTTTTACGCTGTTAACGTGGGTCGGGATTGGGGACCACGAAAAGAGATTAGAGTGGTCCTCTGTCTGGCCTGGACGGATCAGATCGAAGGAGGCTCAAGTTATGAGAATAGCCGCTATGTCCACCAATTCACTAAGTCGCCAGCGGCGACGACGCAGGGGCAGTACATTGGCGATGGTCCTGGGTATCATCGCCGTTTTCATGGTCGTCGTCATCGCCTTGCACCATCAACAGACCACATCGCGAGGGGCGTTGCTTCATTCCGAGGCCGAGTTGAGATTTCGAGAATCCCGTAACTTCGCGGTACGAGAAAGACTGTTGGGTCAAAGTGTGCCCTGGGGGTTGGGATTAGGAACCCAGATCGAGGATGTCACCGGTGACGACAACGCCAACAAGATCGAACCCCAATATGCCAAGAAGCTGTTCGAACAGACCGGCGGAAAGTGGAGTGGACTACCTGATCTCAAGACGGATAATCTGGCTCACGCTCATCGCTACTTAGAGGTTACGGCGACCGGACTTGGCGGCCTGAAGGCCGGTGTTCGTAAGGGCGGCTACCGGATGGTGGAAAGCGAGATTCCAGGCTACGCCGCCTACGCTCCAAAGGGGAATATCAAGTTGGGCGAGGTCGCGGGCTGGCAGAACCCCGAGCACGATGAGGAGACCGCCTCTAGCGAGGCTTACTCGGGAGTGCCGGCGCTGCTAGGCGCTCAGGGCGATATCACCATCGAGGATCTCGCCTACGGAGAAGCTCACTCCCGGGCCGGTAGCATTACCATCGAAGCCGGAGCCGGTTTGGGTTTCAACGGTAATCTTCCCCTGCCGGCATACGAGAACGAGCTACTAGAAGGTTTGGCCGCGGCCGGATCCACGCTTGCCGGGAGCACGGCCAGCGGCAACAAGACTTCCCTCATCAGTGAGCGGATGGGTCTCGCCGACATGCTCAACATTATGTTTGGTGGCGACTTCAATCCAGAGAGCGTGCTCAGCCTGCGCCAGGCCTGGAAGTTTCCCACTCCCATCATACCGGGTGCCAGTATGGTCGTTCCCGGGCTGGTTTGGGAAGTCTGGCTGCACGTTCCGTTTCAGCCCGACCTCGGATTTTCTCGCCAACACGATCCTGACCTGGGCCGCCTGAGCGAGATAGCCAGAGAGCAAGAGGACGCGGCTCGCCTGTTGGAAGAAGCTCGGCGAAAGCTTGAGGAGGCCCAGGCCGCCAAGGATGCGGCTCAAGCCGCCTATACCGCCAATCCCAACGATCATAACCGGGACGCCTTAGACGATGCCAACGACGAACTGGCCGACGCCCGGCGCGCCTTCGAGCAGATCGAGGATTTTCTGGAAGATTCGGCTGAAGAAGCCGCCGGTATCGCCGAAGGTAGGATCGGGTCGGGCTCTTCTCCTCTTCCCGAGACCCGAGAGGAAGATCCGGAAGGCCGCGACGGCCAATGGGGATGGAACTACTCTAAGACGATGGGGAAGATGGCGGAACTCGTCACCTCTATCTGCAGAGGCGGAGATCTCAAGGATATCGCAGCTGCCGTCAGCACCGATGTCCGTGTGGTTCACTACGGTCCGGCCGACGAGGTGCCCGGCTTCGAGTGGACGGGAGATAAGTTTGTCTCTCGCAGCACCTGGACCGTGCCCGCCTCCCGAACGCTGCGCTACGACGGCAGTATGGAGATTCAGGGAGACCTCTGGCTGCAGCGGGGGACGGTGATGATCGTCAACGGGAATCTTAAACTGGCTTCTCCAGTGGCGACGGTCTCCATCTCGGACGCCTTCGCCCCTAGCGGCAGGGTTTTCTTCGAAGAGGGCGCGACGTTGATCGTCAGAGGCGACTTCGAGTGCCAAGGAAGCCCGCAATTCGGCTCCATTATGGTGGCCGGCGAACCCGGGGAGATCCATCCCATCAGCTCGGCTCTGTTGGTCGACGGCGACGTCACCATTCCTCACGGAACCTACGCGGCCCACACCATCGCCGACCTGATCGCTGCGCTGGACCTTCCCGGTACCGCCGAGGGCGCCAACACAGTGCGCAATCTAGTCGAGCAGGCGGCTCCACTACTCTCGAAATTGGCTGGACCGTTCCACCTGCGCAACCCGTATTACGCCCGCTATGCCACCACTTTCCAGCTGGTGACGATACCCTTTCCGCCGGTAGTGGCCATCGCTCCGGCCCCATCTCCCAAGGAGAACCTCTGGGTCTTCGCCTTCCGCGCCAAGACTTTCGCCTACACGGCCGGACTCAACGCCACCCTGGGTGAGAACCTTTACCCCCAGAGCGACTGGTGGCCTTTCGGCAACGGAGTCGTACCGATGGCGCACAACCTCGACTTAGGGGCGGCCTTGCGGTCGGCCGGAGCGGCTCGAACCTTGCTGACGTCGAGCGAGCTGGACCCCGAGAACCTGGAGAACGAAGTCCGCGGTTTTCTGGAGAGGATGACCAGCCAGCACACGGTAGCCTGGGCTCTCAAACAGTGTGTCTCCAAGTTGACCGAAGAGGCGGCTCGAATTCTGGCCCCGGGTGGGTTCGGACCTATTATGGATGTAGCCAACGCCATCGTGGATGAAGTCAAGCGCGATGAGGACGCGGTGGATGACTTTTATCAGGATTTCGTTAGCGGATTCCAAACAAGGCTAGGTAACCACGGACGTAACTTGCTGGGCGACCTTCTGGCCAACACCAACGTCCTTGATGCCGATAAGTATCTCAAGGAGTACGCTGGCCTGTTGATCCACGGGCGGAATATCAAAATCGGAGCGGAGGCTCGTCAGGTCAGCGGAATGTTGGTGGCTGAGGAGAGCATCAGCAGCCAGGCGGATCTCACTATCGGAACCCTACTGGCTCGCAACGGCAGCATCAACGTGGGTAACTTCCTCTACTATCCCTACTTCAACCAGGCGTCCCTCTACTTGCCCAAGGAAGTGCCAGGCGCGACGGCGCTTGAGCGGGCGGCTTTCGAGGCCTACGGAGCGGCCCACGACAGCGGACTGGCGGTTCAGGTCGGACCTCCGCCGGTGACCCACCATATGACCGCGGGAGGTTGGGAGCTATGAAACGTCAACGTGGATTCTCTCTGATGGAGATCATCGTCTCTCTGGCAGTCTCTCTGGTCGTCCTGGTGGCCTTCCTGACCATCTTCTCCAACAGCAACCAGGTCGCGGTGGCCAGTCGCAATCGAAGTGTCGCCATCATGATGGCCCAGGGGATGATGGACGACATCGAGGCTCATACCTACGGTAACCCCGCACCCCAGCGATGGTCGTTAAAAGACGAAGCTCCGGTCACTGTTTGGGTAGGAAACCGCCAGCAAGAGATGGCTTTCGAGAAGACGGTTAGTTACGAGAACGGGAGCTTTGTGGGAACGGCGACGGGTAACTCCGATGTCGTGACCGTGACCATCACTTGGCGTGAAGGGGTGGGAGACACCCAGACCGATCAGACCCTGACCAGCGACAACAAGAAGCTCGAAGTTCGAGTTCCGGTATGGAGGTAGTGATGAGAAACCAACGCGGTATGACAATCATGGAGCTGGTCGTTTACTTCGCCCTGGCGGTCCTGGCCGGCGTCCTCCTCTGGTCGATCTCCAACCTGATCTGGGGTGGGCAGAGGGCGACCGCCTCTAGCTATCTGGTTAGTGGAGAGACGGAGAAGGCCGTGGAGTGGATCAAGCGCGATGTGAACGAGTCGGCGCTTGCCAGCATAGAGGTCTTTCCCAACGCGGAAAGATCGACCGAAGCTCCGGGTATGTCCTTGGTCTCCAATCGGGCTTACGACCCGGAACTTCGGGGAAAGCCTCTGATCAATCGGTGGGGCGCGCCCCAATGGGACAAGCATGTGCTCTACACCGTCAGTCGTGGTGACGATGCCTTGACCGGATCCCTGGTTCGCTGGGAGAAAGAGATCGTGAAGAAAGACCTCTTGCCCGGTGTCTCGTCCACCCTTCCTTCGATGGTGGAGCCCGCCAAACAAAGAGTGATGATGCGCGACATCCTGCTCCCCAATGTGAGCGTCCCTAACGCCGGTCCTGAAGGAACTCTTGCCACCGATGAGTTCGGCGGGTTTCGTGTCCAGTTCGTCCGTCGAGCGGGCGGTTCCGGCGGGGCGGAATCCTTGACCACGGTTAATCCAAGAAAGGGAGCCGCCTCGGACAACACCCGAATGCTGGAAGCCGAGATCAAGCTGCTGCAGAACGAGCGCGGCAAACCGCACACCTACAGCATCACCTTCCGTTTGGCCGCCTTCCATTAGCGACCTCGCTCGAGAGTAAGGAGCCCGGCAAATGTCGGGCTCCTTACTTATCGCCTAGTCTCCGTCAGGCTCAGGCTTGATGTTCTTCGTTCCTGACCCGCCATACTCAGTTCCCGTAGTATGATAAAGTGACCTGAAAGGGCGCCTCCTCCTGGCAAGGAACAACCTCACTCCTCGAGCAATTTCTCTGGATGGGGATTGTGGAGAGCAAGGTCGCTATAGGGACTTGGCGTCGTTGAGTCTAGCTTCCGACAAAGAGATCGGACCGTATCGCATCCTTGGGAAGATCGGTGAAGGTGGAATGGGGGCCGTTTATCGAGCCATCGACACCCGCCTCGAGCGCCATGTCGCTGTCAAGGTCTTGCCCGAGTCGATGACAAGCGAGCCGGAGAAAGTCGCGCGTTTTCAACGTGAGGCTCGGCTGCTCGCGGCGGTCAATCACCCCGGGATAGGCGCTATCTACGACCTGGAGGACGACCAGGGTACCCTATGTCTGATTCTTGAGCTTGTCGAGGGACAGACCTTGGAGAAGCTTCTTGAGTCCGGGCCCATTCCCCTCGACCGCGCTCGCCGGATCTTCGCCCAGGCGGCCGAGGCGCTGGAGACAGCTCATCAAAGTCAGATTCTTCATCGCGATCTCAAGCCTGGAAATATCATGATTGGGGCGCGCGACCGGGTGAAGCTACTCGACTTCGGGTTGGCTAAGGAGCTGCAAGGTACCTTGACCGGCGCGGCGGAGTTCTCGACGCGAGAAGGCACCCTGGTTGGGACCGCTCCCTATCTTGCTCCGGAACAGATCAGGGCGGTGTCCGCTGATGTTCGGACCGAGATCTGGTCTTTGGGTTGTTGTCTGTACGAGGCCGTGACGGGACGATTGGCCTTCCCCAAGGACAATCTCGCGGCGACTCTCAACGCCATACTCACCAACGAGCCGGACTGGAGCCTGGTGCCCGACCAGGGCTCACTCTTGGCTTTACTGAAAGATTGCCTACGGAAAGCTCCGGAGGATCGTCCGCAAAGCATGGCTGAGGTTGGAGAAAGGCTCGTGTCGACCTCCGGGGCTGAAGTCGTCTCGCTCAAGCAGCCGAGCTCTAGCTCTCTCAGACAGACGAGCGCTCACCCACGCCCCGAGGTGAAAGGGAGCTCTCCCTTCCGTCTCGGGTTGACCAGCGCCATACTCGGTCTAGTTGGAATTGCCGTCGGCGTAGGTTTTCTGCTAGGGCAGGAGAGCGCGCCAAGCAGGGCACTTTTCTCACCTTCTCCCACACCGCTTTATCTTTCCGTTTCACTCCCTCCAGGGATCAGTTTGGCTGTGGAACATCCGCTACCGGCACTTCGTCCGGATGGCCGGGCTGTGGTCGTTCCCGTTCTCACCGAGAAGGGGCGCCAACTTTTCTTTCAACCGTTCGACCAGGCCGAGGGTCGATTGATCGTCGGAAGTGAGAACGGAGCTTTCCCCTTCTTTTCTCCTCAGGGAGACCGTCTCGGATTTTTGGGCCGCAAGGGTCTGGTCTGGGTCTCCTTGGAGGGGGGGCCGGTGACTAGAGTCGTCGACGACCTGCGCATCGATCAGTTTCTGGGGGGCACTTGGACAGTTGATGAGAGGATCGTTTTTGCCACAACCTCGGGTGGGATTAGCAGCGTCGCTAGCGGAGGAGGAGGAAAGGTTCAGAAGCTCCTGACACCCGACCCCAAGTCGGGAGATTCGGTCCTGGGTTGGCCCAGAGCCGATGAAGACGGGCTGTACTTTTCTCGGCGCTCCGGTGGAACCTATGCCTCTGGTCGAGTGGAGCGACTCGAACTCTCCACCGGTCAGCGCAGTGTGGTCGCCACCCAGGCCTACTCGGGTTGGCCTACCGATACAGGAACCTTTGCGGTTCGGGATGGTGCGCTGCTGCAAAACGATCGGGTCATTCTTCCCCGAATCTGGTGTGACGTCGAGAAAGGAGCGGCGGGTTTCAGCGCGGCTCAGGGGACGCTTGCCTATCTTGAGCCGGAGGAGACGGGAGAGGGACATGTTCTTTGGATTGACGCTCAGGGCGAGACACTCTCCGATGAGTTGTTTGATGGAGTCGAGCCACGCCTGTCGCCGAACGGCAAAGTGCTTTGCTATCGCCGCTTTGACGACGATGTACGCGCCCTATGGTTCCGAGAGCTTTCGACTCGCCTCGATCGCCGAGTGACTCATCGCGGTAATACCGTAAGCTTTGCCTTCGCCCCCGAGGGCACGACTATGGCGGTGAGCTCCGATCAAGAGGGACCTTTCAACATCTACGTTCTCGACCTCGATAAACCTGGTCGGATGACTCGAATCACCACGAGTTCCCGGCGTCAGTTCGTGAAATGTTGGACGCCTTCGGGGATCTGGTTTGAACAAGAGACCGAGGCCGGTGACCATGACCTGTACGTCGTCAAACCGGGCGAGGAGCCTCGAGCCGTTGTTAGCTCGCCTTTTGATGAACGCCATCCTTACGTTTCCACGGATGAGAAGATCCTGGCTTTTGTTTCTAACGAAAGCGGCTTGGAAGAGGTCTACCTTCGCGGACTGCCGGAAGGAGAACTTCGGCGTGTCGGGCCGGGTCGGCACCCTGTCTTTTTACAGGACGGTAGGCTCTTGTTTGAACGTGATGGAGCCCTTTGGGTCCTCAAGCCGGATTATTCCGAGAGCCCCACGCGGCTACTCCAGCTCCCTCACGCCTCACCCACGGATAGTAGGCTTTGGGACGCGGCTCCTGGTGGAGAGAAATTTCTCTTTGTCGATGTCCCCACCACGTCACTTCGATCTTCATTTTTGAGAGTTCGACTAGAAGTGCCTGACCGGTTCTAGGAAGGCTCAGAAGAGCTTAGTATCGAGCCCTTTTCAAGGGTAAGACCGCGTTGGGCCTGAAGGCGTGGGGGTGCTTATTCTCCACGATCGCGATCTTATCGAACGGAGCCTGGCTAGAGACCCTCTTCTTCACCTTTACGAGTTGGGTGACTTGGACGCCCTCTATTGGCCTCGTACCTCTTGGTACTCTTCTGACGACCTCGAGGCGGTGATGTTGCTCTATGCCGCTTCTCCACCGGCCCTTTTGGCTATGAGGGAAACGGCCGGTGCGCGTGAACTATTGGCTCAGGCGGCATCTTTGTTGCCCAGGCACTTCCATGCTCAGATCGCGCCGGGATTGGTAACAGTCCTTGAGCAGCACTATCAGGTCAGCGGCCGGATGACGACCCTACGCATGGCTTTAGAGCGGCCGGAGAAGTTGCCCGAGGAGGACCCGGCTGTCGAGACCCTTACTCAAGACACTGAGACTGAGCTTGTGGCCTTCTATGACCAGAGCTATCCCGGGAACTGGTTCGACCCCATCATGCTGGTGACGGAACGCTACCTGGGGCTGCGCATGGATGGACGACTAGCATGCGTGGCTGGCGTTCACGTCTGGTCTCCACGCTACAAAGTGGCCGCTTTGGGAAACATAGCAACCCATCCTGACTTTCGCGGACGCGGCTTGGCAAATCGCGTGGTAGGAACGCTATGTCGTCGCCTCCTCCAGGATGTCGATCATATCGGACTAAACGTTCGGGCGGCCAACGAGGTTGCCATCCGTTGCTATCGCGGACTCGGGTTTGAAGTCATGACAAGTTTCGAGGAGCTTGACGCCTCTCTCTTTTAGAAGATGCTCTCCGAGCATGACTCTGATCAAGTCGTCCTCATCTCTTCCAGTCTATGCTTGGAGAGGTAAGTGAAGTGACTATCGTTGCGACCACCAGCAAAATCGACTTAACGAATCGGAAAGGAACATATTTTTCATGCCCAAACTACTCCTCGTTCTAGCCCTACTCTTACTTTCCTCAGCTCCCACCTGGGCTGATTCAGAAACGAAGCTCGATCTCAATGCCGGTGAGCGTTGGAAAGTGGAGCCTAAGATGATGGTCTACCTGCGTGCTATGGAAAAAGACCTTCGCGAATACCCTTCCGCCTCAAACTCCCAGAAACAACTGCTCCATCGGGAGCTTCAGTCCAATCTACAAAAACTTGTCTCCAACTGCACCATGACGGGTCCGGCGCACGATCAGCTGCACAACTGGCTGGTCCCGTACATGGAGATGGTCAACACCATGGCTAGCGAGAAGGATGCAACTAGGCGTAACGCGATGGCGGAGAAGCTACTCAAATCCTATACCGTTTTCAACACCTACTTCGAGTGATTTCCTCCCGAGCGGACTTCCTGGAATAAGAGAGCCCTCCGCACGACTAGGACAGCTATGAACTCACTCAAACTCTTGGCTTTGGGCATCTTCGGAGGCCTCCTTATTTCCGCTTGCCAACCTTCCTCGCTCCCACCGGGGCCACAGCAGACAGCCTCTCCATCACCCGTTCAGAAGCTGGTGGCACCTCCACCCTCCGCAGTCCCCGAGCTCGTTATCTCTAAAGAGGTTAGTGTTGGGTTGGCTAACTTCAACAAGAACTTGTACGAAGCGGTGGCCGGGAAGAAGCCCGGAAACCTGGCTGTCAGTCCGCTGGGCTCTTACCTTCTGTTAGGTCTGATGCAAGAGGGAGCTGAAGGGAGAACCAAAGAGGAGATCGCCGCGGCCACCGGGCTGAAAGGAGAGGTCCTCGGGGAGCTGACGAAGCTAGCCGGCGGTTTGGACGAGACCGAATCTCTGGCTTTGGCCCAGAAAATTTATCTGGATCAGTCGGTCAAGCTTGTCGAGAGTTACTCCGTCAAGATCAAGCCGTTACTGACCGATCCTGTTCAAGTTCTACCTTTCTCCACTGACCCGAAGAGGGCGACACAAGTCATCAACGACTGGGTGGCCGAGCGTACCGCCGGTCTGATCAAAGATTTTCTACCCACGCTCGGTCGCGATACCGTCAGCGTGCTGGTCTCCGCCCTGCACTTCAAGGGGAGCTGGCGGAGTAAGTTCGAGAAAGAACACACTCGACCGGGAACCTTCACGACTTCCTCGGGAGAGACACTACAAACCCCGATGATGACACGCCCAGGGGTCGCCAGCTTCCGCCTGCGGGGGGCGACCGGGGTGACCTTGCCCTATCAGGAGGGCTTCGAGATGGTCTTTTTATTGCCGGACCAGGGAATAGAGCCCGACAAGGCGCTCTCCTCTTTCTACCTCGAGCCGAGCGAATCCGCGGAGGAGGTCACCCTGAGACTACCACGCTTCGAATTCGAGGTGCCCACCTTCGAGCTGACCGAGGCCTGGCGAGAAATCGGTCTAGCGCAGGTCGTGAAGAACCCCGATCTGACCCGCATGCTGATCCTGGATAGTCCCGAGCGACTTGAGCTCAACATCTATCACAAGACATACGTGAAAGTGGATGAAGAGGGTACGGAAGCCGCCGCTGCCACAGCCGTGGTCGTGAGCCGGAGAGGGTCGGCTGTCAAACCCCCACCAAAGGTTTTGACCTTCGAGCGGCCTTTCGCCTTTCTCCTACGACATAGCGGCAGCGGCGCGGTACTCATGATGGGGCGGGTGGACCGACCTGAGAAGCTCGCAGCGGAGCCCTCTGGTAACTAGCCGTCGAGGACAGGCAATTCACGGATGACGTACTTTTCGTCCGGCGATCCGTCCGAGGAGACCGCGCACGGTTACCCCCAGCTGACTCCCTCGGAGTAGTCGGCGGGGGCGACGAAGTTGGTGCGGTCTTCGGCTATCAGACCGGTGATGCGCGACTGCAGCCGGTCCCGAGAGCACGCTGTACAGTTTTCAACACTTATTTCGAGTGACAGTCGTGGGGCCCTAGAAGCGGCGGTGATGAACCCGCCAATAGGCGATCTTGACCCGTTCGCTCTCGGGAAGATACTCGTTGAGGTTGAATCTCTGCTTGATGACGATGTCCATGTCCACAGTGCCGTCGTCGTACGTTCCATCGCCGTCGGCGTGGGCTTTCATGTGGTTGTAAATAGAATTGACGAGAGCCGCCGCCGCGGTTTGAAAGACGATCTTGGCCTCGGCTTGTGATGCTTCGAGTGCTTGAATTTGAGCTTCAATTTGGGCCAAGAGTTCATGGTTTCCCTGCGCGGATTCTTTGCTCGATTCCAACTGGTTGATCTGGTCACTGACACTTCGATTTTGGCTCGCGAGCTCGTAGAGAGCGGTCGCTTGATCCCAGATACCGTCGACACCTTTTCCAGACGGTTTCATTCCCAGGACGGGGAATTGGGAAGAGGGGTCAAGAGAGGCCTGCCAGAGATCCATCAAAATTTCCACGTACATGCTTTGGGGATTTTTTGGGTCGATCCAGCCACCAAGCCCACCACCGCCACCATTGGAGTAATCCCAGTCCGTGGGTAACCCGAAGGTGTCTGAGGTGATACCGAGCGGAATGACAGCATCGGGGGCGTTATCCTGCCCCTCGGCGTGACTACTTGAAGTGATGGTGATCGTCATGTCCGCTGTTTCGGTGTTGCTGATCATCGTCACATTCTCCAGGTTCGCTTTACCTTTCTCAGGATCGGGGGAGTTGACCACGGTATTCCCTACCACCGTCACGTTGGAGGCTGTAAAGTCTCCTCCGCAGTAAATGAGGCCGGTGAAATAGTTGTTGGCCCCCCGAATCGTGATGTCGCCGGAGGCGAGTACCGCCATCTTGTTGGCGCCATCTAGGGCTGTGCCTGAGCCGAAGGTGACGTTTCCGTCCACCACGATCAGGCCTTCACCAGTGACCGGACCCTTGATCAAGAGGTCGCCCTCGACATAAAGAAAGGCCTTGTTGAGCTTGACCGAACGCTCGTAGGTGAGCAGGTTGCCAGAGTAAAAGTACATGATGTCCATGGTCTGATCTCTGACGAAGTTCGGATCGTTGATCGTCACAACTCCGGGCTGACCTTCATTCCTGAACTTCTTGACATCGATAGTGGCAAGAGTGGAGGCATCGGCTCCTGGGCGCAACCCTCCTAAAACTTGGGCGGGCTGCTCGATGGAGATCGGTCCGACCGATTTCACGAAACCACTGATGTAGGTTGGTCGAGGCGGATCGCTCTGTCCGATCGTTACGCCTTCTGGGGAGTTACAAAGAATATGTCCAGGGCGATCTTCCTTGTCGTCGAGTAGGTCGGATATCGAGGAGACCCCTTTGACGACGAAAGGATCGGGCGACACCAACTTTCCGGAGGTGGCCAGACCAAAAGGAAAGGGAGGTTTGGAGATCAAGGCCTCGATGGTGCGATATTGACCACGGCAGTAGCCGGTGGAGACGATGTGAAACATCCCGTCAGGCACGGCCCGTCCCAAAGAGCCGGTATCGCGATCGAGATAGGTGTTATTGGTGGAATGTGGGAATCCGGTCCCCTCGGCAAAAGTTACGACGTGGTAAGCTTCCTCTGGACTGAGTTTCGGGGTGATGGTGCCTCGAATCGTCTCGCTGGAGCGGCCGTACTTTACCGCGGGCGGCTGTTGACTGTTGTCGATATTGTT
Source organism: Selenomonadaceae bacterium (assembly GCA_037189585.1). Taxonomy (GTDB): domain Bacteria; phylum Vulcanimicrobiota; class Xenobia; order Xenobiales; family JADMJV01; genus JAEXNA01. Next base: position 48,299 of record JBBCJA010000018.1, on the reverse strand, counting down.
GTCATTGGCGTCGGTGATACGGTAAAGCGCTTCGGCTATCCCAGCTTCGGCTTCGGATTCGGCGATGGAGCCGTTGAACGACTTTTGGGTCATGTTCAGATTCATCGAGAACACTCCGACCATGGCCGAAGCGAGAATCATCACGATCCCCACCAGGCAGAGTACGGAGAGTAGGGAGACAGCTCCACGAATTGAAATTCTCACCAGCGTTGGCTCCTCGGCGTGACGGTTACGTTCATCTTAAAGGACTCTTCGTCGTTGCTGGCTCTTCCCTTGGTATCGATAGTGCAGGTCAAAGACATACGAATGGGAGGCGTTGTGAGGGGCGAGTCCGGGTCGTTGTCGCGAACTTCAAAAGCGGTGATATCGCGGGCCAGGGTCCTCGTTTGACGAGCACGCAATTCCATCACCTCATCAAGGCCCAGTCGCGAGGGGATAGTGGAGGTTCCGGTCCCACTCGGTTCGCTGCGCGTTATTAGCACTCGTCGATCACGGTAGTGCAAAACTGTGAAGATGTCATTCATGAGCGGCTCTCCACTGGTCACGGAGAAAGGAGGATCCGCCAGAGTCTCCTGCCAGGCGATGGCTTGCAGATCCGGGGTGATAGTAAGGCATTCCAGTTGAGTGTTGAGCATCTCCAGGCGAAATTTTTCGATGGTTTGCAGACACACGCGATAGGCATCCGACTGCCCTCCCTGTTTGCGGAAGAGAGAAAAGGAGGGTAGGAGCAGAGCGACCATCATCGCGGTGACGAGTAAAAGGAGGCCGCCGGCGATCATGACCTCCACTAAGCTTACTCCACTTTGACGGCTCATATCCGCTTGAACATCACCGCGCTGGCGGTATAAGTCTGGGGTCCGCTCTTACTCCGCCACTCAACCACCACGCTGGCTAGCTTGGCGACATCAGGACTCATGGCCTCTCCGCTGCTCAGTCGGGCCTCTTCCACCTCGACTCGGTAGGTATAGTCGGTCCGCTCCATCACGGCTGTGGGATACGGTTCGAGAGTCGGGGTGACGGAGCTAAATCCGGTGCGGCGAAGCTCCTCGAGTTGGGTTTGAGCCAGCAGTGCCGCATTGGCCCTTTGGCTTGCCCCCTTGAGACCGATAATCGTGGAGGGAACGACTCCGATAAGCACGACCGAGAGAACGGAAAGCACGACAAAAGCGAGCATCAACTCCGCTAAGGAGAATCCATATTTGCTCCTTTTCCTCACGACAGCGGTATTTTAACAGATCGCACCGGTGGGAAGAATACTTCACGACTGAAGACTTCAACACACGGATGGCAGGGAGGTGTTGGCCGAATGCTGCACTAGCCGGAGTGGAGAAGTTGCGTCGTCAAACTTATGGGATAGCCGCGATAAGTTGCATTCTGCTCTTGGGGCAAATTTGGCTTTCTTGGCCCAAAAGAGAAGCTCTCGGGGCCATCTATCTCCGGAGCCGCCCGAGCGGCGCTAGAGTCGATACCTACTCCATGAGCGTGAGCGGATTCCACAGAAACCCCATTGGGTACACTCCAGGCCCTCTCCCTATCGGCCTTGAGGAGAGGGCGGACTTTACCTTAATTCTCTCCTTGCCAGGATACCATGAAGAGACGGTTCATCTTTCCCCTGAGGAGCTCGCTCGGGGTGAACGGATGGTGGAGATGCGTTCCAGGTGGTGGGTTCTGTCGCCTCTGTGCTACGCGGCGCGCGACTTCGCTCCGCTCCTTTCCGTTGTGCTCATCCTTGCCGGGTTTGGGTTCTTTAGGGTTCGCCCGGTTCTACGCCGACAGCGACGTCTGAGCGAGTCGCTAGCTCGAAAAGAGTTGCACCCGGGAGTGGAGCTGTTCGGCTATAGAATCAAGGGAGAGCTTGGGCGGGGAGGTATGAGCCGCGTCTACCGTGTGCGCCGCTTGGATGGGGGAGAGCCACTGGCGATGAAGGTATTGCGCTCCGATTGGACCGATGACCCAGAGGCGCGTCACCGCTTCCGCGACGAAGTGGAGGTCTGGAGAACTCTCTCCCACCCGCACATCGTTCATCTTTTGGACTGGGGCGAGAGCACAGATTTTGTCTGGCTCGTCACGGAACTGGTGGAAGGAAGAAGAAGTGAGGAGATCGTTAGGCCGTCGTTCGCACAGCTCGAGGTTTGGGCGGAGCAACTGGCCACGGCGCTCGATTACGCCCACGACAAGGGTATCGTGCATCGCGATCTTAAGCCTGCCAACGTGATCATTGATGCAAGAGGGAAGGCCCATCTTCTCGACTTCGGGGTCGCTGGGCGGCTGTCGGAGCAGGGAGAGACTAGCGGCCATTCGGGAACTTTGGGCTTTATGGCGCCTGAGCAGCTTCAAGGCAGCGCTGTGGCCGCTTCGGACTACTACGCCTTGGGATGTACTTTGTACGCCTGGGCTTGTGGAGCTGGACCATATGCCGAGTGCGAAGGGCTACAAATTTTAGCCGCGCAAGCTCAGGAGCGGTATCGGCCGTTGGCCCAAGTGCGCCTCGACTGTCCACCGGCTTTCGCGGAATTAGTGGAGAAGCTACTGAGGGCGGAGCCTGATCAACGACTGGCGAGACTTCAAGCGATCGCGCCCTTATTGGCGGCCAGCAGATCTTGGCGCACCTCTTCGGCGGAGGCGTAGCGGCTCGACTTGTCTTTGGCCAAAAGGCGATGAACTAAAGCCTCGCAGGCCGGAGAAACCTTGACGTACTCGGAGAGAGGCTCTGGCTGCTTGGTGAGCTGAGCTAACACCACTTGCATAGCCTCGCCTTGGAACGGTGGTCTCCCGGCGAGTGCTTCGTAAAGTATGCAGCCCAGAGAATAGAGATCGGCTTGGCCGTTGATGGTGGACCCTTCGACTTGCTCAGGGGCGATATAGGCGGGGGTTCCGAGCACGGTATGGGCCTGGGTGATGGTAGCGTAGTGGCGGCTGCGAGCCAGTCCAAAGTCGGTGATCACGGGCGACCTCTCGCCGCTGACAAGGATGTTGTCGGGCTTAAGATCGCGATGCACGATACCCAGGCCGTGGGCGTAGGAGAGTCCGTCGCAGATAGCCACGGCTATCTCTAGAATCTCACACTCCTGACGAGGGGTTGAAGCCAACCACTCGGTCAAGGTAGGGCCTTCGACGAAATCCATGACCATCCAAAGTCGACCGTCCTTTTCGCCGTGGGCGTGAACCCGCACCACTCGGTCGCTATCGAGCTGCCGGCAGATGTGGTACTCTCGCTCGAAGCGTTGGCGAAATTCCTCTGCCTGGCTCCATTGGGGATGGAGAATCTTCAGCGCGTAGACCGAACGATTGTCGGCTTTGCTCGAACGGGCGCGGTAGACAGTACCCATGCTTCCTTCGCCGCAGAGCTCTAGTCTCTCGAAGTCTCCAAAGCGATCCGACTCGGCAACGGGCTTTCGTTCCTCGATTGCCTCGACGGTTTCGACGGCTTCGATAGGCTCGGGACGAGAGCGAAAGGATAGCCCGATGAGAGCCAACCCCAGCAGCCCAGCCAGGCGTAAGCTCAGGGTGAGGAGATTTGGGGAGAGGGTCGCCTGCAATTCCCCAGGACCAACCGTCGCCCTTCGCCACGGAGTGCGAAGTTCTAAGGTCGTGTCGCCCTTGGGTCGGGGCATCGGTGTCTGTCCCAAGAGACGACCTTGCTCCCATACCTCGGCTCCCCATGGAGTGGACTGAAGCCACTGGAGCTCTTGTTCGATTCCAGAGACCTGACGTAGAAGTTCGTCTTTAGATACATTGAGCAGTTTTCTTCTCTGGTCGTTGCTCAGCGAATCGAGCAGCCTCCGTCGAACATCCTCCTCGGCCTGCCTGTTCCAAGCCCGGTCAGCCAGCCAGCCGCCCAGGAAAAGAAGAGCCAACAGCACCCCGGCCACCAGCATACCCCGACGAGCTCTAGTCATGCCCCGCCGCTTCGCTTCCAAGGCTGGCGGTTCCGCCTTCAAGCTCCTTTCAGCGGTCGAGCAAGAAAGAAGAAAAGCCGCCAAGGCGGTGAGAGACCCAAAGGCTATTCGTGATTCCCTTTCATAAAGATGTCGTACACTCTTTTGGTCCGGCGATTCGCCCCAGGAGGCCGCGCACGGTGACTTCCAGCTGACTGCCCTCGGAATAGTCAGCAGGGGCGACGAAGTTGGTGCGGTCTTCGGCGATCAGGCCGGTAATGCGCGACTGCAGCCTATCCCATTTCTCGGGGTCGAACACGGCCACGGCGTAACCGCCTTGATGACGTACCATCTTCATCGAGGGGATATCCGTTTCACCGTCGCCTAAAAACACCATGTTCTCAAAGGGCAGACGGCGGTCTCCGGGAGGAACCCAGCGGTTGATGGCCTCGTTGTCCCAGCAGTTGTCGATACCTTTGTTGATGCGGAACAGATATTGGGTCTTGGTAGTGTAGTTGATACTCAAGGCCGGCCATACCGCCTCTCCCTCTTCATTGTAGAGAAAGCTCGAGGCGAAAACCTGCCGGAACTCCTGAGCGACGGAGCAACCGAGGATCATCTCGCGGATGCCCGAGCTGATGACGTAGTGCTCCAGGGCAAGCCCCTGACTCTGAGCATAGGCGTTCACCCGGCCGAACCAACTCTCCACCCCGTCGAAAAATGGCACGGTACGACCGTGCTCTAAGAGAGAGTCTCGGGTCAGCTTCAGCCCACGAGACTTGGCCTGAACCATCATCTCATACATATAGGTGAGAATCTGATCGGCGTCGTGCTCGCGGGCCGCCCCGTTCGAGCGCTGCCAAAAATCCTCGATCTCGATGCCGAGTCCGGGGATGAAAGAATGCTCCTGAATGTTCCCCCGTGCTAAGGTTCCGTCAAAATCATAGACCAGCGCCGCGCGTTTCATGCCGGCCCGTTCGCCCGTGTCAGGTAATCTTCATTCCAAGAGGTCTCGAATCTCTACAGGACCTATCGGAGTCACCGGCCTCATGAGTCGGACCGGAGCTAACGGCTGTCCGTCCATTGACTTGCACCTTCTCACGTGACCGACGTCACCGAAAGAGATAGAATTGTAAGGTAAGGTGATACTGTATGATTTTGAAGTCTTTTTGTCAGCATTGCGATGGGGAGGTTCTTCGGGAGCAGACCGCTTGCCAGCGATGCGGTGCGCCGAGTACCGCCACGATTTTGAAAGCGCCGGACATCGAGCCGGGATATCAGCTTTACCAGAATGCCTGGCGTGGGTTCGCGACCGTTTCCCCGGACGGATGGGAGGCGGTTGCTTCAGAAGGAGCCGGGGTAACCTTTCAGGGCCCCGAGCTCTTAGCCCAACTCGAGCTCGTTCTTCTCCCGGCCCAGACCATGATAAACGCCGCTCAGCACGCGGAGTTGTATCTTGCGACCTTGCCTGGACATCAAGGCGAGATTCTCGAGGGGAGTAGCGACAGCTATCTCAGAGCTGCTTTCGAAGGGCCGGAGTGGCGAGGGGTGATCTCCGTGCACTTAACACCGCAAGGGGGGACACTGGCGGTAGGGCGGAGCCGCCCCAACTTTCAAGGCGAACTGGAGACCCAGTTCGGAAAGATGCTCGCCTCTCTCAATCCCATCGCGCCGATCCCAAGGCAGCGCTGGTGTGAACCTCAGGAAGGCGCCTTCGTCTTGGACCTTCCGCTGGGATGGCAATGCCAGTCACGCCTGGTACCGCCGCCGAGCATGACCGGGATGCGCCAGCCGATGGCCCGCGTTTTCGCTGAGTCTTCGGGGCATATCTTTTTGGCTCTCGAGCCTGAGTATCAGACCTTTATTCAGGGAGAGCTGCCGCGTCAGGCGGCTCCGGATGAAGGGCTCTTCGGTATGCTGGGCCGCCTGGTCTCGAACGCGGGTCATGGGATGGCCCAAGCGATGGGGGAGACCATCTGTCCCTTTCATGGTTTGCGTCCGGCGGTGGAGCATGTGTTGTGGCCGCGCTGGCAGCAGAGTATGCCGGGCTGTCGCATGTTAAGCTACACCGACCAAGGTAAGCCCGACCAGGCTGAAGTCCGTATCTGGCTCCCGGGAGACATCATTCGGGTACTCAAGCTGGGTGGCTTTCCACTGGGAAACACCGGCCGCTGGATGGGCGGCCATACCTACTGGTATCAGGCGCCGGCTGTTCTTATGCCGAAGTTTGAGGCGGTCTTTCTAGGTGTAGCCCAAAGTGTGGAGAGCAATCCCGCTTGGAAACAAAACGAGCAGGCTCGCTCCTCAGCGATGTTCGGAAACCAGATGTTTCAGCAGAGTCAGCTCAACAACCAGTGGGCTAATCTCAATAACTCACTGCATCAGCAGCGGATGAACGACATCGCCATGGTGGGCCAGTCCAACACTCAGATCCATCAGAACAACATGGCGATGGGAGACATGCAGATGAGCGGCTGGCAGAATCAGAGCAACACCTTCAACACGATGCAGCACCACACGGTCAATGGCATCAACGAGCGGGACGACTTCATCAATCCCAACACGGGAGCCGTTCATAACCTTTCCCACCACGTCCAGAAGTACTGGCAGGTCAGTCAGGACGTGATCGTGGGCAGTAACGCCCAGCTTCAGCCACCGCCCGATTGGACCCCTCTGCGGCGATGGGATGGACGCTGATGCCAGACAAACTAACTCAAAAGTGTTCTGGCACGAGCCAGGGCGGCTTGGCAAATCTCGTTGTCTACACGTGCGATAAACTCAGCCCGCCGCCCTTTGTAGTCTAGGCTGCGGACCTGGTCAGTCAGAATCACTCCCTGGATCTTTTGTCCTTCGGGTAGGGGGACCTCGAATGGATATCCCTTGACCTTCGAGGTGACGGGGCAGAACCAGGCCAGGGCACTCTTGAGGTTGTACTCTTGAGGAGAAAGAACCAGGGCCGGGCGCCGCCCTCTCTGCTCACGCCCTTTTTGTGGGTCAAAGTCTATCCAAACAAGATCTCCCCGTTGGGGAACATAGCCTGCTACCAAAATTCGGCTCCCACGGCCCCGCCCCAATCCATCTCTTCGTGCCGATTCTCAGGGGTAATGCGGCCGACCAGTTCTTCCAGAGAAAGCGGAGGGGGAGAGGAGGGCCGGATCACTAACTGCCCTTGGAAGACCTCCATCTCCACGTATCCGTCTTCCTCAATGCCAAGTTGCTGGGAGAGAGCTTTGGGGAGTCGCAAGCCCAGGCTATTTCCCCACTTGGTAACCCTGGCTCTCATAGAGAGCTATACTTCTGTCTATACATTGGATAGACATTTCTCCGTTTGTCAGAATTTCCTCCAAAGTAGCAGAGCCTATCTTCCGAAGAGTCCTCGGGATCAACCCGATCACGCCGTGTTTCGAGGCAATGTAGGAAGGAATACCCGGTGCCGGTCAGAGCGCCGACCGAGGCGTTGTTGACTATCGCGCCGCTTCCTTGCTTCTGCATCTGGAGGATCTCGTGTTTCAGGCAGGCCCAAACGCCGCGCAGGTTGATGTTGATAACGCGGTTCCATTCTTCGAGGGTGCTCTCCGCGGTGGGGGCCAGCTTGGCCATGACGCCCGCGTTATTGAAAGCGGCATCCAGGCGGCCAAACTCGGCCACCGTCCGTTCCATCATGGCGGCAACCTACGCCTCGTCGCTCACGTCACAGGCGAGCGCCAAAGCTTGCGCGCCGGAAGCCCGCAGCTTCTCGGCCTCCTGCTCGACGAGCTCCACTCGGTAGTCGGCGAGAACGACTGCGGCTCCAGCTTCCGCGAAAGCTTGGGCTGTGGCCAGCCCCATACCGGAAGCCGCTCCGGTGACAAGGGCTACTTTACCTTCGTAAGTCAGTGGGTTTGCCTTCATCGTTGTTGTCTCCAGACACCGCGTGGCCGGAGAGCTTCCGAGGCAAAGCGGCGGATACGCTCGGATGGGTCAGATGTCCAGTCGCCGACTAGCAAAGGGATCGCGAGTTCAAGTTCGGCCGCAAGGTGGGGACGAACCGCCATCCATGCCCATTCGCGTACACCGAAATGTCGAGCATCGGCATAGGGCCTGATCGCCGCAAGCCGCTGGGGGAGGTCCATTCCTTCGCCGGCGCCGAGCATAAAGCAGGCCCAGCCGCGCGCCGTGTCCGACGAGTGTTCTGCAAGTTGTTCTTGAGCGGAAAACCCGAGTCGATCCGTGATTAAGCGAGCGGCAAGGGGCATACGTCGGGAGATGCCGACTGATGCAGCTTGTCTCATCTCGGCTAGGGCATCGTTCCCTATTTCCGGCAAGACATGACTCAAGAGCTCTGCAAAATCGACAGCAAGGCATTCGGCCAGCGTGGCGGCTTCTTCCCCAGCATTGATTCGCGCAAGTCGATCTGCCGGAATTCTCTGGACGGCGCCACCGCTCATGACCGGGGCTCTTGTCTCTCTTCTGGTTTCTCACCAGCGTCGAGATTTTTCCAGATGCGTCGAAGGAGTGCATGGAGTGTTTGGAGATCGTTGGTGGTAAATTCCCCGAAAAGAGAGGCTATCCACGTGTTGTGGCTGTCAAGAAGCTCGTGCGTAGTCTTCCGCCCATGCTCGGTCAGAACGACCGTGATTCTCCGTCGACCGTCTAGACTGGTGCGTCGCGCGACGAAGCCATCGCGCTCAAGGCCATCGAGTAGCCCGGTAATCGTGGCGCGCGTCACACCCGCCCTTTCAATTCGTGAGTTGACAGACCGTCAGGTTGCTCGTGCAGAAGAAAATTAAGAGCACGAACTTGCCCTCTGAAAGATGGAAGGGAGCAAGTCGAACAGCGCAATCTCTGTCAATCGCGCCAGCAAGTGCCAGTATCTCGAAACATGCGCGTATATTATCGGTATCGGCAAAGGTCCGACGCTCGGCTCCCTCCAGCAAGGCAAGATGTTTCCGCGCAAGCATGCTCATGAGTTGATATTTAGTAAGGCGCCTAATTAAAGTCGAGTGACGCTGGATAGGTTACCTCAGTGGAGTGTCCGTGACACGGGCGAGCTCGGCCAGCAGCTGATCCTGGAATTTTGTGTCATGAACAGAAGAGTGCGGCTTCCGGAGTTTTTGGTGATACCAGTATCCCCCGCTGGTCAGCGCCTCTGGGTCGTTGCTGGTGGCAAGCCATTCTTGCGTCAGATGTCCTAGCCGCAGATCGTCCGGCGCATTGGCTCCTCCCATCTTGGTGGGAACCCAACCCGGATCGACCGCGTTGCTCAAAACGTCCGGCCAAAGCCGGGCGACCGCCGCCGCCAGAGTCGTGACGAACAGCTTACTGTCCGAATAAGAGCCGGTGGAGGAACGACCAGACCAATCCATGCCGGTTAGACTTGCCTGACCTCCCGTGTGCATGCTGCTGCTCAGATAGATCAGCCGTTGAGGGCGCTGGAGCAGCGCTGTGAGTAGATACGGAGCCACGACGTTGACGACGAGCAGTCGCGGGCCGGAGAGAATGCCCGCGTTGTGGATCACCGCGTCCATCCGACCGAGCTCGTTGACCTGCCTCGCGAGATCGCGTATCTGGTCGAGCTTGGAAAGGTCTCCGATTGTCGCGACAGCACCTTGACCCACCAGGTCTTTCACGGCAGACAGGCGCGCGCTAGACCGGACGTGGATGACGACCTCATGTCCCGCGGTAAGCAGTGTCTCGGCCGCGGCGTAGCCTAGCCCGTCAGCTGAGCCGGTTATAAAAATTCGAGCTTTCTCCACAGTCTTGTCGTCCTTGCCTTTCGAGAGAATCTGAGCATCGGAGCCTTTGGCTACGATAAGCGAACCCAGGGTCGCGCCCAGGTCGATTCCCACCGCGATGAATCTTCGTCGGTTCATTGAGAGTTCTCCGTTGTTGGCAAGCGACATTGTTCTCCTTCCGATGTCTTCGAGAAGAGTTCCTGGACATGGCTCGATTCTAAGCGCGGTATCCTTCAGGATGGAATTCCGAGAGCGCCAATGTTCTAGCGGGATACGTCAAGGATTTGGCGTGAAGAGCTAGACCGTTGGCGCTTTCCGAAAGACTAGATGGCGTGAGTAGCCTCTAGACTTAGGTGGGGTAGAATCAGTGCGACTTGGTGGAGATGATCTTCTCCAGGATGGTCAAAGGAGTAGTGACATGGGCAAGAAGACAGACCTTCAAGGCTCGCGTGAGCAGTTCAAGGCCACCCGCTTTCGGATGCCTAGCATCCTCGCGGCTCAACTTCGCGACTTGAAGGTCTCGACTGCCGCGGTCTTACGTCGGGCCGGACTTCCAGCCGGCTTTCTCGACCAGGGCAAGATCTGGATGACCACCGAGGAGAGATTCGCCTTCTTCAACGCGGTTCGCGACGTCAGTGGCGACCCCACCATCGGTTTGAAACTCGGCAGCGAGCAGCGGGTCGAGCGCTACGACCCCGTGTCGATCACGGCGCTCTACTCTCACTCCTTTCGAGATGCGCTAGAGCGTATCTCGCGCTTCAAGCGCCTCACCGGACCTCAGGAGATCAGGGTTGAGCAGCACGGTGATGAAAGCTTCGTGGACTTCCTCTGGCTTCTTGTCGACGAAGAGGCGCCGCCCACCCAAGTCGACGTCTGTTTTTCCTGGTTATTGACGATCGTACGTCGGGGAACCGGCAGGGATGTTCGTCCCCTCCGACTCGACCTCGCTCGGTCCGAAGCTTATGGAGAGACCTACGAGAGGCACTTCGGCTGTCCGGTCCGTTTTGATAGGGATAGAAACGTGATGGTCTTCTTGAGCGAGGATTTGGACCGCCCCTTCTTAAGCTACAATCCCGACTTGCTGGAGATGGTGGCGCCTCAACTCGAAAAAGAGCTGTCCCAACAGTGGGAAGACAGCTCTTTGGGAAGTCAAGTCAAAGCCGCGATCAAGACCCTCGCCGCGGGTCGGCGCCCTCAACTCGAGGACGTGGCTCAGGAGCTGCGAACCAGCCCTCGCACGCTGCAGCGCCGCCTCATCGAGGAAGGCCACACCTACCGTCATCTTCTCGAGGAGGCGCGCCGTGAGTTGGCCCACCACTACCTCCTTCACTCTCCGCTGGACATCCACGAGGTCGCCTACCTCGTGGGCTATGAGGATCCCAACTCCTTTTCTCGAGCCTTTCACAAGTGGGAAGGCTCATCTCCCGGAGAGTGGCGCTCCGCGACTTCGGCCTCCAGGCCTAGTTAGTCTCCGATCTGGCCGGTATCGAGTGGTATTCTTCATTAGTCGCCGCGGAGACGACATGACCGGCACGTGGATCAAGATCGCTGGTATCTCCGTCAAGGGAAATGACGTGTTGATAGCTATCAACGACACGGGCCATGTGACGGACATCCTCTTCCTTCCTGGAGTGAGTGTGATACTTCTCTAGAGTGTCGGCCTCGAGTTTGAAATTTGAGCTATCGTTTCGGCGGAACTGCAGATGAGTTTCGACGAATTGGGGAGGAGGAGTTGGAGGAAAAATTCGATTCGTAATTTTCTCAAAGGTCCCCATCAGTAGCTCTCCTAACTCTAACTAAGGCCGCTGTTACGACCTGTTGCAAAAGCGTATCAGGGAAAGCATGCGCGGCGCTGACCTGTGGCCGCGACTTGTACAATCTCATGTCTTTTCTGAACACGCCGCCGCTAACAGAAATCTAACGCCCTGCCACTGCATCCAAACCGGTCGGTCATTTATTCTTGCCATCAAGGCCCAGGGACCGATCCCCAAAGGGCCATAGAAAGAGGTCTTAAGAATTTGAACGCCACCTATCCTATGGTGACCCTGCGAAACGCCGTGATGTTTCCCTACGCGATGATGCCGATCACGGTAGCCAGGGACACCTCCCAAGAAGCTGTTCGCGTGGCGACCGAGTCCGAGGAGAGCACACTCTTCGTCGTCACGCAGAAAGACCCCGTGCTGGAGAATCCCAGCATCGACCAACTGTACCGGGTGGGCACCCTGGTGCGTATACAGAAGATTTATCAGCAGGGCCGCCGGATGGAGGTTCTGATGACCGGTATCGGTCGAGCTAAGCTTTTAGCCATGGATACCAGAACCACTGACAACGGCAAGTATCGACACGCTGAAGTTGAAGTTCTGCCTCCGATGACCGACGAAGGCACGGAAGTCGAGGCGCTCCATCGTGAATTGCAGGGAGTAGCCCAGAAGTTCTTGCAACTGGCTGGCCCTCACGGGCAGAATCTGATGCCTCTGACCACTCACCTTTCCGAGCCTTTGCAGCTGGCTTACTTCCTGGCTCCGGCCGCAGGCCTTACCATCGAGAAGAGCCAGCGCGTGTTAGAGGCGTCATCTCGCGCCGCAGTGCTGTCGACCGCGCTCGAGCTCTTGCGCTACGAGCTCGAGGTAGCCGAGCTCCGTCAGGAGATCAGCTCCAACACCAAGGAAAAGCTGGACCAGGAGCAACGCGAACACATCCTGCGACGCCAACTTCGCTCGATCCGAGAAGAGCTAGGAGAAGAGGGCGGAGAGGCCGAGGAGGTCGAGCAGTTCCGTAAGCGGCTCGAGGAGTTGGAGCTCACCGACGAGGTTCGTAAAGAGCTCAAGAAAGAGATCGACCGTCTCGAGCGGGCGAACCCCTCCTCTCCTGACTACCAGATCACCCGTGGCTACGTGGAGCTGGCGCTGGACCTTCCTTGGAACTCTACCACGCCGGACGAGTTCGAGCTGCCCGAGGCGCGCCAGGTTCTTGACGAGGACCACCATGGTCTCGAGGAGATCAAAGAGAGGATCTTGGAGCACCTGGCGGTGATGCGTCTCAACGCCGAAGCCAAGTCTCCCATTCTGCTCTTCGTCGGTCCGCCCGGTGTGGGTAAGACCAGCCTGGGCCAGTCCATCGCGCGTGCCATCGGACGCAAGTTCGAGCGGGTAGCCCTGGGCGGACTCTCCGACGAAGCCGAGCTTCGCGGACACCGCCGCACCTACGTGGGCGCCCTTCCCGGGCGTCTGATCACGGCCTTGAGAAGAGCGGGAACCAAGAACCCCGTACTGATGCTTGACGAGGTGGACAAGTTGGGGCGAGGCTTCCGAGGAGACCCGGCCGCGGCTCTCTTGGAAGTGGTCGACCCGGCTCAAAACGACAAGTTCCGGGACAACTATCTGGACCTGCCGTTTGACCTCTCCAAGACGATGTTTATCTTAACGGCCAATACGACCGACGGAATCCCCGCTCCGCTGTTGGACCGTATGGAGATCATCCGTCTCTCCGGCTACTCCGAGGAGGAGAAGTTCTCCATCGCTCGTCGCTATCTGGCTCCACGTCAGTTGGAACAAGCGGGCCTTAAGGAGGAGCTGGTCACGGTCACGGATGAGGCTTTGTCTGAGCTGATTCGTTCCTACACTCGGGAAGCCGGGGTGCGCTCGTTGGAGCGGGCTCTGGGCAAACTGAGCCGGAAACTAGCCCTTCGCTACCTGGAGAAGGGAGAGCAAGGACCGGTGACGGTCGATGAGGAGCTGGTTCAAGAGCTTCTGGGGCCGGACCGCATCGTTAAGGACAAGGCGCGCGACCACGACGCGGTGGGAGTGGCCACGGGTCTAGCTTGGACCCCGGTGGGCGGAGACGTGCTCTACGTGGAGGCGCTTCGTATCCCCTCGGGCAAAGGTTTGACCGTGACCGGTCAGTTGGGAGAGGTGATGAGCGAGTCGGTCAAGGCCGCCCAGTCCATCATCCTCAACCGAGCCGAGGAGTTCGGACTCTCCAAAGAGACCGTCTCCGAGGGAGGACTGCACGTGCACGTCCCGGCGGGCGCCATTCCTAAAGATGGGCCCTCGGCGGGTGTGACGATGGTTACGGCTTTGGCCTCGGCCTACACCAATATTCCGGTACGCCACGACGTGGCGATGACGGGTGAGGTAACCCTGGCCGGACTGGTCTTGCCGGTGGGCGGTATCAAGGAGAAGGTCCTGGCCGCGCGTCGACAAGGTGTGACCAAGGTCATCCTGCCGGCCCTCAACGAGAAGGACTTGAGGAAGCTGCCGCAGTCGGCCCGCGATGAGATGGAGTTCGTGCTGGCCGAGCACATCGAGCAGGTCCTGGCGGTGGCGCTACCGGACGTCTCCAAGCGCTTGGGGGCAGTGGCGCGCGAGGCCAAGGTGCTCAAGCCCGAGAAAGCGGCGACTTAAGACGGAGCGGAGCCTGAGACCCTAAAAGGCGAGCCCTCGACCCTAAGGACGAGGGCTCGCTTTTTTAGAATTTGGACAGGAATCCCGAATTTTTGATCCTAAAATGGCTTGCCGATCCCAGAACTTTGGACAGGAATCCAAAATTTTCTGATCCTGGAGCCGTAGTGGTCCCACTTATTCCCAGGAGTAGACAGAGACCGAGTAGCCGGGAAGAGGCGCTCGAAAAGCTCCGTTCTCCACCTGAACCGGTTCCGGTTCGGGGACGTCTTCCTCGCGCAGGGCCGAGCCCGAGGAGAAGCGGGGGACTAGAAGGCCGTCAGTCAGACCCTCCAGAGCCACTTCCACGGACGTGCACTTGAGCGAGACGAGAACCAGGCTTCCGGGATGGCCCGAGTGATAGTCGAAGCGACGGTAGGCCAGCCAGCCCTGCTCTTCATGCAGTCCCACGATCTCGAGTCCGTGGCGATTGAGCCCCGGGGCACCGGGTTCTCGTCCGGTGCGCAGAAGGATCAGCTCGTGATAAAGATGGAGAATGTCACGGTCTCGTCCTTTGGGAGACCAATCTAAAGGCCGGTCGTCCCGGAACCATCCGTCCTCGAAACGCTCCTGACCCTGGAAAATCATCGGAATACCCGGTGCTGTCAACACCACGAAGGCGCCCAAGGACGAACGCGCGCGGGCCCAAAAGCTGGTGGGGTTGTCGGGATCGATCTCTTGTGGAACTCGGGCTTTTCCGTTGGCCACTTCATCGTGACTTTCGGTGAAGATGACCGACTGGTAAGCGTCTCCGTTGTAGCACTGTTCCAGCACCTGGGCCAGGCGAGTGGCGCTACGAGCGTCGTCGCTCGGGTCGGTCAGCATCTCCCGCAAAGGGCCGGCCAGACGATGGTCCCACTGCGCGTCGTATCCGCTCCCTCCTTGCTCCACCGGTTTGGTCAGCCAGTCGTTGTTCTGCAGGTCCTCGGCGATGGTGATGGGACGAGGCTCCATGGCCTGCAACTCGGAGTTGATCCACTGCATCAGGCTCCACCCCTCGGGCAGGTCGCAGCCGCCTTCATGCTCGGCTCGGCTACGGCGGATGTAGACGGTGGCGTCGCACCGCAGTCCATCCAGATGATACTCGTTGAGCCACATCAGCGCGTTGTCGCGCAGGAATTGGCGTACCTCGGGCTTTTCATAGTTCGGGCGCGTGTGCCCCCAGGGGGTCTCGGCGCGATCGTCGGGATAGAAATAGGGGCCTCTACCTTCCGGATCGGAGCCGTCCCAGTTCCACAGATCGAGGTCGTCGGGCCCAAGATGGTTGTAAACCACGTCGAGAATCACCGCTATGCCGCGGCGATGGGCCTCTTTGACGAAAAGCTTGAGCCCGTCGGGACCGCCGTAGCTCATCTCCACGGCGAAAAGGTGGGCGGGGTTGTAGCCCCAGGAAAGGTCGCCGGGAAATTCCGTCACCGGCATCAACTCGATAGCATTGACCCCTAACGCCTCCAAGTAGCGAAGCCGCTCGGCCGCCTCGGCGAAGGAGCCGGCGAAGGTGCCCAGATGCATCTCGTAGATGACCAGATCGCGACGGTCCATCTGTAGGCGTTGATCGCCTTCCCAGTCGAAAGCTTCGGGGTCATAGATGATCCCGTTGCCGACCGAGTTGGTCAGGTTGCGAGCATAGGGATCGATGCGGGTGACCTGACTCTCGCCGTGACTTAGCCGGTAGAGATACTGCTGACCGACTTTCGCCTCGGGGATGAAGCCATACCAGTAGCCGTTTCCTTCATGGATGAGGTCCTGTCCCCGCCATTCGTCGAAGTCTCCCATCACCTCGACCCGCTCGGCGTTGGCCCCCCAGACACGGAAGCCCACCCCTTCAGGATGAACTAAAGACCCCATTCCGGGTAAATTCGGCTCGCTCGCCGCCTGGGTCGTGAGAGATTTTGTTTTGGGCTTGGCTTTCGCTTTCGCCCGGCCTTGGGAAGCTGTTCCGTTGGAAGATTTTGAGGTCCTGGTTTTTTTGGATTTCGCCTTGGTTTTTGTGGGGGTTGCCATGCACGAAGTATTCCACCAAGCGTCTTCCTGGAGAAGTGAACCGGCGTATCCTTAGGGGGTATACCAATAGCCTTGATTCGTCACACGACCCGAATTTCGGAATGAACTTTGAGCACTTGACTACCATCTAGCTTCTCGACCAGGTAGACAGGGTCGTCCGGAGTCGCCTCCAGGGTCACCGTCTCTCCGTCGATGTTGCGCGAGACCTTCTCGGTGAATCCCTGTTGTACTTTACCCATCTCGGCCCCGGTTCCCCAAGACCATTCCACGATAGCGCCGTCGCTTAACTTTTCCATACTCTCCATCTCCTGCTTTTCAGTGACTCTAGCCCACTAAGGGTAATGGAGTCCTTCGACCGAAGGCGCATCCAGGTGGCGATTACCGTCCTATCCACCCCTTGCGCCAAAAGTAGACGAGAAAGGTCAGGCCGAGCATCCCCATCAGGCCGAGAGCGAAGGGATATCCGTAGGTCCAGCCTAGCTCGGGCATGTTGTAAGGAGAATTCCGATCGAAGTTCATTCCGTAGACACCGGCGATGAAGGAGAGCGGGATAAAGATGGTGGAGATGATGGTAAGCACCTGCATAATGTCGTTGGTGCGTTGGGATTGGCGAGCGTGAAAGGTTCCCATCAGCTCTCCCGAGGTCTCTCGTAACCCGTCGAGCGCATCGACAAGCTCCATCAGATGGTCGTGAAGGTCGCTATAGAAGGGTCGGTTATCCGGCTGAATTAAAGGTCCCTCGTAGCGGACCAGGATGGCGATGGCCTCGCGGAAGTGCCTTAAAGTGCGGCGTAGAGACAACACCCTCGCGCGCAGTCCGCAGATTTCGCCCCAGAGTTCGGGGGTTGGCTGCTCCATCACCGCTCCCTCGAGTTCCAACAGTTGGTCCGACCAGGAGTCCACTAGAGGAAAGTAGGCATCGATGGTGGCGTCGAGCAACGCATAGGCCAGATAGTCGCTACCGCGCTCTCGGATCTGGCCACGCGACTCTCTGAGACGGGTTCGAACCGGCTCGAAGGGATCGCCCGGGATACCGGCTTGGAAGGTCAGGACAAAATGAGGTCCCACGAACATCGAGATGGGCTCGGTGGCGGCTTCGCCTTCAGCCAGCGTGGGAAAGCAGATCTGCAAGTGGTTTCCGAAGTCATCGGCTTTGGACTGGTGGCTGTAGAGCACATCCTCCATGGCCAGATGATGGATGGTGAATCTCTCTCCAATTTTGGCCACGGCCTCGGCGTCGGCCAACCCGTCGACATCGACCCAGAGGATGTCGTCTCCCGTGACCAGTTCGGAGGGGCGGACCGGCTCCAGGGTCTCCTCGCGAAAGGCGGTACACTTGTAACGAATCATCCGAACTTCCGTCGGGGTCGAGAAGGGAGCCGGGACAAGCGTCCCTGGAACTTCTCCCACGGGCGCTCGGTGAGCTCTTTTACGCCGTTTCTTGCGTGACACAGTCAGAGAAGATTTGACGCGCTGGAAGCTCTCCCTGGTGAGGGAAGCTTCGTTAATTTTTTTACTATAGGTATCTTGCTTCTTGGGTTTGTGATACAAGAGAACATATTTAGCATGGAGGGGGAAGCGATGTCCCGTTGTCAGAGTCGAGGTGCCGCCGCGGTATGGGCGCTCATCGTCATAGTTGTTTTAGGTGTGCTGGGGGGAGGCTACTGGTTCTTTAAGAAGGGCGGAGCCGGCCTGGCTGGACTTGGCGGTTCGGCTTTCGACCTGGCCAAACACCTTCCGGCGGAGTCGCGCTTCGCCATGATGGTCAAGCTGTCGGGACAGTTGGACCCGAAAGCCATCGAGAGCGACATCAAGGATGTGCTGGCTAAGGTTCCGACTGATAAGCGGGAAGAGCTTTCCGCGGATATTCAGAAAGATCTCGGTATCCCGTTGGCCGATCTGGTCAAGTTCTTCGACGGTCGGGCGGCTTTCGCTGGAATTGATACTCCAAAGCCGGCTATGCTCGGCTTGATCGGGCTACGCGACGCCGACGGGCTGGAGAAGTATCTCGCTTCCCAAGCGCCGAAGTCCGAGAAAACCGAGACCATCGAGAATGTGACGTTCCGCGTTAATGCGATGGGTCAGTACTACGGGCATGATTCGTCCTGGCTCTATCTCGGAGATTCTTCCGAGGCCGCGGCGCTAGCTATCAAATCCGCCTCGCAAGCTGAGGGCCTGGACAAAGTTCAGACCTTTGTGGAAGCTAAAGGTAAGGTCGGCGGAGACAGCTCTCTGGCCGCTTTCTACCTGGATATCCCAAGCTTGGTGAAGACGGCTCAGGTCCAGAAACCGCCCGGAACCGATGAGGGAACCTTCAAAGGCCTGGCTTGTCTGGGCTACATGGTCGGAAATTACAACTTCAAGGATCGGGAGAGCTATGGATTTTTGAAGGTGACTCAAGATGACAGCCAGCTCGCTCAGAAGCTTCTGGTCAAGGGTGGAGTTAGTAAAGCCACCTTGGAAGGGATCGGCAAGGAGCTGAGTTTCTGTCAGGCCATCGATGCCGAGTGGTTCTTCAACACCGTCGTGGCCATCATGACCCTGAGTCCAGAGACCCGACAGCAGGCCGCTATGGCTTCGGTGGGTCTAATGGCTGTCGGCAATCCATGGACGGCCTTTGACGGCGAGATCGCCGTTGGGAGCGACTTTATCGAGCAGACCAGTCCTGTTGTCACTTCGAATTTCGGCAAGG
Organism: Selenomonadaceae bacterium; assembly: GCA_037189585.1. Lineage (GTDB taxonomy): Bacteria > Vulcanimicrobiota > Xenobia > Xenobiales > JADMJV01 > JAEXNA01. Next base: position 29,572 of record JBBCJA010000018.1, on the reverse strand, counting down.
CGCGCACGCGGGGCCAGTTGACAGCCTGTGAGTCCAATCTCAAGAATCTGGGGACAGCCTTGGAGATGTATTCCACCGACTGGTCGGGAGCCTATCCAACCAACGTCGGTCTCTTGACCCCCAACTATCTCAAGACGATTCCTCTTTGTCCGAGCGCTGGCTCCGACACCTATTCCACCTCTTATCAGCACACCGCCGACAGCTATTCGGTAGCCTGTATCGGTCAACACCACGGGGCGGAGAACTTGCCAGCCTACACCTCGGCTGAAGGTCTGCAGGCTCCTCCTAGAGGCTCTTCAGAAGATGATGAAGAGCCGGAACCACAGCCTTCTTTCGTGGTAGCCGCCCCGGTCAAGGATATCGGCCTGGCCCACAACTTGTTGGCCAAAGGCCTGCCGGATGCTGGAGCCGAGCCCAAGGCTGGAGAGGAGAAGGTCTATGATATCCCTATGGCTGACCTGAAGATGAAGACCGACGCTCCCGCTCGACTGCTCTTCAATTATGGTCCGCAAGGCAAAGCCTTGGCGGATGTCTCCAAAGGTTCGGTAGCCGATCAGCCGGAGATGAGGAAGATCTTGGAGTGGGGTGGTGATAGTTTGGTTCAGGCTGACTTTTTAGACCTGACCCCCCTGCTCGAGGCAATTACAAAAGCTGTCCCCAAAGATGACCCGGGGGCGCCAGCTCTGTTGGCGGGGATGGACAAGCTGCGAGAGCTCGGTCTGCGAGGCGCTTCCGGGCTTGCCGTCCGCCAGGATGGGCTGGAATACCGATGCTACGGGATCGGTTCGGGTCCGATGTTGGGCTTTGGCGCGGCTATCATGGTCCCCAACTTCGCCAAGGCCAGGGCTCAGGGCCAACTGACGGCCTGTAAGTCGAACCAGAAGAATATCGGAACGGCCTTGGAGATGTATTCCACCGATTGGTCGGGAGCCTATCCCAAGTCGATGACCCAGCTGACTCCAAACTACCTCAGGACCATTCCTGAGTGCCCCGCCGCCGAGAAAGACACCTACTCTTCGACCTACAAACTGCGAAAGAGTGACAACGGCGACTACGAGATCTACGAAGTCTTCTGCTCCGGCCCCAATCACGTGAAGGTCGGTGTTCCGGCGGACTACCCGCAATACAATGGAGAGATGGGTTTGATCGAACAGCCCTAGTGCGCCCAGTGGACTTTAACCCAAGAGCTGCATGGTTCCTCGGGTCACGCCGAACTGTTCGATCACCTGAAGGCGAGAGATCAGTTCGGCGATCGAGATCTGCCCGCGCAGAAGCTCGCCGTACCCTCGCAGCACGCGTTGTGTTTCCTCTCGGCTTTCTCGCACGAACTCGAGGCGGAACCTGCGCACTCCCAGTTGGACCAGATCGGACATCAGAAACGCGCCGCTCTGAGCTAGAGCGTTGAAGACTGTGTTGCGACATCCCACGTCTACGATCACCGGGTGCTCTAGCCCGACCCGGTCTTTGAGCGAGACCTGGTGGGCTTCGCAGGGACGGCCGCAGCTGCGGAAGTCGCGTCCCTGGCTCAACAGATGAGAGTAGACGCAGTGCTCGGTGTGAAAAGTGGGAATGTGATGATGCACGGTCACTGCCACTCGCGCGGGGTCGACGGCTTTCAAGAGCGCCATCAACTGGTTCTTGTCCAGGTCGTGGGAGGCGGTGACGGTTTCCAAGCCCATGCGTAGTAGGTGGTTGGCGGTCAAAGAGTTGGTGACGTTGAGGGAAAAGTCGCCATGCAGAACTGGCCGGTCTTGGAGCTCTCGAAAGTGCATGACCCCGCCCCAGTGCCGCAGCAGGACCGAGTCGGGCTTCAAACGCTCCAGACGCCTGTCGTAAACCTGCTCGCCCGGCTTTTGAATACGGACGGTGGCAAGTCCGACCTTTAAACCGGCTTCGCGCGCTCGATCGACGGCGGCGTTTAACGCGACGAGCTCCATCCAGTCGAGCTCGACCTCTTCCAGGCCGCTTGAGATCGCCGCCTCCAGCTGCTCCATCGTGCGACACAAGGCGACCAGGGTGGGCTTGGTGTCGGAGGGTCGGGGTTCGGTCGGCCGGCGTAGGCTCTCCAGCTGGCCGGCGCTACGCACCCGACGCCCGCTTCCCTCGAGGATCCAGGGCTCGAGCTGCTCCACGATGTCGCGCCGGATTTCGCGCAGGTTGGCTAAAGGGAGAAAAAGACCGGGTTGAAGATCGAGCTCTATCTCAACCAGGTGAAACGGGGTTCCGCCCAGGGCCCCTAAGTTTTCGGTCAAGATCTCGCGGGTCAATTCGCGATTTTGCGATGGCTGCAGAGCGACCGCGCTTTCCGATTCGGCCTCGAAGCCTTGAGCGTTGGCCCGTACGGTGAGTAGCTCGCCTTCCTTGCCTTGAACCTCCAGGCGCAGGGGGATGCGGCAGTGAGGCGTCTCCATTCTTTTAACCACAAGCTTGGGGTCGCTGGTCACATAGACTCGGGCGCCTTTGCGCACTTTGCGCAGGTCCGGTCCTGGACGCCCGAAGGTGAGAGCCCAGTCGCCCAGGCTTTGGTCGACGCGAAAGATCGGTCCACCTTGCTCGTGCTCTTGCTCATCGCCCTGGGAAAAGACCACGCCCATCCCGGCCTCGGGCTTTAAGGGAGCCGGAGGCACGCCGGAAGCCGCCTCGCCGACACCGCCTAGAGGAGGGAGGGGAGAGGAGACCGTGCCGGGAGATTGGGGCACGGGAAGGGGCGTGGGGTCCACGATGACCTTGTTCTTGACCACGTCGACCACGGTGCCCAGGAACAGTCCGCGGTGGCGAGGGGTGCGTCCGTCGACTAAGGTCTGGTGATCGCTTCCGGCTAAGAATCCGTCTCCGAAGCCGCGCGAATAGACGATGGTCAGATCGCGCAGGTCCTCGGACAGGCGCTTGGGGTCCTGACGATGCTCCTTGACCGAGTCGACCCAGCGTCGCATAGAGCTGACCGCGTGGTGGACGTAGTCGGGACCTTTCTGTCGCCCCTCGATCTTGAGGGTGTGGACCCCAATCTCAAGCAGGTCCTCGACGGCGCGAAAGCCGGCCAGGTCCTGGGGACTCAGGAGGTAACTGACATCTCCTAGAGGGCGAATCTCTCCGTCGACCACCAGTTCATAGGGTAGGCGACAGGCTTGGGCGCACTTACCCCGGTTGGCCGAGCGTCCGCCCCAGGCTTCGCTGGAGAGGCACTGACCGCTCCAGGAGACGCAGAGCGCGCCCATGATGAAGGTCTCGAGTTCCAGCTCGGTGCCCTGCCGAAAGGTGCGGATCTCGTTGATCGAGAGTTCGCGCGGCACGACCACCCGCGTGACTCCGAGCTCCTCGGCGAAGGCTGCTCCCTCGGGGCTGGAGACGGTCATCTGGGTGCTGGCGTGAAGCTCGAGCTCGGGGCAGATAGCTTTGGCTAAGAGGCACAAGGCGGGATCTTGCACGATCAAGGCCTCCACCCCGGCCTTGGCCACACCGCGCAGAATGGGCTCGAGCTTGGGTAGCTCTTCCTCGAAGACCAGCGTGTTCAAGGCTAGATAGGCGCGCGCCCCCGCGCGATGGATCATCGCCACCACCTCGGGCAGGCGCTCCATACGAAAGTTGGAGGCGCGCGCCCGGGCGTTGAAACCCTCGTCTAAGCCAAAGTAGACGGCATCGGCACCAGCGGCCAGAGCTGCTTCCAAAGAGGCCTGGTCGCCGGCCGGGGCGAGGATCTCGCCAAAGGGGGAGGTCGATGTCATGCCTAGGTTATAACATACATAGGCGGAATGTGGTTCTCCCTCTTCGGAGAAACTTTTCGTCCCGGCGCTTACTGGTAGGGCTGAATGTCGAGGTCGGCCAGGGTGACGGTCTGATTGCGCCGCTCCCCAGTCAAGATGGCGGTGATGAGAGTCTCCGCGGTGACGGCGACCGCCAGGGTGACCAGGTTGCGGGCCAGAGGATAGTCGCAGACGTCGTCCTGGGCCGGACCCGGAACCCGGTAGACCTCGTCCCACATGACCTCGGCGTAGCCATTGGCAAGTCCTGAGTGCAGGCACGGTGTGCCGGTGCTACGGGCATAGGCCGAGACGGCGGCGCGGGCCGCGCTGTTGTCGAAGCAGTCCACCAGCCAGTCGCCTCCGGCCAGCAGCTTGGCCACGTTACGACCGTTCAATTCGGCGCGCGCCGCTTCCATCTCGAGGCCGACCGCGCGATAGACCAGATGAGACAAGACCAGAGCCTTGTGTCCGCCCACGTCGTCCATCTGGTACGGCTGGGTGGAAAGGTTGCGCTCCTCCACCCGGTCGCGGTCGATGACCTTCAGTCGCGCGAAGCCCGTGCGGGCCAGGCTCTCCACCAGGTTGGCACCCAGAGCGCCCGCGCCACACACGGTCACCCGGGTGTCGCGCAGGCGCGCCATGGCTTGCGAAGTTCGATACAGCTCTTCGTGATAGGTCGACGTCATGGCGTCACCACTCCTCTTGTCTTTCGACCACGCCCACCAAAGAGGCCAGATCGAACTTCTGGTCCTCGCCGGACAGACAGATACCAGCGCTGACCACGGTCAGGTCGTTTTTGGCAATGGCCGACACGTGAGTCTCGCCATCGCCGGTGGTCCAGCGGGTGTTCCAAAAGTCGCCACAATCGGTGAACGACTCCAGGAAGCCGCCGCCCTGCTCCAAGGCGCGTCGCAGGCGTGCTTCGGAGCAGCGGGCCACGGCCTGGGGAGAGCTGGGGTCGTGGATCTGACGATACACGTCCCGCATCTCCGGGGTCAGGCCCGGCAGGCGAACCTCCTCGGCCGGGGTGAAGGCTCGCAGCGCTCGGCCCAGCTTGTTGGGAAGGGTAGGGTCGGTCTTTCGATCGACCTTGTCGTACCAGAAGTTGGCTCCGTCAAAGCGCGCGATGACCGTCTCGAAGGCGCGGCCTCGCTCGACGAGGTGCAGCGCCTGCGGACCGCTTCGCCGAAAGCGACGAGCGAACTCGTCACGGTTGGCGGGTAGGGCCTTCCAGCACTTGCCCTTCCGCGGACTGACCAGGACCATCCGGGTGGCGGGCAAGCGCTCGAGGTAGTTCGAGATCTGGGACAGGCTCGCCACCTCTTTCACTCTGGCATCACGGTCGGAGGCGGCGGTGAAAAGACCCCAACCCTCGAAGTCGGCCGGGTCGGAGACGAACTCGTGAAGCAGACCGTCGATCCGAACGCGGACCTTGCCGCCCAGGGGGTGCGGGGCCAGGATCAGATCCTTGCCGAGAGCTTCTTCAGTCCGAGCTATCTTGTGGATGAGATTGAGCACTTTCGGGCTCCTTTCGTGCGGTAGGTCAGAGTGCTCCGCGGAACCCGACTTCAGTGGCGCCCGAGACGGCTCGAGCGCCACTGAAGTTTAGACCGAGACAGCTTCGGTCAGCTCGACGGTTCGGTTCGCGCGACGAGGCAACGGGGTCGCCATGATGTCGAGCAAGAGATCCAGTCGCGAAGGCCGGGTCAGCATCGGAATCAGGTTCGGGAGGCTGTAGTAGTCTCCGTCGAAGGTGAAGACGTCATAGGCGATCTTCTCCTTTCTCAGGAGCTTTTCGGTATAGTCACAGGCCTGGCCGACCTTGACGATGACCACGTGGGGTTCCAGTGTCAGGGCCTGGCAATAAGCCTGGTAGGCGGGGGTGAAGTACGGAGCCTGGTTTTCACCCTCGTCGGTGACGATGATGATCTGCTCCACCTTCTGACCCTGCTTTTGCATCGCGGCCACCGGCGCGCCCACGGAGGTACCGCCGTTAGCCTTGATGTGACGGAAGGCGCTCTCCCAGGCCGCCAGATCCCGGCCGTTAGCTGTGATCTCGTACGGCATGGTGTCGAAAGCGTAGACCACGGGGGCCAGCTCCGAGACACCGCAGACCATCGCGGCCAGCTGCTTGCCGACCTCGATGGCGCAATCCATCGAACCTGACTTGTCGACCAAGATAGCGGTGCTTCGAGTGATCGTGCCTCGAGCTTTCAGCCGGCTTTCGGTCACTTGATTCAACGCGCTCGCGGTCACCTGGTCCACCGAGGCCGCCTGGCACGCGACCTTGGCCTTGTAGGCCGAAACGCGACCATCGGTCCTGGCTTCGGCTAACTTGGCCTCGACCAGCGCCTTCACCTCGGGGTGGTCAAAGGCGCCTCGAGCCTTGAGCGACTTCAAGTTGTTGATGGTCTCGGCCGGAGTCATCGCGTTGAGCAAGGCCACCAATACCGGCGGCGTTAAGGTGCGCAGGGCGCCCACGGCTACCGGATAGGGGAGCTTGAACTTCACGATGATTTCAGCCTGTTCGAGCGGCGTATCAGCCTTCGCTAGAGCCTTGACCACCGCCGCCAAACTGCCTTCCGGAGGTTGATTGGTGAACAGGATGGCGTTGGCCCGCGCGCTGGGGCGAATATGCAGGCCCGCGTACAGGCTCTTCATCGCCTTCCGGGCGCGTAGCGCCGCGCGATCGAACTTGGCGGGAACGGCTTCCCGCTCTCGCAAGTATTCCACTACCGCCGTTCGTGCCGAACGAGGCAGACGCGCGCAGTGTCGCTTCGCGCAGTCAACCACGCGGGCCACCTGGTAGGGCGGCAAGTTTTGCAACAGCACGAAGCCTGCTTCCCGGTGCTCGGAGAGCTCACTGGTCAAGAGATACGCGATGAACACTTCCTGGTGATCTCGGACCTCTCCGTTGGTCTGATACCAGACCGCCAGGTGGCCGTAGAACAGAGGGTCCAGTTCACGCATATCCTGATGCACCCCGGCAACTTCCTCAAGTTGACGGTGGGGAGTGGTCAGGATGGAGTTGAGGATCTCCACGCGGAGATCTTGTTCGCTGGTGCGCATGACGGACACCCTCCTTTCTTGGAATAAAGTGGTCGTTCGCGAAAGTTTGGAGAACACAAGTGACTTGCTCTTCAATCAAGTGGATGGAATCCGTGTGTAAGTTCTCACGATGAGGTCGCGACGACCAACAACTTTAGAGATTCGTTTCGAACGCGCGAGTTAGAAAAGCTTTGATTACACGCGGGAATCGAACCCGCAACCGTTCCGTTAGGTGTGGAGCGCTCTACCGATGAGCTAGTATGTAAGCTTTTCAGGTTGGGTCGCGTTCGAGACGAACCAAATTTTTAGGGCGATTTAGCCGTAGACGGCCTCGGGTCGAACCATCACCACACCGCTCGGACGCCGGTCGACCACGTAGTGGCGCAGTCGCTCCGGCGCGACGTCGAGGTGACGGGCCACCCGATCGAGGATCTGGTGGTCGGTGATGGCCTGGGACAGATGTAGTTGCTCTGACGGGATATCGTAAGAGCGACCTTCGAATCGTAGATGCAACATGAGTTTTCTCCTTGAAAGAACTCAGATGAGATGGTGAAGCGGACGGGATTTGCACCCGTACCTCCGGTCAGGCGGGTTGGCTCTCGAAGAGCCCACCCTTAACGGAGCGGGAGCGCTCTTCGACAGCCAGCGAGGCCTCCGGAATCTCCTAGCGAGACCGCCGCTTCATGAAGTCTATGTCCATAGTTCATAATTGGTATTACTCCAGGCATAAGAGGGCTAGGAGGGTGTCCAGGAGAGGACCCTGGACACCCCCAGCCAGGCCGAATTACATGGGCCTCCGGGCCGCGAACGAGAGCTTAGAACTTGGCGATTTTAGGTTCGCCCGGAGGACACCCCCACGACCTTGAGGGGTGAGTGCCCTAAGCTATTCTGTTGCTCGTTCGTGGTAGGAACGTTATTTGAGCGATAGGTCATGGGTGTGATAGTTGTGAGGAGAAAGAAAAACGCCCACCTCCGACGTTGTTTCGGAGATGAGCGCTACCGCTCGTCTTAGCATTATCTGCTTTGAACTAGCCGGTAGCGCGACCTCCGAGTTTCCGTCCCCTGCCGTGGCCGAGCGACGACACGCCGCCGTCGGTAAGGACGGAGCGAAAGCCTTGGCTTGGCATCGGATTATGTGACGTTGCGTTCAACATGGCGTGAAACCGTTTTCGGTGGACTACACTTTCCTACTGGGTATTACTCTACGTTGTCCAATGTACGGACTTGGAGAAGAACTGTCAAGTCTGTTCAGGAAATTTTCATAAAAGTCAACCCCGGGTTGACCTCGGGCTAATCTCTGAGTCGGAAGTGACCTACGATTCTGTTCGAAGTTAGAGCATTTTCCTCGACGGCACGAGGCCCGGGATTGTGAATCAGGAGCGGCTTTCCGTCAAAAGACCATCGGCTTGAGACGATACCGACGTGTCCGACCGCCCCTCGGTGGTCGTCGTAGAAGATCACGTCGCCCGGGCGAAAGGTCAGAACCGTTCGCCAAGTGACCTCGGTGGGTAGGCTGAGAGCGTGGCGCTGGAAGTATCCGATTAAGGTCGGGCACCATCGATAGTCGATGTTCCGATCGATCTTGAGCCGAGCCGCCTCGGGCAACCCCCTGCGGTCCTCGTCCACGGCTGATTGAAGGTCAAGGGTTGGTAGATAAGCCCAGTAGACCACGTCGGTGCAGGCTCCACGCCCCCGCGGAGGAGGCCCTCCCTCGAAGTAGTCCGAGTCGTAGATGTCGCCCAGGCAGCTTCGAGCTCCCTTGACGATCAGCGCCTCTCGTGGGCTGGGCCAGATCTGATAGGCGAATCCCGCTGCGGCACAGATTCCCGTGCCCAGTAGCAGAAATAGTAAGATTCTCGCCCTTCGAACTCGCCGCACGTCCGGGGGCTTCGGCAAGCGTCCAAGGGCTCCTAGCGAGATAACTTAGGGCCTGTCTGGGAATAAGATGCGCCAGATTGTTTCTAGACGGGTCTTAGTGCGCCGAGTCCCACTAAGGACGTTCTTGAGGCGGCTCGTTACGAAAAAGGCCGAAGCGGCGTAACATCTTCTTTTCGAACCACCAGACGAAGCGGAACTGTCCCAATAGGGTACCCCAGAGCATCAGCATGACTTGGTAGGCGGGAAAAATGACGGCGAGCCAGAGTAGAAACTTCAGGATAAAGGGAGTTTGAGGTCCGACTCCCACCAGAGCGAAGACGGGCTTGCGCACCCAAACCGTGCTGGAGCCGGCCAGCGAGAAGATCAGCATGATCACCCAGAACTGGGCCTCCGTTGTGATCCCCCATTTTTCTTTCAATCGCTCTTTCATCTACAACTCTTTAGGTCCGACCACTTGGTACAGGTCGACCGGTTTTCTTCGCCCCCGAACTTCCACAGTACCCAGTTCGACGAGTTCGAAAGCGTGCTTGACCCGACGCGCGGTTTCCTCGTTGATCAGAAGGTGAATTCCGTTTTCGCGGGTCATTTTCTCGATTCGGGAAGCCACGTTGGTGGTGTCGCCCATAGCGGCGAACTCGCGGTGTCCGGTGACTCCGACGTCGCCCATCATCACCTCGCCGGTGGCGATTCCGATCCCTAGATCGAGCCGCGGCATTCCGCGGCGGAGCCAATCTTCGTTGAGTTGTTGGAGAGCCTCCAACATTCCCAGTCCCGCTTTGACGGCGAGTTCAGCGTGCACCTGGGGATCGCTCGAGCCGGCATCTTCCTCGGCGCCGAATACCGCCATCATGGCGTCTCCCAGGTAGGTCATGAGTAAACCTTGATGTTCGATGATCACGCGACCCAGTTTCTTGTAGACCTCGTTGAGTTGCCCGATCGATTCCTCCAGTGGACGACTCTCCGCCATGGCGGTGTAGTTCCATATATCGGAAAAGAGGATGGTGGCCTGGCTGGGCAGCAGCGCTCGCGGGCGACTTTGAGCGCTGTAAGTGCGAAAGCGCAAGAGTTGCTGGCCGATCTGAATGAGATCCTCGTCATTGAGAACCTGCATGGCTTTGACCATCTCGGTGTTAACCCAGACGGGATGGGATGAGTCGGGCTGGATGACGAAATGACCTTCGCTATAAACGAGGGTGGCATGCTCTCGACTGACGGTCGGGTCGTTGAGCTCCACCTGGTTTCTTCTTTTCCCCGGGCGCCCGAGAAGAATGCGGGAATCTCCCAGTGTCCAGTGTTGTCGCCGATGAGGATCGGTGTAGCCCTCCAGAAAGGCGACCGCCTTGGAAAGCTTGAGAATAGTGATAGTGTGGTTGCCCAGGGTCAACCGATCTCCCGGTTGGAGTTGGCAAAAGGCGCAGGCTGTGCCGTTGACCATCACCTCAAAGCGGGGATTAAGATTGTTGAAGAAGAGGTTGGAAGAGATAAGTTTGAGGATGGCTTGACGGTTGGCCAAACCGGGATCGTCGAGAGTGATATCGTTGCGCTTCGGTCCGTCCTGGCTGCCGATCGTCATGTGGCTGTAGCACAACGGTACACGTCGGGCCGGCGCGTCGCTGGGGCCCTCAATGAGGAGGTCGAAGCCACTTCTTAACCACTGGCGTCCCTGAGCATGGACGCCAGGGTCTGTCCTTACTGTGGAATGGCCTGGGTCGTGGGCGCTCATGAAGGGCCAAGCCTTCGAACTCATGAGTAAGGAGACCTCTCAATGCCAGATGCGTGGAGGGGATGGCCGTTTGGAGGCAAAGAACCCCTGGTGAGTGACGCCATTTTGGGCATGGAAGATCTGCTGGGCCGTTATCGGGAGGCGGGCGAGGTCGACTCGACCGGAGCTTTCACCCTGGACCCTAAGAAGGCCATCGAGAAACTGGCGGAGTTTCAGCTCCCCTCCAGCTATCACTGGATTCTCAAAGTCGTTCAGGCGCTACACCTGTCGGGGGCCGGCCGGGTTGACATCAAAGCTGGGGTCCACAGCGTGGCGGTCAACTCCGATACCGTTCCGGCGGGATTTACCAGTATCGACGACCTTCTCGGCCACCTGTTGGTGGATGCTAATCATTCCGATCCTTGTCTTCGTCACCTGGCCGCCGGACTGCAGGGCAGCCTGAAGACCAGGCCGCGTCAGATCCAGATCGCGCTGGTTCAGGATGGGGAAAGACGCGACTACGACCTGGCCGCGGGTGGTTGGCGGGATCGGGGACGGCGCTCGACGGAAATTCAAGGCACCGCGTTTCAGTTGGTCCTCAACCGTAGCGTGGAAGAGCGATTGTCCTCCGGCTGGTTCGCTCTCAATACCGACATCTTTGACCTCTTTTTCCGCCGACCCGGATCGTATGATCGTGAGAACCTGGTGGTGCACGACTTTTGCCAGTTTTCCACTTGCGATGTCTGTCTCGACGGTAAGTCTGTGAGCGACCGCAGATTCGGCCAGCCCCGGTATCCCGGTTACGATATCAGTGGAGACCCCGACCCCGGAAAAAGTAAGGTTTCGCTTTTCACTAGCATGTTCAGCCAGGAGGACCTGGTCGCAAGCGCCGCGGTGCCGAAGCACCACCTGGTGGAGCGGCTGATTCCGGCTCGCTCGACGTCCGGCTTTCGCGTTTCCGTGGAGAATCACGCCACTGTTTCCAATCGAGGCGAGCTTGCTCCGGGAACCGGACTCGAACGAGCTTACGCCATACGAATGCAGCTAGACCCTAAAGCCAGGATCTACTTCGTGGAGGACGGAGTCGTTATCGACTCCGTCGATCAGTCTCTCAACTGTCCCGGACTGGTCGCGCTGATCGATGCGCGCGACCTGGGGAAAGACCTGAGTACTCTCAAGATCTTAAGAGATGACCGGTTCGCCCGCGTCTTGGAAGAGATCCGTGACGTCGGGACCGAGTTGCGCCAGACCGTCCTGGAAAACTTGAGTCGGATGCCCGCGGCGGGCTACATCACCTCACGGCTCAAAAACACACCCTAGATCCCTGTTTGGGGGATCGGATAGAGATCGAAGCTACGCAGCCGTCCATTGACAAAGTTGGCGCGAAGACCTGGTAGCTTGGCCACCGTGTCTCCGTATTCGCGCCCCATATCGGCTTTCGCCTGAGGATGTTTGGCTTGGTAGGTCGCCGTGGAGTCTCCCAACGAGACACCGCCCTCGGTACGCCAGGGTAGACCGATTCCACGAATCCTTTTGACCACAGAGGAGCGTTCGTCGAGTTCTATCTCCAAGCGTTGGGTCCCGTCGGGGGAGGACCAGACCATCTCCGTCTTGCTTTTTTTGTGGGGCTCTCCGATGTCGGCGAAAAGGGTCTCGTCCAGCGGTCGGTCCAGTTTGATCGGGCCAACTTCCTGACCGGGTCGGACTGTCCACTTGGTGAATCGCCATCGCGTCCCCGCGGGGGAACTGACCCGAAGGGCCGACAGTTTTCCGTCCTGGGCTTCTAAAATGAGGCCAGGCAGAATATAGGTGGTCATTCCATCACGCTGGACGCTTTTGGAGCGTTTTCCCAGGCGCTCGACCGGTAGACCGAGAAAGAGCTCTTCTTCTGAAACAGTGGCGCGAATCCCACGAACCAGAATGTCCACCACGGTGCTCGATTCCAAGGTTCTCCCGATGGTGCGAACCTCTATCCCTTTACTTAGCTGACCAGCCTCGGTTTTACCCCAGTAGTAACGTCGGAATCCCTCGCCTGTGTCATGGTAGCGGTAGGACAGGTCGGGAGCTCCTAGCTCCGCCGGCCACTCTTTGGGAATCGCTTCGTTGAGCTTGAGTCCGGCAACTCCCACACCTGGTTCGGCGTCGACTCGGAGCTTATTCCAGTTCGGCGTGGCCAGGGCCGCGGTGCCGGCGAGACAAAGTATCAAAAACAGAGATGTGGTCTTTTTCATTACTGCCTCTTGTAGTAGGTGGCCTTGTTGCTGAAGACGGTGGGTAGCTTACCGTCGGGGCCGACCGGCTCGATCATCAGATTGTCTTCCTGGACTTTCGCGATGGAACTGATTTTTTTCCCCTCGAAGTCGAGATCGATACGGTTCGGTTCCACTTTATCGTCGACAGCCCAGGTGCCTTTCAGTCTTTCCCCTTTAGCCACAGCTTCAAATTTGCCGTCACGCGAGAGAAAGAGCACGACCTCTTGACCCTCGGCGTCGACCCCTTTCCATTGTCCAGCCATGGGATGTCCCTTGGCACAAGAGAGCAGCGTTAAGGCCAGGGCAATGGCGAACCAACGTTTCATTTAGAGGCCTCGCTGAGTTGGCGGAGTCGTTCCAAGACTTGACGCAGTCGCGCGCGACAAAAGCTGACAGTGGAGGTGCGAAGATCGGCTTCAATAGCAGCAAGCTCGACGGTGATCGCCGTCAATTCTGAAGAGTTTTTTTTCTTCGCTTTGCCCAGAGTACTCTTATACGAAAGTTCTCGACCGAATCCTCGAAGTAGGGTTTAAAGAGCTCGGCCACAAACCGCCTCTTTGTGTCCGGGTGGAAGGCGCTGGTTCGGGGGACGAAGGTGCTGCGGATGGCGGATCTGTCCTCCATACCGCGTGGCGAGATTTTGCGTGTCTCTTTTTTCTCGCCTGCTCTTGGTCTACGGCGGTTTGTGGGACTCTACCAGACGTGTGGACCGGCTCTGCCCCGTCTCAGCCCGGTGGTGATATCGCTGTTCCGGGGGCACTTTAGTGAATGGTTTCACCCCGAAGAGGACGGCTCGCGGACAAAACATATCCTCGAGCGACCTCTATCTTTCGTCGATCTGTTGGAAGAGAGGGTCGCGGCCGGTCTTTTGCCTCCCTGTTTGCTGCTTTTTCCCGATTTTGGAGGCGATGATCGACAGGGATTGACCCTTGCCGTCGATTGGAAAGAGCCTTCGCTGGCGAACAAGGGACTCTTTCTAGGAGGCGGGATCGGAGCTTTCGAGACTAGCTACCGCTGGGAGTTTCTTCCTAAGATTGAGGAATCTTTAGGTCTACTGAATCCTCGTCGAATCGCTATCGGGTTCTCCCTTGGGGGGTTTAACGCGTGCCAACTGGCGCTACGAAACCCGGGCCTCTTTTCCGTGGTGGCCTCTTATGACGGCTCTTTCCCCTACCATCCGATTCGCCCCAACGACTCGATTTTGCGCCATCCTCTCTTCGACCCGATCTTCGGTCGACCGGCCGACCCGGCTAGAATTAAGGCTCATTCGCCCGTCTGGTTGGCTCAGAATCTGCCTGTGGGTCAACTTCACCGGACAAGGTTTTTTTTAGCCAGCGGGCCCGAATGGGCTGAGCCGGGGGACTCCAACTACTACCGTAACCAGCAACTGGTTCAGGCTCTGGCCGAACGGGGAGTGAACAACGGCTGCCCCCCGGTGGTGGAGGACGGGCATCATGACTGGTTCACCGCGGACCGTTTCGCTCTCGACGTGTTAAATACGGTCTTGGGAGCCGAAACCTCCGCGGCCGATTAGGGTTTGACGGCACACTTTGGGTTAAAGAAGGGCGAGCGAGTCTCTTTGAGAAGAGGCCCCGCCACGGAGGTTGGACCATGAAAGGTTGGAAACGTTGGAGCGCCGCGGCGCTGTTGGGCATGACTTTGTGGACGACGGCATGGGCCGCCTCGACTTCGGGGGAGATGCTGAACGAAATGTTCGCCGTTCCTCCCACCGAATGGCGACGGCATCTGGAGACTAACCGCCGCCTGCTCAACGACGAGTTTTTTACCAACGTGGACAAGCGGGTCCGCTGGGGTATCGAGTACAACCACGTGGACGACGCTTTCCGCTTCGCCATGATGGGCGACTTCGCAGCCGAGGTGGCCCGGCGTCCCGCTAACTACCGTATCGATCTGGCCGAGTTGTTCTTTAAAGCTCAGAACACGGTGATGACGCGGCAGATCGTGGACAACATCATCATCACCAGCCGCGATACCGAGACAGCTTTGAGGGCCCAGTTTCTGCGCGGTCGTCTCAAGGAATTGGAAAAGGACCTGTTCGGAGCCTACAATGACTATCTGGAACTGGCCCAGCGGAAGTATCAGCCGGCCGAGACCTGGTATAAGGCAGGGGTCATCAGCCTGTTTCGGGGAGAGACGGCGCTAGCCAAGGATGAATTCACCAAAGCGGCCGCAGTCGGTAGTCAGCCGGCCCAGGTAGAGTTGCAGCGGCTCGCCCAGCTTAATAATGGAGATTGGACCAACATTGCCCCGCTTCCTAATAGCTCCAACACCACGGCGCCGCCCTTGACTTCGGACCCCGCCACAGGACAGACGCCTGCCGTCACTCAGCCTCCGGTTTCGGTCGAGGACCCTCTGGCCAAGGCTCGTCTGGCCTTAGCTGACGGACGAGTGGACGACGCGGTGGCGGGCTACAGTTCCGTCTACGACTCGAACAACGCGGAAGTGGCTCGAGAGTATGGAGCCGCCCTCTACCGTTCGGGTGACCTGATCAAGGCTAAGACGATTCTCGACCAGGCTCTAACCCGGCATCCCGACGACGTGGAGCTTCTTCGCTTTCGGGGCAATACGCTGGAGCGGATGTACGATAGGGAAGGGCAGTCCGACAATCTCAAGTCGGCGCTGGCCGACTACCGTAAGGCGATGGGCTTGTCCCCCAGTCACGCGCTCTTGCCCTGGGAACTAAGACGCGCCGAGGCTAAGTCGAAAAGCTAAAGCTTCTCTCGCTCCACGAAATCGTGATGGGCTTGGCGGAGCTGGGTCAACGGATAGCTTGTGCCACGCCAGATGATAGCACGGCGTCGTTCGGCCAGGAAGGCCGAACGAAGCATGGTGTAGCCCAGGACCAGACCGGCCAGGGGAAAGGCCGCCCCGGTCCAGGTCCCGACGCCGGTCCCCAGAGCGGCCAGAAATCCCACACCGATCTGGAAAAGATACCAGGCCAGGGCGTGGCCCCATCCGAATTTGTAGGCCAAGAGAGGGATGGTCCAGAAAGGGGCCGTGGAGACCATGGCTGCGGCAAGCGCCGTGAGCAGGCTGTAGTTTAATCCGGCATAAGCGTTCTTCTCGAGGCCTTTAACCACACCGGCAAGACCCGTGAACCACTGGACGGAGATCTCGTCCTGGCCAAGCAAAGCGAACTGCCGAAGTCCCCGGGCCTTGACCATTCGGCCCAGGTGCAGGTCGTCGACCACCTGCAGCTTCAAAGGCTCTAAGAACTCCAGTCGCTCCAAGCATTTCCGGGTCAGCAGATTGAAGGCTCCGACCCCCACGAATCGATCTTTTCTGCGATGCACCGTCGAGGGCTGAAAACGCGCCGTGAAAAGCACGAAGAAGTACGACACCAGAATGGGCTCCCAGAAGCCGCTCACCTGAAAACGGGGCGCTACCGGCAAATGGTCGGCTCCCAGGACCTGTTGCGCCGTGACCGCTCGTCGCAGAGCTAGGGGGGCGTAGTTTACATCCGCGTCGGTCAAGAGAACGAGGGGATTCCGACTGGCCTTGACTCCCAAGTGAAGGGCGTGCACTTTGCCCAGCCAGCCATCGGGGAGCTCTCGGTTGTGGACGACCGTCAACCGGTCCCCCTGAGGATGCTCTTTTTGGAGTCGGTCAGCGATCTCCGAAGTGCCGTCGCTAGACCGGTCGTCGACGAAGATGATCTCCAGTTGAGGATAGTCTTGGGCCAACAGAGAGGAGAGCGCGTCCTGGATCCCCTCGGCTTCGTCGCGGGCGGCCACCACGATCGACAACCCGGGCAGCCGGCCCCGAGGGAACGGCTCGAAAAGAGAGAGGCTCATGCTATTTCGGGCCTCCCGGTAGCCTCGAGCCAGAATGGCTATCGGAGCCAGAAAGAACGGTATCCATCCAAACCGTGACGCTACTGCCATGACGGGGGCTTTCACCACCGCAGCGAAGGTCCTATCGTCGGAGGCGGCTAAGAGTGTGGGTATGGCTGTTTTCGCGCCTAAGCGCCGTCAATTGACCTCGGTGATGCTTCTGTCCCTGACTCTTGCGCTCACCGCTTGTCCCGATAGGGCCGGCTCGGCGCCTGCGGGATCGTCTGGAAGTCAGACCGCCGCTTCCCCGGCTTCGCCTTCCTCCGACGGTTTCGTCCCCTTTGTGGCCGAGGGCTTCAGGGTTTCGAAATGGGCCGATGTCCCGAACGCCCGCTCTCTGGCAATGTCTCCCGACGGAAAATTACTCTTCGTCGGAACCCGCGAGGGACAGGTCCACAAGGTGACGATCGAGGGCCAAAAGGCGAGCAAGGTCGAGGTCTTTCAGGACGGACTCAACGGCTCCAACGGGGTAGCTTTCCTGGGAGACGATCTCTACGTGGCGGAGCTTCTCCGAGTGGTCAGGTATAGCAAGTCCAAGGGTTTCGCCAAGGGGATTCAAGGAGAGGTCGTGCTGGAGAATCTCCCTCCGGAAAAGCATCATGGCTGGCGTTATCTTAAGGCGGGTCCCGACGGACGGCTCTACATCTCCATCGGGGCGCCCTGCAACGTCTGCGAACGGACCGACGACGAGCGTTTCGCCAGCGTGTGTAGCTTTTTGCCCGACGGAACGGATTTCCGCGTGGAGGCTCACGGAGTTCGTAACTCCGTCGGTTACGACTGGCATCCCACCAGCGGGGACCTCTACTTCACCGACAACGGACGGGATATGATGGGCGACGACATTCCCCCTTGCGAACTCAATCGGCTAGCCAAAAAAGAGACGGGAACACATTTCGGATTTCCTTATTTCTGGGGCGACAATCAACCCGACCCCGAGTACGGCTCGAAGGCTCCCAAGAGAGATTATCGGCTTCCCTTAGTCAAGTTTCAGGCTCACGTCGCGCCTCTCGGCTGTCATTTCCCCAGAAATCCTCTTTGGCAGGGGATTCTCGAGGGGAAACTGTTGGTGGCTCAACACGGATCATGGAATAGAAGCTCGCCCGTCGGTTATCAGGTTGTCACGGTCGATCTCAAAGATCCCTCCTATCCTGTGAAGCCCTTCCTCTGGGGATTTTTGGGTGAAGAGAACGGAAATCACCCGGTGCATGGTCGACCGGTCGACGTGTGCGAGCTTGCCGATGGCACGATCCTTGTTTCCGACGACGGAAAAGGGCGCATTTGGGCCGTGACAAAGGACCCGGGTTCGTGATAAGATGAGGCGTCCCAAAGTTTATCGAGGAGTTCCGCGTGGCCGATAATTATCGCGACAAAATTGAGGAGATCCGAGCAAAGAAGAGCCGTGATCCCTATTCCGGATCCAGTCTGAGCGGTTACGACCCCCATCAGGCCTTGGCCGCGCAGCGTAAGGCACTGACCCAAAGTGTCGGCATCACGCCGGCGATGCCGGTCCAGGACACGGCCAAGCCCAACGTCATCGAAGGCCTCAAGAGCCCCTGGCTCAAAGACCGCGTGACGCTGTCGCTGGAAGGCCAGTTGGCGATGCTTGAACAGCGTAACGCCGGCGGTATTCGCGTCGCTGACTTAGGCTACACTAACCGAATTCCTGTCACCTCCCTGCGTCCAGGGCTCTTCGTCAAGATCGAGCCGCCGGGCACTTACCGCTTGGTTTATCATAACCGGTAAGTCCAGCTCCTTTCAGTAGAAATAAAAAAGCTAGCCCCAGAGCTGGCTTTTTTATTTGGCTCTGTGCCCATGAGTCGTCTGCACTCGAGCCCGTTCCCTCTTTTTCACGAGGATCTGAGGCCGTCTTTGGACTCTCTCGGTCCTTGGAAGGCAACCGAGGGAGTCATCCAGAAAGCTGCCAGCCAAAGAAAGGTGAGAAAGAGCGTTGGCCTCGGATACCCAGGTCGCCATCGAAGCCGGCGACACCCTTGAAAATCTTGTCAATCAGTTCACCGACCCTTACGCTTGTCTGCGTGAGCTGATTCAAAATAGCATGGACGCGGGCTCGTCCACTATTGATATCTGGTTCGAGTTCAAGCCCTCCGAAACTCCCGGGCAGGGGATCATGATCATTCATGTCGATGACACCGGAGAGGGGATGACCCGCCGTGTTATTGATACCAAGCTGACTCAACTGTTTTCGTCCTCGAAAGAGAACGACTTGACCAAGGTCGGTAAGTTTGGAATCGGTTTCGTCTCCGTCTTCGCCCTCGACCCCAACGCCGTTATCGTCGACACGGGCAAAGACGGCGAGTACTGGCGCTTGATCTTCCGCGAGGATCGCAAGTTCGATCGTATCATTTTGTCGACACCCGTCGAGGGAACTCAAGTCCAGATCGTCAAGGTGGTCAGTCAAGCCGAGTTCGAGAGGGCCAAGAAGCGTTCCGTCGAGACGATTCAGTACTGGTGTAAACACGTCGAATCAGAGATCACGGTCGATGGCGAGTCGATCAATCAAGAGTTTCGCCTGAGCCATCCTTACGAGTTCGTTCACAAAGGGAGTGAGACCGAGATCGTTGTGGCGCCATCGGATGCCGCCGAGCCGTTCTTCGGTTTCTATAATCGAGGCTTGACGCTGCGTGAAGGGGAAAAGGAGTATCTCCCGGGGGTCGCCTTTAAAGTCAGTAGCCGCTACCTCGAGCATACCCTGACCCGCGACAACGTCCTGACCGATAAGAACTACGACAAGGCGATGGCTCTTTTGGCCGAGATCGTCAACGGACCTTTTCGTAAACAGCTCTTCGAGAAAGCAGCCAACAGTCACGACTATCAGTTGTTCGGCTACCTGGGATCTCGTTTTGGACGAAAGCTTCCATCGGAGTACGAGAATATGCCGCTGGTGCCCACCGTCGATGGTGGACGAGCGAGCATTCGCGCCTTACGCAAAGCCGTCAAAAAGCACAAACTGTTCCTCTACGGCTCGGCCTCCAATGTTTTGACCAAACGAGTTTCCGAAGAACTGGGTGTTCCCGTCCTTTTATGGAAAGGCCCTGAGGAGGAGCCGGGACTGGAGCGCTTGCTCGCTAGAATCGGCGAGGGTAAACCCGCCCTTCCGGTAGAGCAGGTTTGGGCCGCTCCCGAGGTATTGGCGAAGCTGCCCGACCATAAACAGCGTCTGTTGGCGGAAACGGCTCGCCTGATGCGCCATCTGAAAAGTCCTTACCGCGGTATCGTTCCGGCTGACTTCGGCCGCCATTCCAGCGGCCTGGCCGACAAGCTGTATCTCGAGCAGGTTCAGCAAGATGAGCTGGTTTTTATTGCCGAGCAACAGGAGAAGCCTAGAAATTGGAAGAGTTTCTTGTTGGGTTTCGCTAAGGGGAAGGTGCTGCTGGTCAATGTCACTCACCCGTTCGTCGAACCTCATTTTCAGTTGTACCAACAGCGCCCGGTCCTGGCCGCCTATCTGATGACCAAGGCTATCACCATCGACGACGGACTGGACGCGGAAACCGAAACGCGTCTGTTGGAAGCCGCACTAGAGATGGAAGGGTAATCTTTGGAACCGATCCTCAAGAGTTTCCTCTACTGTGACTCCATTGTTCCGGCTCCCGATGGGAAGTTGAACCTTTATGGGCTATTCACCGATCTTTATGCCAAGAGTTTTCCAATAACATATCCTCGGTTCTCGGTGTTGTCGACCTGGGGTGGAGGATTGGGGTTTCACGTGCAAAGGATTAAGATTTTTAATCCGGCCAACACGATGATGCTGCATCAAAGCCCAGAGCTCTATTTCACTTTAGAAGTTCAAGAGCAGACAGTCCACGTTCAGTCCGACGTCAACCAGATGGTTTTCCCCGAGCCGGGAGCCTATCGTTTCCAGGTTTTTCTTGGAAGTCGCCAGGTGACGGAACACTATCTCCATCTGCACCTATTGCAGAGCTAGGCCGCGCGTTGTAGGTCCTCTTGCTGGTTCGGAGTCAGGCGCATGCGTAGTCGGAGCAACTGCTCGAACTGCCACTCCGAGGCTTCAAAGCTGTAGAGCGCTTCGTTGAGAAAAGTACGTCTTCGAGTTTTGATGAAACCTTTCAGAGCGTCCAGGGCCAGGCGGCCATGAATGAGAGCCGCTTCCTCGGCCTCGAAGCACGGATCGATTTCGCGTCGTTCTCGGCGAGAGCGTAGCTGCAGAAAGTAACGAGTTCGAGTCTGAAGAAACCGTTGGTCTCTGTCGGCTAATTCTCGAGTCGCCTCATGAAGAAAACCTCGCAAGTGTCCCAGGCTGAATTGATTTTGACGAATCTGAAGTACCATCACTGGTAGCATCGAGTAGCTGGTGTTCATCACGTGGGCGGCGGTTTTCATGAGCCCATCATAGAGCTGGAATGGGACCTTTCGCAGTGAGCCATGAACCTCTTGTTTGTGAGCTATGTCACAGAACGTTCAAAATTCTTCGCGGTGAGTTTGTTTAAATGAATTTGTGTTTATCTCCTCATCTCCATTAACAGGAGGCACTTTGACCGGGCGATTCGTTCGGCATGAGATAGCCTCCGAACACCTGGGAACACGGCGCGGCGTGACCGTGCGCCTTCCCGACAACTACGACCCCGAACATAAGTCGTATCCCGTGGTCTACATGCACGACGGGCAGAATATGTTCGACAGACGGACGGGATTCGCCGGCCAAGAATGGCAGGTCGACGAGACCGTGGCTCAGATGACCCGGCAAGGGCGGATGCCTGAGGCGATTTTAGTAGCCATCGATAACGCCTCTTCGCGCCTTGACGATTACAGTCACGTCGCCGACCCTGAGTACGGTGGCGGAAAGGGTCAGGTTTACGAAGATTTTCTTCTCGACGAAGTGCTTCCCTCAGTGGAGAGCACCTACTCGGTCAATCCAAAGCAGCGGGTTCTGCTGGGAAGTTCCATGGGAGGGCTGGTGTCGCTCGCCACCGGTATCGCTCATCCGGGAGTCTTCGCCGCAGTCGGCGCGCTTTCGCCCTCTGTCTGGTGGGCCAGCGGCCAGATGGCCGAGCAGATCCTCAAGACACCGCAAGGCGATGGACCTAAACCGCGTATCTGGCTGGACATGGGGACGGAAGAGGGTTCGAGCGACAATTTCGGACAACGCCCCTTGCGCGGTGGCCAGTTGGGCGCCAGGCCCGAGGGTGGAAACGGCGTTCAGGATGTCAGGGACCGCACTCGCGAGACCGGAGAGGCGCTCTTGTCCAAGGGTTGGAAACTCGACGGAAACCTACGCTACCACGAACCCCTGGGAGCGCGTCACGACGAGTATTCCTGGAGTCAGCGGATGGGTGAGGTTCTCTCCTGGCTGACTCGGGATATGCGGGCCCAATAAGCTCGTTTGTTGGCTCCCGCGCTTTGTCTCTTCTCGGGCCTGCTACTGAGCGTGGCGTTGGCCTCTTTGTCCCCTTCAGCCTGGTCGTCCGCCGAGCTCCCTATTTGGGGAGGGCTCTTGCTGGCGGTTCTTCTGGGCAGAATAACGCTAGGTTTCAAAGTTTCACGGGTCTGGCATGGTATCTGGACCGTCTGTCTGGGCGGATTCTGGGTCTCTATCACGCTTCGGGGTCTATGGCTCGATAGGCTTGCTCTCGGAGCGGTCGGTTCGGCGAGCCTGGGGCTTCTTTTGGCTTATTTTTGGCGGCTGAGCCTTGTTTTCGGGCTGCTGCGTGTCCTTTGGCGCGAGCGGGAAGCGGAAAACCCCACCCTCCCGGTTCTTGTTTCACTTTGTTTCGCCACCCTGGCCCTGGGGCATCCACAGGCAGTTTTTTTGACCGCGGTCCCCCTACTGACCGCTACTGGATACTGCCCCTCGTCCGTCCCTTCAGTTCGCCTGGACTGGGCAAAGCCAACGGCCGACATTTTAGAAATGGCCAGTCTGCAGACGGTCGCCTGGACGGTGGTCTTGACGTTGCTCAACCCTCTAGCCGAGCTCGCGGCCTCCCGCTACCTGGACGCGACCTTTAGCTTCTTCGCGACCGCGGTGTCAGGATGGCTTTTCTCGGGGCTACTCTGGGGTGCCGCTTCAACCTTACGCCAAAGCGATCGATAGTTCACGGCGTTGGATTGGCGGGTTTCGCCGGACTGAGAAGGGCGACCCCGATCTCCAGGTCGGCCTCTGGATTGCGCGCCCACAGATCGATGTTGGCGAATCTTTCGACCGGGACCCCATGCAGCCGTAGGAAGCGGCGTAGGGTCTGGATCTCCGAGCCGTCCACCTCACCATCGGAAGCGGCCAATGAATAGGCGTCACGGACCAAAAGCATGAGGGTGTGGTCATCGATTCCGTAGCCTGCCTTGACCAGTTCATCGTCGGTCGCCTTGATCGAACCCTCGGCGGTCAGTCGCATCGCGATCTGTTGAAGCTCTTCATCGGAGAGGGGCTCGGGGCAGCGAGAGCGGAGGAGGACCTGAAGCTGTCCAATCTCCTGGTCATCGACGATACCGTCGGCTCGGATCACGTAGACCAATAGGTTGAGATACTGCTCGATGTTGGTGACTTTTTCCATGTCGCCTCCCCTTCCTAAATGAAAAAGGAGACGAATCACCGTCTCCCTTCGTAAGCAGTTTTCGCCTAAAAGAATCGGAGTACCCAGATTCGAACTGGGGACCTCTTGCTCCCTAAGCAAGCACTCTAACCAAGCTGAGCTATACCCCGGCCGGGAAGACTGCTTACGAGTGCTAAAGTTAGCACATCGAAATCATGTTTTGCAAGCCCTTCGGGCATGAAAAAAGCCTCCCGATTCGGGAGGCCTTCGCGAGCACTCAAAGAGTGTGACTTTTAGTGGTGGTGCTCGTGGTCGCAGCCGGAGATCGGGAGGCGAACGATCTTGTTCCCCTCGATGGCCGACTTGAACAGGTTCTCGTTGCCGCCGTTCTTGAACAGACCCACGGCCTCTTTGTCCACGATGGCGTTGCGAGCTTGCATGTTGGCGATTCCCTGCATCTCGCGCTCTACCGTGTCGCCGGTGATCTGATCGAAGGCGCGTCCGATCAGTTTCCCGTTGGCGTCGAAGGTCAGGTTCAATCCACCTTGGACATCGGTGACTTTGCCCTCCAAGCCGGCCACAGTCACGGGCACTTCCTGGCTGTAGCGGAAGGAGACGAAGGTCTCGCCTTTGCCGTTTCTGGAAACGTTCTCAGGAACGAAGGGGATGTCGGCCGATAGACCCAGCGCTTCGGCATTGGCCTCCAGGAAGTTGACCGCGTTGGCCTTGCTCAGTCCTTCGGGCAGGCGTACGTCGGGCAGTTGAGCGGCTTCTTCCTCGGCAGCCTTGATGTCGGCGGCGGTGATGATCTTGCGGTTGATGAACGCTTGAGCCATTCCGTCGGCGTATTTCCCGCCGTTGGCCTTGTCGGCCGCGACCATTCCCAGCGCGATAGCTTTGAAGGTCGCGCGGTTGGGCGAGCCGGACTCGATGGCGCGAAGCAGGGCCGGCCCGTTGATCTGCTCGGCCGTGACCAGAGCCTCGTCGATCGACTTGCCTTCGCCGAGGGCCTGGTTGTAGACCGCCACGACCGAGTCGTAGAAAGCCGAGGAGAAGAGGCGCGAGAAAGAGTGCACCTCGCGACCGAGCTCGGTCTCGCTACCACGTCCGTCGGGAAGCTTGGACGGAGGAACATAGGTGAAGCTGGTCTGCGTGGTGCGAAGCCAGGTCTTGTGGTCATCTGATGGGTCGTCGTTGTCTAACACACGGGCCGCGCCGAACTCTTCGGCAAGCGAGGAGAAGACGTTGTGCTTGGTGGTGTCGCCTCCGGTCTGCTCGATGAACTTGTCGCGATTGGCCTTCTGGGTCAGGCCGAACAAGATCGCCGCGCAATCACCGAAGGCTTCGTGGAAAGCGCCGGTCTCGTCGTCGTGGGTGGAGAAAAAGCCTGGACGGATTCCGTCGAGCAGAGCGTGTCCGGTCTCGTGAGAGACCACGTCCGTTGAATTGGCCGTCTTCATGGTGTGGCCCAGACCCTTCGACTCGCTGTAGAAGTAGTTGGTTCCGCCCCAGCGGGAGTAGTAGGCGTTACGACCTTCCTGTTTGTGAGGGGTGACGGAAAGCTGTTTGCCGGAAGCCCAGTTGATCTCTCCACCCTTGTAGCCTTCGAACAGTTGAAGAGTCTCGTTGGTGATCACGTGGGCGTTGGTTTGGGCGATTCCGTCGGAAAGGTCCGCCAAAATGTAGTTGCCGTTGGCATCGGGCTTGGCCAGGGGGCGGTTGTCCTTGGTGACCACGCGAGGGCTGGAGAGGTTCGAGCCGATTTCGTTTTGAGGAACTTCAAGCAAGATAGGCTTGGCCACGAAGGGGTCCTGCTGATAGACCGAAACCTGAACGGTTTTCTCACCATCTTGAGGGGCTTGGAGCTCGGCTGTTTTCTCCGAAGCGCTCGAGACCACGACGTCACTAGCGGGAGCGGCCTTGGCGCTCTGGGCCGAGGGGACAAAGCTTTCGCTGGGCGAGGCCACGGACTCCGCGCTATGAGGGCAGCCGCAGTTATCGGCTTTTTCTCGAACGGTGTTGGGGGCAACGGCGCGGGTGGCCTGGATGCTGGGCTGAATGGTCACGAACACATCTCCTGAAAAAGTACTGAAATTATTGTGCCTTTTTCAGGGCAGCGAAAAGTGAACTTTGTGTTACACGGTCAGTGCTTCTTCCATGAAAGAGTTGAACGTGCGCGTGCTGCGTACATAGAAATCGGGAATCTTTCGTAGAAGCTCCGGCGACAGTTCGTAATTTTCCATCACCAGTGAGATGCGCGGGGTCTTGGCCTGCTTAACTTCGGCGACCTCATGGCGAAGGTTGCCTCGGAATTCGAACAGTCGTCCGGTTTTCGGCGTGATGGTCGGTTTTGAGGCCAGGGTCCACAAGGGAGGGTGCAGTAGAAGGGTACCTCCTTGAAGATCGTCGGGCACGTCGAGATAGAGGACGGAAACCTTGACGGGATAGGGAGGGAGCTCGGGTCGTGTCCAGGAGGATAGGCTGCGATCGATGTGCGGACCCACGTAGCTCCCTTCCGCGATCACTAATGGATTGATGAAAAAAGCGTTGCAGCGGTCGGGGCTCACTTTTTCCAGGTATTGATGAAAGAAAGGGAAGCCCTTTTCCAGGCGAGGAAATCCGCTGCGGGTCATGGCGATAGAGAACCCTTGAGTGCCCGAGAATCGGGAGTTGAGAGTCGTGCCCGCGAGGAGCGGATGTTCTCGAACGAAGCGAGCCGCCGCGTCCAAAAATTCTCCATCGAAGAGTCCATCATCGGCGCGATAGAGCGGTCTCCAGAGGCCCGGCTCAAACGGTTTCTCCATGACTGGAATTTCGGGACTGGGCCTCCCGCTTCCTCGGAAGAGTTTAACATCGCTCACGATCCATCGTCGGGTCATCGTCGTCTGGGTTGCTAATCTCAAACCAGAAAGAACGCTCACTCACACGGAGGATAGAAATGAATATTAAACCCCACCTTTCTTTAGCAACCACCTCTCTCAACGGACCTAGTCGTGGTCGCGCCGCGGACTTGGCTCCCGCCGAGAGACCATCCGAGAATTCTCGACCTGCACAGCGCGACACCGGCCCGTTGGCGGAGTACCGCGCCTTCGCCGGCAAGCTCGGTGAGGACATCGGAGCTTTCATTCCGCCGAACGAGCAAATCAAGGAAGCTCTGGAAAATATGATGACTCCGGCCAAGGCCGCGCGGGTTCTGCTGGACAATTTCGACTATCTCGACAACATCAAGGGTAGCAAAACGAAGAAGAAGATCTTCAGTGTCGACGACCTAAAGTTGGCCTTGCAGGATCAGAACTGCCCGAAGGAGCTCCGCCGCGCCATCGAATTTTTGTTGGCCAATCCTAAGGTGATCAGCGAGATCAACACCGCCGGAGCCGACCCTAAAGACGACGGCTTGTTTGGGCGCCAGGACCTGGTCGGGACGATGATCCAGCACGCTCTTGAAGGTTTGCCGAAGACGGGATTCCCCATCGGGAAGCCAGGAGGCTGGCCGGTCTCTATCCCGGGCTTGCCTCCGAAGCAGGAGCCAGGGTCTCCTCCGAACTGGCCCTATCCTGACTTTCCCTCTCTCCTTCATCCCGACAACGAGCCTTTCGACCCTAACCGTAACGCCTTCTAGCCGTAACGGCCTTCGCTTTCACGTAGGGAAGTGAAGGCCGTGCGGGCTGGAGCGGAGAAAGATTTGATGTCAAATGAAGTTCGTCGGAAAGAGTTCTGAGTCGGATCGGCATGGGCTCTCTTTAGGGGGAGCCTTGCTAGCGGTGAGTGTGCTAGCCGTTCTGGCTTTCACCTTAGCCAGCCTGAGCGTCACTCACCTCCAACTTTCCAGTCGGCAAGAGCACGGGCTGGCCGCTTCCAACGCGGCCCGTTCGGTTGTTTCGCAGGCGATCTCCCAGATACTTCAGGCCAAGGAGTTTGGAGAGGCACGCCTGGTCGATGAGGGGATTCGACTGGAAACTTCGCATTCGCTCGGACTTTTGACCTTTCATCAGGGGACGGCACAGCGTGAGGGGCTGCCTTATTCCACCAACAACCTCAATCGGACCGAGGACACCCACGGCGCTGACGATGTTTTGGTTCCTTCCTCCACCGTTCACCTGGTGGGGGTGGGTCGCTCGGCCGGAGTGGAGCGGCGGGTGGAGGCTGTCTTGCGCCTGCCTCCTTTTCCCTGGGCCATCGCCTCGGGAGGTCGAGTGGAGACTCGCAACGGTGTTTTGATTGCCGCACTACCGCATGGTGTCTGGCCGCCTCCGACTCGAGAGGAGGACCTTCTACCCGCCGACCTTTTGGCCAACGGAACGGATGCTCAGGCTGTGATGCTGGCCTCTGGAAGTACGATCTTAGGAGACGTGGAAACCCCGGGACAGGTGGTGAAAGCCGACGGAGTCCAAATTCGCGGAGAGATTCGTGCCGGTTCCAGCAAAGTCGACCTTCCGACCTTGCGTCCCACCGACTACGACCCACGAACCTCCGGTCGCGAGCACTTCCCCGTCACGGGGTCCGAGGCGGAGCTGACCGGTTCGGCTCGCGGTCAGGGTGTGGTCACCTTCTCCCAACCCCTCACCCTTTCCAATGCCCACCTCTTCGTGGAGGGAGAGCTACGCTTGCCTCGAGGTGTCAGCGGGAGCGGAGTCATCGTGGCCACCGGCGACATCTCCATCGGCGGAGCGACGAATCTGGAAGGGATGACGGAATTGGCTGTCATCTCGGGAGGACGGGTGACTCTCTCGGGGCACGGTACCGAACGCTCTTACTTACGCGGTCTATTTTACGCCGAAGAGGGCCTACGAGCCGCTGATCTCACGCTGGTGGGCTCGCTTCTGACCGGCCACGCCTCCACCGGAGTCGAGCTTGACCACGTCAATGTTTTTTATGAGCCTGTCATAGCGGAAGAGACAGGGGGAGGTGGGGTCACCAATGGGGGAATTGAGGTGCGATTACTGCCAGTAAGTGGTCCGCGTATGGTGGAAGTTGGAGCTTCACAGCTCTCAGTCGAGATGAGGACTACCACAGAAGACCCATCCACAATGCAAGATTTGAAAGTGGCCCGCGCTTTCTATATCGATCTTGAGCCTACTAACGGAGGATTTCCGGTCGATATCTCGGTGGTTCAGGGTGTTATGTCTTTTAGCATGCCGACTCAGACTCTTGATGACCAGGCCGATGTCGAGGTGTATCTTGATAGCTTGGGTGAGGCAATGAACGCTCTCAAGTACGACGCATCAATTCCGGCGGCGGGATGGGGGGGAGCCGCCATGGCCTACGACAGCGCGGGCGTCGAGGAGCTTAAGATCCAACTTCGGAGTCAGCTCACAGCCGAGTTGAGTAAAGCAGCGGCTGATTCCACTCAAGGTACTTCCGGAGATGTTCCCGTCGACCTCTCACAATTTCTCCCCATCGAAGACCGCATCCGCGTCGTCTCCTGGATCGAACGTTAGCGATGAAGCAGCAGGGTAAGGTCACGCTCCTCTATCGGAGCCGCTAATAAGGTGCTAAAATACACCATAAAGGTGTTGGTGTTGTATGGCTGACAAATACAGACCGACCTATGATTTGGAAGCTTTCAAAGCCGCTTTCTTTACTGTAGAAAACCTCTTTTTGACAAGGCAGCCCTGCGAACAGCTTCCGAATTGGGGTTCGACCGGACTCAAATCCGTGATGTGATTCAGACGATGAAACCTACCCATTTCTACAAATCGATGACATCACATGCCGACCAGAGAATCTGGCAGGATGTCTATCATGTCCCCTCATCGGTTGGTGTTCTTTATGTGAAGTTTACCAGTGGAGTGGTAACAGAATTCTTGCTGCTTTCGTTTAAGGAGAAAGATAATGAATGATATGCTTTGTCCCGAGACTGGGACCCCTATGAAGAGAGGGAGTCAGATGGTGACTCTCACCTACAAGGGCCACAGCCTCGAATTCGAGATGCCCGGTTGGTATTGCCCAGAGTGTGGTGAAGGGGTCCATTCTGGAGCCGACATGAAGTATTCAGATCGCGCTCTGAACCGCCTGAAAGCTGAAGCTGAAGGGTTGTTGTCGCCTGAAGAGATCCGCAGAATCCGTAAGAAACTGCATCTCACCCAAGCCGACGCCGGTCAGTTGATAGGCGGTGGCCCTCGAGCTTTCCAAAAATATGAGGCGGGCGATCTCCTTCTCAGCCGAGGAATCAACAGTGCTCTTATCTTGCTAGAGAGCGAGCCCAAGAGCTTGAACCTCCTAAGAGAGCGGAACACCGTTCGTGACAAGACCTCTCGTGGGAGTGAGCGACGAGCGCGGCACAGGCATTCAGCGGGGGCAAGAGAGGAAGTGAAGGCCGTGCGGGCTGGAGCGGAGAAAGATTTGATATCAAATGAAGTTCGTTGGAAAGAACTCTGAGGCGGATCGGCGTGGGCTTTCTTTAGGGGGAGCCTTGTTGGCGGTGAGTGTATTGGCCGTGCTGGCCTTCACTTTAGCCAGCCTGAGCGTCACCCATCTCCAACTTTCCAGCCGGCAAGAGCATGGGCTAGCCGCTTCCAACGCGGCCCGCTCGGTTGTTTCGCAGGCGATCTCCCGCATTCTTCAAGCCAAGGAATTTGGAGAAGCACGCCTG
>JBBCJA010000017.1:0-106659 GCA_037189585.1 Selenomonadaceae bacterium | reverse complement strand
TCGAACTCATCGGGGGGGGGGGTTTCCGGATAGTCGCCGGGCTCAATCTTCTCAAAAGGTACGAGACGCCATTCATCAATCACGGACTTCGCCACGAGGTCCGCCTGGATGGCTGTCTCGCTTCGACGAATGGAGAGATATGCCCCGGGAAAGAGATTTACGATCGCCAACACCGTGAGACCGATGAACAGCGTTGCGAAGATCGTCTCGACCAGAGTGAATCCGTAGCGAGAGCTTTTCACTTGAACCTCGCCCAGTAGACGACTTGCATCCGCTCCGACTCGCTGACGAACTCGGAAAGGTCGAGGCTCCAACGGAAAGGGGTAGAGGTTCCACCCGCTCCACCATTACCACCGTTCATCGCGGTAAATTTCGCAGATTCTTTCGAGGCATCCATGGCCGGCTGGGGTCGTAAAAAAAGAGTCTCTCCGAAACCTCGCAGTATTAACTTCTCGTCCTCACTAGCCAGTCGTCCCTTAGCTTCCTCGAACTTCTGCACGATGATATCTCCCGCTTGCCCCGGGGAGGTTACCGTCTGCCCAAAAATCTTCAAACCCAACTTCGAGCCGTCGAGGGTAAAACCGTCAGGTCCCGTGGTCATGGTGAACACGGGGGTTCCCTCGCTATTGAACTTGTAGGTGCTGTAGCCGCCCACGCCATTGTCGAACTTGAACAGGTACTCCGGCTCTCCAGGGCCGGTGTTGGGATTTCGGTAAGACTCCAGATTAGCCTCGAGCTGGGATAAGTCGTAGGAAGCCTGAACCTCGAACCCGTCGAGGCTCTGATAAGGCACAGCTGGACTGGGGAGCTCGAACTCTGGCCCGGTCAATTCCAGCTTCGCGTTCTCCTCCACGTGGTAGAGCTCGGTATCGCGCAGGGTCACGTCGCTGTTCTGCCCGGCGGCGACGAAAACTCCGGCCAGTCGAAGATTTTCGGAGTTAAGGTTACCCTTGGTGTAGATCAATCCCGCGAACTTAGCCTTATCGGCGGCCGAGGTGCCTCGCAAAGTGATATTGCCGTCAGAGATCAGCGCGGCCTGGTTGTCCGTCGTGGCCTCCCCGCCCCCGACCACGGTGATGTCTCCGGTCGCGATCACGGCTCCTTTTCCCCGAATCCCGCCGGCGCTCACGGTCAGGTTACCATCGACAAAAAGTACGCCGCCGTTGAGGCTGATGCCGTTGTCGACGGTCAGATGTCCTTCCGAAACGTTGTACCCCTTGACCGTCAAAGTGCCAGCGCCCGAGTTGACGTACTGAATGTCGTCCGGATTCGGGGGGCTTCCCGCCGGAGCTCCCGACGGCGCGGCCCCTCGAGGGTCGTAACTGGAAGCCTGAAGTACCGGCAACTGAATCTGCTCGGCGTTGAGTCGAGTGGCTCCCAAGACTTTCGTTTCCGCAGCGATGGTGGCTCCCGAGGCCGATCGGAGGTCACCCATAATGGTGTTCTCTCCCGTCATCTCGATAGCGGAGTTGCCTGACTGGCTATTGGAGACCAGGTGGCCCGGCTCGAGGTCCTGCTCGTGAATGGGTAAACTCAGGTCGTAGGCCGCGCCCGGCTTGAGCGAAGCGACCAACAATCCCCCGTTGGATTTGATCGCGCCTCCGGAGGCTATCGAGTAGGGGAACTTCGGGATTTTGACGATCGTCTCCATGGTGGAGTAAGCCCCTTGAAATTCGGCCCGAGCCACCAGGTGAAGACTCTGCCCCGGTACACCACGGTTGGGGTTGGAGCCCTGAACCGAGCTTTCGGAGCGATTGTTGGTCGAAAAGGGCACCCCCAAAGCCAAAGCTTTGTTTTTATCGAAGGAGAGAACGCCCTTGCCGCCGGGATACGCATCGAGAATCAACTCAATAGTACCGTCGTTGGTCACGCCGTAATTCTCCACTTCCTTGGACGCCTTCTCGATGGCCAAAGCCAGCACCGCCTCGGCGATCATCTCGGCCTTAGTGTTGTTGGAACTGCGGAAAGTGAGGTTGAGATGATTGAAAGCGATCGCCACTACGGTGAAAGCGAGCATCATCATCAACGCCACAACCATCATGACAGTTGGGATGCTGGCCCCTCGGGCTCGCGATTGGCACCCCGAGGGCACGTAGCATTCCGAGGGCATGTGGTTCTTTTTGGCGTTGCTCATGAAGGAGCCTCCTCTACAGACTCTGCAAAACGGAAAGCATCGGTAACATCGAGGATACCACCAAAACTCCCACAACACCGCCAATCCCCATCATAACAAAAGGTTCAATCAAGGCGGTGAAGACTTCCAACTGGTACTCCACCTCCTCTTCCGCCATACTCGCCGCGCGACCCGACATATCCGACATCGTCCCCGTCTCTTCACCAGCCTTGAGCAACTCGTGGAAATAGCTGCGAAGATGAGGAATCTTGCGCACCGCCTGGGGAAAAGTTGCACCGTTCTCCAGCCGATAGAGAGCCTCGACACCGGCCTGCTTGTACTTCGCCGTCCCGATCTCCTCACCGGCTAACCGCAAAGCCAGGGCCGGCGAAACGCCCGCCTCGAGCATGCTGGAAAAAGAGCGGCCGAAACGCGCGGTCACGAAACTCTCGGCCAATCGACGTGTGCCCCGAAAGCGAAGGGCCCGCTCCAACACCCAAGAGCGAAACCTCTCTGAACGAACCACCGCCGGATAGTGATAGATGGCAAGTCCCGCCCCAGCCGCGAAAAGCAGTTGGAAAACAGGATGCCGACAAACCGTGAAAACCGATTGAACGCAGATGGTGATGAAAGGAAGTTCCGCGCCGCTGACAGCGACTGCGTCGAACAACCCTTCCATCAGATACGGCGGAACGAAAAGAAGAAAGACCAATGCGATGGCCAGGGTCCAGCAAGGATAGGTCAGGGCGGCTCGAATCTTGAGGGCGAGCGCCGACGCTTTCTCCTCGGCCAATGCCATCTGGGCTAGAGCGTCGTCCATCTTGCCGGTCATCTCGCCCACACGGATCATACGAACGTGGTAAGAGGAAAAGACCTCGGGCGCGCGGTTGAAGACCGAGGTCAAGGAATGCCCGTGCACGATATCTTTGGTCATCTTTCCGATGAGGATCCGAAAGGCTTGGTCCTCGGTCTGTTGACTTAAAATATCGAGAGCTCTCTCGATGGGAATACCCGCCCGGAAAAGGGTCGCGAAAGAACGAAAGAAGATCATCCGCTCCTTACCCGAGGGCGGAGAGATCCCCTCCGGCAGACCCGCCGCCGAACGCAGACGAGACTTTACCAGCAAAGATAGGTCAGGCGAACTCGACCTCGCTGAGGCGGTCGCTGGCATATCCACGCCTTTCGTGTTTCGCCGACGCGCCTTGGGTCTGGAGTCTTTCGCTCCATTTCCACGGTTGACGGTCGGTTGAACACCGCTTCCTGTGTCACAGTCTATCAAAGTTTCCGCGCGATCTCCAAACTTCTGTGATTTGGATAAAATGACCCAGTACCAGCTCTTCTTCACATGTCCGAGGTAGGAAGCAAAACACCTGCTGCGAACCGGCCCAAATGCACAGAGATCGACAAATTTTAGTTCTCGATTACGGCTCTCAGTTTAATCTCCTCATCACTCGTCGCCTTCGAGAGTTGGGGGTCTACTCGGAGCTCCTCAGCCCACCAGCCACCTGGGAGCCGGAAACGTTCTCTGATGTCAAGGCTGTCATCCTCTCCGGTGGACCCCAAAGCGTCTATCAGGAAGGCGCCGCCACCTTGCCCGCAGGCCTGCTGGAGACCGGTCTCCCCGTCCTTGGAATCTGCTACGGAATGCAACTTTTGTGCCACAACCTGGGGGGCGACGTGACCTCCGCGCCACGTAGGGAGTACGGCCCGGCGAAATTGAGCGAGGTCAAAATCCACAGTCTTCTTGACGGGGTCAAGGTCGGGCAAGTCTGCTGGATGAGCCACGGAGATAAAGTCAGTCGCCTCCCCGACGGTTTTGAAGCGATCGCCGAAACCGCCGACAGTCTCGCTGTGGTCGCCCATCAGACGCGCCACCTCTACGGCTTTCAGTTCCATCCCGAGGTCTCTCACACCCAGTGTGGGATGACTCTGCTCAAGAACTTTCTGACCCTGGCCGGTTGCGCTTTTGATTGGACGCCAAGCCACTTCATCGAAGACGCGGTGGCCGACATCCGGAAAAAGGTCGGCACGGCCAAGGTCGCCTGCGCGCTGTCCGGAGGAGTCGACAGCGCTGTCGCCGCCGCGCTTGTCGGCCGAGCCATCGGCGATCAGCTGACCTGTCTTTTCGTCGATCATGGACTGCTGCGCCAGGGGGAGTCCGAGCGGGTCTTGGAGCTGATGAAAGAAGCCAATCTGCAAGTTCGACGCCTGGACGCCGAGGCGCTATTTCTAGAGCGCCTCGCCGGCGTCGCCGATCCAGAGCGGAAACGCAAGCTCATCGGCCACAGCTTTATTGAAGTCTTCGATACGGCGCTGGCCGAGGAGGATGTGACGTTTTTGGTCCAAGGAACCCTTTACCCCGACATCGTGGAGAGTGGAACCGGTCACGCCGCCACCATCAAAACCCATCACAACGTCGGCGGGCTACCCGAGGGGATGAAGCTTAAATTGTTAGAGCCGCTACGGGAGCTCTTCAAAGACGAGGTGCGTCGCGTGGGAACCGAACTGGGACTTCCCGACTCGGTGGTTCATCGCCAACCTTTCCCCGGTCCGGGGATGGCCGTTCGCGTGCTGGGCGCCATCACCAAAGATAGACTCGACACCGCTCGCGCCGCCGACGCCATCGCCACCTCCGAGATAGAAGCGGCCTTGCCCTGGGACGACCGCCCCTGGCAGTACTACGCCGCCCTTCTTCCCGTCCGCTCGGTCGGCGTGATGGGCGACGGACGCCAGTACGGCGAAACTGTGGCTGTGCGCGCGGTGCGCTCGCACGATGCCATGACGGCCGATGTCTATCCGCTAGACTACGGGCTTCTGGAAAGGATCGCCGTACGCATCGTCAACGAGGTCTCCGGCGTCAACCGGGTGGTCTACGATATTACCCCGAAGCCACCCGGAACCATCGAGTGGGAGTAAAGCTACCCTCGCGACTCTTCGCAGCGCCAAGCCCCGTTCTCGGACGTGGTACCAGGTCTGCCCTGAACCAACCGGCCTTACGACAAGGACATCCGCTGTGAAAATTCACTACATTCAGACGGGCCTCGTGCAGATCAAAAGCCTTCAGGTCACGCCCCGGAAAATTTCCCGTCCTGCTCGAATTCTCGATGCTCTGCTGGACAAAACATGGACGCCTCTGCTGCCCATTGGATGCTGGCTAATCGAGCATCCCGAGGGCCTGATCATGGTCGATACCGGAGAGAGTTCATGCGCCAACTTCTACCAGTATCAACCTTGGTGGCACGTATTCATCATGACATGCGAACGGCGTTGGGTGAGGCCGGAGGAAGAGGCCGGCGCAAAGATCCAGGCACTTGGTTTTGAACCCGCAGATGTTCGCTGGATCGTCATGACTCATATGCATGGCGACCACGCCGGAGGCATCCCAAACTTTCCCAGGAGCGACTTTGTACTCAGCGCCCCAGAAGCTGCCGCTTCCTTGGCTTGGACTGGTCCACTGAGCGGGTATCTCAACACACACTACCCCCGAGACTTCGAGCCGACTCGGATCAAATACACGGACGGCCCATGGGAGAGCTTTGACCAGAGTACCAGATTGACGAAGGATGGGCGCGTCCGTATCGTACCCACCCCAGGACACACCGAAGGTCACCAATCGGTCGTGGTCGAGCAGGATGAGCACCTCGTGTTCCTCGCAGGAGATGCCACTTACAACGAACAGGCTTTAGTCAACGGCATCATAGATGGTATTGCTGCCGATCGCGCAGCACACATGGACACCACGCGGCGTATCCGCGAGCTATGCAAACGCCATCGGGTCATCACACAGTTCGCGCACGACCCGGCATCCCAAGAACGGCTAGTCCAAAGGCAGTTCACACAGCTGGAGTAGCCTCATTCCCAAGCCGCCTCCCAGCATGTACCTGACGAGAGCTCGAGACCTTGTGGGAATAGGCTCCCTTCTTTAAAGGAGCAGGCCAGAGCGCGCAAAAGCAGTGGGCAGAATATTTAGCAACGAGGATACCCATGTCACCCGAAGAGCAACTTCAACTCCTCAAACGAGGAGCCGCCGAGATCATTTCCGAGGCGGATCTACTGGCTCGTCTTAAGGAAGGCAAGCCGTTGCGGGTGAAGCTAGGACTTGACCCTACCGCCCCGCACATCCATCTGGGATTCGCGGTAGTTCTGCGAAAACTCCGACAGTTTCAGGACCTGGGACATCAGGTCGTCCTTTTGATCGGAGACTTCACCGCACGAGTCGGCGATCCCAGCGGTCGAAGCGAGACACGGAAAGTTCTCACTTCCGAACAGATCGCCGAGAACGCCGCGACCTACAAAGAGCAGTTCTCCAAAATCCTCGACCCAGCCAAGACCGAAGTGCGATTCAACTCGGAGTGGCTGGGCCAGATGAGCTTCGCCGACGTGATCACCCTAGCTTCTCGCACCACGGTGGCGCGAACCATGGAGCGCGACGACTTCGAAAAGCGCTACCGTGAGGGACTGCCTATCGGCCTGCATGAACTGCTCTACCCGCTGATGCAAGGCTACGATTCCGTCGCCCTCCAAGCCGACGTGGAGATGGGCGGCACCGACCAAAAGTTCAACAATCTGGTCGGCCGCACACTTCAGAAGGAGTACGACCAAACCCCTCAGGTCGTCTTCTTGATGCCCATCTTGGAAGGCATCACCGGCGTTCAGAAGATGTCCAAGAGCCTGGGCAACTACATCGGAATCGCCGAGCCTCCGACGGAGATGTACGGCAAGGCGATGTCGATCCCTGACGATCTCATGCGGCGTTACTTCGAACTGTGCACCGACGTCGACATGACCGAGGTGGACCGCCGTCTCCAAGAGGATCATCCGCGCGACACCAAACGCTCTTTGGCTCGCGAAATCGTGCGTATCTACCACGGTGAGGAGGCGGCCCAGGTCGCTGACGACGAGTTCATTCGTGTTTTCTCCCAAAAAGGGCTACCGGACGAAATGCCCACAGTTGAGCTCGCCGCGAGCGAACTTCAAGATGGGGCGATCTTCATCGTGAAACTGGTGGTCGCGGCCAACCTAGCTCCCTCCAATAAAGAGGCCAGACGCAAAGTGGAGCAAGGAGCGGTCAGTCTGGACGGAGAGAAAATCTCCGCTGTGGGGAACATCCCCGTAACGACCGGGCAGGTCTTGAAGGTGGGACGCCATCACGTCCGACTGCAAGTCAACTGATCTCGGCCCCCCCGCTGACGGCACGAACAAATCCTGGTTGCCCGAGTCGAAGATCAGGTTGGGACATGAACTCCATGCGATCGTTGCCTTCCCAAACGGGCCGTCCACCCTCGACGACCATCAGAGTATCAGGGTACAGGCACATCTCGTCCGGATGGTGAGTGGTGAAAACCAACCGCCCACCAGAACGTAGGTACTCTCGGAGCCAAAGCTCTAAGGTCGTACGCAGTTGACTGTCTAAACCAGAAAAAGGCTCTTCTAAAAATAGCAAGTCAGGAGCCTGCAGCAATAGGCAACGACAAGCCACCAGCTTGCGCTGCCCCGTGGATAAAGCACGAGGCGAGCGCTCCAGCCAATCCTCGGGCAGGTCCAGCTCCCCGATCGTCATTCCCCTCGACCGGCCGTGCTCCTGACTTACCGTCACCTCGGCCAGTACCGTGCGACGGCACAGCATGACTGAGGGGTTGTCCGTCAGCATGACACGATAGGCCGGTTCAAGCTCGCGCGCGAAACAGAGATCCCGCAAGAGACGGCTCTTCCCGGAACCACTGACCCCCGCTAAGGCGAGCGCCTCCCCAGCCGCCAAAGTTCGACTCAAGGGGTCCGGTAGCACGATATGTGTACCGTCCCCACGGCTTCCCAAGCCGGGAAACTCCCATGAGAGCTCCGGTTGCCCTTCCCACACCTTCTCCTCCGGTGCCCCGGGTACAATCACCCCCGGCCACAGCTGTACACTTCCGAAGTCCTCCCAGGCCAGCGCGGAGGTGGAGCAGTCGAGCCTTAACTCACCCGCGTTCAAACCGAGAACGCGATCCGTCCAAGGCAGTAGTCGAGCTTCATGGCTGACCGCTATAATCAAGCCTCCAGCATGGGCGACCTCGCGTAAAAATCGGCAGAACGCCTCAAAGGCGAATTCATCGAGTCCCGACAAACCTTCGTCGAGAATCAGGCAGGAGTATGGACCGACCAGCAAACTCGAGAGAAGGAGAATCTGCTGCTCTCCACGGGATAGGCGATGGGGGTCTTCCCCCATACGTGTGGCGAAACGCTCCATAACCTGGCTCTGTAGAGCTCGCCAGGCTGGCGATGGACTCCCGACCGAGGCCCTCCGGCTCAACTCCAGCTCCTGTGCCACCGTGCCGCCCAGAAGCTGACTTTCCACATCCCCGCCCAGAAAACCGCAGCGAACTCCAGCCTCCCACTGAACCATTCCCTGATCGGGGTCGAGATCTCCGAGCAGAAGTTGGCAGAGTGTCGATTTGCCACTTCCAGAAGGCCCGCAAAGCATGATCACCTGACCCCTCTCGAGGCTTAAAGAAAGGGGGCCCAGGCCACGGGATTGATAGGTGAGGTCGATGAGCTCCAGCATAGCAGCGATCAAAAAGGCCCTCCGCTAAAAGGGAGGGCCTTTAAACCTTTGGAATTCCGCGGGTTAGTCTTCGTGACCGACCAGTTCGATCAGCGCGCGTGAGGCTCCATCTCCCTTGCGGGGGGGATAGAGCAAAAGCACGCGGGTATAGCCGCTGGAACGCTCGAGCTCTCCACCCTTGCAGTATTGCGGGGCGATACGATCGAACAGCTCCTGAGCGACCTCGCGATGAGGGCGCCGACTCTTCAGGCCGCGCTTACGGCGATCCGCTTGCGAGGTCTGGGAGGAAAAGTGACGGAAGACGCGGCGTTTGTAGGTCAGCTTCTTCTCGTCACTGGTAGCTTCGTGAGCCTTTTTAGCGTCGGTAATGATCTTCTCGACGAACGAGGAGAGCTCTTTAGCCCTGGTTTCCGTGGTCACGATACGTCCGTGCTGTAACAGGGACTTCGCCATGTTGCGAAGCATGGCGAT
The DNA here is from genome assembly GCA_037189585.1 of Selenomonadaceae bacterium. Lineage (GTDB taxonomy): Bacteria > Vulcanimicrobiota > Xenobia > Xenobiales > JADMJV01 > JAEXNA01. The sequence continues at coordinate 97,534 of JBBCJA010000017.1, read as the reverse complement.
ACGGTGTCCGGTGGGACGGCCGAGGGTTGTGCTTTTGACTTTGTGTCTCATTGCTTTCTCAGTCCTTGTAGTTAACCGGGAGTGCTGGGCTGCAACGAGAGATTTCTCTCAGCCAGCTTCTCGCCGATTTCGTCAAGAGATTTTTGACCGAAGTTCTTGAGCTTCATCACGTCCTCTTCCGAGTAGGTGAGCAGCTCGCCGACGGTACGAATACCGGCGCGCTTAAGGCAGTTCAGGGAACGAACCGACAACTGCAGATCTTCGATGGGGGTGTCCAGCAGTTCGGCCTCGGGACCGGCGACTTCTTCCTCGTCGCGGCTCGGAGGCTCGATCTGTGAGAACAGCGACAGCTTTCTCTGCAAGATGGCGGCGGCTTTCGAGATGGCCTCGTAAGGCTTGATCGAGCCGTCGGTCCAGACCTGCAGGGTCAGCTTATCGTAGTCGGTACGTTGACCGACGCGGGTATCTTCAACCGTGTAGTTCACCTTGGTGATCGGGCTGAAGATAGAATCGACGGGAATCACGCCGATAATCTGGTCCTGGTCGTCCTGCTGCTCGGCCGGGACGAAACCCACGCCGTTAGCAGTGTAGAGGTCCATTCCCAGACGGGCGCCCTTCCCCAGGGTGGCCAACTTCAGTTCCGGATTGAGAATTTCAGCCTCAGGATCCTGAACGATGTCGGCCGGGGTGACCACACCAGGTCCAGTCGCTTCAAGACGCAGAACCTTCTTGGTCCCGGTCGTGAGGCGAAGATTCATCTTCTTGATGTTGAGGGTCAGCTCGGTGATGTCCTCACGCACACCAGGCAAGGTGGTGAACTCGTGAAGAACGCCGTCGATACGCACGTGAGTCACGGCGGCCCCACTGAGAGCGGACAGGAGCACACGGCGGAGCGAGTTGCCCAGGGTGATCCCAAAACCTCTCTCCAACGGCTCAATCACAAAGGTGTTGTCCGAGATGGCCTTGAGGGTCGGCTCGACCTTCTCTTCAGGACGAGCCGCGGTTTGCAGAATTGCGTCTAACATTCTTTCTGTATTCTCCTTTATCAAGCGGACACCGAACGTGGGTGTCGATCCGCCGACGGCCAGGCGGGAAGCCTAGCCGCTCACCGGACTTCAGCGCGACGGCTAACGACACTACACGCGGCGTTTCTTGGGAGGCCGGCATCCGTTGTGCGGCATCGGAGTCACATCACGGATGACCGTGATCTGCATTCCGACTGACTGCAGCGAGCGAATGGCGGCTTCACGACCGGACCCAGGCCCCTTGATGTGCACTTCCAGAACCTTCACTCCATGCTCGGCCGCGGCACGAGCGGCGACCTCAGCGGCGACACCGGCGGCATAAGGGGTGCTCTTGCGGGACCCCTTAAAGCCCTGTCCCCCAGCCGATGCCCAGGCGATGGCGTTCCCCTGCATATCGGAAATGGTGACAATCGTGTTGTTAAAGCTGGACTGAACGTGAGCGATCCCGCGGGGCACGTTCTTGGTGATCTTCTTAGTTCTCCCACGAGAGGAGGCTTTAGCTTTTGCGGCTTTTGCCATGACTTACGTGCTCCTACTTCTTCTTGCGCCCGACGGTACGCTTCGGTCCCTTGCGGGTTCTCGCGTTGGTCTTGGTTCTCTGTCCGCGAACGGGCAGGCTACGGCGATGGCGCACACCACGGTAGCAGTTGATCTCGATGAGGCGCTTGATGTTCTGCGTGATGTCACGCCGAAGGTCGCCCTCCACCTTGAGGTTCTTCTCGATGTGCTCGCGGATGCGGTTCACCTCGTCCTCGGTCAAGTTACGCACGCGCGTCGAGACGTCGATACCGGTGGCGTCGAGAATCTGTTGACTGGTCGCCCGTCCAATTCCGAAGATGTAGGTGAGCCCGATCAGAACGCGCTTGTCGCGCGGCAGGTCTACGCCTGAAATTCTGGCCATTATAAGCTCCTACTAACCTTGAATCTGCTTATGCTTAGGATTGGAGCAGATGACCCGCACCCGTCCTTTTCTGACGATGATCCGGCACTTTTCGCACCTTCTCTTCACTGACGGCCTGACTTGCATCCGTCTCCTCCTTTGGACCGGTTATCACCCGGCTCGCTTGTTACCGAGGCGCGCTCGGTCGGTGTTGGACGATTCGTCCTCGCTTTGGGTCGTACTCCGAAAGCTCCACAGTGACGAGGTCACCTTCGAGAATCCTACCCATGGTGTTCCTCACCGATAGGGCCACATGGCTTAAGACCAAGCGGCCGTCCTCGGTTTCCACTCGAAAGAGTGAGCGAGGAAGAACCTCTAAAACTTTTCCCAGGAGCTGTCTACCGCTGACGCGATCGTGACTTTCCCGCATAAATTCGACCTTCTCGGGGGGAGCCCCTCAGAGATACCACGCAATAATAGTGAGTTATCTCCCGGCCGTCAAGATTTCCGGCCCGTTTTTTGTGACGGCGACAGTATGTTCAAAATGAGCCGACATACTGCCGTCCATCGTGGCGATAGTCCATCGGTCTCTCTTGAGCTGAACTTCGCACCCCCCCACATTGACCATCGGTTCGATGGCGATCACCAAACCTTCATTCAATTTGGGTCCTCGCTGCGCCGTGACGTAGTTAGGAATCTGCGGATCCTCGTGCATCTCACGCCCCACTCCGTGGCCAACGAGTTCTCGAACCACCGAGAACCCGTGCTTCTCCACCCATTCCTGGACAACCTGAGAGATATCGCGAACATAGTTCCCCATCCGACACTGCTCGATACCCCTGTAGAGAGACTCTTCGGTCACCTTGAGCAGGGTCGCCGTCTTCTCGTCGATATCTCCAATAGGAATCGTGACGGCGGAATCCGCCACGTACCCCTCCCAGATGACTCCGCAGTCCACCGACACGATGTCTCCGGCCTTGAGCTTTCGACTACCTGGGATTCCGTGCACGACCTCGTCGTTAACCGAAATACAAAGAGTTCCAGGGAAGCCTTGATAGCCTTTGAAAGCCGGCCGTCCACCCCGCTCGAGAATATACTCCTCGGCCAACTGATCCAGCTCCTTGGTCTTCACCTTAGCCACACAGGCCTCGCGGACCAAATCCAAGGCGCCGTGCAAAATATGCCCCGCGCTTCGAATGAGCTCGATTTCACGTTCGGTCTTGAGCTGAATCATGATTTCAACCTCTTCTCCAAGGCTCTCTCGATCGCTATCTGAACGCGTAGGATCTCCCCGTCGGCATCGATCTCGTCGAGCAAACCTTTGGCCCTGTAGAAAGAGATAACATCTTCCGTTTGGGCGTGATAAATATCCAAACGGTTACGGATCGCGGTCTCGTTGTCGTCCGGGCGTTGCACCAGCGTGGCGCGACAGTGATACTCGTCGCAGCGGTCGGAAGTCTTGGGGGGATTCTTGGTCAAATGATAGACCCGCCCACACTCCGGGCAAACCCGACGCTGACCCAAGCGAGCAATGATGATCTCGTCGTCTAGAATGAGGAGGATCGCGGCCGCGACTTGCTCATCCCGCTCGGTCAAGAATAAGTCGAGCCCCTCCGCCTGCTGGTGGGAGCGAGGGAATCCGTCAAGCACGAAACCTCCTCGCATGTCCGACTGGGACAGCCGGCGTTTGAGCATGCTAAAGATCAGCTCGTCAGGAACGAGATTCCCCTTGTTGATGTAAGACGCGGCTTCCTCGCCCAGGGAGGTACCCCGACGAATCTGCTCTCGCAGCATGTCGCCGGTGGAGACGTGAGGGACTTGGAAACGGTCGGTCAGGTAGTTCGCCTGAGTACCCTTCCCCGCGCCCGGTGGACCTATGAGCAGGAGCCTGACGGCCTTCGCCGTCGGCTCCGTGGGCTTGATCGCCTGTTCGGTGGCCATGCCTTTACGCCCTATTTCATGAAGCCTTGGTAGTTGCGCATCACCAGTCGCGACTCGACCTGTTGCATGGTGTCGAGCGCCACACCCACGATGATGAGCAGCGACGTCGCACCGAGGTAGAAACTGGTCACGCCGGTCAACTGGACCACGTAAGTCGGAACCACCGCGAGCAAGGCCAAAAAGACACCGGCAATAAGGTTGAGGCGGCTCATGATCTTGTCCAGATAGTCCGCGGTGGCCCTACCGGGACGGATACCCGGAATGAACCCACCCGCCTTCTTCAAGTTATCAGCCAGGTCTTCCGTATTGAAAGTGATGGCCGAGTAGAAGTAGGTGAAGAACATGATCAGTGCCATGTAGGCCAAATTGTACAGCACGGTGCGCTCATTAAAGTGCAGATTGAGCCAATCATGAATCTGCGGACCGTAAGGCGCGGGCAGAATTCCTGCCAGGGTCACAGGCAAGAACATGATGGAGATAGCGAAGATGAGAGAGATCACTCCCGCGTTGTTGACCCGAATCGGGATAAACGAGGACTGCCCGCCATAAATCTTGCGTCCCACCTGCCGCTTGGGATACTGAACCGGCACCTTGCGCATGGCCAACGTCATCGCCACGATACTGGCAACCAAAAGAATGGCGACAAGAAAGAAAGCAGCCAGGCTCACATAAGCGTTCTGCGCGGCACTGGCCACGAACGTGTTGTGCACATAAGTGGGATAGCTCATCACAATACCGCCGAAGATCAAAAGCGAGACACCGTTTCCGATACCCTTCTCCGACATCACTTCACCGAGCCACATCAAGAAGGCGGTTCCACCCACCAAGGTGGTCACCACCATGGCGTAGTAGAACAAACTGTTGCTCTCAAAGACCTGAGCCGACACAGCACGCTTAATAGTGCTGACCATGATGACGCCCTGAACGACGGCGAGGAACATTGCCAACTGGCGGGTCCACTGGCTTAGCTTGCGTCGACCGTGCTCGCCACCCTCTTTCTGAAGGTCCTTCAGATAGGGAAAGACCACAGTCAAAAGCTGCATGATGATGGACGCATTGATGTAGGGTGTGATCCCCATCGCCGCGATCGAGAGCTTCGAGAGCGCACCCCCGGTGAACATTCCCATCAGCTGAAACAGCTGACCCGACTGAAAAGCCGCTTGCCAAGCGGCGCGATTGACACCGGGGATGGGAATATGAACGACTAACGCGTAAATCGCGAAGCCGATAAAGAGCCAAGAAATACGGCCCCGGAGGTCCGGGGCCTGCATGGCCTGCGTTAACTTGCCTGGCGAACCTGACATTGTCTAAACAACCTCTGCGGTTCCACCGGCTCCTTCAATGGCTGCCTTGGCGCTTGCCGTGTAGGCATCGAGCTGGACGGTGAGAGCTTTGGAGAGCTCGCCGTTGCCCAGCACTTTGACGGGCTGGTGGAGGTTTTTCAGAATCCCTTTGTCCTTCAGAGCGACCACATCGACGGTCGCCTTGGCCTCGAAAGACTCAAGATCGGACAGGGAGACTTCTTGATATTCCGTGCGGAAAGGATTCTTAAACCCGCGATATTTAGGCAATCTGCGGAACCAGGGGGTCTGACCGCCTTCGAATCCCGGGCCCTTGGTTCCCCCAGAGCGCGAGTTCTGACCGTTGTATCCACGACCACCGGTTTTACCGTGCTTACCGCCACGGCAGACCCGAAGCTTCTCCCGGCGAGAGCCGGCGTTGGGTTTTAGTTCATTGGCTTTCATCTTTAGTGCTCCAACTTAAGCGTGATAGGTCTGACCGGAGGCGAATTCGGTGGGCTGAGCTGCCTGAGCACGACGCTCGGCAACCAGACCAGCGATCTTCGGTCCGACCAGCTCTTCAATGGTCTTGCCGCGACGCTCGGCGATATCCTCGGCCCACATCAACTCCTCTAGACCCTTCATGGTGGCGTAGACGATGTTGGTGGGATTGTCCGAACCAAGACTCTTGGTCAAGATGTCGCTGATTCCGGCGAGCTCTACCACGGCGCGAACAGCACCGCCAGCGATAACACCGGTACCGGGAGCGGCCGGCTTGAGCATCACACTGGTGGCGCCGAACTCGGCCACGTGGTAGTGAGGGATGGTGGTTCCTTCGATGGGAACTCGAATCAGGTTGTTCTTGGCGGCCTCGGCACCCTTACGGATAGCTTCAGGGACTTCACCGGCCTTGCCCAGGCCCACGCCGACGTGACCGCGACCGTCACCGGCCACAACCAGAGCGGAGAAAGAGAAGCGTTTACCACCCTTGACCACCTTGGACACGCGGTTGATACGAACCACCTGCTCTTTAAGATCCAGTCCGTTGGGATCGATATGTCTGATGCTTTTCATTAGAAGTTCAAGCCTTTCTCTCTAGCGCCCTCGGCGAGAGCGGCCACACGTCCATGATATTTGAAACCGCCGCGGTCGAACACCACGTCGGTGATGCCCTTCTCCGAAGCCCTCTCAGCGGCAAGTTCACCGACTTGGCGGGCACGCTCGGTGAAAGTCCCCTTGACGGAACGAACAGCTTTGTCAAGACTGGAAGCGGCGGCCAAAGTCACACCCGCGTCATCGTTGATGAACTGAGTGTAGATGTGTTTGCCGGAACGAAAGACGGCCATACGCGGACACTCCGCCGTGCCGTGAATCTTGCTACGAACGCGTACGTGACGCGCCTTCCTGGAAACATGTTTAGGAGTCTTGTTAATCATGATTACTTACCGGCCTTACCGGCCTTACCGGCCTTCTTAACCACAACCTCGTCGATGTAACGAACACCCTTACCCTTGTAAGGCTCCGGCGGGCGCAATCCACGGATGTCCGCGGCGACCTGCCCGACCTTCTGCTTGTCGATACCGACAACGTGCAGCTTATTGGTCTTGGCACGATTGTCGACCTCCACTTCGAAGGTGATGCCTTCGATGGGAGCGACCTTGACCGGGTGGGAGAACCCGAGAGCAAGCTCTAGACCTTGTCCGTCGGCGGCGACACGGTAACCGATACCGATGATCTGCAGGCTGCGACGGAATCCGTCGGTCACACCGGTCACCATATTAGAGACCAGAGTGCGGGCCAGACCGTGTTGGGCCTTATTGATGCGATGGTCGTTGGGACGCTCGATATTGATCTCGCCGTCCTTGACTTCAATCTTGAGTTCGTGGTGAATCTTTTGAGTCAGGGATCCCTTGGGACCTTTCACGGTGACATTGGCACCGTCGACTTTCACTTCCACGCCCTTAGGCAGGGTAATGGGTTTCTTTCCAATTCTCGACACCGGATTCTCCTTACCAAACGTAGGCGAGCACTTCGCCGCCGACGTTTTGTTTTCGGGCCTTACGGCCGGTCATGATGCCCTGAGGGGTCGACATGATCACGGTCCCCATGCCGCCGAAGATCACGGGGATCTCCTGAGCTCCGACGTAGCGACGGAGACCGGGACGGCTGACTCTCTTCAGACCGGCGATGACTTCGCTGCGGTCGGGAGCGTACTTGAGGGTCACTCGAATGACACCCTGAACTCCGGTATTGAGAACCTGGTAGTCCTTGATGAAACCTTCGCTCTTGAGTACCTTGGCGATCTGCTCCTTAACCTTGGAGGCGGGGATGTCGCACTGGGCATGTTTGGCGTGATTAGCGTTGCGGATTCTGGTCAACATGTCCGCGATGGGATCTGTGGTAGGCATAAATCTATCCTCGTCCTTCTCTATTGGGCGGCCTTCTCAGGCGAGTTCGACTGTTTCAAGGGCGCGCCCAGCAAGCGGAGAAGCTCGGCTCCCTCTTCATCGGTTTTCGCGGTGGTCACGATACAGATGTTCATTCCGCGCACATTGTCGACTTTGTCATAGTCGATCTCGGGAAAAATGATCTGCTCTTTGAGCCCCATCGAGAAGTTTCCACGTCCATCGAACTGCTTGGCGGAAATCCCACGAAAGTCGCGGATACGCGGAAGCACGATATTGAACAGCTTATCAAGGAACACCCACATCTTACGGCGACGAAGGGTCACTTTGGTGCCTAGCTTAACGCCCTCACGCAATTTGAAGTTGGAAATAGCTTTACGAGCGCGAGTCACCACGGCCTTTTGACCGGCGATCGCCTCAAGCTCTTTCACCGCGGCGTCGAGGATCTTGGGATTACCGACAGCCTCGCCGACTCCCATGTTAATAACGACCTTTTCGAGTCTCGGAATCTCCATCACGTTGTCATACTTAAAGCGTTCTTGCATCGCCTTGCGTACTTCCTCGCGGTAACGGTTCTCAAGCCTCAGGGTGATGGTCGTGCCACCCTGTTCTCTGTCTTTTGCCATCGACATCTCGAAGAGCCGTATCTCACCCAGGCGCGAGACGTGTCTCTTCCCTTCTTCCTAAAAATTTCAAAGCCTGGACAAACTTCAAGGTGCCCACCATAGGTGGACACCATTCCAAAAGAAGCGTTCTTGGTTTTATCCGGGGTTGCCCCCGAATGTCAAGCCCTAAGGCCAAATTCCCTAGCTACTTGGCCTTCTTCTTAGAAGATGTTTTCTTCGCCGAGGGCTTGGACTCGGCCTCGGCCTTGGGCTCCGACTCGGAGTCCTTGGCGGGCTTGGCTTCAGCCTTTGGGGCGGTCTTCTTCGGCTCGGCGGCCTTAGAGGATTTCGCCTTTGTCTTGGCCTTAGCGTCTTTGTTCAACTTGACGTTGCTGGCATCGATAGGAGCGGCTTCCTCTTTGATCCCTCCTTCGACATCCTTAGGGGGACGAGGCTTCTTATGCTTCTTGACGATGTTGACGCCATCCACCTTGACCTTACCTGTCTTGGTATTGACCTCCAGGACCTTACCGGTCTTACCGCGATCACGTCCTGAAAGGACGTAAACCTCGTCACCCTTTTTCACATGAACTTTACTCATATTAGAGAACCTCCGGAGCCAGCGCCACGATCTTCATAAAGTCCTTGTAGCGCAACTCGCGTGCCACAGGGCCAAAGATGCGGGTACCGCGAGGATTTTTATCCTCACGGATGATCACGGCGGCGTTATCGTCGAAACGAATATACGAACCGTCGGGACGGCGAATCTTGTGCTTGGTGCGAACGACCACGGCCTTCACCACGTCGCCCTTCTTGATAGCGGCGCCCGGCTGGGCGGCCTTGACGGCGCCGACGATGATATCGCCCACGCCGGCGTACCGGCGAAGCGAGCCGCCGAGCACGCGAATGCAGAGAATCTCTTTGGCTCCCGAGTTATCGGCGACCCTTAATCGACTTTCTTGCTGAACCATGATCTGTTACTCCATCCTATGAGAACGGCCTAAGGAAATTCTCTCCCCCGGCCGATTCCGTCGGTAATTACTGCGAGAAAAACTTAGCGAGCCTTCTCGAGGATCGTGACGACACGCCATCTTTTTTGCTTTGAAAGCGGGCGGGTCTCCATGATGCGAACGACATCGCCGACACCACAGGAGTTCTCCTCGTCGTGAGCCTTGAATTTCTTCGTCCGCTTAATAATCTTGCCATAAAGGCGATGAGGGAACTGGCGTGCAACCTCGACTACGACGGTTTTATCCATCTTGTCGCTGACCACGGTACCCACGCGAACCTTGCGGCTGTTGCGCTCGTTTTCGGTTTCGGTTTTGGTCTGGCTCACTTCTTATCTCCCTTGGCCGCCTCAGACAGCTCGATCTCGCGGATGGCGGTATGAATACGGGCAATCTCCCGCTTAGCGTTGCGGATGTTCCGATGGTTCTCCAAGTTGCCCGTGGCGCGCTGGAAACGCAAATTGAACATCTCTTCCTTGGCGTCGATCAGCGCCTGGCGAAGGTCGGACAACGACTTCCCACGCAACTTCTCGTTGTGTTCTTTCAACTTTACCTTAGCCATCTCTCTTAGCTCCCTAATTTCTCACGGACGATGAACCTCGTCTTCATGGGAAGCTTGAATTGAGCCAGGCGAATCGCTTCTTTGGCAACGTCCTCAGCCACACCGGCGATTTCGAACATCACTCGGCCGGGCTTCACGACGGCTACCCAGAACTCGGGGCTTCCCTTACCGGAACCCATTCGAGTTTCGGCAGGCTTCTTGGTCACGGGCTTGTCGGGAAAGATGCGAATCCACACCTTTCCACCACGCTTGATATAACGGGTCATCGCGATACGAGCGGCCTCGATCTGACGACTCGTGATCCAATGGGGCTCCATCGACTGCAAGCCGAAAGACCCAAACTGCACCTTGTTACCACGGTGCGACTTCCCCGTCATACGTCCCCGGTGGGACTTACGAAATTTAACTTTGCGAGGGCTTAACACGACAAACTATCCTTTCTCCCCGGTGGTCGACAGACTCTTGTCGACGGCCATTCCGGGTAGAATCTCACCACGGTAAACCCAAACCTTCACACCGATAACACCGGCGGGAGTCGAGGCTTCCGTGATGGCATAGTCGATATCGGCGCGCAAAGTGTGCAATGGAACCTTGCCCTGGAACGTGCGCTCGGTACGGGCGATTTCGTTTCCACCCAGGCGACCGGAGAGCTGAACCTTCACGCCTTGAGCGCCAGCCTTGATAGAGCGACTGACCGACTGCTTCATAGCACGACGGAAAGCCACACGTTTTTCCAGCGCTTCAGCGATATTCTGGCCAACCAGAGCCGCGTCGAGCTCGGGCGTCTTGACCTCTTTAACAGAGATCTTGATGCTTTTCTTGGTCAGCTTCTCGAGCCGCTTGCGTAGCTCTTCGATTCCGGCGCCGCGCTTACCGATCACAAGTCCCGGCTTACCGGTATTGATGATCACGTGAGTGCGATTGGCACGCTCGATTTCAACGCGAGAGATACCCGCATGACGGAGATAGCTCTGCAAGAACTTGCGGATCTTATGATCCTCGTGCAGCCAATCCCCAAAGTTCTTCTCTTCGAACCATCGCGACTCCCAACCTCGAATCACTCCGACGCGAAAGCCGATGGGATGAATTTTCTGACCCATAACTAGGCCTCTCCTTTAGGCGCCACGACAACAGTGATGTGGCTGGTTCTCTTTTTTATGGCGCCGGCTCGCCCGCGAGCGCGGGGAGTGTAACGCTTCATGGTCGGGCCCTCGTCAATAAGAACCCGGCTCACGTTGAGCGACTCGGGAGCCAACTCATTGTTGTGCTTGGCGTTGGCGATGGCCGACTCCAGCACTTTCTTCAAGGGACCGGCGGCCCGCTTGGGTGTAAACTCCAAGATGCTCCAAGCTTCTTGAGCACTCTTGCCCCGAATCAAGTCAGCGACCAAACGCAACTTGCGAGGAGTCATGCGCACATACTTGGCGATAGCGCGCACGCCTTCAGCCTGACGGGCTTCACGTCGTGCTCTATTTCGCTCGGCCTTTTTCTTTCGGACCGTCGCTTTCTCTTCTGACATTGACCCGGACTCCTACTTACGCTTGCTCTTCTTCTCGTTCTTACCGCCGGCATGACCGCGATACAAACGGGTCACCGCGAACTCACCCAGCTTGTGTCCGACCATGTCCTCATTGACATAGATCGGCACGTGCTTTCGGCCGTCGTGGACAGCCACGGTATGACCGATCATCTCCGGGAACACGGTACAAGCCCGAGCCCAGGTTTTAACAACCTTCTTCTCGTTAGCTTCATTGAGCTTGAGAATCTTGGCGTAGAGATTCTTGTCCACATAAGGACCTTTTCTAATCGAACGCGACACGTTTGTCTCTCCTACTTCTTACGACGTCTGATGATCAGACGGTCGCTGGCCTTCTTCTTGCGGGTTCTCAAGCCGAGAGCCGGCTTACCCCAAGGAGTGCTGCTCGGACGACCCGGAGTCGAACGAGCCTCACCACCACCGTGCGGATGATCACACGGATTCGTCGCGACACCGCGAATTCGACCGCGCTGCCCCTTCCAACGAGAACGCCCGGCCTTACCGCCTTGCACATTCTCGTGCTCTGTGTTTCCGACCTGACCAACGACGGCGCGACAGGTAGCAACCACCTGACGAACCTCGCCCGAAGGCAAGCGCAGAAGCGCCATCTTTCCTTCTTTAGCCATCAACTGTGCCGAGGTCCCGGCCGAGCGCGCCATCTGGGCACCCTTACCGGGCTGAAGCTCGATTCCATGGACCTGAGTACCGACAGGAATCGAAGAGAGCGGCAGGCAGTTGCCGAGCTTAATATCGGCACCGGCGCCAGACACGACAACCGCGCCGACAGCCAAGCCGTTGGGAGCGAGGATATAACGTTTCTCACCATCGGCGTAGTGCAACAGAGCGATGTGCGCCGAACGGTTGGGATCGTACTGAATCGAGTCAACCTTCGCGGGAACCCCGTCCTTGTCTCGATTCCAATCGATCACACGATAACGACGCTTGTGACCACCACCACGGTGATATGAGGTAATGCGGCCATTAGAGTTACGGCCGCCCGTCTTCTTGAGAGGGCGAAGGAGACTCTTCTCGGGCTCGCTCGAAGTAATCTCGGCGAAATCCTGGACGCTCATGTGGCGGCGACCAGGGCTCGTCGGATTGAACTTACGGGTAGGCATAATAACTTTTCCTTCTCTTACACTGAAACGTCCGCTCTTTTTACCAGGCGAACGCCAAAAGGTCAAGCCCCATTTCCGGGGCGATTTTGTTGCCATTTCGGCGTTTGGACATCTTACTTCGAGACCCTAACGCCTGGCCCATACATGGAGATGGGCTCGAAGTGCCTTCGAGCCCATCTCGTTATGTTGACTGGGAATCTAGACTTCGAACAGCGGGGTTCCGCCGATCTCGATCTGATCGCCCTCCCTCAGCGTCACGGTGGCTTTCTTGCGCGTGGCCGAGTAGCCGACATCGCGGCCACGACGGCGAAGCTTTCCGGGATTCTTCCCGGTGGTAATCTTGAGTACTTTCACACCGAAAATCTTCTCGATGGCGCCTTTGATCTGGACCTTGTTGGCATCCGGATGCACCTGGAAGGTGTACCGATTACCACCAATACCCGACATCGTCTTCTCGGTAATGAGGGGACGAATGAGAATCTCATGATGGGTTAGGCCGCGAAGATCCGCGACGGAACTGACTACCTTATCACTCACGATAGGGCCTCCTGAAGGATATTGAGCGCCTCCTGAGTAGCCACAACCCGATCATGCTGGACGATATCGACCAGATTCAGATCTCCCGCGTGCACCACATTAAGGCCGGGGATATTGGCCGCGGACTTCTCCACCTGAGGATTCGACGAACCCAGAACCAACAGAGTCTTGCGCGATTCAAGCTTAAGACTTTCGAACATCTTGACAATGGTCTTGGTCTTGAACTCATTCATCGCAAGCTCGGAAAGGCCGGTCAGGCTCTCATCTCGGAGACGCTGCGAGAGCACGCAACGAAGCGCGCCGTGCCGCATCTTTTTAGGAAGAACCTGGTTGTAGCTCCGAGGTCTAGGACCGAAAGTGATTCCGCCTCCCCGGAAGATAGGCGAACGACGGCTACCGTGACGGGCTCCACCGGTCCCCTTCTGGCGATGGGGCTTGCGACCACCGCCCCGCACCTCTCCGCGCGTCTTGGTACTGTGAGTACCACGACGCGCGTTGGCCAAAAGGCCTACAAAAATCTGATGTACCAAACCGGCATTGAAGGGAACGTCGAAAACTTCGCTCTTGAGTTCGAAATCGCCGACGACCTTACCGGCCATATCGTGTAAAGATAACTTAGGCATGGTCTATCCTTTCACCGACTTCTTGACCACCACCAAGCCGCCCTTAGCGCCGGGAACAGCGCCGCGAATCAGCAGCAGATTGCGCTCGGCGTCGATAGCGGCCACAGTCAGGCCTTGCGTAGTGACGGTTTTGTTACCCATCTGACCGGCGCGCTTTTTCCCTTTAAAGGTACGAGCGGGATCGACAGCTCCGTTAGAGGCGGGCATACGGTGGATGAGCGATGCACCGTGGGAAGCGCGACCACCACCGAAGTTATAGCGCTTCATTACGCCGGCGGTACCTTTACCCTTGGAAGTCCCCTGCACGTCGACGAGCTGACCGACTTCGAAAATGTCAACCTTGATGACATCGCCGACAGCCGAGACGTCATCGACTCGGACCTCATGAACCTTCCGTACCACCGCGTTAGCGCCGTGTTTTTTGAGATGACCGAGCTGGGGCTTGTTCAGCGCCTTCTCCTTCACCTCGTCAAAGCCGAGTTGAACGGCGTTATAGCCGTCCGTCTCGACCGACTTCTTCTGTATCACCGGGCAGGGACCAGCCTGGACCACAGTGACGGGGACGACATTGCCTGACTCATCGAAGATCTGAGTCATGCCAAGCTTGCGTCCGAGAATCGTCTGCATAGGAACTCCTTTTCCGCAGCGGGCGCCATCATGGGCACCGTGCTTTTAGCTAGAGAGTCAAGCGGCCTTCTAGAAGTGCAGCCGAAAACCTCATATTGACAACAAAAGATCGTATGGTCGGCAGCACTTCTAGCACAACCAGTTGGGCGTCGCCGGCCTAATCGGCCGGACTCCTACTAGCCCTTGATCTCGATGTCCACACCAGCGGGCAGGTCGACTCTCATCAACTGCTCGATGGTTTTCTGCGAGGGATCGAAGTAGATGTCGATCAAACGCTTGTGGGTGCGAATTTCGAAGTGCTCGCGTGACTTCTTATCCACGTGAGGCGAACGAAGCACACAGTAACGGCTCTTCACCGTGGGCAGCGGAACCGGACCAGAGATGGCGGCTCCCGTCTGCTGTGCGATCTGAACGATTTTCTCGGCGGACTCGTCGAGAATCGCGTGTTCATACGCCTTCAACTTAATTCTGATTCGTTGCTTTGCCATTTCATCTCCTAAACCCCACTAAAGAACGGTGAGGCGAGAAGACTTCAGCCCCGGTCACTGCTGACCGAGGCTGAAGCCTTAGAGTTATGTTTACTCGAAGATCTCGGTGATAACACCGGCGCCGACGGTACGTCCACCCTCGCGGATAGCGAAGCGGAGACCGACTTCAAGAGCGATGTTGTCGATCAGCTCAACCCGAAGATTGACGTTGTCGCCCGGCATCACCATCTCCATGCCTTCAGGCAGAAAGCACTCACCGGTGATGTCCGTGGTACGGAAGTAGAACTGAGGACGATACCCCTTGAAGAAAGGGGTGTGACGTCCACCCTCATCCTTGGACAGGATGTAGGTCTCGCACTGAAACTTGGTGTGAGGCTTGATGCTGTTGGGCTTAGCCAAAACCTGACCGCGGAAGATGTCTTTACGGTCGACGCCGCGGAGCAACAGGCCCACGTTGTCACCAGCCTGACCCTCGTCGAGAATCTTGCGGAACATTTCCACACCGGTGACGGTGACCTTGCGAGTCTTCTCCATCAAACCGACGATTTCGACTTCCTCGGAAGTCTTGATGATTCCACGCTCCACACGCCCGGTAGCCACGGTACCGCGGCCGGTGATGGTGAAGACATCCTCGATGGGCATCAAGAAGGGCTTGTCGACCGGGCGCTCGGGGTCGGGGATGTAATCATCCACGGCATCCATCAAAGCCCAAATCTTGCTGGCCCACTGGTCATCCTTGGCGCCGGAAGACTCGAGAGCCTTCAGAGCCGAACCGGCGATAATGGGAGTGTTGTCGCCAGGAAACTCGTAACTGTCGAGCAGCTCGCGAACTTCCATTTCGACCAACTCGACCAACTCTGGGTCATCCATCATGTCGATCTTGTTGAGGAACACAACCACGTAAGGCACGTTCACCTGGCGAGCCAGGAGGATGTGCTCACGGGTCTGAGGCATCGGACCGTCGGTCGCGGAAACCACCAGAATGGCTCCGTCCATCTGAGCGGCGCCGGTGATCATGTTCTTGATGTAGTCGGCGTGACCAGGACAGTCCACGTGTGCGTAGTGGCGCTTGTCGGTCTCATACTCCACGTGAGCGATGGAGATGGTAATCCCACGCTCCTTTTCTTCGGGAGCGGCATCAATGTCGTCGACGTTCATCTTCTTAGCTTGCCCTGCCGAAGCGAGGGTATGCATGATGGCAGCCGTCAACGTGGTCTTGCCGTGGTCCACGTGACCGATGGTTCCGATGTTCACGTGGGGCTTATTACGTACGAATTTCTCTTTGGCCATTTTACTGAGCCTCCGTTTCCTTTCTTAACGGCCGTTGACGGCCGGCGTTTGACCCGAAGGTCATGAACTTTTCGCCCTAAGGCTTCCACCCTAGAGCAACAATGAAACCAAACTTCTTTGATTTCTCAAAAAACCACCGCACCGCTCACGCGACCGATGATCTCCTCTTGTATCGACTTCGGAACGCCGTCGTAACGAGCGAACTCCATCGTGTAGGTGCCACGACCCTGGGTTCTTGACCTTAAGGCCGTGGAGTACCCGAACATTTCCGACAGCGGAACAAATCCCTTGATGACCCGAGAATTTCCCGGAGCGGGCTCCATTCCGCCGATCTCCCCTCGGCGACCGTTGAGATCTCCGATGACGTCCCCGACATGCTCTTCGGGCACGACCACCTCGACTTCCATCACAGGCTCCTTGAGGTAACAGTCGCCCTGCCTCATCGCCTCTTTGATCGCAAGAGATCCCGCGATCCGAAAGGCCATTTCGGAAGAATCGACTTCGTGGAAAGAGCCATCGACGAGGGAGGCCTCGACATCCACTACGGGATAACCCGCCAGAGTGCCCGCTGTCAAGCCTTCGCGTATGCCAATCTCGACAGCTGGGACAAACTCCTTGGGAATGACTCCACCAACAATTTTATTATGAAATTTGAAACCCTCACCCGTGGGCAGTGGATTAACCTCGAGCCAGACGTGGCCGAACTGGCCGCGTCCACCGGACTGGCGAACAAATCGGCCTTCAACCTTGACGGGTTTCCGAAGCGCTTCCTTGTACGCCACCTGGGGGCGCCCTACATTAGCACCAACGTTGAATTCACGCAAGAGACGGTCGACAATAATCTCCAGATGAAGCTCGCCCATCCCGGCGATCATAGTCTGTCCGGTTTCTTCGTTGGTCGAAGTCACGAAAGTCGGATCTTCCTCGCCAAGCTTCGACAACGCCACACCCATCTTGTCCTGGTCGGCCTTCGTCTTCGGCTCGATAGCGACCGAGATCACCGGATCGGGAAACTCGATTTTTTCCAACAGGACCGGGTGAGAGATGTCCGACAGCGTGTCTCCGGTCACCGAAAGTTTAAGGCCCACCACAGCCCCGAGCTCACCCGCTCTCAACTCCTCGACGTCCTCACGGCGATCGGCATGCATCTTCATCAAACGCCCGATGCGCTCTTTCTTCTCCTTGGTGGTATTCTGCATAGCCACGCCTTTGGAGAGCACACCACTATAGACTCGAACATAAGAGAGTTTGCCGACAAAAGAATCGCTTTGAATCTTAAAGACCAGCGCCGCGGCCGGAGCCGAGGGGTCGCTAGGACGCTCCTCCTCCTTGCCGTTATGAGGGTTCGTCCCCTTCACCGGAGGCAAGTCCGTGGGCGCGGGAAGATAGTCGACCACTCCGTCCAACAGGGGCTGCACGCCCTTATTCTTAAAAGCCGACCCGCAAAACACAGGCACGACCTCGATCGACAGAGCGCGCTTTCGAAGCCCCGCGCGAATCGACTCATCATCAAGGGAGCCTTCCTCGAGGTAGCGGGTCATCAGTTCATCGTCGGCCTCAGCCGCCA
Organism: Selenomonadaceae bacterium; assembly: GCA_037189585.1. Classification (GTDB taxonomy): domain Bacteria; phylum Vulcanimicrobiota; class Xenobia; order Xenobiales; family JADMJV01; genus JAEXNA01. The sequence continues at coordinate 80,042 of JBBCJA010000017.1, read as the reverse complement.
CTTCGACCAGCTTCTCTCTCCACTCCTGAGCGGAAGCCTCGAGTTCCGCGGGAACATCCAGCTCCTCAAAGCTAGAGCCCGACTCATCCCGATAATAGATGGCCTTCATACGGACCAGATCGATCACTCCGGCGAAGTTCTCTTCCTCGCCGATGGGAATCTGGACCGGAACCGGGATTGCTCCTAGACGCTCCTGAATCTTGTCGACCACGTCGAAAAACGAGGCGCCTGTCCGGTCCATCTTATTGATGAAAGCGATACGAGGAACGCTATACTTGTTGGCTTGTCGCCAAACGGTTTCCGACTGAGGCTGAACCCCGCCGACCGCGCAAAAAACAAACACCCCGCCGTCGAGCACTCGCAGAGAGCGCTCGACCTCCACCGTGAAGTCCACGTGCCCAGGCGTATCAATGATATTGATACAGTGATCCTTCCACACCGCGGTGGTCACCGCCGAGGTGATGGTGATCCCACGCTCTTTCTCTTGCACCATCCAGTCCATGGTGGTGTTCCCCTCGTGGACTTCGCCCACGCGATGAACAACACCGGTGTAAAACAGAATGCGCTCCGTCGTCGTGGTCTTCCCAGCGTCGATGTGAGCGGCGATTCCGATATTACGAAATTTAGACAGCGGTATGGAGCTCGTATCCTGAGCCACGTCAAAAACTCCTAAAAGGCCTCTCGGACAAAGAGCCTTCCCGAAGAAAGGCGCTTTGCCCGAAAGTGTTCTTCAAACTCGTGGTAGCTCAACAGAGCTACCACTTATAATGAGCGAATGCCTTATTGGCCTCGGCCATGCGATGAGTGTCCTCTCGCTTTTTCACGGCCGCGCCGACACCCTGAGAAGCATCGGCCAACTCGCTGGCCAGACGCTCCATCATAGTACGACCCGAGCGACTACGAGCACCCGAGATCAGCCAGCGCATGGCCAACGAGTTGCGACGCTCCGGACGGACCTCGACAGGAACCTGATAGGTGGCACCGCCGACGCGTCGAGCACGAACCTCGACCATCGGAGTAGCTTTATCCATGGCGTCCTGAAACACGGCCATCGGGTCTTTCCCGGTACGCTGAGAAACGAGGTCGAGAGCGCCGTACATGATACGCTCCGCCACGCCCTTCTTGCCACCGCGCATCAACATGTTCATGAACTTGGCGATGCGAAGATTATTAAAACGAGGATCAGGGATGATAGCCCGCTTGGGGGCTGGTCCTTTTCTTGACATTCTTAGCTCCTAAGATGGGGAAAGGTGTGGCCTACGACTTGGGTCGCTTGGCGCCGTACTTGGAACGACCCTGACGACGATTAGCCACGCCAGCCGTATCGAGCGTTCCACGGACGATGTGATAACGAACACCCGGCAAGTCTTTCACACGACCGCCGCGAATCAATACCACGGAGTGTTCTTGCAGGTTATGGCCCACACCGCCGATGTAAGCGGTAACCTCGATACCGTTGGTCAGTCGCACACGAGCGACCTTACGGAGAGCCGAGTTCGGCTTCTTGGGGGTAACCGTCTTTACCTGAGTGCAAACGCCTCGCTTTTGGGGCGAGCCTTTGCGGCTGCTGATCCTTTTGGATTTCAGCGAATTGAAACGAACCTGAAGAGCCGGCGACTTGCTTTTGCGAGTCTGGATCTTCCGTCCCTTTCGCACCAACTGGTTGATGGTGGGCATAAAAAAAGCTCCTTGTAGGTCCTGTCTTGAGGCCGCGACCCTGGGGTAGCGCTACGATGACGGGGAGTGGGGAGCTGGAGAGATATCGCTAAGGACATTTCGCCACCTTCGTGGCTTTCTCGAAAGAAAGCTCCCTTCTCGGTCGTAGTGGCCGCAAACCCTTGTAAAATCAAGGTTTTTGGCCGGCCAGCAAAATTGCTTCCACATAATAGCACCGGCCCTAGGGGGTGTCAACCATGTGTTAGTAGCTAAAGAAGGCTTGAATCCGCCGCAGAAGCTGCTCGGAAAGCTGTTCCAGACGATGGCCGGCTCCGGGGTCGGAGGTACCCTGAACAACCTTGGCGCCCTCAGCCTCCTCCCGCGCCTTCTCCGTCCGAAGCTGACGACGAGCCAAAACCCTGGAAATAATCTCTTCGACTTCACGATTAGAGACGATGACATCCCGCAACCCTTCCTTGTCAACCCTCAACAACTCCGAGTCGGTGACCGCGAAAACCGTGGCCGACCGGGGCTCCCCCGTGAGCAGTGCCATCTCGCCGAAGTAGTTTCCAGGCGCCATCTCGTTGCGTAAAAAAACCTCACCCGCCGGGTCCCGAATCTCGACCCCGATGGTACCGCTCCGAATGATATAAAAAGAATCACCGGAATCCCCCTGGCGACAGACCCTCTCTCCCTCGGCGAAGAGCTGAAAACGAGCCCTCTGAGCCAGAGTTTGAAGCACCCCCGGACCCAAAGCCTCCAAAAAGTCGACACTACTTAAGAAGGGCAGTACATCGGCTCGCACTGCCTCGTTTCCATAGACGTACTCTCGAGCCGAGGGAGCATCCACCAGGGTTCGGGTCGGGAAAGGTATCTCCAGGCCTTCTCGGCGAAAGGCATACCACAGACGCATTCGGACCGAAGTCTCGATATTCCAGCGCTGAGGGTAGTCCTCGATCCACAGACGGATTCGATACAACACCTGGCAGTCTTGAAAATCGAGGAGATGGACCTCTGGAGGCGGACTTTTGCGCACAGTGTCGAGCTCCGCAAGAACCCCTTGAATCGTATCCATCACCTGATTGGGTGGATGGCGATAGTGCAGGCCAACCCTGATGTCCCGGGCATGCAGAACCGTGGGCGAGGAAAAGTTCGTGATGCCTTCCTTAGCCACCAGAGAGTTGGGAAGATTCACATGGTCGCCGGAGAAGGTCAAAATCGAAGTCTGGCGCCAATCGATCTTATCGACTCGTCCCGAAACCTGGCCCACCTGAACGTCGTCGCCCAGCGCATAGGGCCGAGAAAGCCTGAGAGCCAGTCCCGCGAAGAAATTCCCCAGAGTCTCCTGGAGGGCAAAACCGATGGAGACCGTGATAACCGCGGAACCAACCAGTAGCGAGTTGAGATCTCGCTTGAGCACAAACCCCATGAAGCCGAGAAAAAGTCCGATGTAAACCAGTCCGCGTACCAGGTCTCGAAAAAAAGTCGGAATCTCCGCCCGGCGGGCCACTGGAAAGTAATAATCGAAAATGGAAGCCACGACGGCTTCACACACGACCAGGACCGCCAGCAGCACCAAAAGCCCGCCGAAGATGGATGCTCCCCCCGCAGGCACCCAGATCAAGTGAGGGCGAAGAGCCGCGAAGTAAATGGTGGCCCCCAAAACCCCCAGATAGGCCCAGGGCCCGACTCGCCCGCGCAAAACCGAAACCAGGGGATGCCGAAACTGACCCCAGCGAAAAAGATAGAGATAGACGATATGAAGAAAGACGAAGACGACCGCGACAGTGCCGAAAGCGTAGCCGTTAGCCCCCTCCAGAAGCGGGAGGCTGGTCACCGACACTAGGTAAACCAGCAGCGGAACAGCATAGACCACTGCTGGAAACCACCAACCGCCCCAGCCCAACCTCCTAGCCAACCACATTCGCGGCGGCTCGACAAAGACCACAAGAGCGCACAGACAAGAAGTCAGGAAGACTTCAGCCGAGACAAAAAACAGGTCTGAGATCTGAACCGTGGCCCACCACAGGGGCAACAACACCAAAAGCGGCAGACTCAAAAGACGACAGCGGTCCTTGATGGCTAGCCCAAACTCCGTCGTCGGACGCCATCCGACAAAAACTAGTCGGTGAGCCACCACTGTGGCCAAAAAGATCGCCAGGGCTCCGAGGGAGACAAGAAGGTTGTACCGCTCGAGAGAAACCAGGTCCGTGGGCTGCGATGCATCCATAGAAGAAGCGGAAAGCTTCTCCCGCCCCCGAACCTTCCCTGTCGACTTCCAAGCCAGGTTTGCGCTTCCAAAGGACAAGGGCCCCGCCGAAGCGAGACCCTTGTCCGGTAGAAGCTCTCAGAACCCGCTCTAGAGCGAGGAGAGTGCCTCCTGGCTAAGGTCCAAGCCGAGTTCGCGAGCGGTCGACTTGACGTCGGACTCCTCCACGGCTTTGATCTCGACCTCACGCAGGTCACCAGTACGGTCGAAGCTCTTGACGCGTACGTCAAGACAGAGACTCTGAAGCTCCTTGATCAACACCTTGAAGGACTCGGGAACACCCGGCTCCAGGACATTCTCACCCTTGACGATCGCTTCGTAGGTCTTCACACGGCCGATCACGTCGTCAGACTTCACCGTCAGCAACTCCTGCAGAGTGTAGGCGGCACCGTAAGCCTCAAGCGCCCAGACCTCCATCTCTCCGAAGCGTTGTCCACCGAACTGCGCTTTACCGCCGAGCGGCTGCTGGGTGATGAGCGAGTACGGACCAGTGGAGCGGGCGTGAATCTTGTCGTCGACAAGATGAGCCAGCTTCAGCACGTACATCTGGCCGACGGTCACGCGGCGGTCGTAAGCCTCGCCTGTCCGTCCATCAAAGAGCACCGTTTTGTAGTCGGAAGGGATCGTACGGTAACGCGAGATCCATTCCGCCAACCTGGCCACCTCGGCGGCCGAAGTGGGCTTAGGCTTGGTGGCCAGAACCCGCGCCAGACGCTGCTCCAAGGTCAAGTCGGTGATCACCTCGTCGACGGTCTCGTCGCTAGGCAACTGGCTCCGGTCCTCAAGCTCGCCGGCCAAGAAATCCTTGACCCGCTTGCGCAGATCCTTGGCCGGGCCAGCGGCGATCAACTGCTCGACCTCGGTCCGTGTGATCACGGCATCCTCAAAGGAGTTAAGAAAGAAGAGCGTGCGGTCGACCTGACTTTCATCGCTCAGCACGTAGTCCATCTCACCGGTGGTCAAGTCGTGACCTTTAAGACCCAGCGAGTAACGGGTACGAGCCAGCTTCATTAAGTCGTCGATCTCAGACTCGGCGGCCGAGTCAAAAACGGGGACTTCCACGCGCATACGATTCCCATCGGGACCGATCAGCATGCTGGCGGCCATACCGAGATGCGTTTCCAGAATCTGACCGATGTTCATTCGGGAAGGAACACCCAGCGGATTCAACACGATCTGAACAGGGGTGCCGTCAGGCAGATAAGGCATGTCGGCGATAGGAAGAACCTTCGATATCACACCCTTATTACCATGGCGGCCAGCCATCTTGTCGCCCTGCAGAATCTTGCGACGCTGAGCGACGTAGACGCGAACCAGCTGATTCACTCCCGGAGAGAGCTCCTCGGTATCGTCTCGGGTGAAGACCTTGACGTCGATCACCTTACCCTTACCGCCGTGAGGCACCTTGAGCGAGGTGTCGCGAACATCGCGGGCCTTTTCACCGAAGATGGCGCGCAAGAGGCGCTCTTCAGCGGTCAGCTCGGTCTCCCCCTTGGGAGTGACCTTGCCGACCAGGATGTCGTCGGTCTGAACCTCGGCTCCGATACGGATGATACCGCGTTCGTCGAGATCCTTGAGAGCTTCCTCGCCCACGTTGGGGATATCGCGAGTGATCTCCTCGGCACCAAGCTTGGTGTCGCGAGCCTCACACTCATACTCCTCGATATGAATCGAGGTGAAGACGTCCTCGCGCACGAGCTCCTCGGAGATCAAGATGGCGTCCTCGTAGTTGTAACCTTCCCAGGGCATAAAGGCCACCAGGATGTTACGACCCAGAGCCAGCTCCCCGTTGACCGACGAGGCTCCATCAGCCAGAACCGTGCCTTCCTCGATGCGCTGACCGGGAAAGACGGCGGGACGTTGGTTAATGCACGTTCCAGCATTGGAGCGCAAGAACTTGTGCAAATTGTGGGTCACGGTCGTGCCGTCATCGGCGGTGAGCTTAACCTCATCGGCCGAAACCTCGGTCACCGTTCCTCCGACCTTGGAAACCAGAAGGGCTCCAGAGTCCTTGGCCGCGCGATACTCCACACCGGTTCCAACAAAGGGAGCCTCGGGCTTGACCAACGGCACGGCCTGGCGCTGCATGTTCGCGCCCATCAGGGCGCGGTTCGCGTCATCGTGCTCGAGAAAGGGAATGAGGGCGGTCGCGATCGACACGATCTGCTTGGGCGAGATATCCATGTAGTCCACCCGGTCGCGGTTGACGATCTGGGTTTCGTGCTTGGCTCGCACAACGACGCGCTCATCGGTGATGCGCATCTTCTCGTCGAGCTTGGTATTCGCCTGAGCGATGACGTGACGGTCTTCCTCGTCAGCCGAGAGATAGTCGATCTGGTCGGTCACCTCGACCTGCAGATTGAACTCCTCGCCCTGCAGAGCCATCTCGTTGACCACGTTGCGCTCGAGGATCTCTCCGACCTTATAGCTCTGCTTGTTGAACTTGATCGGCTCGAGAGCCCTTACCACCACGCGGCGGTAAGGGGTTTCCATAAAACCGAAGTGGTTCACGCGCGAGTAGGTGGCAAGCGCGCCGATCAGACCGATGTTCGGACCTTCCGGAGTCTCAATCGGACAGATACGGCCGTAGTGAGAGTAGTGAACGTCGCGAACCTCGAAACCCGCGCGCTCACGGGACAGACCGCCCGGTCCGAGTGCCGACAAGCGTCGCTTATGGGTCAACTCAGCCAACATGTTGGTCTGATCCATGAACTGCGACAGCTGGGACGATCCGAAGAACTCCTTTATAGCCGCGACCACGGGGCGGATGTTGATCAACGCCTGAGGCGTCACGGTCTCGAGATCCTGAACCGTCATACGCTCACGCACGACGCGCTCAAGTCGCAGCAGACCCACGCGGAACTGGTTCCGCAGAAGCTCGCCCACGGCGCGAATACGACGATTGCCCAGATGGTCGATGTCGTCGACACGCACCTGAACGGCGTAGTGCTCCTCGCTGGCGGGAGTCAGATAGGTCAATCCACGGTCTTCAAACAGCTCGATTCCGCCCTCGGGAATCCCCTCAGCCGGAGGCCTATCTTGGAGCTGCTTCTTCATCAAAGCCAACAGGTAGCGAACCACCGAGACCAGGTCCTCCTTATCGAGGACCTGGGGATACTTGATAACAGCACCGGTCTCGGGGTCTTCAATCACTCCCGGTCTGACCATCACGCCGGTGTCCTCGCAAGCGATCAGACGACCGATCTTACGAGCGAGCTTATAGCGTCCGACCTTAGCCTGATTGTACCGCTTAGCCGAGAAAAAGAGATTATTCAGCAAAGCGCTGGCGCTCTCGACCGAGGGCGGGTCTCCGGGACGCTGCTTGCGATAGATCTCAATGAGAGCTTCCTCAGTGGAAGTACTGGGGTCTTTCTCCAGGGTAGCCTCGAGCAACGGCTCGTGATTGAACAGCTCGCGAATCTCGTCATCGGTCCCGAAACCGATGGCGCGCAGCAGCACGGTGGCCGGCAGCTTACGAGCCTTATCGATCGAGACGTTGATGATGTCGTCGGCCGTGGTCACGAACTCAAGCCATGCTCCCCGGTTGGGGATGACGGTGGCGTTGAAGGCCTTCTTACCCGTGAGATCTGGCTCGGCACCGAAGTAGATACCGGGAGAGCGGACCAACTGGGAGACGATAACGCGCTCGGCTCCATTGATGACAAAGGTGCCCTTTTCCGTCATGCAAGGGAAGTCACCCATGAAGATGTCTTGCTCTTTGACTTCTTTGATATCTCCGCCCTCTTTAGTGATCAAGCGGACACGAACCTTAAGGGGCCGAGCATAGGTCGCGTCGCGATCCCGGCACTCGGCCACGGTGTAGGTGGGGGGTTCGAGGGTGTGATCGAGAAACTCGAGCACGAGGTTTCCGGTGAAGTCCTCCACCGGAGAGATGTCCGCGAACGTCTCCTTGATCCCATCCTTTAAGAACTCTTCATAAGACGTTCTCTGCAGATCGATCAAGTATGGAAGATCGAGAACCTTAGGTATTTTTTGAAAGGAGATCCGGCCCGTTTCCGGATTCACCTGACGCAACATCGACATGGAGTTATCCCTCCTGACTCATCTCATAGAGCGTGAACGACTGTCCAAAAGCCGCACCGCTCCTCAAATTTTCAACCTTTTCGGACGTGCCCCGCGAAAAGGTCCCATAACAGCAGAACAAGCCAAGTCGACAAGACGACTTCGCTTTCCTTCGTGCTGGACTGGAGATTTTCTAGAATTGGCCTATCAAGGCTGTTCACGGGGCTTCCTTCAAGCGTTTCGAGGCAGTACCCCGAAAGCGCTCCCCACTATATCTGTCCACCCCAGGTGTGTCAACGGCCAAACGGCGACGTTTTCAGGTCAATTCGTCGAGACGGGCCGCCAGCTCGAGAGCGCGGTCGAGGTCCTCCGGAGCGGCCGCCGATATCACGTCGAGCAGCGTGCGCAGCCCTCTCAGGGCGCTAGAAGGGACACCCCGCTCAGAATTCTCCTCCCACCAGAAGAAACCAGCGTGAAGGCTACGGTCCAGCCGTTGCTGCAGCTTGGTGACCGCTCCGACCGCGAGATCGGTCAACTCCCAAAGGTGAGCATGGGCGGCGTTATAGCGGCTTTGCCAGGGAACGAAGAACTCGCCCTCCCAAAACTGCTCTGATGTGGTGCGCCAGGAGCCCGGAGGGATCTCGTCGCTCTCGGCCGAGTAGCTGTCGACGAGGTCGCTCGGGCGCACCAGATTGGCTCGCGAGGAACTCACCAGCCCGCGAAGCAACCCCTCCAAAGTTTTAAGCGAGCCTCTCCGGTGCTGGCCAAAGCTCTCCGAGTCGACGGCCAACAAGGCGTAGCCATCCTCGCCCCCCATCCATCCCTCAAGGCCCTGAATCATCTCACCCGCCAACTTGCTCCCCGATCCCCCCTCGCGGGCCCAACTGACCAGAGTGCGACTCCACAGAGAAGAGCGCAAGATCACCTTGAAGTCAGCGCAGAGCGGAATATAGCGATGGGGCGGGGTTCCGTTGAGACAGGCATAGGGAGTGTCGTCGACCGCGCACCACTGGTAACCGGCATCCCTCAGTATGGGGAGCATCTCGGGACCGAAGGCCATCTCCGGCGGAACAAAACCGCGGCACGACCACTCAGGGAAGAGCTCCCTATGCCGCTCCTTGTCACTAGCGACCTGCCGTTCGATGGCCGGCCGAGGCAACAGCGGCAAGATCGGATAATAAGCGGCCGTGCCTACGAATTCCACCGTTCCTGAACGTTGGAGCTCCACACAAAGGTTCAGACATTCGTGATACCCCTCGCTGAGCCACCGCTCGGTCAGACCCCAGGGAACAGAGAGAGCGCACGGCAGCTTAAGGTCCACCAGGAGGCGAAGCAGTGGACGATGGTTCGAATCCACCAATCGATGGAAGCCGGGCGAGACTCTGTCCGGAGGTGCCGAAAGACAAAGGAGAAGAGATAGGTCGACCATGTCCAGAGGCGTTCGTACGCCCTCCCCTTCCCCCCTGGAAACGGGAGGCAGCCCCATAAACAAAAAAAGAAGCCGTCAGGCTTCCTTTTTTGTTTATGGTCGGGGCGAGAGGATTCGAACCTCCGACCTCTTCGACCCGAACGAAGCACGCTACCAGGCTGCGCTACGCCCCGACATGTCTGGGCGGAAGTATAGCCGCCCGGAATAGCCGCGTCAACAACCGCAGCCGAGAAAGAGTTCAATCCGCGAAGAGTACTCCGTTGCCACTCAGGTTGTCGACAGGAAGCTTCCCCAATTCGCGACCGGTGCTGGCCTCGATCACGGAGACCATTTTGCTGGCACTTCCTACCGCGAGAACCAATTTCCGATCTCGCGTCAGAAACAGAGAATGGGGTCCGGATGATATCGGAGTGGACCAGGCCAGCTTTCCTGGGCTAGCCCAGGACTCCAAGACCTGGCTACTCAGCCCGACAGCTAAAAATCCGTCACCGGGCATCGACTTGAGTTCGCCATAGCTACCAGCCCCGGCCGTCGAGGGGAGCGCTTCCGCCGTCGTGGTGGCGAATCGAGCCAGGCCGGGTCGCCCTTCCACCGCCAGAGTTAAGACATTTGGAGAATAAAGAGCTCCCGACACAAGCCCGCCCAGTCGAAACTGAGCCAACAGGGCGCCGCTCGAGGGCTCCAGGACAGTGAGTCCATCCTTTTGACGCACCAGCAGAGTCCCTTCGACTACCTCGAGCCCCATAGGCTCTCCTCCAGGCAGCGGGTAGACACTTTCGATTTTCGAGGTCGAGAGAGAGTAAGCCAACACCGACTTGAGTGAGCGTGACAACAAGAACAGGCGATCACCGGTCGGCGAAAAACCCATGCTCACCACGTCGCTTAAAAGCGGGTCGGTCCCGGCGCTAGCCTCCGAGAAGCCGGGAAGATTCCAGAATGTCAGTCTGTCGCCTTGGAGGCTAGCCAGTACTGTTCCGCTCGGATGTCCGGCCAGAAGAGGGACTCCCTTTCCTTGGAGCTCCACACTCCGAGTCAAGCGGATTGTTCCAAGGTCGAGCACTTCAATCTTGCCCGGGGCGGGCAAGGCCAGCCCATCAGCCCGCGCGGGCGAGAGCCAGGCAAGACTCGTAAGTCCGGCCAGAAGCAGCCGGAAAAATGCCTGTCTTAACTTAGGACCTGTCCAGAAATAATCTGTACATTGGGCGCATCGAGTCATCCCCTCCAACTGCGCCCAATTGTACATCTTATTCCTGGACAGGCCCTTACTGTGCATGACCGGCTCTTCTGGTTCGAGCATCGCATGCCTTTTGGACGATTCATAAAGCAGGGGAACGGCGTCAAACCACACGAACCCCAAACCATGTTTCATCCCCTGCTCTTCCTCGGACCCGCGGGCGGACTCCTAGGTCTGGCCGCGGCCTTCGGCTACTACCGCCGAATGGCGAGTTCCGTCGAGACCGACGGCTCCCAAGAGTCCACAGTCAAGCGCACGCTCGATGAGATGGGGGCAACCTCGCGACAACTTAGCCAATGGACTTTAGCTCTGATAGGCTCGGCTTTCATCGCCCTTCTCATGCTTTACTTCGCCGGTCTTGGCCCCGCCTCCGTCGCGCCTGCGCTATTTTTGGGAGGACTTTGCTCCGCCGCCACAAGCTTCTTGAGCGCCCTGCTCGCGACGAAAGCCAGTAACCGCCTCCGTGAGGATCTCGATGGCGGAGACCTGCCGCGAACAATGGCCGCCCTTCAGGCCTCCGGAGCGGTGGTAGGCCTGACCTCAAGCGGAGTCGTCTTGCTTTTTGTCAGCGCGGCCGTGGTCCTGATGAGTCTTTTCCGAACGCTCTCCTTGAGTGAATCCAGCGCGGTCATAGTCAGCTTCGGCTTCGGGGCCTGCCTTCAAGCGCTCTTGAGTCAACTCGCCGGCGGCCTGGCCGGGAGAGCCTCACGCCTGGTCCCCAATCAGGCCTCGGACCCATCCGGAGGGGAAGTCGCCGCGACCTCATGCGATCTGAGCGACTCTTACTCTTCATCGCTGTTCGCGGCGATCTGCTTGGCGGTGACCGCGGCCACCGCGGTAGCACCCAGCGACACGGTGGCGCAGGGCAAGGCCGCCTCACTACCACTGGCCGTCGCGGGACTGGGAATGCTGGCCTCGTTAGCCGGTTTGCCGACAAAGCCGAAAGACTGCGACGGGGCTTCCCGCCAGACCTGTCCAGGTGCTCTACCAAGAGCTCTCGCACTTTCTGGAACTCTGGTGAGCCTGGGCTCCGGAGCCCTCAGCTATCTCCTTCTCAAAGGTCTCACCCTACCCGGCACCCTCAGCTGGAAGGGCTTTTGGGGAAGCATTGTCATCGGTCAGCTCTTGACCCTGATGTCGGCTCGAGCTTGGGGACCTCCGACCCGGCCGAGCGATTCGCCCGAGCCCTCCCTCCCCTCTTTAGCCGAAGCGGCGCGACAGCTCTTCGGAGGATGGCCGCTCCTGGCGGGGCTGGGCTTCGGCTGCCTGCTCTCCTTTGGGCTTTGCGGGGGATTCATCAAGCCGCCACTGGGGCTCTTTGGGATAGCCTTGACCTCGGTCGGACTCCTCAGTACTTTAGGACTCAGCTTAGCCTTTTCGAGCCTTCCATCGATCATCTACGACGCAACACACAACCGAACCAGCGACCAAGCCTTGGCTCTGCGCTCCCACGCTCACTCCGCCCTGACCTTCGCCAGAACTCTATCCATCACCAGCGCGGCGCTGACAGCGTTGTCACTCCTGGCCGCCTACGGCGAGCAACTCAAAGTTCAGCTGATCAAGGCGACTGGGGACGGAAGTGAAATTCGAGTCTGGGCCACCCACGACGTCGACCAGGTGGCTGCCCGAGAGCTCACCTTGGCCGATCTGATGAATTGGTACGACGCCACCCTGCTCAACCCACTCGTACTCTTTGGGCTTCTCCTCGGGGCCTGTACAGTCTTCGCTCTTTCGGCTCTAGCCGTCCGCGACACGGCTCAAGAAGCTCTGACCCGCACTTGCCCTCCCGCAGAGTCCGAGGACGACACCGTCTCCGGCCCCAAAGCGATACAAGAGGTCGGACGACGCGCGGGGCGCCGGCTGCTCCTTCCGCTCATCGGCCTTGTTGTTATCCCTTTGTCCCTGAGTGTAACGCTAGGTCCAGCCTCGGTCATGGGGCATATCCTGGGAGGGCTCTGCGCCGGTGTACCGCTGGCTTTACTTCTATCCGGCACCGAGTGGGCTCACGGAAGAGTCGTCGCGAATGATTGGGAACCGAATTCACCCTTGAAAGAGGCGGGAAGTAGTATCCTCGGGGTTGCCATCAAACTGCCGGCGCTCACAGCCGTCGTGTTCGCGGGACTTGCCGTGAAGCTCGCACCGTCGGTCGCCAAAGCTCTGGGGCTTTTTTAAGCCTCGTCAGACGGAACAACCGGCTCAGGCCAGATTCGAGCCGTTCCGTCCGGACGTCCAATAATAATGGTGGAAACCATGTTGACGAACAGCCCAACCTCCACCACGCCCGGAACATTTTTGATCTCCCATTCCGTCAGGCCCGGGTCGGGAAGCCCGGAAAAGGAACAATCCGCGATGTAGTTACCGTTATCGGTGACGAACGGCTCGTCGCCTTGGTAGCGAAGGTCCGGAACACAGCCCAGATCTTGAAGGCGAAAGAGAGTATCCACCACGCCAAACGGCACACACTCGACCGGTACGGGGAAACCTTCACCCAGGACGTTGTCTAACTTGCTTGCGTCGGCCAGAATGCACAGGCGCTTACTGGCGCAAGCGACAAGCTTCTCGCGAAGCAGAGCTCCTCCCCCACCCTTGATGAGGTTTCCACGAGGGTCGATACGGTCGGCCCCGTCGACACAGAGATGGTTGCTCAGGAGAAAAACATCCCCCTCATCAATGAGTCTGATTCCGTGATGCAAGGCCAGCCGTTCGGTCTCCAACGAAGTCGCGACTCCGCGGGTGGCCAAGCCCTCCGCCTTAATCCTGCGCCCGAGGCCCTCGAGGAAATAACCGATGGTACTGCCCGTGCCCAGACCCACCGTCATCCAACCTTCGACTAGCGACAGGGCCGCCATGGCTGCAGCCTGCTTGGCGGCCTTTTGCTCTTCATCGTTTAAAGTTCTTGCCTCTTGGGCGATCACTTCAGCCAAACTCATTCACTCGTCCTCCGCCGAAATCGTCGTGCTCGCTGCGCCTTCCGCGCCGGACTGGTCTTGTTCACAACTTCACGTGAGGGCTGCTTGGCCTTCGCGAACTCGTCTCTCTGGTCGTACCACCATTCGAGATGCTCTGTATCGCCGTCGGTAGCCTCCAGAAAGATCTCGTAAAGAAGCAGAGCCTCATCAAGATAAGATTTGGCAAGAAAAGCTCGAGGAGCCGTGCGTTTGCCTTTCCTCATGGCCTGGCGGAAGCGTCGCATGGCCAGTAGAATCTGACCGACTCTTTCCATGTCGCGTCGGGAGATACCCACCGCGGGCAACACCCGCTCGGCTTCCTTGCGAACCAGCGCGTCCGGAGAGCCCGACTCCAAGAAGTCTTTAGCCAGCACGAACGGCAGTAACCAGATGGCGAAAAAGCTGGAACGCGTTACCTTTCGCCCTTCCTGCCCGTAACGGTCGGCCATGGCTAAAAGGTCAAAAAGTAAGCGACCGTTCTCATCCCAATGAGAGTAACCCTCGGGCGAATTGAGATAGGCGTGGAGATGCGGCTCGATCTGCTCGAGCAAGCCGCTTTCGTAAAGAAGAGAGATCGCCCGAGAGCTAGCGCCTTCCTCGAGAAGTCGCGCGATCTCTTCTTGCACGCGAGGAACCGGACTCTTGCTGATGGCCGGAGCTGACTCTTGTAGTGCCTTCCAGGTCTTCTTTTCGATCTCGAAATTCAACTTGGAGGCAAACTTGATGGCTCGAATCATACGAACCGGATCTTCTTGAAAGCGGGTCCAGGGATCGTTGATAGTCCTGATCACCCGCTTCTCGATATCGCGTACCCCACCCACGTAGTCGATCACGCTGTAGTCGGCGACATTATAGAAGAGGCCGTTGATGGTGAAGTCTCGCCGATAAGCGTCTTCCTCCGGCGAGCCGAAGCGATTGTCACTGACTAAGAGCAGGTCGTCCTCGGTAGTGGCCTCGGGTTGGCATCGAAAGGTCGCGACCTCCACGATCTCACTTCCTGAGAAATGGACGTGAGCTAACCGAAAACGTCGTCCTATCAGGCGACAATTCCGAAACAGTCGGCGTACCTGAGTGGGCCTGGCCGAGGTTACGACGTCAAAATCCTTAGGCGCGCGCTCTAAAAACAGGTCACGGACACTTCCTCCCACCAGATAGGCGGTGTGGCCAGCACGATACAGTCGGCTCAGTACCCTAAGCGCCCCCGATTCGACATCCCGCCGAGAGATAGGATGCTCGCTTCGCTTAAGAACAATCACGCCGGTTCGTTTGCGAGGCCAGAGTCGTTCTCCTTTTGAGCTTGAGAGAGCAGCGAGAGGGAAGGCTTGTTCGGTCGCCGAAGCCGCCGCCGATCCAATTGTATTTATGGGGAATAGAAGCTTCAAAGGAGCTTCCCTAGGAGGTTGAAGATGAACAAAAGATTGCGCTTGGCCCTCGGGGCCTGCCTTGCCACCGGCTTATTTTGGGGAGCCGCCGTGGCCGATCCGGGAACCGGTTCGGAAATGGCCCTGATGGGCCCCGACCGTAATCCCCGCGCACCGCAGCGTGCTGTGACCGCTCCGACGCACCGTGCCGAACCGGTGCGTCGTGAGGAGACCGTGGTGACACCGCCTCCGGCCGCTCCCGCTGAAGCTTTCGTTTACCAGAAGACTGATTGCCGGACCTTGACCGATGCGCCCATCGACATTTGGGGCGAGCAACATCGCTCGACCGGTGGTCCGGCTATCTATGAATTCGACGAAGGCCGCGTGCACGCCTGGAGTCCCACCGACGCTTACCTGGTCAATCGCCTCGGCGCCATGGGAGCTGATCGCGAGTTCATCCGACTTGATGCCTGCCAACGGCTGGGCGTCTGGGCCAACGGACGAATCGCTGGAACCGCCCCGACCACCATTGTGGGAGACATGGTCGCTCGCCTGGAAGCCTTGACCTGCGGTGAGTGGTCTGATCCTCACGAATACAATGTGGCCGGAATCCCGGTGATCCGCGCCATCGGTGTCGATCAACATGCCAACTACTACTATGAGGTCTACGCCTTCGAGCGCTTCGGTAACACCTACGCCTTCGCCACCCGCGTTCCTTATAAGTCGCGCTACAATGTCGCCGCCAACACCGATCTGGCCTTCCTCATCACTCACATCCATCCGTCGGTGTGGATTGAGTAGACTCGGGGCACCCCGAGGTTCGATGCAAGGAGGCTGGGGTGTCAAAACCCTCGGCCTCTTTTGCATAGGCGTTCTACTAGCCACGCTTCGGCCAGCATGGGGGGGTCCGCTATCGGAACGAGTGGTCTTTGTCGCGCCCGGTAACCGGCTACCCAAAATCTACATCTGCCGCTCTGACGGACGCGATCTGCAGCGCCTGAGCAAGGTACCAGGTCCTCAACTGCAGCCGTGTTTTTCCGAAGCCGATCAGAGATTTTACTTCGTCCAACCTGTCGACCGGAGGGAAAGAATCGTCTCGGTCGACTCCCAGGGTGAGGACCTACGGGTTCATACCGAGGGCGTTTCCAGCGCCCACTACCCCGACCCCAGTCCTGATGGAAAGAGTTTGATTTTTTCCACCGACAAGTGGGGCTCTTTAGAGCTAGCTCAACTCGAACTCGCTAGCGGATCTATCACGAGATTGACCTATGATCAGGGGACGAACACCTATCCCAGGTACTCTCCCGACGGAACACGGATCGTCTATCTGTCGCGCCGGCACGGACAGTCGGAGCTGTATCTTCGAACCCTGGCCACAGGGGAAGTCCAGCGTCTCACCGAGACGCCCTTCGAGGAAGGACCCGCCAGTTGGAGTCCCGATGGTCGGCGCTTGATCGCGACACAACTCAAGCCGCCCCGCCTCCGCAGCTACCTTTTGGAGATCGATCTCCAAAGACAGACCCATCGGACACTGCTGTCCGACCTGCCTCGCGTTCAAAATCCGGTCTACTCTAACGATGGAACTCTCATCGTTTTTATTCATGACCAGGTTCTCTGGACCTATGACCCCGCCGACACGAAACCTCAGGAGTTTCCGCTCCGGGGTCAGTTCGCACCGGAGTTCGTTCGCTGGATAGAGTTCCCGTTGCCGTGAGGTCTCTTCCGCTGCACGACCTGCGTGAACTCCATACCAGCCAACTGGTCCCTCTTCTCGAACAGCTCTGGGCCGATCATTCCCAAGGTTTCTGGAGTGTGGCGCGACGCCCTGGACGACGCTGGACCTCTTCGATCGCCTGGGCTCAGGCGCTGGTCCTCTCCAGCGCGCCTTTGTTTGAACTGATTCTTTGGATACCGCCCGAGACGACTCCTCAACTTCCCGAGAAAGAACTCGAGGAGCAGACTTTACTTCTGAATCACTACGCCGAGCTTTTTCAAACGCTTTGTCCCGAGGCGGAGAGAACCTACGTACGGCGACTCCACGATCATTTCGAACAGCAAGAAGCCTTCCTCTATCCTCACATGGAGACCCTACCCTATGTGGACCGAGCGGTGCGCGAACTTCGTTATGAACATCAAGGCTTAAAGAAGGGACTCGAAGGTCTGGCTCAGGTTCTCTCCCAGGCACGAGACGGAAAACTTGTCAAATCAAGCAAGGAGCGTCTTGACCTGGATTTTTTTCACCTTCTTGAACATCACCTGGAGCGGGAAAAAGAAGCCATCTATCCCGCTTGGGTTTTCCTTGATCCAAGGGTAGACAAATCGGGAAACCGCTTGCTATAATGCGACCCACGGTAGCCGTTCCGACATAGCTCAGTGGTAGAGCAACCGGCTGTTAACCGGTTGGTCGTTGGTTCGAATCCAGCTGTCGGAGCCAAAAGCCCTCGCGCGAGCGGGGGCTTTTCTATTTTCTAGAGATTTTAGGGTCTGGTCCGGAATAGCTTCCCGGAAAAAGTTGCAACCCGGAGTGGCGCTCCGGGTTGCGAGGGGATTGGGTGTCTTGGGAGTATCGTTTTGCTGTCCTTATTATAGATCATCAGGTTCCATCTCACATGTGATCCGGATCACAATCAGCAGGTGATAACCGTCACTTTTTGGTAAATTAGGGTATGGATTCGACCGAACAGCCTGGGCTTATGAATCGACTCGTCAGCGGACTTAAGGACAAAACGGTCCAAATGGCCGAGGAGAAGATCCGCAAAGTCGTCGGAGTACCCGACTCTCCGGAAGAGGCCGTGCTGGGATTCGTCGCCTCCGCGGTGGCGGCGGGCGCCGGACGACTGGAGGTGCGAGTCGAGATGAACGACTTGATCCTCACCCACGACGGCAAGATGCTCCATCCGACGGAAGTCACCGGACTAGCCAGAGGCGGTGCTCAACGCGACCTCACCCGCGCCTTACGGCTTCAACTGGCCAATCCCGAGAACAAGGTTGAACTGCAGTTCATCTCGCCGCTCGGGATGCACAAGATCGACTACCATGCCAAAGGCGAATCGCCCATGGGCACCGCTGACCTCGGCGATCTCAATCTGGCCAAAATGACGACCAGAATCATTCTTAAAGGGTCGGGCAATTATCGTCGAGTGAATCAAGCGATGGGGAACGAACTCCCGGAAGTCATCCTGATTCGAAAGCGCTGCTTCCTGGCTCCTCTGGATCTCCAGATTTTGGGACGCCCCCTCACCCGCTACGCTCACCTGCCGGCTTCCCTGGTCACTGGAAGCAACTTCCATCGTGACCCCAGAGCCGCCATGCCTTCACTGCCGAGCTTACCCACAACGGGGGTTAGCGTGAACCTGGCCGAACTCGCCCCCAGACTCCGTGCTGTTTACTCCGGCCTGTGCGGCATCGCCAAGAATGCCAGCGAGGCTGGATGGTACCGCATGACCATGGGCGTGGCTCGACCGCTGTCAGAAGTGACATGGCCTGCCCGAACATGGGGATTTGTCGTAACCAACGAAACACCGGATCTACAGGCACTCGGTCAGGATATCGCCCAACTTTCGGCACGTCTCGTCCAGGAGCTCTATCTCGACCTTTCCAAACACACGACCTCCGCCTCGATCACCGACGAAACGCTGAGCTTCCTGGAGCAGCAGCGCCAGACCCTCGTCGCCATGGGGCATCCACCGATCGAGGTCGACAAGACTTTTCTCCGACTACGCCAAACGGTGGCGCCCTCATCGGACCCTCGAGTTCTCAACAGCCGGTTGGAACTGGCCTCCAGTCTGGAGTCACAGGGTGAAACGAGTGAAGCTCACCAGCAGTACGCGGAGATCCTCCCCGTTTGGGAAAGCGAAGCCCTCAATCATTTTGATAAGTATCGCTTTGAAGAAGGGGCGGCGCTGTGGCAAAGAGCCCTGCTCCTGCACGAGAAGTTGGGCACCGAACCGGAGCAGATCGCCGCCAAGTATCTTAAGCTGGCCGAAATCGGGCTAGAACAAAGACTTGGCTTTACCGAACCGAGCTATCGTCGAGCTCTGCTCCTGTTTCGCTCTCTCCCCTCCCCCCCTCAAAAGCCGGTTCTCAAATGCCTGTTGGGCTTAGCGGAAGTGCTCAAGAAGAACCGCGTTCTTACGGAGAGCCTGCGCTACGCCGAGGATGCCGAGAAGCTCCAGTTGGAACTCTCGGGCGGCAAAGAGACCAAGGATCTCGTGCCAGCTCTCAAGCTTCAGGCGGAACTGCACGATATGATGGGTGACTACGGGCGCTCCACCGATCTCGAGCAGAAAGCGCTACTGCTGAAGTTTCGACGTTAGGGCCATTTCCTCAATGGGACTCCGCGGGCGGCCCCCATGAAATTCGTGAAAATCCCAGTCCTATCCACCGGTCGTACTCTCGAACCGCCACCTCGGCGCGCGTCTGGGGAGCGATCATCAAAGTGATCAGGGTGGAGCGGGGGAGAGTTGAAAGCTGGTCGGGCGACAGGTTCGCGCCGTCCTTTTCCACGCGACTATCACCGTCGACTGTCAGCCAGACGATGACCGACTCGGAAGACGCGTCCTCCACGCTTACCCCCTCGGCCGCCAGACCCCGCAACTCCAGACCGGTCGGCACTAGACTGGAGCCGGCGATCATGAAGATGATCAAAAGCACTAATAAGACATCCGTGAACGGTGTGATATTGATCTGTTCAAAGGCTTGATTTTTCCTTTGGCGCGTTCGCCTTCGAATCATGACTCTTCCTCGGTCAGCAATACAATCTGTTCCCATCCAGCCTGTCGAGCCGCGAGGAGAATCGGATAGAGCTTCTGATACATCAGATCGCGATGAACCGCGAGCGCCAGGGTCGGTCGCGCCTGGACCTCGAGCAAACGCGCGAAACCCTCTTCGAGTGACTCCTCTTGTCGTCGGGGGTCGGGCCAGACTACTCTAGCCTCAAGGTCAACGCTCAGAATTGTTACCCGTTCCGTCAACTCTTCACTGTTAGCGACTCTGGGAAGCGGCTGGTGGAAATCTGGACTCTGAAAGGAGGTGGCGGTGAGAAGAAAAGTTATCAGTAGAACCAGTAATACGTCCGTCAAAGGCGTGACATTGATGCTTGACATCGCTTCACTACGGGAACTTTTCCTCATCGAGGTTTTCGTTTTCGGCCGCGGCTTGAGCCGGCCTGCCTCCAGGGAAGCGCTTGGGCGAAGTCGAACAGCCTAGCCGATGAAGGGTGCCGCGCAGGTCCGCCAAGGATGGAAGCATTACCGTAAAGGGGACTTCGCGGCCGCCGATGTGGAGTTTACCAAGGCTGTCGAAGGTAGCCCCCGGTTAGCCTTCGGACACCTACAACAAGGCATGTTCTGGCTGCGGCAGGATCGGTTCAAAGAAGCTGTCGGCACCTTCGAGAAAGCTGTCGCCGCGGAGCCGACCAATCCCGCCCCCGCGTTTTTCCTGGCGGTAGCTCAAGAACAGGCCGAGCAATCCGAGGCCGCCGATGAAGCTTTCGAAAAGCTCAAAACTCTCTGTCCGCGCCACCAAGGCCTGACCAGCCTGCGCCTGCTTCGAGAGCTTCGTCGCGGGGATCCCCTCCCTATCCTGACCGCTCTCGGCTTCGGGTTGGCACCGGGACAGAAGCCATCAAGGGAGAACTGGCGCAGCCTGGCGGCCGGCATCGGTGTAGGCGATCCCAATTGGCTCCCCCCTGACCTTAGCTCGTCAAATTACCTGATGGGGCCCATCCTCCTTGAGATCGAGAAGAGACTGCTGGGACGAGAGTTTCCTACCCTGGAGCGGCGACCTACCGATATTCTTCAAGAGATCGAGGGCCTGACAGTGCCGAAAAGAGATCTCAGCCAGGAGTTTCGCGCCCTTCGCACCTCCTGCGCTAGCGGACCACGATTTCGTAAGGGGAAACGTCTTTTGTCCCGAGCCATCGTGGCCGAGCCAGAGGAGAAACCTAAAGAGTTAGCCCGCGAAGCGATCGCTCTACTCCGCCTGGGTCGCCGCCTCAATCCGTTCGCTTTTCGTACCGACTATCATCTGGGCGAGGCCTATCTGGTTCTTGCCAAGGAAAAGCAGGGACAGCCCTACCAAAAATTTCCCCTCTTGCAGGCCGAAACCGCCTTCCTGCAATCGGTCCGGATGGACGGGGTAAATCCCTACGTTTTGTACTGCCTGGCCTTCGTATCGCATGCCCTGGGGCGCCCGCTGACTGCCATCGACGCCTACACCAAGGCCACGGAGCGCTTTACCAAACTGCCGGAAGCCCACTACGGTTCAGGACAGTGCCACCTTTTGATCGGTGAGGTCTCGAAAGCTCGAGACCTTTTGTTGGAAGCGGTCAATAGCGACCTGGCCTTAGGAAAAGAGCGGCTCAATCTATTCGCCACACTCCTGCGAGAGGAAGGTCCCGAGGCCTTCGCCCACCCCCTGCCGATATTACCTCCAGAAGTTACCGCGGACTCCGAAGAAGTTAGCCCTCCTCCCAGCAGGGATGAAGGTCCTCCTATCTCTCCCGAACAGGCTCCCTAGCCCTTTTTCTCTTTTTGGACAGAAAGCCCGAATTTTTGATCTTGCTAGAAATCATGCGCGCAGGCATAAATGCCGGAAAACCTGTCAGCGAAGCTAGCCAAAAATGAGAGACGATTCATAAGAAAAGAAAGAAGCCCCGCGCTATTTCTAGCTCGGGGCTTCTTCTAAGAAAGCTTAGCGGAACTCGCGTCGGCTATTCTTAACCCTCAGCGGCCTTCTTTTCGAACGCGCTGTTGACGTTGACCACGCCACCGGTGACCATCTTGCCTTCCAGACCGGGAACCTTGTCCACGGTTCCCATCAAGAGGGCCTTGAGCTCATCGTTGCCCATCTCGGGGTACTCGGTCAGGATAGCGCCAGCGACACCACTGACGTGAGGAGTGGCCATGGAGGTTCCGGAGAACTTCTGGTAAGCCTTTTCTCCACGAGAGGTGGAGGACAGGATGTCTACCCCGGGGGCGGCCAGGTCCACTGTGGTCAGACCGTAGTTGGAGAAGTTAGCTAGCTTGTTGTTGTGGTCGGTGGCGGCCACCGAGATCACGTTGGGCAGGTCGAAGGTCGCCGGATAGGCCGGGCGAGCATCATTGTTATTGCGCTCGTTACCAGCGGCGATGATGTGCATCGCGGGCGAAGCCTTGAACGCGTCGTAGAGAGCCTGGTTAAAGCCGCCGCCGCCCCAGCTGTTGCTGGTGATGCGGGCACCCATCTTGGTGGCGTACAAAACCGAGTCGATAGCGGCTTTGAGGGTTCCGCCACCATTGGCGGTGAGGAACTTCACTCCCATCAAGTTGGCTTTGTGCATCACACCGTATAGGCCCTGGGAATTGTCGCCGTTGGCGCCGATGGTACCGGCGCAGTGCGAACCGTGGTCGTTGTCGTCGAGCGGGTCTCCAGCCTTGGTCTTGTCGGTAGCCGAGGCATTGAAGCCGTACACGTCGTCGATCACGCCGTTGCCGTCATCGTCGATCCCGTTTCCGGGAATCTCGCCGGGATTAACCCAGAGGTTGCCCTGCAAGGCTTCGTGTTTGTAGTTGATCCCCGTATCGATGACGGCGATCAAAGGTCCGTTCTCGGCCTGGGTGGCTCCGATGTGGCCCTTGGCCCAAGCTTCCTTGGCGTCGATGTCGGCATCGACGGTTCCGCCGGTTTGACCTTCGTTGTTGAGACCCCAGAGCTGCTTGTTAAGCTCCTTGGGCTCGCCGGAAGAAACCGGTTCATCGGACACTTCGACCGGTCCAGCCTGCACGATATCGTTGGAGGCGGCGTATTCGACGCGGCCGTCCTGAGCCATCGCGGCCATCGCTTGAGCGGTGGACATTCCAGCGGGAAGCTTCACTACGACCATCTCGCCGTTGAAACTCTTGAACATGTTCTCAGGAATATCGAAACGGTGGGTAACCTCTCCGCCGTAGTCCTGGGCGAAGCCGCCCAGCAGGCCGTCTTTGTCGGAAGAGGGGGTGAAGGCGAACTCGGGCTTGAGCTTGACGATGACTTCCCCCGGCACGTGCTCGGGAAGCGAGGCTTCGATCTGAGCAGCCGCTTCGGAGGTGGTGGCCAGAAGTTTAGCCACGTTGACCTGGCTGCCGGAAAAGTTGACGCTGGACGAATCCGCGGCGACGGCGGAAGAGACTTCGCTGCTAGCGGCGGCGACGGAAGCGGCCTCCGGCCTCTTGAGAGCGTACAGGTTGCGCGGCTGGGACAGATTCGAAATAAACATTTTAATATATGCTCCTCAATGAGTGATAAGGTTCGTTCGTTGGGATGATAATAGGGCCCGAAGCGTCCCAGGGTATGAACAAGGTATGAACGTCCGCCAAACTCTCACGCGTTACTTGTTAAGGCCTAACTAGGGCCTAAATAGAAGAAGGCCCCACCATCGGGGCCTCCTTCTCCAATCGTCCAGATCGCGTTCTACGCAGCCGCCGACATCTGGGGTTGAGCCTGCTCCTGCAGTTCCGCCG
Organism: Selenomonadaceae bacterium; assembly: GCA_037189585.1. Classification (GTDB taxonomy): domain Bacteria; phylum Vulcanimicrobiota; class Xenobia; order Xenobiales; family JADMJV01; genus JAEXNA01. The sequence goes on along the minus strand of JBBCJA010000017.1, from coordinate 56,642 downwards.
CGATATGTAAAGTCGCCTGAGCTAGCGTCTGGATCATCTGTAACTTGGCCGCCGCGCCAGAGTCGCCCGATTGCGCCTTTTGAGCCAACTCCTCCAAAGGCGCCTTGTCTCCTGCTAAGTCGGCGGCCAACAGCGTACGCATCAGAGGCTCGGTCTGTACTTGAAGCTTCTCGGCCAGGGCCGTGATCTCGGGGTGACTCAAGACGGCGCCGACGACCGGGCCGGCCATCCCGGCTTCAATCTGCTCAGCCACCACCTCAGGAGCGGGGGTAAGGGCGGTCTGGACGAGTTGTCCGACTCGACTTCCCATCTGGAAGGTCTGAGCGGCATTCACGTCTCCACCCGAGACCAATCCATCGAATTCAGCAGCCATCACGGGATTGATGTTGGCTTGAACCAGGGTCAAGTAAGCTTCTCGAACGGTTTCTGGGGTCGCTCCCAACTCACTGGCCAGCGCGACCAGCTGCTCGGATTCCAACACCTGAGCGACGGCGGGATTCGATTCCAGAAAGGCTGCGATGGCGGGGTCGGCTTCCGGGTTGCCCAACTCCGCTCCCGATGCCACCGTGTCGTTTCCACCGCCGGACTTCTCCGCAGCGACGGTAGCCATCGAGCGGTCGAGAACCTCAAGCAACTCGGCCTTGGCAGGGTCGAGCTCCTTACCGTTGGATGCCACCAACTGATTCTGTAAAGCGCTCACGTCTCCGGTCACCTCGGAACGAAGGTAACCCATATAAAGCGCCTTGGCCTGCTCGGCGCTCACCCCTAAACGCTCACTAGCCTCAGCCACTTCGGGGCGAGCCAAAACACCGACCGCGAAGTCGTGATCGATGGAACGCTGGAAGTACTCCTCTTCCACATCGACGCGGGCTTTGTCCCAGAGCCCTACCAAGTCGGGCGCCTTCTCGGAAAGCTCCGCCTTGGCTTTAGTCAGCTCCAAACCGGCTTCAGCACGCTTGTGCTGAACCTGCTCGGCCGACAGACCCTCGTAGACCGCGGGATCGTTGAGAGTCGCGAAAGCTTTGCCAAGTCGTCCAGACGCTTCGGAATCGACGCCGTGTAGCTGGCGGAAGGCCGAAGCCATTCGAGCCTGAGGCCCTTCCAGGGCGCTCGCGGTCCGCTCGGTCGGGGCGCTGGCGGCGTTGAGGTCGAGAGGCTTCTCCAAAACCGCGACGGCGTTGGTCAATCCGGTGAAATCGGCCAGGCGCAACGGTTCCTGGAAACCGCTCTGCTGCGAGATGGTCGACTCGTCGAGCCACCATTTCTCGCTACCGCCCTCGGTGGAGGGAGCCATGGGGCGACCTAGCTTGTAGTTCACCTCTTTGATCAAAAGCTCCAGATTGTCGGCGTTCTCAGGCTGATCCAGAGCGTCGATCAGACGAGCGGACAACTGGGTCCCCAACTCTTCTTGGATCTGATAGACGGTCCTTCCGGCCGCGAAGACCTCTTTGCGAGCCAATTCCAGCGATGCGTCGCGGTCTCCGGCGCGCGACTTCTCTAGAGCGGTTTGCAGCTTCTTCTCATCGTTCTCCAAAAAGAGCGACTGCTCCAACTGCTCTCTCAGGTTCTCCGTGCCGTAACCGAGCTCGCCCAAACGGGCTTTGACCCGATCGTCCTCGAGCATCTTGCCGGTGGATTCTTTCTTGAGCTCCAAAGCCACGTCACGAGCGACCCAACCGGCTTCCGTGTTCATGTGGAGTTCGCTGAGCTGCTCGCGCACATTAGCGATATAAGCCTGTGCGTTCGGTGGAGCTTGAGCCAATAAGGCCTCCATCTGCTGCATGGCCTGGAAACGTCCCACCCGAGAGCCGGCCTCGGCATACTGATCCATCAAACTGTTCAACTGGGTGAAATAGCCCATCTGAGGCGGCTGCCCATTGGCCTTGGCGGCTTTGAGTTCCGCCTTGGAGGGGACGTAGAAGAGACTAGGGTCTTGTTGGGCCAGCGGGTCGAGATCGGCGATCAGTTTCTGTTTGGTGGCCTCGGTCTGCTCCTGAGCCTCCTTCATCAATTCCTTACGGTCGCGACCGTCCGCACTGAAGCGGTTGGTGATGAAGCCGGCCACCTTCTCGGCGAAAGCCTTGACCTTGTCGGGAAACAGAGCCGCCCCCACAATGGCGGGAAGCAAGAGCACGGGAGCGGCGGCGATGGCCGACAAACCAGCGCCAAGGGTCAATCCCATCATGGCTCCAGCCGATCCCACGGCGGTCAAAATCAGCTTATTGGTCTTCTGTTTCTTCTCGATCTCCGAAAGCAAAGTGGAGATCGGAATCTTCTCTTCCTTCCAGCTACCGTCCTGACGCTCGACCTGACGGGGAGCCATGGTGGCGCCCGTCTTGTGAAGCTCATTGAGCTCTTTCTTCTCAGCCGAGAGCTCCTTGAGCTTGGCGATGCTTTGTCCGGCGGCCACCGCGCCCGCGGGAACCAGGGCCAGCGGGGCCACGGCCAAAGCGCTGGTGCCCAGCGCGACCGTTCCGGCCACCGAGGCCATACCGCCCGAAATGGCGGTGGCCAACAGGCGATGCTTACGCTGATCTTTTTGGATCGACTTCAAACGTTCTTCGATAGGGACCATCTGTTCGCCCACGGCGATGGGACGCTTGAGCTCGGGGCTCATGCGCTCGATGGTCATCATCTTGTGAGTCTCTCCCTTATCCAAAAGGGCTTGAAGCTCGGCCTTCTCTTGAGAAAGCGACTTGAGTTCGGCCAGGGAGTTGACCACCATACCGGCGCTCCCCACGACCATCGCGGCTCCAGCCAGGTACGGGGTGGCGGCCACAGCTCCGGTGAGAGCGGCGGCCACGGCTCCGCTACCGAACATTCCGCCAGCGGCCGCGTAGCCAAGCACTGAGGCTCCACCGGCGGCGGCTCCTAAAGTGGTGGAGAGCATCTTGCTCTTGGCGTCGCGAACTTTGGTCTCCAGGCGTTTCTTCTCCGCTCTAGCCGAGACTTCGAACTCCGCGCCCACGCCGAGCTCCAGACTGATCTTGTCCGTTTTGGAAAGCTTCTCCCGATTCTCCACGTAACCCAGAGTATCCTGAGCTTCCTTGAGATTGGAATAGTGAAGATTCATGGCCGGACCCGCCGTGACCAAACCGAGGAGAGGGGCAGCCGAGGAGAAATAAGGGATCCGCATGATCCCCGCCATGGAGGACTGAGAGAAGTTTCCAACGCCGTTCGACAAGCGGTTGAGTCGCAAACGTTTGGCTTCCGTTTTGGCTCCGGCCTCGGAGGTTCCCATCTGGAACTCGTAGCCGGCGGGAGCGACCACAGTGCCGTCGGGCACACCGAAAAATCCCTCGGGAAGCACCGTGCTTCCGTTAGGAATGAGCTGAGCGTAGTAGTCGTCGATCGGCCTCTGCCCTTCGGTGTTGGCCTCGAGCAGGGACTTGTCGACTTCTAAAGTTTGCAGGATATGGGTCGTCTTCGGATTGCCGGTGGCGTCGACCGGAACCAGGTCCAGTCGACCGCCGGGCTGCATGCCCGCGTCGGAGCGAACCTCCTCGATCTCGGGGAAGACCACGCCTTGAGACTCCAAGGCAGCCTTGTCCTTTTCCGGAACGAGGGCGATGGTCATCTCGGACTTCATCTGGCCCTCGCCGGTCTCCTTAGCCGCCAGCGCGTCGGGGTGAACCTTAAAGCGAGCGGCCAGAGTCAGCAAGTCTTCAGGACTCGAGACATCGGCGACCGCCTCCTCGGGCGGAGCGGCGGCTTCCCCGGCGGCCTTTTGCTGCTGAACTTGCTGCTGCTGTTGCCAAGCGTTTATTCCTGATGCTGAACTACCGACGGAACCTGGTTGCATTGAGACCTCTCCCTAAGCGAGCGTCACCATAACGACACTCTTCTATGGATAAGTCATTATATAGACAGAATGTTACTGTCTCAACATGGCTTTCTTGTCATCTGAGCGATTTGTCGAAATCTTCACATTTGACTATACTACGCCTGATGACGAGCCCTCTCGCTTATAGTTTCGCCCGTTTACCGCGCTCTCCCGAAGAACGCCTACTGGAGGGCCGCCAGAATCTCAAGGACATGTTGCCCCAAGAGATCGAGGCGTGGCTGGCCCAACTGGGTGAGCCCAAGTACCGGGCCAAACAGCTCCTGCGCTGGATCTATCAACGTGGGGTCAGCGATTTTTCCGCCATGACGGACCTATCCAAGGCGCTGCGAGCCAAACTCCAGGAAACGGCCACTATTCCGACCTTGAGCCTTCGCCGCGCCTCGGAAAGCTCCAAAGCCGACACGCGCAAATTTCTTTTCGAGCTTCCCCACGGGGGCGAGGTGGAGAGCGTCCAGATGCGCTACGCCGAGGAGATGGGTCCCGGCCGGGTGGCCGTCTGCATCTCCTCCCAGGTCGGCTGCGCCATGGGATGCAGCTTCTGCGCCTCGGGAGTGATGGGGCTCAAGCGCCACCTGTCGACCTGGGAGATCGTCGATCAAGTGACCCAGATCCAAAATGCCATCCGAGGTAAGGGAGAGCGAGTGGCCAACGTAGTCTTCATGGGTTTGGGCGAGCCTCTGCACAACTTCGACGAGGTCCTTCGAGCCGTTCACCTGCTAAATCTCAGTGACGGTCTGGGGATTGGAAAACGCCATCTGACCATCTCCACCTCGGGTCTGGTTCCTCAGATTTTACAGTTGGCCGAAACCGGTCTCCCCATTCGTCTGGCCATCAGCCTTCACGCCGTTCGAGACGAGCTGCGCTCGGAGATCATGCCGGTCAATCAACGCTACAACATCGCCACCTTGTTGGAAGCCTGCGGCGTATACTACGGGAAAACAGGCCGGCGCATCACCTTTGAGTACATCATGCTCGACGGGCTCAACGACAGCCTGGAGGAGGCAAGAGAGCTCGGCTCGCTTCTCAATCAGCACAAGATCGGCGCGCTGGTCAATCTGATTCCCTGGAACCCTGTGGACGGAGTCCCCTACCGGCGCAGCAAACCGGAGGCGATTCGCCGTTTTCAAAACGCGGTGGAAAAGGCCGGCATTCGCTGCACCGTCCGCCAGGAAAAGGGAGCCGACATCGACGCTGCCTGTGGGCAGCTCCGGCTGCGAGACCTCAAGGAGCGAGTCCGCGACGCCGAACTCGATAGTCCGCCAGGCTCCTAGCCTCCTATTTGGTCGCCCTGGGATAACTTGCCGCCATTCCAAAAGGAGGCGCCGTCCATCCAGCCCTTACCCGCGGGCTTAACCCGCTCGAGAACCACGGCATGCTCTCCACAGGCCACGACGGGACCCTTCCCTTTGGCCACTCCTAGAACTTGGCCGGCGACGCCTCCCTGCTCGGACAGGCTGGCCGCGCCAATCTTGAGGCTCTCTCCGTTAGGCAAAGTCGTGGAGGCTCCCGGCTCGTCGGCCAGTCCGCGGATCTTGTTGCGGACAACCTCGGCCGAAGCCGACCAGTCGATAGCCAGGTCGGCTTTGGACAAGGGCTTGGTGTAACCGCCCTCCGCTTCGGGAGGCTGCTTCTTACGAGGAGCCTCACCCTTGCGCAAAAGCTCGATGGTCTCTTCCAACACCTCCGCGCCGACTAGAGCAAGGCGGGTGCTCAACTGGGAGAAGGTTTCATCCGGGCCGAGCTCGGTGTGCCGCGTGATGATGATGTCGCCCGTGTCGTAACCTTCGTCCATGAAGAAAGTGCAGACTCCGGTCTCGCGATCACCGGCGAAAATGGAGGCCTGAAGAGGGATCGCGCCGCGATATCGGGGCAAGAGGGATGGGTGAACATTGATGCAGCCGTGGCGAGGAAGATCCAGGATCTCCTTAGGAATCAGTTTGGCGTAGGCCACCACCAGGATAGCGTCGGGTCGATACTCGCGCAGTTGCGCGATCACTTCCTCGTCCCGGATCCGCTTGGGTTCATGAACCGGTAAGCCCAACTCTAAAGCCCGCTTCTTCACCGCGGTCGGCTCGAGCTGGTGACCGCGACGTCCACGAACCTTGTCCGGCTGAGTGTAGACGGCCAGGAGCTCGGTGGCTTGATGGACCTTGTCGAGAGAAGCCACGGCGAACTCCGGGCTCCCCATAAAGATCGTCCTCACTCGTCGTCCTCGAAATCTTCGGGATCGCCGCCGTCGCGTTCGATTGCCTCGGCATCGATCAGGTCCACGGCGAGATCGGTGAACAGCTGCCCGTCCAGGTGGTCGAGCTCGTGCTGAAAAACCACAGCCAGCAGACCACCGGCCTCATAGACCACCGGCTCACCCTTTTCATCTAGACCCTTGAAGACCACATTCTTCCATCGTTCAACCTGGCCCATCACACCGGGAATGGACAGACAGCCTTCAGTTCCGAAAGCTCGTCCGTTCTGCTCCACCATACGCGGATTGACCAGACGGATCGGCCCGTCCCCCACATCGGCGACGAACAACCTCCTGGACACTCCGATTTGGGGGGCGGCCAAGCCCACGCCATTCGCGGCATACATGGTGTCGACCATGTCGTCGAGCAGCCGAGCTAAAGCCTTGTCGACAACGTCGACCTTGTCGGCCTTGCGGCGTAGCACGTTCTCACCGACATACTTTAGAGGGAGGACAGCCAAGGTGTGGTCTAGGGCTTCTTGCCGGCGTCGTCAGCTTTGTTTGGGGGGGTGGCCTTCTCGACCTTGTCGTGCTCTACCATGACAGCGCCCTGCAGATTGTTGAAAGTGTAGTTGTAGAAGACGGCGTCGGGCTGGAATTCCACCGTGGTATTTTTCTTCATCAGGGGAATGTTCTTGGTCCATTCTTGAACCACGTCGCCAGCCAGGTTCTTTAACTGAAGGTGGATAACCACGTTCTTCAGATCGTCCTCAGCCGAGGAGTTCTGCACTGTGGTGGAGATCCGAATTTCAGCGGTGGGACCCGGCTGACCATAGCCGGAGTCCTGAAAATCAAGTTTGAGCACCTTGATAGGAGAATCCTTGCTCTTTCCGTCGGTTTTGACTTTCTGGGCCCAGGCGGGGGCGACCAATACAGATAGGACCATCAAGCCGGTCAAGACTCTTTTCAACGAAGCGATTGCGGACATCTTCTACCTCCAATTCTGCACTTTCGAACCGAGCCGTCCTAGAGAAGTTCCAGGGGGTCGGGATCGAGAGCGATACGAACGCGGTGAGCGTCGTGGTTCGGCAGAGCTTTTCGAACGACTGTTTGCAGATCCTGCACTGAGGAGGCCTTCAACAGAATGTGCCAGCGGTAGCGACTCTGCAATTTTTCCAGTGGGCATGGCGCGGGTCCCACCATCTCCACTCGTTGCTCGGCGACCGCGGCCGCAAGTGCCTCCCCCACCTCGAAAGCCGCCCGCTCCGTCTTGCTCTCATTCTCGTCGGAGATAAGGAGCCGCAGTAAGCGGCAGTAAGGCGGATAGGTCGGCTCTCGCCGCTGCTCCAGCTCCCCTTGCATGAACTCTTCCCATCGCCCCGCCATAAGATGGGAAAAGAGGGGATGCTCCGGCTTTTGACAGACCCAAAGCACCTTACCTGGAATGTCTCCACGTCCAGCCCGACCCGCCACCTGGGTCAAAAGAGCGAACGTCCTCTCAGCGGCTCGAAAGTCCGGCAGGTGAAGACCGGAATCCGCCTCCAGTACGACCACCAGCGAGACGTGAGGAAAATCGAGCCCCTTGGAGACCATCTGAGTTCCTAAGAGGCAGTCGAGTTCTCGTCGGCCGAAAGCCCCGTAGACCTCCTCAAATACCGAGGCTCGCGCTCCCACCGTGTCGCGGTCCAGGCGCGCGATCCTCAACTCGGGGATGTGCCGAGAAAGCTCGGCCTCCACCCGCTCGGTCCCTTGCCCTGGCAGGTCCAGATGTCTCCCTCCACAGTCGCCGCATTGGCCTGGGGCGGGGTGGCTGGCTCCACAATAGTGACAGCGCAACGAACGGGTCTTCTTATGGAAGGTCAGGGAGATACTGCACTGACGGCATTGTGGAACCCAACCACACTCCTGGCAAAGAAGATAGCGAGAAAAGCCGCGACGATTGAGCAGCACCACCGACTGCTCTCCGCGCTCTAGCGCCTGGCGCAACTCTCGAAGAACAAGAGCGGGGACCCCGAAGCCTTTGACCAGGCTGGGCACCGGCATCGCCTGGCCGTGAATTCGTTCTTTTAAGGTCAACAGGCGATAGCGACCCTGGAGGGCCAGCGAATAAGACTCTAGGCACGGCGTAGCGCTTCCCAGTAAGAGCGAGGCCTGCTCGCGTCGCGCCCTCCAGGCCGCTACCTGACGCGCGTGATAGCGTAGCTCTCCGTTCTGCTTGTAAGAGCCGTCATGCTCCTCGTCGACCACCACTAGGCCCAAACGTGACAGAGGCGCGAAAACGGCCGAGCGCGTCCCCACTACCAGCGGTGTCTCCCCTTGACGAATGCGCCACCACTGTTGCCGGCGCTCGGCGTCGGTCAGGCCGCTGTGAAGAATACTGACCTTCGGGCCAAACCTTTGGATGAAGCGGCGCTGGGTTTGAGGGGTCAGAGAGACTTCCGGCACCAGGACCAGCACATCTTTGCCCTGCTCTAGGACCGCTTGGCAGGCGCGCAGGTAGATCTCGGTTTTTCCACTACCGGTCACCCCGTGAAGCAGCCAGGTTCGAGCCGCTCCTAAGTCGGCTTCTAGTTCACTCCAAACTTTGGATTGAGCCGTCGAGAGTTCGGGAGGCTGTTCTAGACCCTCCGCGGGTAAGGACACCTCTTCAGTTCTCTTACGTCCTTTAGTGTTCTTACGACAGGCTTGGAGGACGGGTCCCGGGATCAAAGTCTGCAAGACTTGCGGCCACGTCCCGTAGTAAAATTCCCGCGACCAGGCCGCTAAAGCCAGGTCCTCCGGGTCGAGCAAGGGGCGCTCCTCGGCGATCTCGAGAGCCTCGCGCACGGCCTCGGGGTCAAGATCCGAGGGCGCGGTTTCGCTCAGACCCACCACCACCGCCCCGCGCGAACTCTTCCCCCAGGGAACCTTCCAGTACTGGCCCACCGCCGCCTGATGCCGCCACTCCTGGGGAACGCGGTAGGTAAAAAAGCGGTCCAGATAAGTTGGACCGCTCGAATCTATCACGACATTGGCGTAAAGCAAAAAAGCTCCTTAGGTGTCCATCACTTCCAACTCTCCAGACGTAACTCTGGAATTCGTTCCATATGGCGGCTGTTGTGGCTCACCAGGACAGCGCCTCGGGCCAGGGCGTGGGCCGCGATGGCGACATCGAAATCTTCCACGGGAGTCCCCTGACTTTGAAGATAGGCTTTTGTTTTTCCGAAGGCACCAGAGACGTCGTCGGTCCACTCACAGCGCCGCAGGTTGAGCAACAGTGAATGGAAGTCTTCCAACAACTGAGCTTTGCGTCGAGAGTCGGGCATCCGCTCCAAGCCAAAGGAGATTTCAGCGATCACAGGCTGAGGGAGAAAGACCTCATCGCGCCGACATGCGGCGAGACGTTCAGTGGCGGCCTCCTCTCCCTTCATCAAGAATGACACCGTCATGGTGTCTAGAATCCGTTCATTGACGCTCACAGTTCCGGTGGAGCCTTGCTTGATCGGGCTTGGCCGATAGCTTCCATCATCTCCGACACGGCATCGATCTCCGAACGGCTACGTGGACGGCGCAGCCTGCTGAGAAACTCCGGATCCCAGGAATCGTCAGCCTCGACACATTTTTGGATCGCTTGCAGAATAAAACGATTTCGGCTTAGCCCGTGGGCCGCGGCTCGAGCATCCACAACCGCCAACAGCTCAGCGGGGATATGGATGGTGGTCGAAGGCATGCTTTGAATATATTCTATTCGCCAGGCAGCGTCAATCGAACCAGGCGTCAGATAGTGAGGCCTGCTACTTCGCCGGAGAGCGTGTCAAAAAGGCCTGTTCGAAACCGGCACCTTTGTACTTGGCGAGGGCCTCATCAGCCTGGGCGCGAGCCTTGTAGACGGGGGAGAGAACTTTGTAGATAGCATCACCGTCGGGGCCCACGGTTTCCACGATAGTGACTTCAAAGCCGGCCTTTTTGGCGTCGGCCTTGCGGTCTTCGGCGTAGTTGACCAGAGTGAAGGAACCCAGTTGAACTCGGAACCCCTCACTCTCGGTCGCATTGGAGGCTGGCGGATTCTCCGAGACCGGAGGATTCGAGGAGGGGGCTGTGGGAGTACTGGGAGCGGTGGGCTTGATAGCCACGGGACGCTCGTCCTCGACAAGCTCCTCGGTACGCCCCAGCACGTCCTTGGCCGCGCGCGACGGATTCACGATCCGATCGATGCGGTAGACCACCTTCATAGGGACTTTGTTCTCTAAAGAGACTACTCCGACAAAGAGAAGATCTTCCGCCAGCACATTGAGCTTGTTTTCACAGTAAGCTCTCTCGCGCTCCTTATTGAAGTGATAGCTATAGATCGGTACCTTCTCTGTTTGAGAGCCGGCTCGGATCAGTTTTCCCATCTCACTGATGAGGACTTTTTCTCGACGCAGCATCTCCGCGTCTCCTTCGTCACCCACGATCAAGACCGCGTACGAGCCTTCCGCCGGCTGAGCCGAGACTCGAACCCCTTGGGGAGCCAAAAGCAGAAGGGCCGCGACCAAAGCCGCCATCCTGGAATTCCCACAAGCTTTCCAAATACGATTCGTCATAGTCGAAGGTATAAATGAAAACGACCTTGATCTCCTGCATGGGCGCCGATGAGGACACCCTGGAGGACGCTCTCAGCCGGGAATCCGCTGCAGGAGCGCTCGCACCGATTCGCGCTTGTCCAACGGCGCCAGCTCCACGGCGGTGCGGATGTGCTCTTCGGCCTGACGCCAGTTTTGTAGGCCAAGACAAGCTAAAGCCATGTCTTCGTGCAGTCTCCAGGAACCCGGAGCCAACTCCAGTGAATAGCGCAGGTGGTCAAAGGCACGACTCCAGTCGTTTTGCCGCGCGGCCAGCCTTCCCCGAAGCCAGAGAAACTTCGCCTTACTGTCGGGAAACTTCTCGGCCCCTCGGCGAAAGGTGTCGTCAGCCTCTCGATTCCGACCGGCTTTTCGGAAAGCCCGCCCTAAATTGACCCAGGCCTCTTCATTTTCCGAGTCGATCGCCAACGCTCGCTCCATACGGCGGATCGCCTCATCCCAATCGCCTTGCTCCCCGGCCAGTGTCGACCAGGCGGACCAAACGTCGGCGTTGAGCGGTTCGATCTCGAGGGCGCGAGCAAGATGACCGGTAGCGGCTTTGAGATCGCTTCGAGCCAGGCACACCTGAGCCAACCCCAAGCGCGCTCTCGCCTCTTCTCCCGGACGCCCCAAGGCGGCCCCAAAAACCTCGGCGGCCTGCCCGTAGTCTCCCGTGCGCAACAGGGTGTGTCCCATATCCAGAAAGGCACGGGAAAGCAGTTGTGAGCCCTGACTTTTGTCGATACTCGCGGCGAAGGCGCGATAGGCGGCGATCGCCTCCTTGGAGTTCCCCACGGAGGCCAGCGCCCGAGCCAGGGAGAGATGGTAAAGAGTCAGGGACGGATCGAGCCTCAAGGCCTCTCGAAAACAGTCCACGGCCTGATTGGCCAGCCCATGGGCGATCAGGGCTTGACCCAAAGCGCCCAGGGTCTTGGCGTCCCCCGGCTCGAGGTGCAAAGCCCAACGGAAATATTCGATGGCCGGTCCCGGCATGTTGAGTTCGGCGTAGATAAAGCCGAGCGCCTTGGCGTAGTCGGCATTGCGACCGTCGAGCTTGGCGGCTTTTTGTAGTTCGCCCGCCGCTTTCTCGAGTTGGCCGCCGACGTAGAAGGCCATCCCCAGGTCCTCGCGATAGTCCGGGCGGAGCGGATCGAGCTTGATCGCCTCCTGATACTCCCCGACCGAACGGTCGTCGTACTTCTTCTTGAGATAGACGCGGCCGAGGCGATTGCGCATCTCCGCGCAGTCGGGCCGCAACTCGACCACTTTCTCGAAACTCTCCAGCGCTCCGTCAAGATTCCCCTTGACCAACAGCACCTCGCCCATCTGGCGATGCAGAGTGTCGTCCTCGGGATGAAAGCGAACAGCTTTGCGCAAAAGATCCAGCGCTTCGTCGTACTGCCCCTGCTCCTGGTAGACCGTGGCCAGACGCTTGCTGGCCTCAAGATGGCCCTCTTCTTTACGAAGTGTCTTTCGAAGTTGTGAGGCGGCCTTGTCGATCCGGCCCTGACGGCGATACAGGTCTCCCAACTCGACCCGCAAGTCCGGGTCGTCTTGGCGCTGTTCGAGAGCTTCCTCGAAGGCCTCTTCCGCCTGTCGAAGTCGACCGGCACTGGCATAGAGTTTTCCAAGAATTCCACGAATATAGCCGTCCCTGGGGTCCAACCGGCAGACCGTCTCCAGGTACAAGATCGCTTCGTCGTCTTTTCCGTTGGCCGCCAAAAGCAGGCCCAACTGGCGATTGGCCGCCATGCTCTGCGGGTCGTGCTTGAGCGCTATCCGGTAGGCCGACAGAGCTTTGGCCGTCTCGTTGAGCTGACAGTAGAGAAGGGCCAGGCGACAACGGATCTCGGTGTCCCTGGGCCTTTCCTCGAGAATCTCGCGCAGACAGTCGACCACGTCCTTGGGTTGCTCCACCTGCTGATACAGGTCAGCCATGGCGAGAAGGGGCTGAACCTTGGAATTCATGTGAAGCGAGGCCAGTTCCAGGTGGTCGTGGGCCTCGTCGAAAAACCCTAAACTGAGCTCGACTCGACCGAGCTCTAGATAAGCCTCGCCAAACTCCCGATTGCCCGCGATAGCCTGCAAGAACTCGGCTCGCGCTTCGTTGAGGTGGCCGCGCGAAAGGGCCATCATTCCGGCGGAGTAGTGAGACTCCGCCTCTCTTTTAACGATATAGATGGAAGGTCGAATCTCTTCCCCGCACTCCAGACATAGGTCCGCTCCCGGGGGGTTTTCGCCGCCACACTGACAGTAGATGGAGGGGCCCAAAGCGGAGAAACCAGGGCTCTTCGGCGGGGGCTCGGAAAGCGGAGCCTCCCGCTGGCTATCCTCCTGCATGGAACGCTGCCAATCGCTAGAGGCCAAAGCCGGATGGAGAGACACTATGGCGGAACTCGCGCTTCCGGCCACCGGTGGGCGCATCTCCTCCGCCGTCGGTGTCGCGACATCAAAGGATGTGGCCAAAAGTGACGAGCCCATAGGCGGCACACCCGAACCCATGGCGGCGAACGGTATGGGTTCGGACTCGCTACCCTGCGGGGGGGCTCCCACGGAAGGAACGGAACCTGATAGAGGGCTGACCTGAGGAGGAGTCAAGGTGGGAGTAAAGCTCAGGGGAGGCCCACTCACCTGGGGAGCGATCGGGAGAGAAACTCCGGTCGAGGACGCGCGGTCGGCCGGCGGGAGGGTGGGAGCCTTGACCGAAGCGGGAGCGGTCGGGGCTTTGATCCCTTGAAGAGCCCGGCGCATCTCACCGACCTTCTGAAACCGAACGGCGGGAAGCTTCTCCAGACACTTCAAGATGATCTGCTCGAGCTCCGGCGGCACGATCGGGTTGATACTAGAGGCCTTGCGAGGGGTTCCGGTCAGTACTTTTTGAAGCATGTCGACGACGTGCTCGGCCTCGAACGGCAACACACCGGTCAAGAGTTCGAACAAGACGACTCCGAGAGAGTAGATGTCGGCACGATGGTCGACGTCCTTAGCCGCCTTGGCCTGCTCGGGAGAGAAGTAGGCCACGGTGCCCATTACCTGATCGGCTCTGGTCAAGGAGTGATTCCCCCCCACCAGGGCCAGACCAAAATCCATGATCTTGACCCGCCCGGAAGAGCTGACCATGACGTTGTCCGGCTTGAGGTCACGATGAACCACACCCTGTTCGTGCGCGTAATCCATCGCCTCCAATACCTGGTCAAACAGATCCAGACGCTCCCACAGTTCGTCGAAAGTCCCTGGTGGACCATCACTAAAATGCTCTCCCAGGGTCTCCCCTCGGATGAACTCCATGGCGATGTAGTAGATCTTGTTGTCCCCGTCGGCCTGTTCGCCGATATCGTAAATCCGCACGATATTGGAGGAGTCGAGCCGAGCCACCGCTCGAGCTTCGCGCAAGAAGCGGTCGATCAGATCTTTGCTCAGCTTTTTGGGAGGAAGGATCTTGAGAGCGACTTCTCGTTCGAGCATGGGGTCGAAAGCTCGATACACGATCCCCATTCCCCCACGGCCGAGCTCGCTTTTTACTTCATATCGCCCAATGCGAATTTCCGACATACCAACTATACGAAAGCTTCCATTTCGTCCCGAGGAAAACCTGGCAAATAAAAAAGCCGCCCCGCCATTCCGTTACCGGATGAGCCGGGGCGGCCTCGAAGCCCACCGAATTTAGGCGGTGGCGTGAGCGCTACCAGCCTTATTCTTGAGCTCTTCAATCTTATTGGTTTGCTCCCAGGGCAGGTTCAACTCCGGACGCCCGAAGTGTCCGTAGGCCGCCGTGTTGCGGTACAACGGGCGACGCAAGTCGAGCTGCTTGACGATGGCGCCGGGGCGGAGGTCGAAAACTTCGGCCACCAACTTGTCCAACGCATCGTTGGAAAGACGACCGGTTCCGAAAGTGTCCACAGCCACCGAGGTGGGCTGAGCCACACCGATGGCGTAGGAGAGGGCGACCTCACAGCGCTCGGCCAGTCCCGCGGCCACGATGTTCTTGGCCACCCAGCGAGCGGCGTAGTTGGCCGAGCGGTCCACCTTGGTCGGGTCCTTGCCGGAAAAAGCGCCTCCGCCGTGGCGAGCCATGCCGCCATAGGTGTCGACGATGATCTTGCGTCCGGTCAGACCGGTGTCGGCCTCGGGCCCGCCCAGAACGAACTTGCCGGTGGGATTGACCAGGATGCGAGGGTAGACAAGATTCTCACCCTCGAACTTGAGAAAGTTGGCCGGCACGACGGGCTTGATGACGTGGTCGATGAGATCCTTGCGGATAGTGGCGAGGTCGACGCCCTCGTCATGCTGGGTCGAGATCAAGATTGTCTCGATCTCGGTGGGAGTACCGTCTTCATAGCGAACGGTCACCTGAGTCTTGCCGTCGGGACGCAGGTAATTAACGGTGCCGTCCTTGCGAACCTTGGCTAGCTGCTCGGCCAGCTTATGGCTCATGTAGATGCCCAGGGGCATCAGTTCATCCGTCTCGGTACAAGCGTATCCGAACATCAGACCCTGGTCACCGGCCCCCATCTGCTCTTCGAGCTGCCGCGGCTTGTCACCACGCTTTTCCAGAGCTTCGTCAACGCCCTGAGCGATGTCGGGGCTCTGCGGGTCGATGGAGAGAAGAACCGCGCAGCTCTTGCCGTCGATTCCATAAGCCGGATCGTTATAGCCGATCTCGAGCAGCGTGCGGCGAACCACCGCCGTCAGGTCGACATGGGCCGTCGACGTGATCTGGCCGGCCAAGTGGATACAGCCGGTGTGGGCGAAAGCCTCACAAGCCACGCGAGCGGCGGGGTCTTGCTCGAGATAAGCGTCGAGTACGGCGTCCGAGATCTGGTCACAGACTTTATCAGGGTGTCCTTCGGTCACGGACTCCGAGGTGAATAAATGATAGCTCAACCGAATTTCCTCCAGTGGGATTTATGCGCATATAGAAAATGGCCAACCGAGGCGAACCTAAGTTGACCATTCGGATAACTCTTTTATGGAACTCCGCATCGAGGGGACCATCCCCCTTGATAGACTGGTGAGTCTCCTTGACGTCAGCCTGAGCGTGAACGTAAGGAAGCGTTGCTCTCGTGAAGAGCTACCAGCTGGCTTTTCGCATACCGGGAACCATCCCCTTATGCGCGAGCTCTCGCAAAACCAGACGAGAAACTTTGAATTTACGGTAGACCGCTTTGGGACGACCGGAGATCTGGCAACGGTTGAGAACGCGAACCTTCGCGCCGTTGCGGGGAAGTGACTGCAGCTTGAACATCACTTCCTGTTTCTCTTCATAGCCGAGCTTAGGGTCTTTGAGCTGCTCACGCAGTTCGGCCCGTCTCGCCTTCTGATTCTCCGCCATTCTGGCCCGTTTGTTGTTACGGGCGACCATGCTCTTCTTGGCCACTTAGAACTCCCTTTTTTTTGCCCACCGGAGACCGATTCGGCCGCCCGGCAAAAACATTGGGGCTCAATGTAGCAGGATTGCCGACAGGGGTCAACCTTTTCCACACGTGGGCTCTAAAGATACCGTATTCCAGGGAGACTGGGGGAAAGAGGACGGCTAAGGGGAATGCCCCCCCGCATGAGGATACTCCTGTGGAGCCACAATACGGAATCGGAGGCGCGAATCTCTCCGACGCTCGCCTCGGCCGGACACGTTCTCTTCCGTGAAACCAGCCTAGGAGCTCTCCCCCCGGCGGCCCGTCGAGAGGAGCCCCATCTGGTGGTGCTGCTTCCCGGAACCATCGACGCCGGCCTTCGTCAGGCCGTCAAAGACCTCGCGGGACATCCCGACACTCGCTGGACTCCCATCCTTTTATTGGCCTCACCGGAAGTGGACCGCTCTTTCTTGCGGGAGCTCTTAGAAGACGGCGCCTCCGCGCTGATCACACTCGACGACGACGAAGAGCTTCTGCGGGCTCGCCTGGTCGCGGTGGAGCGTACCGTGTCGCAGGTCGCGACCCTACGGTCGGCTCGCCTGACCGACGAGGGAACCGGCTTTTACCACAAATCTTTTCTCCTCGACCAACTCGAGGTTTTCTGCCGCAAACAGCGACGCGACGGCGTAACCTTCTGTCTTCTCTTCGCGGAACTGCGGGGTTCGGAAGAGGCCGTTCACAAAGCCGCGGTGGAGCTGGCTCAAACGATCAGGGGAGCCGACCTTTTCGGACGCTGGGAGGGCGGACTGTTCGCCGTCCTTCTTCCCGCCTCCGGCTTGGCCCAGGCGGACCTGCTAGGCCAACGCTTCGCTTCCATCCTGTCTCACCACGCGGTTGAAGCTCGCTGCGGCCTAGCCGTTTCGGGGCAGGGGTCGGTCGAGTCCGAAGCCTTGATCGAGTCGGCCCTCAACGCCTTGGATTCGGCCTGGCAAGCCTCGGCCCCACTGCTCTGGACATGGGACGAACAGGCCGGCTCCGGGATCCCCTCTAGCGCCGTATGACATCCGGCACGACACGCCTGACGGTTCACGTACCCTTTCCCTCGGGCCGGCCCAAAAGCGACCGGCTGGAGAAAGCCTTCACCTTCCTCCAGCGCTGGCCGCTCGCACTAGTCTGCCCCTTTCAGGACACGCCCGGACGATGGAGCGCCGATCCCGACTATCTCAGCGGGTCAGAGTCCGAACGGCTCGACGATCTCCTGGCCAGCTGGACCGACCCCGACATGACTATCGCCTGGTGTGGCCGGGGAGGCTATGGGTCCACCCGCCTGCTCGGATTTTTGGAGCAGGCGCTGGCCGGCCGAACGGTAACACCCACACGTTTTCTTGGCTATTCTGACATCACCGCTCTTTTCGCTTTTATTCGAACTTTGGGGCTGCCGATCGAGTGTGTCCACACCCCCGTCTTGACGGAGATCTTCGAGCACCCTCAGCCGGAGATCGTTCTCGAGGCTCTGCACGGGCGGGCCACCGCTCTACCCGTAACCAACCCCGACCCCCGCTGCGCCGACTTTGAGAACAGTGTTTGGGGAGGCAATCTGGCGGTCCTGGCATCTCTGGCCGGCACGCCCTGGCTACCTAAAATTAGGGAGTCGGCGATCTTATTGGAAGACATCGACGAAACCCCTTATCGCTTGGATCGTTTTGTCACCCAACTTCACGATAGCGGCTTCTTTCGTCACTCCCCTGGAGTCTTCTTGGGCTACTTCACTCGCTGCGGACAGGGTTCGGCGGGAGGCGACCTGGTCAAGACCCGACTGCGAGAACTCGACATTCCACTTTTGGGGGAGCTCCCGGTCGGGCACGAGCCGGACCACCGGCCCCTCTTCCTGGATCGGATCTACCGATTCGATCCGTCCTCAGGATGCCTGGTCCCTCATCAACAGGGTTCAACGCTTTCCGCCCGAACCGCCTAAACGCCATGTCCATAGCCTGGGCTCAAGCCCTTCAACAAGAACAGCGCGCTCAAGATCTCTTCACCAGCCTCCTTGACCGTTCTCCCCAGCAGGCCTGGGATGAGATCGAGTCGATCCGGCGGGGCCTGGTGGCCGAGCGGATCCTTTTTGGGGACAAACCTATACCTTTAATCTTCTCCCCCGTCGTGCTATCGAAATATCGCTGGGAGAGCCTGGCCGAGCAGATGGCGGGACTCAATCGCATCCTCACCCGGCTCGAGCCGATCTTACATGAGAAGCGCTGGCTCGACTGGCTGGGCTTTCGCCAGGAGGAACAAGAGTGGATCCGGATAGCCCACCAGGTCCGCCCCGGAATGACCATCTCCAGGGTCGACGGGTTCTTAAGCGAGAGCCCTGACGCTCCTCACGACTACAAGATCGTCGAGCTCAACATCGACTCGCCCGGCGGCGGCGCGTTTCTCGACGTGGGCTCCGAAGTGGTCAAAGAGTCCTCTCTTTGGCAAGAGTTCGCCCAAAAAGCTCCCGGACGAACCATTCCCTTCTCGGAAGCGCTCTACGATCACCTGGAAGAGGTTTGGAGAGGGTTCCTCGAGGACAACCCGGGTATGTCGGCCCCTAGCGGCAAACCGCGGGTGGCCATCGTGGACTGGATTACGGTCAGCACGCACCGAGAGTTTGAAATCTTAGCCGAAGGTCTTCGCAAACGCGGTTTTTCCGCCATCGTGTCCGACCCGCGGGAGCTGCAATATTCGCAAGGACGGCTGCGCTGCTACGACGGCAAGCCGATCGACATGGTCTACCGCAGAGTCCTGGTGGAGGATATGCTGCGCGATCCGGCGGGCTCGGCCTCGCTGGTGGAAGCCTGCCGAGCCCGCGCGGTCTGCCTGGTCAACAACTTCAGCTCCAAGCCGCTGACCGTCAAATCGCTATTGGCTCTGTTCCACGATCCCGAAGGTCAAGAGCTTCTGACCAGTCAAGAACGCGATCTGTTGATGCGCCTAGTCCCCCGCACTCTGCGATTGACGGACGAGCATACAGAGACGGTGCGTCGCGAAAAGGACAACTTCGTTCTCAAGCCGGCGGACGGCTGGGGCGCTCAGGGTCTCTACCTGGGTTGGCGCTCCACAAAACAAGAGTGGGACGAGCACTTGCGACGCAGCGTGACCCTGGGAGGGTACGTGGCTCAAGAACGAGTGGAGATCCCCAGCCGCTCCCTACCCACCTGGACGGGAGACCGCTGGGAGTGCTTTAACTACATGTTTGACCTGTCGCCCTACGGCTTGGCGGAAAAAGCCGTCAGCCCCCTGGTCCGCCTCTCCCCCTCCGAGGTTCTCAACGTCAAACAGGGAGCCCGCATCGCCGCCGTCTGGGTACTCGACGACGGCCCCTAAAGCTCAGTGAAGCTTGCGCCCAGAAGGAAACTGGACTAAGCTTAGTCCATGAACTTTATCAACATCCAATGAAGCAAAAACGCGTTTGTCCGAACTGCTTGTCCGCGTTGAGGAGGGAGAAGAGTTCACCATCGCCAGAGCCGGAAAACCCATAGCCAAGCTTAGCCGTATTGAGCGGCCCCGGCGCCGACCTGGCTACATCGACGCGAAGTTCGATTTAGCGGAGGAGTTTTTTTTCCGCGGACTCCGATCTCGAAGCCACCTTCGAAAATTCGGAAATATTCCCTCAGTGAATCTTCTTCTGGACACTCACATCTTGATCTGGTGGGCGACAGACTCTCCCCGGTTGCCGAGAGCTTTTGTCTAATCCCGGCCACACTGTCTACTTCTCCAGCTTGACCATCTGGGAGGTTGCCATCAAGCATGCCAAAGGAGCCCTTGCAATGCCGCCGGATCTGCTTCGAGACCGCTCGCTCCAGGCTGGACTTCTCGAGCTTCCCTTTACCGCGATTCACGCGGTTAGGGCTAACGAACTTCCCTTCCGCCACAATGACCCCTTTGACCGTGGCATGCTCGGTCAAACCTTAGCGGAATCTTTTACCTTCGTATCTCAAGACGAGAAAATTCGTCTCTACGATCTGCCGCTATGTTACTTCTAATGGCGAAGCCCTCCGAGATGGAGCACCTCCGCCTCAACGACAAGAGCAAGGGTGACTGGACTCACAGCTCTCGCCTCGCACCTTGGAGACTAGCCGCCGAGAGGAAGGAAAGCCGACCCAGACGCCCAACCCATGGCGCAACGCTATTTCGGAGAAGATCTATGAATCATTCGAAACCCAAAATCTTACTTGGCCTTCTACTCGTCCTGGCTCTGCTGGCTCCGGCCTCGGCCGGGCTTTTCGGGCCGCCGACGCAGGTCTTCAAAGGGCGAGTCAACTTTATTCAGCCCACCAACTTCACCGTCTTGACCGACAAAAACGACATGATTCGAATCATGGTGTTCAAGGGTGAGAAGCTGCCGGCCGAGCTGCAGCTCGGCGTTCAGGTCGAGGTTAAAGCTGTGCAAGGCCAGGATAAACTCTGGTATCTCGACAAGTTCGAAAAAATCCATCTGCAACCCGCCCCTTAGGCAATTGATAGCAGGGCCTAGCAGGGTCCTGAGGAAATCGCGTTTAAACCTGCAGCTCTATGCTCAGGTTTTTTCGTTTTTGGTGTCTGTGTTGTCTTGTCCTCGCTAGCCCGATTTGGGCCCAAGCCTCCGCTCCCTCGCCAGTGGAATGGAGTGTCCAGATCAGCGGCGATACGTTGAACATAGAGGCGAAAACCGCCGCGCCTCAACCTACTCAACGTCTCAACGGTTCACCCTCCTTCTTGGAGCTGACCTTTCCCAAGGCCAAGATGGCGAGCTCCGGGCTGACCAAGGCCGTCGATCGCGGACTGGTCCAAAAGGTCCAGACCATCCAGGATGGGCAAGGCACGAGCGTGCGAATCTTTGTGATGTCAAAACCCAAGGCCACCCTAACTAAAACGGCCGACGGTTATCGCTATTCCATTCGGATGAGCGAACCGGCGGCGCCAGCGTCAGCTTCCGCCAAGCCCGCCAAGCCCGCGGCCAACAAGCCGCCGGCTCCGGTGGCGCAACCTCAGCCGCCTGTGGCGCAACCCCAGCCTCCCGTGGCTCAGCCTCAGCCGCCCGTGGCCCAGCCTCAGCCTCCCGTGGCCCAGCCTCAGCCGCCCGTGGCCACAACAGCTCCTAGCGGCCGTGACACGCGCCAACCGATCACTATCGTCTTTCAGAACAAACCTATCGGTGAAGCGCTCGCCGAACTGGCTCACCAGGCCGGCTACACAGCCCAACTCGATCCGGCTCTTTCCGGCGTTGTCAATCTTTCGCTCTCGGACGTTCCCTTTGAGGACGCCCTGACTTTACTTTTAGAGCCTTATGGAGCTTCCGTCACTTCTAGCATCGGAAGCCAAAGTATCACGGTTCGAAAGGTCGCCGCCACCGCTCCCGCCGCGCCCAGCGCTTCCACGACGAGTGAAGGCGTCGTTCTCGAGTACTACCCTTTCAGTACCAAGGACGCTCAGAAGATGATGGACGCCGTCAGCAAGGCGGTACCTGAGCTGACCTACCAGGTAGATCCCACACTCAACGTGCTGCTGGTCCAAGGTCCTCGCGAGCACGTCCTCCGTCTAGGAGAACTGCTCAAAAAGATGTCGAGCAAGTAAGGAGCGGCATGCAGACTGCGGCGATGACACTCGAACAGCTCGAAGGCCTTCTCAAAGAGCGTCCGGACGATCCCGAGCTCAACTATCAGCACGGCCTTCTGTTGGCCGAGCGAGGCGAATCCGGTCGCGCTTGTCGCAGCTGGCGAAAGGTTCTCGAACACGCTCCCAGCCATCGCAAAGCGCTCAATCTCCTGGGGACTACTTACCTCAGTCAGAACAAGATGGCCGAAGCCGAGCAGTGCTATCGCAAAGCCCTTGAAGATCAACCCGATCAGCCACAGGTCCTCAACGCCCTAGCTCTGGTGCTTTCCACCAGCGGAGACCGAAACGGAGCGGTCTCTCTATGGGAAAAAGCCATCGAGCTCGAACCGGCCTACAGTCAAGCGCACTACAATCTAGGCTCTCTTTACGCCCGGACTGGACAGGACAACTTGGCCCGCCAGCGACTCGCCCGCGTCCTCGAACTCGATCCCACGGATATCTACGCGCGTAACTCCTTGGGCCAACTTCTCGCCCGAGGGGGAGAGTCAGCCTTGGCCCAGGCGGAGTTTGAGCGCGTTCTGGAAATAGCACCGCGCGATCTTTACGCGCACAACAATTTAGGCAAACTCAAAGAGCGTTTGGGGGAGCTTAACGTCGCTTTGGACCACTTCAACACCGCACTGACCATCGATCCGAACGATGCCTATGCCCGCAACAACCAGGGGCGAATATTAGCCCAACTCGGACGAGGAGAGGAAGCCATCGAAAGTTTCCAGCGCGTGTTGGACAATCATCCGGAAGACCCCGTGGCCTACCACAACCTTGGCCGGGTCAAAGCTCAGGCTGGGAGATGGGAAGAGGCCGCGGAACACTACCGTCGCTCGCTCGACTTGGCGCCGGAAGACACCTACGCCCTGAACAATCTCGGCCGCGCCCTGGTCTCGCTGGAAAGCTTCGAAGAAGCCGAGGAGGCGTTCCGCCGGTCGCTGGCCCTGGTTCCCGACGACCCCTTCGCCCTCAACAATCTGGCCATCTGCCTGCTCAAAACCAGTCGAGCGGAGCTAGCGGTCGAGCCTCTTGAAACCGTACTCAAAAATCATCCGGACGATCTTCTGGCCCTTAACAACTTGGGATACGCCCACACCCTGGCTGGTCGGGACGACCTGGCGGAAAAGGCGTTCCGGCGCGTCCTAGAACTCGCCCCCGAGGATACCTACGCGCTGACCAATCTGGGACTTTCGCTCGATCGGATGCAGCGCTTCGATGAAGCGATCGAGGCCTTCAACGAAGTTTTGACCCGCTCATCCGACGATCAGTTCGCCCTTCACCATATCGCCCTGTCCTTTCTCAACCGCGGTGACGCCGAGGAAGCCCTATCCCGGTTCGATCACCTGGCTCAGCAGCCGAACCTTGCTGAGGATTTCCCCTTGGCCAACAATCGTGGACTGGCCCTGGTGGCACTGGAACGATGGGACGAAGCCACCGTGGCCTTCGAACAAGCGCTCGAGCAAACGCCTGACGACCTTTCAGCGCGCAACAATCTTGGCATCGCCTACGTTCGACAGGCCAAATACGAGCAAGCCGACGCCTGCTGGCGTGAGGTGCTCGAACGCGATCCCTACTACACCGAGGCGCTATTTAACATAGGCCTATCAGCCGTGGAGCAAGGAGACAACGAACGAGCCGAAGGAAGCTTTCTTAAGGCCCTTGATCTCGACCCTACGCTTGCCGTTGTCCGATTCCAACTCGCCCTTCTTTACGCCAAGACGCTGCGGGCTAAAGAAGCCGAGGAGCATTTCCGTCGCCTGGCCGAGCAAGGCCGATTATCCCAAGAGAACCTGGCGGCCTGGAGAGAGGAGCTCGACCTCGCGTTGCGAGAAGCCGCTGAAGCGGTCGAGCCCGAGTCCGTCGAGGAGCCCGAAGCCGCTGAAGCGGTAGAGCCCAAGCCCGTCAAGGAGCCCGAAGTCGCTGAAGTGGTAGAGCCCAAGCCCGTCAAGGAGCCCGAAGTCGCTGAAGTGGCTGAAACCCCGATCAAGAGCGGTAAAAAGCGCTCCAAAGGATCGGCCGGCGACTCCGGTGGGAAGCCAAAGAAGAAAAAACTCAAGGTCAAGGCCCCCGTGGCCGAGATTGCTGAGCCCCCCACCCCTTCAACGCCCTCCGAGGCCGAAGAAGAGACCTCCACGGCGTCCTCGGAGGAGCCGACCGCGCCGGTCGAATCGAAAGAGATATCAAAGCCGACTTCTCGCAAGAAAAAGCGGCTACTACTCAAGAAAAAGCTCACCAAGAGCATGGACGGTTAATGGCTCCGCCTTCTCACTTTTCCATCGATATCTTATCGCTGGAAAGGTTTCGACTCGACGGCGGGGCTATGTTCGGCATCGTACCCAAGCCTCTCTGGGAGAAGAATTGCCCCGCCGACGAAAGCAACCGAATCGCCATGGGTTGTCAGTGCCTGCTACTTCGGCGAGACGACCGCATCATCGTGGTCGATGCGGGCATGGGTACCAAATGGGACGAAAAAGGTCGGGCCATCTACGCCTTAGAAGCCGACGGCGCCGATCCCCTAAGCTTAGCCCTGGCCGACCACGGATTGACTCCTGCCCAGGTCACCGACGTCATCGTCACCCATCTCCACTTCGATCACGCGGGAGGTCTAACCCGGCGCGATGAAGCCGGAAACCTCCGGCCTACCTTCGGAAACGCCCGTCACTGGGTCCAGTCGGCGCACCTGGATTGGGCTCTGTCTCCCACGGAAAAAGACCGAGGCTCTTTCCCCAGCGAGAACATCCAGCCGCTGATCGAGGCCGACCTCTTTCACCTGGTTCGAGGAGAAGAGTGCCTGATGTCAGGACTAGAACTCCACCCTCTCTACGGCCACACCCATGCCATGCAGGCTCTTCTCATCCACGGCGAGCAGCCGACCTTCTACCCGGCCGACCTCCTACCGATGACGGCACACCTCCATCTTCCCTACGTCATGGCTTACGATATCGCGCCGCTGGTCACTCTAGAAGAGAAGAAGAGATTTCTAGGGCGCGCCGCGAGCGAGGGTTGGCGTCTTATCTTCGAACATGAACCGACGGGAACTTCCGGCACGGTCGAAATGTTTCAGGGCAAGTACAGGCTGGGTAAGGCGTAATCGCTGGGGACCTGGGTCCGGTATCGGGCTTCGGTGGGGAATCAAGGACCAGCAAAGTGAGCGTTCCATCGTGCTCTTGAAGGCACTCAAGAAAAATTCCATCTTCCGTTTTTTCGCCTCGCTGAAGTTGGCGGTGATCTTGCTGGTCGCGCTTGCGATCATTTTAGCTGTGGCGACCTTCTATGAATCGATCTACGACACCAAAACGGCTCAGTATCTCGTCTATCGCAGCCCCTTATTCGCTCTTTTTCTAGGAGTGTTGGGAATGAATCTGACGGCGAGCGCCCTCATCCGCTACCCCTGGAAGAAGGCTCAGACTGGCTTTGTCGTCACTCACCTGGGAATCATCATCATTTTGATCGGCTCCCTAGCCACCATGTTCAAAGGTCTCGACGGCAGCATGGCTTTAGAAGAGGGAGAAACCAGCTCTAAAGTCACCATCGACCAGCCGGTGATCTATTTCGGACCGGATATCGACAGCATCCGGGAAATGTCGGCCGAATATCGCTGGAATCGCCCCTCCCCCGGCAAGTCCGAATATAAGTATCCTCTGGGAGACGATGGAAAGCTGGTCGCGATCATCGATGACTACTACCACCACGCCCAGTCCGACGTTCTTTATGTGCCGGACCCCATCGGGATGCCCGCTCTGGAAATGCGGCTGCACAACGCCAACGTCGACCAGAAACTGTGGCTGACTCCCGCCGACGGGAAAGTCACTATGGGCTTAGCCCAACTTGAGCTGTTCCGTCTGCCCGACCAGGCCGCCGTGGAAGCGTTCAAGAAGCCCGCGGAGCTTGCCGGACGCGGAACCTTACAGGTCTTGATCGGCAGCACTCCGTTGGTCGTCGATCTCGATAGGGTCGGTGAAACCCCCTATCCTTTGGAGTCGCCTGGAGCCAGTCTGAAGCTGATTCGCTATCTGCCTCATGCAGTGGTCGAGGACGGTCAACTGGTTTCCAAGTCCGAGGACCCCGTGAATCCCGCCGTCGAGGTAGAGCTCGAGACCCCCGAGGGGATTCAGCACTGGCTGCTCTTTTCTGTCCTACCCGAGCTCAACACACGAATCGAGAGCGTGGGGAAGCCAGCCGAGGCGCGACTGCTCTACAATCGCCCCGAAAAGCCTCAAGCCCGCACTATGGAGCTTGGGTTGACCACGGACGGGACCCTACTTTATCGACTCGACGGCAAGCGTTGCGGGGAGTTCGGAGAGACGGCGCTAGAGACCGGCTGGATGGGTCTTAAGGCCGAGCGGGTCAAGCTGATCGACCGAGCGCGCCGGGAGCGACAGTTCCGAGAGGTGTTTCCCAAAAAAGGGACCGAAGACAAAGCTCCGGGTCCGGCCATCCGGATGCGCATCCAGGGAGCCGCCTCGGAGGAGCCGTTCTGGCTTGAGCGTGGCGACATTCGTAAGGTCCTCAACAAAGACGGGAATGAAACGATCGTTGGTTACGGCTACAAGACCGTCGCGCTCCCCTTTGAAATCAAACTCAAAGAATTTCGAATCGGCTACGACCCCGGTACCAAAACCGCCGCTACCTACGAAAGTGACGTCACCATAGGCGACAAAGACCACACCATCGCCATGAACGAGCCCTACGAGCACGAAGGGACCAAGGTTTTCCAAGCTTCATTCTCGGAAACTCCGGATGGACGTAACATCTCGGTCTTCGCCGTTGCTAACGACCCAGGTATCGAGCTGAAATACTTTGGCTCCATCATGCTGGTGATCGGAATCATCATCCAGTTCTACTTCAAGCCCAAAAAGAAGACTCTCGTACCCAAAGACACGGAGTCGGCCGAGGAGGCCAGCCTTGCTTAGATCTTACATCACTATAATTTTCGCGCTCTTGCTGAGCCTACCGGGCTGGTCCCAGGGGCAGAACGAATTCACTCCCGAGAGCGTGCTTCCCGGAATGCCCGTTCAATCGGGTGGACGAATGAAACCCCTGGACACCCTGGCCCGGGAATCGGTCCGACTGGTCACCGGTAAGACAGAATTTGAGAAGCGCGATCCCGTGATCACACTTCTCAATTGGTGGGCCAAGCCGGAAGAAGCCAGCAAAGCCGCCGTCATCGAGTTTCGCGATCTCGCCGCCAAGAAAGAGCTAGGACTCGATCCCGAGCGGCGCTGGTACAGCTTGGAAGAGCTCCAGCCAAACAAGAAACTGGTCGAAGTTCGCGAACAGATTCACCAGCGCCTCAAAGCCGAGGAGCAGCTTGAGGGAACGGAAGAGAAAGTCCAAGAGCTCCTGGTCAAGATGAGGGTCCTGGAGAGCGCCATGGACGGCAGCCTGTTGACGGCGGTGCCTAATCCCTCCGGGATGAAGGAGAGTTGGGGCAGCTTCTCCGACCTTTCGCACGAAGGTACGGTTCCTCTGGTGGCCGAGGCGAAAGTTGCGGTGGGCAAGCTGAAAACTGCTCTAGCGGGGAACGATCCCGGGGCCATCGGCGCTGCCGCCGTCGTCGCACGTCAGCAGTTGGCCCGCTTGGGTGAGGTGCCCGACGACGGCGCCATGCTACGCGAGATACGTTATAATGAGAGCCATCCTTTCCGCAAAGCCTGGGTCCTCTACCTGGCGGGCCTCGCGGTCCTTGCTTTCGTCAAAAGCGACAGCGGCCGAAGCACCGGCTACTGGGCCGGGTTCTCCCTCATCGGGGCGGGATTTCTCCTTCATATCTACGGCTTCGCTCTCCGCTGTATCATCGCCCAACGTCCGCCCGTGACGAACATGTATGAGTCCGTCATCTGGGTCGCCTTCGGAGCCATATTTTTCGCCTTCATCCTTGAGCTGGTCTCTCCCAAACGCTGGTATCTGATGTCGGCGGCGGCCTGCGCCGTTATCTGTTTGATCCTGGCCGACACCCTACCAACGGTGCTCGATCCTTCCATTCGTCCCTTGACACCGGTGCTTCGCAGCAACTTCTGGCTGACCGTCCACGTGCTGAGCATCACCCTCGGCTACGCGGGATTCTTGCTGGCCCTGGGATTGGGACATATCGTCTTGTGGAAAGCCGCGCTACGGCCGGATGAAAGCGACCAGATCGCCTCCCTCCACGACGCTCTCTACCGGGCCGTACAAGTCGGGGTATTACTACTGGCGGCCGGGACGATCCTGGGCGGCGTCTGGGCCAACTACTCCTGGGGACGCTTCTGGGGATGGGATCCGAAAGAAGTGTGGGCTCTGATCGCCCTGCTGGGATATCTAGCCATCCTGCACGGTCGCTACGCCGGTTGGCTTCGTAAGTTCGGGATAGCCGCCTGGTCGATCATCGCCTTCCAAGGCGTTTTGATGGCCTGGTACGGCGTGAACTACGTCCTGGGCGCGGGGCTGCACTCGTACGGTTTCGGAAGCGGAGGTGTTCAATACGTCGCTGTCTACGTGGTCCTCGAGATCCTCTTCGTCCTCTGGGCCACCTGGAAACATCGCGGTCACCAGATCCCTGTCGCCGCCCGGAGTTAAAGCATGTCCCTCTGCTCGGCTCACACCCCGGGGGAGACCATCGTCGGAACGGCTCCCGTGGAGCAGGCTTACCTGATCCTGGAGTTAGCCAAGCCCTGGGCCAAGAAGATCAAGGCCGAGGGCGTCATCGAGGCCTTCAAGCCTCTGCTCAAGGGCGGGGCGGCCAAGGACGTCAAGCTTCTAGCCACCCCACGTATCGACTGGCTTCCCTTGTGCCAGCGGCCCTGGGCGCTTTTGATCCGTTGGTTTCGTGGTCAGGCTCTGATACAAGAGCTCGACGCGAACCCAGCCGCGGTGCAAGAAGCCCTGAAAGGCCCACCCAGCGGAGGCCCGATGCCGCTATATCTGGTCTGTACCCATGGCTCCAGAGACCGTTGCTGTGGTACGCTGGGATTCCCGGTCTATCGGAAACTTCTGGAAAATAGCGCGCGTCGAACCCTCCAGGTCTCGCATCTGGGCGGCCATCGCTACGCCCCGGTTGTCCTGGCCCTCCCTGAATGGAGATTTTTCGGCCACATGGATAGCGTTTCGTGTCTTTCCCTGGACCAGACTTTGGAGCAAGGTAGCCCCTACCTTCCCGGCTATCGCGGCCAGGGAAGACTTCCCGAGCAAGTGCAGCCGGTCGAAGCGGAGCTTTGGTCTCGCTTCGGTTCGGCCCTTGAGCGGGTGCGACCCCGTCAGATCAGCGACCGCGAGGTCACGGTGGAGGCCGCCTTCACCGACGGCTCGCGTCGTATGTTCCGGGCCGAGATGGGCACCCACCAGCTTTCCGGCTACAAAAGCTGTTCCGACGCCGACGAGGGGAAAAAAACCAAAACCTTCGAGCTACCAAAGCTTTTGCGGCTGAAGGAACTTACTTCTACCCAAGCTCACTGATCGACTTCGCGGTGGGAGAGGGGTTTCTCAACTCCACCACGCCTTCGAGCCGATCGCCCGAGGCCAACCGCACCGGCCCCTCGATCCTAAGCTCCCGACAGTCGCGTAGCGAAGGTGCCCCTTCCACCAGCGACTCAAAGTCGGCGATCATCTTGTAGTGGTGCGGATCTAGCTCGATACTCGGAGCTTTCTTCGCAAGCGCGTGCAAAAGGCCGGCCGAGTCGAGCTCATAGAGGTCGGAACGGATCGCCAGGAGTTCGTTGGTCGTTTTCACCGGAAAGAAACGGTCTCGTCCAACCTCCACGGCCCGGGCTCCCTTGATGGTCCCGATGGCCGCCCCCATCGCCGTCTCCAACTGAATCACCACGGGGGAGTCGCCCTGATGAGGAATAACCGGCTTACGATTGACGATCAAAGGCAAGTCGGTCCAGCTTTCGTCGATCGCCTCCAGGTCGACCCAGAGATTGTTGGTGTTGAAGTATCGATGCTTAGAAACGTCAGTGAACGACTCCAGGTCTTCCTTAGGGCACTGGGCCACTTCGCGCAACAAAAAATCCCCCGAAGGGGTCTGGGCCAGATGCCCGCCTTTGCGGTCCTCCTCCCCTCGGCGGGTGACCTCCATCAAAAACGGGACATCGTTTTCAGCCATAAATCCGAGAGGCCGGCTGTCCAGAACGGCGCCCAGGTTGTCGATATTGGAAACAAAAAGGTAGCGGTAGCCGACCTCGACCAGCCGGTCACGCAGACCCGAATCCAGCAGGCTGGCGTAAAGGTCCCCGTGTCCCGGGGGGCACCAGGCGTACTCCTCCTCCTTCACCTCGACAGGGCGCCCTTGTTCGTCAATCTTGGGGACCTGGGACTGAAGAAAACTCCACGGAAGATCCTGTTGAAAGCCGAGGTCCTCGAGGCGCTTGATGGTCGCTTTGTCGGTCGCGAACGAGTTCATGAAGATCAACGGGGGGCGAAATCCGTCGTGGGCTTCGAAAGCGGCCAACTGGTCCAGGAGAATGGCGTAGAAATCTTTCTCTCCTTTAACCCGCAGCAGACCCTTGGGCCCAGTCAGACCCATAGAGGTCCCTAACCCTCCGTTCAAAGCCAGTATGACCGCCTTGCGGTAGAGTTCTGGAGCCTCTGGAAGGTCGCTCCAGACGGGAAGGCTTTCCACCGGACAAAGCTCCGACTCGGGATAAAGGCCAGAGTTTCCTGACAGGAAGGCCCGAACTTTCTTGACAAATCGATCGATCTGAATCGGCGTGCACCCGCCCCGCTCCATTTTGTCCTCTAAGTCACCCATGCGGTTCTATTGAAGGGCCACGGGGCCCGCCCCTTCTGGCTCAGGATCTGGTCCGGAATAGAACTCCCCGGTTTCGAGTGCGGAGGTGCCCCGCTGACAAGGTGCTTTTGACGCAGTTTGTTCGACACAGATAAGTAGGAAGCAACTCTGCCAACGGGGATGGACCCGTGCTCCAAACCGGGAAGTTATTCTCAGACCAGATCCTTAACACAGGATCGCTGATTGGGAAGAGAAAAGGACTCGACATGAGCGAACTCATGGTAGTTGGCGATCGAGTTTTGATCGAACCGTTGGTGGGCGAGCAGTTGACCGAATCGGGACTGTTTCTTCCCGCCACCGTGACCGATAAGGAAAAAATCCAAGGTGGGCGGGTGGTCCGGGTTGGACCGGGCTACCTCACAGCTAACCCCGAATATTCCGAATCCGAGCCGTGGAAAAAACCGCATCAGGCGGTGCGATACCTACCCCTTCAGGCCGAAGTGGGCGACTTCGCTTACTTTCTTAAGAAAGATGCGGTCGAGTTTATCTACAAAGGGCGCGATTTCTTGGTCGTTCACCACGGCTCCATCCTGGCGCTGGTGCGCCCCGACTCCTCCGACATCTTAGACAAGATAGAGGAAATGTTGCGTTGAGCGTTGAGCTCTGCTTGGAAATTCTCGAACAACGGCTCGACCGCGAGGGAGACTATCCCGCGCTTTTCGAAGATCTGGTGGAACTCGAGGAGCAAACCCTCGAGGAGGATGACCCTCAAGACTACCACGAGCCACTAGGCGCGTTTTTGGAGCGCCTCGACGAACTGTTCGCCGAGGAAAGCTTTGACAAGGATATCGCGGTCCATGCCGCCTCCAACTTTCGGATGGCGCTGGAGAGAATTCGCGACAGCCGGCCGGTCTCCGACCCCCTGCAACAGCTTTTCCGCGACATGCTCAAGTTCCAGAACGGCACGACCACCGCCAGTAACGTTCTAGCCACTCTGAGCCGTTACGAAGAGCTCGTTCTGGCACTGCGCCATCAGTTCGAGGGCTCCACCGACCCCACCGACGAGCGAGAAACCCCAAAACTGATGCGCGCGGGCTTGGAGATGCTCGAGGGCGCCGGACGCTACCTGCGCCAGCAGCTCAACTACGATAGCGATGCCAGATTCGACGAGATCATCGCCCAATTCGAGCGCGGCGCCGAGATTCTGCGTGAGTTCCGTCGCAAAGCCAGCTTCCTAGCTCCGGAAGTCGATGAGGACGAGGAGTGGGATGAGGAATGAGCCAGCCCATCGCGATCGGTCTATTGACCGTCTCCGACCGCGCTTCCCGAGGAGACTACAAGGATCTCGGCGGGCCAGCCATGCGGGCCTGGCTGGAAGAGGTCTTACTGTCCCCCGGGGTGAGCTACCATTCACGCCTAGTTAGCGATGAGCGGAAAGAGATCGTCTCCGCTCTTCGAGAACTCAGCCAGGAGAGAGGCTGCTGCCTGATCCTCACCACCGGAGGGACAGGACCCGCGCCTCGCGACGTGACACCGGAAGCGACGGAAGAGTTTTGTCAGCGGCTCCTGCCGGGCTTTGGGGAAGAGATGCGTCGAGCTTCACTAGAAGTGGTACCCACCGCCATTTTATCTCGACAAGTCGCGGGCACTCGCTGCTCCACCTTGGTCATCAATCTCCCGGGGAAGCCGAGCGCGATTGCCGATTGCTTAGAGGCGGTGTTCGCGGCCGTGCCGTATTGTATCGACCTGATTGGTGGACCGCGACTAGAGACAAACCCGTCTCGACTGATCGCGTTCCGTCCCAAATCGGGACAAGTCACGGGGATGGAAGAGAAAGGGCAAGACGATAATGAGTCAGAAAGATGACGGCATGAAAATCCGGACGACCGGCCAGCTTTTCCCCCACAAGTGCCAGATCAAAGACATGAAACTGTCAGGTTTTTCGCCCGACAGCATTCGCTATCACTGTGTTTCCTGCGGCGGAATGTTAGTCTTGCGCCTGGAGCGCGACCGCTGGGAGTCGGTCTTTGGCGACAAAAAGAATCTTAATCTCTCCAAAGCGATCCTTCAGGAACTTGACGCGGTCGAGGACGATGAAGAGCTCGAAGCCGTCAACGCCACGATGGGAGAGCCTTCGAAGTTCGTCTGGTCCCCCCCGGAAGACTAAGGATCTGGTCCTAAAAGCCGTGGCCATTGCGGACGGCCAGACGTAAGATTCTGGCCGCCA
The DNA here is from genome assembly GCA_037189585.1 of Selenomonadaceae bacterium. Lineage (GTDB taxonomy): Bacteria > Vulcanimicrobiota > Xenobia > Xenobiales > JADMJV01 > JAEXNA01. The sequence continues at coordinate 24,129 of JBBCJA010000017.1, read as the reverse complement.
ACGCGGGGGTATTAGCGAGTTCCTTTTGGGAGACTCCCGAACCACTCAAGCTCATAATCTGGCCGTTCGGCCAATACCAGGTCGCGCTAGACGATCCGATAAGGTTGGTGACGACTTTCCCGTTAGGCCAGTACCAGGTCGCACTAGGGGACTGAGCCAGGTTCGTCATGATCTTGCCATTCGGCCAATACCAGGACGCGCTGGGCGACCCGTAGACGTTGGTGGCTATCTGATTGTTTCCATAACGAACCGTGGAGCTCTGAGACGGGGGACGAAAATCCACCAGGTCCACCAGACCCTCGACCTGACGCAAAAGTCCGACAAAGTCCTGTTCCTGGGCCGGAACCGACCCACAAAGAAAGAGCAGGGTGGCCAACACCCTCATGAACTGTTTTATATCCATTCCACCATAGTGAAAAAAAGCGCCTCGGGGGGAGACGCTTTTTTCGAAAGAGTCGTTCGCGACCAGACTAACGAATCTCTTTGTGGACGGTGTGCCGCTTGAGATACGGATTGTACTTTTTGATCTCGAGACGCTCAGGATGATTCTGGCGATTCTTGGTCGTGGTGTAACGCGAGGGCGTCACTCCATCTTTACGGGACTCAGTGCACTCGAGGGTGATGATGACCCGATTCTCCTTTTTCTTGGCCATAAGTGGCGTCCTCCTGGGGAGCTCGACCCTCTCACTCTTGACAGTCCGGCTCCGCCCAAATTTTACCCCAGTACTTTTAGCCTTGCGCCGCCAGATTGTCAAGAGGAATCGCCACACGGGAATTCGGCTAGCCGTGGGAGAAACCGTCGTCCATGGCGGTGCAAGGTCGAATGAAGTGGTTTTCTCTATCACTTCTTTTCTTTTTAAGCTTAGGCTGCGCTCCTTCAACGCCGACCTCGACCATGCCTGACTCTCGGTTGCTCGGCGGCCACTGGACGTTGGTCAACTTCGGCGCACCCTGGTGCGCCGTCTGCCGCAAACTCGAACCGGAACTGGCTCATTTCGAGAAGGAGCAACCGAACGTACGGTACCAGCACGTCAATGTCGAGGCCAAACACACCTCTGAGTTTAAGAATTACTTCTCCAAATATTTCCACGGCCGGGCCATCCCGTTCACGGTCCTTATCGACAGCGAGGGACGGGCCCGCAAAGACTGGAGCGGATATCTCACTTATCAAGAGATCGTATCGGATATCCTCGAGGTCGAAACCAACATGGCAAAGGAACAACATCATTGATCTATCATCTGACCGTCACCGGAAAAGACAAAATCGGATTGGTCGAGGCGTTAGCCGATCAGGTTCAACAACGCGGAGGAAACTGGCTGGAGAGCCGTCTTTGCCGCCTGGGCGGGCGGTTCGCGGGCATCGTCCGAGTCGAATTTTCCTCCATCCCGGAAAGCCTACCTGAAAAAGTCGAGTCACTATCTTGCCACTGGGAGCACGTCCCGGACGATGAATCCTACGAACCCAGAAATGAGACCTCGGCACGAGTCCACATCCTGGCCGCCGATCGTCCCGGCCTGGTCAAGCAGATCAGCCGGCTTCTAGCCGCCGCCGGAGCCAACGTGGAAGAGGTGGAGAGCCGAGTGAAGAGCGCCCCCTTCTCGGGGGAGCAGATGTTCGAGGCGAACTATCTCGTCTCGCTCCCGCCGGGAGGCGAGCGTTCAAAGCTAGCCGCGCAACTCGAAAGTCTGGCCGAGGAACTGATGTGCGACATCGATTTCGAGGACGCTTTGGAGAGCGCGAGCCGATGAAAGCCCGATCTCGGATCATCCTCAGCCTTCTGCTGATTTCACAGCTTTGCGGCTGTGCCGCCCTCAAACTCGTCTCCCACGCTGATGACGTGGCCCGGGTGGGCAAAGCCGGCGGCGCGGTGGCCGAGGCGGGCCATGCCGCCGCCCGCGGGGACGATGTGGTTCACGCCGCCGGCCGAGCCGGAAGCAAAGCGGCTCAAACCGGTGAGGTGGCGGCCAAAACGGCCGCTGAGGCCGTTCACGGTGGGGAAGCCACCGGCAAGGTCGCCGAGGTCGCCGGGCACACGGGAGACGCGGCCGAGATTTTGACGCTCGCCTACGAAACCTTCGAGGACAGCGCCGAGGAAGACGACGGTTGGGAAGCCGACGACCAGCTCGAACTGGAAAAGGCGACAGCGGAACTCAAAAAGGAAGCGCTGACCCTCAAGGCTCTCTCTCCCGAAGGGAAAAAAGAGATGGCCGTCGCGGTCGAGCAACTGGAAAAACAGGTCCAAAAGTCCGCTCAAAGCCGTAAGGTCGAGGACATGAAAGAAGCCGGTCGTTTGGGCGCCAAACTCGTCTCCAAAGTCAGCGCCATCCGAAGCAACGCCACCATGGAGGAGCCCTAGACTCAACTAAACTAGAGACCGCGGCGGCCGGGCTTTCGGTGGTCTCTCGAGTGGGGAGCGCGCCTCGCTCGTTCCAGCGCCACAAGTGCCTTGAACTCCTCCCGAGTGACCATTCTCCATTGTCCCAACGGGAGTTCACCCAGCTCCAAAGGTCCAAAGCTGACCCGGACGAGTCGCAGGGTCGGAAGTCCAACCGCGGCCGTCATCCGGCGGACCTGGCGATTTCGCCCCTCGCGGATCTCGAGTTCCAGCCAAGAGGTTGGAACCGTCTTACGAAAACGGATCGGAGGGTCACGCTCCCACAGCCAGTCCGGCTGAGCGACCTCTCGGACTCGGGCGGGTAGCGTCTTACCATCCTTGAGTTCCACTCCGGTTCGAAGTTTCTCCAAAGCGGACGCTTCCGGCTCTCCCTCGACACAGACCAGATAACGTTTCGGTTTCCCTCCGGGACGCAATAACGGGTCTACCAGACTGGCTCGATCCGTCAACAACAGCAACCCCTCGCTGTCGGCATCCAGTCGACCCACCGGATAGACGTCTGGAATCTCGATGAAATGAGAAAGATTCGGACGACCACCGTCATCGGTGAAACGTGTGAGCACCCCGTGAGGTTTATTAAAAAGTAGAATCTGATTCACTGGCATTTCAGACGAGGGAGCGAAGGAGCTTCGCTGTCGTCGTCGTAATAGCTCAAGGAGAAGGAGAGAATTCCAAATGATGAATTATCGAGCCATCGCTCGGGGATTTCTCGTCGACATGTCGACGACCTGTCTTTTCGCCGCCACGCTCTCGATCTTGTTGTTAGATCCCGGGAGTTCCGACATCACGATGGCCGAGCGCCTCTACACGACCAACCTTATCGACTGGCTCTGCCTACTCGGAGGACTGGCCATGACCGGCCTGGGTGGATTTGTGGCCGCTCGCATGGTTCCCAAACGGGAATTGACCCATGCTACCATGGTGGGCTGCTTGTCGCTGGCCGCCGCCATGGTGACCAGTGCCGGGGTTTGTCCCTTCGCCGATTGGTACACCTTCACCGGCATGGTGTTGACCGTTCCCGTGGCCCAAATGGGTGGAGTACTGGCCGGCTTCTACAACGCCTGTCACGGCGGCTCGGAAGTTTAACTTCTCTCGTCTGGTCAGCCGTGGAAGAAGGGTCACCCGAGGTGGCCCTTCTTCTTGTGTCACCCGTGATTATGAACCGCCGAGCAGGAACCGCCTCATGAATCCGGTAAGGGTACCGGATACCTTTTTGTTGGGAGATGCCATGGACCCGTTTGGAGTGAAGAGCCGTATCAAGACCGAGATGGGAGAGTACACCATCTATTCCCTGCCCAAACTCTTTGGCCAGGGTATTGGGCGCGGTGATAAGCTCCCGGTCTCCATCCGGGTGATTCTGGAGAACGTCCTGCGCAACTTCGACGGCCGCGCGATGGCCGAAAAAGACGTCAAGAACCTGGCCGACTGGGATCCGGCCAACTACGATCCCGTCGAGGTGAACTTCATCCCCGCCCGCGTGGTGCTGCAGGACTTCACCGGCGTCCCCTGCGTGGTGGACCTGGCCGCCCTCCGCAACGCCATGGTCCGACTAGGTGGCGATCCCAAGAAGATCAACCCGATCGTTCCGGTGGACCTGGTCATCGACCACTCCGTTCAAGTCGACGCTTTCGGCACCCTCGACGCCATCAGCCTCAACTCCAAGCTCGAGTTCGAGCGCAACCTGGAGCGCTACAAGTTCCTCCACTGGGGCCAGAAGGCGTTCGACAACTTCAAGGTCGTTCCACCGGCCACCGGCATCGTCCACCAGGTCAACTTAGAGTACCTGGCTCCGGCCGTCATGACCGGCGACCACCGGGGAGAGAAGGCCGCCTTCTTCGACACCCTGGTCGGAACCGACAGCCACACCACCATGATCAACGGTCTGGGCGTCCTGGGCTGGGGCGTGGGTGGAATCGAGGCGGAAGCCTGTATGCTGGGCCAGCCGCTCTCGATGGTGATGCCCGAGGTGGTCGGATTCAAGCTGACCGGCGAGCTGCGCGAGGGCGCCACCGCCACCGACCTGGTCTTGGTAGTCACCGAGATGCTGCGCAAAAAAGGCGTGGTCGGTAAGTTCGTGGAGTTCTTCGGAGCGGCGCTTTCCAACATCAGCCTGCCCGACCGCGCCACCATCGCCAACATGGCGCCCGAGTACGGCGCCACCATGGGCTTTTTTCCCATCGACGACGAAACGCTCTCCTACCTCCTGCGCACCGGCCGCTCCCAGGAGTTGGTCAACACGGTGGAGGTCTACTGCAAGGAGCAGGGCGTCTTCCGTACCGCCGACACTCCCGACCCCGAGTTCAACGACGTCTTGGAGCTCGACCTTTCCACCGTGGAGCCGTCGCTCGCTGGACCGTCCCGTCCCCAAGACCGCGTGCTGCTGCGCGACATGAAAGAGAATTTCCACCAGGTGCTGGGCGCCCCTCAGGGCCCCAAAGGCTTCGCCCTCGACGAGGCCGCTCAGGCCCGCAAGGGAACGGTCAAGGACAACGGCCACACCACCGACATCACTCACGGCGCGGTGGTTATCGCGGCCATCACCTCCTGCACCAACACCTCCAACCCCAGCGTGATGGTGGGGGCCGGCATCCTGGCCAAGAAAGCCGTGGAAAAGGGCCTTGAGCGCAAGTCGTACGTGAAGTCGTCGCTGGCTCCCGGGTCCAAAGTCGTGACCGAGTATCTCAACAAAGCCGGGCTGACCCAGTACCTCGACGCCCTGGGCTTTCAGACTGTCGGATACGGCTGCACCACTTGTATCGGGAACAGTGGACCGCTACCCGAACCCGTGCGCGAAGCCATCAACGAGGGCGACCTGGTCGCCACCTCCGTCCTCTCGGGTAACCGTAACTTCGCCGGCCGTATCTCCCCCGATGTGCGGGCGAACTTCCTTGCCTCCCCACCCCTGGTGGTGGCTTACGCCCTGGCCGGCACGGTGGACATCGACCTGGACAAAGAGCCCTTGGGCAAAGGCAAGGATGGCCAAGACGTATTCCTCAAGGACATCTGGCCCAGTCAGGCCGAGATCACCCAGACTCTGCGAGAGAGCCTCTCCGCCGAGATGTACCGTAACCAGTACTCCAACGTTTACAACGGCAACCCTGATTGGAACAAGATCCCCAGCTCCGACGGGGACGTCTACGCCTGGGAAGCCGACAGCACTTATATCGCCGAGCCTCCATTCTTCAAGGACCTTCCGGCCGAACCGCAGCCGTTGAAATCGATCAAGGGAGCCCGAGTGCTGGTCATGGGCGGCGACTCCATCACCACCGACCACATCTCACCGGCCGGTTCCATCGCGCCCACCTCTCCCGCCGGGAAGTGGCTGACCAGCCACGGCGTGGAAAGGGCGATGTTCAACTCCTACGGCTCTCGCCGCGGACACGACGCGGTCATGACCCGAGGAACCTTCGCCAACGTGCGCCTTCGTAACTTGCTGGTCCCGGGCTCGGAAGGTGGGGTCACCTACTATCTGCCCGGCGGCGAGGAGCAGATGTCGATCTACGACGCATCCATGAAGTATCAGGAGGCCGGAGTCCCTCTGGTCATTCTGGCCGGACAAGACTACGGCATGGGCTCGTCGCGCGACTGGGCAGCTAAGGGGACCTTCCTGCTGGGCGTGCGCGCCACCATCGTGGAAAGCTACGAGCGCATTCATCGCAGCAACCTGGTCATGATGGGCGTTCTCCCCCTGAGCTTCCAGGAAGGCCAAACCTGGAAGAGCCTCGGCCTGACCGGTCACGAGGTGTTCGACATTCCGGTCGACGACAACCTCAAACCCGGCCAGTCCCTGACCGTCACGGCCACCGACGCCGACGGCAATAAGAAAGTTTTCGAAACCAAGGTGCGTATCGACACCGAGACGGAGATGGACTACTACCGTCACGGCGGCATTCTGCAGATGGTGCTGCGCAACTTCCTCAAGAGTTAGCGCTCTTTGTCCAAGCCGCGCACCGGGATCATGGGGGGGACTTTCGACCCCATCCACAACGGGCATCTCTTCCTGGCTCTGGAGGCGATGCAGGCTGCCGGCTTGGAGAGGGTTCTCTTTATTCCCAACCGGGTGCCGCCCCACAAGGCGGCACCCGGTGTCGTTCCCGAGGATCGTTGGCGGATGCTCTTAGCCGCTATCGCGCCCGAACCCGGACTTCAGGCTTCGCGCCTTGAACTCGAGCGAGAGGGACCTTCCTACACCCTGGACACGGTGGAGGCGCTCTCAGAGGAGAATCGCCTCACCTTCATCTGCGGAGCCGACGCCTTCCGCACGCGCTGGCACCGCCCCGATGCCGTGCTGGAACTCTTAGACGGCGTGGTGATGGCCCATCGCTTCGGAGTCCCCTCGGAGCTCCCGCCGGTGCTGGCGGAACTGCCCGAGCCGTTACGGCGCAAAGTCCGCCACCTCGAGTTTCCCGACATCGCCATCTCCTCCACCGACCTTCGACTTCGCATCGCCCAGGGGCGCCCTTTCCGCTACCTGGTCCCCGACAGCGTGCACGACTACATTCGGAAACATCGTCTTTATACGGTTGGAGAGCCTTCCCGCGAAGGAGCCGAGAGACCCGACGAGAAGGCGAAGATATAAGGTTTCCTCGAGAAACCGGTTAAGGAGAGAAATAGCCCCTTTTGGAAAGTCTTGAGATCGCCCAACACGCCGCCAACACCGCCGTCGACCGCAAAGCCGACGACGTCCTCATCCTGGATGTGGCGGAGCTAACCACGGTCTGCGACTGCTTCGTCATCGCCAGTGCCCCCACGCGCGTCCAGACCAAAGATATCGCCCAAAAAATTGAGGACGGCCTCGAATCGGTCGGAGTCAAGAAACTTCGCGTCCAGGGACGCGACGAGGGGAACTGGATCCTGCTCGACTACGGGCTGGTCGTCATTCACGTCTTCTTGACCCAAGAACGACAGTTCTACGATCTGGAGGGTCGCTGGTCGGCCGGTAAGGTCGTCTTCGACTCCAACTCCGTTTCTCAGGGTAAAAGCTGAAGCTCTTTCTCGCTAGAGCTCTTCCGCCAGGACTCGATACAGCTCCATGACAAGCTCGATTCCCGAGTAGAAGTTCTCCACGCGAAAAAATTCGTTCGGAGCGTGCAGGTTCTCATCGCTTTGTCCTAACCCCAGCAAGACCGCGGGAAGTCCAAGAATCTCTTGAAAGTTCAAGACGATCGGGATAGAGCCGCCCTCGCGCACGAAGACCGGGTCCTTTCCGTACAGCCGGCGGACCGCCTTGGAAGCCGCTTTCATCGCGGGGCTATCGGGAGAGCTCAGCCAGGCGGGACTGGCCTGCATGTGGGTCACCGTGCAGGTCACGCTGTCAGGGCAGATGGCGCGAATGTGCGCCTCCAACAGTTTCGAGATCTCTTCCGGGTCCTGGTCAGGTACGATGCGGCAGCTCAGCTTGGCCATAGCGGTCGCGGGTAGCACGGTCTTGGCCCCCGGACCGATGTAGCCCGAGAAAAGCCCGTTGATCTCCACGGTGGGGCGCGCGGTTCGCGACTCCAGCCCGTCGTAGCCTCTTTCCGGAGAAAGGCGCCTCGCGCCGACCGCGCTCGCCAGGTCCTCGTTGCGAAAGCCGAGAGCCGCGTAGGATGCTCTTTCCTCCTGGGTCATCTCCCGAACCTTGTCGTAAAATCCGGGGATGGTAACACGCCCATCGGCGTCGCGCAGACCGCTGAGAATCTTCGTCAACACGTCGGCCGGGTTGGGCACGGCTCCGCCGAAGTAGCCGGAGTGGAGATCGCTTGCCGCCCCCTGGAGGTCGATCTGGTGATATGTCAGCCCGCGCAGTCCGTAGATCAAAGAGGGTTGGTCGGGACCGTACATCGCGGTGTCGGAGATGACCAAAATGTCGGCCTTGAGTCGCTCCTTGTGCTCGAGAAGAAAGGGAGCGAGACTCGTGCTTCCGACCTCCTCTTCTCCCTCGATGAGAAGCTTGAGATTGACTGGAAGGGTTCCCTCGTCTTCCAACAAGGTCTGCACGGCCTTGACGTGGCAAAGAAACTGCCCCTTGTCGTCGGTGGCCCCTCGAGCGAACAGCTTTCCCTCTCGCAAGGTCGGCTCGAAGGGAGGGGTGTGCCAGAGTTCTATCGGATCTTCGGGCTGCACGTCGTAGTGGCCGTAGACCAACACCGTGGGGCGCTCGGCGGCCACGAAATACTCGCCGAAAACAATGGGATGCCCGGCGGTGGGAAAGATCTCGACCGTGGTGAACCCCGCCTGTTGCATCTGGCGGGCCGTCTCCTCGGCGCCACGCTGAATCTGATCCCGCCGAGCCGGGTCGGTGGAGACACTGGGAATTCTCAAAAGCGCCTCGAGGTCTTTCAAATAGGCCGCTTTTCTCTCGGTGCTGAGTCGACTCTCCATACAACCTCGCTAGCTTTATGATTTGCCAGGTTTTCCAGACCACGATCCGAAGATCCCGCTGCCCGGTTCCGGCAAATTCCAAAGACCTCAAGGAGTTCACCCATCGTGTTAGAGCTAGCTTCAGACGCCTTCAAAGAATGGATCGACATCGTCGGTGAGCCCCATGTCTGCACCGAAAATGACCAACTCGAACTGGCTTCGACCGCGACCTATCCCACCGAGGGTCGCGTCGTCGGCCTGGTCGCTCCGTCCGACACCAACCAGGTCAGCGCCTGTATGAAGGTCGCTCAAAAGCACAAGGTACCCGTCTATCCGATCAGCACGGGGAAGAACTGGGGCTACGGCTCCCGGGTCCCACCGGTCGGCCAATCCATCATTTTAGACCTGGGCCGAATGAATCGTATCCTCGACTACGATCACGAGATGGGCACGGTCACGGTGGAGCCCGGCGTAACCTTTCGCCAACTGGAAGCTCTGCTGGAAGAGCACGGACGGAAATTCTTCATGTCCGCGCCGGGAACCACCCCCGACGCCAGCGTGATCGGCAACGCCCTGGAGCGGGGCTGGGGCTTTGGTCCCTATTCTGATCGCTTCGACTTCATGTGCGGCATGCAGGTCGTGCTGCCTGACGGCGAAATCGTGGAGACCGGCATGGAGCGCTTCCCGGGAGCGCAGTCGGCTCGCTACTTTCGCTGGGGCGTGGGTCCCTGGTTTGACGGTATGTTCACCCAATCCAACTTGGGTGTGGTGACGCGAATGACCATCTTCTTAGCCCCCACGCCGTCGGACTTCGTCTCCTTCGTCTACCGTTTCGACGATGTGGCCAAGATGGATCCTTTGGTCGATGCGCTCCGCGACTTAAAACTCAAGCAGATCCTACGGACCAACTTCAAACTGCAGAACTTCTACCGCCAACTGATGGCCAAGGGCCGATTCCCTTATGGAGACTCCAACGGCGCCTGGACTCTAACCCCGGAGTTGGAGGCGGAGAAGCGCAAGCGTTACGGTATCGGCGTTTGGAACGGCGCCGGGGCGCTCTACTGCTGGTCGGCGGCGCAGGCCAAGGCCGAGGTGGACATCGTGCGCGCCGCCATCGAGCCGTACGTGGACGCCTTACTGTTTTTCGATCGCGAGCTGGAAAGCCAGGTCGAGGAGAAGCGAGATCAAGTGTTGGCCGAAACCGGCTATGATCTCAAACAGTGTTTCCGTCGCTACTACCACGACACCCGCTTCATCGGGGTCGACCGGGGCAATCAAGGAATGAAGATGGCCTACTGGCGCAAGTCCGGCGAAGCCCCCGAGGACGCCCAGCTCGACCGGGACAAAGTCGGCTTCATCTGGGTCGACCCGATCATCCCCTTCCGTGGACGGCAGGTTCACCAGGCCACCGACATCATCGCCGAGGCGCAGACAAAGCATGGCTTCGAGCCCAACATCGGACTCAACTGCGTGACCGAGCGCTCCATCTTCACCACCGGCGCGATCGTCTACGACCGAGACGAGGAGGGTCGCGATCAAAAAGCCCTGGAGTGCGCGCGGGAAGCGGTCAAAAACCTGTCCGAGGCGGGCTACATTCTGGGCCGACTGACCACCGACAGCATGTCGCTTTTGCAGAGCGCTCAAGAAGGCTCGCGCAACCTTCAAGAGCGCGTGAAAGCGGCCCTGGACCCGAATCGCATTCTAGCCCCCGGCCGTTATGAATAGTCCCTATCAGATCGCCGATGTCAAACATTGACAATGCTTGACATCGGCGATAGGCTATATTCATGAACGTCAATCTGACTCCAGAGCTTGAGAGACTGGTTCAAGCGAAGGTCTCTTCAGGTCTCTACAACAACCAGAGCGAAGTTGTGAGAGAAAGTCTCCGGCAGTTCTTCATGCGAGAGCGCGCCAAGGAGGATTATCTCGACTACCTAAGAGCTTCTATCGCTGAGGGGCTCTCTCAAGCCGAGCGCGGTGATCTGGTCGACGGTGAGAGCGCTCTCGACGAGATAAGTGAAGAACTACACCTCGACTGAATGGTTCGATGGCGTCTGTCGCAACACGCGAAGGAGGGGCTCAGAAGAAGCTTGCTTTATGTCGAACGAAGCTTCGGTAAGGACACGGCACGAGACGTGCGCGACCGCTATCGAGCCGCCTTCCGCCGACTAGCCCAGAACCCTGAGATAGGACATCGTCATGACGGTATCCCCTCCGAGATACGACTCTGGACTGTCGGCCCAGGTGTCATCGCCTATCAATTTCGGGACGGTTGGGTTGAGATACTCGCCGTCGAGCGAGCCGAACGCAATTGGGCTCAAGACTTCACCGATTTTCTCTAGACCTACATTTCGCACTTCTCCCGCGAGGATGTGATTTCGAGGTGTCGCTATCGCTAGGAGTGCCGAGTGAGGTGTATTGAAATACATAAGCGAGGCACGACAACGCGAGAATGGCGCATCGGAACCACAGACCGTGGGAGAAGTGCGAAATGTAGGTCTAGAGGCCCAACCGGAAACCCCGGTTGGGCCTCTAGCCTAGGGAATAGCCACCTCGGGTAGCACGTAGGCTCCGGTGATGGCGTTGACCACTTCGTGGGGCGAGACACGAGCCACGATGCTGGAGACGCCCAGGTGGCGGAAGTAGATCCCGCCCACCAAGCGAACGTCGCAGGCCTTCACCCCGTCCTTACCCGCGTGCGCGACCCTGAAGAAGTGGGGCTCGATGCGAGCTTGGGCAAGGTAAGGTGTGTCGCCGGCGCACAGCTCGTCGACCATCACCTTCCACTTCTCCGAAGAGTGATCGCGGCCGCTCCAGATACCGGAGCCGCGATAGTCGTTGCGGGGTTTGAGGATCCATTCGCCCTGTTCCTTGAGCACCATCTCCTTGACGTGCTCCCCCTTTTCCGTCATGGCGGTCTCGGTCAAAGAATAGGTCGCCGGAGTGTAATGGTCGATGAAGTCGAGTTCGGCCGAGGTCATAGCCAAGCGAACAGAAGGCATCCGCATAGAGGCGAAAATGCCCTTGTCTTCGGCCACGGTCAGGCAAGCAAAGTTGTTGATGCTTAGAAAAGCGTTGTTCTGTAGCCCTTCGAGAAAGACGTGGTAACGGTTGTGAGCGCCCTCGCTCCAATGATGCTCGGCTCCGAAGATACGAAACTTGTTGAAGGTCGCTTTGACCCTTTGGCCGTTGAGCCGGTACTGCCCGTTGGACTGCTGTAGGTCGGCCACATCACCCACCGCGACTTTGACTCCGGCGGTCTCGCAGCTCCGTTTGATCATCTCCACCTCGTGGAACTTGGCGTTCTCGTCGACTAAGACGGCCAGCACTCCGTCACCCTGGTCGAAAGTGGCCACGGTCGAGCGGATGTACTCACCGAAGGTGTCGAAACGATCTGGGGTCTCGGCCGCCATCCCGTCGAGGCGCAAAAAGTCGGGCGCTGTCTTGACGAAATGCTCCTGGACGAAGTGCCCGGGAAGGTATCCGCTGGCCATGGCGGCGTTGGTCTCGATGAAGACCGGAAAGCCGTTGGTCCCGATGATGAAGTCGTAGCGTCCGTACTCCTGCCAGGTGATCAACTGGCGGTGCATCAAGGGTCGGAACAGAGTGTAGCGGCGATTGTGCTCGAGAACCTCGTCGATGCCGTTGGCATACATCTGCAGGATGCGCTCCACCACCTGATACAGCATCTTACCCCGATGACAGAGAGCGTCGCGCTCATCGGCGGTCAACGCCATGGCGCACGGCTGGACATCCCAATGAGAGAAGAAGTCGGCGTCAACCTGATCGCGAAGATGACCGTTCAGCTCTTGCGTGTACTTCGCGTAGTCGTCGGGTCGGTCCAGAGCCTTCTCGGCAAGCGCGGTGGTTCGGTCGAGAATGGGACGAAAGTCCCGTGGTTTGATCGGCATACTATTCCTCCTCTGTGTCCCCCCTACAGGGAGCGAACGGACCTTTTGAGCCGTCCCTTGTGGGAACCTGCAGGACGCATCCGGAAGAGATCCGAAAATCTTAAAAGTGGGGACCAAGATCTTAGCGCTGGCCGGTAGTATCGTCAGTACATGTTTCAACCGCCGTCTTCTCGACCTTTCCATCTCCGCCATGCGTGAGGAGGGTGCCGAAGTCACCTTTCTAGACCTGCACGAAACGCGATTTCCTCACTTCTCCTTCGATGACGAAGCCCGCTCGGGACTGCCCGAGGTCGCTGTGGAGCTCAAGCGACTGCTGGCGACCCACCAGGGTTTGCTGGTGGCCGCGCCTGAGTTCAACGGCTCCTTCTGCTCCACCCTCAAGGCGGCCATCGACTGGGGTACCCGGCCAGACCCCCAGGAGCGCGAGGGACTGGCAGATTTCCAGGGCAAGGTGGGCGCCATGATCAGTGCCTCCAAGTGGGACCACGCGGGGCTTCGCGGTCTAGACCATCTTCGCACCGTGCTTTCCGGCGTGGGGGTCACTCTGATACCGGACACCGTCTCTATGCCGCATGCCCGGGAAGCTTTCACCCCGGAGTGGGAGACCAAAAACCCTTTTTACGGAGAGAAAGCGCGGGCGGTGGGTCGCGCTCTGGTCAAAGCGGTGGCTCTCCGATGATCCCTGGAGCCCTGCTGCGTCTCCAGGACCTTGCCGAGGAGACCTTCGAGGCTCGAAGTCCGGGGTGCCTGACTCGTCTACCGGCGATCATCCTTTCCGTGGGCACTCCATCGGGCGGCCGATTTCGTCTGATCCATCGAGAGTTCCAGGAGACCGTGGAGCCGGTCGACATCGCCTTCGCCACCCTCAAGTACGTCGCCCACGCTCCCCTGGGGCTGTTCGGAGCTCTCTTTCCAGAGGCTCTCGAGATCCACCGTCCCGACCTGGAGAGCGTCGGCAAGCTTGAGGAGTATTTCCGAGAGACTCTAGCCCGGGTCGATGACCTCCCTGTGGATGTTCCCTCGCGCCAGGCTTGCCGCCAGATCCTCACCGACAGTCTGGCCTTTGTCGGTCAGGGGCAGTTCCATCGCGACGCTTTCACTCGCTATGCTCGCTCTATCGAGGCCCCCACGGGGATGACGATGCGAGTGGCCGCCAGAGTTCAACTCGAGGGGATCGAGCGCCAGGTTCAAAAATGGCGAGAGCGGATCGGTGAGAAAGATTGGGCCGGCCTTCACGCCGCCGTGGCCAGCGGTTGGGCCCGGGTCAACAACTCGCCCCGCCAACAGGCCTTGGAACAGGCCATGGGGCCCGAGGCGGCGCGGGAAAGACTGTTCACCATCCAGGGCGTGAAAACCGAGGAAGCCCTCCTTCAACGCCTGGCGAAAATCGTCAATCAAAGAGACTTAAGCGAAGTCTTTTTCGACGAGAAAGAGCGGATGGAAGAAGACCTGATGGGCCGCCCAGCTCGCGAATTCATCGAGGCCAGAGGATAGCCGATGTGTCGCTGGCTCGCCTATAAAGGCCCTCCGATCCTGGTCTCCGATCTGGTCTCGGATCCCAACAACTCCCTGGTCCGCCAGACTCTCAGTCTGGAAGGCTACATGCCTCGAGAGCATGCTCCGCGCCATCCTGTCGACGGAGACGGCTTCGGGCTCGGATGGTATGACCTGGCCATCAGTACCGAGCCCGCCCGCATCGCCTTCGCCGAACCGGCTTGGAGCAATCCCAACCTGCACAACCTGGCTCACCTCTTACGTACCGAGCTGCTCTTCGCTCATGTACGGGCGGCCAGCCCGCATTCCATGGTCAGTATCAGCAACTGCCATCCCTTCAAGTACGGTCACTGGCTCTTCATGCACAACGGCGGCTTGGCGGGATTCTCCCAGATGCGACGCAGGATATACGACCTGCTGCCCGACCGCCTCTTCAACATGATTTCGGGCACCACCGACTCGGAACACTGTTTCGCGCTTTTGATGAGCATGATGGAAGACTGTGATTCGCCCGTCTATCCCTTCCAACTTCGAGACGCCGTCAACGATCTGCTCAATCTGTTGATGGCCTGGACCCGAGAGCTCGGTATTACCGAAAGAACCTCCCTCAATTTCGCCGTGACCGACGGTTACTCCATGGTAGCGACACGCTTTGCCAGTTGGCGCTGTGAAGAGCACCAGCAGGCCCAGTCGCTCTACTATGCCGAGGCCGACCATTTTGAGCTAGCCGAGGGTGGAAAACTGCAACGGGCCGTCAGCGACAAGTGCAGCGCGGTCATCATCAGCTCAGAGCCCCTGACCGCCGATTCGGAGAATCCTGAGGACTGCCCCAACTGGATACCGATCCCCGAGGACTCCATCATCACCGTCACGCCGGACATGGTCGTGCACGTCGAGCCGATTCAGTTGGACTGGCGACCCGACATACCGGACTCGGCTCGAAGCGGTCACACCCCGATCTTACCGTCATCTTAGGGCCTGCGCAGGCCCTTAAGCTCACGTACCGAGCAAGCTTCCAAGAAACGCTATCAACCCGCTCCCCAGGACCAGAAGCGCGGGGCTGGGGTTCTTCCACAAAGCTAAAACCAAAGCGACCAGGGCCAAGGTCACGGTCAGACTGTCCTTGATGGCGGCCTGACCCACGGCGAAGACCCCCGAAAGCAGAAGTCCGATACTGATCGGCGCTAGACCATCCTCCAGCGCCTGCCGCCAGGGCGAGTCGGCGAAGCGGTCCCATAACCGAGCGGCGCCCCAGGTCAGAGCGCAGGCCGGCGTGAAGAAAGCCAAGAGGACGACCAAGGCGCCCATCCATCCCGCGGCGTGATAGCCTAGCAACACCACCATAGTCATGGGCGGTCCGGGAGCGACCTGACCTAAGCTGTAGGTCTCGGAGAACTGCTCCGGGGTGGTCCATCCGTTGGCCACGCAAACACTCTGCATCTCGGGCAGAAGCGAGGAGCCTCCTCCGATGGCTAGGAGTGACAGGCCGCCGAAGACCATAGCGAGATGGGTGAGAGTGGAATTCACTTTCGCTCCTTCGGGCGACAGCTCCAAACGCTGATCGGGACAAGAACTAAAAGCGCCAGAGGCAGGGAGACCCGAAAATATCCGACCGCGATGGCGGTGCTCGCCACCATCACGACCTGAGGACTCATCAGCTGTTTTTTACCCAGCCTCCAGGTGGTGGTCAGTAGCACCGCACAAGCCGCCGCGGCCACGCCGTCGAGAGCCCTGTCCAGGCCGGGGTCATTCTGGTGGGTCAAGTAGAAGGCTCCCATCGCGCACAGACTCAAGGCTCCGGGTAGCAAGACCGCGACCGTGGCCACGAACGCACCCACGGGCCCGGCCAGCTTGTCCCCGAAGATCACACTCATGTTGGTGGCGTTGAGACCTGGAAGAGCCTGACCGATCTTGAGGGCTCGCAAAAACTCGTCCTCGCTAACCCAACCGAGCTCTTCCACCAGCCGTGACCGGTAGTACGGCAGCATGCTGGTGCCGAAGCCGCTCGCCCCCATCTGCGCGAAAACCAACGCCAAACGCCAAAGCGGTACTTTCATCAGACCCACCCCTTCGGGTCCTCCGATCGGATCCCTCGAACGCTATAACGCATGCGTGACGCTCTCGTGACGCTCTGGACTTAGTATCCAAATATCAAATTCAGGAGATACAGAAGATGAATATCAGCAGCGCCTACATCCAGTCCAGCAAACCCCTTCAGGCCGCCAAGCCCGCCGTGGCTCAACCTGAGGCCTCCCCCACGGACGCTGCTCCCGCGGAAACTTTCCAGCGCTCTTCCGAAGCTCTCCCCACTCTCTACGCTCGCGACTCCGCTTCCAGCAAAGTCGGAAGCACCGTGGCTCGCTCCGTGGCCGGAGCCGTCGCCGGGAGCGCCCTGGTCAGCTGGGCTGTCTCCAACGGTGGCGTAGCCGGTGGAATCGCCGGAGCCGCCGCTCTGGTTCTCCCCGCCGCCGTGGGCGGGTTCTTCGCGGGCGGTACGGCTGTCAACGCCTTCGGTTCCTCCAAAGACACCCCAGAGATCCTGGGAGGAGCTTTCCTCGGAGGCCTGGGTGGAGGCGCCATCGGTCTAACCGCCGGCGCCCTTCTCGGCTCCTCCGGCAACTCTGCCGCGACCATCGGACTCGGTCTGATCGGCGCGCTCTCCGGTGCCGTCGTAGCGAACTTCGGTAACGGTTAAAGCTCTCTGAGATGCTCGGCCAGGCGCAAAGCCAGGGCCGCAATGGTCAAGGTCGGCGGGGCGCTCCCCGTGGTCGGAAAAACCGAACCTCCGACGAGGTACAAGTTCGGATGGTCGTGACAACAGAGGTCGGGATGGACAACCGACCTCTTGGGGTTACGGCCCATTCGCGTTGTCCCCAGGATGTAGGCCGAATCCGCCGCCGGAGCCTGGTGTCCGATCTCGCTTGCCCTCATCTCCTGGAAAATGCGGTGGTGAAGCTCTCGCGCGTGAGGTAGGCCGCGATGAGTATAGTCCCCGATTCGGTATGAGACTCTGGGCCTTCCCACGCCTAAAGCGTCGGGGAAGTCACGGTCCAGAGTCACGCGGTTGTCCGCCGCGGGAAGCTCCTCACAGGTGCTGACCAGAGCGACCTGCCGGGCCAGATGTTCGGTTAATCTCTGACGCAAGGCGACCCCTCTAATCCCCTGGGCCAGGAAGTCCGGCACCAGCGCCTCCGGATTTCCGTGAGGCCATCCGTCACTTGCCACCGAGGTGAGAAATCCCGAACGCTCAGCCCGATGGCTTCCTCCTCGCTGGTCATAAAGACCAGCGCTCGCTTGAGGCCCTGTTCGCGGATCGACGGGGTCGGGGGCCAAGGCCCAACTCAAGGCCGCCGTTCCTCCCATCAAAAAACGCCCCACCATGTCGCTGGAGTTGGCAAGCTCCGAGGCCAGAAGCAGTCGCGGGGTCTCGATCCCATGGCAGGCTACAACGACGTGCTCGGCTCTCAATGTCTTCTCCCCTTGAGCATCCCGGTAGTGAAGCTCTCTCACTCGTCCGTTGCTGTCGGCGGCCAATCGCAAGACCGGCGAGTCGGCAAGGATGGTGGCTCCCGCGTTTTGAGCTAAGCGGGCATGAAGAGAGGCGTCGTACTTGGCCCCGCTGGGGCAGATCGGCACGCAACTGGCGCTCCGGCAACACCTCGGGCGCCCCCTGTGCGGTCGCGAATTGCGCGCCTGAGGTAAGACTTGGAGCTCTAGTCCCAATCGCCGGCAAGCCAGATCGACAGCCTGGTCAACCTGAGAGAAAGGATGGGGAGGAAGCGGAGCCGGTTCGGGACCGGCCACGCCGAGCTCAAGCTCGGCTTGAAGATAGTAGGGCTCAAGCTCGTCGAGCGTCAAGGGCCAGTCCTCCCCCACTCCGTGTTGACTTCGCATCCGAAAGTCCTCAGCCAAAAACCGCATGGCCGTTCCCAACCAGTGCCAGCTCGAACCTCCGACTCGCCTTTCATAAAGGCCCATGAAAAGCTCGGGACCCGACTGGAGGTAGTGATGCCCCAGATCCTGGAGGACGGGTCTGGGAGCCAGGAGCGACTCGGCAAAGGGACTGGAGATCCCGCGATAGGGGTCGGCCCGAAACGACTCCACCGCACGCGCTCGATCCACCCAGGGCCCGGCTTCCAACAGCGTGACCTCACGTCCGGCCTGAGCCAGGCGATAGGCCACCAGACAGCCCGCCACTCCCCCGCCGACGATGGCAAATTCGGTGCTCAAGTTTTCAGGCAACTGGTCACCGGCGTGGAACGAGGGAGACATCGCTGGCCCAGCGCAGTCGAGTAGTCCAGCACTCGGGTGCCCGATGAAGTTGGAACCGTCCCACTATACCAGCTCTCGATCACAAGGTCGATTAATTCGCCCTGCCTGGGCGACAACGCGTTGAAGTCGAACGGAGCCTTCAATAAGGAATCGAGGTCCGGCTCCCATTGCCGCAAGGCCAAAAAATAGCGTTGGCCGAGGGCGCGGTCGAGGTCTGGAAAACCCGTCGCCTCTCGCGAGATCGCCATGAATCGTTCCAATGGACTCGTGGTGGAGGCTGCCACCTGTCCTAAAGACAGCGCCACGCCGAGCGCGGCTCCGGTTTTCAACAAACGACGACGTGTTATCCTCACGGCGCCGATTTCGCTTCTCACCGCAAGCCTCCTCGAAGGCTTACTCAGCTTCCCACTCTTTCTCTAAAGCGATCTACTCCGACTTAGAAAACTCCGTGGCTTGCTGAATCTGCTCTCTCGCGAACCCCAGGGAAAGCATCCGCTTAGCCGTCCGCAGGCGTCCTTCAAAGAGGCCCTCTTGACGGCCCTGTTCGAGACCCTGAACAAGGCCCTTTTCGTGCCAGCTAGTGGTGAATTGGCTCATTTCCTCTTGCTCCTTCGGTGGTATTTTACTAAATTCGTCGCGAAATTGCTCCTCCTCTTGGTCATCAAGTTGGAGGTAATGGTCGAAGAAAGAGGCGATCAGTGTACTTGGTTCCATCGGCAGGCTCAGCTTTCTCAGTAGCCGTAAGCAAGCCAACTTCACCAGAGACGAGGAGAAGCGTTAGGTCAGCCGGATCTTAAAAGAGGAGCATCACCTCACGCTTTGCTCTTCGTCGTAGGCTCGGGAAGTCAGTTTCTCAATCGAATAGGATTGGGCATGGAGGACAATACGAAGAACCAATTTTTGGGCCGAGCCATAGTGGTACTCGGAATGCTCTCTCTATCGGCTGCCGCCGGGCCGCTCGGACCACCCCGCAAAGTGATCAGTGGTCACGTGGGGGAAGACCTACTCGAGCCATGTCTAAGTCTTCAAAGGCGAACCCTTAACGATCACTGTCGAAGCCGACGATTCCGCACCCGAAGACTACGATCTCGACCTGAAAGTCGAGCTACCCGACGGAACCAAGCTCAAGGACAGCGGTACCAAGTCCCGCTGCTCGGTCTCAAGTTCTCTCATCGTGGCTCGTCAGGTCAACATCATCGTCAGAAACAGCGGTAGCTCCGGGGTAGAGCACAAGGTTATTTGTGAGTGACAGGTTTCACGACCCCTCTTCGTTAAGGTTGTCCAGCGCCGGCACGTCGATCATACAGCGGTCAAAACAACCGGGGTATCGTTGGGAAATCAGTTTCGGAATATCCCGCAGGGAGCCTTGAGCGGTAAAGTGGGGCCATCACCTCTGGGGTAAAAGTCTTTGACCCCGAACCAGCTGTCCCCAAACTACAGAAACATCCACCCAGGGGGTGGAAGTTACAGTCCTTTGAGATGAGAAGCGAGATCACGCTGCCAAGCACCGAATGTAAAAATACTGCCGCCCAGTGCCCTTCCATAAGGAATGCGGGGCAGCACAATCACCGGGGATGACTTGTTTCAACTCCAATCGCTGGGGCGTCCTAGACGATGACCCACCAACAGAGCAACGGGATCGCTTAAAGCATCTTTCACATCAACTTTGTGAGGAGAGCCTGGTCAACTTTTAGCGAGCGAATCTTGACCTTCGGGACATTGGATTTTCAGCTTTAGAATGAGGCGAGAGCTTACCCGGTCGGAGAATAGTGACCTTATCTATCAGTTGAAATGAGGAGAGGGTCAATGAGTAAAGCAAAAGTTATTAAGCTCGCGGAAGAGGCCGAAGGCAAATGGTTTCGCCCAGGTGTTCCAGAGCAATGCGCGTACTTCGTACGCGACATTTTCGAGAAGGCCGGAATTTATCTTCCCGTAGCCCAAATTCCAACGGACGACGCATATCCTATTGGTGCGGGATACGCGAATTCATTTGCTGGAGATGAGTGCGGTCAGCGTATTACGAGTCGCACACAGATTCTTGGGGGCGATATCGTCATGTTTGCAAACACATACGGTAGCTATCCACGTGGCACCATCACGCATGTTGGTATCGCAATAAATCCTACTGAAATGGTCCACCATCCAACTAGAAGCGACGTGAACCGCCGGGAAACTATCCAAGGTTACGCGGCAAATGCAGGACCATTCGTTGAAGCAAGGCGATGGAGATTTCGAGATGCAGTCAAAGTTATCATCAATGGCCAAACCATCAGAAATATCCCCGTCTACCTGCACAACGGACAAAAGGTCATGCTTGGGATTCGTGCATTCGCGGCAGAGCTAAATTGGAGTTTCGGTACCGTAACACCTGATTTTGTGAATGTCGGCGTTGGCAACGTCAGGCATACTCTACGATACATCAATGTTGGTGGGGTCGGATACGTTCACGCACGGATGTTGCCGGTGGCTGCCGTATCGTGGAATGGTGCGAAGCAGTCTGTGGAAATTACGACGTAGAGATATTGCCACAGCGCTCGCAGGACAGGGCATCGTGTCATGCGAGCGTTATCATGGTGATGGTCAAAATTGGGAGTTCAGTATGCGAATCAAGTTTTTTCTAGCCCTTGTTGCTTTGGGAGTTTCCATGTGGGCTGCAGCGCCGGTTCAGGCCGCTTGTGGCAAACACGGATTCTGGGTCTTTGGTGGAGATAGGATCTTTCTGTCTCACAAGCCGCTCTACGGAAGCGCTTGCCACGGAAAACAGTTAGTCTTGGAAGTAGTGCTTACAGATTCAAGCAAACTGGTGACCCTCAAGAATGCGATGACCGCAGGGGAAGTCACGTTTGGTCCGACCGGAGATTTCTCACTCCAAACTCTCACTGTTGGATCCACAGTGAAAGGTGCTTTCTCCAAGGGAAACTTTGAGGACGACGACCAATCTGCAACTCCGCTCTTTCAGGGGACTATTCAGGTCAAAAAAGTCTTGGTCGAAAGGAGCCTGCTAGAAACTCCGAAGAGCAGCCCGGGCGCTCTGTCCGGCTTTCTCTTGAAGAGCGGCTCGACCCACTATCTTCTCAACTCTTTAGATCGTTCCAGGGACCTGGATCAAGTCGTCGAGATCAAGCCGAAGCCCGGTCAAAGCATGGTCGAGGTCGGAGATGACGCGCACCCAGTGCAGCTTCCCGGACGACAGTTCCTGGCCGGTAAAAAGCCAAACACCCTGACCGCCATGGACAGTGAAACGGCCGGCTTTACCTCATCGGATGGCAAGAAGGTCCATTTCTCTACCACGAGAGTAATATTTCGAGCATCGTCGTCCGATGGCTTCAAAAATAGCTTGTGAGGCACTGATGCGTGCGCACTAAAAAACAAGAATTCAGGTTCGCTGTAAGTTTTGTTGGAGGGACATCGCTGGCGATCTACATGAATGGCGTCGCACAGGAGCTTTATCGCATGGCGATGGCCACACCGGATTCCGGCTCGGATCTCTATTCGGTTTGCCTGGCACTGACAAACTCCAGACGGGCAAAAATCGATGTGCTGTCGGGAACCTCGGCCGGAGGTATCAACGCGATCTTGTTGGCTGCCGCGATGGCGAATGGCACAGATCTGGAAATCACAGAGCAAAGGTTCGCCGAACTAGCCGATATCGATGCTCTATTTCATTCCCTTGGTGATAACCCGAAAAGCCTGCTTCGGGGAGATGATTGGGTTTTCCAGAAACTCTTCGAAGTCTTCGATGGGGACTTAATCCCTCAGGCGGGCAATGGGAATGGAATTGACTGGGATCTCGACCTGTTTGTAACCGGGACCTACCTCACCGGGCATCGCGAAATCTATCGTGACAACTTGGGAACCGAGATAGAGCTAGCCAATCATAAGGGGGTCTTCCACTTCGCCCAACGCGGCGAGAAAATTCATGCAGAGACAGGCCTTACCACCGGCCAGCGGCGTGACTTAACCTCGGCTAACAACGACAGCGCACGCACGCGGGTAGTGAAAAGACTGACCAACGCTGCCAGAGTCACCTCCTCGTTACCCGCTGTGTTCGAGGTCGCATCCGCTAGTGAGGAAACCTTTGGGAGTGATTCTAAGATTATCGACATCGAGGGCACCAAAGACTGGATGGGCGACGGCGGCTATCTTAATTTACGCCCTTTGGACTTGGTAGTAGATGCGATCAAGAAACGCAAGGCCGGGGCCGACACGGTGGTTCGGAAGGTCTTGCATGTCGAACCTGTTCCAGATCTCGCTCAGCCGACCGAGTCGGAGAACCCGCCCGACGCCCTCGAGCATATCCTCGCAGCCTCCCGGATCGGGCGGTTGCAGAGCTTGCGTGGAGTTCTTGATTCCGTCGAGCAGCACAACGGAAAAGCCCGCGAGATCATTCGATATCTACGTCGGATCAGGGAAGCCGTGAGAGCGAAGAAGAACTTTAGAGTAGAGAAACTGAGCAGGGGCACATATAGGGAGGTCACAGCCACTCAAGTAGGCGTTGAGCAAGCCAATATCTTGAAGCAGGACCCGCAAGATGTTCGAGTAGAGCCGATACTCGAACAACCCACCAAAGAGCAGAAGATCGGCATGGTCATTCTCGCGTTGGAGCGGAAAGCTCTTCGGGCGACCGATGAGATCTATGAGACAAAAGAAGCTCTTCCTGAAGAGGAGAAGTACACAGCTGCAGTCAGTTCCCTCGGTGATACGCTAGAAAAGCTCTTTGGTTGCTATAGCGCGGCTCGTAAGTTACGAACAGACTGGGCCGATCTCGTTAAGGGTTTTGATGACGAGAGATACGGGATGCTTCGCAAGCGCGCGGAGGCTGTATCGCTTGAGATCGATTTGTTGATAGCTAAGGCTGCCGTGAAAGTCGAGCCTCCAGAGCCCGAACCAGACGACGATACAAGGACGGTCGACTCTGGTGTCTTCGTAGCGATAAGGTGGCTTAAGAAAACGCAGAGTGAGGAGGAGCGGCTGGGTATTGTCGCCAGATACCTTGAGCTTCTGGACACGCTTTTGTTCCCCCTGGAGTATACGGCGGGAATGACCAGCCGTACCCGAATAGACTTGGTCCAACTCGATCCATCCGCTCGACGTGGCCTGGCCGACCTTGAAGCGAACCAAAAACTATGTGGGGACCAACTTTCCAAATATGGGGGATTTCTGCGAGCAGCTTGGAGATTGAATGATATCTACTGGGGACGACTCGACAGTTCCGCCAGGTTAGTAGACGTCTTGCTGCAGGATGAGGCCCGAATTAAACGTGTTCTCGAGAACGACCAGAACGTCGTAAATACCTACTGGAGCTACTTGGGAGTCGATGCTGAGAATCTTGTTTCAAGTGACCCGTATGGAGACGTCCTCTGTGCTATTTACGAACAACGCCTTGTGGATGCCAGAGACTGGATGGCCGGACTTAATCCCTCGGGCTTCCATGACTTTGTTGAGTTGCTGGCCGTCCGACATCACCTCGCGATCCTGGAGAAGAAACTGCCACGGCTGATTGCTACGGAAATTCTGGAGGCACGAAAATGGGAGATGGAGGAGACACGGGGCCAGGATGCGCTTTCGCACGCTGAAGGGGTCCCCAATCTGCAGACATTCCGATAGACTTAAGGATATTGGAGGATTGCATGACCCGAAGAAAACGACCAATTTACACGGCGGAGTTCAAGGCGAGAGCCGTTCAGCTGAGCGCCGAGAGAAATGTTCACGAG